>CAVZRA010000003.1:0-1032568 GCA_963777645.1 uncultured bacterium | reverse complement strand
TCAGGGCCTGCTCGCTACATAGCAACGCTATTTCGAAGTCGAGACCGGAGTTGGCGGCAGCTTCATAGATAGCTTGCCATTCCGGCAGTGCATTGCGTTCCAGTGCTGCCAGCACTGCCACGATCCGGACCGGCCCCGACAGTGGCACAAACTCGGACTCGGGCCCGGCATGTCCGGCCATACGAGCCATCGGTGATCGTGCATCCAGTCCAACGAACAGATTCTCGTCGGGGAGGTAAAGCGCCTCCCAGGGGAGATCATCGGCCGGGTTTGCAGGAGAGACGCGAAACACGACTCGAGCGCTTCGCCCAGCAGGCGATTCCGGCGATCTTGCTCAACGCCTCATGAACTGCTGCGTTCTGTGTGATCCGCTGGTAGATCAGCTCCCCCGCACCACGCACCGGCTCATCGCCTGCAAGTGCCTCGAGGGCGGCAAAGACCGGGTCTTCGCTGCTCAGATCGAGCGCGCTGGAGCCCAGGTCGGCCAGCTCGAGTGGCTCTTCGACGCGGAGTGTGACGATCTTGTTGTCGTCCTCATTGTGGGTGCCGACTTCGATGACAACGCGATTCATCATGTCACCCCGCGTCCTCAGTCGACTGCAGTGCCCGCTTCAAGAACTCGAGCGCCTCGGCTTCGCCGCGCTCCTCGGGGGTCTCGATTCCCTGCGACGCCAGCTTGGCGAACGACTGCTCCACGTCGAGCCGCACAGTAGCTTGCCAACGGCTCTCGTCGCGGGCGGGCCGTCCGGTGCGGCCCGCCTTCTTGAAGATGGGGGCGAAATCCTTCGCTGGGGCGGACTGCAGCTCGAACGCATACGCGCTCTGGGCTATGGAAGAGATGGCGATGTCGGGTTCGTCGGTAAAGACGCCCAGCCGTTTGGGGTGGGCGTAGATGGCCGTGGCCGGCGTAGTCACCGCCTCGTTGATCGGGGGGCCGAATAGGAACTGGTACGCAGAGCGCAACCCTTCGAGTCGGTCGGAGTTGGGGTCGGCCCTGAAGTGCTCGTGGACGACGATCGGCTCGGGGCGATGACGTGCGAGCTGTTCGGCGAAGACCGCGCACGCCGACGCTCCACGGGTCGCGTACCGGGATGGTGCATCCCGCTGCCCAGGCACCAACGGCGTTGAGGAATGTATTGATCTCTGCGGCCGACACCATGTGTGCCTGGCGGCGGTGTTGGTCACCGAGCGGGGAGTGGGCCAGGGCCAAACCGCCGAGGTCCGTCGTGAAGTAGCCGGGGCTGACGAAATGCACCAGGTCCGTCCGCCGCTCACCCAGGTCCTGTTTCATCCACAGCAACCAGGGGCTGGCGATGCCGCCGGATCGCTCCTGCAGCCTCGTGCCTCCGAGACCGAAGTCGGCGGCGTCGGCCGGGTTATGCACCTCGACCTTGATCGCACCGTCGTCCCGGGCAAGTCCTGCGATATCCTCGTAGACGAAAGAGTCGGCGAAGACGTGCACCCGTGCGTTGGGTGCGAGGCCCGAGAACATCTGCACGAGATCCTCGATGATGTATACCGACTCGTAAGAGATCTTGGCGCGGGGGCTGCTGGCGCACAGGGCAACTTCTAGGTCCTCGACGAGGAAGTGCGGATCGATCAGGAAATTGGGGATCCGAAAGACGGGGAGCTTCGGATCGACGAGAGCCCGCAGCACCGCCTCCCACGGGACGACCGAGAGATACGTCGAACCGTGTGATACTTGCAGCCACAGCGGCTCCTCCGGCGACCGCTCCTGGACGAGAGCGTGCAGGGGATCGACGAGACTACTCATCCCGAGCTCGTCTCCCACCAGCTGGCCCGGGAAGAGGTAGCCGATCCTGTCGACAACGTTGGTGTAGGTCATGGACGGCGGGATCCCGAAGTGTTCGGCTGGGACGCGGATCGGGTCTCGCAGCTGATTCCGACCCCGGTAGAAGTCGAAAATCACGAGCGATTCATCTCGGCCCGGGGCGAGGCGGATGCGCAAAGTGAGCAACTCGTTCTCATTGCGAATCATGCCGGACACGTCGACCCCCTCACGTTGCTGCGATCGAGTCGTATAGCGCCCACCATGTGTGCGTGTTACTGATGTCGCCGTGTCCCTTGATCGCATCATGAGCCTCGAGCGCGATCACCTCCTCGCTGCAGGCGTCGAGGTCATAGGATTCGCCGATCGGCTTTATCACGACGCGAACATACTCATGATCCTCCAGCCCTCCGGGTCCGTACCCGCCTAGGGCGGCGTACTTGCTGATGTCGCCGCCCGCGACCCGAATCTCGCCGACATCAGATCCTCGCCGAGCCGCCAGGTGAAAGAACTTCGAGAGCGGAGCGTCGCGTCGGCTGAACGTCGACATTATCGGGAGTCGCGTTCGCTCGAGTGCCCCCCGGAATCCGCCCGGCCTTCCATGCCCGGCATCCGCTGCGAAGCAGAACCGAGAGACGGCCGGCTGGAGTAGCAGCGCAGACGTCACCGGACGCGGCACAGCGCCGTGGCTCAATGCCGACAGCACGACTTTGGCGCCGTAGGAGTGTCCGAGGAGATGTACTCGCGTAGCTACAAGCACCGAGGATGTCGCGGAGAAGCGGCGACACGCCGTGTATCCCTACCACGCCGGCCCGATCCTTCATTTGCAATACCGTGGCCAAACGAATTACCTTGCGCGGGTCGATGCGGTCGAAAAAGCCGGCTGCGTGCGGACCGGGTGCCGCAGCATCCACTGTGCCGAACTCGGTGTCGTCGAACAAGGCTTCCTCGGCCGCCCGTGTCGGATATGCCACCTGGGCCTCGCTCCACGCCGCGACGAGATCCGCGGCAGCCGGCGCGCCGCCATCAGGTAGCACTTCGTCGCTCCCGAACTCGAGCAGCATCTCAGCCAGTTCCAGGGCATCGGACCGGTCGAGTCCCTCGTCCTGGTCCATTAGCTCGTAGAAGCGAGGTACAGCGTCGTCGGGTAGTTCATCCGCGATCTCGTCGATCATGCGCTGGGCGTCGCCGGACCGGTCGTCCGTGGGCTCGTGCACCGGCGCTCCGCCTGCGAATCTCGGAGCCGCTTCCCAAGGCATCACGAGAGCAGTGCCCGGCCAGATGATCCCTACCAGCAGTGGCTTGTACCCGGGCCTGACGTCGAGGGCGTGCTCCGTCCGCATAGTGGTGAAGCCATCCATGAAGTCTCGATAGCGGTCGGTTGCGGTGTCCCAGTCGTTGTTCCAACCGTGGGAAAAGAGGAATACGTCGCTGAACTGCCCTGAAGAAATCGTGTCGATGAGGTGACCGCGCGTTCGAGGTGCCCGGCAACGCCCATGCTTGTCGAATGGCATCACGTACCAAGGAGCGTGCTCGCCCCCTGCGGTCGCGACATATCGGTAAGGGCCGACGCCTGGATCGGGCATCAGATACCTCGCAGTCTTCTCAACGATATCAAAGTCCTTCCCACGTTGTGTCTGTCGGACGGAAGCTCAGGGTGAGTCGTGATCCAAGCCGGGGATCACGGTGCAGGAACCTTGGCTCCCGCGAGATCCACGGTGCCTGGCTCCTCCTCGGAGTCCGGCCTAACCGTCTCTCAGGTCGCGACCACGCCGTCCTCAGTTGCCCACCCTCAGGGTTGGACCACTTTCACAACAACCACGTTCGAGCTGGCTTGGGCGGCGTTTGGCGAGTTGATCGTGTGCGCCTGCACCCGGTAGGTCCCCCAGACCGGGAAGTGGCCCGGATGGCCCGGCGGAAGCTGAGCCGGATCCTCGTTGACGAGGTCCTCGTTGGCCCGCTGTGCCTCACCCAATGAGTAGAACAGGTCGAAGACTCCGTTCTGCTCGGTGGTGACTTCGGCAACCTGCACGTAGCCGTACGAGTCGGCGAAATCGACACGGACACGCTCGTCTTCGAGCGGAGGATCCAGGACGCCGCGGACAAAGATTCCGTCGCCTTCCGGTCCTGCCTCGATATCGAGTGAGGCGCGCAGCTTGGGGGTGACACTCATCGTCACGCCGCCAATGGGAAACGCCCACGAGGCCGGCCCAGTGAGACCCGTCTGCTGTGCATATGTGCGAGGCAAGTCACCACGGAGGCTGATGTCCGTGGTCATCCCCTCTTCCTTGAACTCGCGATACCACCCGTAGTCCTCGGTGGGGATGACGGTCATCGCAAAGCTGCGTTCGGCTTTTGCGTCGAGCCAGACCCAGCGATGGGGGAAATGCACCGCATAGCCTGCCGGCACCCTCGAGGGGCGAAGATGTACGAGCACGCGGCGGTCGAGGGGATTGCGCACTGCGACGGGCATGGTCACTGCCTCGGGCACGCTGGCCGCCGGTGCTTCGAAGTCGAAGACGTTCTCCTGCACGTTGTTGTTGCCGCCGGAGATCTCGCCGAGCTGTTGCTGGGCGAACACCTTGAGACACGTGTGGCGGTCGACCACCGGTGTCCAGTTCGTGTAGATGTCCTCCGAGCCGCCTGCGGCGATAGTCCCGATGGTTTCCGTCTGCAGCGGCGCCCAGTTCCCGTTGTCACCCACCCCTGGTGGTTCGACGACGTAGAAGGTCACCTTCACGTTGCTTGCCGCATCCGTTCCGTCGTTGTGCACCCGGGTGTAGAAGCGATTGATCTCGCCCGGTCGGGGTTTGTCGCCGTTGCCTTTGGGGCGTCCGGCGGAGTCCTTCGCCTTGTCGAACGTTCCGTAGGTCTTGCGATCCACCCAGATGTCGGGGGTCTGCCAGTTGCTGTCCCACGGATCGAAGCGCAGATCGAACTTGCCGTTGGGATCCGCCGTGATCGCATGCGCCCACTCGACCTTCACCTCGCACACCAGCGGGCGGTTGACGAGCCCGTCGTCTTGCACGGTGATGGTCAGGTCCCGTGCCTGGTCGATGGCGGTCTCTCCGTTCTTGAGGACGACCTCATCGTGCAGCAGCGTAATGAAACGTGTCTGCTGGTTGAGATTCACGACGTCGGTCAGCACCCGGGTGACCACGATCCCACCGTCGTGCGGGGCGGTGCCCACTGGGATCGAATCGTCGAAGACCTGGGCGGTAGTACCGGGGCGCTGTCTTGTCTCTATGTAGTAATACAGTCCGTTGGCGACCTTGATCTTCACCAGATGGCATCGATCCGCCAGCGCGTTCTTGCTCAATCCGTGGGCGGCGATCTTGAACGTGTTCGTCGTCGGATTGCGATCCCACGTCAGTTGCCGGATCTGCTTCTGGTCCGACTTGTCGTAGTAGCCCAGCTGGTCCATGAAGTATCCCGAGAACAGGGGATGGCTGTCATGGTCACCCATCATCTCGAACTCTTCGGCGGTCGCTTCGCTCGGGTCGATGAGGTCGCTGTCGTAGACGTCCTCTCCGAGCGTCATCGCCCCGATCGCGTCCGTGATCGAGGCGCCGGAGGCGTCGACGAGGTTGTGACCGAACTCATGGGCACAGCGACCCCAATCAGCGTCCTCGCCGACCACGAGCTGAGGCAACGGGTTGTTCAGTGTGATGTTGATGTCGAGGCCGGCGCTCGTGTTCTTGTACTTGAAGTTCTGCCGGCTGAAACCACCCCAGGCCCGGATGAACGTGCCGTTGAGGTTCACGACTGTCGCCATCATGTCGTAGCTGTTCAGGTTGAACCCGTCGTCCTTGGCTGCCTGCGCCGCTTCGGCGAGCAGCCGGTCGATGACTCCCCAGTCGATGTTGGGGTACCCGGGATCACTGTTGAGTTTCACGTAGTCACTCTCGGTACCGGAGAGCTGGTGCCAGGCGGTCATGGTGTCGACGTTGACAGTCAGGGTGTTGAAGCTCGCCTGGTCGTAGAACGTGGTCACATCGCTCCAGATATCGACGATGTCCTGACGCAGGTTGGCGGGATTGGTGGGCGTTCGATCGCTCGGGTGCACCAGAGCCACGAGGATCTTTGCGGTTCCGGTCGGCGGCACTCCACCGGCCGCACCGCCCGGTGAGCCGGTACCGGCGAAGTAGATGGGTGGGCCATCCTCGCCTGCGCCCGCAAGCGGGTACTCCAAGATCGTGAAATCCGGGCCCGTTGCGACATGCCCGGCGACCTCCACCGTGACGGCACCCGTGTCAGTGCCGGCCTCGACGATCGCGGTGATCTCGTCCGAGACGGCCGCGACCACCCGGGCTGGGGTTCCGTCGAACGAAACGAGGTTGTCCTCACGAGTTGTCGCAAAGCGCGCCCCGCGAATCGTGACCATGGTCCCGGCATAGCCCTCGACGGGGTCGATGCTCGAGATCATCGGACCTACCGGAGTGGGCGGCGCGACGCGACTGAGAAGGCCAGCCAGCCATCTGGCGATGGAGCGTGCGGTGCGCTGCAGCCAGCGTACCGAGCGAGAGACGAGTGCTTTCCAGTCGAACATGTCGACTCCTTCCACCGCAAGCGCATTTTCGAGACTACACAACGATTGGCCCGCCCGGGCGAGTGCGTTCTCGGCTCGCTCTCATCCGGTGCGGGAAACGGGAGGTTGTTCCTGCCGACCTTGGATAGCGATACAGGGATCAGACGCGAGCGGGGCGTTTGAGGGCCAATACGGCGCCGGCGATGAGTGCCAACCAAGGGCCGATGGCGAACTCGGCTCCGAAGAGATCGATCGTGGATTCGGCGAAATCGGCGTTCCAGGCGTCGATGTAGCGGAACGTCTGAATGATCCACAGCGCAGGAATCACGAGGGCAATCCACTCGGCGGCATCGACTCGGACCGTGTCGCCATCGAGAAACGAGCACTCGCCCCTCGTCACCCACCTGCGCTACCACGCCCGTCGCAAGGATTGAGGTAGACGGCGCGCTCGTTCACCCCCCGTCGAGTAGACCCGCTGCCCACACCTTGATCGCTTCGTAGTCTCGGATATCGCGGCGCTCGCGTTTCTTTGGGGGATCGACACCGCCGAACACGGTCACCGCGACCGGGTGGAGCCATGAGCGCTTCGCCAGGGCACGATCCAGCTGGGCTCGCGACGTCTGCCAAGCCTCTTCGACGTCAAGGCGCGGTCCCATGCCGAAAACGGCAACCGCCCGACCCTCCAATCGATGGCGGTGCTTGCGCAGGAAGCGGTGAGCACCGGAGTGCCACCGCCCCGAATACAGAGCACCGCCGAGAACCACCAAATCGAATCCGTCGACGGGGTCCTTGAAACGAGCGGCAGGCGTTGTGGTCACATTGTGGCCCTGCTGTCGTAGCGCCTCGGCGATAGCGTCGGCGACCTCGGCAGTGGAGCCATGGCGTGTGGCATATGCCACGAGCACGTCGGCCATGAGTTCCTCCATGCGGATCTTGGGCGATCTCGACGCAAGTCTATGGCTTCCACTTCCAGGCCGCCTCTGTAGACGGAAACCGCCCGAAGGAGGGGACACAGGCGTGGCGCAGTAGCATGCCCACGGAGCGCTGATCGAGGAGGCCGTTGAGGCAACGTCCTATATGGGCGTCCATCCCTCTCGTCACCAGCAACGATCGGAGTCGACGATGACCGACGCAGCCACCTTCATCAACGGGATCCCCAAGGCCGAGTTGCACCTTCACATCGAAGGGACGCTCGAACCCGAGCTCAAGTTTGATCTAGCGCGGCGGAACAACATCGCCTTGCCGTACCAGGACGTCGAAGAGATGCGGGCCGCATACGACTTTGATGACCTGTCGTCGTTCCTCGAGCAGTACTACGAGGGGATGGCGGTGTTGCGTGTCGAGGATGACTTCTACGACCTCGCCATGGCGTACTTCACGCGGGTGGCTGCCCAGAACCTCGTGTATGTGGAGATGTTCTTCGACCCGCAGGCACACACCTCGCGCGGCGTCGAGTTCGGCACGGTCATCGACGGTCTCAGTCGAGCGCAGGCGAATGCTGAGAGCGAGTACGGGATCCGATCACAGCTGATCATGTGCTTCCTGCGGGACATGTCGAGCGAATCCGCCCTCGAGACACTTCAGCAGGCATCGGCCTACCGCGACCGAATTCTCGGTGTTGGCCTCGACTCGGACGAGCGCGGCAACCCTCCGGTGAAGTTCCGTGACGTGTTCGCCGAGGCGAGAGCTGCAGGGCTACAGGCTCACGATGCACTGCGACGTCGACCAGCAGGACAGCGTGGCGCACATCTGGCAGTGCCTCGACGAGATCGGAGTCGAGAGGATCGACCACGGTGTCAACGCCATTGAGGACGAGCGCCTCCTCGAGGAGATCAAGCGTCGCGGTCTTGGGCTGACGGTGTGTCCGATATCCAACTCGTTCGTGACCGACGGCACGAAAGGCGACTTGATCAGACAGCTAATGGATCAGGGCGTCCTAGTGACGATCAACAGCGACGACCCCGCCTACTTCCCCGGCTACATCGCCGAGAACCTGTCGGTGATCCAGAAGGAACTGGGGCTGACCAACGAAGAGATCAGCACACTGGTATCCAACGCCTTCACGATCTCGTGGCTCAGCGAGAGCGAACGCGGCGAATACCTGAGCCGGGTCGAGGCGTTTGCCCAAGAGCACGCGTAGGGGCGGTTCCTCGCAAGGACAGCCAAAGCTGTCCGGGGCTTGGTGAGGGATCGAGCATCCGCACGGCCGAACAAGCCCTCCGGGCCATCCGGGGCCTACTGCCAGCGACGGACGTAGTAGTCCTGGTCCCGATAGGTGACCTGCTTGAGCTCACCCGCATTCACGAGTTCGTCGACAGTTGCCCAATCTGCATCACAGCGCTCGAGCAGGTCTACGACAGCCGACGCCCTCATCGGGTGCACCGAGGTGATGGCCAGCAGATCGGTGGCCGGGTCTCCCGTCGCGGAAAACTCATCTCCTTCGTACCCGCTCAGCAAGCAGACACGGAGCACGTACCGTGACAGGATCTGATACCCACGGTTGACGATGTCCTCGTCGGGGGCGGTGATGTTCGGATAGGGAGTGGGCCGGGTGGGATCGCCAGATATGCCGTGTCCGGCCTGATGCTGCGTAGAACCGCCCCGATAGCGTCGAGCGAGGCGACGTGGTCGTTGATCCCGCTGATGAGCATGGTCTCGGACACCAGGTCCCCGGTGAATTCCTCGGCGAACCTCCGGATGCCGTTCTGCACCGTGGTGAGGTCTACGTCGGGGTGGGGGCGGTTCAGCTTCTGCCAGATCGATCCGGTGGCCGCGTCGACCTTCACCGAGACCCAATCCGCCGTGTCGAGGGCGCGACGAACGTCGTCCCGCCACAACAGCGATCCGTTGGTCATCACCGCGATGTCGATGCCGAGCGGTCGCAGGAGATGGATTGTCTCGGCGAGGCCGGCATCGAGGGTGGGCTCCCCGTCTGGTACGAAGCTGAGGTAGTCGATGGGCTCGCCGCGAGCTCGCACCTCGGTCACCCGGGCAGCCACCTCCTCGACGATCTGGGCTGGCGGGTAGAAGTCACGGGGTTCGAACACACGGTCGGTGGTCGGGCCAACCTGGCAGTAGAGGCACGAGTACGAGCAGATCTTGGGCGGGATGTTGTTGATGCCGAGGCTGCGCCCCAGCCGGCGCGATGGGATCGGCCCGAAGGCGATGGGCGGGAGATCGTGGGAGGCGAACTCGAGACCGGCGTCCAGCAGGCCCGCGCTCACGGGCTGGCGAAGAGTGAGAATCCCGTTGCATACGATCCCGTTCGCTGCTGGGGTTGCTCTCGCATCGAGGACACTGCTCCTGCCAGAGCACCCGTGCCGGCTCGCCACCTTCGATCCTACGTCGAGTTGCCGGACACGACTAGTGGGATCGGCTGCGCCGGTGTCCCTCGGCCCATCCCGTCCTCCGGGCGGATAGGCTCGGATCTCGTGGATTCGGCAATTCACATACAGACCAAGGTGCTCCCCGGGGCAGTAACCACTGATCTCTGGATCAAAGACGGAAGGTTCGTGGAGGGGCCGTTGGAAAGCGACACGCTGCACAGCGGCGGCTATGCGGTGCCAGGCCTGGTCGACGCCCATGCCCACCTCGCCCTGGCAAGCCCTCGACCCGACGGCAGCGAAGAGGAGAAGATCCAGGCGTCTGCCCGCGCTCATGCAGAGGCTGGCGTGCTCTCGGTGCGTGAGCCGGGCAGCCCCAACCACGCGTCGGTACTCATCTCCCCAGCGGACGGTTTCCCCACGGTCATCACCGCCGGTCGATTCCTGGCTCCACCCGGGCGCTACCTACCCGGCCTGGCCAGGGAGATCGCCGACGACATGCTCCCTGCGGCGGCGCTCGAGGAACTGGCGCACTCCGGGGCGTGGGTGAAGGTGATCGGCGACTATTTCGATGAATCCGGCCGATTCTCCCCGAACTACTCGCTAGAGACGCTTGCGGAAACCGCGAGAGTGGTACATGACGCCGGAGGGCGCATCACCATGCACGCCATCATCCCGGACTCGGTGAACCAGGCCATCGAGGCAGGATTCGACGGCATCGAGCACGGGTCGATCGTCGAGGCCGGCCAGATCGAGGCCATGGCAGCGGCCGGGATCACCTGGACTCCCACCGCCCTCATCGACGACATCCTCCGGGACACCGCCGCCGACATGGTGGGGCGTGAGGGGGGAGCGGCGCTGGTCGCAGGGATGGCAACGCACGGGGAGGCGATCCGTCGT
Source organism: uncultured bacterium (assembly GCA_963777645.1). Classification (GTDB taxonomy): domain Bacteria; phylum Actinomycetota; class Acidimicrobiia; order Spongiisociales; family UBA5794; genus JAAETI01. Next base: position 1,022,028 of record CAVZRA010000003.1, on the reverse strand, counting down.
GCCTACGAGCTCGGAGTGAGGATCCTGGCAGGCACGGATGCGGGGATGAACCCGCATGGGGTGGTCGCCGGCGAGATTCGCCTACTCCACTCGTTCGGCTTGCCGGCCGCGGCCGCACTCGGGGCCGGTTCCTGGGACGCCAGGGCATACCTCGGCCTCCCGGGAATCGAGATCGGCGCCCCGGCAGACCTGGTGGTGTTTCCCGACGACCCACGGGAGGACCTGACTGTCCTGGACCACCCGCAAGTCATCCTCATCCACGGCCAACCGGTAGCGCCCCGGTCAGGGTGATGACGACGAACTGCGATGGCCTGTGCATCGTCCCAACATCCCGGAGCGTCTGTGTCGTCCGACAGGGAGGTGGGCGACCAGTGGCGGGTGGATTGCCACTGCGGTCTGGATTCAGATTCGATCGCTGTCGAGCAGCTGAGTGAGATCCTCAGGCGGCCATCCCTCCACCTCGGCAACCACCATTGTTGCCGTTGACTTGGTGCCGCCGCCCGCTACTCCTTGGTGATCGGCATCCGGATCTCGGTCACCGGGGGGCCGGGATCTTCGGGGTCCGACATGTAGATCTCCTGAGTGGGGCCTGCGACGCGGTACCCGTGCTCGCCAATCCACGCTGCCAGCGCCTGATACGGGGTGGCGAGTTCCTCATAGCTGCCGACGAACACCGTTGTTGCGACCTCGGCCGCTTCCAGCGTTCGCGGCATCAATTTGCGTCCACCCGGTGTCTCCAGAGGAGTGCCGCCGAATTCAGCCACCGGGCAGAACACTTCGACATCGACGCTGTCGGGGGTGAATTCCAGGTCGTGATAGATGGCGACGGGGGCACCGGCAAGTTGAAGCCCGTTGGCGAAGATACCTCCGATGGTGTCGCCGATGACATCGCCGATTCCGGGGGCTGCGGGCACCGTCTCACGCACCGACAACCCGGACGCCGGTTCCAGTGTCTTGATGGTCATTTCGGTGTCGGGCATGGTGCCCTCCTTCTCGATCAGAGACAGCCGGACTGCAACTCGTTGCAGCCTCTCCTGCTCCTCGTCAATGTGATGGCGGATCTCCGCTTGCTTGAGTCGCAACATGCCTCGCAGCTCCGGCCCGCTCAACTCGTCGGCCAAAACGGGTGGAATCTCCTCGAGAGCCAGTCCGAGATCCTTGAGGGCGATGATGCGATTCAGGTCACGCAACTGGCTGGCCCGGTACAGGCGATAGCCATTGACCGGATCGACCACATCCGGCCTCAGCAAACCGATCTTGTCGTAGTAACGCAGCGACGACACCGACACCATGCCCAGCTTCGAGAACTCACCGACCTTCAGCACCGATCCGCCTCCCGGCTATCCGCTCACCTACCCGCAGTATGAACCCTCGACCTGCTCGAAGGTCAAGGGGGGTTTCTCCGGCGAAGAGCATCGGCCGGTGCTGTGTTTGTATGGGCCTGCCTCCGGGTAGGCACAGATCGCAAGCTCGAGATGTCCGAGTGAATCGACCGCGGATGAACGGAGCACAAGTGCCGGTACACAGAAGCAAAGACGGGGACGGGCCCTATTACCAATGGGGCGACTCCGGCAAGAAGTACCACTACGAGGTCGGCAACCCCGAAAGTCGCAACGAGGCGAAGGAGAAGGCGAAGCGCCAAGGACGAGCGGCCCGGGCGGCAGGTTACGAAGGTTGATCTGCGATAGAAGACATCTCGGGGCATTCGCCCCAGCACGACGACCCCAGAGACAACTGGAGTGATCAGATCGGATGCAGCATCGAGACAAGCCTTACCTAGGGGAAGACACGCGATTACGGCAGGCCCCGCACCGCACACCGTTGAGGAGGGACGTGTTTGTGTCGCCGAGTCCTGCGGCACCCGTTCTCAGCCAATACAACCAGCAGGACCTCTGTTTCCGACATCAGCCACGTCGGATGCCCCGAATACGTCGTTGAGCGCTGAGCAGAACCGGGGTTGGGCCGCAGTGAGTCGGTCATCGAGATCGACCGCAACCTGGGGCGTCGCCAGCAGACTTCCAAGACAGATCCACATGGAAAGGCGCGAATCATGACGGAAGACACCAAGCTGCGCGGACCCGACCTGGGCAAGGAGGGTCTCCCCGTAGAGGCGCTCGATGACATGACCCCCAGCGTCGGCCACTTCGAGGGGAAGCCTGTAGTGCTGGTGAGGGAGGGCAACGGGTTACATGCAGTGGGCGGCAGATGCACCCACTATGGAGGGCCACTCGGCGACGGGCTGTGTGCCGGCGGCGAGATCCATTGTCCCTGGCATCACGCGTCCTTCGATATCGTCTCCGGCGCTGCTGTAGGGGCACCGGCGCTCGACCCCATACCGAGCTATGACATCACCGTTCGGGACGGCCGGCTGTATGTCCTGGGGGAGGCCACAAGGGTGGCGAGCCCGAAACTCGCCGTATCCGGCGTACCCGAGTCGGTCGTGATCGTCGGCGCAGGGGCCGCAGGCGCTGCGGCCGCTGAGAGGTTGCGGAGCGAAGGCTATGAAGGTCCAATCCACCTCGTCGGGGAGGAGGCACCGGTCGATCGACCCAACCTCTCCAAGGACTACCTCGCCGGGACCGCACCTGAGGAATGGATGCCGTTGCGCACCCCTGAGTTCTATGCAGGCGCCGGGATCAACCTGAGCTCAGCACGGGTGGAGTCGGTAGATCCCGAGAGCCGCAAGGTCCGTATGGCCGACGGCGATGAGCTCTCCTACGGAGCCCTGGTCCTCGCCACCGGAGCCGAACCACGCAGGCTGCCGGTGCCCGGTGCCGAGCTTTCCCACGTCCACTACCTGCGTTCCCTCGCCGACAGCCGCGCCATCATCTCAGCCCTCGGCAAGGCGCGGAAGGCAGTTGTGATCGGGGCCGGTTTCATCGGTTTGGAGGTGGCTGCGTCGCTGCGGCAGCGAGACGTGAGCGTCACCGTTGTCGCTCCCGAGGAGATGCCCCTCGCTCACCTCATCGGCGAGACGTTGGGTCGTTTTGTCACCGACCTGCACCGACAGCACGGGGTCGATTTCGAGCTCGGGTCCGGCGTCAAGGGCATCAGTGCCGAGCACGTTGAGCTCGACAATGGAAGGGTGTTGCCCGCCGACGTGGTTGTCGTGGGAATCGGTGTCTTGCCTCGCACGCAACTCGCTGAGGACGCAGGCCTCACTGTGGACAACGGTATCGTTGTGAACGACCACCTCCGCACAAGCGACCCGAACATTTGGGCCGCCGGAGACATCGCTCGCTACCCGGGGCCGGATGGCAACTCGGTACGTGTCGAACACTGGGCCCCCGCCCAGCGTCAAGGCCAGACGGTGGCAGGCAATATCCTCGGCCGCGATGCCGCGTTCATCGAGCCACCATTCTTCTGGAGCCAGCACTACGACGTTCCGATCAACGTCACCGGTCATCTGGACGGCTGGGACAAAGAGATGCCGGTAGGCGATCCAGAGAAACGCGACGTGCTCGTTGGTTTCTGGAAAGCAGGACGAATCGCAGCAATCGCCTCGATTTACCGGGACGGGGACAGTCTGCGCGCCGAGCGTGCACTCGCTGTCGACGATCAGGGTGCACTGGTCGAGCTCCTCGGAGGCTGAACCCGGGTCGGGCTACTCGTCCGTCAGCAGGCCGAGGCCTTCGCCTTTGACGAACCACGCCGCTCCGAAAGCCCAGAGGGCAATGGACTCGAGCCAGAACACGGGCTTGATGTCGGCGAGAGCAGTGTCGCGGAAGAACAAGCCGTTGATGGCGATCAGCGCGATGCACCCCAGGATGGTCCAGCCCGATACCCGATAGACAAGATTGCGCTGCATCTTCCGCGGAGTCGGATCACCTCCGCTCTTGGTGAACAGCACCAGTGAGAAGTAGGCCAGGGTCAGAAACATGGCCGTGGCCGCCACCACATGGACTCCCCGCACAAATGCGACCCCACTGTTGGTCGGGAAGAGCGCGACGCCGAGCGCGAATACGCAAGCGAGATTCCCGGCCAGGTTGTCCGACATGAACTCGAGAGGCTTCCGGTCGTCGTCGGGCTCGTAGCCCTCGTAGTAATAGAGGAACACACCGATGGCGAACAAAATCCCGACGAAGACACCTCGCATGATGGTGCCGATGTAGTCGCTGATGGTGGCCTGCCATCCCTGGTCCGAGTCGAGAACGAGAACGCCGACAGGCAATACGATCGGGAGCCCGATGCCGAGATAGCCGATCGCCGATCTCAGCTTCAGATATGACTTGACGAGTGTGTTGCTGTCGGTCATGACGTCTCCCTCCTTCAGACATCCAACAGTACCGGTGCATCGGGACAGATGGTCGATGCCCGTGGTGTGCTGCAGGGCCAGCGAATCCGTGCTCACCCACTCGGCCGTTCGTGACGTCGCGTTCTTCGGGCTGGCACGCCCGTCCAGTAGTGTTCGGGCCGCGGGTCGTGGGCCTGCGAGGCAAGGGCAATGTGACAATGACCGACGCGCCATACGCGTTCTACCGACGTGAGAATCCCGACTACACGATCGTTGCCAGCGCGCTCGATTCGGTGCGGTTCCTGCGTGCTGTGAGCGACTTGGACGAAGATGGGAATCTCTTCTGTCGATCGATCGATGCGACACCCGACGGGATAGTGCCCTGGAGAGGGCAGTGGCTGGAGGGTGTCGGATACTGTGCAGATTCCGTCTTCGGGGCGCACTGGTTGGTTCGGCTCGGTCGTGTTGTTGGCCGCCCCGAACTGGAGAACATGGGATGGTCGTACCTCGGTCACGCCCTTGCCGGGGAGTTCTTCGACGATCCACGGGTGCCGGTCCGCCTCTATCGAGACACCGAGTCAGGTCGCTTCCTGGACAACCTCGAGGGGGATGGCGAGGAATACGTCGAGCTCGGGCATGTCGCACGAGTTGGGCACCAGCTGCTGCTGTTAGCTGAGCTCGACCGGGATGAGGAGCGAGCGAAGCGATCGCGGGAGATCGCGGCGAGGATCGCCGCATGGGTCGACAAATCGGAGCGCTGCTCCAACGGCTGGTTCCCACGTCGCACGACTCACGACGGGTCCGCCTTTCCGTACTCGGTCGATGCGCCTGCCGTCCGCCCCGACCCCACCGCCGATCGGAGCGGGGCGGGCTCGATGGCCTTGCAGCTCCTGGTCGCGGCGACGCAGGCGGGAATCCACGATGGAACCGCCTCGGTGCGTGCCGCCGCGGACGCCTTCGTGGGCGCCGGTGGTCACTTCGGCAGCGTCAACGGGGACACCGAGGACCTCGCAGAGAACGTCGGCTACGCCCTCGGGTTCGGTGCGCTGCTCGCGGCATCGGATCTTCTCGACGACGACGGGCTGGCCAATTTCGCCTACGAGCGGTGCCTTGCGCCTCTGGCAGACTTCGAGCTGGATCAGGACCTGAACGGCTGTGCCACGAAGGGCCTGCTGTACATGGAGAGCTCCTGGAATGCGGCTTGTACCTGGGAGGTCGCCGCTTGTGCGACGGCATATCTCGAGGCTCACATGAGGCGCCCGTCGCCTCAGCACGTGCTGAAGGCCCTGACGATGTTGCGATCGCTCTCGGTCCACCATCACGGGGATCTCGGCTTCCTCACCGAGGCGGTCGATTGGGACGGGCACTCGGCTGCGAGTAGGCACTTCGGTGGAGCCGTCCGGGGAGACATCCGAACCACCCATCCATTCCTCAACAACCTGTACCTGCTGGAGCCGACCGTGATGTACCTGGAGGAGATCGCCGCCAAAGGCGAGCATCCAGACCGGGGTTTCGGGCTCGACGATGTCGAGGGCAACCGGCTCTGTGATCTGCCCGTGCCGTTCGCCGATTGGATGTCCGTCTAGAGGACCTTGGACATGAACGCCCTGGTGCGTTCGTGCTGTGGATTCGAGAGGACTTCGCCGGGGAGGCCGGATTCGATGATGACGCCTTCGTCCATGAACATCAGCGAGTCGGCCGCCTCACGGGCAAAACCCAACTCGTGGGTGACGACAATCATCGTCATTCCCTCGCTGGCGAGCCGTTTCATCACCTCGAGCACCTCTCCGACGAGTTCGGCGTCGAGAGCAGACGTCGGTTCGTCGAACAGCATCAGGCGCGGCTCCATGGCCAGCGCCCGCGCTATGGCGACTCGCTGCTGCTCCCCGCCCGATAGCTGTGCCGGATATGCGTTTATCTTGTCGGCGAGACCTACGCCGTTGAGGAGCTCCTCGCCCTTGGCGATGGCTTCAGAAGCCGGCACTTTCCTGACCTTGATGGGTGCAACCGTGACGTTCTCGAGCGCCGTCCGGTGGGGGAACAGGTTGAACCGCTGGAACACCATCCCGACTTCGGTCCGCTGCCGTGCTGCATCGCGCGGGTGCATCTCGTAGAGACGTCCGTTTCGCTCGTGGTAGCCGATGAGGTCGCCGTCGACGTAGAGACGGCCGGAGTCGACCCGCTCGAGATGGTTGATACACCTCAGGAACGTGGATTTACCCGATCCCGACGGCCCGATGATGCAGGCAACCTCGCCGCGTTCCACGGTCAGGTTGATGCCCCGGAGCACTTCGAGGGCACCAAACCGCTTGCCGACGTCCTGGGCGAGGACCATCGGGGGTGGAGCCGGTGCCGATGAGGCCGTCATCGGGTTTCGCCTTTCCTTGCGGTGGCTTCGGCCAGAGCTTGAAGCTGCCGACTCGTCATCGTTCTCGTCGCTCCCTTTGCGAAGTACCGCTCCAGGTATGACTGGCCGATCATCAGCACCGAGGTGAACGCCAGATACCACGTGGACGCAATCAAGAGCATCGGGATGGGGTTGAACGTCTCTACCGCCAGGTCGCGCGCTCGGCTGTAGAGATCGAGCGTGTAGGGGACTGCGGTCACCAGGGACGTCGTCTTGAGCATCGAGATGACCTCGTTGCCCGCCGGGGGAATGATCACCCGCATCGCCTGGGGCATAACGATCTGGGTCATCGTCTGGGACCACGACATCCCCAATGCGGTCGCCGCCTCAGTCTGACCTTCGTCGACGCTGGTGACACCGGCGCGAATGATCTCCGCCATGTATGCGGCTTCGTTTAGGCCCAGTCCAACGACCGCGATCCAGAAGACCGCATGGCCAACGGCGGTCATGTCGATGTGCACAAAGCTATGAACAAACGGGATGCCGAAGTCGACATGCCGGTAGATGGTGGCGATGAGCCCCCAGAAGACCAGCTGGACATAAACCGGCGTTCCCCGGAATATCCACAGCACTCCCCAGCTGACGGAGCGGAGCACGGGGTTTGGCGATAGCCGCATCGATGCGAACGTGAGACCCAGGATCAGCCCCATGACCATCGCCAGGAACGTCAGCGCAAGCGTTATCCACGCCGCATGAATGATCCGCCTGTCGAAGAGATAGTGCGCATAGGTCGACCAGTCATAGGCGCGGTTGGTCGCCGCCCCGTATATGAACAGCCCGAGCAGGATGAGGATGACGGCGGCCGAGACGATACGCCCCGGCCGCCGCAGCGGTACAGCCTTGATGGGTTCCCGTCCGGCAGCAGCGGAACCGTTCTCCGGATCCGCATTCAGATTGCTTCTGTGCTGCCGCCGGGCACCGAACATGTCAGCTCGTTCCGCCGTTGATTACCACGCTGTCGACCGCGCCGGATTCGACGCCCCATTTCTGGAGGATCTCCAGGTAGGTGCCGTCATCGATCAGGGACTGGAGCGCCGCCGCAACCGCATCCTTGAGCGTCCCGGCGTCCTTGTTGATGGCGGCGCCGAACGGAGCGGCGTCGAATATCTCCCCAGCGAGCGCAAGCTTACCGTCGGTCTGTGAGACGGCGTATTGAGTTACCGGCGAGTCTGCCGTCATCGCATCCGCTCGCCCGAGGACCACGGCTGTGGTGATGTCTCCCTGAGTGTCCAGCTTGAGCTTGTTGATGGGCTCCTTGCCCGCCGCAACACACGCCTCGCTCCGGGTGGGGATCTCGTCGGTCTCCTGGTAGGTGCCGGTGCCGACGGCAACCGTCAACCCGCATGCGTTGTCGGGATCAACCGGATTGCCCGTCTGTGACGCCCATTGGCCACCCGCCGTGTAGTAGTCGACGAAGTCAACCGAGTTCTGTCGTTCCTTGGTGTCGGTGAATGAGGCCCAACCGACGTCGTATGTGCCTCCCTTGACGCTTGGAATGATGTTGTCGAACTGGGATTCACGGAAGTTCGGGGTTAGACCGAGTTTCTCTGCGATCGCGGTCACCAGCTCGACACCCCAGCCGGTGGGGTTGCCTTCGGGGTCTTTGTATTCGTCGGGCGGGTAGCTGAGCTCGATGCCGATCTCGAGGACACCGGAATCCTTGATGTCGGCCGGTAGCAGTGCCACGGCAGCCGAGTCGGGAGCAATGGCGCCCGATGCGGAACCTACGGTCGTAGTGGTGTCATTCGAGTCAGAGTTCGAGCAACCGGCGATGACGGTCATCATCAACATGATGCTGATAACCGCGGCGACGAGTCGGTTACGGGTCATTCGTTGTCCTCCTGCTTGGTCGATCGGTCGGGTTTCTTCGGGTCTTCGTGGGTCAATACCGCGGCGAGCGAGCGGACCTCGTCTGCCGGGTACTGCCCGTGGAGTTTCATGAATTCGATGACTTCGGCGACGGTGGATATGCCGGAGCGGGCACCTATGAGTGTCACGGCCCTCGCCGATGCCGCGGTGGCGAACCGCGCCGAGAGCCCGGCATCGCCGGTACGGCCGAACGCATGGAGGAACGCCGCGCCGAAGGTATCGCCTGCTCCCGTGACGTCCACCGTATCCACCGGCATCCCGGGGATCTCCTGTATGCCGTCCTCGGTGTATAGGCGGCATCCGGACTCGGAAAGGGTCACCACGAGGGTGTTGAGACGCCCCGAGAGCAGTTCGGCTGCTACGTCGGACTCGCTGCGTTCCCGGGCAAGCGTTTCCATGCCTTTCCGGTTCACCAGGAGGATGTCCACCTCGGCGAGCAGCGCCGAATCTCCGGCCTGGATGTTTGCGACATCGAGATCCAGGACGAGTTGAACGCCTCCCGCCCTGATCTCCGGCAAGAACTCGGTCGCGTTGCGCTCCCGGTGTCTGAGCATCCGCAAGTCGCCGATGGCCGTGTACACGTATTGGGCGTCGGCCATCATCGCCAGTGCGTGATCGCTCAGCTCGATCCGGCTCAGGCCCATCCGAGGAGTCAGCACGGTGTGCTCGTCCCCGCTGAGGATGATGATGTTCCGTGAGTCGTCGAGGGTGGCGTCCCGGGAGACCAGGTGGGTGTCCACGCCTAGATCGGCCAATTCGGCGAGGAGATAGTCAGAGGTTGGGGTGTTGCTGATCGTCCAGCAGAAGTAGGTGTCGTGGTTATAGCCGGCGTAGACGGCGGCAGCGTTGGCGATCATGCCTCCCGGATACGCTCCGACCGGGTCGATGTCGACTTTCGTCCCGTGACTCGGCCAGCTGTCGATCCGGTAATACTCGTCGAGAGCGACGTCCCCGATGAAGATGCTGTACCTGCCCTTCATGGTGACCCCAACCTGGGAGCGACCATGAAGGGCAGATCAGCGGCTGCCGAATCCTGTACCGGGCCGGGAGGTTTGGTGGTGAGCATCGCGTCGATGTCAGCCTCCCGTCGCCGGAGTGTCAGATTCGGCAGCCGCGCGGTATGCGGCGAACGATGGTCATCAGCGCCTCGATATGGTCTGCGCTCACCTCGCCCTCCGCAGCAAACGTGTCCTTGAGGTAGCTCCCGATGATCATGCCGTCGGTCTCAGCCAACTGTTCGACGCAATTGGCGACGGTCACGCCTGCACCGGTGATGAGCGGGAAATCCGGACCGAGGATCTCCCGGAAGCTTGCGATCTTGGCCGGATTTGTCTCCATGCCGGTGGCGTCGCCGGTGACGACGATGGCATCACAGCGCTCGGTCGCCAGACACAGGTCGGTCTTGAGACTGTTGCCCGATAGGACGGGCTGGTACTTGAAGCGGACACCGCCGAGGACCAGCGCAGGCACTGAGGCACGTTGCTCGGAGAGCCATTCCGCAAACGCCGCATCGTCGTCCGGTGCGAGATGCCCTGCGACCGAATCGAGCTGGATGAAGGAAGCTCCGTATCGCCGTGCGATCTCGAACGTCCTGGCATCGTCGTCGAGCACGTTGACTCCGTAAGCGATGCGCTCGTCGCGCTTGGTCAGGTGCTCGAAAACGTGCTCGACGTCGTCGGCGTCGCCGAAGTAGTTCTCGATGATCACTCCGTCGACCCCGCCGTCGGAGAACATCTGGATCTCGCGGAGTGCCCGCTGTAGACGATCATGTGCCGAGTCACCCATCAAGTGCACCATGGCAAGGACGGGCTTGCTCTCGAAAGCGTTGCTGAAGCGGGTGGTGGTGTCTGGTGTGGTCACTTCTGGCCCTCGGAATCCTCGGCGATGGCGGCCGTCAGATTGAACTCGACCCGGGAGGCGAAGAGGATCCGGATCTGCTCCACCTCGACGTCGTCCTCATCGAAGGCGCTCCCTTCGGCCTTGATCAGCGCAGGACCGTCGGCGGGCTCCCGAAGGAGACGACGGACCTCGGCCGTTGGAATCTCGGTGGAGAGCGTAATTTGGTTGCGTCGGGGATACGTGTGATAGCGCTCTCGCAGCAGCTGGTAGAGCGACCGATTGTTGAAGTCGTATTCGTCGATACCGGGGAAGCGCTCGAGATCGATTCGCGAGGTGTCCAGGGAGAGATAGGTGGTTCTCTCCGGGGTCTCGATGCCACGCAGGCGCACCAGGTTGAAGTAGCGGTGACCGTCTATCTCTTCCGTCGTCTTCTCGATGACGAGGGAGACGGCAGACTCCGCCCTTCCTCTCAGGGAGTCGGTGAGGCTCCCGAAGTTGAGAATGCTGTGGTGGATGGGTTGGAGCTCTACGAAGCAGCCCTTGCCGTGTACCCGCCGGACCAGCTTCTCGCTCTCGAGCACGTCGATGGCCTTGCGCACCGTGCCCCTCGAGGCACGGAATGCGGCCATCATCTCAGACTCCGACGGGATGACATCTCCTGTCGAGTACTTGCCGTCCATGATCTGTGCGCGGATCTGCCGGCTGATGTGAACGTATCGGGGAGTGAAGTCGTGTTCCGCCAATGGTCGCCAATCTCCCGCAAGACAACTCGTATAGACGTCTATACGAGAAGGATAGCGGTCGACTGGGCTCAGTCAAAGTGATTGTGCGGCGTCGTGTATTCCAACTACCCGGCGGGTGGACGCTGTTTCTCGATCAACTGGGATTGGGTGACCCGGCCGAATGGGCCGACGGTGTCGAACAGCAGCGTGTCGGCTAGACCGATGCCTGTTGTGTGCTGGAGAGCGAGCGAATCCATCCCGATCCAGTCGTCTGTGGGAAGGCGGTGGACGTGCAGGGTGATGTCCGGGTTGATGTAGAGGTAGGCGGAGGGATCGAGTGTCATGGAATTGCCGTTGCCCAGATCAGATAGCGCCGCCACCTTCACCAGCGGAGAATTCGGGATGTCGGCAACAACCGGGTAGCGGAGGCGAACCCACGAGAGACCCCTGCCCATCTGCAGGAAGCTCGCTGCCTGCGAGCGGACCTCGATGGCGTCGACGTAGTAGCGGGCAAGCGGCGGATCCTCTTGGTGCCAGTGCGAGAGATCGAGGATTTCCAACTCCTCGGGTGGGGGAGCACCGGTCCAGTCACCGCGGGGCGGCTCGGGGAGGTCAACGTCGCCGACACGAATCCGCAGCGCTCGTGCGAGCGCTACCTCGACGCCGTCCGCCTCCATGACAGCGGCGACCAGCTGGATCCGCCGCCCGTGCCTGAGAATCTGGGTCGAGACGGTGACGGGGGCCATCGGGATCTCGCGGATCAGATCGACGGTGAGTCGAACCGTCTGCATGGGACGATCGGTGGGCACGGATTCGATGACATGAGCCAGCAACCCGCCCGGCGGACCCCCGTGCTGGGCGTCGTCGCTCCACCCACCGCGGGCCAGCCCGGTAGGCACGTAAGTGTCTCCGTCGGGGAGGAAGATCGCGTCGTCGGCCATGGCGGCGATGGTAGCTCGCACGCTACGGACGAATCGGTGAGGGGTTGGGATCGGCCGCCTGGTTCTCTTGCCGGCCTCATACCGGGGGAAGGGAGGGTGGCGTCAGGGGACGAAGCGGTAGCCGGCGCCGCGCATGGTCTGGAGGCGTTGCGGACGGCTCGAGTCGGACTCGATCTTGCGTCGCAGCCGGTGTATGTGCTCGCTCACCGTTGCAGGCGTCTGCCATTCCCGTGACGAGTTCCATACCCGATCGAGCAGCGTATGGCGAGAGAACACCTGCCTCGGAAAGCTGGCCAGGAAGGCGAGTAGGTCGAACTCGAGCGTGGTGAGCTCGATGACCTCACCGTCGACAAGCAGATCTCGACATGTCAGGTCCATCCGGAATCCGTCGTATTCGAGCGTCTCGCAGGGGCAGATGTGCTCGGTGCGGCGGAGAACAGCATGCGCCCTGGCGAGCAGCTCCCGGGGGGAGAACGGCTTGGGCAGGTAATCATCGGCACCCATCTCGAGACCGACTATGCGATCGGTTTCGGAGGCTTTGGTGCTGACGACGATGACGGGCACACGGCCGTCGGCGTGCAATCGTCGCAGAGTCTCCGTGCCGCGGATATCGGGCAGCTGTGGCTCGACGATGACGAGGTCGGGACGCTGGCCTCGAAGCAGGTTGAAGAGGGCCGCACCGTCCTCGAGGGAGGTCACGCGGAAACCGTCCTCCTGGAGGAGATCGGCCACCTCTCGTCGCGTGGCGCTGTCGTCATCGACGATGACGACATGGCTTCTTCTCGTGATCAGATTCGTCAATTCGGTCACGCCCGGAGTTGATGGATAGTTGATGATAGGGCAAGGCTCCGGTGATCTCGGCAGGGCAATATCGACCTACAGGCGTGTTCAAACGCGCATGCGAAAGGAATCAACAGTGAAACTCGACGTAGCCATCATCGGCGGCGGGCCTGCCGGCGTCATCACAGCATTGACCACTAAGACGGTCCACCCGGACAAGAGGGTCTGTGTCATCAAGGAAATCGGAGACGGCGTCATCCCGTGTGCAATTCCGTACATGATGAACACGTTGGCAGAGCCATCCCAGAATGCCATGGGCAACATGCCGCTCGAGAACGCCGGCGTTGAGATCATTGTGGGCCGGGTCGAGGCGATCGACACTTCTGCCGGAGAAATCACGATGGAAGACGGCACCACGCACTCGTACGAGAAGCTCGTGCTGGCCACCGGCACAGACCCCGTGATGCCACGAATCCCCGGTATCGAGGTCGACGGTGTCTACACCATCCGCAAGAGCATGAGCGACATGACCTTCTTGCGTGAGAAGCTTCGGGAATGCCGAGACATCGTGATCATCGGCGGAGGGTTCATCGGTGCGGAGTTTGCAGACGAACTGGCCGCGATGGAGGGTGTCACCGTGCATCTCATCGAGGTGCTGCCACAGGTCCTTGCCGGCGCATTCGACGAGGAGTTCAGCGAAGACGTACGTGGCGGGCTAGAGAAGCGTGGCATCCGGGTGCGCACCGGCACCCGGGTGGTGGCAATCGGCGGCGTCGGTCACGTCAGCAAGGTGACCCTCGACGACGGTGAGGTCATCGCAGCCGACGCCGTCCTGGTGTCGGTAGGCGCCAGGCCCGCCACCGGTGTTGCCGAAGGCACGGATCTGCGCATCACCGAGCACGGGTCGCTGTGGGTGGACGACTACATGCGAACCAATGTCCCCGGCGTATTTGCCGTCGGCGACTGCGCGGAGAAGCGCGACTTCTTCACCCGCAAAGCGGTCCCCGTATGGCTGGCATCAACGGCAACGGCGGAAGCTCGGGTCGCGGGCTCGAATCTCTACGGCATAAGGGTGCTACGTCAGATCCAGGGCACCATTGCCGCGTTCTCGACACAGATCGCTGGGGTGGCTTACGCCAGCGCAGGCATGACCTGTAACACATGTGCCGCAGAAGGGTTCAGCTGCGTCACAGCGACGGCGGAGGCGCCGGATCGGCATCCTGGCTTCCTCCCGGGAGCCGCACCGATGAAGGTGAAGCTGATCTTCTCCGACCCGTCGGGTGTATTGCTAGGTGGCCAGGTGTCCGGCGGGCCTTCGGTCGGTGAGTTGATCAACGTGATCGCTCTTGCCATCCAGAAGCGCGCAACGGTTCGGGAGCTGGATATGTTGCAGATCGCGACGCACCCATTGTTGAGTGCGGCACCGACGGTACATCCGCTGATCAATGCGGCGCACAGGGCGCTGATCGAGTTGGGTGACCATTTGGCATCGCCAGCCCGTTGATCCCTGAACGTAGCGAGACGCGCCCCTACCGGTGACGGTTGGCGAGAATCCGTTGGGCTCTGTTGTCCAGGCACTGGTTAGAGAAGACGGACCGGGGTCACCAAGTCTGCAACCCTGCGGAGAACAGCATGTTCTGCCCGAGCGATGCGACGAGGGGGCAGATGGCGGCCTTCCTCCACCGAGCACTCGGGTAGCCAAATGCCCCCAAGCCTCTACCGGTGACGATTGGCCAAGATTCGCTCGGTTCTGTTGTCCACCCACTGGTTCGAGAACACCGGGAAGACGATGGTGAGGATGTGGATCAGGAGCCCGACACCCCAGCCGATCATGGCCCAGTAGAACCACCATCCGCCGTCACCTCCCGTGCTCACCCAGTTGATCGCAAACAAACAGGCGTTGACGACGATGTAGACGAGGATGTGGATGTAGAGACCCTGCAGTGCTTCGGCCCGCTCCCGCGCCTGCTGATACGCAGCGTCGCGTTCGGGCATGTCCGGACTTGTCGACATGATGCAACCTCCGCACCCAGTATCTCGCGGTTCGGCGGAAGCGGCTAGGGGTCTTCGGCGGTCGACAAGAGTCCCAGCGGGAACCGCTCCTGAGGTCTGCGACATCGCCTTCCGGGGCTGGCAAACCGGGAACATTAGAAATTCTGCATTTCTTAGGCAAAACTCAGAAATTCCCGGATATGGTTGGCAAAGTAGCTCCCGGTGCGGGCTCCGGGAGCATCATCGGGACAAGGAGTTGGAATGGCTGTCGAATCGTCTGGGAGGAGCGTCGGCAACCCCCGCTTCTATGAGCTGATCGAGGACTCACCCAAGGAGGGCGACAGCCCCACGATCTGGGCCTGGCCGCAGATCACCGAGTACCTGAAGGTCGCGGCTCAACCGGTGCAAGGCCCATGGCCACCGCATCAGAACCCGCGTCCGGACCCGGACGCAGATTCGATGCCGGTGGCGGTGCCGGATCCACAGGGCGTCTCGACTCCGCCCCGCACCACGCCACGCTACGACGCATCCCCGGAGGAGGATTGATCGATGTACCCGTCGCGGTTCCGCTACGAATCACCGAAGACGGTGGAGGAGGCAATCCGCCTCCTGTCAGATGCAGGGGGTGAAGCCAAGATCCTGGCCGGTGGCCAGAGCCTTATCCCGATGATGAAGCTCCGCTTTGCCTCGCCGGAAACGCTCATCGACATCAACGGAATCACTGCTCTCGACCACCTGGACTTTGGCCAGGACGGGTCGGTCCGAATCGGCGCTCTCTGCCGGCACGCCACCCTGGAGCGGTCTACCGAGCTCGAGGTACGCCAGCCGACCATGGCGGCCGCGTCGAAACTGGTGGCGGACCCCATCGTTCGCAACCGGGGCACCCTCGTCGGCTCGCTGTGCCACGCCGACCCGCAGGGCGACTGGGCGGCGGTGATGGTGGCCCTCAACGGTCAACTGGTCGCACAGGGCCCATCAGGGCGACGCACCATTCCGGTCACCAACCTGGTCCGCGGCCCGTTCCAGACCACACTCACCTCAGACGAGATCGGGGTCGAGGCAATCGTGCCCGCACCCTCCGGCGTTCCCATGGGCGGTTACCTGAAACTGGAGCGGCGCATCGGGGACTTCGCCACAGTGGCCGTAGCGGTGTCCGTCGATATGCAGGGCAGCTCGGTTGCTCGGGCAGGGATCGGGCTCGCCGCGGTCGGCTCGAGAACGATCAACGCAACCGAAGCTGCCGCCGCCCTCGAAGGCGGCAGGCTCACCCCGGATCGCATTGCCGCAGCCGGTGAAGCCGCGGCTGCGGTAGCGAAACCTCGGTCGGATCATCGTGGCAGCGCCGACTACAAGCGGCAGATGGTGCGCACGTTCGTAGTGCGGATACTCACCAGAGTTGCCGCATCGATGGAGAAGGTGGCCTGAGATGACGAGCCTATTCGAGGAAATCACCCAAACCTCCGGAGACGTCCCCATCAAGCGGATCACGCTGACGCTCAACGGGCAATCACGCACCGCGGACGTCGAGCCCCGGCTCTTGCTTGCCCACCTCATCCGCCAGGGCTTCAAACTCACCGGTACCCACACCGGCTGCGACACCACCAACTGCGGCGCCTGCACGGTGCTGGTCGACGGCACCCCGGTCAAGAGCTGCACGATGCTGGCCGTCCAGGCAGACGGACACGACGTGATGACCGTCGAAGGTCTGGCAGGGCCCAGCGAGCTGCACCCGATCCAGGAGGGCTTCAAGGACGAGCACGGCCTGCAATGCGGGTTCTGTACCCCCGGCATGATGCTGACGGCCAAGGCGTTGCTGGACCGCAACCCCGACCCGACCGAGGACGAGGTCCGCTGGGCGCTCTCGGGGAACCTGTGCCGGTGCACCGGCTACCAGAACATCGTCAAAGCGGTGCTGTGGGCGGCGGACAAGATGCGTGATGAAGCCGATGGAGGTGAGAGCTGATGGTGCTCGACGAGATCAAGATCGGTGGATTGGGCGCCAGTCGCCGGCAGCGTCGAAGACAACAGGTTCATCAGGGGTAAAGGCAACTACGTCGACGACATCGTGCTGCCCGGCATGCTCCACATGGAGATCCTGCGGAGCCCGGTGGCTCACGCCCGGATCAAGTCCATCGACACATCCAAGGCCTGGGACATTCCCGGGGTTAGGCTGGTGCTGACCGGTGAGATGCTTGCCGCCCGGAACCTGGCGTGGATGCCGACGCTCTCCTACGACACCCAGGCGGTGCTCGCCACCGACAAGGTGCGGTTCCAGGGCCAGGAAGTAGCTGCGGTCATCGCAGACGACCCCTACATCGCCAAGGACGGCTGTGAGGCGATCGTCGTCGAGTACGAGCCGCTGCCTGTGATCGTCAACCCGGACCAGGCAAAGGCTCCCGACGCTCCAGTGATCCGCGACGACAAGGCGGATCAGAACGACAACATCGTG
This sequence comes from uncultured bacterium, assembly GCA_963777645.1. Classification (GTDB taxonomy): domain Bacteria; phylum Actinomycetota; class Acidimicrobiia; order Spongiisociales; family UBA5794; genus JAAETI01. The sequence continues at coordinate 1,004,795 of CAVZRA010000003.1, read as the reverse complement.
TTCAACTGGGAAGTGGGGGACAAGACAGGCACCGACGCCGCCTTTGCCCGTGCCGACCACATCTCCAAGATCGAGATGCACTACCCGCGGTCGCATCCATCTCCGATCGAAGCGTGTGGATCGATCGCCGACTTCAACCGGGCAACGTCGAAGCTCACCGTATATATGACGTCGCAGGCGCCCCATATCATCCGGGCGGCAGTGGCGCTCGTCGCCGAGCTGCCCGAGCACATGATTCGGATTGTCTCGCCCGATCTCGGCGGCGGTTTCGGCAACAAGGTGCCGGTGTACCCGGGATACGTGGTGTCGATCCTGGCCTCGATCCTGCTGGAGAAGCCGGTGAAGTGGATCGAGGACAAGTCAGGCAACCTCATCTCAACGGGGTTCGCCAGGGATATATACCTCAAGGGGGAGCTGGCGCTCCGCAACGACGGGAAGATCCTCGGTGTGCGCATGCACACCGACTCCGACCACGGCGCCTTCTTTTCGGACGCACAGCCGAGCAAGTTCAAGATCGGCCTGCTGCACGCGGCGTTCGCCTGCTACGACGTCCCGGTGGCGCACCTCACCGCCCAGGGGGTGTACACCAACAAGGCGCCCGGCGGGGTCGCCTACCGATGCTCGTTCCGCATCACCGAGGCGATGTTCTTCCAGGAGCGGATGGTGCAGGCGGCTGCCTACGAGCTCGGCATCGATCCGGCGGAGCTGCGTCGCAGGAACTTCGTCCGTGACGACGACTTCCCGCACCGCACCGCGTTCGGGTTCCTCACAGACTCGGGGCAATACACCAAGTGTCTCGACGTCGGGCTCGAAGCGATCGGCTACGAGGACTTCTTGAAAGAGAAGGAGGAGGCGAAGAAGCAGGGCCGCCTGCTCGGCATCGGGATCTCGACGATGACCGAGCCGCTAGGTGCCGGCAACAGCCGTGAGTACGACATCCTGGGCATCAAGATGTTCGACTCGGCGGAGCTGCGGGTTCACATGACCGGCAAGGCATTGCTGCGGACCGGCGCCAAGACCCAGGGCCAAGGCCACGAGACCACGTGGGCCCAGATCGTCGCCCACGAGCTCGGCATTCCCGCCGAAGACGTGGTCATCGAGGAGGGCGACACCGACACCGCCCCATTCGGGATGGGCACATACGCCTCAAGGAGCACACCGGTTGCGGGAGCAGCCGTGGCCATGGCGGCCCGCAAGATCAGGGCCAAGAGCCGCAAACTGGCCGCCCACCTCCTCGAAGCATCGGAAGAGGACATCGAGTGGGAGCTGGGACGGTTCTATCTCCGCGGCGCACCCGAGCGTGGCGTCACCATCCAGGAATGCGCCATGGCCGCGTACTCCAACATGCCGGACGGGATGGAGCCGGGGCTCGAAAACGTGTCCTACTACGACCCGCCCAACCTCACCTGGCCGTTCGGCTGTTACATCGTCACCGTCGAAGTAGACCCGGAGACGGGGGTTTGGGACGTGCTGCGGGTGGTCGCCGTCGACGACTGCGGAGTCCGGATCAACCCGATGATCGTCGAGGGCCAGATCATGGGCGGGCTCACCGAGGCGTACGCCATGGCGAACATGCAGTTCATCACCTTTGACGAGGAGGGCAACTGCATCGGCGGCAACTACACCGACTACCTGCTGCCGACGGCGTGGGAGACCCCGGGATACGAGCTCCACGAGGTGGTGACACCCTGTCCCCACCATCCCATCGGGGCGAAGGGGATCGGCGAATGCGCCACCGTCGGTGGCCCGGCCGCCTACGTCAACGCAGTCATGGATGCACTGCAGGACTACGGCGTGCGCAACGTCGACATGCCGCTGCTGCCTGACCGTGTCTACAAGGCGATCACGGAGCGAACCGACGTTTCGGGTGCCCCGCCAGTGAGGATGGAATGATGTCTGGTAACTCATACGACGGATGGGCTGTGCTCGACCATGCCCGTGAGCTAACCGAACGGAATGAAGCGTTCGTGCTCGGCACCGTTGTCTGGAGACAGGCGCCGTCCTCGGGCAAAGAGGGCTATCAGATCGTCGTTCACGCCGACGGCTCGACTTTCGGCTGGATCGGCGGGGCCTGCGCCCATCCCATCCTGGTCAGGGAGGCACTCGCTGCGCTGGCAGACGGCAAATCCAAGCTGCTTTTCATCGGCGGCGACGACATCGAGGCCGAGGCGCGGGAAGGGATGATCTCGGCGCCCATGACGTGTCAGAGCAACGGAGCCCTGCAATTGCACATACAGCCCATGATTCCTGATCCTACGGTGGTGGTGATGGGCCGTTCCCCAATGGCACACACGCTGAGCGACCTGATAACGGCCCTAGGCTGGAACGCCGTCCTGGCCGAAGGCACTTTCCCAAGTGGCGTTCCCAAGGGCGCTGCGGTCGTGATCGCGACCCAGGGAGACGGTGACGAGGACCTGCTCCTGGCAGCGCTGGAGGCAGAGCCCTCGTATGTCGGGCTGGTTGCTTCCGCCCGTCGCGGCGACGCCGTACGCGCCTACTTGCGTGACTCTGGAGTACCGGAGGAGACGGCGGCGGCGCTGCGAGCCCCGGTCGGCATCGATCTCGGTAACACCACTCACACCGAAATGGCGGTTTCGATCCTCGCCGACCTGGTGGCAGCACGGGCGCGCGGAGAATTGGCGCCCGCTGGAAGCACCGAGCCCGCCGCCTTGCCGGCAACGGCGGTAGATCCCGTCTGCGGGATGGAGGTCACCGCCGACGAGTCGGGCCGCCCATTCGAGTTCGAGGGAACCACGTATTACTTCTGCTGTCCGGCCTGCAGGAAGACATTCTCCGCAAACCCCGAAGAGTATCTGAGGAGCGTTGATGCAGATCAAAAGTGAGTTCGAAGTCGCCCAGACACCCGAGAAGGTATGGGAGTTCTTCAACGACATCCCCGCCGTCGCATCGTGCCTGCCGGGCGCCGACATTTCGGAGAAGCTCGACGACGACAGCTACACAGGCACCGTCGTTATCGGGATGGGGCCGGTGAAGCTCAACTTCACGGGGCGGGCCAACATCCGTGAACGAGACGAAGCGAACAAGCGGATCGTGGTCGACGCCTCCGGCTCCGAGGTGAAAGGCAGGGGAGAGGCGGCACTGCTGCTCAACGCCGCATTGGCTCCCAGCGGCGCCGGCACCCGGGTCGCCATCGACCAGTCGCTGCAACTTTCGGGAGCCGCGGCACAATACGGCCGCGGCATGGTGCAGGACGTCACCGCCATCCTCATCGACCAGTTCTCCACAAACATGACGGCGAAACTCACCGCGTTGGAGCAGGGGACGGATTACGTGCCGGGGGAGACCCGGGCCGCAAGCGGCTTTGCGATCGGAATACGAGCGTTGTGGATGGCGCTCAAGAGAGTTGCCCGCCGTTTCTTCCTTCCCTACCACTCGGCCACGGAATAGGAGGTACGGATCATGTGGACATTGGGAAATATCCTGCTCCTGGTGGTGGTAGTGCCGGTGTTGATCGCACTCCTCAACCGTGTCCTGGCGGCGCTGGAACGCATTAGAGGAGCCGCCGACCGGGCTCTCGCCGGCGGTGTTGCGGTCATCGGGGAGGTCGAGGACGTGCCCGATCGCCTCGCCGTCACCGGTGACACGATCGCTGAGGTCGCCAACGGGGCGGTTCGTTATGCCGGGTCTGTCGGAAAGCTATTGGGCTAGGAGGAGCATATGGGTACAGCTGCAATAGTGACACTGGTGCTGGCGGGGCTGATCATCGCCGCGGCGGCACTAGGGCTGATCCGGGTGATTCTCCACCTCCGGGCGGTCGCCAAGACCCTCGATGCCCTCATCGGCGGGGTCGACGTGATCGTCGAGAAGACGGCACCCGTCCCCGATGCGGTGGCTTCGGTCAACGGCAACCTGGCGCCGGTCCGCGACTTCGCCGAGAGCATCTGAGGAGGCACCGATGTTGACACTCGCATCGAACACCGGATGGGTGATCGGCTACACGATCGGGATCGTGGTCGTGCTGGTGGTAGTCGCCCTGGTGGTTCCGATCCTGCTCCTCGCCAGACGGATCGGGAACCAGGCAGAAGCGGTGAACCGGGGCTTGCAGAAGGCCGTCGTCAACACGGCGGCGCTCGCCAACCTCGGCACGACCATCGAGTCGGCGGAGGCGATCGTTGCCGGCCTGAAGCGCGGACGTCAGCGACTGGGAGGTTGAGATGATGGTCTTTGCACTTACCCACAACGAGTTCTGGCGGCTGGCCAATATCCTCGGTTTGGTGGTCGTTATCGCAGTGGCGGCGCTGCTGACGATCCTCGTGGTCCTGGTCCGCAAGATCGAAGAGCGAGTCGGCATGGTCCGCGAGACATTGAAAGCGGCGGTGGCGAACACGAGCGACGCCCAACTCATCGCCGAGACGGCGAAACGGGTGGACGCAGTCCTCACCGAGGGTTTGCAGCACCACCTGTTCTTAGGTCGTGTCCTAGACAAGGTGCGTGCGTGATGGTGGTCTTCACAGTCATCGACATCGTTCTTCTCATCGCGGGCCTGGCGGGATACCTCTACGTCGTTGGTGGCCAGCTGACCCGGGTCGCCGGGGTACTCGAGGAGTGCGCCGATCTGGTCTGGGAAATCAAAGCGAACGCCGAGGTCATCGACGGCGGCCTGGGAAGCATCAACAGCACCGGCCGGGTTGTCGCCGGGGCGCTCCCGCTCTCTGTACGGCATGGCAGAAGGCATCGTCGCAGGCGCCACCTTCGACCACGACGCAGCAACAGACCGTGGCCCGGCCAAGCCCGCCATGGGCATCCGCCGCACCCGTCAGCTAGAAGGCGTCGCCTACACCCCAGCCGACTGAAGGTGCGCAGCGACGCAGGAGGGTGCTGGCTCGAGGTGGTCGACCACGTTGGTGTTTCTCCCTCCCCGGTCGGATCTGGCGATCCGCCCGACCCTCCCGCTGGGAGGGTGAAGAAGAGTGGGTAGTGCGTTGGGGTGGTTTGTCACGTTGGTGTTTCTCCCTCCCCGGTCGGATCTGGCGATCCGCCCGACCCTCCCGCTGGGAGGGTGAAGAAGAGTGGGTAGTGCGTTGGGGTGGTTTGTCACGTTGGTGTTTCTCCCTCCCCGGTCGGATCTGGCGATCCGCCCGACCCTCCCGCTGGGAGGGTGAAGAAGAGTGGGTAGTACGTTCAGGTGGTGGGGGCGTCGCGGCCTGTTGTTAGGGGCTTGGTGGTGGGGGCTTCCCCGTAGGAGCCGATCCACTCGTCTTTCCAGGTGCGGTCGTATTGGTCCGGGTTGCAGCTTGGGTGATAGGTGGCGATCAGCTCCTGGGTGATCCGCTCCCGATGTGAGCGCAGGCCCCCCGGGATCTCATAGAAGGCGATCCAGAGGCTCCATTTCCCACCTGCCCGATCGATCCAGCGGTCGGCGACGGGTGGTCGAAAGGGAGACCCCGCGTCCGTAAGTCTTCGGCGTGGCCGAGGTAGATGACCTCGAAACGTTGCGACTCGGGTCGGGCCGGGCCAGGATGGCGAACATGCCGGGCGCCTGTGGCGGATGCCACCCGCCGAGCACACGCGGGCCCTTGAACGGATACCCCCCGAGCGAACCGAGGCGGATCATGCGAAGCCCTCGAGCTCGTCTCCGTCGCCGACGGATCTGTCCACACAGTTGGCCATGGCGGAAGCCCGGCCCTGGCCGCCGCCTCCTCGAAGATCACCGTCGCCGCGGGCGAACGGCCTCTTCGGACGTGGGCGCCTCGACCACGATCTGGGCCGCGTAGCTCGCCGTGCCGATACCGCTGGCGATGCCCTCGTGGCGGCCACCGCATCGGCGAGCTTCCACGATCTCTTCCCGCTTCACAGGACGATCTCCTTCAGACCTCAGCGAAATGCTCCAGCGCAAGTCGTCTCCTATCTGACTCCGGGGCAGCGTCGTCGCAAACTCTTCGAGACTCTCCAGGTTGTGGCCAGACCATAGAAGGTCGATGTGGGGGATCGCCACCGACATGCCCAGGCTCGGCGACGTGAGCTCACCCGCAGCCCTTCATCGGGATTCATCCAGATGATGCGATGGGACAGACGGTGGAGCCGCCGCAATGCATCATCCAGCAAGGCGGGGTCGCCACGGTCGAGACCGTCGGAGCAGATGATGACGAAGGCCCCACGGGCCATCCCCCGTCCTGGCGTAGCGACGGACGAACTCGTCGAGTGAGGCGCCGATTCGGGTCCCACCCGACCAATCGACGACCTCCTCGCCTGCCAGAGGCAAGTGCCTCGTCCAGTTTGCGGCGCCGCAGCGACGGAGTGATGCGGGTGAGATGCGTGCCGAAGCAGAATGCCTCGACCCGGCTGGTGGCGGTGCGTGTCGAGTGAGCGAACTGGAGGAGGTTGCGCGAGTAGTCGGCCATCGAGCCGGAGATGTCGAGGATGAGAACGAGCGGTCGGGGGCGTTGGCGACGCTGCCGCCACCACAGCTCTCCCGGCTCGCCGTGGGAGCGCATGGTTTCTCGGGCCATTCGGCGGAGATCCATCCGTCTCGCCCGGTTTGCGCTCCGCGATGGCGGCGGGTGCGGCGAAGCGGAGGGGCGGATCGCAACGTTGCGATGATTCGCCGCAAAGAGTCGAGCTCCTCTTCGGTGCAATCGGCGAAGGCTTTCGAGTGGTTCACGATCACCGCTGACGCCTGGGCACCGAGTCGGGTCTCGTTCTGATCCTCGCCTTCTTCGGGCTGCTCCCCCTGACGGGACGTCGAACACGGCTTCGACACCCCGAGCCGAAAGCTGTTGTGGAGTTGGCTGGTCGCTTCTCGGAGTTCCCGCCGAGGAAGTACTCGGTGAAGCATTCGTTGTAGACCGCGAATCTGGTTTCTGCCGTGAACGAGTGTCACCCGGCCGGACCAGTAGACATCTTCGAGCCGGGCGGGGTCGAGCAGCGCCGGCCGCGCTGGCGAAGGTCATGGCGTCGTCCGTTCCGACGGGAAGGTCGTGTTGCCGGACGAACGCACAGAACCCGAGGAGTGTGCCGAGCGCCCCGACATCATCCTCCATCTACGATGCTCCCGGCCCGTCGCTCGGCGACCTGCAGATCGTCTCGATCCTTGATCACCGAGCCAACGAGACCATGAACGTATCGACGTCGAGGCTGCCCGCGCCTAGGGCTTGCAGTGCTTCGACCCAGTCGATCGTCTCGGCAACGCCTGGTGGCTTGGCCAGATCGAGCCCGCGCAACCGGTTGACGGCGGCGACCGCCTTGGCGGCAAGGGTCTCGGAGACTCCGGGAAGCCGGCTCAGCACGATCTCCTCTTCACGCTCGGCGGTCGGGTAGTCGATCCAGTGATACAGACACCGCCGCTTCAATGCGTCATGAAGTTCCCGGGTTCGGTTAGAGGTGAGGACGACGAGCGGGCGCGACTTTGCCTTGATGGTGCCGACCTCCGGGATGGTCACCTGGAAGTCGGAGAGGAGCTCGAGCAGAAACGCCTCGAATTCGTCGTCGGCACGGTCGATCTCGTCGATGAGGAGCACACACTGGTCGCCTGCGCGCACCGCCTCCAACAACGGCCGCTCGAGGAGGAACTTCTCCCCGAAGAGAGCGTCGACGGAGTCGGCGTCGGTGAGGTCGTGCTCGGAGAGCGCCCGGATCTGGAGCATCTGGCGTGCGTAATCCCACTCGTAGAGGGCCTGGTTGGTGTCGATTCCCTCGTAACACTGCAGCCGGATGAGACGGCGGTTGAAGACGGTGGCGAGGGTCTTCGCCAACTCCGTCTTGCCAACTCCCACCTCGCCTTCCAGCAGCAGGGGTCGGCCGAGGGTTATGGCGACGAACGCAGCAGTGCTGAGACCGCGGTCCGGCAAGTAGCCGTCGCTACGGAGCAAGGCAGCGAGCTCGGAAACGCCTTCCGGTATCGGGGTGTTCACTCGGCCAGCCTGCTGTGCCGACTCAAGCTTCGGGTTTGCCCGAGTACGAGCTCCCGCAGGCTGGAGCTGTCACCGGAGAGCTTGCCCTCCCGTTCCAGCGTCTCACGCCAGGCGGTGCGCAGATCCGTGCCAGGGGCGGCGAAGCCGTCGAAGGTGACACCGACCATGTTCCGGCACGTCTTGGTGGGGCTGCAGTCGGCGTCCAACAGGACCTGATCTTCCGCTGGTGATGACCATATCGCGGTGGCTTCCTCTTGCTTAGATAACTGGTCCATAGTTACTCCTCGCACTCCAAATGTAGCGCGGGCAGAAGGGGCTCAGAGACGTTCTTGGTCGATCTCGCGGACGGAGAGTGTCTCGGCCACGATCGAGACTGCGATCTCTGGCGGGCTGGACGCACCGATGGGCAATCCGGCAGGTCCCGCGGACCCGGTCGTCCCATGCGACGCCGCGGTAGGCGAGCCATTGGTTGCGCAATTCCTGCATGCGCGGGGATCCGATCGAGCCGATGTACCCGACGTTTGACTCGAGAGCGCCCTGAAGGGCGCGGCCGGCGGTCTCGACGTCGTGGCCCATCACAACGACGGCATCGATCGGCGATAGCGTTGCCATCAACCCTGTTGCCTCCCCTACGTTGGAGAAGAACCGAAGCCTCCCAGCCCATAAAGGTGAAGGCATCGGCGAGCGCATTGGCGACGGGCCCTCCTCCGGAGATGACGACCCGAGGCACCGGGACGAGCGAGGTCACGAGTCGATCAGCCGACAGCTCGATACCCGGATCTGCAGGTTCGAGCTGCTCCGCTTTGGTGAGATTGGCTGCCGTCGATGGTCAACGCAAAGCGGGTCGGCTTGCGGGCAGTCAGTTGCTCCCAGATATCGATGGGTAGGACGTTCCCCGCGATCAGCTGCCAGGGTCAGGGCGGTGCCTTCGGGTTGCCCGCTGATGAGGGCTTCCACCGGTCCGAGCGAGACCTCGACGAGCCTGCCGTCCTCGAGCCCACGAATCGCCTCTGTGATGGCATCGTCGAGCGCCCCTCCCAGCAAGCTGCCCATCCGCCCTCCTCCGGGGGTGATCGCCACCGCCTCTCCGGGTTTGTCCGAGGTGGGAGAGACCACCCAGGCGACGTGGACGTCCGTGCCCGCACGTAGACACGAGAGCACGCTCAACGCGACGTCATACACGATGCCTCCATGGTCGGGGCGTCCAGTATGCCAGGGTGGGATATCGCTTGGAGGCGAGGTTCCCGCCGTACCGGGTCGGTAGGCCGGTAGAGTCGACGGCACCACCGCCAGGCGGGTCTCCCGCAAAGGAATGCAGCCATGGGCCTCAGCAACGAGATCTTGAAGATGATGAATCAGGGCCATGTTTGGCTCTACCGGACCACCAAAGGGAAGTTCGGCAGCATGCGGGGCACGGTCCTGCTCCTCACCACTACCGGGGCCAAGTCGGGACAGCAACGTACCCGTCCGCTCGTGGGCCTTGCGCACGGAGACGGGTGGCTGGTGGCGGCATCGGCCGGTGGCGCACCTCGACATCCCGCCTGGTACCACAACGTGGTGGCCAACCCCGAGGTCATCGTGGAGAAGGAGGGGAAGAAGACCCCGATGACTGCCCGGGTGGCCGGGCCTGACGAGCGTTCACCTCTGTGGGCTGAGATCGTCGCCGCCAACAAAGGCTTCGCCAGGTACGAAGAGAAGACGGTTCGAGAAATCCCGGTCGTCATTCTCGAACCGAGGAATTAAGGGCTGCTTGGCTTTGGAGGCGATCTGGGATTGCGGCCGAGGAACGATTTCGGGGGCGCATGCGTCTATATGACGACCGCAGTCATCGACAACCTGAGTGCTGCCGGGCCGCGTCCATAACCTCTACCGTGCCACGCTGGCCGGTGATCTCGTCGCGGGCGATACGCTGGCGGTTCAGCCGACGACCGGTGACTCGGTGACCGTCGTGTGGTGATACGTGTGGACCGACCCTGAGCCGGATCGGGGTGTTGTGTTGTTCTACGCATACCATCCCGAGCTACCGCTGCAGGTGCGTGTTGCGTTTGCTCCGAACCCCGTTGAGTGGCCCGAGGCCGACCCTGTCGACCATCCGGTGCTCGGCACGAGTGAGACGGATGCCGCGGCAATGACCGCTGCCATCCTCGACACGCTGGCAAAGACTCTTCCTATCCCCTCCACATAGGATTCATGCGCCGATGTGTCTCCTAGCCATCGACGTCACTGTCCCGGCTGGGTCATCGAAGCCGACGACGGCGGCATAGTCGAGACGCTCGAGTTCGTGGTAGCGCTGATCGATACGCTCGGTTGCGGTAGACAGACGAGGATTGGGGCGCTCACGGCCGGGCGACCGGGGACACCTCTGCGGCACCGTATGCCGAGATGGTGGCAACAGTCCTGCGCCACGACGCCCGTAGTGTCGCCTCCAGCGTCCCCGCACCGGCGGCGATGGTTTCGGCGGCCGGGAGTATGCGGTAGGTGCCGCCGAGCTCCCAGGTGGGAACATAACGGATCTGCCTGGTCGCCCATTGCCCGTTGCGGAGTGTCAGGTCGGCGAGCACGATCACACCATCGGTGGTCTCTGGCATACGCCGTTGCCCGGAGAGGAAGTTGCCGAGGCCGTAGACGATGAACTCGTCGTTGCGGCGCTCGATGGGCTGCACCACGTGGGCGTGGTGCCCGATCACCAAGTCAATGGCGTCCGAGTCGATGAGGCGCCGATCGGTGGCGCGCTGCGACGTCGTCGGCATCGATTGGTACTCCGTGCAGCAGTGGACGCTAACAACGACGAAGTCGGCGCCTGCGGCCTTGGCTGCCTCGGCTTTTGCGATGAGATCGTCGACATCGAGGTCCTGGACCAGCCAGGGTTTGTCCGCCGGCTCCCGTAACCCGTTGAGCCACCAGGTTGCCGCCAGATGGGCGATGGTGACGCCGTTGACCTCATAGAGCGTTGCCTCTGTCCCCGCCTCCGACGAAGCGGTACCCGCATGGGACAACCCTGCTTTCTCCAGGATGTCGATAGTAGCCAGCAACCCGCTCTCGCCCTGGTCGATGGCGTGATTGGATGCCGTTGAGCATCCGTCGAAGCCCGCCTGGGCGAGGCCGTCTGCGACATCCCGTGGTGCATTGAACAAGGGGTAGCTCGACAGGTGCGTGTTGGTCGGTGAGAGCGGTACCTCGAGATGACAGATGGCAAGATCGGCATCGGAGATGATGCCTGCCACCGATTTGAGCATGGGATAGAAGTCGTATGGCCGTCCCGAGGCATCTCCGTTGATGGCGGCAGCGGTCCTCACCGGTGTGTGGATCAAGGTGTCTCCCGTGAATGCCAGGGTCAGGGTGGGTCGTGGCGGCACCTGAAGCAGAGACAAGCCAAGCGCCCTTGCGAGAAAGGACGCCATCTGGTCGCGCCGTACCGGCTCGTAAGGGCAGAAGGTGTCGTCGCCGCATCCCCGGGTGATCCCGGCGGCGGCCAGCGCCTGAATAGCGTCCTCGAAGATCGAGCCGTCGTCGTCGATGAACACGTTGTCCGAGGATGGCGGAAGATGCATGGCCCGGACCATGAAGGCGGCGAGCTCTCCACGGAGCAGTGGCCGTTCGGGGCAGAACGTATCCGTGCCGCATCCCCGGGTGATCCCGGCGGCGGCCAGTGCCTGGATATCACGCTCGAAGACCGAGGCGTCGTCGTCGATAAACACATCCGTGGACGATGGCTGCAGGTGGAATGAGCGCACCAGGAAGGCAGCCATCTGCCCCCTGGTGACGGGCGCATCGGGGCAGTAGAGGTCTCCGCCGCAACCTCTGGTGATGCCTAGCGCGGCTATCGCCTCGATGGCGCCTTCGTGGATGTTGCCGTCGTCGTCGAAGAATGTGCCGCCGGGCGGGAGCTCCTCTGCCTGCACCGGCGGCGGCGCCGCTGCAACGATCATTGTGATTGCCAGGAGTGAAACGGCGAGCCGCAGCAACGCCAGGCGGCAGTTGCGTACCTCATCTCTCCGGCGAGTCGGCATGCGAGCAGCATAGATTCGCCAGCTCCCGGGGGAGGGCCGCACATTGGATGTGCCGGCACTGCGCCTGTTGCCACTGCGCCCAGAAGCTGCCGGGAGTGTCGTCGACCTCAAACGGTTCGATATGGGGACCCTGTTCCCGGACATAACGGCGCCATGAGCGAGGGTCGATGTGTAGATTTCTTAGTGCACGACTCAAGAATATGAGGGGTTGAGGGGTAGATGAATGACGGTCGGTTGCGGCGGGCATTACTGTGGCTCGGGATTCCGATCGTGGCGGCAATCCTCGTCGGGGGTGGTATCGCCCTCGCCACTAGAGGCGAAACAGCCGCAGTGGCCGATACCACCGCTTCCGGGCGGCAAACGAGCGCTGCGCCGAAGACGGCGGGCAATCCGTGTGGCCCCGACACCGCAGAGGGATGTGTGGTCGACCTCGGGGATGATCTGGTGGTCACCACGTCCGAGGGGACGACGGTCACGGACAACGGTGACGGGACCGCCACCGTCGAAGGCGACCTCGAGATAGGCACCGATGCCGGTGGTATCACCATCGGCAATGCCGACTTGATAATCACCCAATCCGACGAGGGTGGCCCTGCCGAGATCGTAGGCGGAACCGGTGATGTGCCGTTTCCACAGATCGGATTTCTGGAACAAGCCGAGATCATCGGACAGTCGACCGGTCTGTTCGGCACCGACTATGGGCGGGACATCGAAGGCCTCGGTGCGTTCGTCAACCCGGACACGAGATACCTGTGGATCACGTTCTCCGATGGTCTGAACGTCGACATGGGTTTTGCCGAGATGTTCCCCGGCATCGACACATCATCGTTGCCCGACAGCATCAACGTGCCCACCGGGGTGTCGGGAACCATGGTCATCGACCCACTCGACCCGTACATCTACATCGGTGGCGCATGTCCCGAGTTCAAGACCAAGGACAAGACCGATGACACCGACAATTCGACGACGACGTCTACGTCCACCACGACGTCAACAACCTCCACAACGACGACCACGCTTCCCGAGGACGATAAGGCCGCGGTCACCGTTGGGCCTGCAGACGACGGGGGCGAAGACTGTGGCATCGGATTCTCGTTGAACGGCAAGATCCCATTCACCCCTCCTGATGTCGAGGGCCTGCCGGAATCTGTGACTGCGTACTCGGGGCACATCGTCATCCATGGGGAGGTGCCGATGGCGGAGACCGGCCTCGCCATTGACGGCGTGACCATCTTCAAGCTCGACACTACCGGGTATCGGCTCGATGGTTTCGGCGATGTGCTCGCCACCGTGCCTTTCATCAAGGGCCTCATCGACCTCGAGATCCCCATGGGCGACGCCGCTGCCGGGATGGAAGTCGATGCCATGGCGAGCAAGGCCTATGCCGCCGGCCACTTCGGGGGAAGCCAGGAACCGCTCGTGCTCCCGCTTCCGATCCCGATCGAGATCCCGAACCAGCAGTCATCCGAAACCACGATCTCGGCCGCCATCGGCGGTGAGGTCGGAAGTGACGGGGCCTTCCACCTCAATGGGGATTCGATGCTCGTGATCGACGGGAGTCAGGGAATCGGGGCCTCCGCCTTCGCCGAACTGCTCGATATCGACGTCGAAGATTTCCAGACCACAACCGGGCGTCTCGTTCTCGATAGGCAGGGTGCTCTCGTCGAAGCTTCGACCAACTTCGGGATCAATCCGTCGATCGATCTGGGTGCAGGAGCGAAGGTCACCGTCAATATCGATGCGGGTAGTCTCGCCGACTCGTACATTGAGGCCGCCGGGGTGATGAAGTTCTCCGGTGTCTCACTAGACGGCGAATCAGCGATCCGGCTGGACCGGGACGGTCTACGGGCGCACGGAGTCCTGGATACCGCGATCGGCGGGGTGGCGCTCGACGGGTACGTAGGCCCTGAGGGGATCGATCTCCACGGTCGGGCTGAGCTCACCTTCCCCACCGGTGCTGTGTCTCAGTTCGCCGCAAACGCCGACGCCTCGCTGCAAGCAGCGATCGATGAGGTAAACAGGATCGACGACGAGATACAGCAGGTCGGCGACGAAGTTCGTGCCAACCGGCGTCAGCGCTCTTCCGATTTCCAGACTGCCCAGAATGCGGTGGACGACGCCCAGGCCGAAGTGAACAAGCTGAACGGCGATATCGACGACAACAACAAACGTATCGATGACCTGAAGGGCTACATCGACGACGTTTGCGCCGGAAAGAGTGGTTTGGAGATGACCGGTTGCCAGCTTGCGAATGCGGGCAAGATCGCAGGCTGGCAAGCGGAGATCACAGCGCTTCAGGTCTCCAACGGCGGGCTGTTCACAGCCAGAACGGTGGCCACGGGCACGCTCAACGCGGCAAAGGCTGTGTTGGAAGGGATCGAAGCCACTCTGGACGCGATCCCGGTGGAGACGGACCCGCGCATCGTCACCCTCGCTGCCTCCCGAGACACAGCTCTTGCCGTTTTGGAGACGACACGCGCGCTAGCCAAGGCGGTGGCGAATGGTGGAAGCCTAAGCGGCCACGTCGACATCCAATTGGGCACGGCGGGCCTCGGTGGTGAGGCCGTGATCGAGTGGTGTGATGCCGACGGTTGTGAGACTCTCGCAGGTACGAAGCTCCGGTTCACGCCCGATTTCGAGGCGTGCATCATCGTCCCCAGGATCCCGGACATATGTGCGAAGTTCTAGCTGCAAATGGGGACGCCGAAGCTAGGCCTGGTGCGGCGCTCAGGGATCGACAATCGCCCCGGCGGACAACATGTCGCCCTTCCAGCGCTCGACGATCTCGCGCCTCTGATATGGGGACTTGTCCAGCCACTTCTGCACGTCGACTGACGGAAACCGGCCCTTGATTGTGTGGGCAGTTGCCCGGGCGCGGCGCTCCAAGCCCAGCTCCACCTGGGCGGCGGTCAACACCAGGAGAGCCTCGAGGTTGTTCGGCTGGTAATCGAGGACACCCTGTGCCAGGGTCGCGGCTTCTTCGAACCTGCCGCCGACAAACAGCGACGACGCCTTGACGGTCGGGTACCACGGTTTGTTGATCCCGGTGAGCCGCATCGCCACGTCGAGCAGCTCGATGGCCTGCTCCCATTGCCCGAGGTAGCGACGAATGCTGCCTTCGAGCCCGTAGGTGATGTCACAAGTGGGGCGCAGTATCTCGAGGTTGTCGAGCTTGGCGAGGGCATCGTCAACCTGGCCCCGGGACATCAGCACCGCCGCCTCAACGGCCTGCGCCATGCCAGTGGGGTCTCCTGCCTCGGCTCCTCGATGAGCAAGCTCGATTGCCGTCTGAAGAGCCGCGTGACCGTCGGTCGCCCAGCCGTTGGCGGCTCCTAGCCACCAGGCGAACCCGGAGAGCACATAACCGTACGGATGATCGGGCTCTGATCGGGCGACATCGCCGAACATCTCGAGCGCCCGCTGCCAACCTTCCTTGGTGTCGTTGCGAAGGTGATACCAGCCGAGATAGACTTTCTCGATAGCGGCAGAGTCATCTAACTCGGCATAGAACCGTGCCGGCTCACCGACCACCAGTTCCACCTCGATGGAATGTGCCACGTCTTCGGCGAGCCGGTCCGAGAGGTCGAAGAGCTCAGCGCTGGTGGTCGCCCACTTGTGCGACTTGACGACATTCATCGTGTCCATGTCGTAGAGAACGGCAAAGACCTTGAGGTTCGAACCGTACTGATGGATGCCGGTCTCGAGCATGTACCGCGCCGTTGAGTCCGGACCCTTGCCGGGCTCGTCGGGTGCATCGATGACCTCGAGATCCGGGATCGTGGAGAGACGATGCACGAGATCATGCCGGATCATGCCAGCGATGGATGTGACCTGGTCGTCGACCATGCCGGTGTGGATGGGAAGGATGGCCAATGTAGGTGACTCGAGTTCCAGTGAGATGTGCGGAGTCCGATGAGCGCTGTCCGTCGGCAGATCGGCAAACTGATAGACATCTACTTCTTCAGGGATGTTTTTCAGCCGCTGGCGACCGAGCGGCCGGAAACGGAGGGCGGGCTCATCGAGAGCCCGGTAGACACGACCCGAAACCGAGAGACCCCCTGGTAGAGCAATAGCCTGGATGCGGGCCGCAATGTTGAGCGTGTCGCCCAGATAGTCGTCATCGATGTGGGCGATTGGGCCCTCGTCCATGCCCATGCGGAAACGGAATGGGCGCGAAGTGGCGTTCTCTGCGTTGCGCTGCTCGCTTATGGTGGCAATGGCAATGGCGGTGCGCAGTGCATCGGTGGCCTTTTCAAACACGGCCATGAAGTTGTCGCCCACAAAATTCACCAGAGTGCCACCATTCTCGTCGATCCGGCTCTCGACCAAGCGGTGATACTCGGCAAGCGTGGCTGTGGTTGTCTCGAGGTCATCGGCTACCAGAGCGCTGTAGCCGACTACGTCGGCGTTGAGCGCGACCAAATCGTGCATATCATCCTGAACCAACGGCTCTCCCTGATTGCCGATTTCCCAACCCTAGCCACCGCGTCCATGCCGCGGCGGCCGTTTCCGACGCCGCGGCCGGCGGGCGGTTCCCGTTATCGTGAGGTCGGAAACACTATGTTGAGCAGGGGGCGACCGGACGCCGGAGGGAGATCGAATGCGTGTCGACGTGATCGTGCCGTGTGGCGGCACTGGGAAACATAGCCATGGGTAAACCGGCCATTGTTGCGGTAGACGACGACCCGCAGGTACTGGCCGCGGTCGCTCGTGATCTGAGACGGCAGTACGGCGAGAACTACCGCATCGTACGTGCAGAGTCCGGAGCGGAGGCACTGGATGCCCTTGGGGAGTTGACCAGTCGCGGTGACACGGTTGCGCTCTTCGTCGTTGATCAGCGGATGCCCGGGATGACCGGGACCGAGCTGCTGGCCGCAGTGGTTCACGACCATCCGGGCGCAAAGAAGATCCTGCTCACCGCATACGCCGATACCGATGCCGCGATAGCAGCGATCAACGACGTGGGCCTCGACCACTATCTGATGAAGCCGTGGGACCCACCGGAAGACCACCTGTACCCGATTGTCGACGAGCTCCTTGATGATTGGCGGGCTGCGTTTCCCGCTCCGTACGACGGGATCAAGGTCGTTGGGCCAAGATGGTCGCCCGACAGCTATGACGTAAAGGATTTCTTGTCACGAAACCAGGTTCCGTATCTGTTCATGGATGTGGAGACGGAGCCGGAAGCAAGAGCCATCGCCGAGGCGAGTGAACCCCATGCCCGGCTACCGCTTGTGATCTTCCCGGATGGGGCCAGGCTGGAACGCCCCGACCACCGCGCTCTTGCCGACCACGCAGGTTTACAGACCGAGGCTTCGACGAGCCACTACGACCTCGTGATCATCGGTGCCGGGCCAGCCGGCCTGGGGGCAGGGGTTTACGGCGCTTCCGAGGGCCTACGTACCGCCGTCATCGAGCGTCACGCAACCGGTGGCCAGGCTGGTCAGTCATCGCGGATCGAGAACTATCTCGGGTTCCCAAAGGGCATCAGCGGCGGCGACCTCGCCAGGAGGGCCGCGGCGCAGGCAAAGAGGCTCGGGGCCGAGATCCTCACCGCAGTCGAAGCCACCGGGGTTCGTTTGGAGGATCCGACGAAGATCGTGACGCTCAACAACGGCTCCGAGTTGAGCTGTCGGGCGTTGCTCCTCGCCAGCGGGATGACCCTCCGCACCCTCGATATCGCAGGGGCCGAGTCACTGATCGGGGCCGGCATCTGGTACGGCGCAGCAGTAGCGGAGGCCGTGACGTACCGGGGCGAAGACGTCTTTGTCGTCGGTGGCGCCAACTCAGCCGGGCAAGCCGCGGTGATGCTGTCTCGCTATGCAGGGACGGTGACGCTGGTTGTGCGCGGAGACTCGCTCGAAGCCAGGATGTCGCAGTATCTAGTCGATCAGATCGCGGCAATCCCGAACATCCGGGTCGAACTGAGTTCGGAGGTGGCCAGGGTTGCCGGAGACACACATCTGGAGCAGCTGACGCTCCGTGACCGCACCGACGGTTCCGAGAAGACACTCGAAGCGGGCGGGCTCTTCATCTTCATCGGTGCCCGGCCACACTCCGATCTGGTCGACGGCGTCGTGTTGCGTGATCGGCGAGGCTTCATCTTGACCGGACCGGACCTGCGGGTCGACGGATCCTGGCCGGAAGTGTGGGCGCTGGAGAGAGATCCTCTCCTGCTGGAGACGAGCGTGCCCGGGATATTCGCCGCCGGGGATGTGCGCGCCAACGTGATCCGACGGGTTGCGTCTGCCGTGGGGCAAGGGGCAGTGGCAGTCAGCCTCATTCACAAGTATCTCGACACGGTATGACTTCGGTCGAGCGGCTTCGGGAGGTTCCGCTCTTTTCCGAGTTGTCTCACGAAGACCTGTCGCGATTGTCCCGGGGGAGCGAGGAGGTCAACGTCGAGGCAGGCAACGTTCTGTTTTCGGAAGGCGATGAAGGCGATCGTGCCTTTGTGGTCCTCGAAGGCGAGATCGAGATCACCAAAGCCACAGCAAAGGGCGAGGTGCTGCTGGCGGTGCAGACGCGAGGTGTCGTCGGGGAGATGGCGCTGTTGGAGAATGCGCCGCGGAACGCCTCGGTTAGAGCGAGGACCGATGCGACATTGCTGGCGATCCCGAAGGCCCGGCTCGATGAACTGCTTGATGCGAGCCCGGCTGCGTTGCGAGCATTTCTGCGGGTCATGCTGTCACGATTACGAGATACCCAGGCGAGCCTTCAACAGACCGAGCGCATGGCCCAGCTGGGAACGCTGACCGCAGGGTTGGCGCACGAGCTGAACAACCCGGCGGCGGCGGTGAACCGCAGCGCCGGGTCAGCTGATGGATGCCATGGTCCGATACGGTGATGCCAGGGTGGCTGCTGCCGCGGCCGGCGATGAGGCCGCCACCACCGTGGTCGAGCAGGTACTCGCTTTGGTGCAAGAACGCCGGGGAGTGGCGCCGTCTCTTTCCGCTCTGGCACGGTCCGAGGCAGAGGATGAGATAGAAGGATGGCTGAACCGGCACGGTGTGGCGCGGAGCTGGAGCTTGCCCCCGGCATTGTCGACGCAGGGCTCACCCAAGCCGCCCTCGACGACGTGGTGGCGACGCTGCCCGACGAGCGGCTCGCCGAGGTGGTGGAATTGATCGATGCGACGCAAGACCAGCTGTCAATGTTGCACCAGATCGAGGAAGGCACCAGGCGGATGTCGGCCATCGTCAAAGCGCTGAAGTCCTACGCCTATCTCGATCAGGCGCCGGTGCAGGATGTTGACATCACCGCAGGTCTGGAGGACACACTGCTGCTGCTCACCTACCAGACCAGGGACGTCGCCGTCGAGCGGGAGTACGACGCTGATCTCCCGCGAATCGAGGCATACGGGAGCGAGCTGAACCAGGTGTGGACGAACCTCATCGACAATGCCCTATATGCGCTGCGGGAGTCGACGGTCGAGGATCCTCGCCTCACGGTACGGACGATGACCACCGACGACGGTGTGGCGGTGGAGATCGAGGACAACGGCCCCGGTATCTCCGAAGAGATTCAGGGCCGGATATTCGACTCGTTCTTCACCACCAAGCCACCGGGCTCGGGAACCGGTCTCGGGCTCGACATAAGCCAGAACATCGTCCTCCATCACCACGGTGGCAACTTGACGGTGGACAGCCGCCCCGGTCGGACGGTGTTCCGGGTGGAGCTGCCGTCACGGGTGACAGGGTCATAGAAGCGCCCTACAGGGTCAGCTGCATGCCTTCGAATGCGGCGGTGGTGTTGGGGAAGGTCTCGCGGGCGTTGGCGACGAAAAGATCGATCTGATCGTCGGTTCGCTCGGGATCGTGGCTGATCAGGACGAGATCCTGAACGCCCGTGTCTCTGGCAGCATCTGCTGCGTCTGCCCAGGTGCTATGACCCCAGCCCTGGTAGAGCCGTTCGTATTCGTCAGGCTGATACTGAGCATCGTGTACTAGCGTGCCGGCCCCGGCAGCCAGCTCGCGCAGAGCAGCATCGGCTTTGGCATCCCCACGTTCACAGTCGGTCGCGATGACGATCGATCGACCGGGGCCGTCAATCCTGTAGGCGGTGACCCCCTGTGGGTGACGGAGCGGCGCTGCGCTGATCCGCAACTCTCCCAGTCCGATTACCTCCGAGCCGATGGTGACATATCGCTTGGTCGAGGCCGTCTCCCGAATCGAGACCGGGAACAACGGAGGCTGCAGGGCACCCTCGACGATGTCCTCGATGTCGGCACCGTCCCAGGTGTGACCGTAGAACGTGAAGGAGCTTGCCTGCTCATACAGCGGTCGGAAGAACGGCAGTCCCTGGATGTGATCCCAGTGATAATGCGTGAGAAACACGTGGTAGTCGGTGACACGCTCTCCGGGGCTGGGGTGGTTCAGCCGGGTGATTCCCGTGCCCCCGTCGATGAGAACGGATATTCCTGGACCTGCATCGACCTCGATACACAGCGTGTTCCCGCCGTAGCGGGCCGATTGTGTGCTGCCGACAGGCATCGAACCACGGACGCCGTGAAACGTCACCTTGGGTGCGGTCATGTCGGGCTCTTTAGCGACAGCTGGTACCGGATCTCGATCCTCCCCGTCCTCAGTCGTGACGCGACAATACCCGCTCGGCGGCAGATGTCGGCCCGGAGGCTCGACAGACAGATCAGAGCGCGTGCCTGGAGTGGAGCTGCCGGGCAGTGACCGCCCCCGGGATGAGCGGCACCCAGAACGTGGCGGCACGGAAGGCGAGGACTCCTGCTACCGCGCCTGGAACGGGGAGACCGAGCCCGGTCAGGGCCGCGACCAGTGCTGCCTCCGTTCCGCCAAGACCACCCGGGGTGGGGGTAACCGAACCAACGATGGCTCCGATCAGGTAGGCGGCCGTGGCTTGCGCCACAGAGGCAGGAGCGCCAACCGCCCGCAGAGCCAGGAAGAGCGCAGCTATATAGGCCAGATTGACTGTGAGCGTTCCGGCGAACAGCGTTGCTGCCCGCCGCGGCTGACGAACCACCGAACGCAGCGACCTGAGACCCTGGAGGAATGAGTCGAAGATGCGGTGACGGCTCGGAGCGAACACTGCGATCCCAATGAGCAGTGCGACAACAGTGACTACAAGCACGATTGCCCAGGTCGATGGCAGAGCCGGCAGCGACCCGGCAATGGACCCGACCCAGACGACTGTTGCGGCAAGAAGGACAAAGTGCGTCACCACCCCTGCGACCATGTGGGCGCCCACTGCGGCGATCGCTGTCTCACGTCCCACCCCACATCGCATTAGGTACCTGGCCGACGCCGAGAACCCTGCCAGCCCACCCGGCGCAAAGATGTTAAGGAACTGGTTGGCGAGTTGCACCCGGGTCAATTCGCCGAGACGCAGAGGTGTGTCGACGGCGGCAGCCAATCCCCAGGCAGTGGCGATGTAGGTTGTTCCTGACGCGATCAAGGCAGCACCGAGCATCCAGTAGTCGGCTGTGGCCAGAGCCGACAGCGAGCTTCGAAGCTCACCCAACTGGGGAAGAAGGGCATGGACGGCGATGCCCATAGCGATCAAGTAGACGATCACTCTGAGGCGGATTCGGGCCATAGGGGCGAGCGGCACAGGGTCGTCGCCTCCGAGGTGGCTGCGAAGTTCTCCGAGCAGATCGGGCTGCTCGTGGAGAGCGGCTCTGGTGGCGGACGCTAGAGCAAGCGGTTGTAGGTACCGTGCGGCGGCAGCGAGCCTCTGCTCCGGAAGGTGCGGCCTGGCATGCCTGATGGCGTTCTCAGCGCCAACGAGGAGCGCTGAGCTGACGAGCAACTCAGCAACGTCCATAGCGATGCGGTCGTCGCTAGCAAATGTTTCAGCGAACCCGAAGTCGAGCACCGTGGCGGAACCATCCGAAACCAGTACGTTTTCGCTGCGCAGATCGCGATGGGCGATGCGTGCATCGTGCATGCGGCCGATGGTGCGCCAGAGATCGGGCGGGAGCTCGCCCGTGGATGCAAGAGGTGCGCCGTCGACCCACTCGGTGAGCAGGAAAGAGGCATGAGGGCCGATAGTGCCAGCGGCCAGTATGTCCGGGGCATTCACCCCGGCGCGCCGGGCGAGGAGGCTGACATAGGCCTCGTGCTCGACCTGGTGCTTGATACTCAAGAACGGTGTCTCGTCCTCGACACCGTGTCGTAGCGTGGCCCGCCGCCAGACCTTGAACAGCCAGTCTGCGTCCCGGTGGAGCGCCAACAGCACCTTGGCGAAGTAATTCCCGTTCGTCGTCTCTATCCGGAGTGGAATCGAGCTGCGCGCATCCACAGAGAGCAGGTGCCAAGCCGTCGGTTGAACGCCAATGAGAGCAAGGCTGCGCTGCATGCCATCGAAAGGCACCTTTGGTTGTGGTGAGCCGACGACCAGGTGACCGATCGAGCCGACTACCCAGCCGAGTGCGACGCCCCCGACGATATCGGCTGGGAGGTGTGCCCCGACGGCAACACGGCCAAACGCCACCATCCAGACGATCGACCAGGCGACCCGCCGCCAGGCCTTCGGCAGATATGGCGAGAGCACAGTAGCAAGGGCAGCAGCGACTGCGGAGTGACCACTCGGGTACCCAAGCCCCGTGGCGAGCGTGCCGTGCCCTATCACGCCGGTGAGCAGATCGGCCGGTCGCCCGCGCCCGACAGCCACCTTGACGATCTTGGCGACAAGCCAGGCCGCACCACCACTTGTGACCGTGAGCAGCGAAAGACGCCATCGGCGCGTCACGGCCAGCACGATCAATCCGACGACGAGGGCGACGACGATGTTGCCGAGGAGTTGCACGATGGCGAGGACATCGGCGGCCGGCTGTGGGAGGCGGTTGATGAGCCGGAATAGATTGGTCTCGAACTCGGTGAGCATCGCTATCCGGATCAACGCGGCGCCGACGGTGACTATCAGCACCCCGACGGTGACCCGGAGAACGTCGCCGGGATGGCGAACGCGAAGCGGCGAGCCTGGCGTGTCGACGGGGACCGTCTGCGGGACACCGGCTAGGGGCGTCCCCGGCAAGTCAGGGTTTGGTCGATTCGGCTCGATGGAAAACCTGTCTGACATGGAGAGGTTCGACTCAATGACCGTCGTGGTGGCGCCGTCCACCGTATAGCGCGCCGTGTGGGTGGAACGTCTCAGCCAACGCAGACACAAACTTGCGATGGTGGGACCCCGACAAATCGAGGTGACGATAGGTGGCCACCTTCACCCGATCTGCAACGAACATCCAAAGGATACAGTACGCCCAGATGATGCCGATCGCAGCCCACGAGATCGGGGTTACCAGGCCGAAACCAAAGGCAACGACGATGGTGGCGAGGATCTTTGTGGCCACCGCCGACCACACCATCAGCGGCGCCGGGTGGGGTCGGCGAGAACGGACGGCGTCTGGTCCTGGTCAGGAACAGTGTCAAGTGCCCTGCCACCGCGAAGCTTGAGAAAGATCAGCGTCTGGATCTCAGCGTCATCGAGCTTCAGCCACTGCCTGGCGACGAGCAGGATCAGGAACGTTTGGATAACACCGAAGAGACCGAGCACTGTGGAAACGGTCAGCACCCTTCGCATGTCCCAACGGACCGGCTGCGGGTCCAGCCACGTCCTGTCGTAGGCGATCGCCATGATCGGTACGTCATTGAGGAAGGCCAGCAGGATGATCATGATCGCCGTGATGGGGTAGAAATTGAAGGTGATCATGGCAAGCACGACAAAGACCATGATTCGGATTGTCTCGGTGATCCGATAGATGGCATAGCTGTTCATGCGCTCGAAGATGCGACGTGCTTCCTCGACTGCGGTGATGATCACAGAGAGGCCGGGGGAGGTGAGCACCAGATCGGCGGCGGCGCGGGCCGCATCAGTAGCGCCACTCACCGCCACACCGGTGTCGGCCTGTTTGAGAGCGGGTGCGTCGTTGACACCGTCTCCAGTCATCCCCACGATGTGGCCGCGCGACTGCAGGGCCTTGACGATCCCGAACTTGTGCTCGGG
This sequence comes from uncultured bacterium, assembly GCA_963777645.1. Classification (GTDB taxonomy): domain Bacteria; phylum Actinomycetota; class Acidimicrobiia; order Spongiisociales; family UBA5794; genus JAAETI01. The sequence goes on along the minus strand of CAVZRA010000003.1, from coordinate 980,938 downwards.
GAACACCTCGGCGAACCCGTCCGCGTGCTCAATCGCCTCTGCCTGCGCTGCGGAAACAGGTCCGTCGTCGGTGAAGAAGTCTGCCCGCTGGTTGGATATGGCTGCCGAGTCCCAGAGTCCCGGCTATCTCACGCTGCGATGGCGGTGTTGTCGCCGGTGACCATCTTGACGTCGATACCGTGGTCGACCGCACGTGCGATTGTCTCAGCGGAGTCCTGACGGGGCGGATCAAACAATGGCACGACCCCGAGGAATTGCCAGTTCTCACCGTCTGTCAGATCGGGCGACCCCGAGCGTGCGGTAGCCCTTCGCCGCCAGGTCGTCGACGGTGCGAGTCACCGAGGCAGCGTTCTCACCCTCCAGCCCGCAGAGCGTGGCGATCACCTGTGGGGCTCCCTTGGTTGCCCGGAAGCCATTCCCGGAGCCGTCCTCGACAATAGATTCAGTACGTTTGTGGATCGGGTCGAATGGCAGGAACCGGGAGCGGTGGTAGGCGGTCGTTGTGGCCGCGGCCCCTGGCGCTGGCCAGCACCGCCTGGTCGATGGCATCGTCGCTGTTGTCGGGGTTGGAGGCGAGAGCGGCGACCAGCAAGAGCTCGTCTTGTGATCTGCCTGCGAATGCACCGGGTCACCGACGGTGAGCTGGTTCTCAGTGAGGGTGCCGGTCTTGTCGGAGCACAGGATGTCCATGCCGGCCATTTCTTCGATCGACTCGAGCCTGGCAACGATCGCTTTCATCTTGGCCAACGAGCGCGCCCCGACGGCCATCGTCACCGAGAGCACCGCGGGCATTGCCACCGGGATGGCTGCCACAACGAGGATCAGAGTGAATTGGATGAGAGACAACACCGAGGCGCCCCGCAACAGCTGGACGAGCAGCAATGCGGCGGCGAGGCCGACACTGATGTAGATGAGGTAGTCGCCGATCTTCAGCACGGCCGCCTGAAAGTGTGAAGCCGGTTTAGCGGTCTCGACGAGGGCAGCCGTGTGCCCGAAGAAGGTATCGCTGCCGGTGCCGGTGACGACCGCAACCATCTCGCCTTCGCGGGCGATCGATCCTGAATATGCGGTGTCAGCAATTGCCTTCGACACCGGTAGGGATTCTCCGGTGAGGGCGGACTGATCGACGCTCAGGTAGTCGCCCTCGATGAGGGTGACGTCGGCCGGGATGATGTCGCCGAGCCTCAACCGGACGATGTCCCCGGGGACGAGCTCGGCGGCATCCATGGTGCGCCATGCTCCGGCGCGCATGACGTGAGATTCGAGCGCGAGCTGGCTCCTTGAGGGCGTCGACAGCGTTGGCAGCCTCGTGCTCCTGCCAGAAGCCGACCACGGCGTTGAACACCAACATGACGAGGATGATGATCAAGTCGGGCCAGTGGCGGACGATGGCGGATAGCACCGCCGCTATCTCGATCATCCAGGGAATTGGTCCCCAGAAGTAGCCGAGGAACTCCAGCAGGGCGTTCGTGCTCTGGTCTGCGATGGAGTTCGGTCCGTACGAGGCGAGACGCTTGGCAGCCTCTTCCTCAGAAAGACCATCCCGGCTCGTAGCGAGTGTTGCTAGTAGATCGCCAACCTGCACGGTATCGACGGCGCTGTGCGGTGACGGCTCGTGAGCGGATGCGCTTGATGTGGCCACGCGTTGCTCCTTGCTGCCCATGGTGGCATAGGATCCGACCAACGAGAGTAGCACCGGCTTCTTGCCCCAAATCGGGCCGGTGACGGTCGCTGTGGCCCGCAGTGGCTGGACGTCAGCAGCAGCCCGTCGAGGGCTTACTCACGCCTCAAAGTGGCCGACTGAGCCAATGCGAAAGTAGGCACACATGAGGAATCATATGAGCTCGATCCTGGCCACCAGCGCCATCCTGCGTGAGGCGGATTCATGTGCTGCGGGGGTTGAGGCAGCCATGAGACTCAAAGCCGAGGTTGGTAAACCGAAGATTGTCTTCAGCTATCTGACGATCAACCACGACGCAGGCGCATTTCTCTCATCGATGCGAGGTGTCCTGGGGTCGGAAACACCGATTGTCGGGTGCTCCACTCAGGGGATCATGGGGCGCGACTTTTTTGCAGAAGATGGCTATATCGCCGGAGTCATGGGCATCGGTGGCGAGGGGTTGGAGGCTGCGATCTCCTCTGTCGAGGACATTGCACAGGAGACCCGGGAGAAGGGTCGTCTGTTGGGGGTCGCCCTCGGTGAGCAGATCACCACCGATCCGAAGGTTGTCGTCATCTACTACGACCCATTGTGTGGAGTTGATATCGACGAACTGCTCGAAGGTCTCTACAAGGAGCTTCCCTGCACCATCGTCGGCGGTGGTGCGTCCCATCCATGGGGTCCGCTCGATACCACCTATCAATACGCAGCCGATCGTGTCTTCAGCTCCGGTGCGGTTGCCGTCGTGTTGGGTGGTGATTTCACCGTCGAAACAGCTATCAGCTCGGGGTGTTCGCCGGTGGGGGTCGAGATGACGGTCACGGCCGCAGAGGGCAACCGGGTCTTGGAACTCGACGGCCTGCCCGCCGTCGATGTCTGGAAGGACATTGCAGGCTCGGCAACTCAGACAGGGGGCGATCAAACCGCCGCCCTGTCGGTAGGGGTGCCCGTAGCCCACAGTGGGACGCTCGACGGCTACCTGGTTCGAGCCGCCTTTGGTTTCAGCGAAGACGGTGGGGCGGTGCTGCAGTCGGCGATTCCCCGCGGTACCAGGGTGATGCTGCACCACCGCACCTTCGAGGATGCTTTGGCCGGAGCGGAAGGAATGGGAGCCGATCTGGCTCTTCGCCTTGAAGGCAAGTCGATTGCGGCTGTCCTCGCATTCGAGTGCGGAGGGCGGACGAAGCCGTTCCTCGGCATTGAGACGTGTCGACGTGAGAACGATGCGCTCCAGGAAACGCTCGGCGTCGGGGGAGCATGGTTGGGAATGCTCCCATGGGGCGAGATACACCCCATGGGAGGCACCCCGATGTTCAACAACTTCACCTACCCGATCCTGGTGATTGCGGAATAGCGCGAGGAGCTAAGGAAGCGCATGACCACGGAGGACACCGACCGAGAAGCAGCTTCGGACCTGCTGAAGTCCAAGGCGATGCTCCTGCTGCGCCGTGAGCGAGAGTTGCTCGAGTTTCGGATGGAGAGGGATCGGGTTGCGGCATGGCTCGATGTCTTCCATTCCCTATCCAAAATGCTGGGCGAAGTCCACGAGAGCGCGATTCTGGCGGAGTCGTCCGCGATGCTGGTCAATCATCTTGGATTCGAGCTCGTCACTGTCTACCGCCACGACACGGGAGATAAGACCGTTGTCCCGGTCTGCACTCAACCCAGGGGACGGACCGTAGAAACCATCCCCGTTTGCTGCGGCGGCCAGAGCCCGATGCTGGAGAGCAAGGGCGGGACTCAAGACGTAGCAGACCCGGCGGATCACGCTCGTGTCTGTGATGCAACCGGGTTGGCCAAGTACTTCTGGCTGTCGTTTCCCCTCGGGCACTCGCACTACCACCTGATTGCCGGTTTCTCGCCCCACTCAGCTGCCTTTCAATCGCTGACAGCTAGCGACGAGGGGCACTTCATTATGTTTGGCAATCACCTGCGAGCCCTATTGCTCAACTCGAAGCTAGTCGAGGAATTGCACAGCGAACGACAAGACCTGGAAGCGACCAATCGACGGCTCACTGCCGAGATGGACGAGCGGGAACGCATCGAGTCGGAGTTGCGAATGTCGCACAAGCTCGAGGCCGTCGGACAGCTCGCAGCGGGGATTGCCCATGAGATCAACACACCAATCCAGTACATAGGCGACAACACGTCCTTTGTAAGTACGGCATTCGCCGCATACGCCGCCTTGATCGACCGTCTGACCGGATCGCTCGACTCGCTGGCGTTGGGGGCTACGCCCGAGCAGGTCGGCGAAGAGGTTGCCGCTGCGATGAAGGAAGCAGATCTCGAGTTCCTCAACGAGGAGGTGCCCGATGCCATCGCGCAGAGTCTCGAAGGCATCGAACGGGTCGCATCGATCGTATACGCCATGCGCGAGTTTGCTCATCCTGGGTCAAGAGAGAAGACCTCGGTCGATCTCAATCGAGCGATCGAGACGAGCCTGACCGTGTCACGAAACGAGTGGAAGTATGTCGCAGAAGTGGAGACTGATCTAGAGGAGGACCTTCCGTCTATTCCCGCCTATGCAGGTGAGATCAATCAAGTCCTGCTGAATCTCATCGTCAATGCGGCTCACGCCATAGCAGAGGTCGTCGCAGACAACGAGGAAAAGGGTGTGATCCTCATCTCCACACGACGTGAGGGTGACTGGGTCGAAGTCCAGCTCTCAGACACGGGGACCGGGATTCCCGAGGAGATACAGCAAGACATATTCACGCCATTCTTCACTACCAAGGACGTAGGCAAAGGAACCGGGCAAGGCCTGGCATTGGCTAGAACGGTGATCGTCGACAAGCACGGGGGCACACTCGATGTCGAATCGGCGGTGGGCGAGGGCGCGACGTTCGTTATCAGGCTTCCGCTGTGCCCTACTCAACAGGACGGTTCAGAGGACTCTGAGGCGTTAGAGGATCGAGCCTGCGCCGCTGCTCCCATTTGAAGTGGCGGGCGGTGAGGACGGCTGCCCCTACCCATAGGCGATGACAGCGACATGCAGCCACTCGAAGCCGGGCCACGTGGTCGCAGGGTCGAATGGCAGGAAGCGGGTGCGGTGGTAAGCGGTTGTGGTGGCGCGTCTGCGGCGGGGCGTAACCGGCAGGGACTCTCCGGTAAGGGCCGACTCATCGACGCTCAGAATCGAGTCCCCTTGTCCCGTGACTCAGCCGCCACTAGCGTCCCTCGAGACAAGGAGGGCGAGAGATGTGGATGCAGTGTTTTGCGGGGGATGCCCGTATCGAGGGCGAGGACGCAGCAAGCATCGCCGACCTATTCGTCGCCCACGCCGATGAGGCCCACGACTGGCCGTATCCAGAGAAGGCGCTCCGCAACTATGCAGTCAACTACGCCGAGGCCAATGAGCGTCTGACCGGACCGACCGAGCACCTCGAGGACATCGGGGAAGTCACGGTTCATCCCGTATCGGAAGACCGAATCGACGACTGGGTTCAGTTCTTCGACCATGACGCCTTTGCCGGCAACCCCGATTGGGCGTCGTGCTACTGCCTCGAACCCCATCTGCCCGCCACGGACGAGGAACCGGAACGACCATGGCGCGAGGTGCGGGCTGCGATGGTTCAACGTCTCCGCAGCGGCGGTACGTTCGGGTACTTGGCCTATGTGGATGGATCGCCCGCAGGGTGGGTCAATGCCTCTCCTCGCGCAACCTACGGCTTGTATCGCACAGTCGATCCCGACGGCCCCGACCCGGCAACAGTCATCGGAGTGTCATGCTTCATCGTTGCTCCGCCGTACCGGCGTCACGGCATCGCCTCATTCCTTCTCGACCGGGTCGTCGACGACGCCGCCGAGCGAGGTGCTGACTGGGTGGAGGGCTATCCCCGCAATGATCCCGAGGATTCGGATGGGGCATACTTCCGGGGACCGCGGGATCTCTACGACAGCCGGGGTTTCGAGCCTGTGGAGGGGCGTGAACGAGACACCGTGATGCGGCTGAAGGTCAACACCTGATTCTCGATAAAGGGCAGCCATCCGTGATGGCTCACTCCCAGCGGAAATAGCGGGCAGTGAGCAGGGCAGCACCGATTCCCCATGCGGCGACGATCGCAAGATGCACCCACTCGAACCCCAACCCGGTTGTGCTCGAATGGAACGGGTTCATGAACGCCTCGTTGAAGTGCTTCAAAGGAAAGATATCGGCCAGGCGGGAGAGCCACGCAGGCAGCTCGGTGGAGACGAAGAAGTTGCCCGAAAAGAACGCCAGTGGCAGCAGCGTGGCCTGTGCCACGGCCGTTGCCGATTCGCCGGATGAGGTGAGTGCGGCGAGCAGCATCCCAAGCGCAGCGAACGCGGCAGCACCGATGAGAAACGCAACCAACGCAGCAGGCACCCGTGAGATGGGGATGCGTACGTCGTAGAACACAAATCCGATCGCCAGCAGCGTGATCGTCGCAATGGCTCCCACGAGGACCGCAACGAGGACCTTGCCGGTCACGTAGATCCAGGTAGGCAGCGGCGTGCCACGAACCCGCTTCAAGATGCCGAAGTCACGCTGATATGCGGTGTTGATCGCAAGGTTCGTGTATGCGGCCATCGCCGTGGCGAACGCGGCGATGGATGGGGCGAAATACTGAACTGCGGTCATGTCGAGGCCGGGGAGCTGCTGGTTGCCGAACACGAGCGCGAACACGACAAACAGCAGCAGGGGGAAGATTACCGTGAAGAACGCTGAGATCGGGGTTCTCCAGAACACGAGGTTCTGATACCGGAATTGGGCGCGGAGCAGCTTGCCGCTGGATGGGTGGATAGCGTCAGTTGTCATTGTCATCTCCGGAGGTGAGGGCGAGGTAGACATCCTCGAGGTTGGGTCGTGTCACCGTCAGCGAGGTGAGGTCTACGCCCTGGTCGAGCGACCACCCGGTCAACCGATGCAAGTCTTGCACCGGCTCGTTGGTGCTGATCTCATAGATCTCGCCGGACCTGTTGGCGGTGATCGGCGGCTGTTCACCGTTGCGGAGGGCAAAACGGATGATCGTTTGAGTTGCGAGGCTGGAACGCAAGGAATCCGGGGTTCCCCTGGCGACCACCTTGCCGCCCGCCAATACCGTGACGCGGTCTGCGAGGTGCTGAGCCTCATCCATGTAGTGGGTGGTCAGCAACACCGTCTTGCCGAGAGAGCGCAGATTCGTGATGACGTCCCAAGCCTGGCGACGGGCGGTCGGGTCGAACCCTGTGGTGGGTTCGTCGAGGAAGATCAGCTCGGGGTCCCCGACAAGGCCGAGCCCGAGTTGTACCCGACGCCGTTGGCCCCCGCTCAACGTCTTGATCCTGCTGTCTGCCTTGTCCTCGATGCCGACGACTTCGATCACCTGGTCGGTGGGGAGGTGTCTCGGATAGGAGGCGCCGTAGGCCTCGAACAGCTCCCGCGGGGTGAGCTGCTCTTCGAGGCGAGTCTCCTGGAGAACGATACCGATGCGCTCGCGGAAGCTGCGGTCTTCGGCACCGGGATCGAAGCCGAGCACAGTGACGGAGCCGCTATCCCGTCTCCGATATCCCTCGAGGATCTCCACGGTCGTCGTCTTGCCTGCCCCGTTTGGCCCGAGAACGGCGTGGACCTCTCCCGCCGGGATCTCGAGGTCGATACCTGCCACGGCGGTGAGGTTTCCGTAGCGTTTCACCAATCCACGTACTTCGATTGCGAGCATGTCGTACCTATTCCTGGGTTCAAGGCAGAACTTTAAGCGCACACGCTCCGATCGACCGACGTCCTGGCACCTGCCCATGGTCTCGTGCTTGCCGGAGGACGGCAGGAGATGAGATCGCAGCAGGGAGGGGTGTACTGGATCGGGGTAGGGTTTCGGGAATGGATATCACAGATTGGCTACTCGGGGGTGATCCCGCCATTCGCTGGCAGGTGTTGCAAGATCTCGAGCATGCACCCGAAGCGGTGGTGGCGGCCGAACGAGCACGTGTGGAGCGAGAGGGTTGGGGAGCCGCCCTGCTGTCGAACGAAGACGCCGAAGGGCTGTGGGCCGGTGGCGCATGTTTCCCCGCCGACTACCGGGGCGACGAGCCGGGGCAGCCGTGGACTGCCACGATGCACACACTCCAGACTCTCCAGATCCTCGGCCTCGATCCGGCGTCGGAGTCGGCCCGCCGGGCCATCGCCATTGGTCGCGGAGAACGGGCGCTGGGAGCACGAAGGCCAGCGCTACTTCGACGGCGAGGTCGAACCGTGCATCAACGGCCGGACCATCGAGACCGGGGCGTACTTCGGTGTGGATGTGGACGGATCGTCCAATGGATCCTCGAGTGAGCGGCTGGACGACGGTGGCTGGAACTGTGAGGCGGAGAATGGATCCGTTCGTTCCTCGTTCGACACCACCATCAATGTGCTCGACGGTCTGCTGGAGTACGAGCGTGTGAACGGTGGTTCGGCCGTGGTGCGGGAAGCAAGGCAGAGCGGCGAGGAATACCTGCTCGAGCGCAACCTATACCGCCGCAAGAACACCGGCGAGGTCGTAGACGCAGGCATATCTGGACTTTGCGTTCCCGTACTACTGGCACTACGACCTGCTGCGAGCGCTCGACTACTTCCGCCGCTCGGGTGCTACGCCGGATCCACGGATGGCAGAGGCTGTAGAAGTGGTCAGGTCGAAGCAGCAGCCGGACGGTCGGTGGCTTCTCGACCGGATCCATCCTGGTCGGGTCTACTTCGACATCGAGGGCCCCGCTGGGAGCCCGAGCCGCTGGAACACGCTGCGGGCGCTCCGCGTGCTCGACTGGTGGGACGGCGCCGCCTGACCAGGACGGGACACCCGTAACACGCGTGCAACGGTTTGCGGTCGCTTCGGCATTGAACAGGGGAAGATGAGCAGCGTGGGGTCGAGCGACAGAGAGGTCTACGAGGCCGTTGCACCGGCGTTGGTGCGCTTTGCCACGGCCCTGGTTGGGCCGGTGGATGCACCCGACGTCGTGTCGGCGGTCGTGGTCCGGGTGCTCGGCAAACGCTCGCTCGCGTCGATCGAGAAGCCAGAGGCATATCTGATGCAGGCAGTGATGAACGAGGTACGCCAGCGACACAGAGGTCGACCCGGCAGCAGGCAGCCATGGTCCGGGTCGGGCCCGGCCAGGCGGCGCGTGACACCGCAGAGATCGCACGCACCGATCTCACCGAGGCGGTTATGGCACTACCGCCGCAACAGACGAGCTGCCGCGTATCTGGTCTATTGGTGCGACTACACGCTCAGCCGAGGCCGCCGAGCTGATGGGCTGGAGCGACGGCACCGTGCGACGCTACCTCCATCTGGTGAGGGAGAAGCTCCGGAGGTTCGCCGATGAATGAGCACAACGCGAATCGCCGCCGTGTTCAACGAGGGTCTCGAGCCGGTGATGGACGAGACCCCGGAACCCCCCGATTGGGAGTCGCTGCAGTTCGAGATGGGATCGACGGCACAAGGGGTCGGGCGTGGATGGTTCATCGCGGCGGCCGCTGCTCTGGTTGTGCTGGTAGGTGTGGGTTCGGTGGTGTTGCTTGGTCGGTGTGGGAGGAACGCGATGCCGAGCGGGGGGCAGCGTCACAACAGCGAGCCAGCAAGATGCGGCGTTCTCAATACGAGGGTCGGTGGGTGTTCGAGTCGTGGCAGGAGGGTGATGAGCAGATCATGGTCGAGGCCGGTGTGAATGCGGCGGGGGAGCCGTGGCTCGAGTTCGGAGCCGATGGCACGTTCACAGGGTCAACTGGATGCAATGGGATCCGCTCGACCGACTACGAGTTCTCGGGCGGCTTCCTCACCCACGGCGAGGTAGTGCGCCAAGCTGTCGGCTGTGAGCCGAACAGGGCAGAGGAGGTGCTCCTCGCAATGTTGGGGAACACGCCCGACGGCATCGAGGTGATCGCGGACGGTGATCGGATGGAGTGGTACGGCAGCAACCTCGAGGGCATGACGAAGCCAATCACCTTCCGCCGCGACGGAGCGCCGCCCGCGGAAACGACTTCCACCACCGCGCCTGCGGCTGAAGGCCAGCCGATGTTCGGGGTGTACGACGTCGACGGTGTCGAGGTGGTCACGCCCACCCTTCTCGCCGAGCTACCGGAGCGGGCAACCCGGGTTCGATTCATCACGACCGTGATCGACTCGGGAGACGGCCCCGAGTTGTGCCTCGGCGGTGTGATGGAATCTCTGCCACCGCAGTGCTCGGGGCCGGTGGCCGAGGGGCTGAACATGGACGGATGGTCCGAGGAGGCAAGCGGCGTCCGGTGGGGAGAGCAGACTGTCGTGGTCACGTGGCCCCCTGTGGATGGCGCGGTCCAGGTGGAGAGCCAATCGGATGCTGTCTTCCCAAGCATCGAATACCCGCCCGGCGAGCTTCCAGCTGTGTGCGAAGGTATCGACACCGGTGCCGGAGCGGGGGCGATCAACGACTATGCCAACTCGCTTGGTGATGCAAACGGCGGTCTCTACGTCGCCAACGACGGGACACTGGTACTCCAGGTGGTCGGAGACCCCGAACCCCACCGGGAAGCCCTGGCAGCTCAGGGAGGGGCTTGTGTCATCGAGGTCACCCGAAGCGAGGCAGAGCAACGGAGGATCCAGGATGCCCTCGCCCCACTGCTGCGTGATGTGCCCGAGTTAGCCCAGAACTACGCGATCAGCACCGGCCCGGGCGGACGGGTAGAGATCTACGTGCCGGTGGCCGACGCGTCTCTCGCGCGGAAGATCGCCAGCCTCGTGGACGATCCGACAGCGATCAGAATTGTTGGGAGGGGCATCCTGCTGCCCTGAGTGTCGCGTTAGCGCGAATGGCTGCCACGACGGACGCGGTTGAACGTCCAGGGGAGCGCAGAATGGGCATCGCTGGAGCTGGAGGGATACGCGGTCAAGGCTTGGGTAGCTGCCAGCAGTTGGGGATACGCCACGAATAGCCGGACGATTCCGACTAGTCGTTGGGTGGATCGGTGCCTGTAGCGCAGGCTCGGAGGAAGCGTCGTCGTTGGGGTGGCGAGTCGGGGTCGATTCGCAGCCCCATCCCGTGGACGACAACGTGGTGGTGGAACCAGCAGAGGGTTATGAGGTTTTCGGGGTCGTCGGGTCCGTGGTGCTCACGATGCTGGATGTGATGCGGTTGCAGCCGGTAGCGGCTGTTACAGCCATCAATGCCGCAACTCCCGTCGCGCCAGGCAACGGCTTTACGTACTGCCGGCGGGATGGAGCGAGAAGCATCTGAGTAGAGACGGGTTTGCCGTTTTCGAGACCGACGATCTGTACTTGCCCGACACAGAGGATTCTCTCCAATGTCAACGGCCCGACCCGGTGACCGTATGCGATCTCGGCACCGGCCTCACCCATGGTCTGGCCGGCGGTGTCTGCGTCGACCAGGACGGTAGCGAGCGGGTCAGACCGCGGAGAAGGACTCTCAACCTCGTAGCCGTCGAGCGAGTCCTGAGCTATGGACACTGCCGCATCGGCCAGACGTTGCGACTTTGTGATTGCGGGCCCCGGTAGGTCGTTGAACATGTCGGAGCGCTGTTCGAGCGCTTTGGTGAAGATGAGATGCTCAAAACCGGGGAGGTCGACGATGGTGCGGCCTCGGGTACCGTCAAAGCTGTCCTGGATATAGACCTGACGGTTGGCGAAGATATCGGCTTCGTCCTGGCGGGCGATCCGTCGATTTCGGTGTCGTAGCCGGGCCACCCCGTTCAAGTCATAACGGAACGACCTCTCGATGGTGTCCTCGTCGGCACCGGCGGCGACCAGCCGCGAAGTAGAGACCACCCGATCAAACGAAGCTTCCCCATTCTCGGCCATCTCAGCGGTATCTGAGTGTTCCGGTAGATGTCGAGAAGCATGAACGAGGTCACGGGCCGTCTGATCGGACACATCGAGACGGGCACGCACCCATTCCTGCATAGAACGAGCACCGTCCATGTGGTCAACCTGGTGCACGTCGAGAATTCGCAGATTCCTCGCCTGTCGGATACGAAGCCGGGTGATCAGCCGCTCACAGGCAACAATGTCCTGCTCCAGCTCATCAACCGACGCATCAAGATTCATATCCCACATAGCGACAACGTACCAACCGGGTGCGACAGAAAAGAGGATCGGACGCAGCCGAATATGGCGGGAATCGTTGGCCTGTCATCGCTGCCCGTCGGGCCGTATGACAGCTCAGGCAGGGGTCTTGTTGCGTCCGTTCAACACCAACAGAAATACGATGGATCCGACCAGCGAGGCGAGGAATCCGCCCCACGCAAGTTCGAACCCGCGATCCTGAATGACATTCCACAGTGTCCCTCCCAGGAGGGAGCCGACCAAGCCGATTCCTGCATTGGCCAACAGGGTCCGATCTTCACGCCCGCGTCCAACGATGGCCCCAGCCAATCCGCCAACAAACCCGAATAGCAGCAGGGCGACCATGAGACCGAGGAAAACACCCAAGAAGATCATCTAGCACCGCCTTTTGACACCTTCTGCCTGTTGCCGACCGGTCACGGGAATCGTAGCGACAGTTGGGCGAAATCACCGACCCATGACCCGCGTGAGAGGTGGTTACACGGCACGGAGGACCACCCTAAAACCCCGTTCTGGCGTCCAAACGGGCGATATATCGCCCGTTTGGACGCCAGAAGCGGCTTATCAGCCCGCCAGCCCGAGCTCCAGGCGCTCGTTGGCGATGTCGAGGTGAGCTGCGGTCGACCGCCGCAGAAACTCCAGGCGTTCCGTTGAGATCGCCGCACATACCCAGTCCCAGTGGAGGGCGACAACGTCACCCACCGACAGCTCTCCGGCCAGGCGGATGGGTCCCTTCGACACAATCACGGTTTCCTCGCGACGGGGACCCAGGCTGAGCCTCGAGCCATCCCACTCGATCGCCGAGGACAGAACCGCCGCAGTATCTCCGTCCAGAGAGACCACCTTGCCCCAACGCACCCGGCAACGGTCCAGCACCAGTCGGGGCTGGTCACCGACGTTGCGCTGCAGCAAACCCAGCCATGGGTATACGGCAAAGACGTGGAAATTGTGGTCGGGTGTCATCCCGGGGAGGAGATCCGCAGTGCTGTGCGCCCAGGTACCGCCGGCACTCGCCAGATCCTCGAGGAGAGCGGCTCCTTGAGCAGCCACGTCGAGATGCTCTGTGAGTGACCCGCCGAGCCAGTACGACTCGATCACTTCAGCGTCCAACGGTTGGAGCCCGTTTCGGGCCGCGATGAATTCGAAGTATGGCCAGGTTCCCTCAAAACAGCGGGCCGTCGTCTCCAGGCCGGCGAGGCCACAGCTGAGAACCTCACCTGGGTCGGGGGGCCCGCAGTAACCGAGCTCGTTCGGCGGATACGCGTATCGTGCAAAGGTGTCTGCGGCCGACATCAGCCTCCCAACAACGCTGCTACAAAGTGCTCGGGGAGCACACCGGGAGTCTTGAGATCATATTCGGCATAGACATGCTCGAGACGGCTTCGCAGCCCATCGACGTCGCCTGCGGCTGCATCCTCGACGGCCTTGAGCCCCTCCGCGGGAAGCATGGTGAAATCACCGGAGAAGGTCACATCATCGAGATCCCCGTCAACACGGCTGGCAGCCGCCCGGATCAAACCGCCGGGGGACTTGAACACACCACCGATTACGGAGACACCCTCATGGATCTTGACGCCGTCGCGGGGAAGCGTGGTCTTGGCGTTGAGCCATTCGTCGCTGACCAGCAACTCGTCGAGCTCGGCAGCGATCTCGAGCTCTCGTGCGGTTGGTTCGCCAGGCACCAGCTCGGCGTCGAGGGTCTCAGCGCACTTCCCAAGGTAGAGGGCGATGGTGGCATCGCGATCCGGCGATTCTGGGAGCAGATCGGCCATCGTCACCATGTACTGCTCGAGCCCGGCGAAGATCTTGTCGCGCATCTTCTCATCCGGCACCTTCAGCACTCTGGCCATGGTGGCCTTGTCAAAATCGAACATCAGGCTGCCAACCAGGACCCGAGCATCGTCGATCTGGGCCGCTCCGGTGCCCCCAATCTTCCGATTGTCGACATGGATGTCGTTGACCGGCCGAAGATAGGCGTTGATGCCGAGCGCTCGATAGGTGTCTACAAGCGGTTTGATGTAGAGGGCGAACTGATCATTGAGATCGTCCGGAAGACTGTCGTTGTGGAAGATCCACTGGGCGAACATCTGATTGCGGTCCAGGTAGACGGCGCCTCCGCCCACTTCGCGACGCACGATGCGGAGCCCGGCTCGCTGGCAATACTCGACATCGACTTCGCTGTGCAGATCCTGGTGGAACCCGATGCACACATAGGGGTCTTCGCCGGTGACCAGAATGATCGTATCGGGGGAGTCGGCGTCAAGGGCGCGCGCCACCGCGTGGTAGATGGACTGTGATCGCACGGAATCGACCGCGCCCATGTCGAGCACCCTTATCTTTCTCATTGACCGAGTCTCCTTGATTGGCAGGTAGTCGGGATCTGTCAGCCGTTGCCGCTCGTCCGCGGGCTGAGCGCACCGGATCCGCTAGGAAGGCTATCGCGATCGAGCCCGGATAGATCGACCATTTGGCCGAGAGCGTCGAGCACGTCGCCTGCTTCTTCCTCACTGATCACGCTCACCGCAAAACCCATCTGCACCATCACGTAGTCACCGATCTCCACCTCGGGCACGTAGTCCATGCGTGCCTGGCGTACAGTGCCACTCGCCTCGACCTGTCCGATCGTCATGCCGAGCAGGTTCTTCTCGAGAGACACGACGCGACTGGGGATTCCGAGACACATGGTCAACCCGCTTCTTGCGGAATCGGGTCTTGTGCCGGGACTTCGAATCCCCAGTCGCGTATGACCGCCGCGGCCCGCTCCACGATTCTGTGGGAGGGTTTCACTGATCTTGTCGGAGATCTCGAGACCAATTGTGAGGTCGGACGGCTGGGCACCGAGCAGATGGAGGTATGGCGGAAGCTTGTCGCGGATGAACGCGAGGCCGAGGACCTCCTGGAATGTGATCTGGTGCTCGGACATCTTGATGCCGGTGAATAGTCGGATCTCCTCGCCATTCATCTCAACGAACTTGCCCGGCTCGGCACCTGCGTCGATGGCGTCGAGCACCAAGTAGATGTTCGCAGTCCTCGACCAGGGGGAGCAGGGAGAGACCCATGACCCCACCGTCGACGTACTCGACATCGGCAACAGGCCCGACCTGCTCTTCGAGCAGGTCGAGCGCCCTCACCCCCAACCCTTCGTCACGATTGAGGATGTTGCCAATGCCGAGCACTACGTGGCGTCGGCTCATGTCCAGCAGACGTCCATTCCGGTCGCAACCTCCGCCACCGAATCACCCGTTGGCATCGACCATGTGGATGGCACATGCCATGCATGGGTCGAAGGAGTGGATGGTGCGCAGGATCTCGAGTGGCTAGTCGGGTTTCGGCCAACGTGTGGTTGAGCAAGGAGGCCTCGTATGCACCCGACGATGACCGTTGCCGTCCCGCGGCGAGGCATTCCAGGTGGTCGGGACGACCATCTGATAGTTCTCGATCTTGCGGTTCTTGATCACGATCCAGTGACCCAGCGCGCCACGAGGTGCCTCCATGAAACCGAAACCCGCGCGCCTCACCCGGCCACGAGCGGGGTTCCCAACGCTCATCGTTGAAGGTCCTGGTGTCCCCGGCCTTGATCGCTCGCAATCAGATCGTTGTATGTCGTCCTGAGGGTATCGGCGAACACCTTGGTCTCGATGGCGCGTGCCGCAGTTCTCCCGAGAGTGGAGAAGACAGCAGCGAGCGGTGCATTGAGAGTCTTCAAAGTGAGGTCGACCAGGTCGACGGTCTGCTCGTGTCCGGTTGCGTACAAGGCGAGAACCCGGGCGAGCGGCCCCACCTCGACCGGCATGCCGTTCCAGCGTGGTGACTTGAGCCAGGAGTATTTCCCGTCAACGTTGAGTTCCTCATAAGGTGGTTGAGGACCCGTGTAGTTGAACTTGGTTTCACCATCCCAGGGATGCAGCCCGGCGTTGTCGCCTTCTGCATATTCGTACCAGGAATGGGTGATGAACTCCTGCATCTCTCGAAGTCGCGCGGGTCGGGCTCGGTGAGCGTCGACGGATCACGATTGACGATCAGAGACCGGGGCACCAGGAACTTCGAAGTATCACGCGGGTCATCGCCGGGCAGCTCGCCCCAGGTGAGGAAATTGCCAACACCCTCACCGATCGAGGCGTACTCGAGGTAGTGAGGCGCTATCGCCAGCAGATCCGGGAGATACACCTGGTTGACGAACTCGTCGATCTTGTCGATCGAGTCCGAGATGATCGACAGTCGTCTCTGCATTCAGCGCTGTGTCACTATTGAGATCGATTGGCATGGGAACCCCGCCGACAACGAAGTTCGGGTGCGGGTTCTTGCCACCGAAGATGGTGTGGATCTTGGTGACATGCGATTGCCAGTCGAGGGCCTCGAGGTAGTGGGCTACCGCCAGCAGGTTCACTGCGGGCGGTAGTTTGTATCCCGGGTGGCCCCAATAGGCGTTTGCGAAGATCGATAGCTGCCCGCTGTCGACGATCGCTTGCACCTTCTTCTGCACATCGGCGAAATAGCCGGGGGAAGAGTTCCGCCAGGTCGAGATGCTCTGCTGAATCGCCGATGTCTCGGCCGGGTCGGCCTGAGCGCATTGACGATGTCGACCCAGTCGAGGGCATGCAGGTGGTAGAAATGCATGACATGGTCGTGCACGTACTGCTGGGCAATCATCAGATTCCGGATCAGGTTCGCTGCATGCGGAATCTGGATGTCGAGGGCGTCTTCGACCGAACGGATCGAAGCAAAGGAATGGACCGTCGTGCACACGCCACAGGCGCGCTGAGCAAAAGCCCATGCCTCGCGGGGATCACGACCCTCGAGAATGATCTCGATGCCACGGACCATCGTCCCCGATGAGTACGCCATGGTGATTGTGTTGTCGGCGTCCAGCTCCGCTTCGATGCGAAGGTGCCCTTCGATCCGGGTAATCGGGTCTACGACCAATCGGTTAGCCACGGGACCTCCTATTGCTCGCGAAGCCAGGCGAGTGCCTCGGCCTCGGTGTCGAATTGTCTTACCTCGTGTGTGTAATAGCTGTCGGGGAAATCGAGTACCTCAGGGTCGAGTTCCGTTCCGAAGACGGCGGCGGTTGGCATCATCGGTGCGAACTGGTGAATCCTCCGCCCGCACTCCTCACTTGTCGTGTCGGTGAGGTCGATGAGCAGCTTGCCTCGATAGTCGTGCAGGAACGAAGCCAAGCGCCTGCACTTCGTCATGGCTGAGCTCACCGGTGTGGCGACACCGCATGATGCCCTTCTCTACCGGGGTCAAAGTAAATGACGCCATCAGTCGCCTCCCTCCATTGCCTCCGCAACCATGTTCGATAGCCCCTTTATCTTGAGCTCCGAGCCGTAGTGCTGGATCCCGTCGAGGAACTGGAGACGGCAGTTGGAGCACGCCATCACCACTGTGTCGGCCCCTGCATCCTTAGCCTGATCGATCTTGAGACCGAATACGGCGAAGCGGTACGGGTCGGCTTCCTTGATGGCGATCACGCCACCACCGCCGCCGCAGCAGATGCCCTGTTCCTTGTTGGGAGTCAACTCACGGAACGAGTCGGGCGCCAGGATGTTCAGCAGCCGCCGCGGCTCCTCGATGTGGCCGCCACGTCGCTGGATCTTGCAGGCATCGTGGAACCGATGCCGCCGCTCACCGTCGAACGCACCCTGTCTTGAGCTTGATCTTGCCTTCGCTGACGAACTTGTCCATCAACGCAACGATGTGGGTGATTTCGAGATCCTTGGGAACATCGATCAGGTTGGCCGCCGTCCAGCGGAGCGCGTCGTATGCGTGCCCACACTCGGTGACGACGATCTTCTTGACCTTCAACTCCTCGGCCGCGTCGATCAACTTCTGCAGGAACAGCGCAGTGTGCTCGTGGCTTCCCTCGTAGAAGCCGAAGTTCACGACCTCACGGCCCTTGGTGCTCACGGTCCAGTTCTCGCCTGCCTTGTTGAGGATCCTGGCGATGTCTGCGAGGTTCTCGGGGAACTTCATGATCTCGATCGACGAGAAGACGACCATCGTGTCGGCGCCTTCCTTGTCGATCGGGATGTCGACATCCCAGTCGTCCTGGACCCAGTCGAAGCGATCCTCGAAGACATCATCGGTCACACCGAGCGGGCTGCCCTCGTCCAGTTGTTTCTGGACGGCAGCAGCCAGATCTTCGGGAACCAGACCGGCAGCGGCGAGACCGGAACGGACATCGTGGATCAGCGGACCGAGCTCGATGCCCATCGGGCATGCCATCGAGCACTTGTTGCAGACCGTGCATGCCTCATAGACGAGCTTGCTCCAGTCGACCAGCTCGCTGGTCATTGACCTTCTTCTCGATGCCGAGGGCGGTCTTCAACTTGCCGCCGATGCGTCATCCGCTGCTCATATGCCTTGCGAAGGACCTCGATCTTCCATACCGGGGCGAATTCGGGATTGCCGGTTGCCTGGTAGAAATGACACGCCTCCGCGCAGATGCCACAGCGTGTGCACGCTTCGAGCTGTGAAGCGACCCAACCACCAGTTTCCGCTACGAACGTATCGAGGGCGATTTGTGTAGTAGTCATTGTCACCTCCTACGGCGTTACCGCACGTTTGCCGAACTGGGCTCCGTGGATCGTTCGTGAGAAGAAATAGAACACGAAGTGCGACAGCCGGCTGAACGGGATCCAGATCAGCATCACGTCCACGGCCAGCATGTGCAGGCTGAACAGAGCCTCATACCTGAAGAACAGGTGATGGGTCATCATGTAACCGGTCACCATCGGGAGGAACACGAGTGTCCAGTTCATGAACTCAGCCGGGCCCTGACAGCTTGCGCACCACCGGGTGGGTGAAGCGATTCACCAAGCAGGGCCACCATGGCGACGATGGTGGCCGCAGCGAGCCAGTCGATGATGGGTAACGGAAGAGTGGGCCAGCCGAAGCCGAGCAGGCTCTTCCACGCCAGCATGTGTGCCGTGCCGAAGATGATCACAAAGATCAGACCGACGTGGAACATCGCACCGGCGAGGAACGTCACGGCGTTGCCGTTGAACGTCTGCTTCACCCAGGGGATGAACGGGAAGATCCCGATGCCCTTTGCATAGGTGGTAGCAACGCCTTTGGTCTTGCTGCCCGCCGACAGCACGTTGTCCTTCGGCCAACCCAGAGCCACGACCCGAATCAGGCGGTAAGCCAGACCGGCGATGAACACGAGGAACGCTATGCGAAACAGCGGTCCCCGTAGGAATTCGAGGGCATCGGTCCAGGTCATGATGTCTCCTCTCCGCGCGTCGCATCAATGGCGGCGAGCTTCTTCTTGGCAGATCGATTCGCTACCGCAAAGCCTGCGCCGGCAGCAGCGCCGACGACTGCCGCCGCCCCGACAACGGTGGCGCCGGGCCGATCGAGCGGAGCCGACTGACCCTGGTAGAAGCCGCCTCCATCCCAGAAATCCGGCTGCGAGCAGCCGAGGCACGGATGGCCCGATTGGATCGGAAACGACAGCCCGCCGTCCCATTTGATGGTTGCGCAAGCGTTGTACGTGGTCGGTCCCTTGCAGCCGAGCTTGTACAGGCACCAACCTCGCCCTGGCGCCTTCGTCGTCGAAGCTCTTGGCGAATTTGCCCTGCTTCGTAGAACGGGCGGCGCAGAGCAACGATCGTGGATCGTCGTCCCGTAGAACGCCTTGGGCCGACCCAGATCGTCGAGCTCGGGGAGCTCACCAAAGATCAGGAAGTTGGCGATGCGTGCCCGTCGTATGCCTCCGGGATTGCAGGGCAACCGGGGATGTTGACGACGGGTTTGTCCGTAATCAGCTCCATAACGCCCTTGGCGTTTGTCGGATTGGGCTTTGCCTTGGGAACGCCTCCGTATGCGGCGCAGTTGCCGGTAGCGATGATGGCAGCGGCACCTGCCGCGGCCTCGTCGAGGATATCGACGGCAGTCCGCCCACCGACGGTGCAATAGACCCCGTCATTGCCGACCGGGATGCTGCCCTCGACCACGAGAACGTATTGCCCGTTGTACTTCTCCATAGCTGCCTGCCGGCTTGCCTCCGCCTGGAACCCGGCCGCTGCGAACAGCGTCTCGTGGTAGTCGATGGAGATCTTGTTCAGCACCAGATCGACGAGGGTCGGCGATTGCGACCGGGTCAACGCTTCAGTGCAGCCCGCACAGTCCTGAAACTCCAGCCAGATGACTGGTAGCCGGGGTTTGGTCTGCAGCGCGTGAGCTGACCAATGATGTCAGGTCGAGCGCCCGGAACTATCTGCCAGCTTGCTCGGGAAGCCCGCTGGCGCTGATCGGTGCCAGTTGGTTGAATCCGAGGCCGCCGGCGATGACCCCGCAGTACGCAGGAAATCACGACGGCTAACCCCTTGTTTTGTCAGGTGCTCGTATATGGATTCTTCGCCCATATTGCCCTCCGGTTCGGCTTGATAGGGGTGGTTGCTGTTGCCGCGGCATCCTCTATCCGCACGACACCCCTTCTGTCTCGAGCCACGTCTTGGTAGGCGGCAACCCCGTCGGCGCCGGTTGGCAGCGTCTGGCTCTCTCCATCCCAATCGGCTGGTGTCATCTCAGCGATCCATCCTTCGCCGTAGGGTCCGATACCGCCAGACTCGGCTCGTCGGCCGAGCCGATCGTTGCCACGCAGCAAGGTGCCGGACACCGGGCGGGGCACCGGGCCCACGTACTTGCTGCTCTCCACAGTGGCGACGCTCTTGCCTGCAGGATCTCCTTGCCGACCTTCCGGGCCGAGACGGTCACCGCGGCGAGGTTGCCACCAGCGAGCTTCCCGGCTACGGAAGTCATCCCGAGCCGGACCGTGCCATCGTCCAATAACCTCGCCCAGGTGTGCTTCTCCAGGTTGTAGAAGACATCCTCGGGGAGGTCGCATCCGTTGACTGTTGCCATCTGCTCTTCCTCCTCAGAAACTCAGGACGGTGCCGGCTTCGGTAGCCATGGCCATCATGGTTGCGCCACCGGCCATCTCGACGCCGTCGATCAGATCGTCCTCGGTGAGGTCGTGGAGCTCAGTCGCGGCGGTGCAGGCCATGAACTTGACGCCGGCCTCGATGCAGTCATCGCGGAACTCGGCGACCGACTTGCCGCCTGCCTTGGGGTATAGGTCCTCGGCGACGCCCTTCTCGACGAGCTTGATGCCGTCGATCGTGAAGAACATCGTCACTTCCTGGTCCATGACCGCGGCCAGATTGGCCATGAAGAACGGGGTGGCACAGCGGCGTGGCGTGTCGGGACCGCTCGTCATTACGATCAGTACCTTGTCTTCGTCCATTTGCATCGGTCCCTTCTAGAAGCTGAGGCTGACGGCGTCCTCGCCGATGTAATTGAGGAAGGTGGCGGCGCCGCCGATCTCGATGCCATCCATGAGATCCTCTTTCTTGATCCCCATGACATCCATGGTCATCTGGCAGGCAATCAGGCGTACATCTGCCATTTGCGCCATTTCGAGAAGCTCGCTCAATTTGGCGACGTTTGCCTTCTCCATCCATCCGTTCATCATCCTGGTCGCCATCGCGGTCATGCCCGGGAGCATGCCGATGATGTTGGGCACGGGTACCGGCATGGCCGGATTCCCGATCGGTGCGACCTGGAGTTTGTCCGCCTGCCCCTTCTTGATGATCTCTAGTCCGTAGAAAGTGAAGAAGATGGCGGCTTCCATGTCGAGGGCCGCTGCCGAGGTGGCGATGATCAGTGGGGGATAGGCCGAATCGAGAGTGCCATGGCCCGCAATGATCCCGATCGTCTTGGTGGTGCCCATCTCAACCCTTCTTCTGAATGAAGAAGACGTACTGGCCACCTGACTCCTCGGATTCGACGAGGGTATGGCCGGTGCGGCTGGTCCACGCGTCCATGTCGCTTTCAGAGCCCGGATCGGTTGCGATCATCTTCAGGATCTGACCTGGTTCGAGAGCGTCGACGGCCTTCTTGGTCTTCAGGATTGGCATCGGGCACGCAAGACCGCTGCAGTCGAGGACCTCATCTGGAGTAACGGACATTGGTACCTCCTCAGTACAAATGGACGCGCTCCACCGGGGTGGAGCGCGTTAACGAGAGGGAGGGCGACGTGTAGCGAACCCGTGACCGGAGGGAGACCCTCCGCTGATACCGATGCGTTCTCGCCCGTAAACGACATAGGCCTATTCACTACTTCGCATATATCCCAAAGTAATACGTTGTCTATTCCGACATATAGGGCCGAACGACCCCATAAGGCACGGACCCGAGTCCCGGAAATCTGGCGAGATGCGCCCTCCGGGTGGGGTAGTGTCCCTGGCTCGATGCCACAGTTCACCAGAACCCAGAAGACCGCCGTCATCGGGGACGTCTGCCGTGCTGGTCCTGCTCACCGTCATCGGCTTTGCCACTCACTTCGCCTTGAGCCTTTCGGCCGGCTCATAGTGACCGCGGTCGGCTCGGTGCTGGCATGGGCGGTGGTCGCCCCGTTCTTTGGGTGTGTACGACGAACGAGACATCGAGACGCCTGCGGCGCTCTGGCGAGTTGCCCTGGCCTGCATGCTCGCTGCCCCGCTTGGCCGCCTTCCTGCGTGGCATGGCACTGAATCGCGATATCCCGTGGGTGTTCATCCTGGTGACGATGCTGACCAGCGCCTTCGGCTCTGCTTGTGTGGCGGATCTCCTATGGCTGGTCGCTCAGCCGGCGGGGGCACCTGGCTCGAGATCTATGACCAGGCCCCGGTGGTCGGCCCCGACAAGCTTGCACCAGCCGGGTACCGGTGCAGCGAATCCGGCCCTGTAGGAAGACGTGGTCGATACGCAGCATCCGTGGTGAGTCGCGGAAGTAGCCCCAGGTGCGGCGTCGCCGTGCCCGCTTGCACCGCCCCGTCTGTCGCAAGCGCTGCCACTCCGCCGGTACAGAGGCCACGCGCGGAGATGAGTTGAAGTCGCCGACGACGACCCGGGCGACACCGTCGTCACGCGTTGTCGAGCAGGTCCTCGAGCGCTGCCGCCTCCTGGCGTGCGCATGCGACGGAGTGACACCAACAGAGGCGTGGAAATGGGATTGGTGAGATGGACATTGATCAGCTCCACCGTCGGGCAGCCCCCATGGCGCCCCGTCGAACCGTCCGAGGATCGGATCGCGGTTCGGGAACTCGAGCCGGGTCGTCTCGACCGGGATCTGCGACGCCATTCCCATGCCCATCGTGTCGTCTCGTGGATCGAGCAGACGTTGATGCCGACCATTCGGACAGCACTCGTGCACTGTTCTGGAGAGTTCCTGGACCGCGACCATATCCGGCGTCCGGGTGAGCAAAGCCGCAGTTATCCGGGTCGGCGGCACCGTTGTAGAGGTTCATAGTGAGGATGCGCAGTGCCATGGCATGGCAGGATACGGTCGCTGATGTGATCGGGGAGCGACGCCACGCCCAATTGTGGGTCGGCACAAGGAATGGTTGAGTCACCGGGAAAATCAACCGATAAGCACCATTGACCTAGAAGCGAACCGGTCCGGGGACGTTATGTGTGTCCCTGGCAGCAAGCATGAGGAGACAACGGTGCGATTGACGACAGCAATGCTCGCCGATGCAGCACAGGTACAGGGTGGAAAGCTGTTTGTGCTCGGCGGTGGCTTCGATACCATCAGCGCACGGAAGCTCCCGGTGATTCATCGGAGTCTGACCGTTGCTCTGGTTGCGGAGATCGAGCCAGACGAGCGACATCGGGATCTGGAGATCGCGCTCCGACTCATCGACGAAGACGGCATCGACATGGGGGTCGAGGCCAAGGGCAAGCTGGGTGTCGGGGCACCGCCCAACCTTCCCCCGGGATCGTCGAGCATCGTCCCCATTGTGAGCCCGTTTCATGGCATCGAGTTTCCCGATGCCAAGGGATATGCATTCGTCGTGACCTTCGAAGACCACGAGCTCGAGCGTATCCGCTTTCGGGTGGTCAGAGTCGGCTGATAGCGTGGGGCTTTGAAGTATAATGTTCAGGTTCGTCGGCCCGTTGCACGGCGCCCATCCCTCGAGGCACTGCGAGCCCTCATGGTGAATAGTCAACCGACGTCGAGGGGCGTCCTTACGATCCCGAATGCGATCTCGGCCATCAGGCTGGCACTGGTCCCGCTCTTTGTATGGCTCCTGGCAGGCCCCGACGACCCGGTCTGGGCAGGCATCGTCCTCGGAGTCATCGGATCCACCGACTGGGTCGACGGATACCTGGCGCGGCGTCTGAATCAGGTGTCCGAGGTCGGCAAGATCCTCGATCCGCTGGCAGACCGGATCGCTGTTGTCACCGCCGTCATCGCAGGACTGGTGACGGGCTACCTACCGGCATGGTTTGGCTGGCTGCTGATCGTTCGGGAAGCGGCTGTCGGCGTCGGCGCCATCGTCGTAGCGGTGCAAGGTCACACCAGCCTGGCAGTACGACGAACTCGGCAAGCTCGCCACGTTGCTGCTCTACACATCGGTCGCCTGGTTCTTCATAGGGGCAGGCTGGGAGCCTGCCGTGGTCGTGGCCTGGGTCTCCGGGGTTCCGGGCTGATCCTCTACTACGTCGTAGCGTCCAGTATGCGGGCGACGCCATCAACGCCATCAAGGCCCGGCGGTCATCACAGCGTTCGTGAGCGGTCCTTGACTGGAGTTGTCCGAGGACCGAAAACGGGTAAGCTCGCGCTGGATCACACATTACAGGAGACGCAGTGCAGATTCCAGAAGGCCTCCGCTACACCGAGAACCACGAGTGGGTTGCCGTCGAGGACGGCAAGGCCAAGGTGGGTATCACCGACTATGCGCAGGATGCTCTCGGTGATGTCGTGTTTGTAGACCTCCCCGCATGTGGGCGCAACATCGACCGCAGGAGAATCGTTTGCCGAGATCGAGTCGACCAAGTCTGTGGCCGACGTCTACGCCCCTATCAGCGGACCGTGGTCGCGGTGAATGACCGCACTTGCCGACGGCACCGGAGATCGATCAACAGCGATCCATTCGGGTCGTCCTGGTTCATCGTCATCGAGGGCGATCTCGCTCCGCTTGATGATCTGATGGATTCGGCCGCATACTCGGACTTCTGCGAGTAGACACCAGCCGGGTGTTCGAAGGGGCGGTTCCGGTCAACCGCATCGATTGTCCGGTTTTGGCAAAGCCTCAACCTCTTGTCGAGGCTTTCCGACTACCATTCTGGTATGGCCGATCAACCCGGGGTGCCGGAAGAGGCACCCGATGCCGAAAAGACAATCTTCTACGACCCGAACGCAGGTGTCGCCGACGTTGGCGAAATCGTCGGGCGGATAGAGGGTGCATTTCGGTATGCGCTTGTCGTCGAACGCGGCCCCCGTGCCGGGCTGACCTATGTCCTTGGCGATGGTGACACCATTGCAGGACGTTCCGACGATGTCGACATCTTCCTCGGCGATGTGACGGTGTCCCGGGAGCACGCCCGGTTCACTGTCAACGAGGACGGCCTCTCGTCGAGGACCTCAGCTCGACGAATGGCACGTATGTGAATGCAGAACGCCGAGATCGCGCCCGGCTACAGCCGGGCGATGAGGTCATCATCGGCAAGTTCCATCTCGTAGTGGCCGGCGGCCATGGCTGACAACGGCGCTGCGCCGGCTCAATTCTCCGACCGGAAAGAGCTATCGATTGGTGAGGTGATCAATGGCCTGCGCGACGAGTTTCCCGATCTGATCCGTTTCCAAGGTGCGTTTCCTCGAAGCGCAAGGACTGATCAGTCCCGACCGGAGCCCCTCGGGGTACCGGATGTTCACCGACGATGACGTCAACCGGCTTCGCTACGTTCTCAGCGAGCAACGCGACCACTTCTTGCCGCTCAAGGTCATCAAGTCAAAGCTGACCTCATGGGATCGTGGTGACGAAGGCAACGTACCCGAAGACAGCGGGCCGGCCCCTGAAGCGTACTTCGGGGCGGCCGGTGTCTCCATGGCTGCCGATGAGCTGAGTCGAGCCAGCGGTCTCAACCGGATTCAAATTGACGAGCTGATCGCTCAGCAGGTGCTCAGCCCCTTCGACCTGCCCAATGGGCGGCAGGTGTTCCGCGATGAGGACCTTGCGATCGCACGTTCCGCGTATCGGTTGTATTCTCGCGGGGTTTCGAGGGAAGGCATATCCGCTCTCTACGGCTCGCTGCCGATCGGGAAGTCGATCTGCTCTCCCAACTGGTAACGCCGCTGCTTCATCATCGTAACCCGAAGAACCGGCGGCGTGCGGCCGAAGTGCTCGCCGATGGGGCGAGCGCCGGAGCCAAGCTGCAAGAGAACCTCGTTCGTGCCAGATTGAGGAAAACTCCTCGAGGGATGATGCATCAGCAGGCTCACACCTGTGGCGTTGCTCGCCGCCCTGACTCTGTCCTGGGCTCTCCGGTGCGAGCGCCTGCGCCCGCACGACCGCCGGTGCTCACAGCAGAGGCATGGATCGCTGTCGATGTCGGTTCCGGGGTATCGGTGTTCGAGCACAACGCCGATGAGGAGCGGGCAATGGCATCTGTGACCAAGCTGATGACCGCATTGGTCGTTCGCGACCATGTCGGCCTCGACGACCGGGTGCGAGTCAGCGAAGCGGCTGCCGATGTCGGTGAGTCCGAGATCGGTCTTGTCGCCGGCGAGGTCTGGAGCGTCCGCGATCTGCTGGCGGCAATGCTGGTCCGCTCCGGGCAATGATGCCGCGTACGCCCTGGCCGAGTATGTGGGCGGCAGCATCGCAGGCTTTGCCGACTTGATGAACCAGAAGGCGGCGGAATGGGCCCTGAGCATTCGCATTTCATGAACCCCCACGGGCTCGACACGGATGGCCACTACACCTCGGCTCGAGATCTGGCAACCATTGGCGAGGCGGTCCTCAAGGATCCGGTGCTCAGCCAGCTAACCCGCACCGGGATCATCCGTTTCAAACCCGGGCCGGACGGCAGTCACGGACCGCGACGAATACCAATCACCTGCTAAACAGCTATCCGGGCGTCGTTGGGTCTGAAGACCGGCTACACGTCCAAAGCCGGCAGGGTTCTCGTGACCGCATATGAAGTAGAGGATCAGACCTTCGTCGTTGTAGTCATGGGCAGCGAGGACCACTTTGCCGACACTGCGGCGATCCTCGACTATCTCAATCAGCGTCTCCGGGTCACCGATCGGTTCCTCTTGCCGCTGGTCGAGTTGGAAGGTGGAGGGGGAGGTGGGCTCTGCTCGACCCGGTCACCGAGAATGTTCGTCAAGACACGTACAATCGAAGAGACCGGGCCAACAGGCGCTGACGCCGTGGGGCGAGACGCCCGGGACCGAAGCGTGTCCTCGACATGGTGCGCGGCATGATCCCGATCGTGCTCGGTGGTACGAAGTGACGGATCACTTCCTGGAAGTGGTCGACGCCGATGCTCTCCACCGCCGGATCGGCGAGTTGGGCGGCCGCCATTGCGAGCGACTACGCAGGGTTGAACCCCGTCCTCGTCGGAGTGATGAAGGGTGCGCTGCCCTTCCTTGCTGACCTGATCAGGAGCCTCGACATTCCGCATGAGGTGGATTTCCTGCTGCTGACTCGATTCGGAGAAAGAGGCCGTGTCTCACTTGCGATGGACACGGCGATCTCCCTGGAGGGCCGACATGTGGTCATCGTCGAGGACATCGTCGACACCGGTCTGACCCTCAGCACGCTGATCCGAAACCTCGAGGTCAGGCGCCCGGCGAGCTTGAAGACGGTTGCGTTGCTCGACAAGGTTGCGAGCAGCATCGTCGACGTTCCAGTGGAATACCGGGGCTTCGAGATCGGTGACGAATTCCTGTTGGGCTATGGACTCGACTGGGAAGGGAGATACCGGAATCTGCCGGGCATTTGGGCGGTCATGGACATGGAGCGACTCCAGGACCTTCACGAGACGTTCCCGAAAGTCGTCTTTGCCGCGGTATCCGACTGAATCGGCAGCCTGGGGCGACAGGGGAGAAGCGGTCCGGTGATAGGCTTGTCGCCATGGACCCGGTACCCATGGAGTTGGTCGGAATCAGAATCGAGTTGCCCTCGAACGTGCCGATTCTGTTGCTGAGAGAACGAGACGGGGGACGCTATCTGCCCATCTGGATCGGTCCCAATGAGGCAACGGCTATCGCACTCGCGCTCCAGGGGCTGGAGCCGCAGCGACCTATGACCCATGATCTCCTCAAGCAGGTCATCGAAGGTCTCGAGGCTTCGGTCACCCGCGTCGACGTGACCGAGTTGGTGGCGGGTACCTTCTTCGCCAACCTGGTCATGGACCGGAACGGCAGCGAGGTGATTATCTCGGCCCGCCCGTCCGATGCCGTGGCGATCGCAGCCCGCACGGGGTCACCTGTCTTTGCCGATCGTGATCTGCTCAGCGATGCCGGTGTCGAGATCGAGGAAGAGGGTCAGGAGGACGAGATCGAGCGCTTCCGAGAATTCCTCGAAGACATCACTCCTGAGGACTTCGAATCGGGTCATTCTTCGGATTCCTGAGCGACAGGCGACACCCGGAATCTGGGTGGTTATCCACAGGGGTTGTTGACAAGTCGCGCGTAGGGTCGTTAACTTCACTGACGTAGTTCGGCGGGCGGAATTACGTCGATGTAAGCTACAAGCCACGAGGAGGCTTGCCGTGAAGGAGCAGGACATCGGATATCGAGCCCCACAGGTGTGCAGCCTGGTGGGAATCACTTACCGCCAGCTCGACTATTGGGCACGCACGGGTCTGATCAGGCCATCGTTGCAGACAGCTCAGGGCTCGGGTACCCAACGTCGCTACGCATTCACGGACATCGTGCAGCTAAAGGTCGTCAAGCGGCTGCTCGACGCCGGGATGAGCCTAAAGAAGATCCGCAGTGCGATGGCGATCCTGCGCGAGCAGCTTGCCAGTAACAACCCGCTCAACGACGTGACCTTGCTCTCCGACGGCACGACCATCTTTGCGGCACACAGCGCCGACGAGGTCGTCGATGTCTTCCAGAAGGGGCAGGGCGTTTTTGGGATCGCAGTTGGCCCGGTGCAACAGGAGCTCGAAGGCGAGATCCACGGGCTCTTTCCGGAGGACGATCCGGTGGCTGCGGCAATCACGGAGGCGAAGGCCAACTGAGTAGCGACTACCTGGAGAGCACCCAGCCGGCGGATCTCGTTGAGTTTGCTCACGAGAGCGAACGGCAGTTTGCCCGGCTTCTCGACTTCTACGATGTTGAGTGGCAGTACGAGCCACGCGAGTTCGCCATCAAGTTCGATCACGATGGGGACCCGACAAAGTTCTTCCGACCCGACTTCTACCTCCCCGACGAGGACGTTTACATCGAGATCACAACGATGAGCCAGAAGTTGGTCACCAAGAAGAACAAGAAGCTACGTCTGCTCCGCGAGCACTACCCCGAGATCACGTGCAAGTTGTTCTACCAGCGCGACTACCTGAACCTGCTGGTGAAGTACGGTCTCGAGGAGCTCCCGGATCAGGAGTTGCCGGCAGCGCCAACCCGTATGCCCGGACCACCCAGGATCGAGGATCTCGGCGACGATGAGGCCATCGCCGCCGGGTAGCGGTTGGACGCAACTCCCCAGAACCGCAGGCCGCGCCCCTCCTTGCGTAGGGTGGCTACGAAATCAGCCAATCGTGTCTCGGTTAGTGTGGCCTGAACACAACACGGAGGCTCACTGATATGCCCGCTACCCCGTTGCGAGCCGCACACGAGGCGCTCGGCGCCCGGTTCACCGATTTTGGCGGCTGGGAGATGCCGCTCCAATACGAAGGCGTGATCGCCGAGCACATGGCTGTGCGTCGGAACGTCGGAGTGTTCGACGTGACGCACCTCGGCAGGTTCCACCTCACAGGACCCCGCGCGACCAAGACCATTCGCCATGAGCTCTGCAACGACATCGACGACATCGAGCCCGGGCAGGCCCAGTACACCATGGCCCTCAATGCGAGTGGTGGCGTTGTCGACGACATCATCGTCTGGCGGTTTGGCGAAGAGGATTACTGGGTGATGCCGAACGGTGTGAACTACGACGAGTTGCTCGCCAGATTCACGTCGGCAAAGAACACATCTGCCGTTCCGATCAGATCTGAGACGGCCTTGCTTGCGGTGCAGGGGCCCGACAGTCGCAGCGCGTGCTCAGCGACGTCATCGGCATCGTCCCCGGCCGGTTCCGGGTGCACGAAGGCGAGTTCGATGGTGCGCCGATGTGGGTGGCGGGTACCGGGTACACCGGCGAGAAAGGGGCCGAGGTAGCGGTCCCTGTTGAGAGATCTGAAGCACTTTTCCAGGCGCTCCTCGACGCGGGAGCCAAGCGTGTGGATTGGGTGCTCGTGATACGTTGCGGCTCGAGATGGGATATCCGCTGTGGGGACAGGATCTAGACGAGCAAACCACCCCGCTGGAAGCAGGGCTCGGTTGGGTGGTCGGTTGGGACCACAAATTCGTCGGCAAGGAAGCATTCTCGTCGAGACGGATACGGGTCTGAAGAAGCAGCTGGTTGCATTCCGCACCGCCGACCGACGGCCGCCACGCCACGGTTATGAACTGAGATCGGGCGACGTCCATCGGCGAGGTCACCTCAGGTAATTTCAGTCCGGTGCTCGGCGTAGGCATCGGGATGGGCTACGTGAGCCCGCCTGTCGATCGGTCCGCCTCACTCGCAATGGATGTGCGAGGCACCTGGGTGCCGGTGCAGCGGGTACGGCTGCCCTTCTTGGATCGATGAGCCGGCATGTGAGTACCAGAAGTCGAATCGGAGAGGAGACCATGGAGGCGCTAGGAATCGACGTTGGCGGGAGCGGAGTGAAAGCCGCCCCGGTAGATCTCGACACCGGAGAGCGGATGGCGAAACGACCTCCGCATCGCCACTCCCCAGCCATCCACACCCGAAGCGGTATTCGAAGTCTTCGATGAACTCGTCGATCACTTTCGATTGGAAGGGATCGATCGGCTGTGCTGTGCCCTCGGTGGTTCGATCTGGAGTCGTCTATACAGCAGCGAATATCGACGATGGCTGGATCGGTCGCGACGTCAGCTCCGAGTTCGGCGCACGGTACGGAGTTCACGTCGCCATCCTCAATGACGCAGATGCCGCAGGGATCGCCGAGCAACGATTCGGTGCTGCAGCAGAGCTCTAAGGCACGGTGTTGCTGTTAACACTAGGGACGGGAATAGGGAGTGCCCTGTTTCGTCACGGTGTGCTTGTGCCGAACACCGAGCTCGGCCACCTCGAATTCAAGGGTATGGATGCCGAGCACTATGCGGCGGCGCGGCTGGTCGAGGATGGCGGGCTCAAACGGCGCGATTGGGCGGTCAGGCTCAACGAGTACCTCAACTATGTCGAAGACGTGCTGTCGCCGGATCATTTCCTACTCGGCGGTGGCATCTCGAAGAAGTTCGACACCTACCAGGATCTGCTCGACACCCGGGCGACCGTCCGGCCTGCCAGGTTTCGCAATCGGGCAGGAATTATTGGGGCCGCCCTCGCAACAGGAGATGTATCGCGATGAGCACTACTGAGCAGCTTCTTGCTGCCGATGGGGTTGGCCTGCTGATGCGGCGCTGGGATTGCCCCAATCCACGGGCACGCATGCTGCTGATCCACGGTCTTGGTGAGCATTCCGGCCGCTATGAGCATGTTGGCGACTTCTTTGCCGACCGCGGTTTTGATATCACGGCTTTCGACTTGAGGGGCCACGGAGCCTCTGGCGGGAACCGGATCGACATCGAGTCGTTCCAGCAGTATCTCGACGACGTTTCCATCGTATTCGAGCAGATCCCCGACGATCGTGCCGCGAATCATGTACGGCCATTCCATGGGCGGATTGATCGCCGTCTCGTACGGTGTGAGCACCAGACGCCAGCCTGACCTCTTCGTGCTGTCGGCCCCGGCGCTGTCCGCTCAGGTGCCTCTAGTACTGCGTTGGGGTGCCAAGATACTGACCCGGGTCAGGCCCGGTTTCCGGGCGCCGAATTCGATCAAAGGCGAACAGCTTTCACGCGACCCTGCGGTCGGCGCAGAAGTATTTCGCCGACCCCCTCGTCGAGACGAAGGGCACGGCGCGATTCGGAGCGAATCTATTTGCGCAGATGGAGTCACTCCGCGGCCAGTACACAGAATTGACAAAGCCGACCCTCGTTATTCATGGAGCTGAGGACTCCCTTGTACCACCACGGGCCTCAGCGCCACTTGCGGCGCTTGACAACGTAGAGCGGAAGGTATTTGCGGGTTTGCGCCACGAGACCCACAACGAGCCGGAACAAGACGAGGTGCTCGGGTTTGTGGCCTCGTGGCTGGACAGTCAGCTGAGGTAGCCCTGATCGATCTGCTCCAGAAGCGCAAGACGCTGCGACTCATCGATGAAGGCGGCGTCCGCCGCCGCCACCGTGGTCCGATGGAGATCCTCGACGGTCATGCCCTGGTGGGTGAGCGCTAGATCGAATTCATCGGTGAGAGTGACCCGGCTCATCAGCCGGTTATCGGTATTCAGTGTCACATTGAATCCTGCCCGGTAAAGCCGACCGAGGGGATGCTGTTGCGGCTGGATGCCGAGGGTGTGCAAGTTCGAGGTGGGACAGACTTCGAGCGGAATGCGCCTCGTCTCGTACGCGGATGGCCAGCGCCCCCATGGCACCGTTTGGGCCCATGTCGTCAACGATTCTGATGCCGTGCCCGATTCGCTCTGCGTGACAAGCACCGAGTGCGGCGGCAATGCTGTCGACCCCGGCTGCCTCCCCGGCGTGGATGGTGATGTGGATCCCATGGTCGCTGGCCAGCCGGCAAGCCTCGGCATGGTCCTCAGGGGGAAATCCCTGCTCCGGTCCGGCGAGGTCGAACCCGACAACACCCTTCCCGGCGAAGCGGGATGCAGCCCGGGCATCTTCGATTGAGTCGGGGAGGTCCCGCATGGCATCGATGATGAGGTTCACCGTTGTGCCCGTATCCCTCTTTGCCCGGGCAAACCCTGCAAGTGCGGCCTCTATCGATTCGTCTCTCGAGAGGCCACCGTCGGGTTGTCAGTACCGGGGCGTACCGGATCTCTCCGTAGATGACTCCGTCGGAAGCAAGATCGGCACCGGCCTCGTAAGCAACCCGCTCGATTGCCTCTGCGGTCTGCATGAACGCAACGGTGTGCTCGAACGCGGCCAGATAGCGCACCAACGAACCGGAATCTCCTTGATAGAACCAGTCGGAAAGCGCTTTCGGATCGCCAGCCGGAAGCTTGTGTCCGATCTCGGCGGCGAGCTCCAACAACGTACCAACCCTCAGGCCACCGTCGAGATGGTTGTGTAGCTCGATCTTGGGAAGTCTGTGCAGATCCTCGTAGCTCATAGAAGCTCCAGCCTAGGATCCGGATGAGCTGGTAGAGATTGCCTAGCCGAGCAGCCGGGGATTCAATGTGTAGGTAGCTGTGATCGAGGCGCGATCGAGCACATGTCCCTCCATGGCGGAGCGCAGATCTCCTCCCGAGAATCCAGCGGGGAGATCCAGGGTGACGACATCGAGGGCGAACACCGTGAAGATGTAGTGGTGCGTCAGACTGTCGTTCCAGGGCGGACAGGGACCGTCGTAGCCAAAGTAACGGCCCTCCATGTCGGGATCACCTGAGAACCAGCCCGTGTAATCATTGAGACCGAGGCGGCAGTCGATCGGGGTGGCGGCTTCGCTCTTGCCATGAGGAACGACACCGTCGGCGAACGATCCTGCCTCGATGTTGCGGAGATCGGCGGGCATGTCGGCGACCACCCAATGAAAGAAGTCGGTGCGGGGCAGGTCAGCCGGCACTTCGCGTCCGTCCTGGTTGACGTCGTCGGGGCGGGTGGGCACGTCGGGGTCGTGACAGATGAGTGCAAGAGACCGAGTGCCCTCGGGGACATCGACCCAGGCGAATTGCGGATTGCGGTTGGCACCGAATGTGGCGTGTGCTGCCGCGTCAGGAATGCAAAAAGCGAATTCGCCAGGAATCGGGGTGCCGTCGGTGATGCTCGAGCTGGTGAGATCCATGTTGTACCTCCTGATGGCGAGGATACCGGAACTTGACCCGGTGATTGCGGTAGGGTCTAGGAATGGAGCACTCGTCATGGCCGCATCTTTCAAGGGCAAGCTCCTCGTAGCTAGCCCGCTGCTACAAGATCCCGAACTTCTACAGGACCGTTGTGTTCCTCTTCGAGCACGGTGAGGACGGTGCCGTTGGCACAGTGCTCAACCGACCGACCAACCGAGCCCGCCGGCGAGCACCTGCCCGGGTTGGGCGGATCTGATCGCCGACCCTGGTGTCGTCTTTATCGGTGGACCTGTACGCAATGAAGTCGCCATTGGCGTTGCCGAATTCGAGGACGAGGAGTCGGACGGTGCCCTTTTTGCCGGAATCGGCTTCATCGATCTCAGCGAGTCACCTGACTCGCAGACACCACCGTTGCGGATCCGGGTCTTCTCTGGCTACTCCGGCTGGGACGGTGGCCAACTCGAGGTCGAACTCGCCGTCGACTCCTGGTTCATCGTCGAGGCGGTTGCCGAGGACGTGTTTGGTGATCCCGCCGACCTGTGGTCGCGGGTGCTGAAGCGACAACCCGGCCGGCTCAGCCTCTACGCACAATACCCCGATGACCTCTCACTGAACTGACCATGGTCACCTCGATGCCAAAGCTCCGGGCCGGTCTGCAGGGGAAATCACCATCCCTTCGCTACGAGCGCGAGCTGTGGGATGCAGGCAAAGACGTTGTGGTGGGCATGGACGAGGTAGGCCGCGGTGCGTGGGCAGGACCCGTGAGCGTTGGCGCCGCGGTGATTCCGAAGGAGCGTCGCATCTACAAGATCCGGGACTCGAAGATGCTCACGGAACCCGAACGCGAGCTGATGTTCGACAGGCTCGCGGAATGGTGCGTCGCCTGGTCCGTAGGACATGCTTCACATCAGGAGTGCGACGAGCGTGGAATGTCGGCGGCACTGTCCCTCGCCGCCACCAGGGCGCTTACCGGTCTGGGGATGGAGTTCGACCACCTTCTCCTCGATGGGAACTGGGACTTCGCTCTCGGTGGCGATGCCGACCTCCTGGTGAAGGGAGACACCCGCTCGCTGTCGATCGCCACGGCCTCAATCCTGGCCAAGGTGACCCGCGATCGGATGATGAGAAGGGCGGCAGCAGAATTCCCTCCGTACCGGTTCGAAGGCAACAAGGGCTACCCCGAGCCGACCCACAAGGCAGCCCTGCATTGGTATGGGCCGTCGACCATCCATCGTCGCTCATGGGTGTTCATGGAGTCTCTTCCCTGGAGCGGGATCAAGCGGGTGGTCAGACCGGAGGCCCAACAGACACTGTTCGACTGAAGTCGTGGGCAAATACCGCAAAGCCGCCACCGGTGTGCCAGAACACGATGTTGTCGTCGCGACCGTACCGCCCGGCGGGATCTCGCGGCGGAGACCGGTGAGGGCCTTGCCCGTGTAGGTGGGATCAAAGATCAGACCGGTCAACGACGTTGCCTCCGCCTGAACGGCGAGATCGGTGTCTTCTACCACTCCGTACCCGCCACCAATGTGCGCGTCGTTGTAGTCGATTGGTGTCGCGGGTAGCGGCGCACCACTCTCATCGGCGGCCCGACGCCAGATAGTGTTTACCTTTGTCGAAATCTCCGCTGCCGGGTCGCCGATCGAGCAAGCAACCACAGGGGTCTTCAGCCCGAGCCGGTCGACGGCCCAACCAATGCCTGCGGTTGTGCCACCGGATGATGCCGCATGCCATATGATCGGTGCCGACCCTTCGATTGTGACCAGCTGGTCGGCAAGCTCGCGCATCGCACGGACGAATCCCCACATCCCGAGCGAGTCCGATGCGCCTTCCGGGATCACCCAGGTGGGATGGCCCGCGGTTGCCTGCGCAGCAGCTTCGGCTGCCATGAGCTCATCCCGATCAGGCCATTGCTCCGGGGTGATCAACCGCACTTCGGCTCCAGCGAGAGCGTCCAGCAGGAGATTGCCCTCGAGCTCGAGCGGTGCACCCGGCTGATGGCGCAGCAAGAGAACGGTGCGGAACCCGGTCCTGGCCGCGGCGAGTGCAGTTGCCCGGGAGTGGTTGGATTGGGTTGCACCGCAAGTGATGACGGTATCGGCGCCGGCCGCTTCCGCGGCAGCCAGATGGAACTCCAGCTTCCTCACCTTGTTGCCGGAGAGGCCGAAGCCGGTGAGGTCGTCACGTTTGACCCAGATGGTCGGGCCGCCCCAAGCGGCAGTGAGCCTGGTGGCACGTTCCAGGGGGGTCGGAGTCATCGCGACTCGCATGCGGGGTGGCAGTTGCTGCATCAACAGACGATACCCGCCCCGGCAGATCGAACGAGCTACGCAGCGGCGGAGAGGGCGTAGCATTAGGCGTCAATCGCGAGCAAGAGGAGCATCGATGAGTGCAGGAGCAGTCGGCCCGCGCAACCCAAATCCGAGAGATTTCCTCAATACGGATGCGCTTCTCGACGGCGAGGAGAAGCTGTTGCGCGACACGGTGCGGGAGTGGGTAGGCGATCGGATCCTCCCGTATGTCGCGGACTGGTTCGAGCAGGGATATTTTCCGCGAGAGCTCGCCAAGGAAATGGGATCACTCGGCTTGCTCGGAATGCATCTCGATGGTTATGACTGCGCAGGCACTTCGGCGGTTCAATACGGGCTGGCGTGTACCGAGCTCGAAGCCGGAGATTCCGGGGCGCGGAGTTTCGTGTCTGTGCAAGGGCTCACTGTCGATGTTTCCCATCTGGGCGTTCGGATCTGAGGAACAGAAACAAGAGTGGCTGCCCCCGATGGCTGCAGGTGAGACGATCGGCTGTTTTGGATTGACCGAACCTGATGCCGGTAGCGATCCCGGCGGCATGAAGACTCACGCCAGGCGTGACGGCTCAGATTGGGTGATCAATGGCACCAAGATGTGGATCACGAACGGCGGCCTCGCCGATATTGCCATTGTCTGGGCTCAGACCGACGAGGGTGTCCGGGGTTCATCGTTCCGAAAGGGACAGCCGGGCTTCTCCACAAACGACGTGCACAAGAAGCTGTCGTTGCGGGCATCTGTCACTTCGGAATTAGTACTGGACGATGTCCGGCTACCTGCCGATGCGATGCTGCCAAATGTCTCAGGGCTCAAAGGCCCATTGGCATGTCTCAACGAGGCGCGGTTTGGAATCATGTTTGGCGCGGTTGGCGCGGCGCGTGCCTGTTACGAATCCGCTCTGGACTATGCGAAAGAGCGGAAGCAGTTCGGCAAGCCGATCGCGGCCTTCCAGCTCACTCAGCGCAAGTTGGTCGAAATGATGATCTCGGTGAACCGGGGAATGCTGCTGGCTCTCCACGTCGGCAGGATGAAGGACGAGGGGCGGGTTGGAGTCGAGGACATTTCGTTCGGGAAGATGGATAACGTGCGTATGGCGCTCGATGTTGCCCGTGAGGCCCGATCGGTGCTTGGCGCAAACGGCATCACTCTCGAGTACCCGGTGATCCGGCACATGAACAATCTCGAGTCGGTGTACACCTACGAAGGCACCAACGAGGTGCACACGCTGATCATGGGCCAGGCCATCACGGGGATACCGGCGTTCGGTTAGGACTGAGCCCCGGCGTCCCCGGCTTTGCCGTAAACCTCTCGAGGCCAGTGAGCGGGTTGTCGTTGTTCAGATGTCGTTGTTGAATGTGTCGCACGCGGTGGCATCGCCGGTCTGGTAGCCGACATTGAACCAATCGAACGCTGTTCCGAGGTGCCGTGGGTGAACGTCTCCGGGCTGACCCGGCCCGTTGTGATCTCCTGGATGCGATCGTCGCCGACCGCGCTCGCCGCGTTCAGCGCCTCTTCGATGTCCCCACTCTCGAGAACATCCTCCCGCTGGTAGATGGAATTCGCCCACACCCCTGCGAAACAATCGGCTTGCAGCTCCAGCCGAACCGAATAGTCATTGGCACTCGCCGGGTTTGACTGCTGGATTTGGCGGACATCGTCCATGACCCCGAGCTCGTTCTGGACGTGGTGGCCGATCTCGTGTGCCATCACGTAGGCCTGGGCGAAGTCACCGCCGGTGGCACCGAAGCGTCGCTTCAGTTCGTCGTAGAAACTGAGATCGATGTATACGGTCTGATCGAGAGGGCAGTAGTGGGGGCCCGTGGCGGAATTGGCGCCACCGCAGGCAGACTCGGTCGCCTGAGTGAACAAGACACCAGTTTCGCCGGTTGATAGGTGAGACCCGATGCCGAGAATACGTCTGACCACAGGGTCTCCGTCGTGCCGAGGATCGCGGTTACAAACGCCTCATCGTCGTCGACTCCATCGAACTGCCCGGAATCCTGGCTCGGGGCCTGTGTCTGGGAGGACTTGAGCTGGTTGAGAGGTCGCCGACGCTGCCGCCCCCACCGCCACCGAGCAACAACGCAAGGATCACACCGATGATGCCAAGGCCGCCGACGCCGCCCGCAACAGTGGCGGTGCGTCCCCGTCTGTCCTCAACGTTGCTACTGCGTTCGAGATTACGCCAACGCATCTTCTCCCTTTGCTGCTAGCCCACTCTCAGACCCTTGAACGGGAGCGGAGTTCCGGCAATATCGTAGATGGTCGATCCGCTAGCGTGACGTCGATGATTGCTGAGTCGGCCAACTTTCCACTCGTTCTCGCCAGCGGCTCGCCGCGGCGTCGGCTCCTGCTCGGTTTCGCGGGGTACGAATTCGACGTTGTCTCGCCGGACATTGATGAATCGCGCCAGCCGGCGGAGCGTGCAGAGGACTTCGTGATGCGCATGGCCGCGGAGAAGAGCGCGGCGGTGGTGGGCTCAGGCAGATTCCGGGACCGTGGTGCTTGGGTCTCGACACGACGGTCGTTCTCGACGGAGAGGTGCTCGGCAAGCCTGCGGATGAGGCTGAAGCGGTGACCATGCTGTTGTCTCTGGCCGGCCGCACCCACACCGTCTATACCGGCTATTGCCTCGCAGTTGCGGGAATCGACGTCACCGAGAGCGGAATAGATGCGTCCCGGGTGAGCCTGCGGCCGGTATCACGAGCGGAGGCCGAGGCGTATGCGGCGACCGGCGAGCCGCTCGACAAGGCTGGTGCCTATGCCCTCCAGGGGCGAGGCAGCGGCTTCGTCACTGCGGTTGAGGGGCTTCGCTCGACTGTTATTGGTCTACCGCTCGAGCATGTCGTCGACGTGCTGACCAGATTCGCCATAATGCCAACGCGAGGGGATTCGGATGCGCTTTGAACTGAGCGATGAGCACGAAGCGTTTCGGAAGGTTGTGCGGGATTTCGCCGAGCAGGAGGTGGCGCCGCTCGCTGCGAAATGGGAGCAGGATGCCCCGTTCCCGGTTGACCTCGTCCACAAGATGGGTGACCTCGGATTGTTTGCGCTTCCGTTTCCCGAAGACATCGGAGGCATGGGAGGGGATTTCACCTCGCTATGCGTTGCCATCGAGGAGGTTGGGCGCGTCGATCAGTCCATGGGGATAACGCTCGAAGCAGGAGTCGGGCTCGGGATCAATCCCATCTTTGCCTATGGGACGGAGGAGCAGCGAGAGCGATACCTGCCCGATCTGCTCAACGGGAAGGCACTTGCCGCGTTTGGTCTCACCGAGGCTGAGGCAGGCTCCGACGCCGGGGCCACGCGGACCAGAGCACGGATTGAAGGCGATGAGTGGGTCATCGACGGGTCCAAGGCATTCATCACCAATGCCGGGACCTCGATCACGTCGCTGGTGACGATCACTGCTCGCACCGGAGAAAGCGAGATTTCGGCGATCATCGTTCCTGCAGACACAGCGGGCTTCACGGTCGAGCCACCTTATCGAAAGTTGGGCTGGCACGGCTCGGACACCCGTGGGCTGGTCTTCGACAACTGCCGGGTGCCGCGAGAGAACCTGCTCGGTGAACGAGGTAAGGGGTTCCAGCAATTCCTAGCGACACTGGACGATGGTCGCATCGCCATTGCCGCTCTTGGGGTCGGTCTCGGCCAGGCGTGCCTGGAGGAATCCGTCGCATATGCCAAAGTAAGGCATACGTTCGGCAGGCCGATCGGATCGAATCAGGGCGTTGCGTTTCAGTGTGCCGATCTCAAGGTGATGGTCGACGCCGCCCGGTCGTTGACGTACCGGGCAGCGGCGATGAGGGACGCAGGACGTGACATCAGAGAGGCGGCTGCTGTTGCCAAGCTCTATTCGAGCGAGGCTGCGGTGACGGCCGCCCGCATCGCCGTACAGATCCACGGAGGTGCCGGCTTCATGGAGAGCTCTCCTGTAGCGAGGTTCTATCGCGATGCCAAGATCCTGGAGATAGGCGAGGGTACATCGGAGATCCAACGGATCCTCATCAGCAGGAGCCTCGGTCTACCGATCTGAGAGTGCGGACGGCAACTGCCCTGCGCTCACCTAGCTGGCGACAGAGGCAAACAGTGGGAGGCGGCTGTCGCGGTGAGCGAGGGTCATGACGACGTCAACCACCGTCGGGTCGAACTGTGACCCCGAGAACCGCTGTAGCTCGTTCAACGCGTACTCCAGAGGCAGCGCAGGTTGGTACGGCCGCTCGCTGGTGATGGCGTCGATGGCGTCGGCCGCCTGGAGCACACGGGCTTCAAAGGGGATACGCGGCCCCGAGATGCCTTCGGGGTAGCCGGTGCCGTCGAATCGCTCGTGATGAGTGAGCACTACGTCGGCGACGATAGTTGGCACGTGATCCGCAACCAGGTCGTAGCCGAGGCGAGGATGATGCCGTAGCTCGGCCCATTCCGCCTTGGTGAGTGGGCCCGGCTTGTCCAGGATATCCCGGGAGATGAACACCTTGCCGATGTCGTGGAGCTGTGAGGCCAGCTTCAACAGTTCGATGCGCTCGGGGCTCAGACCCAGGTGCTTGGCGATATCTGCAGCGAGTTCCCCGGCTCTGCTGCAATGGGCGGCAAGCACTGGGTCCATAGTCGCCAACAACCGATGAAAACGGGTCACGAATTCCTTCCAGAGCGTACTTAGCAGTGTCGGTCGGATGATCCGATTCATGAATGGGCCGGGCGGATCAATTACAGTGGTGTAACTCTCCGCCTGATCTAGACGTGTGCCCTCGACGGTACGACACACCCCCAATGATCTCGAGCTGTGGAAGCCTGCCGGGCGCGAATACCGCGGCTGGTGAGTGGACAGCTCGATGATATCTCCGTGCCGCCGATCTATCGGTGCGATACGGCCAAGCGCCCCAAGCGGCTTATGATTCCAGCCGACTTCCGAGCCCGAGGGGGATCTGCATGCGGCGTTTCCTGGTTTTGATCGTTGCGATGAGCCTGCTGAGCATCACGGCCGCCAGTGCCGCAAACTCGGTGTACCTGGACGAGGACTTCGAGAATGGGGTGGATTTCCTCGCGCCGGGTGCCTGGGGCATGGTGCCGCTCACCGACGGTCACGACGGGGCGGGTCTGAACACCAT
Source organism: uncultured bacterium (assembly GCA_963777645.1). GTDB lineage: Bacteria > Actinomycetota > Acidimicrobiia > Spongiisociales > UBA5794 > JAAETI01. Next base: position 939,920 of record CAVZRA010000003.1, on the reverse strand, counting down.
CATCCCTGCCGGGGAGCATTGGGGTGGCAGCGGCCACTGGTATTTCTCCGATCACGGTCTTCAGAATCCGGAAGAGCTGTGGTGGCGTTACTGGGTACAGTTTCCCAAAGATTTCTACGTCGAGCCCCCGAACCGGGGCAAGCTGCCGGGTGTCGGCGGTCTCTACGCATACAACTGTCTCGGAGGTAAGCCGTCGACACCCGAAGAACCCTGCTTCTCGGCCCGCATGATGTTCTCCCGAACCTATCCGAGCTTTGGGGAGCCGGGTTACCCCAACGGCCCCGACGACAAAACGCTGATCGGGTTCTACGTCTATCACCTGGACAGCCCTGCGACCCGCGGGGATATTTGGACCTGGGACCCGGATGTTGCCACCCTCGACAATGGACAGTGGTACTGCGTCGAGGGTCACATCGACCTGAACACGCCGGGCCAGCACGATGGTTTGCTCGAAGGCTGGGTAGACGGCGCTGTGGCATTCACGAAGGACGACATCGCATTCCGGCGGGTCGGCGAAGACAACATCGCCATCAAGAGCTTCTGGTTCGACGTGTACTACGGCGGGGATGCGTCCCTGGTCGACAACGAGATCCACTTCGACTCGGTGGCGATAGGTAGCCGAGCGGCCCGGCTGTGACGACGGGGGCATCTACACACCGCCCTTTCGCGATGACGACGGCTCTGTATTCGAATCCGACATCGTGTGGCTCGCCGGAGCCGCGATAACCCAGGGCTGCAACCCACCTACGAGCGATCGATTCTGTCCTGACGAGGCGGTGACCAGGGGGCAGATGGCCGCCTTCCTGACCCGTGCTCTCGACCTACCCACGGTGACCGGCGACACCTTCCGTGATGACGACGGCTCTGTGTTCGAATCCGACATCGAATCACTTGCCGCTGGCCGGTATCACCAAGGGCTGCAACCCACCTATCAATGACCGGTTCTGTCCTCAGGAGCGGGTAACACGCGGGCAGATGGCCGCTTTCCTGGCAAGGGCATACGCATACTCCGCGGTCACCACAGACTCGTTTGTGGACGACAACGGCTCGGTCTTCGAACAGGCGATCGAATCGATCGCAGCAGCCGGCGTTACCAGAGGGTGCAATCCGCCTCGCAACGATCAGTTCTGCCCGGACGCCTCGGTGACCCGTGGCCAGATGGCGGCATTCCTACACCGGGCCGGAGGCTGAAAACTAGCGCCTGGCAGTGTCTAGGGTACGAATCATGACCATGTTTCGGCGGGGAATCTACTTCTTGGCGGTGGTCGCTGGTCTCGTCCTATGGGAGTTCTTCGGCTACGGCTTCGGGCCGGTGGTGGCCGCTATCGGATTCACCGCCGCCGTGTATTCCCTGGTTCGTGACCGCCGGTTCGCCGCAACGACCGCGGTGATTGTCCTGTCGGCTGGATTGGTGTTGATACCCCCGATACTCCTAAACCGGCAACCTCCTCCGCCTTCGCTGGAGACTGTCCCGACGGCCGCTAACGAGTATGCCCGTACCCTTGCTGAAGGTGATTTCGAGTCCTACCGGGAGACGGTGAATCACGTGTATGGCGTCGCGATCGAGGATGCGTTTCGTGTCGAGAGTGGCTGCATCGATTGGACCTCCGTGACTGTGTCGGTGGCTCCACGCGGAGTATCGCCGCTTGAAGCACTCGTCACTTTCTCCGATGGCGCCTCGAGAGTGGCCCGGGATTTTCAATACGTAGCGGCGAAAGACTTCTTCCAGCGTGTTACGGGGCACTGGGTTCCAACCGTTGATGAGCGCTGCTGAGAGCTCTCGGCCCGGACGGACCTATCGGCTCATATATCCCGGTTCCCGGGGGATCGTCACAGGTGACCAGACAGAAGCTCTTCCAGCTGTTCCGGTGTGCCGAGACCGTCGCGAACTCCGAGCTGGGTGACACAGAACGCACCCGCCTGGTTGCCAATTCCGATCGCCTCTTCGACCGCGAGCCCGCGGCTCAGGCCGACAACGAGACCGGCGTTGAATGCATCACCCGCACCCGTGGTATCGACGGCAGTGACCGGCAATGGCTCATAGATGGTGCTCGACTCGTCCGTGATGCAAACCGCGCCGCGGGCACCGAGTGTTGCGATCACCTCGCCGACGCCCATCTCGAGTAGACGCCTCCCCGCAGCAACCACCTGATCCATAGTGTCCGTGGCCGCCCCGGTGAGAATCGCCAGCTCGGTCTCGTTTGGTGTGGCGATGTTGACAAGCTCGAGAAGCTCTGCAGGCAGTGGGGCGGCAGGCGCCGGGTTGAGGACGACGGTGGCACCGACTTGTCTGGCTCGTCGTGCGGCCTCCGCCACGGTCTCGATCGGGATCTCGAGCTGTGCAAGCAGAATGTCGGCGCGGTCGATCTGCATGTTGGCGAGGTCGGACGGCCGGAAGTCCGCACTCGCCCCCTGGGCTACTGCGATCGTGTTGCTCCCCGTCCCATCGACCGTGATCAGAGCTACTTGATTCGGTCGGTCCGAAAGGATTACGGAAGGTCCGAGCAGTCCCTCACTTCCGAGAAAGGAACGCGCCTGATTCCCAAGATCACCGCTGCCGATCTTGGTGTAGAAAGTGACCGCTGCGCCAAGGCGGGCGGCCCCTGCGGCCTGGTTGAAGCCCTTGCCACCCGGGCCAACATAGAGGTCCTCGGTTGCGAGAACCGTCTCACCCTCGACGGGGAGATGAGGCGTTACCGCGACGAAGTCGATGCCGGTGCTTCCGACCACGATGATTGACACGACGTCAGGATACCTGAGTTGCCGGGAGGCTCTAGGTAACGGTTGCCCGCTGTGCCGGGTAGCGCTCGTGCCGACCTTCCGCGACCAGCGAAGCCACCCTATGGACGGCGCTGTGCACATGAGAGAACGTCGTGTACAGGGGAGCGAGGCCGAGGCGGATGTTGTCGGGGTCGCGGAAATCGGGGATGACACGAGCGTCGTGGATCATCGCCTGGGCTATCTGCCATGCCGACTCGTGGCGCAACGACACGTGAGAACCTCTTCGCTCGGCTTGCCGCGGAGACGCCAGAGAGAAGCCGAGCGGGGCCAGTACTTCATCGGCCAGGTCTACAAGGAAGGAGGTCACGGCGACTGACTTCGCTCTGATCGTATCGACTCCCGCCTCCCGGATCATGGCGACTCCAGGCGTGATTCCGGACAGCGACAAAATGGGCATCGTGCCGGTTTGAAAACGTGTGATCGACGATGCGGGTGCGTAATCCAGGTCGAAAGCGAACGGCTCAGCGTGACCCCACCATCCGGTGAGAGGGTTTGCAATCTGCAACTCGGGATTGACATAGATGAACGCAGGGGAGCCCGGGCCACCGTTCAGGTACTTGTAGGTACATCCGACGGCAAGATCAATTGCACTGAGGTCCATTGGGATCACTCCCGCCGAGTGGCTGAGGTCCCAAAGGACGAGTGCGCCGACGTTGTGTGCAGCGCGGGTGAGACGCTCCATGTCGTACAGGTAGCCGCTCTTGAACGCGACGTGCGAGAGGACGAGAAGAGCCGTGTCTTCGCTGAGTGCCTCGATAATGGCACCCTCATCGGCGGAGTCCTCCGCTGAGCCCGCAACGATGCTCAGTGTGCGATTGCCGGCAACGGCTCCTGCGGCTGAGAGTACGTAGGCGTCGGTCGGGAAGTTCAGGGCGTCGGTGACGATCTCGGTGCGGTCCGGGTGCATCCGCAGCGCACCGAGTGCCGCCTTGTACAGGCAGACAGAGGTCGAGTCGGCGACTACGACTGTGTCTGGTAGCGCCCCGATCACAGGGGCAATCTGATTGCCGGTGTCTGTTGCGAGTTGCCACCAGCGGTTCCCCCAGGAGGCGATGAGGTCACGACCCCACTCGTTGCGAATGACGTTCTCGAGATGGGCGATCGTCGCGATGGGCAGCCTTCCCAGCGAGTTGCCGTCCAAATAGATGAGCTCCGGATCGTCGATGACGAATTCATCGCGGTAACCGGACAGAGGGTCTGCTGCATCGAGGCTGACGGCGCGTTCGAAGCCGAATCTATCCGGGTATGGCCCGAGGTCCAGCATCAGATGGTCCACAGCTGTTGCTGCCGACCATCGAGGAACTCCATACTCGCCCCATCAAACCCGGCGTCTTCCTCCAACATGATCCGCACCGTCTGACCTCCCCACTCGGCGACGTCCACCTCGACGGAGAGTTCTATCGAGTACGCGGTGTCGGGGCGGACCGGGTAGTCGCCGGGGCCGGGCACGCCGTCCTGCTGGTCCCACAACCCGATGGTCGGTCCGGCGCCATGACCGTGGAGCCCGATGGGATGGCTGTAGATCGACGGACGAAGCGACTCGGCGATAGCCAGGGCGCGGGCGGTGCGTAGGATCTCGTTGCCCGTAGTACCCGGGCTGAACTGGTCCATGACGATATCCTGGAGACGGTTGGCGGCTCCGATGCCCGCAGCAAGGCCGGCGGGAGCGTGGCGTTCCCCGGGGCGCAGCACGTACCCGTGCTGCTGCTGATCGGTGTGCAAGCCGAGATACTCGATCCCAAAGTCGATGTGGACGAGATCACCGTGTTGGATCGTCCCGTCGCCCGCCGGAGGTTTCGGATCGGATTCGTACCGTTGCACCGAGACCGAGGGATGGAACCAGGTCTCGTATCCGGTACGCCGTGACTCCTCGCACAGCCACCATTCGACATCCCCGGTCGTCGTTTCGCCGGCCGCGATAACCTCAGGGGAGAGCGCCCGTCGCAACAGACTGTGTGCACGAGCACAGACGCCGCGGAACGCCTCCATCTCCTCGCCGGTCCTTGTCTCCAGCCAACCGACGGCAAGGAGATCTGTTGACTCGACACGGCTGCGCAGGGCCGGGGAGAGCGCGGCAAGAAATCGCCCAGTCTCGGTGGCCGTCATACCGTCGGCGAGCGCAAAGGTGTCCGAGCGGTTGATGGCGATGCGCTGCGGTGCGGTGTTTCCCAGGTAGTCGGCAAGGCACCGCCACTGGTCCGGCTCGGCGATCGGATCCCACCCGGCTGGGAAGAAGGATCCGACGCTGTACCGGGATATCGCCATCCTCGTGTGGCCGTAGTCGCTGAAGACGAGGATGGTGCGGCGGCGCGCCCCTTCCCAGGTGGCGGGGAGCATGGTTTTGAGCACCGGGTCTTCGTTGTACTCCCTGGCGATGAGAACCCAGCAGTCGATGAACGCCTCGCCCATGATCTGCGGCACCACCTTGTCCAACCGTCTCTGCAGCCAGTCGTCGCGCAGCGCTGCCTGGTCGCGGAGAGAGAGAACAGTCGGTTCACGAGAAGATTCCATGTGCGGAGTATATGGAGTGGCGGCTATCTCGAGGCCGGCGGGAGCCCCTGTTTAGCGACTTTCACCGTATTACCCTCTCACGGCATGAGGAGACGAGCGCTGTTGATGATGGCTGCGGCAATGTTGCTGAGTACGTTGAGTGCCGGCGCGAGGGCAGCAGAGTTGCCTCCAGGCGGGACCTTTCTCGACGATGACTTCAGTGCCCACGAACCCGCCATCGAGGCGATCGCCGCTGCCGGGATCACCAAGGGCTGCAACCCGCCGCTCAACAACCTCTTCTGCCCAAAGGACCCGGTGACCAGGGGCCAGATGGCGGCGTTCCTGGTGAGGGCGCTCTCCCTCCCGGAGGCGACTAGCTCGCCTTTCTCCGACGCATCGGGGGTGTTTGCCGACGCCATCGACCGGCTGGCAGCGGCAGGGATCACCAAGGGCTGCAACCCGCCGGTCAACAACCTCTTCTGCCCGAGCGATACGGTGACCAGGGGCCAGATGGCGGCGTTCCTCGCGCAGGGCACTCACCTTGCCGGCCGGGAGCTGGTGATGCCTTCACCGACGACGAGGCTCGGTGTCTCGAAGCCTGCGATCGACGCAATGGCAGCGGCAGGGATAACCAAGGGCTGCAACCCGCCAACCAACGACCGCTACTGCCCGGGTAACCTCGTAACCCGAGAGCAGATGGCGACCTTCCTGACACGTGGGCTCGGGCTCACCCCGATCGATCCACCGAACCGTCCGGGGCCTCCGGTGGGAAACCCTGAAGGCAACGGGTATGTGCCGGACCAGGAGCGGGCCTGGAAGATGTCCGCAATCCCGACGTACTCGTCGGCAACGGCACCCCGCAGAGCTGCACGTCGCAAGCTGTTGTCGATGCAGTGGCGCAAGGCGGGATGATCGTCTTCGACTGTGGGCCAGACCCGGCAACGATCGAGATGCTCGAGCCGGCCAAGGTATTCAACGACACGGGCCCGGACATCGTCATCGACGGGGGTGGCCTTGTTACCTTGAGCGGACGAGGTGAGAACCGGATCCTGTACATGAACACGTGTGATCCTGATCTCATCTGGACCACCTCCCACTGCCAGAACCAGGACGAGCCGCGGCTCACCGTGCAGAACCTCACATTTGTGGACGGGTAATTCCAAGGGAGACGACCCGGACGGAGGCGGTGCCATCTGGGTACGTGGGGGAAGATTCAAGATCGTGAACTCGCGTTTCTTCAACAACGTATGCGACGATGTGGGACCAGATGTTGGCGGCGCTGCCGTGCGCGTGTTCAGCCAGTATCAGGGGCTGCCGGTGTATGTGGTGCAGTCCACATTCGGCGGCGGTGAAGGCTACGGCAACGTTTGCTCAAATGGCGGCGGCCTGAGCAGCATCGGTGTGTCCTATACCGTGATCAATAGCCTTTTCAGCCACAACGATGCGATCGGGTACGGGGCCAACCCATCCCAGTCGGGTACGCCAGGCGGCGGGAGCGGCGGTGCCATCTACAACGACGGCAATACGTTTACGCTGACCGTCGTCGACACGATCATCGAGGACAACCACGCCAACGAGGGCGGCGGGGCCATCTTCTTTGTGAGCAACGATCGCAGCGGAACACTGCGCATCGAGAACTCGACCTTGCGCCGCAACCCGAGCGACGGGTTTGAGACACGGGGTTTCCCCGGGATCTTCTATCTCGGCAATGGTTCGATCCAGGTCACCAATTCGACTATCGAATAGAGCCGAGATGTGGCTCGAGTTGCCTGGCCAGGAGGTCTACAGATTCCTGCAGCGGCCGATCGTGATCGACCGGAAACACCGAGGCCTCAGCACGGAGCGCGTTGTCGCGCCGCTCCGGTTCGAGTTCCCGGGCCTCTGTGGCTGACACGGGACGCCGCTGCTCACCTGTCGCTAGAGCCTCTAGAGCACGATCAGCGACAAGCAGATAGACAAGCACATGCCCCTCGCTGGTCATGGAGCGAAGGAATGCACCGTCGTCGGCAATACTCGCCGCCGCAGCAATCACGGCGGGCGCTGAAGAGGCGAGCGCAGTAGCACAAGCCATGCGCTCGAGTCGGTGCAGCCCCGGGACTCCGCGGGTGGCGGCAAGTTCCCGTCCAGTGGCGGCGTATTGCTCTTCGAGCTGCTCGTCGCTATCGAAGAAATACCGGCGCAATCTGGTTGCGAGCGCCCTTCCCAGAGTGGTCTTACCCGAGCCCATCGGCCCTGTGATCACAATGTGACGAGGGGATTGTCTCATCCCGGATCTCGATCCTGAAGCCTCAAGGATGTAACGATAGAGTATGTGGCCAGCTCTGCGGAGAGGCATGAAGCAACCGGGCCATTTGAGCGTTACGCAGCATCACGGATACCTCGGCACTGTCGTTGAATTGCGCATCGAGGCTGTCGACGAAGACGCCTGTGACTCGATGGATCTTGCCGCAATCGCTGAGATCGAGCATTTGGAGCACATATTCAACCTGTTCGACCCGACGTCCGAGATCAGCCGCTGGCGCCGTGGGGAAGGTGACGCCGGTCCCGAGATCCGGGCCGTGCTCGAGGATGCCATCGAGTGGCGCCGTCGTACCGGGGGAGCGTTCGACCCATATGTCGGCCCTTTCCGGGAAGCCTGGACCCGAGCAGCGGCTGAGCGTCGGATGCCGACTAGCGACGAACTGGCTGATGCCGCTGGCCGACAGGATACGGCGAGCGTCGATCTCAACGGCATCGCAAAGGGATGGATTGTCGACAGGGCGGTCGTGGCTGCGATGGCGATACCCGGGGCACAGGCGGTCACTGTCAACGGCGGTGGTGATATCCGCCACACGGGACCACGGGTGCTACGTGTGGGGATCGAGGACCCGGGCCGGCCATACGACAATGTCCCGGCGCTCGCAGTGATCGGTCTACAGCGGGGTGCGATTGCCACCAGCGGTGGTGCACGCCGAGGTTGGGTAATCGATGGAACGTGGTTCAGCCATGTGATCGATCCCAGATCAGGCATGCCTGCCGACTCCGTCTTGCAAGTGAGCGTGATTGCGGAAACGGCGTGTGTCGCCGACGTCGTGGCTACGGCGCTGACGGTGCTCGACGCCGTCGATCGCGAGCAGCTAGTGGCGAGTCTCGATAGACCGATTGGCTATCTCGTTGTTGATCGTGACGGTCAAGTCACGACGAATCCCGAGTGGGACCAGCGGCGCGTCAGCTGAGGGCTATGACGGTGAGCAACGCGGTCAATGCGGCTCCGATACCGGCGACCACCAGCGCCGATCGGCGTCGCTTGGTGATGAGGAGCTGCAGGGCCAGGCCGGTAACGGAGATGGCGACCAGGAATATGCCGGACACGTCGATGAGCCACTTCCATGAACCGTTTGCGTCACGGCCTTTGTGCAGGTCATTGAGGACCCCGACCCATCCCTGCTGCTCGACATTCAGCTCGTAGGTAGCCGCGTTGAGATTCAGGAATGCGTCCGCAGAGTATCCCGGACCGCGATAGCTGACGTATGCGTCGGTCGCCGTCTCTCCGAAGTCTGACACTTCTCCTCTAATCCCGTATTGGCTGCGAAGGAACTCGCTGACGGTGAGGAATTCGACGGACCCGTCGGCCGCCTTCCAGCCGGAGGGGAGCGAACCGGTGACGGTCTCGGTGCTGGGACTGATACCAAAGGTCCAGTCTGGATGATTCAGGGTGACTCCGGTGAACGCAAAGAAGAGCACGACGAGTAGCGCCAACATGCTGGAGTAGACATGGAGCCAGCGGGTCCAGCGCTGCCAATCACGCCACAACTTGCCGTGGGCGCGACGAGGCGGCTGCTCGGGACCCGGGATGTCCTGCTCTGGCTCCGGCTGTGACACGCTAGGCAACCACCGTCGCGTTGGAGAGCTCACCGTCGGCGGGTAGCTCGACCGATCCCATCCCGGCCTCGATCGTCACAGCGGACCTGATGAGGGAGTAGGGGCCGTGCTCGCGAGCGGACTCGATGCATACGTAGTACTCACCTGCCTCCACCGGGGCACCGTCCATGTCTGTCATGCCCCAGCTCAACATGTAGTCGCCTGGTCGCCGGGTTGCGGAGGAGACAGTGTCGATGGCCTGCTGGCTGCCATCCACGTTGTACCACCGCCGCAGGTCGGTGAGCCAGCGCAGCCCCTCTTGCCGCTGTAGGAACCAGAGCGCAACGGTGTCAACCAGATCGCCGGCGCCATCCTCGATCCACACGGCAATGTACGGGTTGCTCACTCGACCGCCGCCGCCGGACGCGGCGTATGTGAAGGCGATCAGAACCTCGCCGGTCGACGCTCCGGGTGCGCTAGTTGCGGGAGCTGTTGGGGTCGTAGCGGTCGTTGGGGTCGAACCAGGCGAAGCCGTGACGGGAGTGGTGGGTGGCGGCGGGGCAAGGGTGGTGGTCGTCCGGGCAAACACCGCCGCATCGTTGCTGCATGCAGATGAGATGAGCGGGAGCACCGCGAGAGCACCCGCAGTCTTGGCGGCGCGGCGCAAGAAGGCGCGTCTCGAGACCTCCACATAGCGGGATTGGTTGGGTGGCTCAGGATCGTTGATGTTCATCGATGCTTCCGGTTCGTTGACGCTCCGGCAACATAGAGGGCGAAGATGATAGGTTCCTAAACACTTCCTGTGAGGTTGCCCTGAGCGCTCAGCGCTTCTCAGGTGGCAGCTCTGCCAGGTAGGGAAGTGTGCGGAATCGCTCGGCATAATCGAGGCCGTAGCCGACCACCCACACGTCGGGGATCGTGAAGCCGAGATAGTCGATCGTCACGTCCTGCGCACTGCGATCTGGTTTGTGCAGTAGCGAGCAGGTTCGGAGCGATGCCGGACTGTGAGCCTGAAATAGACGCTTGAGGTAGTCGAGCGTATGGCCGGTGTCCACGATGTCTTCGACGATGAGCACGTCGTCACCGTCGATCGTGTGACGGACGTCCATGATGAGCCTGACCGGGTCAGCGTGCTCGCTCTCCTTAGCGCCATAGCTTGTGACGGCAATGAACTCGACGCGGTGCGGGATCGTAAGCCGACGGGCGAGGTCGGAGAGGAATATGAACGATCCCTTGAGCACTCCGATGAGCACGAGCAGCTCGGTGTCTGCATAAGCCGCATCGATTTCGGCTGCGAGCTGGCGAACGCGGCGATCGATTTCTTCTTCGGAGATGAGTTCCGGTAGCACCTGTCTAACGGTAGCTGGCGTGAAGAAGAGGCGCTGGCGGAATTCGGGAACTAGGCGAGGTGATCCTGCATTGCGATGAGAAAGCCTCGCGCCCGCTCGCTCAGCTGGTAGCGATTCACGATGTCCCAGAACCGTCTCGTGTGGTTGGGCTCGATGAGGTGTGCCAGCTCATGAATGATCACATAATCGAGCACCCAGGTGGGGAAGTCGAGCAGCTGGGTCGAGATCCTCACCGTCTCGCTCTGAGGCGAGCAGGAGCCCCAGCGAGCTCGTTGCCGCGACGTGAACGTAATAGTGGCCGGCTCAGGGAGCGCATACTTGCGAGCAAGAGAGCGGGCGCGTACCGGTAGATCCACGTGGCTCGACCTCGTTTTGCGTTCGATTCTGCGACGCATCTCACCCACCCAATGGTCCTCTTCCTCGCTGCTGAAAGATGCAGGGAGCATGACCCTCAGGGTGTCACCAACTACCCGGGCTTCTACGGTCTTCTTGCGTCGTGCGCTGCGGATTACTTCTGTCTTGATCGGAGTCATGTGGTAGGTAGGGGAGAGACGTCAGTCGGACCGGGACATGCGGTCTGCGACACTGTCTGCGGGATTCTCGACGTCGATTGCATGATCGGAGAGGCGGTCGACCTTGTTGTCTTCGGGACCGGGCCGGAAGCAGCGCCCGCGATCCTTCATCCACTGGTGTGACGTCATCGGACGAACCCTTTGCATGGGTACTGCTGCGGTGGCTTCGGACGTAGGGATAGCCGCCGGGATTGGAATGTCCTGTATCGGTTGTGCCATCGTTGTCTATTCCTCAGCCTCGGAGCCAGGATTCTACCGGCACGTGCGAACAGGACCCCGCGTTTTGGCATGGCACTGTAGTCAGAGGTCTGGGCCGGAAACCGTCTATCGTCGCGCACGGACCCAGGTATCAGGTCATGCCCTCCAAGATTGCATTCATAGGTTCTCACTCGGTTCGCAAGACGAACGCGGTTCACTCCTTCGCCGGTGCGGTGGGGAGGAGCGGCCGCAGTGTTGAGGTTGGACGTGAGGTGGTACGTTTCAATCCGCTCGGCCTCAACGAGGGAGCGACAGCCGAGGCTCAACTCTGGGTGATCATGACCCAGGTACAGCAGGAGCTGGAGCTGCGCAACCGTGCCGAGGTCTTGGTGACCGACAGGGCCATCGTCGACAACTTCGCCTACTTCCTGCGAGTCACCGGGGGGGAGGACCCATTCGGGGTGAAGGCCCTGGTGCGGCAATGGTGTCTCACCTACGACCTGTTTGTCAGGTTGCTTCCGGACGTACCGCTCCAGACCGATGGGGTGCGCAGCACCAACACCCGGTTCCGTGACGAGATCGAGCAAATCCTGAACACGATCATCCCCTTGTATGTCCCCGAAGATCGACTGGTCACACTGTCTGCCTCAGAGATCTCCTCGACATTCGACTGGCGCGCCCTTCTCGATCGACTTCTAGGTGTACCCGATGAAGCGCCTTTGACTCCCCAATCCGTTGCGCTGTTTCCCACCCTCTGGGACTATGTCGAAGAGCCGGAGGGCGACTGACACCTCGAGCGGATCGCATCTCTTGGAGAGCTACTCTCAGATCTCTATCTGCAGGCCCACCTCGAGACATTGATCCGGGGGGAGTTTGAAGTAGAGGCCCGCGTTGGAGGCGTTCCGGCTCATCAACGAGAACAAGCGCTCCCGCCAGATTGCCATGCCTGGTGCCTCGGTGGCGAGAACAGTCTCCCTGCCCAGAACGAAACTGGCGACATCTGGATCGATGCCGAAGCCCTTGGTGACGATGTTGCGGAGGGCTTCTGGGACGTCGGGCTCCTCCATGTACCCGTAGGAGAGATTGACCCGATGGAAACCGTTGCCTAGATCTTCGACTTCGGCACGGCGGGCTCCCGGGACCCGCGGGATACTCTCGATGCGCACCGTAAGCACAACGACGTCCTCGTGCAGGGTCTCGTTGTGTCGGAAGTTGGCCAGCAGCGCCGGGGGGGCGCTCCCGCCAATCCGCGCCAGATAGACGGCCTCCCCGGGCACCCGGGGCGGGTTGGTGGACTTGATGTTCTCCACAAAGCGTTCGAGAGAGAGTTGCCCGAGGTGGAGGCGGTATCCGAGCAGCTCACGACCACGTTTCCAGGTAGTCATCAGCACGAAGATCGCAAGTCCCGACGACGATTGGGAACCAACCGCCGTGGGGGATTTTGAAGAGGTTGGCGCTGAAGTAGGCAAGGTCGATGAGTAAGAGCAGACCGGCCACCGTGCCGGCTTTGACCAGGCTCCAACCCCAGCGGTCTCGAGTCACCGTGAAGAACAACACCGTCGTGATGACCATGGTCATGGCCACCGCTATGCCGTATGCGGCGGCCAGCCCGCTCGAGGATCTGAATCCGGCCACCAGCCCGACGCAGGCGATCATCAACATCCAGTTGATCGCGGGTATGTAGACCTGTCCAGACTCCGTCTCGGACGTATGCATGATGCGGGTACGGGGTAGATAGCCAAGCTGGACGGCCTGCATGGTGAGCGAGAAGGCTCCTGAGATCAGCGCCTGCGATGCGATAACGGTTGCGACTGTGGCGAGGATGAGGAGAGGCCACAACGCCCACGTGGGGGCCATGCGGTAGAAGGGGTTGTCGATGGTGGAGGGGTTGTCGATCAGGAGTGCCCCTTGACCAAAGTAGTGGAGCGTGAGCGCGGGAAGGACCACGACGAACCAACTTGTCTGAATAGGGCGTTTGCCGAAGTGACCCATGTCCGCGTAAAGCGCCTCGCTTCCCGTGACTACCAGGAAGATCGAGCCGAGGGACAGGAATCCTCCAATACCGTTGTTCGAGAAGTAGGTGATGGCGTGTACCGGGTTGATGGCGGCGAGCACGCCGGGCTCGTCGAACAAGTGGAGCACACCCAGAAACGCAAGGGTGGTGAACCAGACGACCATGATGGGACCGAAGAGTGACCCGATAGTCCCGGTGCCATGGCGCTGGATGGCGAAGAGGGCTATCAGGATGACGATCGCAACGGGCACAGCGTACGGCTGGAGTGCGGGTGTGGCGATGTGGATGCCCTCGACAGCCGACAGAACCGAGATCGCCGGTGTGATCATGCCGTCACCGTAGAGGAGCGCGGTACCGAAAAGACCGATGAGGATCAGCAGCCAGCGGGCTCTTCGGGCGTTGCTGCTGCTGTCGTCCCGGGCAGGTCGAATCAGGGAAGTCAGGGCGAGGATCCCGCCTTCTCCGCTGTTGTCGGCGCGCATGACAAAGACCACATATTTCACTGAGATAACAATCATCAGCGACCAGAAGATCAACGACAGTACGCCCAAGATGTTCTCCTGGACCACGGCGATGTTGTGGCCCTCGAATGACTCACGCATCGCATAGAGAGGGCTCGTACCTATGTCGCCGTATACGATGCCGAGCGCCCCGAGCGCCAGGGCGGCCCTGGCCGTCGTCGAGCGCGTCGCGCTGCCCTCACCGTGTGCTGTCATCGGTAGTCCTTCCAGATGTCCAGACGCACACTAACGCTCGAGCCGGGGAGATCCGGCAGCCACAGGGATGGTCGCTACATTGGGTGCTTTCCGGGTTCGCCATGCCATCGGCATCTCGTGCACCAGCCGATGTTGGAGTAGCTATGACGGGCCACGCCGGACGGTGACCAACTTCGATGTTGATCCGTCGATCATGTCGATCCTGAGATCCGGCCACGTCGAAGCATGATCGTTCTATCCATTGCTTCGATGCCCTCAGCACGGTGGCTGATCAAGAGCACGGTCCTCCCGGTCGTTGTCGACAGCAGATCGGCGATGACCGCGTTGGCTGTCCTCTGATCGAGCCCGGCGGTGGGCTCGTCGAGGATGAGAACAGCAAAATCGGCGAGCAATGCTCTGGCCAGGGCGAGACGGCGACGCTCGCCACCGGAGACAATCCGCTCGCTGATCGGGGTGTCGAGCCCGGCCGGCAGCCCGGCGAGCCACTCTGCGAGGCCCATCCGGCGACAGATGGCGGTGAGGAGCGCGTCATCGGCGGCGGGGTCACCGATGAGCAGGTTGTCGCGCACGGTGCCCGCAAAGAGGAAGGCACGATCGTCGACGAACCCGATCCGGCGACGGACGACATCCCCCGAGACTCGTCGTGCGTCGATGCCCCCAATCAGATAACTGCCACGATCAGGATCGCGGAACCGCAACAGGACGTGCGCCAGCGAGGTCTTGCCGGCACCGCTCTCGCCGACGAGGGCGGTCCGACTGCCCCATGGAAGCGCGAGCGTGATACCACGCAGCGCGGGTTCCGAGCGGCTCGTGTAGGCAAGCTCGAGGCCATTGACAGTGATGTCTGGCGTTGCCGGGAGCATCTCGATATCGCCACTCTCATCGACCGGGTCCGGTGTGTTGAGCACCTGCTCCACCCGGGAGATCGCCTCGAGGCTGGAACCGAGACTCTGATAGGCCCGCGGCAGTTCCTGAACCGCTTCGAACGAGACGAGGCCGAGTATGGCGACAACAGCCAAATCCACTCCGGCGAGCCGGCCATCGCCGACGGCAGGAATTGACGCATGGAGCAGGGCAATCTCGGTGAGACCGACGATCACGAGGAGGGCGGCATCGTTGAGACCTGCGATCCACGCCGTGCGGAGCGCCGAGGCAGCGAGTCGTCCCTCGACGGCATCGATCTCGTCGAGGAAGCGCTCCTCCTGGCCATATGCAATGATCTCCCCGGCCCCATCGATAATCTCAACGACGGCCTCAGTGAGCTGACTCCGATCCCCGAGCGTCGTCCTGTTACTCCAGCGACCGAGCCGGTTGGCCAGCCAGGGGAGTGGGATCCCCGCGACGAGGAGGGCTGCCAGCAACACAACTGCCGCTGACGGAAGCAGTGTCCAGGTGAAGACAAAGACGCCGGTCACGACCACAACAGAGATGAGCGGAGGGATGACAACGCGAGTTATCACGTGTTGCCAGGCATCAGCATCGGTGATGATGCGCATGAGCAGATCGCCTGTGTGGGTGTGCTCCAGGCCTGCCGGAAGTAGCCGGGACAACGCCGTGGCCATGCGGCCACGCAGCGACGCAGAGATGCGGAGGCTGAGGTCGTGCGAAGCAAGGCGCTCGGCATAGCGGAACACACCCCGGCTGATGCCGAAGAAACGGACGCCAACGATAGCGACGGTGAGATCGAGGATCGGTGGGAACGAGCGCGGCCCTCGAAATGAGATACGCCGAGGTCGCAAGCAGGCCGATGCTGGATGCGATGGTCCCAACACCAAGCAGCACGGCAAGGGCCAGACGACCCGGCTGGTTTGCAAGCAATAGCCTCATGCGCTTCATGTCGCATCAATCTCGATACGACGGTCCGCCAACCGGGCAAGATCCAGGTCGTGGACCACAGCGACAATGGTGCTGGAATGAGCGAGGCTCGCTATCGCTCCAGCAAGCACCTCTCTGGTCTCAGCGTCCACATTGGCAGTCGGCTCGTCGAGCAGGATCATCGGCGAGCGTCTGAGAAGTGTTCGCGCCACCGCCAGACGGCGTCGCTGTCCTGCACTGAGCAGCTTGCCTGCCTCGCCGACGCCGGAATCGATGCCTGCCGGGAGGGATGCGACGAAATCAGCCAACCCGCTGCTCTCGAGAGCCGCGCCACAGAACCTCGTCGGTTGCCTGCGGGTCGGCGAGCCGAAGATTCGACCGCACGCTGCCAGCCATGAAGAACGGATCCTGGGGTAGGTAGGACAGCTGCTCCAACCAGGTACGGCGATCGACTTCCCGCAGGTCAATGCCGCCGACGGTGATGTGTCCCGACGTCGGTGCGATGAAACCCAGGAGCATCCGGAGCAACGTGCTCTTGCCGGCCCCCGATGCGCCGGTTATGGCGACGAAATCGCCCGGAGCCACCCGGAGGGACACGTTCGACAGCAGGGTCCGATCACCGCTACGGACACCAACACGATCGATCGTGATCGACGCCTTGCTCACATCAGGAGCCCGGCTATTCCCGTGCCGGGAGGGTGTGTCGATGAGGCTGAACGCAGCCTCAGAGGCTTTGACGCCCTCCATTGCTGCGTGATACTCCGCACCCACCCTGCGTAAGGGCAAATACACCTCGGGTGCCATTATCAGCACTGCCAATGCGGGCTGAAAATCAATCTGGCCGTATACAACGCGCAAACCGATCCCGACGGCAACCAGCGCCGTGCTGATGGTGGCGATGAGCTCGAGCGCCAGCGCAGATAGAAAGGCTATTCGCAACGTTGCCATCGTCGCACGTCTGAGTTCGTTGGAGCTCTCCTCGAGACGCGACAACCAATCACGGGTCCGATTGAAGATGCGGAGCACCGTCATGCCACGTACCATCTCCTGGAAAGTCCCTGCAAGGCTCTGCAGGCGGTTCCACCTCTTCGCCGTTTGCTGATCTGCGATGCCTCCGATGAGGATCATGAACACGGGGATGAGCGGGACCGTGATCACCAGGATGGCCGCGGAGAGCAGATCGATAGTGGCCACCCAGATAACGCCCACGAGCGGGACCAGGGCGCCGAGCATCAGCTCGGGTAGATACCGGGCGAAATACGAATCGAGGGCATCGACGCCTTGAATCAACTGCACGACCAGCTCTCCGCCGCCCGGAGCGGATTCGGGGCTTCGCCGGAGCACGGCGGCCAGCAGATCATGGCGAAGGCTTCGCTTCACAGCAATGGCGGCACGCGCGGCAAACACCTGACGAGACCAGGCAACGATGGCACGGGCCACGAATACGACACCGAGCATCGCGATATCGCCGCCTAACGCACCTAGCCCCTCTTGGCCGATGAATACTCTGCTGACGATGGCGGCGAGCAGCACTGCCTGGACCAGCACGAGTATGGCAGTGAGGATCCCACCAGCGACGCTGGCCAGCAACATGGGTGCGGCGCCTCGCCCACGTTGGAGGAGACGGGTATCAACAGCTCTGGACGTCACGGGGCTATTTCAGCAGCACACGGGTGGATGACGGTGCACCCGCCCATTCCGGGTGCACCGTCGGATGATCTCAGTGGTCGACCGGGGTGAATTGCTCCCTGGTGATTCGCTTCCGGAAAGTCCAGTACGTCCAGCTCTGATAGACCAGCACCACGGGGGTGAAGATGATGGCCACGACCGTCATCGTCTTCAGAGTGAGGTTGGTCGACGCAGCGTTGTAGACGTCGAGGCTAAAGGAGGGAGCGATGCTCGATGGCATCACGTTCGGGTAGAGGGTGATGAACAGTGTTGCCACAATGAGCGCAATCGCAGCTCCATTCGCGATGAATGCCCAGCCGATCCTCTTGCTGAGCGCCAGGAAGGGTATGGCGATCAGACCGCCAACCGCCAGCAGCGGCAGCAGCCCCGGGATAAGCCCTTCGCCCAGATCGATGTATGTCCACAACATGAAGGCGAGGACGAGGATCACGGCCGGCCAGGCGAGCCGCCTGGTTAGGGAGTTCACCCGCTCCTCAACGCGGCCACCGGTCTTGAGGGACAAGAACAGCGCCCCGTGCAAGAGGAACAGACTCAAAGAGGCGAGACCGCCGAGCAGCGCGTATGGATTGAGCAGGTTGAAGAAGCCGCCCGTGTACTCGAGGTAGCCGTTGACCCGTTCGATCGGGACGCCATGGATGATGTTGGCGAAGGCGACACCCCACAGCAGCGCAGGCAGGAAGCTCCCAAGCGTGATCGCCCAATCCCAGGTGGCTCGCCACCGCGGATTGTCCTCTTTGCCACGGAACTCAAAAGCAACCCCGCGGATGATGAGCGCTACCAGGATCAAGAACAGCGGCAAGTAGAAGCCGCTGAACAGAGTGGCATACCACTCCGGAAACGCGGCGAATGTGGCGCCGCCGGCTACGAGCAGCCATACCTCGTTCCCATCCCAGACGGGGCCGATAGTGTTGATGACGACACGCCGATCGAGATCGTCCTCCGACACAAACGGGAGGAGCATGCCAACACCGAAGTCGAATCCCTCGAGGAAGAAGTAGCCCGTCCAGAGAACGGCGATCAGGGCGAACCAGAGAGTGTTCAGGTTCCAGATATCCATAGGGCGCCTCCTCAGTAGGCCATGGAGGCGCCGATCTGCGCCTCATCCATATCGGGGGACGGACCGGCCTTCGCGTACTTGGCCATCAGGTAGAAGTCGACGAATGCAAGCACGCCGTACAGCAAGGTGAAGCCGACGAGGGTGGTTGCCACCTCTCCTGCATTGACCGCGACGCTTGCCGCGTTCTCGGTCTTGAGCAGGCCATAGACGACAAACGGTTGGCGACCCATCTCGGTGAGGATCCACCCGGTGGCGTTGGCAATGAAGGGGAGTGCCAGCGCCCACAGCGCAAGTCTGTGGTACCAGGCGAACTTCATCAGCTTCTTCTTGCGGATCAGATAGAGGCCATATAGAGCGAGGGCGATCATGGCGAAACCCGCCCCAACCATGATGCGGAATGTCCAGTACAGGAGGCCGACATTGGGGATGTAGTTGCCCGGTCCGTATTTGGCTTCCATCTCAGCCTGCAGGGGATTGATGCCTTTCACCTCTGAGGAGAGATTGTTGTTGGCAAGCAGGCTGAGCACACGTGGGATCTTGATGTTGATGTGGTTGCGGCCGTTCTCGATGTCGCCAACGGCGAACAACGAGAACGAAGCGGGTTGCTCGGTTTCCCAGAGCGCCTCCGTCGACGCCATCTTCATCGGCTGGATCTCGGTCATCACCTGGCCCATTGTGTGACCCGTAAAGGCAACCGCCAGAGCCCCGATGAGCAAGAACGTCATGCCGAAGCGGGCCGCGGTCGTGAAGAACTCCTCATCGTGGTTGCGCATCAGATGCCAGGCTGAGACTCCGACAATGAGAGCGGCCGCCGTAGCGAGAGATGCTGAGAGTGTGTGCGGGAAATGCGCCCACAGGGAGACGTTGGTGAGAACGTCACCGAAGCTGCTCAGCTCGGCGCGGCCTGTGGCCGGATTGAGCGTGTAGCCGACCGGGTTCTGCATAAACGAGCTTGCAGCCAGGATCCAGAACGCGGAGATGCTGGTACCGAGAGCGACCATCCAGATCGACAGTAGGTGGACCTTGGGGCTGAGCCGATCCCAACCGAAGATCCACAAGCCGATGAATACCGACTCCAGGAAGAAGGCAAGCAGACCCTCTATGGCCAAAGGGGCACCGAAAATGTCACCAACGAAGCGGGAATAGGTAGACCAGTTCATGCCGAACTGGAACTCCTGCACGATGCCGGTCACAACACCAAGGGCGAAGTTGATCAAGAACAACTTCCCCCAGAACTTGGTCATCCTCCGATACACAGGATTGCCGGTCCGGTAGTAGACCGTCTGCATAACCGCCAGAAGGAACGCCAATCCGATTGTCAGCGGGACGAACAAGAAGTGGTAGATGGTGGTGATGCCAAACTGCCATCTGGCCAGCAGCACCGAACTCATAGAGACCTCCCGGCTCGCAAATTCAATCCACGGAATATTGGTGCCCGTCGAAGTGGTCAACTAGGGCCGATTGTCATCGCGAAATGCTTCCAGGGGGGCATACGCAATGACCAAAAGACCCGGGCGACCCGGGACCTTTCAACCGGAGCTCGTCTCACGGCCCGGTGTGACCAGGAAAACGGGACATTGGTCGGCGATCGCCTGGAACTCCGCAACCGGGGCCCCACGGCCGCTGCGATGTGCTGCCCGCCACCGGGAACCTTCTCGACATAGCGCCGGAGGACCGGTCCCCGGTCGACAACAGGCACTTCGGTGAGTGTTGCATTGCGTCGCTTACCGCGATGAAGCACAACTCGGCCGTCTGCCGCGCGAACATTCCGCGGTCCAGGCACACTCGCCGAGCATAGACACCAGATACCAGTTACCTCCGACGTCGGCCATACCGAGCGGGAAGCGCCGCAGCGCGCCGACGCGATACCCGGGAACCTCGAGCACGACCCACCTTTTGGGGAGCAGTCCGAGAGAGAGGACTCGCGCCCACACTTTGGCAAACCGGCGGGCGGTCTTGTTGCCCTTGCCTGTGGCCTACATCTGCCGTGCGGACTCGTCCGAGATAAGACGCCAGCGCATGGGAACCAGGATACTGTCGATCCCCGAAGAGTATCCCGAATCGTGTGGGGGCGACCACGGCCCCGCGGGCTCAGCATGTTTCGAGCAGCTCGAGCAGTCTCGTCGTTGTGTTCCAGTTGCGGATCGTCAGTCGGGCGTACTCCGGGACGGAGATGATCCGGCTCATCCTGCTCTGCGATCGCCTGACGCTGAGACGTTGGAAGTAGACGAGCCCGGTACCGGTCCAGACACGATCGACACCGTCCCTGAGTTCGATGACCCGCATCATCCGCTTGGGTGTGAGCGGAGCCTTCAAAAAGACAACATCCGAGTGGTATCGATCGGGCTCGGTTCCGAAGCCATCTGGTGCCTTTTCAACAGCATTGCGCATCTGGGCAAAAGAACGAACGACGACCAGGATGGGAAGTTGCAGCTCCCGGGCGAGCATGGCTTCAATGTTCGCTTCGACGGTGGCGCTTGGGGCATCCGACTCGAAAAGGACATTTCCAGATTGGATGTACGTCGAGACATTCTCGAAGCCACCCGCAAGAAATGTCTGGCGCAGGTCTGCCATGGCAACACGATTCTTGCCGCCAACATTTATCCCGCGCAGAAGAGCTACATAACGCTTTGCCGGCATAGCGGAACCGTACCAGGGTGGCCGAACCCGCCATGCCCGGCACTCATCGTTCTCTCATAGAGAGCCCACTAGCTGTGATAGGTACATGCAACGAGACAGGGGGCCTCGAAGCGCCCCCGGAAAGGGGATCTGATGGAGGTCGCTGAGGGTGTACACCGTTTGACGGGTGGCATCGCGAATTTCTACCTGATCGAGGAAGGAGGATCGCTGGTCCTGATCGATGCGGGCACCCCCAACGACTGGGAGTTGTTCACCGAGGCGAGCGCTGCACTGCATTACGACCTCGCAGACCTCGATGCGGTCCTCATCACTCATGCACACAGTGACCACACGGGCTTTGCAGAGAGGGCACGTACGACGGCCGAAGCGAGAGTGTGGATACACGAAGCAGATCGAACAGGCATCACGAGCGGGGCAACGGGCAAGGCCGACGGCGGGATGAGCCACTATCTACTGAGGGCGCAGATGTACCGGACCATGCTGTCACTAGGAAGGAGGGGCGCGGCCAAGATCGTCCCGGTCCATGAGGTGTCCACATTCGGTGACGGCGAGCTGATCGATGTGCCGGGCAAGCCACGAGCCATACACGCTCCGGGTCATACAGCAGGTAGCTCGGCGCTCTATCTCGA
The DNA here is from genome assembly GCA_963777645.1 of uncultured bacterium. GTDB lineage: Bacteria > Actinomycetota > Acidimicrobiia > Spongiisociales > UBA5794 > JAAETI01. The sequence continues at coordinate 918,130 of CAVZRA010000003.1, read as the reverse complement.
GAGACGCGGCATCCTATTGACGGGTGATGTCATGGCAACGTGGAACCCATTCACGGGCAGACCGGGGCCCCAGATCATGCCATCGGCGATGAACGTCGATACCGATCAGGCACTGGCGTCGCTGGACACGATCGCAGAAGTGCCTGCCGACCTGCTTCTGCCGGGTCATGGAGACCCGTGGCGCGGTCGACCGGCCGAAGCGGTGCAAAGGGCCCTTGAGGCGGGACGGTCGTGAGAAGTCACCGGTGGCAGTGACTGGCGTGTTCACTAGTGACATGATTTGCCGTCGACCTTCCACGCGCCGGTGCTTCCAGGAGTCTGCGACCCCAATCAGGACTCGGCCGGATCCCATAGCTGCGGCTCGGACGCGCCTCTTTCGATCGTGGCGAAATGATTGGCGTCGATGGTGAGCCAGGGGCCCTGCTCGCCGTCGGGCCACTGGACCCGGATGCGGGCACTGCTCGCCTCGCCGAGGCCGAAGTGGATCCAACCGAGTTGACCGCTGGCGTGGCCGCCCCCGATGGTCACTTCACGCTGGACCGTCTGGCCTCCCGTGTCGACTTCGACCCAGGCGCCGATGGCATCCCGGTTTGCCCCTGGCTGATCGAGTTGGACTGCGATCCAGTTCCCCATGCCGGGATCGAAGCCATCGTTGCCGGTGTTGCGCCACAGGGTCACGTTCACTCGGCGATTGACCTCCACCAGGTCGAGCAACCCGTCGAGATTGAAGTCGGCGAGGGCGGCGCCCCGGGTGCGGGCGAGATTGACGAGGCCGGCATCGGCGGCAGCCTCAGAGAAGGTGCCTTCAGGGTCGCCGAGTAGCAAGTCGTTGGGGTCGGCCTCGGCGTATCCCGGCATCGCATCCACATTGCCCTTCGAGATATAGAGATCCATGTAGCCGTCGTTGTTGACATCTTCGAACTCGGGATGCCAGGCAGTCGAAGGCATGGTTACGTCGCCGACGAACGGTCTGGTCGCGGTAACGCCCGCGTTCAGTGCAATATCGCTGTAGGTGGGTTGGCCGGGCCCGTCGCTTAGAGTCTGCAGCTTGTTGTCCCCCTGGCTCGTGATGAACACTTCCGGTAGCCCGTCACCGTTCAGATCCTGACTGGCGATCCCCATCCCCCAGAGACGCATCGGCTGCCACCCCTCATCGAGGGTGTAGGGACGCGGCGTCGCTCCCGGGCGCACCTGCCAAAGTTGTTCCTCACCGTCGCGGTAGTAGTGACGGTCGTTCGCCATTCTCAGATCGGCGGTGCCGGACCGGTTCCAGTCGCTGAACAGCATCGAAAGCGTGCACCAGCCGGGTGCCAGAGCAACCGGAGGGGAATATCTCGCAGCGTCTGCAGGTCGTACGAGGGCGTGGTCGTCACAGGCACCCGTCTGCTTCCCGTTGTTGTCGAGCAGCAGGTAGTTGCCGAAAGCCAGCGTTGGCAGGGTTTGGCCAACCTCCCAGGTGGCGCTGAACGCCGCCGTCCAGGAATCCCCTCCGTCGATTCCCCATGTCTCATTGGCTCGTTCGAACCTGCAATTGCCCAGGCCGTGCAACATCACGTTCTCGCCGAACCGGAGCACCGCAAGGTCGACCACTCCGTCGGAGTCGATGTCGATTGGATATGCTCCTGTGACATCCAACAGGTCGGTGCTCTCCTGGGGGATTGGAGTGAAGCGCAGCTCACCGCCGACCGAGCTGTCGTTGCGGAATAGTTGGGCCTTGTTGGTGCCTCCCGCCAGGTAGAGGTCTTCCTTCCCGTCATCGTTGCAGTCGAAGACCGCGACGCCACCTCCGACGAAGAAATCGAATTCTCCGTCATACGCATGGATCAAGCCGGCGGCCGCCGCTTGCTCGACGAAGTGTGGGGCAGGACCGGCGACGGCGGGGGCAGGAACGAGGATATTCACGACAAGCAGCACGACACCGACGCTCAACGCTGCGCCGGTAAGAGCACCGGCGCTGAGCCACCAGCCTCGGCCCGACCGGCCCTGATCGACGCTTTGGGTGGTGTCCATGGAGATAGTGTCGCACATTGCCGAACCGACAGGTGCGCTACCGTTCCGGGTATGACTGCGCCAGCCCGCACAGTGAGGATCGGGAACGCTCGTTACCCGGTGGTCTTTCCCAAGTGGAAGGACCCGCGTCTCACCGTGTCTGCGGTGGTTCTGTCCGTATTGATCATTGGAATCACGGCACTCGACTTTGCGGTCTCGATCCCGCAGATCCTGTCGGCAATGGTTCCTGCCGTGATCATTGACGGCGTCTTGACGTTCCGGCAGAGCGGGAAATTGGTGTGGCCGGCCAGCGGGCTCAACACCGCCACCGGAATCGCGCTGATCGTACGAGTGGCGGGTACCAAGCCCGGGGACTACTGGTCGTGGCGGGGTTGGTACGTCTACGTCCTGGTGACTGCATTCGCCCTTGCCACCAAGCACCTCATCCGCTACCGCAACGCTCACGTGTTCAATCCGTCGAACTTTGCCCTGGTGCTCCTTTTTGTGGTGCTGGGCAGTACCCGGGTCGAGCCTCTGGATTTCTGGTGGGCACCAATTGGGGTCTGGATGGTGCTTGTTTACGCAATCATCATCGCGGGAGGCACCATCACGCTTGCCCGCCTCAACCTGCTCACGATCCCGGTCACCTTCTGGCTTGGCCTCACCGCTGGCCTGGGCCTCCTCTCGGCGTCAGGCCATTGCATCACAGCTCGGTGGTCGGTCGCTCCTGTCTGCGGTGTCTCGTTCTGGTGGGTGGTCGTGACGTCGCCCGAGCTGCTGTTCTTCCTCTTCTTCATGATCACTGACCCCAAGACCATCCCGCGTGGCCAGGTAGCGCGCATTGTCTATGCCCTCATCATCGCGGCAGTGGTGACGCTCCTCATCGCCCCACAGACCACCGAGTTCGGTGCCAAGGTCGGGCTCCTCGGCGGTCTTGCGGCGGTGAGCCCGGTGCGCTGGCTGCTAGACCGCTGGTTCCCCTCCGATAGCACGGAGCGCTCCCGACTGGCCCAGCTGGTCGCCAGATTGGCCTCGAGCGGTGATGTGATCGTTGGGCGGGCGCGGACCTTCGGACGAGGTGCGCTGGCGGGCGGCGGTGTTGCGGTCATCGCCCTCCTCGTGGTGGCGCTCGGCACACCGGCACGTCCGGACGCACAGGTCGTCGACACTGCACAGGCAGCAACGGTCACGGTCGAGGTGGATCCGGCCACGCTGCCTGCGGTGACAGTCGACGCGGAAGTGGCATCGCTCAACAGCGACATCGGAAATCCCGCCCAGCTCGCCGTCACCCTTGCCGAGAACCTCGAAATCGAGGCGGAGGCGATGCGCCGTCATGAGGGGGAGATCCTGCTGAGTGCCGACTTCGGGGACCGGCTGGAAGCTATGCAGAACGAGATGGTGCAGTCTGTGGCGACGGGGGAGTGGGTAGTAGCCAGCTACACGTTCGATACCCTCCATCTGCGGACACAAGACGCATTCGGTGGCCAGGGCACCGACCTCGCCTTCGAGGCTACAGGCACGATCAACCAGACCGTGTACGACGCCGACGGTGCCGAGCTCCGGGCCGATTCGGTGCCGTGTGCCTCCACTTTCGTGCTGCGGTTGGCGCCCGGAGACCGATGGCTGATCATGGATGAGGTAGTCGAGTCCTGACCCCGTGTCGGAGGGCAACCGAGCCGACTCACTCTCATCTGTATCTCATTGGGTCCAGGAGAGACTGGAGATATACGTTCGATCGACCAGGAGCGATCATGTCGGGAATACCAGAACTCAATGCCATCGTTACCCAGCGCAACCTGTTGACCCCGCGCCTCATGATTCTGCGGGTCGAGCCGGATGATTGGGAATTGCCGCACTTCGAGGCTGGTCAGTACGTCGTTCTGGGATTGCCGCCGGACGCACCACGTTCCGAACTCGCCAACTCGGAGAGTGTGGCCCCAAACCCGGAGCGGCTCATCAGAAGAGCGTATTCGATTGCGTCTTCTTCGCTCACCGGGGAATACATGGAGTTCTACATTCGTCTGGTGACAACCGGTGTGTTGACCCCGCGTTTGTTCGCCCTCGATATCGGGGACCGTATCTGGCTATCAGATCATCCCGTCGGGATGTTCACACTCTCGGACGTGCCGAGCGATCACGACATCATCATGGTCGCAACGGGTACCGGGCTCGCACCCTACATGAGCATCCTCGCCAGTCATCTCGATTGCGGCGGCTCCCGGCGGGTTATCGTGTTGCACGGCGCCGACCACTCCTGGGACCTGGGCTACCGGTCCGAGCTCGAGGCTCTGCAGCATGTTTGCCGGAATCTCACCTACGTGCCGACGCTGTCTCTGCCAGACCAGGAACCCGCAACGTGGCACGGTCATCGAGGCTGGGTGCAGCAGCTCTGGAAATCCGGGATCGTCGAGGAGCTCTGGGGCGAGCAACCGGATCCGGGCAAGACCGACGTCTTCCTTTGTGGGGTCCGCGGCATGCTTGACGACATGCTCGACATCCTCACCGATGCGGGATTCACCGAACACACGCGCCACCAGCCCGGCCAGATCCACATCGAGCGATTCTGATCCAGAAACACAGGAGGTCGACCATGGAACGCGTCCTTGTGCTAGCGACGACCTGCACGACGAAGGCCTATTTCAGGTGGTGACGTCGCCCGGCTTCAAATGAGACATGGGCATTTCGGAAGCCGTCCGATCCCGCTCTATTCTCCCGGTGGGCGCCACACCGGGATCGTTCGGATGTGTGCCGCTCGAGAGGAGTGTCATTTTGTGGAGTTTCAGCTTCATCGCAGGTACTGTGGCTGCGATTGTCGATTCCGGGGTGATGCTCCCACTCGACTTCGATAGTGCGGCGGAGAAGAGGCGGGCGATACAGGTGCTTTTTTCGAGAGATTCTTCCTCGGTTTCTTGATCGGACCGGTCGCTGCCGGTCTCGGCGTGAACGGAATCATCATGGGAGCCCTCCTCGGCCTTGGCCTGAGCCTCGGCACCGCGGTGATCACAAGGACATGGGCACCGATCCTCGGCATGGGGCTGCTCACCGGGATCGCCGTCGGCATCGCATACGAGATCGCCTTCTAGCGATTCACACACAGTTGAGCTCCGCCTCGGTAGTGTCGGACGACACGGCAGTAGTCGTCTTAGACCCCGGGAGGGAACATCGGATGAGCGGCGTAAGGGTATTGGTCGGCACCAAGAAGGGTGCATTCGTGTTGTCTTCAGATGACGCCCGGTCGTCATGGGACGTGACCGGCCCCCATTTCCCGGGGCGCGAGGTCTATCACGTCAAAGGCTCAGCGGCCGACCCTGAACCGCATCTACGCCGCTCCGAGTGGCTGGTCAGGGCCTTCCATGCAGCGTTCCGACGATGGTGGATTGACGTGGCACGAGATCAGCAGTGAGTTCGCATATGACGGCCCTACCGGCACTCACCAGTGGTACGACGGGTCGCCTCATCCATGGGAGTTCGCACGCGTATGGCACCTGGAGCCATCGCCCAGTGATCCCGAAACCGTTTGGGCGGGCGTCGAGGACGCCGCTCTGTTCCGCACCACCGATGGTGGCAACAGCTGGCACGAGATCGCTGCATTCCGCAACCAGCCTTCGGCAGATCGGTGGAGCCCTGGTGCGGGCGGAATGTGCCTTCACACCATCCTGATTGACCCGGGCAATGAGGAACGGATATACACGGCAGTGTCGGCCGCAGGGGTGTTCCTGACAGAAGACGGAGGCGAGTCGTGGCATCCGGTCAACAAGGGCCTCGTTTCGCCGTGGGAGCTCCCCGACACCGAAGAGAACATCGGACACTGCGTGCACAACCTCGCGATGCATCCCGATCGGCCCGATGTTCTGTTCATGCAGAAACACTGGGACGTGAACCGTTCCGACAACGCCGGCGATAGCTGGTATGAGGTGAGCGGCAACCTTCCGAGCGACTTCGGGTTCGTCGTCGAGGTTCATCCCCACGAGCCGGAAACCATCTACGTTGTCCCGATCAAGAGCGATAGCGAGCATTATCCACCGGACGGCAAGCTGCGGGTGTATCGGAGCCGCACCGGTGGCAACGAGTGGGAAGCGCTCGGCAACGGATTGCCCCAGGCAGATTGCTACGTGGACGTGTTCCGCGATGCCATGGCGGTCGACCGGCTCGATCCCGGGGGGATCTACTTCGGGACCACCGGAGGCCAGGTCTATTGCTCACCAGATGGAGGCGACAACTGGGAAGCCATTGTGCATCACCTGCCTGCGGTGCGCTCCATCGAGGTGCAGACGCTCGGCTAGCCATCTCCTCGACGGTTCCTTCGCTGCACGTTGTCGTCTATGGCGTACCGGGCGACCCGCTCGATGAAGGACACAACCAGCCCAATCCCGATCAGCCCCGGTACGACGGTGAAGAGTCTGGAGCCCGCGGTCGATGGGCGATGGTCAGCGCATCCGACCGAATTCGTTGATGTCCAGGCTGAATGCGCCACCATCGGTGACTACCAGCCGGCCGATCTCATTGAGCACGTAGCGAACGTTGTCGATCTCCGTCGAAGGGTCAATTACGTTGACGATGAAACCGCTTGTGGTCAAAGGGAAGATACGGATGCGCTGATCCTCGCTCCGCATGTACTGAGAGGAGGCGGAATCATGCGTGAAGACGTACCCTCTCACCCTCATTGCCGCGGCATCCGCCCTCTCGACCACTCCCACGAAATGACGGCGAACGTCGGACTCGAAGAGCCTCCTCTCGATGAGGTGAACCTTCTCACCAATGTCGATGAGCATCGGGCGTCCTTTCTCGACGCAGACTGATCGCTGAGCCTTCCCGATTATCGCACCCCGTTGGGTGTCACCAGGGTGATGAGAGCAACAGGGCAGCGGCAATTCGACGGGTGATACCGCCGACGAGGAGATCCGCAGCCTGTTTCGTCGTCTATCGAGCTTGGCCGAGACTCCGTATGATCGATCGTGCCTGTGCGACGACTCAGAGTGTCACGTGGACGCCGACACGTGCGACACCGGCGCCCGGCAGCGGCACAGTGGACCCATCGACCACGTGGCCGTCTACGGTCAGCGAGGGTTCTGAGCCCCGGGCGCCGCGACGGACCTCAATGTCGTAGGTGGTGCCACGGAACACCCGGGTTGCTGTGTAGCCGTCCCAAGAGGTCGGCAGCACAGGCTGTATCTCGAGTCCGTCGAACGTAGGCCTGATTCCGAGGATCGCCTGGGTGATGGCTACGTAGTTCCAGGCTGCTGTTCCTGTGAGCCATGAGTTCTTCGCCTCACCGTGGGTCGGGGCATCTCTTCCCGCGATTGTCTGCGCGTACACATATGGCTCCGCTCGATGCACCTCGCTGATCTCCTCGCGCACCGCAGGGCAGATTCGCCGGTAGTAGTCAAAGGCACGGTCGCCGTTGCCCAGTTTCGTCTCGGCAACCATGATCCACGGGTTGGAGTGGCAGAAGATGCTGGCGTTCTCCTTGTATCCGGGTGGATAGGAAGTGATCTCTCCGAGTTCCAGGTGATAGGCCGTAAACGCAGGTTGGTTCACGACGATGCCGTGGTCCGTCGCAAGGTGCCGGGCCACCGAATCGAGCGCCTTCTGTGCCATCCCGTTGCTCAGCCCTGCACCGCCGAGAATCGACCAACCCTGCGACTCAATGAATATCTTCCCTTCGTCGCATTCTGCCGACCCGACCTTGTGCCCGAAGTCGTCATAGGCGCGTACGAACCATTCGCCGTCCCAGCCCGGCCCCTCGATGGTCATAAGCATCGAGGACCGCGCCGCGGCGTAGACCTCGGCGAGATCGAGCCTGCCGATGTGTCGCGCCAGGTCAACCATGTCGCCTGCCGCGGCGCAGAACAGACCGGCGATCATCACCGACTCGGCGGTCTTGCCGTCCTTGCTAGTGGTCGTCTGGAACGACTGGCCCGGCTCGTCAGAGAAACAATTCAGATTGAGGCAATCGTTCCAGTCCGCTCGCCCGATCAGTGGAAGCCCGTTCGGCCCGAGGCGGCTCAGGGTGAACGCGAGGGAACGTACTAGGTGATCGAGCAGAGGTCGCTCGGTGCCCGGAGTGTTCTCGTAGACAACCGGTTCATCGAGGATTGACTCGTCCCCGGTTTCCCGCACGTACGCCACCACGGCCAGGACGAGCCAGAGCGGATCGTCGTTGAAGTTCGAACCGACCGCATCATTCCCTCGCTTGGTCAACGGCTGGTACTGGTGAAACGCGCCACCATCTGGGAGCTGAGTGGCGGCGAGATCGAGGACCCGCTGTCTGGCCCGGGCCGGGGCCATATGGACAAAACCGAGGAGGTCCTGATTCGAGTCCCGAAAGCCGAGGCCACGACCAACTCCGGACTCATAGAAGGATGCCGACCTGGAGAGGTTGAACGTCACCATGTTCTGATAGGCGTTCCAGATGTTGATCATCCGGTTCGTTGCCACGTCCGGGGTTTCCACCTGGAAGAGCCCCAGCAACCTCTCCCACTCTTGCGCCAACTCGCGAAACGCCTCATCGACACGGTCTACGCTCGTGTACCTATCGATCACCTTTCTCACCCGGCGTTTGTTGATGACCGTCGAGCCTGCCGGGTCGAACTTCTCTTCCCGCGGGTTCTCCGCGTAGCCGAGGAGGAAGACAACTCGCTTCGACTCCCCGGGCTCGAGCGAAAGTTTCACCTGATGGGCGCCGATGGGCGACCAGCCGTTGGCGATGCTGTTCGTCGCCGATCCGGACCGGACCGCCCCGGGATCATCCCAACCCCGGTAAGGGCCGAGGAAGGCCTCACGCTGGGTGTCGAACCCGGCGGTTGTCTCCGAGCATCCAAAGTACGCGAAGTGATCCCGCCGCTCCCGATACTCGGTCTTGTGATAGATCACAGAACCCTCAACTTCTACTTCACCCGTGTTGAAGTTCCGCTGGAAGTTGGTCATGTCGTCCTGGGCATCCCAGAGCGCAAATTCGATGGCTCCAAACAGCGACACCTCGGCGGTCGTCTGTCTCTGGTTGGCCACAATCACGTCCCAGATCTCGAGGTTCTCGCCGGGTGGCACGAAGTAACGAGTGTCGGTTCGGATCCCGGAACGTGCCGACCCGATGATGGTGTAACCCATCCCGTGTCTGCAGGAGTAGTCATCAACGGGGGTTCGAACCGGTTGCCAGCTCGGGGACCAGAACTCTCCGGAATCGTCGTCCCTGACATAAATGTACCTCCCGCCAAAGTCGAAAGGCACGTTGTTGTAGCGATATCTGGAGATCCGGCGCAACCGGGCGTCCCTGTAGAAGGAGTAGCCGCCCGCGGTGTTTGAAATCAGGCCGAAATAGCCTTCTGCTCCGAGATAGTTGAACCAGGGGAGAGGGGTGTCCGGCCTTTCAATTACGTATTCCCTCGCCGAATCGTCAAAATGCCCGAATCGCACATCGTCTCCCTTGGTGGCGCCCTCGACAGCTCGCACACGGCGAGTTGAGCCGGAGTCGAGGCTAGCTGAGCAGCGTCCCAACTGTCCGACTCGACCAATCGGGAAGGCGTCGTCCTGTCGCCAGTGGGATCGCCGTATCGCGCCGACGATGCCAACATCGCTTAGCCTGCGACCATGCACTTGCTCAGCCTCGAGAACGTTTCGAAGGCGTTCCCCGAAAATCCTGTGTTGACAGACATCTCGGTCGGTATAACAGGGGGCGAACGAATCGGCATCATCGGACGGAACGGTTCGGGGAAGTCGACTCTGCTTGCGCTCATCGCCGGAGACACCCAACCCGATTCAGGAGGTGTTGTCCGCTCTCGCTACCTCCGAATTGCTCGCCTCGATCAGGACCCCCGATTCGACAACAGCGACACGGTCGCCAGTGTCCTCGGTTCACACCGAGCAGCCATCGCCCTGGCACATCGCCTCGGCTTAACCGACACCGGGGCTCTCTGTTCATCTCTTTCGGGTGGGCAGCGGAAGCGGCTTGCGTTGGCGGTCACTCTGGCAACCGACTGTGATCTGCTCATACTCGATGAACCGACCAATCATCTCGATGTCGATTCCATCGATTGGCTGGAGGACCACCTGAGAGGAAGGAGGGAGGCGCTTCTACTCGTCACACATGATCGTTTTCTCCTCGACAGGGTCGCCAATCGTGTGCTCGAGGTTCATGATCAGTCGCTGTACTCCCACCAGGGGGCATATCAGGACTATCTCGAAGCGGCAGCCACTCGTGATGCCCAGCAGACAGCGGCGGCTCACCGGTTGCAACGACGGATCAAGACCGAGCTCGCCTGGCTGCGTCGGTCGCCGAAGGCGAGGACCACCAAATCGCGAGCCCGCATCGACAGAGCGCACGACCTGATGGCTCAGCAGAGAAATGACACCCGCAAGGACCTGACCATCGATCTGCCGACCAGGCGTCTCGGGTCGAAGGTCGTCGACCTGCACAACGTCGGCAAACGCTACGGCGACCAGTGGGTGGTCCGGCACGTCGAGTACAAGTTGCACTCCGATGCCCGTATTGGTGTCGTCGGGCCGAACGGTGCCGGGAAGACGACCCTGTTGAGTCTGATTGCGGGCCGGCTCGAGCCCGATGAGGGGAAGGTAGCAACAGGAACCACCGTCCAGGTTGGTTGGTATGGCCAGGACCCGCGACCCATCCCTCCCACCATGCGACTTCACGACGCGGTTAGCCAGCATGTTGAGGGTGTGTTCCTGAAGAGCGGCATCCGAATCTCGGGGGCACAGTTGCTCGAGCGGTTCTTGTTCAGCCGCGACCAGCAGCAAGCCGAAGTGGGTGATCTGTCGGGAGGGGAGCGGCGTAGGCTCGAGTTGTTGTTGAGCCTCATGGAAGCGCCAAATCTGCTGCTGCTCGATGAGCCGACCAATGACCTGGATATCGACACGCTCAGCGTGCTCGAGGAGTATCTCGATGTATGGGACGGTGCCCTTGTGGTGGCAAGCCACGACCGCTACTTCCTGGAGCGGACCTGCACCGACATCTTCTCGATCGATCCGGACGGCTCGGTGCGCCACCATCCGGGCGGATGGATCGCGTATCGAGACAGCATGCTCGAGGCTGCGACAACCGTTCAGCCGACCGAAACAGCGACAACCCGGCCGAAAACGAAAGCCCGTCGACTGACATACAACGACCAACGCGAGCTCGACCAGTTGACACTTGCCATCCCCAAGCTGGAGGCCGAGCGCGATCGGCTCATGCGCACGCTCACCGAACAGTCGCGGGATCCGGCTCGCGCCGTCGAGCTCTCCGAGGCACTTGCAGCCGCCATCGCCGCGCTCGATGAGGCAGAGACACGTTGGCTGGAGCTGACCGAGCGCGCCGACGATCTCGCGGCCGACTAGCAACCAACCGCCGCGGCGCTGCCGCCAGTCTCTCGGCACGCCGTGCCACTGGCAAAGACCGCCAGTGTCACTTGCCTGCGTGCGCACCGCGGGCTCAGGGATGCGCTGCCAATGCGCCGCCACCATGTGGGCGCCGAATAGATACCATGAAGCCATGCCCCGTAGCCGTCCTGCGACCATCGCCGACCTGCATCGGCTCGCCGCGTCGATGCCGGGATCGGAACAGGTGGCCGGTTCACGGGAGAACCCGGTGTATCAGGTTCGCGGCAAGAGCTTCATCTTCTTCCGAAACCCGCGCCGTGATGCAGTCGACCCTACGACCGGGGAGCGATACTCCGACGTCATCGTATTTTGGGTTGAGTCCGAGGCTGACAAGATTGCACTTGTCTCCGACCCGTCGACACCCTTCTTCACAACCTCGCATTTCGACGGCTATCCCGCAGTCCTCCTTCGTGCCAGCCGGGTTGGCGAGCTCGACCTGACCGAGCTGGCTGAGGTATTGGCCGATGCCTGGCTAGCACGCGCCCCCAAGCGAATGGCGGCGAAGTGGCTCGCCGAGCACCAGGCGGGGCCGCTCGGTCCCGCCCTCGCCGGGGATGGTCAAACACCCGATTGAGGCTCGCCGCCGTCAATCCGGTGTTGAACGCTTGCTCACAGCGGCCGCAACGCCACCGGGAAACGCAAGGGGTTAGGTTGCCGGCACCGGCTCGCAGTGCCGTTACTTCAGACGTTCTCGCTCAGCGTCCGCGCCCATTGGGCGATCGCAGGCCAATCGCGTATGTCCCGGCGCTCCTTCTTCTTGGGCGGGTCGACACCCCCGAATACGGTGACCGCAATTGGACGGAGCCAGGGGCGTTTGGCGAGAGCGCGATCCAGCTGCGTCCGTGACGTCTGCCACGCCTCGGTGTCGTCTCGACGGGGGCCCATCCCGAATACGGCCACCGCACGCCCGGTGAGCTCGCGGCGGTGTCTGCGAAGAAAGCGTTGTGCCGCCTGATGCCACCGCCCGGAATAGAGCGCTCCACCGAGAACGACGAGATCGAATTGGTCGACAGGATCACGGAAGCGGCCGGCGGATGCGATGACAACCGTGTGGCTACATTGTTGCAGCGTGGCGGCAAGGGCGGCCGCCACCTCGCCGGTCGATCCGTTTCGTGTCGCGTAGACCACCAGGACATTGGCCACTTGGTCCTCCAGAATGCATCGTAGCGGCCCGCTGGGGGTGTGCTGCTCAGCCGGTACGAGCGGCGCGTCGCCGCCCGGCCCACCAGGGTTCTGGTCGATCTGCGCCCGCAGGGAGCAGGCTGAGCACGATCGATCCGAGTGTGATACCAACGGCGGCACCACCGACCACATCGAGCGGGAGATGCACACCGACGTAGACGCGTGTCAGGGCGACGAGGATCGCCACGGCAACCGGGGCTAGGCGCCACCACCCGGGCAGATAGGCCACGACCACGACCGCAGCCGCAAGCGCCACTGCGGCGTGTCCAGAGGGGAATCCCGTGCCGGACCTCTCCGTGCTCCGACCGACAATGTCGATGCCCACAGAAGCGGGCCGGGCACGGCCCACCGCCGTCTTGAGGAGCTGCGCCGCGCTACCCACGCCGAACCGGCGGCGATCGCGACCCGCCCACCGAGCGACCGGCTCCAACCGATCGCAATAGCACATGCGAGGATGAAGGCGCCGGGGAGGCTACCGAACTGCATCACGGGCCACCACAGCGGCTTCGGCAGGTCACAACCGCCGTTGACCTCGCGAAGGAGCGACAGCTCCCACCCGGCGGGCGGCACCGTTGCCAGGAACCTGGCAACGCCGACGATGAGCAATGCTGCGGCAACCACTAGCAGAATGAGCGACCGCCCCTGCGGCCACTCGCGCATCATCGCGCGTAGGATACCCACAGGTTGGTTCGAGCGCTCTGTTCGTTCTCGGGCCGGCAGAGGGAGGGAATTGGAGAAGGCCCGTTTGGTTCGCTCGCCGGTTTACGCCCTGCGGTTGGTCGCGGGGCTGGTCTTGTGTGTCCTGGGAGTCGGCCTTCTCGTTGTGTTCGAGAACGCCCTCCTGGGTCTGCGTGAGGACATCGCTACGCTCCAGGCGTCTTGGCCCGAATGGGTACCCAACACGATCGAGATCGGCATCGGCGTTGCCGTCCTGGCGTCGATCGCGGCGACCAACATCGGCCTCGCGGTCAGAAGACAGGTCCGACGTCTGCTCCTCGTGAACACCGCGGCGCTTGCCGGGATTGCACTGTCACTCCTGGCAGCAGAGCTCGTGATCACCCTGGCCACTTCCGACGCCCTCATGGACGCGGTCCGCGGCGACGGGCAAGAGGCAAGCCTCGGAAACTCTGGATTGTCCTCGCTCGTGGCGGTGTTCACCCTGGCGAGCCCGTGGATCTCGCGGCGTCTCCGTCCGTGGGTAGTCGGAGTCCTGACGGCCGGGTTGGCATTGTCGTTCCTGGGCGGCAGTCTCGCGGTAATCAGCTTGCCGCTCGACATCGGTGTCGGCATGACCGCAGGTGCTGCGGCAGCTCTTGTCTTCAAGACACGCGATCGAACCCCGTCGCCATCGGAGATAGAGGCAACGCTTCGCGGCAGCGGTGTGAAGGCCATTCGAATCGAGCGTGCATCGGTAGACGCCCGCGGCTCGGTGCCGTGGTTCGTCACGACGACCGACGGCACCGAGCTCTTCGTCAAGACGCTCGGCGGCGACCACCGCTCTGCAGACCTGCTCTTTCGTCTATATCGATGGCTCAGGCTCCGAAGGACCGGTGACAGACGGCCTTTTGCTTCTCTGGAACGCGCCGTCGAGCATGAAGCGCTCCTGTCTTTGGCTGCACGAGCACGTGGTATTCGCACGCCCCGGCTCGTCACTGTGGCTGAGATCGGAACGGATGGAGTATTGCTGGCCTACGAGCGCATAGCCGGCCGGTCCCTCGACGAGTTGCCGTCTGGCGCCATCACTGAATCGACTCTACGTGACCTGTGGAGACTGGTTGCCGAGCTCGACCGAGCCGGCATCGCTCACCGCGATCTGCGCCTGGCGAACGTGTTCGCCGCAGACGATGGCACGGCGTGGCTGATCGATTTCGGATTCGCCGAGATGGCCGCATCGCACGAGCTCAGATCACGCGATGTGGCCGAACTGCTCTCATCCACGGCCGCCGCGGTCGGAGCAGAGCTGGCAATCGCCGCGGCGCTCGAGGTCCTCGGCCCCGAACACATGGCCGAGGCGCTGCCCTGGATCCAGCCTCTGGGTCTCAGCACGGCAACGCGCACCCAGATCGGCAAGTCGAAGGGCTTTGAGCAGCTACGCAGCGCTGTTGCGCAGGCGATCGGTGCGGAAGACGTGAGATTCGTGAAGATGGACCGGATCAACCGGCACACCGTCTTCGTGCTTGCCAGCCTCGGTCTGGCGGCCTACGCCATCATTCCCCAATTCTCCGAAGCGAGCGGCTTCATCGGAGACCTGCTGCATGCAAATCTCGGCTGGACGGCGGTGGCGTGTGTCGCGTCGGCGGCGACATATGTCGGCGCAAGCGTCGGGATCATCGGAGCGGTGCCCATGCCGCTGCCGCTTGGCAGGGTGGTGACGGCGCAGGTGGCGTCGTCGTTCGCCAACCGGGTAACACCGGCCAAGGTCGGGGGCATGGCGACAAATGTACGCTTCCTGCAGCGGCGGGCCATTCCGGCCCCGGTTGCCGTTTCCGCGATCGGCCTCAATACCCTCGCCGGCTTTGTGGTACACGCCTCATTGCTGACCACGGCCGGGCTGATCGCGGGGACCTCAGCCGGTGTTGGTTTGCCGCTGCCGTCCGGACCAACCGCGGCTGCAGTCGTCGGTGCATTGATTCTGGCGTCCGGTGCGCTGATGGCTCTTCCTGCCGGCCGCAAGCTGCTGACCCGCAATCTCATCCCGGCGATCAAGTCGGCGTGGCGCACGATCGCCACGCTAGGGAAGAAGCCCGCCAAGCTGGGTGCTCTGTTTTCGGGGTCAGCAATGGTGACCGTCAGCTACACGATTGCGATGATCGCCTCGCTGAAGGCGCTCGGTGTCGACCTGCCTATCGTCACCGCCATTGTCGTCTATCTCGCGGGCGCCGCCGTGGCAACCGCAGCGCCCACTCCTGGAGGCGTAGGCGCGACGGAGGCCGCACTCATCGCCGGATACACCGCCGTTGGTGTGAGCGGGTCCGAGGCGTTTGCTGCGGTGTTTCTGTTCCGGTTCGTCACGTTCTGGCTGCCGATCCTTCCCGGGTGGCTGGCCTTGCTGGCTTTACAGCGAAGCGGCGAACTGTGACTGAAGCCTGGTGGCGGCGTACCCTATCCAGGTGTGGTTCGCCCGGGTGATTATGGTCATCTCAACCTTCACACCTCCCTGGCGTTCGTCCCATCGCCGGTGCGTCACCGCCGGATTCCCGGAGTAGACGGATTCCGCCATTTGCCGCAACGATTGAGCTGCAGCAATGCCCTCCTGCGGCGAGGTGAAGTCCGTGCGGCGGGAAGGAGCGCCGGCTCGGGAGTAGTCGAACACCGGTTCCGGCTCGCCGCCGTTAATCCGGTGTTGAACGCTTGCTCACAGCGGCCGCACCGCCAGCGGGAAACGCTCGCGGTGTTGGTCGGTACGTCGAAGATGCCCCGCGATTGCGATGCTGGTAACAGCCGCCCACACACACCAGAGCGAGATAACTCCCGAAACCATCAGAATGGACAAGACCGCGACGGCACCGAGATTCGCTATGCCGTACCGAAACAGATAGCGGTCTGACGAGATGAGGAGAGGTCCACACGTGGCTGCGACATAGACCGCCGTGGCGGCTCCGCCATAGGTGAGTGACACTGAGTATGCGAGATAGTAACCCCCGTCCACCACCCGAATCGGTCCATTGATGACGGGGATCATCAAATAGACACTCACCAGTACGCCGGCCGCAACGAGAGCAGAGACGTACACACGCTTCCGTTGGTCCGGCTCCAGGCGACGGATCGTCCAGGGGACAAACCAGGGGAGTAGGCCAAATGCCACTGCCAGATATAGCCAGGTAGCGACATCGCCCACATTGGAAGCCACGTGCCCATCGAGGCCCCACCACACAAAGGACTCGGTTACCTGATGGAGGCCGAACACAATAGGGAGGATCGCAAGGGGGCGTTCGCTCCTGTGTTCAACATGGCGCAGTGTGTCGATGCCAATGGCCGCAATCGCAGCACCGCCGATCAGGTCAACCTCCGGCGAGAAGCACATTGCACGACAGCGTAGACCCCGGCCGATTCGCCGTCACTTTCCGGCGATCAAATAGATCTCCCGGGCAACGCCCGAACCGACGCACCTCGTCCTGTTGCTGGCTCGACGCCCCCTAGGAAAAGCCGCTGTAGGTGAAAGCGAGGGGGATGGCGAGAGCAGCGAGCAGACAGGTGTTGAGGATGGCGTTCACATAGACCCGGTGATACAACGAGCGCCCGGTGTCGAGCGGATACCAGAGGGCGAGGCTGGTCGTGATCGCCCACCAGGCCCACGACTGCCGGGCGGCGAACGGGTTTGCTGCGATGAACGCGAGCAATGTCCCCCAACCGGCCATGGTGGCAAATGTCACGCTGTAGACCCAGGCCTGAAAGCTCCTTGTGGTCTGGTCGGGGCCGTCATCCCAGAACGGGGTGTCGAGGAGGCGATTCATCCAGGCGCTAGCCGGTGTTCCAGCCAGGAGCACCAGAAGGCTCCCGGCGACCGCAAGCGCCACCGCTACCACCAAGATCCAGATACGGAAGAAATCGAACATGCTCACTCCTCGGTCGCAACCTGCGTACGTCGTCTCCGCACCTTATGTCTATTGAGCTCACGCGGCGACCGTTCGGCGCTACCTCGTCTTGGGTGGAATCGTCAACGTGTACGCCCGGCTCATTGCCAGAAGCGCTCCTAGCTGCTCCGGATCAGCGAGCAACGTATCGGGAACCTCGACGTGTTCGGCGATGCTCGCTCCGTAGTTGACGAAGGGCTTGGCGGAGTACCGGGCGATGAACGCCTCCCGATCGGCAGGGGAGAGGCGTATGCCGAGCCGGCCATCCTTGGTCAGTGAGCTGTACATGTATCCATTCACCGACGTGTGGGGCAGCTTCCTTCCGCCCCTCAGCTCGATGTCCGGTCGGGTGGCAATTGCCGCCCGATACCGGTCGAGTGTGTCCTCTAGCACGACATCCCGCGGACCAGCCATGTGGGTTTCCCGTCGGTTTCGCCATCGTGGCCTTCCTGGCCCAATGCGCAGCATACGCGGCTGACCCAGCCGGGAGACCTGAGGCCTCGTTGAAACCGGGCTCGACCGACAGGTAGTGTCCCTTCGGTGCGTGTCGAACCCGACTGCAGCTTCTGCCGGATCGTCGCAGGCGAGATCTCATCGACCACGATGGCTCAGAGCGAAAGGGCGATCGCGTTCATGGACGTCAACCCGCTGAGCCCTGGCCACGTCCTCGTGGTCTCGCGCTCGCACGCAACCGACCTGTTCGACGTCACCGCCGACGACCTGGCAGCGTGCGTCCATCTCGCCCAACAGATAGCCCGACGAGCCAAGGACCGGCTCGGGGCAGATGGCGTCAACCTTCTGAACTGCAGCGGAGAGGCCGCCAAGCAAACCGTGTTTCACTTCCACATACACGTCATCCCGCGGTTCGAGGACCAACCGGGCAAGGACCGTATAGGACTGCCCTGGGACTCAGTGCCCAGCAACCCCGACGAGATCGAGCGGATCGGCAAGCTCCTGTCTTGAGCTGAGGACCCGCCCGGCAAACCCGCGTGTGCAGCGTCACGAAACCGACAGTGAAAATGACATGGCGTATCACTCGATTTCGAGACCGCTCAGGGTGGCGGCCAGATATCGGTGGGAGAGCGGACTTTCCACATATCTCTCGCTCGTTTGTGCTCGATATCGCTCCGAACGGCGGCCGGTCTGGGGTTCGACCTTCGTCGGAGGCGCGCTCAGGAGCCGTCGTCCCAGTTTCGTAGGATTGGGGGATGTCGCTGTCGGCAGGATCTGCGAGAGTCTCGGTCGTCGCCATCTGTCACCTCGCGGCTCTCGACGGATCTCACCGACTCGTTGTGCCAGAGGCTGGCTGTGTGAAAGCGTTGTATCTTGTCCATTTGATACGGAGACCCCTGCTAGCAGTGAATCCACTGCGCTCCCGGTGCTGCCGGTTTGCATGAGAAGGTACTCGGCCGCGGGTCATCGCATCGGGTGGACGGCGCAGATGCTCAACAGATCGCGGGCAACATAGCCGGCAGAGATCAACTCGTCGCCGATGCGCACCTTGTGATAACCCCGAAGCTTCTAGGGTGCCTTGACTGCAAGGACCGGACAGGTCGCACCCATCAGAATCTCTTGGGCGTGACTTCCAAGTAGAGCTTTCCCCGCGGCTGTGCGTTTTCGGTATCCGATCACGATTAGCTCCGCGTCATATTCAGCCGCAGCGGCTAGGACGTCTTCAGCGGGGGATCGGCCGAGCACATAGTTGACAACCTCGTGCCCGACCCCCTCCTCCGTGAGGCGGTCTTCCACGGCTTCCATAGCCTTGCGATACTGCTGCACCTCGTGGCCGGAAGTATCGGTACCGCCCTTCATCGAGTGGAGCACAACCAGCGGGGCCCCTCGCCTCTTCGCCTCCTCAACGGCCACGTCAAGAGCGTGCTTTCCTTCCGGACTATCGACAAAGCCAGTGACGATTGTTGCCATGCGGATCTCCAATACTCAAACTCACCCTAGATCAAGCTCCCACCGAACCCGCTCCGAGTCAAGCCTTACCGCGTTGAGTTGACAGCATGTTGACGTTGTGTCGATGGCCAGATCACCGTCTGGGAGTGGTGCTGGTATGAATTCGTGGACGACGGAGCGATTCCGGGCCTGGGAGCGGCGCGAATATCGCCTGTATGAAATCGGGACTCCTGATCCATCTCTTGGACGTGTGCCAGGACGCCGCTCTAACGGGTTTGGGAAATCGCCCCATGCAGCTACAACGAACAACACGAGACGCGCACAACCTTCAACCTTTGCTGGAACTATACATAACGTGGATTATCGGCACTTTCAACCAAGGAACGGGTTGTGTCTATCGGTGGTTTAGGCCCGCTCCCGGGCTCGATCCACGTCCAACACACACCGGATGTACACCGGATGTACACCTTTGGATCCACACGCCAACGGTTCAGCAACCGGAGAGTTGATCTTCCCCAACAAAGCCTCGAACCGTGGGAAGCCTCGGAGTGTGGCCTGCCGTGGCCTCGTGGCACGGGCGCTGGATGACGTCGGAAGCGGCTCCCGGACAACCTTGCCAACCACCAACGCGATTCCATGTCTTCTCCTCCCGACAGCGAGTAAGGAACCATTCCGTCACTGTGACGTATTGGGTTACCCCTTGGAGCGTTGTATGCTTTGGACTCGCTCAGACCCCGGGGGTGACGGAATGACAGATTCGGAACAACCCATTCATGTCGTCCCCGAAGTCCACCACGCCGATGAGGCTGATGTCACTGAGTTACAGGCTCGCATTGACGATTTAGAGCGCCGGCTCCAGAAGGCCGAGAAGAACCGCAATCGGGAACTCGACCTCAGGCCGTACCAGGTCGAGCTGATCAAGCTGCAAGATCATCTCGAGCGAGAGAACATCCGGATGATCGTCATCTTCGAAGGCCGGGATGCCGCAGGCAAGGGTGGGACCATCCGACGTGTCACACGGTTCATGAACGAGAAGCACTACCGGGTTGTGGCACTCGGCAAGCCCACCGAGGAGCAACGCAACCAATGGTATTTCCAGCGGTATGTCAACCACTTCCCCACCGGGGGCGAGATAGTGCTCTTTGACAGATCCTGGTACAACAGGGCCATGGTTGAGCCAGTATTCGGCTTCTGTACCCCCGAGGAGTACAAAACGTTCTTGCGTGGTGTGGTTGGTTTCGAGAAGGATCTGGTTCGGCAGAACACCAACCTGGTGAAGCTCTACTTCAGCGTCTCCAAGGCCGAGCAGGCAAGCCGTTTCGAGCGTCGCAAGTCGGATCCACTGCGCCGGTGGAAGCTGTCCGAGGTAGACATGCAAGCCCAGGATAAGTGGGATGAGTTCACCGAGATGAAGTACAGCATGCTGAAACGGACCTCGACCGTCGTGGCTCCGTGGACGATCATCCGATCTGAGAACAAGCACCCCGCACGACTCAACGCCATGAAGGTCATCCTCAACTCAGTCCCCTACGAGGACCGAAACCCGGACCTCGACTTCGCTCCCGATCCGGACGTCGTGATCTCAGGAGCACGCGAGCTCGAACTGATGGAAGCCGAACGATTCCACCTCGGCAAATTCAGTAAGTAGCCGCTTGATTCTCGCTCACCTTCTCTGGCGCGGCTTTACGAGACGATGCCCTGTCTGCGGTCAGGGTCACCTTTTCCATCGATGGTTTGCGCTCCCCGAACAATGCCCGCGCTGCGGCCTGGTATTCGAGCGGGTCGAAGGCCACACAGCCGGGGCACTCGGAGTCAACACCGTCATCAGCCTCATCGTCATCCTCTTGGCCGGTGTTGTCGGCCTTCTTGCCACATTCCCTGAACTCCCGCTGGTACCGCTGACAACCATGATCGTCAGCATCGCAGTTGTCTTCCCAATCTTCTTCTACCCATTCTCAAAGACCGTGTGGACTGCAATCGACCTCAGGATGCGACCGCCCGAGCCAGGCGAGGTGTCTCCCGGATTTGGCGATTGGATCGAGCCGTACGACCCGCGCTGAGCCGCACGTCAACAATCGCCTGAGGCGCTCAATCCACCAGGGCGATCGGCTCGACGGCGATCTCCTGCAAATCCCTGACCGCAGCCGTCAGGTGTCCCAACGCAGCGACGTACTCGGCACGGGTGGGTCTTCCTGCCATCAGGTCCATGGCAACATCCTCCGAGGCGGCCTCCAGACGGTACAGAGCGTCACGCAGCGCCTCCCAGGTGTGGCGCGCCAGCAGAACCTCGTCGGGGCGGATCCCCCGGTCATTGCCAAGACGTCTCGCCTCATAGGCACGCTGACGATGCGATCTGCGGCAATACCGCGGTCGACGGCCCGGCCCAACCGAGATTGGGAACTCGAGACCACACCATCCACAACGACCGATTGCATCACGTTTCGTCACAGTGACGATAGCTTACATCCAACCGGCCCAGCGGGGGCGATTCGAGACTGTTGGCCTCAATCGACGTACCGGACCGATGTCGATCTTGCGAGTGACATCACCCATCGAGGGTGAACCGGAAACGTCTGAAGCCCCGCCCCTTTGACTTGACCGTGCCAAGCGTGATGGAGCCGACCTCGTCGGTAGAGCCGACATGCGTGCCTCCATCTGCCTGGCGATCGAGGCCAACGATATCGATCACTCTCACCTCCCGAAGTCCGGCAGGCAGCAGGCTCACCTTTGTCCGGATGAGGCTCGGGTCCTGGTCTGCTTCTTCCCGCGGCAGGAACGACACTTCGACAGGGAGCCGGGACGCAAGCTCGGCGTTGAGATCTGCCTCGACTTCGGGTTTGTGCTCGGGGTCCCAGTTGTGCAGCTCGAAGTCGAGCCTGCCCTCGCCGGCATCCATGTTCCCACCCGTGACCGGCACCTGATAGCGACGCCAGATGACCCCGCACATGGCGTGCATTGCCGTGTGCGTGCGCATCAGCTTGTAGCGGCGCTCCCAATCGAGCTCACCGCGCACCGTGGTACCGACATCGGGGAGACCACCCTCCAGCCAGTGCCACACCCCGTCACGATCACTGGTCACCCGTACCACATGAAGCTGGTCGTCTCCGACCCACAGCTCACCTCGATCATGCGGTTGGCCGCCACCCCCCGGATAGAACACGGTGCGATCGAGCAGCACCCGGTTGTCGTCGACGTCGGTCCGCACCACCGCCGCTTCCATCGCCCTCTCGTATGCCTGCGTCGAGTAGATCTTCTCAGTCATGTACGCTCCGAACCTGGGTTGACGGGTTGGGAGAGAAGGATCGCTCGATTCGCCAACGAGAGCAAGTGATGCAATGACACACCGCCCTATCGGAGGTGGCATATGCATCAGAGAGGCGCAAGACGACGATGCAGACACCGGAACATCTGTACCTAACCAATGATCCGAAGGCCAACGAGTACATCGCAAGCAACCCGCTTGCGTTTCTCATCGGTCTGGTGCTGCATCAGCAGATACCCACAGAGAAGGCGTTTCACAGTCCGCTCGTACTGAGGGAGCGTCTCGGACGGGAGCTCGATGCCGCCGAGATTGCCGCCATGGACCCGGAACGGCTAGAGACCGTATTCAAGGAGAAGCCGGCGCTGCACCGGTTCCCCGGTTCGATGGCAAAGAGGGTTCAGGGCGTGTGCGAGCACCTCACCGATGGCTACGGGGGTAGCGTTCCTGCCCTGTGGGACGGTGTGGCGGACGCAGACGAGCTCATGGACCGGCTCCTCGCTATCCCCGGCTTTGGGGAGTACAAGGCACGCATCTATCTGGGCGTCCTCGCAGGGCGATTCGGGGTGACCCCGGACGGTTGGGAGAAGCACGCACCAACCTGGCCATCAATCGCCGATGTGAACTCACTCGACGATCTCACCGAGTTGAAGACTCGCAAGAAGGTGTGGAAGGAGTCCCAGAAGTAGCGGCTCCCATCAACCGAGCCTCACCACCTCACCGGTGAGAGCGCTGGTTCGAGCCGCATCCAGCACTTCGAGGGCGGCCACAGTGTCCCAAGGGTCTACCGGGGGCAGGCCCTCGCCCCGCACCGCCCGTGCCCAGCCTGAGTAGAAGTCGCTCCAGGCACCCTTCTCGGTGGGCACCACCTCGGCAACACCTGCCCGATAGATCGCACCCCATTTGCCTTCGTCCACCCTCCCCCATGTCCTGCCGGCCGAAGCAGCCGTCTCCCCTGCGAGGATACGACGACTGAGACCGTCGTCACCCTCGATGGCGAATGTGCCCTTGGTGCCGAGCACCCTGAAACGCGGCGACGGCGCCCCTTGCAGCTGCCAGTTGGCGATGACGTGCGACGACACCCCGTTGCTGTGACGGAGCAGGGCGAAGAAACGATCATCAAAACCGCCTTTCCCTGGCACGACCCGCATCTCTGCGAACACAGACTTCACCCGACCAAACAACGAGAGCGCCTGGTCGATGACGTGAGCCCCGAAGTCGAGCAGCACCCCGCCGCCGGTCTCGGTAGAGAACTCCGGGCCGGGAGGGTACTCCTCCATGTTCGACTGGAACGTAACGATGTCGCCGAGAGCACCCGACTCGATCACCTTCCGCGTTGTGAGCATGTCCGCATCCCAGCGCCGGTTCTGATAGATGCTCAGCAAGACACCTGCGGACTCCGCAGCGCGGACGACCGTCCGGGCCGTTGCAGCATCAACCGCAAACGGTTTGTCAGCAACGACGGGAATACCGAGGTCTATGGCCTCGAGCACAAGAGGTACATGGGTCTCGAGCGGTGTCGAAACCGTCACGGCGTCAACGATCCCGGACCCGACCATCTCGCCCAGGGTATCGAACGGTTGCGCTCCCGGATGCAGCCGCGACAACTCTGCCCGTCGTTCCGGGTTCCGGGTGACCACGGCCGCCACTCGTGTCTCGGGCGAAGCCTCGATCAACGGCGCATGGAAGTAGCGGCCCCCCTTGCCAAAGCCGACCAGGCCAATGGCAACCTCGGTCATGCTTGCACCCCGGTGGCGATGAGAACCTTCATGGTGGACTCGGGGTTCCTCAATGCCTCGAAGGCACCGCCAAAGTTGTCCATCGGCGTTACGAGAGATGTGAGCGCGCCGGTCTCGATAACACCCCTTGCCAGAAGATCTAGCGCGATCGGGAACTCCTCGACGTAGATGAATCCACCCATGATGGTGAGCTCCTTGAACAACACGTCCTGGCTGCTGAGGGAGGGAGGCGTCGGGGACATACCGATCATGCGGATGGTGGCACCAGCGACCGCGACGTCTACCGCGGTCTGGATGGCCGTCGGGTGGCCTGAGCATTCCATAACGAGATCTACCTGTGCCCATTCTCCGGCATCGATCCGCTGCCTCAGCTCATCGGGCGTCAACGCGTCATCGGCACCTACCTCGAGGGCCAAACTTCTGCGGAACGGGGATGGCTCAATCACGGTGATGGTGCCGGCACCGGATCGGCGTGCCACCTGCAGGACCAGTTGTCCCACCGGACCTCCCCCGATCACAGCCACCGAATCACCAACTCGAATGCCTGAGGTTCGCACGGCCCTCACGGCTACCGCCAGCGGTTCGGTCCATGCTGCGGTCTTTGTGTCGAGGCCGTCGGGAACACGATTGAGGTATGGCGTCTTCAACGCAACGAGCTCAGCCATGCCCCCGTCCCGGGCAACACCGAGCGGATTCTGCACGGTGGCAACCGCACACAGGTTGTAGCGACCCGACCGGCAATACTTGCACTTTCCACAGACGAGACCGTTCGGATTGGCAACTATGCGATCACCGACCGACCAGTCGGTCACCCCTGCTCCGACCGCGACAATCTCACCTGAGAACTCGTGCCCGATGATGACACCGTCCTGGAAGATATCGAGCTCAGCGGCGTGGAGATCGGTCCCGCAGATGCCGCAGTAGTGGGAACGCACCAGCACTTCCCCTGCGCCTGCCACCGGATCCTCCCGATCGATCAGCTCCAGCTTGCGTTCCTCGTTGAGACGCACTGCCTTCATGAATGTTCCTCCACTCCAGAGGCTTCGCTGCATTTGTCACGACATTAATACCATCGGGACAACGAGACTACTCGGCGTGCCATCCCCCGGTTTCGGCTGTCTCCGCCGTACGGCGCAGGAGTATTGGATATCCCACTATCACCACAACCGTGAACAGGAACCACTGCACCGCATAACCACGATGTGGCCCCTCGGTGGGCTGCGGCAGAGGAACAATCACCGGGTACTCCACCGACTGTGGCGGATCCTGATCGGTGAGCTCGATGTACACAGGGAGCAATTCGCTGGTGGTCTGTTCGTTCAACCTGGCGATGTCGACGCGAGCAATCTGCTCCAGCAGACCCTCCGGAGCCTCCGTAGGCCCGAAACGGCCCCGCACCTCGGTCTTTCGCAGCACGCCGTGTACCACCACCTCACCTGCAGGAGGTGCGGCCCCCTCTTGGCCCGGTGCATCCATATCGATCGGCACCCATCCCCTATCGACGATCACGGCGCGACCATCTCCGAGTTCGAGAGGGGTGAGCACGTGGTGGCCCGAGATACCGTCGTACGACCTTGCAAGCAGGATCACTTCTTCACTTGCGTTGTATTCACCGTCGGCAAATACGGTGCGCAGCTCGAGCTCGCCCTGATCCGGGCCGTACTTCACAAGCGCCTCGTCCAGCGGTACCTCGGGAGCGGAAGTACGGCTGGTGAGAATCTCGTTGAACGCCTGACGTTCATGAAGACGGCGGATCTGCCACAACCCCATGTTGACGAAGACGATGATCGCTACCAGCGCCACGATGTGGCCGATAATCCAGCGACGGCTGTGTAGAAAGCTGTAGTCCCGGGTGCGATCTGACACGGTTATCCGTTTTCCGTGCGCGGCGGCATATGAACGAACCCTTCATCAATATCGCCGTCTGCGCGCACCATCGACCGAAGGTTCCGCAACCTTGCCGACCCAACACGGAGTGGGAATACGATCACGCCTTCTCCGCTCCGGCCGGAAACCGCCCTCCCGTGCGCCAGTACACACCGTCGGCCCTGGTCAGGAACCCCTCGTCGACCAGGTAGCGCCGCAGTGCCGGGTAATCCGGGTGGAACAGTTGCAGCGTGAAGCTCACTGCGCTTTCTTCGTAGCGCAATCCAGGCTCAAATTCCTGGGCCAGCCTCTCCAAGACGAGGTGGCGTTTTGCGTGGTTGGTGGGGATCTCGACCAGGCGGGTGCCACTGAAGAACCGGCGCAACAAATCGCGCTCATCATCCGTCCATGGCCCGTCGGTTATCGCCGAAGCAGCCTCTGGAGCAGTGGGCAGCTCGGCTGCCGCTTGCCGTAGCACCGCAGGCACCAGCCGCAGCTGATTGTCGATGAGGCCGACTGCCCGAAGCTTGCCAACTGCTTCGACCACCTTCTTCTTGGGAACGTCGAAGGAGGAGACGAGCTCCTCGAGCGACACGCGCCCCTCAGCAGCCCGCCCCAGAATGCTGAGCCGAAGCGGGTCGGCGACAATACGGATCAGATCCGCCGGATCCTCGATCACGGGATATCAACCCCCATGTGCCACTGCCCCGTCCCGCCGTGGGTCCGCCATCTCGAAGAATCCTGCAAGCGGGTCCCATAATGCAGCCTGAACCCCGCCGAAATACATGGAGATGTCGGGGAAGCGTCGCAATTCGAAGCCCTCTATCGCCGAAACGTCGATACCCGGCTCATAGGTGACAGTGGGCTGGTCGTTGAAGATCTCCGCATGCAGCCGGGGGTGTTCAATGGCGTCGCTGAGAGACATACCGAGGTGAATGAAGTTGACCAGAACACTGCTGATCGCCGTTGTGATGCGTGAAGCGCCCGGTGAGCCGATAGCGAGCACAGACCCGTTGCGGGAGCGGGCGATCGTCGGAGCCATGTTCGAAACGAGCCTGACTCCCGGCTCGAGAGCGTGGAACCCGCCGCTGTGCAGCTCTACCTCCCCAAGCGAATTGTTGAGCCACATGCCGGTGCCTTCAACCATCGCACCGGAGCCGTAACCCGCCGACACCGTGATCGCACAGCCGCGCCCCTCTGAATCGACAGCAGACGTATGAGTCGTCGAAGGAGCTTTCAGCATCGCTTTTGTGTCTCCCACCGCGGCAAGCTCGAGCAAGTCGGCGATCGCCGCTCCTCGCTCGTGAAGCTCATCTAACCTGGTGCGCCGGAACTCACGCACCGCATCCTGTACGGCAGCGAGCCTCGCTACGTTCGGTGCGTCCCATTCGTCGAAGCCCTGCACTCCCATCAGAAGCAGCATCGCCGCCATCGTTGCGCCACCGATGGCGGGTGCAGCATTGGTGGCAATCTCCCAGTCGTCCACCTGAACCGTGATGGGTCGTCGAATAATGGCTTGGTACTCGGTCAGGTCCCGCATCGTCAAGATGCCCTCATGCTCTTCGCAGGCAGCAACGATGCGCCGACCGAGCTCACCCCCGTAGAGCGGGGCAACTCCTTCAGCGGCGAGCAGTCGCAACGAGTCGGCAAGGTATGGGACGTTGACGATGTCACCAGCGGAGAGATGTCTGCCGTTGTCGTGGTGGATTGCGCGATGGCTCGGGGGATCCCAGCCGAAAACCAGCTCATGGGAGTGACCCAGATACTCGGCCGCTGCCCGCGATAGTGGAAAGCCGGCCTCGACGGCGGAGATTGCAGGAGAGAACAGGCTTTCCCAAGGAACTTCCCCGTATCGCTCCCATGCAACACGCAGACCGGCAAACGCCCCCGGTGTTGCCACCGAACCGTAGCCAACTATGGTCGTTGTCTTGCCCCCGTAAGCGAGCACCACCTCTCTTCCACCATGCCCGAACCGACTCCGAGGCAGACCCCGTCCCGGCATCTCCGCGTAGCAGTCGATGACAACGGGGTCCTCTCCGTCCGGCCATACCGTGACGAAGCCCCCGGCACCGGGAGCGATGATTCCGGGCTCAGTGACCATGGAGCAGATGGCGGCCCCAATTGCGGCATCAACTGCGTTGCCACCTAGGTCGGCGACCGCGGCACCCGCGTCCGCAGCTAATCGTGACGCCGAGGCAATCGAGACTCTTCGCATTCGTGGCACCCTACTCGACGCGAGCCTGGCTCCGACCCAACGCGGCGACCCCGCTCCCACTCATCGTTGTTGCCATGGCATCGGTGTTGTTGAGCTCCATATGCAGGGCGACCAGTTCGAGACGGCTCTGGCGCCCGTCCGTACCGCTCCAGAACCGCCGTTGCACCGATCCCACTACCCAGACACCCTTCCCGACGGCTGCGTTGATCAATTCGTGGTCGAGGGGAGGATCCCACAACGTGACGGGCAACACATCCACACGGCGCCGTGGTGCCTCGCTGTGCACCGTAATCAGCGAGCGGAGCAGACGACTACCCGATTCGAACTCGCGAAGCTCAGGAGGAGCTGCCAGCTTGCCAGCCACAACGACCAAATTCATATCCATTGCACATTCCCTTCAGGGGAAGTGCCGGGATGCCCTCAACGTATCTGGTGGGTCTGACAGGATTCAGGCGGACTCGATGAGCCGGTCCAATTCGTCGAGGCCGGGAAATGACGGGTCCTCGAGCAGGATCGCGTTCGCCAATGCCTCGGCCCGGGCTCCGTCTCCCCGGAGTGCGGACACGCGTGCAGCCACATACCAGATACGCATGTCTTCGGGCCAGGGATCGTCGGTGATCTTCGGCCGCCCGATGATCTCGGCGGCCCCATCGAGGTCACCCTCGTCGATGAGATACGACGCGTAGACCACCCGTGCTTCCTTCTTCACAGCGGGCGAACCGTCGAGCCTCTTGAACTCCTCCCAGACAAGGGGCACGTCCTTGACACGATTGAGGGCACGCAGGACGTCCATCTCCACCGGCATGTGAGTTGTCTCCCCGCTCAGTCGCCGGTAGGTGCGCAGCTCCCGCAGAGCCGTTTGCCAGTCGCCGATCCGGTAGGCGGCAAGCGCCAGGATCTCGCGGATGGTGGCATCGCGCGACGACAGTTCCTTGGCATTGCCGGCCTTGCGGGCTGCCACGTGATACTGGCCCTCGCCGAAGGCCTCCGCTGCTTCTGCCAGCGCGGTCAGCGCCGCGGACTGTCGGGCAGGAGGGGTTACCCGGATCAGCGCTTCGACGACGTGGCGCGGTAGCCCGGCCGCCGCCGCTGGAAGCTTCTTCTTGGCTGGAGTGTCCCGATCGTCCTGCTGTCTGCCGGCACCGGACCTGCCGGTCGCACCGGCTTTCGCGCGCGGCGCCGCGATCCGTGCCACCGGATCGCCCACCGGCCCTCTTGCTGCCGGTCCCGGCCTTCCGCTGGTCTCCACCCTTCCTGGCAGCGTCGGACTTCTTGCCTCCCGTCCGATTGACGCCGCCCCGACCACGGGTTTCACCCGCGGGTTTCTTCCTTGCTGGTCTGTTGGGCTTCCGGTCGCGCGAACTCACATGTACTCCAATAGTGCTGAAACGAGTGAAGCCGCCCCAAGGGGCGGCTTCACTCTACATTACGTCGGCGGCGTCCTACTCTCCCGGGGGCCTTCGCCCCAAGTACCATCGGCGCTGACAGGCTTAACTTCCGTGTTCGGAATGGGAACGGGTGGGACACTGTCGCCATGGCCACCGAAACCTCTTGAGCGCTCTTTGAGCACTCCATAGCGAGCACAATCGTCTTGGTATTCAAAATCAAGCCCTCGGCCTATTAGTACCGGTCAGCTGCATGCATCACTGCACTTCCACTTCCGGCCTATCAACCTGGTGTTCTAACCAGGGGCCTTACCCTTTTACGGTGGGAGATCTCATCTTGGAGGCGGCTTCGCGCTTAGATGCCTTCAGCGCTTATCCGTTCCGTACGTAGCAAACCAGCCATGCTCTTGGCAGAACAACTGGCACACCAGCGGTACGTTCATCCCGGTCCTCTCGTACTAGGGACAACTCTCCTCAAATCTCCTGCGCCCGCGACGGATAGGGACCGAACTGTCTCACGACGTTCTAAACCCAGCTCGCGTGCCTCTTTAACGGGCGAACAGCCCGACCCTTGGGACCTGCTTCAGCCCCAGGATGAGACGAGCCGACATCGAGGTGCCAAACACCGCCGTCGATATGGACTCTTGGGCGGTATGAGCCTGTTATCCCCGGGGTACCTTTTATCCGTTGGCCTCGGCACATCCACATGCAGCCGAGGGATCACTAGCCCCTACTTTCGTACCTGCTTCACTTGTAGGTGTCGCAGTCAAGCTCCCTTGTGCGCTTGCACTCGCCGCCTGATTGCCGACCAGGCTGAGGGAACCTTTGGGCGCCTCCGTTACTCTTTAGGAGGCCACCACCCCAGTGAAACTGCCCGGCAGACACTGTTCCTGATCCGGATAACGGATCTAGGTTAGAGGCCCATTATGAGAGGGGTGGTATTTCAAGGTTGGCTCCACGACAGCTAGCGCCGCCGCTTCAAAGCCTCCCACCTATCCTACACATCACATAACAAACCCCAATGTCAACCTGCAGTAAAGGTCCCGGGGTCTTTCCGTCCTGTCGCGGGTAGTGAGCATCTTTACTCACATTGCAATTTCGCCGAGTCTTTGGTTGAGACAGTGCCCAAATCGTTACGCCATTCGTGCAGGTCGGAACTTACCCGACAAGGAATTTCGCTACCTTAGGCATTGTTGTTACTCCACTCCGGATGTCGATGCGCGGACGGTGCGCTCGGAGTGGGGCCAGATCATTTCTGCCTGGCTCCTCATGTCGCCATGAGGATCGGACTATATCTTTCCCGCTATCCACGTAGCGGTACCTCGCGTGTAGTCTCTGAGGATCCCAAGATCTCTTCAATCGGTCGTTTGCGTTGCTTGCCCCTCGCATTCATCGAGTAGGCAGGACGCACCACTTCCGTGAAGATATCCATTTTGTGATGACTTCTCGTACGAATCGCCCTCGTGATGAAGGCGAATGACTCGAAGTCAGGTCGCTTGACTCGTAGCTCGTTTTGTTCGAAGAACGGAATGATCCGCTCCACCAACTCAACCGAGCTGTGCACTACGTAGACATCCACATTGCTGTTCGTCCCTTTGGAGCGGACGGAGCCGCAACCGAAGAATCGGACCAGCCTCTCGAGTATGTCTTTGTGGTCGTGGTGTTGTGTCACCTGGAAAGTTGGCTGGATATGCCAACCACCAGTGCGCCGCGCTAAGTCGTTGCGGTGTATGGATACTGAGAAGCATCCTTCACCATCGACAAAGCCAACCACCCACAGTGGATCGAGTGCACGGAGTTTGGTTTCCTGCTGATCGTCCGCACCGATCGGATTGTCACTGTTCATGCCGGCAGCGTATGAAAACACTGTGACAGAACTAGTACCGTCGGATACTCGGATGTTCCAGCATATAGCAAGGTTTACCCACGGCCATTTAGGTAATAACCGTTATAGTTACGGCCGCCGTTTACTGGGGCTTAGGTTCACAGCTTCGCCGAAGCTAACCGATCCCCTTAACCTTCCAGCACCGGGCAGGCGTCAGAGCGTATACAGCGTCTTGCGACTTAGCACGCTCCTGTGTTTTTAGTAAACAGTCGTTAGGGCCTGGTTTCTGCAACCCCCTCAAGCTCGGGCCGCGAGGGCCTTCACCTTACCGGGGCGATCCTTCTCCCGAAGTTACGGATCCATTTTGCCGAATTCCTTAACCAAAGTTATCTCGCTCGCCTTAGTATTCTCTACCTGTCCACCTGTGTTGGTTTGGGGTACGGGCGCCATACGAACTCGCTAGAAGCTTTTCTTGGCAGCATGGGATCGGTGGCTTCGCCTCTTTCGGCTCGGTATCGTGTCTCAGGCTTTATGAGGACCGGATTTACCTGGGCCTCGCCCTACATACTTGCCCCGGGTCAACCATCGCCCGGGTCCACTTACCCTCCTGCGTCACTCCATCGCTGGCCTAATACCAACTGGGTCGGTAGGCCCCGAAGGGCTTTCCTTAGCAAGTTGGATTCGGCCTTGGCGTGCGTATGGCGGTACGGGAATATCAACCCGTTATCCATCGATTACGCCTTACGGCCTCACCTTAGGTCCCGACTAACCCTGGGCGGACGAGCCTTCCCCAGGAACCCTTGGACATCCGGCGGAAGAGATTCTCACTCTTCATTCGCTACTCATGCCGACATTCTCACTCGAATGGCCTCCACGACTGGCTTCCGCCGCCGCTTCGCTGGCCATTCGACGCTCCTCTACCGATCCTGCCCCCTGGACACACAAGGTGCCTGGGTTAAGACAGAATCCCGCAGCTTCGGTGCAGTACTTGAGCTCCGTTACATCATCCGCGCGGAATCACTCGACCAGTGAGCTGTTACGCACTCTTTAAAGGGTGGCTGCTTCTAAGCCAACCTCCTGGCTGTTTGGGCGACTCCACATCGTTCCCCACTTAGTACTGACTTTGGAACCTTAGCTGGCGGTCTGGGCTGTTTCCCTTTTGACCATGAGGCTTATCCCCCAAGGTCTGACTGCTGCACTTAGCACATTGAGATTCGGAGTTTGACTGGGGTTAGTAAGCTTGTTGGCCCCTTTGCCCAATCAGTGCTCTACCCCCAATGTGGAACATGCAACGCTAGCCCTAAAGCTATTTCGAGGAGAACCAGCTATCGCCGAGTTTGCTTGGCCTTTCACCCCTATCCACAGGTCATCCCCCCAGTTTTCAACCTAGGTGGGTTCGGGCCTCCACGAGGTCTTACCCTCGCTTCACCCTGCCCATGGATAGATCACTCGGCTTCGGGTCTATGACACGCGACTAGACGCCCTATTCAGACTCGCTTTCGCTGCGGCTACACCTCACGGCTTAACCTTGCCACGTATCGATAACTCGTCGGCTCATTCTTCAAAAGGCAGGCGGTCAGCCCCCATAAATGGAAGCCTCCCACTGCTTGTAAGTTGACGGTTTCAGGTACTATTTCACTCCCCTCACCGGGGTACTTTTCACCTTTCCCTCACGGTACTAGTCCGCTATCGGTCGTCAGGAAGTACTTAGCCTTACGAGGTGGTCCTCGCAGATTCACACGGGATTTCACGGGCCCCGTGCTACTTGGGAACACTTCAAAGAGTCCTGAGAGATTTCGTCTACGGGGCTGTTACCCGCTATGGCGCTGCTTTCCAGACAGCTTCAACTATCTCCAGGATTTGTAACTCTTTGCCGGCACCGGCACGCCGGCCAGAAGGTCCCACAACACCGATACGGCAACGCCGCCGGGCTATCACGCCATATCGGTTTGGGCTGCTCCCGCTTCGCTCGCCGCTACTGAGGGAGTCGCTATTGCTTTCCTTTCCTCAGGGTACTGAGATGTTTCAATTCCCCTGGTTGCCTCTACTGGCCCTATGTGTTCAGACCAGAGTGACTGGGCATTACCCCAGCCTGGTTTCCCAATTCGGACATCCCCGATTCGATGCTCGCTTGACAGCTCATCGAGGCTTATCGCAGCCTGCCACGTCCTTCATCGGCTCCTGACGCCAAGGCATCCACCGTCAACCCTTTGTAGCTTGAGTTGTACAGAATACTTTGACTTTTGTGCTCGCTATGCAGTTCTCAAAGAGCATGGCAACCGACTCTCATCGGTTGCTTTGGCGTTTCCTACGGAAACTCCAGCGCGTTCCCAACCTCTGATGAGAATGGGACGTGCCATGAAGGTTTGAGTCTCCACAGGGAGACTCAAACCCGGTGCTCAGCACCGGGCGCCTTCACGACTAAACAGCGTGTCCGATCCACTCTCCTGGTCTGCGACCAGCGCTTCGTGCACTCACAAGGAGTGCTCGACATTCTGTGTCTGCAGAACAGACGATATAGGTCGAGTAACCAGCATATCCATCAAGTAGCATCGAGATCTTCGTGAGAAGACCTCTCAAGCGCTCCTTAGAAAGGAGGTGATCCAGCCGCACGTTCCCGTACGGCTACCTTGTTACGACTTCATCCCAGTCACCGATCCCACCTTCGGCAGCTCCTTCCCCGAGGGGTTAGGCCACTGACTTCGGGCGTTACCGACTTCCGTGATGTGACGGGCGGTGTGTACAAGCCCCGAGAACGTATTCACCGCAACTTTGCTGATTTGCGATTACTAGCGACTCCGGCTTCATGGAGTCGAGTTGCAGACTCCAATCCGAACTGAGGACCGTTTTAAGGGATTGGCTCACCCTCGCGGGATCGCAGCCCATTGTACGGCCCATTGTAGCATGCGTGCAGCCCTGGACATAAGGGGCATGATGACTTGACATCATCCCCGCCTTCCTCCGAGTTGTCCCCGGCAGTCTCCTATGAGTCCCCAACTGAATGCTGGCAACATAGGACAGGGGTTGCGCTCGTTGCGGGACTTAACCCAACATCTCACGACACGAGCTGACGACAGCCATGCACCACCTGTTATGGGCGCATAAGCACTCCCTATCTCTAGGGATAGACCCATAATGTCAAGTCCAGGTAAGGTTCTTCGGGTTGCATCGAATTAAGCCGCATGCTCCGCCGCTTGTGCGGGGCCCCGTCAATTCCTTTGAGTTTTAGCCTTGCGGCCGTACTCCCCAGGCGGAACACTTAATGCGTTAGCGACGGCACGGCAAGTATGGATTAACTCGCCACACCTAGTGTTCAACGTTTACGGCGTGGACTACCAGGGTATCTAATCCTGTTTGCTCCCCACGCTTTCGCTCCTCAGCGTCGGTACCGGCCCAGTGAGCCGCCTTCGCTACTGGTGTTCCTCTCGATATCTGCGCATTCCACCGCTACACCGAGAATTCCACTCACCTCTACCGGACCCTAGTCATGACAGTATCGACCGGCGTCCCGGGGTTGAGCCCCGGGTTTTCACGACCGACTTGTCAAACCGCCTACGAGCCCTTTACGCCCAATAAATCCGGACAACGCTTGGCCCCTACGTATTACCGCGGCTGCTGGCACGTAGTTGGCCGGGCCTTCTTCTGGAGGTACCGTCATTTTCGTCCCTCCTGAAAGCGGTTTACAACCCGAAGGCCTTCATCCCGCACGCGGCGTCGCTGCATCAGGCTTTCGCCCATTGTGCAATATTCCCTGCTGCTGCCTCCCGTAGGAGTCTGGGCCGTGTCTCAGTCCCAGTGTGGCTGATCGTCCTCTCAGACCAGCTACCCGTCGGAGCCTTGGTGAGCCATTACCTCACCAACAAGCTGATAGGCCGCGAGACCATCCTGGAGCAGCGGACTGTTTTCTCACCAGACCATGCGGTCCTGTGAGCATATTCGGTATTAATCCGAGTTTCCTCGGGCTATCCCGATCTCCAGGGCAGGTTTCTCACGTGTTACGCACCCGTTCGCCACTGTCCCTACATCAACCTTACGGAAAAAGTAGTTCTCGTTCGACTTGCATGCATTAGGCGCGCCGCCAGCGTTCGTCCTGAGCCAGGATCAAACTCTCCATCGAAAGTTTGAATTGCCTGACTTCCATTTGGTTCTCGACTACCTGTCCCGGCCGAAGCCGTTCCAGGTGAGAAGCCTTTTGGAGTCAAACATCAAAGGATGTCATGCCGAGGACGGGGGTCCCCATGGTGGCATGACATTGTTATTTGCATCGCTTGCCCTACTCCCGTCGCCGAGGCGGCTGAAGCAAGCCAAGCGCATGCTGGCTTTTGACACGCTGTTTAGTTGTCAAGGAGCCCGGTTCCTCGCGCTGCCTGTAAGCACTCGAGGGGCCTCACATCATAGCCCAACCAGAAAGGCCAGGCAAAATCGGCCGCCGCTCCCATCGGGGATCGACGACCGGTGCGATGGGTATAGAAGCACATCCATGGAATTAATGCAAATCAGGCGGACCGGGGGGACGTGGGCCAGTCTTGGGTCATAGCACCACACCGGTCGACGTGCGACCTGTAGAGTAATAGTCCTAGTGCAGTCGGGCGGAAGTGAGCCGAGACGCATAGCGATCCCATTATGAATGTGGGGGTCAGAGGAATCGCTGCTCTTGCGGGTGGGCACCCGAAGAGTGGCTGGCAACAACGGGAAGGCAAGCTGGCATGTCGTATGCGACAACACGCGGCAACCGCTTTATCGCGGTCGCATTTTTGACATTGCTCCTGACCATGATGCTGGGAACTGTGAGAGTCCCCAGTGCTGAGGCAGCAGAGCAAACGTCAACCATCAATTTTGAGTCCGGGCTCTCCCCCGGCGACGTCGTCTCCACCCTGGCGGTGGGTCACGGCATGACGGGGGCCGACCTCGGCACAGTGGGTGTCGTTGGTGTCAACCCCCACATAACAGGCAACGCCGCCATGATCTTCGACGCTACTTGCGGTGGCCAGAGCGTGCCGCGCACGGACCCTAGCTTCGACCCGACGATGTGCTCAGGCGGTGATGATGACCTCTATCAGCCGGCACACCACAACACGCTGATCATCAGCGAGGACGGTAACAGCGCTAACCCCGATGACTCCGGCTACGTCGACGACTACTACAGCTTCGACTTCTCCAACTGGGGACCGGGAACCATCACGGTTGCCACGATGTTCGTCTCGGACATCGATGCCGGCCAGAACGGCGGGACCGTGACCTTGCTCGATACGAGCAACGCCGTCATCGGCGTGTACCCCATTCCCATCACCGGGAACAACGGTTCGGCGACCATGACCTTCGGTGTTAGTGGTGTTGCGGGAATGGTGGTGGACATCGCCGGATCCGGTCAGATCGACGACCTGGCAATCAGCGCCGATGTCCCCATCATCGACCTGGAGCTGACCAAGGATGTCGCTCCTGGCTCGGTTCAGGTTGGTGAGCAGACGACGTTCACCATCTCGGTGATCAACAAGGGACCCGACGACGCCACAGGAGTAGAGGTCACCGACACTCTGCCCACCGGTCTCACCTACGTGTCCGACAACGCCGGTGGCGCATACGACGCCACAACTGGCGTCTGGACCATCGGCAACCTCGCCGTCGGCGCCTCCGTCTCAATGGAGTTCGTGGTCACCGTCGACCAGGCAGGCACATTCACCAACGTCGCCGAAGTAACCGCAGCCAACGAGCCCGACGTCGATTCGACACCGGGTGACGGCCAGGGCGACGACTGGGACGACGCGGTTGTCACTGCGGTGGTACCGCCCGCCATCATCGACCTGGAGCTGACCAAGGATGTCGCTCCTGGCTCGGTTCAGGTTGGTGAGCAGACGACGTTCACCATCTCGGTGGTCAACAAGGGACCCGACGACGCCACAGGAGTAGAGGTCACCGACACTCTGCCCACCGGTCTCACCTACGTGTCCGACAACGCCGGTGGCGCATACGACGCCACAACTGGTGTCTGGACCATCGGCAACCTCGCCGTCGGCGCCTCCGTCTCAATGGAGTTCGTGGTCACCGTCGACCAGGCAGGCACATTCACCAACGTCGCTGAGGTCACCGCAGCCAACGAAGAGGACATCGATTCTGTCCCGGGCGACGGCCAGGGCGACGACTGGGACGACGCAGTTGTTGTCGCCACCGTCGAGCCTCCTGCAATCATCGATCTCGAGCTCGACAAGTCCGTCGACCCATCCGAGGTTGCCGTGGGTGAGCAGACGACGTTCACCATCGCGGTGGTCAACAAGGGACCCGACGATGCCACAGGTGTTGCGGTCACCGACACTCTGCCTGCCGGTCTCACCTATGTGTCCGACAACGCAGCCGGCGCCTACAACCCGGCCACAGGAGTGTGGACCATCGGCAACCTCGCCGTCGGCGAGACCGTTTCCATGTCCTTCGACGTGACCGTTGATGACATTGGTGAGTTCACCAACGTCGCCGAGGTCACCGCAGCCAACGAAGAGGACATCGATTCTGTCCCGGGCGACGGCCAGGGCGACGACTGGGACGACGCAGTCGTGAAGTCGATCTCGCAGGTCCGCGCATCGTCGACGATCGGCGATTACGTCTGGTACGACGACAACAAGGACAAGGTACAAGACCCGGATGAGACCGGTGTCTCCGGTGTCACCATCCGCTTGACCAACCAGGCAACTGACGAAGTGCTCACGACGGTCACAGACAACAACGGCAAGTACCTGTTCTCCGGGCTCGACGCCGGCACCTATCTCGTCGAGGTCTTGACCTCGACCCTGCCCGACAACTACGGCCTGACCACGGTCGGCTCGTACACGGTCACGGTTCTCGACGATCAGAGCTTCCTCGACGCCGACTACGGCATCGTCGCCATCCTGCCGGTCACCGGTATGGAGCTCGAGACGATCGGGTTGTTCGGTCTGCTCTTCCTGGCCATCGGAGCTCTATTCCTCGGTCTCGAGCACGGTCGCAAGCGGTTGGCGACCGGGCCGATGGCATAGCCAGCATCTGGCATGCCCCACGTGCTGTGGCCCGCCCCGTACAGGGCGGGCCACGGTTCGTTCACGAGCCCCGTATCTTCCCCGCGATACGGAGCACCAGGACAACGAACAGGCCAATCAGAACCATCGTCACGCCCCAGATGAACATGCGGAAGACTCCCCGCAGCAGCCAGAACGCAACAACGATCACCAGAAGCCCGACGATCACATCGGCAACGGCACCCCTGATTCGCTGCATCAGTCGACCAGCCGTACGAAGCGACGTTTGCCTACCTGCAGCACGGATCCGACGAGATGAGAGCGCGCCATCGTCTCTCCACTCACCTGCTCACCGTCGAGACGCACCGCGTTCTGGTTCAACATCCGGCGCCCCTCTCCGTTGGAGCTGACCAGGCCCGACTCATTGAGCAGCCCTGGTAGCCAGACGGGATCGTCGCTACCGATTTCGTGCGTGGGGACGTCGTCGGGCACGCTGTGCTCTTTGAACAAGAGATCGAACGCGGCTCTCGGCACCCGTCGCAGCCTCGTCGCCCCAATACCGGGTGACGATCGATCTCGCCAGCTCACGCTTGGTCTCCCCCGGGTGCCTGGCACCGGTTCGCAGCTCGTCCAGAATCTTCTCGACTTCCGCCGCCGTCCGGTATGCGGCAAGGCCAAACCATTGGCCCATCGCATCGTCCGGGATGCTCATCGTCTTGCCGAACATCTCCTCCGGCGAGTCCTTGACCGAGATGTAGTTGCCGAGCGACTGCGACATCTTCTTGACGCCATCGGTTCCGACCAGCAACGGAACGGTCATCACCATCTGACCCTCCTGCCCTTTGCGCTCCTGAAGATCACGGCCGACGAGGTTGTTGAACAGCTGATCGCTCCCGCCGAGCTCAATGTCGGCTCTCACCGCGACCGAGTCCATGCCTTGGAGTAATGGGTACATGAATTCGATCATGGAGATCGGCTCGTGTGCTTCCCACCGATTGGTGAAGTCCTCACGATCCATGATCCGGGATACCGTGAACTGCGAGGTGAGATCGAGGACATCATGCATGTCCATCGCACCCAGCCATTCGCTGTTGTTCCTGATCTCGAGGTTCTCGGGGAGGAGGATCTCCTTGATGGTATCGATCACCCCGGAGACATACCCGCCGACCTCATCGGCGGCGAGACGACGGCGGGTCTCGCTCTTACCGCTTGGGTCACCCACCTGGGCGGTGAAATCTCCGATGATCAACACTGCTGTGTGCCCACACTCCTGGAAGCGGCGCAGCCGCTCGAACACGACGGCCCATCCCAGCGTCACATCAGGAGCAGTGGGGTCGACCCCCAGCTTGGCTCGAAGCGGGTGGCCGCGACGCAGCCGCTCCAGCAGCTCCCCCGCGGGTAGCACGGTATCGGCACCGTCGGTCAGATAAGCGAATTGCTCTTCGGGAGTCATCATCGTCGCGGAGATTAGCCCACAACAACGAAACGCCAGAGTCGCCCGGTTGCCTTCGAGATTCCGATCCGCGGTGTGATGTCGATGCGGCGGCCCGCGATACCCGGTCCTGGCATGAGTCGGACCGGGCCCGAGCCCAGATCCACGCCGTCGTGCTCCCCGGTGACACCGAGCGCTTGGCCGAGCTTGCCCGGCCCGTCGGTCAGGTGATCGCTGCGGTTTCGCCGAGTGGTGATCACCTCATGGCCTTCGGTGACTTCTCCCCCGCGCAACAGCACAGCGTGGGCGACGCCCTCGGCACCCACAACCACGTTCATGCACCAGTGAATGCCGTATGACCGATAGACGTAGAGCAAGCCCGCACGACCGAACATTGTGGCGTTGCGCCCGGTTCGGCCGCGATAGGCATGGCTCGCCGGATCGGCGCTACCGGCATACGCCTCGGTCTCGGTAATGGTCACTGCGGTCGGTACTCCCCCGATCGTTGACCGCAGCGTCCAACCAAGCAGATCTCGGGCGACGTCGAGCACGTCTCCCGCAAGCAACGCAACAAGGGCCGAGCCGGCCAACCTTCAGCCGTTCAGATAGAGGAGCAGACCACGGAATGAGTGCATCCGGTTCTCGGCCTGGTCGAAAACCCGCGAGCGCTGATGCTCGATGACGTCGCTGGTGACCTCCTCACCGCGGTGAGCAGGGAGACAATGCATGAAAATCGCATCTGGTGCCGCACTCTCGAAGACCTCTCTGGTCACCTGGAACGGCATCAGCATCTCGTTCCGCTGCTCGGTCTCGGCTTCCTGACCCATAGAGGTCCACACATCCGTATAGACGACGTCGGCGCCTGCCACGGCCTCGGGTGCATTGGTCGTCACCGTGATCCTGGCGCCGGTAGTGGCTGCGATCTCCTCCGCAGCGGCCACGATGTCGGCAGCAGGCTGGTAGCCGGCGGGGCCTGCGACACGAACGTCCACACCGGTCATCGCCCCGGCCAGCATCAGGCTGTGACAGACGTTGTTGCCATCGCCGATATAGGCGACCCTGGCCTCACCGAGCGGCTTGTGCTCGGCGATCGTCTGAAGATCGGCCAGTGCTTGACACGGATGCGACCGATCCGAGAGCAGGTTGATGATCGGCGCATCCGCCATCGGTGCCATCTTCACCAAGTTCTGATGGTCGAAGACCCGGAACGCCAGCACGTCGAGATACCGATCCAGTGTCCTGGCCACGTCCTCCACCGACTCACGTTTGCCGAGGCCCACCTCGTCTGCCTTCAAGACAACCGGATGGGCTCCAAGCTCCACTGTGGCCACTTCACACGACACCCTTGTTCTAGTGGACGGTTTCTCGAAGAAGAGCCCTACCTTCTGCCCACTCAACCG
Organism: uncultured bacterium; assembly: GCA_963777645.1. Taxonomy (GTDB): domain Bacteria; phylum Actinomycetota; class Acidimicrobiia; order Spongiisociales; family UBA5794; genus JAAETI01. The sequence continues at coordinate 877,007 of CAVZRA010000003.1, read as the reverse complement.
CCCCGCATAGCTGCCCGGATCCCTTTTCGAGTCCGCAGCGAGCCGCAATGTTTCGGTGAGCCCATCAGCACCGAGATCAGTCACCATTAAGAAGTCCGACATGTTCACTCCACTTCTCACGATCCTCCGCGGAGGTTGGCGCCCCGGGCGGCGGCTTCATCAATCATCTTCTGCCGTACAGTCGCAATCTCATCAGCGCCGAGGGTGCGATCGTTTGCTCGCAAGCGGTAGCTAATCGCTACTGCCCTCTCCCCTTTCTCATTGCGGTAGTCGTCGAAGATCAGCGCAGACTCCACCAACTCTGATGTACCGGTCGTAGCCGCGACCAGATCGGCTGCTGGAGTACCGAGTGCAACCTCGAACGAGAGATCGAACTCGACGTGGGGATAGGTCGACACAGGCTGCATCTGCACGCTCGGGCGAGGAGCAATGACAGGGGCAACGTCGAGTTCGAAGACGGCAACACGTCCTTCGAGCTCGAATTGCTCGACGACCTCCGGGTGCAACTCACCGGCGTAGCCAATCGTCACCTCCCCCATCACCAGCTCGGCCGCCCTGGTCGGGTGCATACCTGCGCGAGTGGTCTGGCGTCGGGCGATGGTCACGCCCAGGCCGTCGCCGAGCAAGTCGATCAAACCGAGTGCGGTACCGGCATCGGCTGCACCCGCCCGATGCCCGAGCTGGGGGCGACCTAGTGGACCGATGACCGCAGCTGCCAGCCGCACCGGCTGTTCCGGTACCCGACCGTCGGCACCCCACGGGTGAGCAAAGAACACACGTCCCGACTCGAAGAGGGCGACACCTTCCAGACCGCGGTTGCGGTTCTCCCTCAGATTCCGGAGCAGCCCCGGCAACAGGCTCTGGCGCAGCTTCGACTGGTCCTCACGCAGAGGGTTGCGCACGCTGACAACGTCGCGCACGTGACCGTCCTCAGCCACTGAGTCGCTGAACGCCGCAAGCTCAGAGTTCGATACGAACGGCAGGTTGATCGCCTGAATGAGGCCCGCACCACGCAAGATGTTGTGCGCCAATCGCATCCGCTGCTGCTCCGGGAGCAAGCCACCTGCGGGACCGGTGGGGACCGTGGCACCAAATGTGTCGTAGTCGGCGAGGCGGGCGATCTCCTCCACGAGATCTGCCGGCCTGGTCAGGTCCCGGCGGTAGGTCGGAATGGTGACGACCAGCGTCTCGCCTCGCTCGATCGCGAGGCCAAGGCGTCGCAACATGGCGGCCGATCGGTCCAAGTCGAACTCGGGTCCCAACAACCGGGTCACATCCGACTCCGTCAGTTCGACCTGCCATGGCGCCACCGGGTTCGGGTTGACATCGATGACCGTCTCTAGAACCACTCCACCTGCGATCTCCTTCAAGATCTTGCACGCCCGGGCATTTGCGTCCGGGGCAAGGTTCGGGTCGACGCCTCGCTCGAAACGTGCGGATGCCTCCGACCGCAGATCGTGGCGGCGCGACGTGTACATGACCGTCGACGGGTGCCACGACGCTGCCTCGACGATGACTCGATCTGTCGTCTCGATCACCTCCGAGCGGGCACCCCCCATGACGGCAGCCAGAGAAGTGGGCCCCTGGTCGTCGACGATGACGAGGTCGCTGCTTTCCAACTTGCGCTCGACACCGTCGAGGGTCTCGAGGATCTCTCCCGGTTTCGCCCAACGGACCTCGAGTCGGTCGCCGATGATGGCGTCAGCGTCGAAGGTATGCATTGGCTGCCCCATCTCGAGCATGACGTAGTTGGACACATCAACGATATTGGACAGCGCCCGGATCCCCGCCTTGCGAAGCCTCTCTCTCATCCACACCGGTGAAGGACCGATGGGAACATCGCGCATCTCCCGTGCCACGAACCGGTTGCAGCCGTCGGTGGCGGAGATCACCACCTCCAAACGGGGATCGCCCGGTACGGTCTCGAGGGTGAGATCGGGATAGCGAAAATCGATGTCGAACCATGCGGCCAGCTCCCGGGCTACACCGACCATGCCCATGACATCCGGCCGGTTGTTGGTGATCTCGAGGTCGAAGACCACATCCGGCAACGCCAGGAAGGACTCGAATGACTCCCCGATTGGAGCGTCGTCGTCGAGGACCATGATGCCTTCGTGGACGTCTCCGAGCCCGAGCTCGCGCTCCGAGCAGATCATGCCGTGTGACTCGACGCCACGAATGGTGCGGGTGTCGATTCGGAAATCGCCTGGCAAGACCGAGCCGGGGATGGCCACAGGGACGACCGCGTCTACATCGAAGTTCCATGCCCCGCAGATGATCTGATGCTCCTCGCCATGTCCCAGGTCAACGTGGGTGACGCGGACCGAATCAGCATTGGGGTGGTCCTCGATGCGTAGCACCTTGCCGATGAAGACGTCACTCCAGCCGGCCGTGTAATGCTCAACGTCCTCGACGGCGTGTCCCAACATGTCGAAGGCGCGAGCCAGCTCCACCGGGTCCTCAGTGGGCAGGTCGATGTACTCCTTGAGCCAGTTCAGTGATACTCGCATTTGCTATCCCGGGAATTGATTTAGGAATCGGACATCGTTGTCTATGAAATGGCGAATCGAGTCGATGCCGTGGCGGACCATCGCTAGTCGCTCCACACCCATGCCAAAGGCGAACCCGGTAACCTGCTTTGGGTCATAGCCGACTGCGGTGAACACGTTAGGGTCGACCATTCCGCATCCAAGCATCTCCAGCCACCCAACACCCTTGCAGACCCGGCAGGATGACTGGCCTCCGTCACAGTTGAAGCAGGAGACGTCGAGCTCGGCCGACGGCTCAGTGAACGGGAAGTAATGAGGTCGCATCCTCACCTCGGTGCCGGGGCCGAAGAACTGCCTTGCGAACTCGGCGAGAGTCCCCTTCAGATCCGAGAAGGTGATTGAGTCGTCAACAGCAAGACCCTCGATCTGATGGAACACCGGCAGGTGCGAAGCATCAATCGTGTCGTTCCGGTAGGCACGACCGGGGGCGACGATATACACCGGAGGCTCGTGTTGCTCCATGTACCGCGCCTGGATCGGGGAGGTGTGCGCTCGCAGCAACGTCTCGTCGGCTGGATCCCCGTAGTCGACGTACATGGTGTCGGATTCAAGCCGCCCCGGATGATCAGGCGGTGTGTTCAACGCATCGAAGTTGTACCAGGCGAGCTCTGCCTCAGGGCCCTCAGCGATGTGATAGCCGAGACCGATGAAGATGTCACACACTTCGTCCATCACCTGCTGGATGACATGGAGCCTGCCCTTGGGCAACGCTACGTAGTCGACGGTGACATCGATGGCCTCCGCCGCGATGGCAGCCTCCCGTTCCTCGATCCGCAGTTCCTCACGGCGTGAGCCGATGAGGCTTTCCAGCTCCTTGGCCACCTCGTTGATGAGACGGCCCGCGTCGCGCCTCTCCTCTGCCTGCATCTTGCCGAGGCCGCGTCTCGCCGCGGCGATCGGCGATTCTCTACCGATCGACCGTGCTTCGACGGCCGTGAGCGCATCGAGGCCGTCGGCTTCCGCCACTGCGACGGCCGTTTCCTGTTTCAGTCTCTCTAGTGATTCCTGAAGATCCATGGGGTCGGTCAGGTTACTCGTCATGGGTACCGCGTCCTGCTGGTCTACTTGTTGCGCCAAAAGAAAAGCCCGGGTGGCTCCCGGGCGAATCATGTCGGTACTGGTTCAGTTCACGACGCGGATTTCGCCCGGGCCTCGGGCCCGGTAAAGCGGAAACGGCGTCGCAGTGGTGTTGTCATCGGCGGCAACGGTATCGGGTGGTATCTCAGATTGCAAACACCGCCAGATGCAGTCGGGCTACGAAGCAGGCCCGGGCAAATCGCCGTCGCGTCGACGTGACATGCGTAGATACATGGCGATGCTCGCCGCTACACCCGCATTCAGGCTCTCGGTACCCCCCGGCATCGGGAGCGACACCGTGGTGATTCGATCGTGTAGCTCGGAGGGCATCCCGTGCGCCTCGTTGCCGACGATAAATGCGATCGGGTCGGGATCCGATATGTCCACCTTCGTCATCGCGATGCCACCCGCGGCCAGTGCCAGGGGTACGAGCCCGACGCGGTCGAGTTGCTCGACTTCATGGAAACCGGTGATCAGTCGGGCACGAAAATGCCCACCCACCCCGGCGCGGAGGACCTTCGGCGACCAGAGATCCACCGTTCCCGGGGTGGCAACAACCTGAAACCCAAAAGCGGCCGCCGTCCGGATAATCGTTCCGGCGTTCCCCGGATCGCCGATCCCCCACATGACGACGGCGTCCGCCGGCGCTAGGTCCGCGTCTGGTGGAATGTCGATCACAGCCACTGGCCCACGGGGGTTGACACTAGAAGCAAGATGGCCGAGGACTTCGGGAGACACCTGCACCATGTCGAGATCGGCGCCATGAGCCAGGTCGATCGTCGCCCCGTCGTCGGGAAGCGCAAACACCTCTCTGATCGAGATCCCGTTGCGCACAGCCTCCTGCAAGAGAAATGGGCCATCGATCGTGCAACGACCGGTGGCCCTTCTCTCTTTCGCCCTCTTCAGCCGCCGCGTCTCTGCGATGCGCTGATTACGTATCGATGTGATCATCCCCGATACCTACCTCAGGGTCCTCCTAGGCCTCCACCTTCTGAGATACCTCTACCAGCCGGGCGAACGCTTCGGGGTCATGCACCGCCATTTCGGCGAGCATCTTCCGATCCACCTCGACCTCGGCTGCCTTCAGACCCGCGATGAGTTGAGAGTACGTTGTTCCGTTCAGCCGGGCCGCAGCGTTGATCCGCTGGATCCAGAGACGCCGGAACTGGCCTTTGCGGGCACGGCGATCCCGGAAGGCGTACTGCCCCGAGTTGAGCGTTTGCTCGTGTGCAGTGCGATAACGACGGCTCCGTGCTCCGGTATACCCGGAGGCGCGCTCCATTACCTTGCGACGCTTCTTGTGTGCGTTTACCGCGCGTTTGACTCTTGCCATTGTGGGTTGACCTCCTACCGGCCAAGCAGCCGGGCGGCCCGCTTGGCGTCTTTGCCCGTCAGAGTCGCCTCACCGGCAACCCGACGCCAGCGTGTCGCGCTCTTCTTGTGACGGTTGTGCCCGTGCCACGCTTTCATGTGCCGGATCTTTCCGGTACCGGTCACTTTGTAGCGCTTGGCAGCGCCTTTGTGGGTCTTTTGCTTGGGCACTTCCTACTCCTCTTCGGCCTGGGTTTCCCCTTCGTCATCCGGCTCGATCACGGCGCTTTCGGTCCACGGCTTCGCGCTTTCGACTGTTCGCTGCCTTCGCAGCGGCGCCAACACCATGGTCATCTGACGGCCATCAAGACGGGGGGCGGTCTCGACCGTCCCGATTTCCTCCATGGCATCCTCGAGCCTTCTCAAGATGTCACGGCCTAGCTCCGGGTGGGTCACCTCGCGGCCTCTGAAGCGCATCACGACTTTGACTTTGTCGCCGTTCTCGAGGAACTTCTCAACACGCTTGCGCTTCACATCGAAGTCCGAGGATGCAATCTTGGGACGAAATTGGACCTCTTTGATGACCGTCTTGGTCTGATTCTTCCGGGCCTCACGCGCCTTGACGGACGCCTCGTACTTGAACTTGCCGTAGTCCATGAGACGGACCACCGGGGGCCGGGCATCGGGGGCAACCTCCACCAGATCCAGACCGAGCTGATCGGCCAGCCACCTGGCTTCTTCGATTCCCTTGATCCCAACCTGACCGCCGCTGGGATCTACGAGACGGACTTCCTTTGCTCGGATCCGCTCGTTCACCCTGGGTTCGTTGGCGATGGGCAAACCTCCTGGTTGTACTTACTGACTAGCCCGACACAAAACAAAGGCAGCACAAACGGTGCTGCCTGGAAGTCGACCGCGGCGCACGGTATATCGTGGCCGGGTGGGAGACAGGCGCCTCCGCTTGTATCGGTTGGTACCCTGCCTCACGGCCGGGCACCCGGGAGTATACGCGGCCTGCTGCGGCCCGTCAATATCGGCCGGTCATAGGGGCGTCGCAATCCCCGCCAGCAGCAACGCGGTCTCAACGGCTGCTGCTGCCGCTTCCGACCCTTTGTTCCCGGCCCCGGGTGCGCTGCGGCTCAGGGCGTGCTCTTCTCGTTGCACGGTCAGAACCCCGAACCCGATCGGCTTTCCCGTGTCCAGTGAGGCACGGAGCAGCCCTTCCGATGCACACCCGGCGACGTAGGCATAGTGGTCCGTTTCACCGTTGATGACGGCACCGAGCGCCACGACCGCATCGTATCCGGTGTCGGCGAGCCGTTTGCAGATGAGCGGCAACTCGAACGAGCCTGGCGACTCGTAGATGTCGTATTCGGCCCCAACCTGCGCCAGATACTCCTCTGCACCGGCGAGCAACCCCGATGTGATGTGGGCGTTGTAACGAGCCCAAACGACAGCCACCCGGAGACCGGACGCATCTCGTGTCTGCACCGGTGTGCTCTTCCCCATCTACTCGATCTCCTCGCGATGGACGAGATGTCCGAGCCGATCCGCTTTCGCAGTCAGGTAGGCACGGTTGTCCCTGTTCACACCGGCAACCAGAGGTTGCCGACCAACCACGTCGATCCCGAACTCGCGCAGACCGTCGATCTTGGCCGGGTTGTTTGTCATTAGCCGGACACTCGAGACCTTGAGATCCGTGAGAATCTGCGCCTCTACGGCGTAGTGACGGGCATCGGCCGGATAGCCCAGTTCGAGGTTCGCATCGACGGTGTCCCGGCCTTCGTCCTGAAGCTTGTACGCCGCAAGCTTGGCCAGCAAGCCGATGCCCCTCCCCTCGTGCTCCTCGTTGTAGGTGATGATGCCGCTGCCCTCGGCGGTGATCCGAACCATGGCCTCATGTAATTGTGGGCCACAGTCACAACGTCTGCTGCCGAAGACGTCACCTGTGAGACACCGGGAGTGCACTCTGGTGAGCACTTCCTCGCTGCCGGCAACGTCGCCGAACACGAGAGCTACGTACTCGGAGCCGTCGAGCTGTGAGCGATAGCCGAGCGCTCGAAAGACACCGTGCTCGGTTGGCAGTGTTGTCTCGACCTCACGGGTGACGATGGCTTCATGACGCCACCGGTGCCGAATCAGCTGGTCGATGGTGATCAAAGGAATCCCATGTTCGGATGCGAACGCTTCGAGATCGTCCCCACGTGCCATGCCTCCTTCGTCGAGCACGACCTCGCAGAGAACGCCGGCCGGATAGAGGCCTGCTAGCCGGGCCAGATCGACGGCCGCTTCTGTGTGCCCGGGACGGACGAGCACTCCCCCTTTGCGGTAGCGCAGCGGGAAGATATGACCGGGCCGGGCAAAATCCAAGGGACCGGTGGTGGGGTCGACGAAGGCTCTGATCGTTGCGGCGCGGTCGGCGGACGAGATCCCGGTCGTTGTCTGCCCGACGGCGTCGACCGATATGGTGAAAGCCGTCTTGTGCGAGTCGGTGTTCTCGAGCACCATCAGGGGCAACCCGAGCTCATCGAGCCGCTCCCCGGTAGTTGGTAGGCAGATGAGACCACTGGTGTGGCGAATCATGAAGGCCAGCTTCTCGGGGGTCACCTTCTCTGCGGCGATGATGAGGTCGCCCTCGTTCTCCCTGTGCTCGTCGTCTACGACCAGAACGAACTCGCCTGCAGCGACGGCTGCTAGTGCCTCTTCGATAGTTGCTGTCTTCACTTGACCATCAGCCTTTCCACGTACTTCGCAAGCACGTCCGTTTCCAGATTGACGCGATCGCCCAACCCGCGGTTCCCGAGCACGGTCACCTCCAGGGTGTGCGGGATCAGGACGATCTCAAACCATGGTTCGGTGCCGACGGCTGTAACGGTCAGGCTCACTCCGTCTACGGTGATCGAACCCTTCTCGACGACGTACTTCGCAAGGTTCTCGGGAAGGGCAACCCGAACCCGTCTTGCCTCGCCCTCCGGCTCGATGGAAACGACGGTGCCGACACCGTCGACATGACCCTGCACGATGTGCCCGTCAAAGCGGCCTGCAGCCGGCATCGGTCGCTCTAGATCTACCTTGCCCCCGACCTCGACGCCTCCGAGATTGCTGCGGTCGAGCGACTCCCGTACCACGTCAACGGCAGCAACACCGTCGCCGACCTCTACTGCAGTGAGGCAGACACCGTTGACCGCTACCGAATCCCCCACCCTCATGTCTCCCAGCAGTTCAGGCTCACTGATCTCGAGACGCCTGCCGGTAGCGGACTCCGCGACGGTGGCTACGGTCCCTACTGCGGCAACGATTCCGGTGAACATCACGTCCCAACCTTTGCTTCGATTCTCAGATCGTCCCCCACCCGGGTCACCGACTCGATCGCCACTTCCACCGCATCGGCGATGTTGCCGAACACGCCGGAAAACACGGGTACCCCTATACCAAGTCCAAGCTTCCCTGCCAGGTAGATCACCAGCCGATCCACATGACCACCACGAATCAAGGATCCAGCCAGCCCTGCGCCTCCCTCGACCAGCGCACTCACATAGCCACGGGAACCGAGATCGCCCAGCATCGCAACCAGATCCACCCGATCACTCTGCCCATCTGGTCTGTACACAAGCGGGTTGCGACCCATCAGGCGGGCGCTCGGCGGTATGGGCCGCAACCCGCCGACGATGACGGGTCGCGGCTGCCTGCCTTTATAGCCGTCGAGCCTGACGTCGAGTTGCGGGTCGTCGTCGATCACGGTCCCGGCTCCCACGATCACGACATCAGCATCGGCGCGTAGCCGGTGTCCGTCGCGCCTGGCAGCCTCGCCGGTTATCCACCTGGATGTGTGGTCGGCAGCCGCGATTTGACCATCGAGCGTCGTCGCCAGCTTCAATGTGACCAGTGGCCTGCCGGTGCGTCTGTGGTGGAAGTATCCGGGATCGATTTGCTCGATCTCGTCCGTCAGCATCCCCGTGGTCACCTCGATGCCCGCCTCGCGTAGCGCGGCTACGCCTGAGCCGCTCACCCGCGGATCGGGATCGATCGCACCAACAACCACTCTGGCGACGCCGGCGTCGATCAACGCCTCGCTGCATGGTGGTGTTCTCCCCTGGTGGGAGCACGGTTCCAGGGTCACGTACACCGTTGCTCGGAACGCCCGATCCCCGGCCTGATCAAGCGCGAGTGCTTCGGCATGCGGCTCACCCGCCCTGACATGCGCCGCTTCGGCTACGACTACACCATCCGCGTCAACGATGACAGCGCCAACACGCGGGTTGGGGTGTGGCTGCTGCGCACCGGCGAGCGCGATGGCGCGTCTCATGTGGTCCAAAACAGCGGCATCCACCGTAGCGGTACCGGCAGCTACCGACCCGACAATGGGTCGATTTAGGTTGTCGGACAATGCGCGTCTCGACACACGCCCTCCTTCTCCCATCCGGACTGTCACCGTCGGCTCCGGAGTTTCACCGGGTCCACCCCTGATGCGGGGGTCGCGGGCTTTCACCGCCGGTCGGGAATTTCACCCTGCCCTGAAGGGGGCAATATCTTCTGGTGAAGAGTCTAACGCCGGAATCCGCGCATCAATTCCATTACGCGCAGAGGCTGATCAGCTTGGGATCGGGCTAAGCCCGACGGTCGATCTGGTAAGACGACCCCGGCTGGCGCTTGGCGTATTCCTTCATCTCTGAGGCAATCGCCGACGCCTCCCACTCCGACTTCACGGGGCGCTTGGTGTTGGTGGCAACACCCATCGAGATGGAGGAGATGGGGAATGCATGACGCTCGCCCTTACGATCGGTCACCTCGATGTAACCCTGGAGTGCATCTGCGGTGTCGTAGAAATCGAGGATGCCCTGATCGAAGGTGGTCACGACGTTCTTACAGAAATCCTCGACATAGGTCGGGTCGATTACAGCGACGAAGTCGTCACCGCCGACGTGCCCAACGAACACCTCCGGATCGCCGCTTGCCTCCGAGGCCTCGACGAGGGTCCGCGCTGTGTATTTGATGACGGAGTCACCACGCATGAACCCGTAGTGATCGTTGAACGACTTGAAGTTGTCGAGATCGGCGTGAACGATGGCAAACTCGGCACCACTCGAGACACGGCTCTCGAGCTCGCGGGAGATACGGAAGTTCCCGGGCAGACCGGTGAGCGGTGACAGGTCGCGCATCTGCTGAGCCCGGCGCAACACCGCCTTGACCCGTGCCAGCAGCTCTTCGATATCGAACGGCTTTGTGATGTAGTCGTCCGCTCCAAGATCAAGACCCCGGACACGGTCTTCTGCGAGTGCCTTAGCCGTGAGCAGAACCACCGGGATGCTTGCAGTTGCCGGGCTGGAGCGAAGACGGCGCAGCACAGTGAGGCCGTCGAGCTCCGGCATCATCACGTCGAGGAGGATCAGGTCCGGGGGACGCTCGCGCGCTACCTCGAGCGCGATCTTGCCGCTCTCGGCCGTCTGGGTGTCGAAACCCTCCATGTCGAGATTCATCTCTACGAATTGCAGAATGTCCGGATCGTCATCAACGACCAGGATCCTGTCCTTCATGCGGTGTCTCGACTCTCGATCTCTCTACGCAACTCTTTTACGGCTTGCACGGGATCGTCCTTCCGGAATACCGAGCTACCGGCGACAAAAACGTTGGCGCCTGCGTCCCGGGCTCGCCTGATGTTGGCGGCTCCGATCCCACCATCGACCTCTATATCGGTCGCTAGACCCATTGACTCAATAGACTTCCTCGCGGTTTCCATTTTTCGCAGAGATTCCTCGATGAAGCTCTGACCGCCGAAACCCGGATGCACCGACATGATGACGATCATGTCGCACAGCTCGAGGAACGGCTCCACAGCGGAGAAATCGGTCGGCGGGTTGAACGCGATGGAAAACTCGAGCCCCTCGGCCCGTGCCGCAGCCGCGACCGGCCGCGGATCCGGATACACCTCCAGATGCACAGAGACCAGATCTCCACCCGCCTCCCGCAGCTGCGGCAAATACTGGTGAGCGTTGTGCATCATCAAATGGCAATCGAACTTCAGGTCCGTCACCTTTCGCAGCGACGCGATCACAGGGAGCCCCAACGAGAGGTTCGGCACAAAGTGACCGTCCATCACATCGACGTGCAGCTGATCGACATACGGGGCGACCGTGTTGACCTCCTCGCCGAGCCTGGCAAAGTCCGCAGCGAGGATCGAGGGAGCTATGAGATTGCGCACGGGTGGCAGCATAGGCCTGTACATGTGCCAACAGCAGGTATCTCTGCCACAGCGGGCAATGAGGATCGGTGCCGGAATCGTCGCTACGGTATCCAGCGAAGCGATTGCACTGGAGGTCATGTGGATAGGTATCGAGTGGCACCGGGTCGGCATATCGATCTGAGCGAGTGGGACCCTGCCGATCAATCCGGGTTTGACGGCGGAAAACACGATGCCCGCAAGCATCTCAAGCAACTCCGCAAGCGCCTCAGAGAGCTGCAACGGCTTCTCTGGGCCGAGGGCAAGCACAAGATCCTCATCGTCCTTCAGGCAATGGACACCGGTGGCAAGGACGGCACGATCCGCAACGTGTTCACCGGGGTCAACCCGCAGGGCATCGACGTTCACGGCTTCAAGAAGCCAACACCCGAGGAGCTCAGTCACGATTACCTCTGGCGCATCCACGCCCAAGCACCATCCTCGGGCTCTCTTACCGTTTTCAACCGCAGCCACTACGAAGACGTCCTCGCCGTGCGCGTGCTCGGGCTAGTGCCCGAGCAGCGATGGCAACGCCGCTTTGCGCACATCAACCATTTTGAGAAGATGCTGGCAGACGAAGGCACAACCATCCTCAAGTTCTATCTGCATATCTCACCCGACGAGCAAGCAGAGCGGCTCCAGGCGCGCCTCGACGATGAAACGAAGAATTGGAAATTCAACAAGGCTGATCTGGACGCCCGCAAGCAGTGGCCGGATTACATGGCGGCCTATGAGGCGATGCTGAACCGGACCAGCACGGAATACGCCCCCTGGTACATCATCCCGGCCAACCGCAAGTGGTATCGCAACATCGCCGTGGCCGAGACCATCGTCGCCACCCTCGAACAGCTCGGGATGAAGTGGCCCGAGACGGAAGCCGACCTCAACGAGGTGGTCATCCCGGACGTCGAATAATGGAAACGAACATCCCGTCTGTTCGGGTCAGATGCGGGGCAAGCAGGATGCCGCTCCCCCAACGTACTCCGGGCAAGTCATCCGGCGGGGCCGCCGGGTAATCGGCCACGATGGCTACGGTCTCGTCGGCAAAAAGGGTGCAGACTGAGTACACAATCCGACCACCCGGCCTGACCACCCGCCACGCTTCAGCGAGCAGTCGGCTCTGTTGTGCAACCAGCGTCGCCATTCCCTTGGGCTTCAGTCGCATCGCTATCTCCGGCCGACGCCGCAATGTGCCAAGGCCGGTGCAGGGAGCGTCGAGCAACACGGCATCGAACATCCCATCTCGAAACGGAGCACCGGTCCCATCAGCGATCACCCAGCGAGGGCGCACCCCTAGAGCATCGAGACGTTCCCGGGCACTCTGCAAACGACGCCGGTGGCGGTCCATGGCAATGAGATCGAGAGCTCCACCCGTCTCGTCCCAGATGGCACTCGTCTTCCCACCCGGGGCCGCCGCCATGTCGAGGATGCGCTCTTTCGGTTCCGCTGCCACCGCCAGTGCCACCGCCGTCGACGCCGGATCGGCGATCACCAGACCCGTGTCGTCGCCCGGAACGCCATCAACGATGTAGGTGCCCGGGATATCGGCGACCGGGATCGCTCCGGCAGGTGCCGTCGCTCCGGGACGGACCCTCACCCCGGTGCCCCCCGGTGAGGTCCGCAACCCGTCGAGCAATTCACGCGCCGTCTGCCGACCGTGGTCCGCTGTCAACTTCCCGAGCACCCACTCCGGTACCGAGAGGTCGCGGGCCCGGTCCGGTGGCAGTCCGGGCATCCCCTCACGCAGCAAACGCCGCAGCACACCATTGACCAGACCGGAGGCTCTTGGCTGCCCGAGCTGCTTTATGGCATCGACGGACTCGTTGACGGTGGCGTAGACAGCATCACGCTGACCATCGAGTAGCTCGCCGATCGCAACCTCGAGCACAGTACGAACCTCAGGGTCGAGCTCCCCAACATCCCGCCCCGTTGCGTCGGCGATCACCGTATCCGCGGTCCTGAGCCGGCGCAGCGCACCCGTAACGAGGCTGTAGACAAAGGCACGATCTGCGCTCGCCAACCCGCGGGTCCCCGCAGCCAGCACGACATTTGAGTATGCCCCGTGATCCGTGATGCGCAGCAAGATCGCTGCGGCCATGGCCCGTGTGTTCACCGATTCACTCCGCCGGGTCCAGCTGCAAGGCAAATCCCCGCCGCCCGTTCGCCCACGCCCTGCCCGAGAGGCGCGGCTTACCCGCCTGCTGCACCTGTACCAGCTCCACCGAGCCTGCACCCAAACCAAGGATGGGACGACCTTCCACGACCCGGATCTCTCCGGGTGGGACGTGGGGTGATGCCGGCCCCACTTCGAATATCTTCAACCGCGTCCCCTCCCCCTCCGCCCAGCCTCCCGGTCGAGGGTTGAAGGCACGCACGGCCCTGGTGAATTCGCTGCGTCCAAGGGCCCAGTCGAGACGCGCCTCGGCTGTGGTCACCTTTGGTGCCTTGGTTGCTCCGGTCTGCATTTGTCGTGCCGGAAGTAGCTTCTCATGGATGTAGTCCTCGAGGTGGTCGCGCAAGACGTCTGCGCCTAGTGCAGCCAGCCTGCCGGTCAACTCGCCCGCTGTCTCGAACTCCGTAATCTCGCTCTCAACGGCGGCAAGCACAGGGCCGGTGTCGAGACCCTCGTCGAGCACCATCAGCGAAACCCCGCTGTAGTCGTCGCCTGCGAGCAATGCCCGCTCCACCGGGGCGGCACCTCGCCATCGCGGCAGCAGCGAGAAGTGCACATTCACAAAACCGTGCTCGACCGAACCAAGCACCTCTCGTTTCAAGATCCGCCCGTAAGCCACCACCACTGCCACATCGATGCCTGCACCGGAAAACAGCTCGTAGAGTGCACCGTGGTTGTCCGGTTGCTGCACATTGAGTCCCCACTCCGATGCGGCCACCTTCACCGGTGGCGCTTCGAGGTTCCTTCCCCTGCCCCTGGGCCGGTCAGGCTGGGTAACCACAAAGTCAACAGTCGCCACCTCCATGAGAGCGGCCAGGGACGGTATTGCTGCTGCCGGGGTACCGAGGAAAGCGGCTCGGATCACAGAAGGTCCGCCGATCCCATCGATCTCTCCCGCAGATCACGCAAGGCCTGCCGTCGATCTCGACGGGAGAGACGTTCGAGCAGCAGCATCCCATTGAGATGGTCGATCTCGTGCTGGAGGACCCGTCCCATCAGCTCGTCACCTTCGAATTCGATAGCGTTGCCGTAGATGTCCAGGCCTTCTGCTTTCGCATAGCCGGATCTCTTGATCGACCAGTAGTACCCCGGGACCGACAGACAACCCTCATCGGATGTCCACGATCCCGATGTAGCCACGATCTCCGGGTTCACCATAGTGAATGGCCCATCTCCAATGTCTGCGACGAAGATCCGCTTGGGAATTCCGATCTGGGGAGCGGCAAGACCGACCCCCGGTGCCTCGTACATCGTCTCCAGCATGTCTTCAACGAGCCGCTCGAGTGATTTGGGGTCGTCAGTGACATCTGATGCTTTCATCCGAAGCACCGGATCTCCGAACGTTCTGATTGGGTAGATGGCCATCGTGTCACCAAAGGTCGAAAGACGGATCTTGATCGGACAATCCGGGAGATGTTACCCGCTGCTCACAGATCGATCGGATCGGCGTCGATCCGCACCTTCAGCCCTGCATCGCGCCAGCGCTGCACGACGGTCCTGAGCTGCACCCGGGTGCGGTGGAGGTCGCCACCTTGCACGAACCACCGGGTGCGCTCGCCACCGATGTCGGGCCCGTGGATGTGGACCTGTTCGTCTTCGAGCACCGCAAGGTCGTCGTGGCGGGCAGTGGCATCGCCCGCCACCTCAACAGCCAGCAGTTCAGTAGCGGGTGGCAGATGATCCCGCTCCCGCTCCGCAGCCAGGGTGGCGAGGAAGTCGAGCGGGTGGCCGTGGCGGAGGGCAACGAGCGCCCTGTGCTCAGGCTGGGCGGTCTGGATGAGGCAGCGATGACCACGTCCTCTGGCCACCGTCGCTGCCACCCGCGCCAACAGCCGCATCGCATCCTCCTCGGCCCGGTAGTGGGGAGCAAGCAGCAGCGAATCGGCATCAACGGCCATCGCGAGCGCGGCCTCCGGCACCCACGGCAGATCTCTCTCGGTGCCGACAATGATCTGCCGATGGCTCTCCTGGCCGGTGGCGTCGGCTCCGAACCGTTGCTGGAGTTGCTCGAGCACCCGGCCCAAACCAGCCCCGAGCGGCTCGAACCGGCGGCCACCGCATGCGACACAAGGCCCCAGCTGTGCTCCGCAACGGCGGCACCGATCACCCCGATCCGGCCCGGCTCCGCAGTGAGGGCATTTCCGCAGCGTGCGACATCGCACACAACGGAATGCAGGGGCGTAGCCACGTCGGGAAACGAAGACGAATACCTGCCCGGATCGTTTCACTGTCTGAGCGATTGCCTGGATACCCCTTGTCGAGATCACTCGCCCACCCGGCGGGTCCTCACGGCGGTCCAGGATCTCAACGAGTGGCCAAACCCGACCTGCCGGCTCGGTCACTCCTGCTCCTCTTGCCAGCGTCTCGAGGGTCGGCACCGGTCCGAGAAAGACGGCGACGCTCCGCTCCACCATCGCCCGGTGCCTCACGACGCTGCTCACCTGGAGGGTGGGGGTCTGCTTCGACTTCATCGCTCGCCTTGCCTCTTCGACAACCACCCACAGCGCAGGTGACCCGAGTGGCCAGAGCGCGATCTCAGGCGTGCCTACGACGAGATGCCCGGGGTGGCGGTTTGCTGTTACCCAATGCCTGGTTGCTTGTTTGGCCGGGATGCTGGATGACACCAACAGGATGCGACCACCAAACCAATCTTCCAGCGAGCCAGCGAGGTGGTGGGCCTCCTCATAGGTTGGTGCCACGACCGCAACGTTCTTGCCTGCAGCTATCGGTTGGCTCGCCAGACCGGCAACGGTCTCGGGGTACGGTCCCGAGCTCACGAGACACTGCGGACGTAGATGGCTTCCGGCAGCTGCGGCTCCGCTCACCTCGGGAAGCCGCGAGGTGATATCGGGCACTTGACCCTGCGGCAGGTCTCCTCTTCCTCGTGGCAGGTTCGGTGGTGACGCCCTGCCGAGCAACACCGCTAGAGGGGCCACATAATGCAACGCCGCCCACCGCAGCGTCTGCATCAACGCATCGTCGAAGACGGCGTGATCACCGGAGACCGAGATCACCGGCTTCAAATCTCGTGCGGGACCGGTCCGCGTGGAGACCACGTAACCGCGAACCCGACGCGACCCCAGCGGCACCCGCACGATGGATCCAACGACCAGACTATCCATGTCGTCGGGTATCCGATATGCAAAACCGTCGTCTACCGCAAAGGTCGGCAGGTCGGGGACCACCTGAGCGATCCGGCCCGGCTCGTCAGCCACCCGCGTATGCAGCCTGGACTCGATCCCACAGCCGCTCGGCAACCTCGGCCTTGGTCAGGATCGGCCACGGTTCGGCATTGCCGTCCGGGGTGTAGATGGTTACCTCGTTCGTGTCCGTTGCGAACCCGGAGCCCGCCTTTGTCACGTCGTTGCCGACCAGGAGGTCGACCCCCTTGGTGACGGCCTTGTGAGCAGCACCGTCGAGCGACCCGGTCTCGGCAGCGAAGCCGACCAGGTAAGGGCGGTGCTCACGGGATGCGATCCCCGCAAGGATGTCAGGGGTCGGCGCCAGCTCGAGGTGAGGCGGGCCCTCGCTTCGCCGCAGCTTGGCTTCCATGCTGTCCTTCGGGCTGAAATCGGCCACTGCAGCAGCCATCACGGCAACATCAACGTCGTCGACCCGGGACCAAACAGCATCGGCCATCTCCTGCGCCGTCTCCACGCTGACAACCGCAAGCCTGCGGTGGCGCGGTGGCGGTGCCGAGGTCACCAGTACCACCTCAGCGCCACGTTTCGCCGCGGCCAATGCAATGGCGTTTCCCATTCTTCCTGAGGATCGATTTCCGATGTACCGGACCGGATCGATTGGCTCTCTCGTTCCCCCCGCGGTAACGAGGACCTTCCATCCTTCGAGATCTTGTTGGAGCGAAGCGACCACCGCCGCCACGATCTCCTCCGGTTCGACCATCCGCCCCTGGCCGATGTCACCGCCTGCCAATGGCCCTTCGACCGGTCCAACGACAATCGCACCGTCCCGCACCACAGTCTCCATATTCCGCCTGGTGGATGGCTTCTCCCACATTTCCGTGTGCATGGCAGGCGCAACGATCAGTGGGCAGTCGGCGGCAAGCGCGGTGGCGATCAGAACGTTGTCGGAGAGCCCGGAGGCGAGCTTCGAGAGCGTTGCCGCGGTCGCGGGGGCGATCACCATTGCGTCTGCCCACTGTCCCAGTGCGGTGTGCGGACTCACTTCCGCCTCATCAAAGAAAGCCATCACCGGATACTCGCCAGTGATGGCTGCAAGGGTTTGGGCTCCGAGGAATTCCGTCGCCGCATCCGTCATGACGCAGCGGACCGTTGCCCCCCCTTCGATGAGACGACGCGCCAGGTACGCTGCCTTGTATGCGGCAACTCCACCGGAGACCCCGAGGACTATCCGGCGCCCGCTGAGCATCCTCTACTCCTCGGTGTCGATAACGACCTTGTCGTTGTCGATTTCCTCGAATGCGATCGAGAGCGGCTTGCGTGACATCGAATGCACCTGCGGCGGAACATACCCACCGAGACCCTCACCGAGCTGGTTGAAGTATGCATTGATCTGACGTGCCCGACGTGCCGCCAGAACGACGAGGGCGAAGCGCGAGTTGGTCTTCTCGAGTACGCGGCCGATTGGTGGTTGAATCATCCTGAGGGGTACTCCTACGTGGTTGTACAGACCGTTAACGCCGGTCTGTAGCGGACAGTATAGAGACGATCTCGTCGGCAACGGTACCGACATCGTTGTTCACGATCAGTCGGTCGAAAGTGACACGCGCTTGCTCGATTTGAGCGGCGGCGACTCCGAGACGCCTTGCGATGTCCTCGTCTGGCGTGTCTCCTCGGGTGCGCAGCCGTCTCTCCAGCTCATCGAGCGAAGGCGGCAGGATGAAAACCAGTACCGCATCCGGGTAGGCGCGCTTCACCTGGCCGGCACCGTCATTCTCGATATCGAGAAGCACGTGCTCGCCTCGATCGATGTGCTCGAGCACCGCAGCCCGCGGGGTCCCGTACAGCTGGCCCGAGTATTCCGCCCATTCCAGAAAGCCGCCATCCGCAATGGCACGCTCGAACTGTCGCCTCTCTACAAACACGTAGTCGACTCCGTCCACCTCGCCCACCCGTCTCTGCCGGGTGGTCCACGAGACCGAGAAATGGAAAGCCATCCGCTCGGTCAGTGCCTTTATCACGCTCGATTTGCCGACCCCTGAGGGGCCAGCGATGACCAGCAGTGCGCCCGTCGCGGTCTCACCCGAACCGGTCACAGGCGCTACTGAAAAGACGCCAGGAGCTTCTCTCTCTGGCGAGGGCCGAGAGCTCGCAACCGCTTGCCTCCATCGATCTCGAGGTCCTCGAGCAGCCTGATTGCCTTGATCTTCCCCATATGAGGCATCGAAACAACGACGGAACCCACCTTGATCCCGGCAACGAGGTCGTCTTCATCGGAGCGGGCAAACACCTCTTCGATGGTGAGCGTGCCCGTCTTCAGCAGCTGTTTGATCTCGGCGCGCACGCGCCGCGCCTCGCCTGCCCGAGCCAGTGCGGCAGCACGTTGCTCGTCGGTCATCTTCGGTGCTGGCATTGCTGCTCCTCCGGTCTCGCCGCAATCGTCGAGTCGCGCCACCCTGTCACGCAATCTCAGGTTTCA
Source organism: uncultured bacterium (assembly GCA_963777645.1). Classification (GTDB taxonomy): domain Bacteria; phylum Actinomycetota; class Acidimicrobiia; order Spongiisociales; family UBA5794; genus JAAETI01. Next base: position 858,061 of record CAVZRA010000003.1, on the reverse strand, counting down.
CGCCAGGTCACTCTATCAACCCGATCCGTTGGAGCCCGGCATCACTGTCTCCTCCGCGATGGCAGCCGCAGCTGCAACCGGGTCGGCGGCCGCGGTGATGGGTCTTCCTATCACCAGCCAGTCGGCACCTCGCGCAATCGCGTCCGCCGGGGTCATGACCCTGCGCTGGTCTGCTGCTTGCACGCCTTCGGGGCGAACCCCAGGAGTTACTCTGATCACCCCGGGTGCCACGCTGGCGACAACGGTGAGCTCCTGCGGCGAGCACACAACTCCCTCGCAACCCGCCCTTGCTGCGACCCGCGCCATCTTCGAAACCAGCTTTCCCGGGGTGCTCGCAATACCGAGGGCATTGAGATCCGGCGTGTCGAGGCTGGTGAGGATGGTGACGCCGAGCACCCCTGCGTAGCCGTTCGACGTCTCCCCAAGTCCCTCGACTGCGGCGGCGAGCATCGTCTCACCGCCAGAGACGTGCGCCGTGATCCACCGAACCCCGAGTCTTCCCAACTGCCTGGCTGCCGCCCCCACCTGTGTCGGGATGTCGTGGAGCTTGGCATCCGCAAATACGGGTTTCCCGATGTCTACGAGTGCCGCGACGATACCTGGGCCTGCGGCGTGCAGTAGGCCGAGCCCTACCTTGAACGCTCCTACGTGTGGCTCGAGCCTGCGGGCAAGTCGCACCGCATCTTCTGCCGAGCCCAGATCTAGTGCGACGATCGTCCGGTTCACCATGGTTCCACTGCTCCAATCAGCTCATCGAGGGTCGCGATCCCATGCTTTGCCATGTAGCGACGCAGCTGCCTGATGATCCGCACCGCGATCCGGGGGCTGGCAAAATGGGCCGTGCCAACGCCTACCGCAGATGCACCTGCCAGCAGAAACTCAACCACGTCTTCCCCACTACTGACACCGCCAAGACCGACGATGGGCACCTCCGGAAGTGCCCGCGACACCTCCCACACACAGCGCAGTGCGATCGGCTTGATTGGCACCCCCGAGTAGCCACCGACGACACCCGAAAGGACGGGCCTCCTGGTCTCGATGTCGAAGCCCGCACCCCATACGGTGTTACCGAGCACCACCCAATCCGCCCCTGCTTCGCTAACCGCGGCGGCAACCGCAACGATGTCTTCCGAATTGGGGGTGAGCTTGGCCCCGATGGGTAGACCCGTTGCCTTGCGCACCGCCTCAACCACCTCACCAGCCGCCGCCGGGTCCAGAGCGAACATCCTGCCGCTCTCCAGATTCGGGCACGACAGGTTCACTTCGACTGCGGTGACATCGGTGGTGCTCAGGTGCTCAGCCACAAAGGCAAACTCGGCAGCGTCCTTTCCGACCGCCGAGCCCCAAACATCGGTCGCAAGGTGCCGCAACTGCGGCCCGACTGTTTCCGCCCAGCTCTCAACACCGGGGTTCTGGATGCCGATGCCGTTGAGCATCCCGGCACCAGTCGCCGCCACCCGGGGCTCGATTCGCCCCGGCCACGGTGTCCCGCTCACCGATTTGGCCACTGCGGCTCCGTACGCAGAAAGGTCGGCTACCTCAGCGAAATCGACAACGGACCCGACGGTCCCGCAAGCCGCGACCAGGGGCGACCGGAGCTGGTGACCTCCCAGTCGCGTACCCAGGTCGACGTCTTTCACCCGGCGATCCCAATCGTATCCGCCACCACTCCCGAGCGCACGGTGAACCGACCCTCGTACATCGTGTGCACGACAACACCGGTCAGCTCTAGCCCGAGATACGGTGAGTTGGAGCTGCGTGACACCGTTGCTGTGGTATCGCAAGCCGCGTCCGGGTCGAAGACGACGACGTTTGCAGGCCCATTGACCGCGATCTCACCCTGGCCTGCGATGCCGGCCAGCCGCGCCGGAGCCGTGGAAAGGACCCTGAAGAAGTCCTGTGCCTCCAGGCCCACCACGGTGTTGACCACCGCCGCCGCCCACTCGAGACCGATCACACCAAACGGCGCTTCCTCCCAGGCGTGGTCCTTCTCGTGGTCGGCATGCGGGGCATGGTCAGTTGCCACCACGTCGATCACGCCGCTCTCGAGCCCTTCACGAAGCGCGGCGACATCCGTCTGCGCCCGCAAAGGCGGCATCATCTTGTACCTGGGATCCGCGCCCTCTACATAGCTGTGATCGAAGTAGAGATGATGCGGAGTTGCCTCCGCCGTGACCGGCAATCCCTCCGCCTTAGCCGCAGCGATGAGGGCGACCGCTCCCGCGGTGCTGACGTGTTGTGCGTGATACCTGACTCCCGTCATTCGCACCAGAGCGATGTCACGGGCGATCGCGATCTCCTCCGCCTCGCTGGGGACACCGGCCATTCCGAGCCGGGACGAGACCTCACCCTCATGCATCTGGCCACCGGCGGCGAGACCGGCATCAACACAATGCTGGACGACAACGCCATCGCGCGCGGCGAGATACTCCATCGCCCGACGCAACAGACCGGCATCGGCAACGGTGTCCCCGTCATCGGTGAACAACCGTACCCCGGCGTCACACAGCTCGTCGAGATGCGCCAGCTTCTGACCGCCACGACCGGCGGTGATGCAGCCGGCCGGCACGACCTGAACCAATCCAACCTGCCGCCCCCGGTCGGCCACGAAACGCGCCAGATGACCTGCATCGATCGCAGGTTCGGTGTTTGGCATCGCAACGATCGCGGTATAGCCACCGCGAGCAGCGGCACCCGATCCGGTTTCGATGTCTTCCTTCCATTCCTGGCCCGGCTCGCGCAGGTGCGTGTGGACGTCGACAAAACCGGGACCAAGCCATTTGCCCGTACAGTCGATCACCTCACCACGGGCCTCGAGGCCGTGGCCGATCTCGACGATCTTCCCATCGCCGACAACAATGTCCGTTCCCCTGGCGATGTCGCCGTTGCCGAACACAACAAGCGCGTTCTGAAATGTGATCTCACTCATCGTCTTTGGTCCCTCCCAGTAGCTGGAACAGAACAGCCATTCGCACCGCCACCCCGTTCGTGACTTGTTCGAGCACTTTGCAGCGCGGGTCGTCTGCGGGGCCGCTGTCGATCTCGATCCCCCGGATCATGGGGCCGGGGTGCAGCACGATCGTGTCTGGCTTGAGCCGGTTGAAGCGAGCGCTCGTCATACCGAAACGCTCCCGATACTCGGCGACCGAAGGGAAGACGGAAGCACCGCCACGCTCAGACTGAACTCGCAGCAAATAGATGGCATCAAACTGGTCCAACACCGAGTCGAAGTCGGTGGCGCTCTGCGCCGGCCAGGTGCTCATGTCGGGCGGCAACAGCGTTGGTGGAGCAATCAGCGTCACCCCGGCGCCCAATGTCGAGAACGCCCAGACATCCGAGCGAGCCACCCGCGAATGGCGGATATCACCGACAATGGCGATGCGCAGCCCGTCGAGGCTCCCGAAGTGTTGCCGCAACGTCAGCGAGTCGAGCAAAGCCTGGGTCGGGTGCTGGTGGGCCCCATCGCCACCGTTGACCACGGGCAGCCCGGTCCATTCTGCGACACGCCATGGCGCACCGGTCGAAGTGTGCCGCACCACCATGAGATCTGCACCCATCGCCTTGATGGTCAACACCGTGTCCTTGAGGCTCTCACCCTTCTTCAATGAGGATGTTCCCGGCGAGAACGACAAGATGTCGGCGGATAGTGCCTTTGCGGCACGCTCGAAGGAGAGCTTGGTCCGGGTCGATGGCTCGAAGAACATCGTCGCCACCGTCTTGCCGCGCAACGCCGGTACCTTCGGGATCGGGCGTTGCATGACCTCGTAGAACTCGTCGGCATCGCCGAGCAGACTCTCCAGTGTCTCCCTACCGACGCCCTCCATCGTCAACAGACTCTTCATTCTTCACCCTCCTGGCCCTCGATCCACACCCCGTCCTCACCGTCGATCTCCGCCACCTTGACCGTGACGTGCTCGCTGCGCGAGGTGGGAAGGTTCTTTCCCACGAAGTCGGCACGGATCGGGAGCTCCCGATGGCCGCGATCGACGACGACCGCAAGCTGGATCACCGACGCTCGCCCGATGTCGGCGAGGGTGTCGAGCGCAGCCCTGATAGTGCGCCCCGTGTAGAGCACATCGTCGACGAGGATGATCGTCTTCCCATCGATGCTGCCGGGTAGCTCGGTCGGGCCGAGCTCGGTACGGGGGCGGGTGTCGATGTCGTCGCGGTACATGCCGATGTCGACGATACCGAGTGGAATCTCCGTGCTCTCGATCTCCGCGAGCAGGTCGACCAGACGTGCCGCGAGCGGCCCTCCCCTGGTCCGGATCCCGACGACGACCAAGTCGTCGACCCCGCGGTTCTTCTCGATGATCTCATGAGCGATGCGACGCAGCGCTCGGGCCATATCCTCTCCGGACATCACCGAGCGCATCGGCGTATCCCGCTCTGTGGTGGGCTGAAGGCAAAAAAGAAAGCCGGGCCCGTTCCGGGCGCGGCCAGGGACGATGTCTGGTGCATCGCTGCTCCTTCCTTCCCGGCCTCACTGGACCGGACTTAAAGGTTGGTGACTATCGGCACTGACCAGCGCAGTCGGTGCCGGCCGCGACCCTAGCACCATTGCGATCCACGTCCACTATTCAGTGACTGCCGGTGTGTCGGCGTCGAGCAGCCTGGCCAGTACACCGTTGACAAATGCTCCGCTGCGCTCAGTCGAAAACGTCTTGGCCAGGTTGACGGCCTCAGACATTGCCACTCCGACCGGTGTCTGCCCGGATCGGAGCTCGTGGAGCGCGAGCCTGATGATGTTCCTGTCCACGGCGGGCATTCTCTCCACCCGCCAGCCGGTCGCAGCCGCGGATATCGCGGCATCGAGCTCTGCCCGGGCCGCCCACGTCCCCTCGACATAGCGACGCGCCCTCGCCGAAAGGCTCGATGTGTCCGGCTCGGTCCCGCTGATATCGGCGGCGTACAGGGCACACAGCGCCTGATCCCGCGCCGGTTGCCTACTCACGTGACCCGGGTGATGTACTCACCGGTCCTGGTGTCCACTTTGATGATGTCTCCCTCGTCGACAAACAGGGGGACCTGGACTACCAGACCTGTAGCCAGGGTGACCGGCTTGGTAGCACCCGAGACCCGGTCGCCCTTGACCCCGGGTTCCGCATATGTCACCTCGATCTCCACGGAGGCCTGGAGCTCTATTCCGATTGGATTCCCCTCGAAGACCGGGAGTTGTACCGTCATGCCCTCGTTGAGATAGTTGGCGGCATCGCCGATTAGCTCGTCTTGTACCGCCATCTGCTCGTACGTCTCACCGTCCATGAAGTGAAATCCCATATCGTCGTGGTATAGGTACTGGAAATCGCGACGATCGATCCTGGCGTCCTGGACATTCTCCCCGGCGCGGAAAGTCCGCTCGACGAGGCTTCCCGTGTCGAGGTTGCGCAGCTTCATCTTGACAAAGGCCTTGCCCTTGCCCGGTTTGGTGTGCTGATACTCGACTACCTGGAACAACCCGTCTTCGAGGTTCAGTGCCATCCCGGGTCGGACATCGTTCGTTGAGATCATACGTCTAGGCCCTTTGCTGAGTGAGTCAATACCCGGTGCCCGCCGTCGGCGGTGACAACCACCATGTCTTCGATCCTGATTCCGCCAAAGCCAGGAACGTACACGCCCGGCTCCACAGTGACAACATTGCCCGGCACCAGCACATCTTCGGAGTGGCGGGCAAGCCGGGGCCCTTCGTGGATCTCGAGACCGACGCCATGCCCCGTGCTGTGCACAAACTGGTCCTCGTAGCCGTACCGGCGCAGCACTGCCCGGCACGCCTCGTCTACCTCGTGCCCGGTCACACCCGTCTTGACGGCAGCTATCCCCGCTTCCTGTGACTCGAGGACCGCCTGATGCATACGGATGATCTTCGGGTCCGGGTCACCTTCGAGCCAGATGGTTCGGGACATATCGCTGTTGTAGCCGTCGACCGTGCACCCGTAGTCGAGCAAGAGCAGACCGGACCCCACCGAATCACCCGCCGACAGGTGATGTGGCAGCGCTGCGTTCGCCCCTGCGGCGGCAATCGGCGGCCACCCCGCCTGTTGCGCCCCGGCACCACGCATCGCATTGATCAAGCGCCAACCTAGATCTCCTTCGCTGGCAGCGGCATGGGCCATCTCCCTGATCATGCCGAAAGCGTCGTCACCGGCGGTGGCCGCCGCCTGTAGCGATGCGATCTCGTTCTCGTCTTTGATCTCCCTGAGACTCTCAACCACGCCCCGGGTTGCAACGAGGTCCGCCTCGGTCTTTCCTTTCAACCCATGAACGAACGACCAGTTGACATTCTGCGCTTCCAAGCCAATCTCTTGCTCACCGGAGAACTGCTCCACCAGCACGTCGTTCAATCCGGAGCGGTACTCCACCAACTCACCACCGTCGATTGCACTCATCAGACGGCCACCGAGCTCGGCATATCTGCCGTCGGTGATGAACACGAAGCGCTCCCCGGTGACGAGGACAAACGCGCTGCTGCCGGTGAACCCGGTCAGATAGCGGATGTTGGGAAGAAACGTCACCAACAGGGGCAACTCGAGGCTTTCCCGGAGCCTTGCGATTCGCTCGTTGTACAAAGTGGACCTCTCTGAGAAACTGCTCGACGCGACGATACACCACGTCCCGGGTCATCCCGGATCCATGGCTCACCCCGACGGGATTCCAACCGCGCCCGAGCCCGGCAGCGATCAACTGGTCATCCACATGGACGACTACCGGACGGCCGAAATCCTCGAGCAGGACCATGCGTATCCCATCTGCGTCCCGCTTCTTGTCCATGCCGATCAGGGCCCCCACCGCATCGGGGTCCACCGGCGGTGCCGCCACCGGCAGCCCGATCTTCTCGATGATGGCTCGCTGGCGTTGTTCGTGAGCAAACCCGGTGACCAGAGCGGATACCCGGCCTGCGGCCACCATTCCAATAGCGACAGCGTCCCCGTGGCTGATACCGGCAGCAAGCTCAACCGCGTGCCCGATTGTGTGACCGTAGTTCAAGATGGTGCGTCTGCCCGCCTCCCGGAAGTCGCCGGCGACGGTGTCCACCTTGACGGCGATCGCAGCAGGAACGACACGGTCCAATGCAGCGCCGACACCATTTGACTCGTACTCTGCGATGATTGCCGGATCGGCGATGAACCCCGCCTTGACGGTCTCCGCGGCACCCTCGCGCAGTAGCTCGACGGGCAGCCGCATGAGTACGTCGAGGTCGATGACCACCCGGGCGGGATGCCGGAAGACACCTGCAAGGTTCTTGCCTCCGACATTCACTCCGGTCTTGCCCCCGATCGACGCATCGACTGCGGCAAGCAGCGTCGTCGGTAGATATGTGACCTCGATTCCCCGAAGGTAGGTGGCGGCGGCGAAGCCGACCAGGTCCGTGATCGCTCCACCCCCGACCGCAACCGCCATATCGGCGCGGGTGAAGCCGAGAGTGTTGAGCCATTCGAAGACGGATTCCACGGTCCTCAGGTTCTTGGCCTCATCACGATCGGGCAAGATGCGGACGGCCGCGACAAGACCGAGCTCTTCAGCGCCCTCGGCGATGCCTGCAGCAAGCCGGGACACGGAATGCTGTGTCAATACCGCGACACGCCCCGGTCCCTCCAAGACCAGGTTTGCGGCATTGGCGATGTTCCGCCCGACGATGATCTCGCTGACACGCCCGGTCTCATCGGGGATGGTGTGTCTGGCGACGACCATCTCAGAACTCCGCAACGTGCTCGCGGTACGCGGCAACCGAGCGCGCCATCTCCGCAACCGTGTCACCACCGAACTTACGTTGCATCTCAGTCGCAAGAGTGAACGCAACCATCTGCTCCCCCACCACCGCCGCAGCGGGCACTGCGCAGACGTCACTTCGCTCCCGGAACGCCTTCTCTGCCTGCTTGGTCACAACGTTCACGGTCTCGAGCGGGCGCATCACCGTCGAGATCGGCTTCATCGCACCGCGCACCCGGAGGACATCACCCATGGTCATGCCGCCCTCGAGACCACCTGCCCGGTTGGTGTTGCGGAAGAAGCGACTGTCGTCGTGGAAGATCTCATCGTGGGCCTCACTGCCCGGGGTGGCCGCCACGTCGTAAGCATCACCGATCTCGACACCCTTGATGGCCTGTATCGACATCAACGCTCGGGCGAGTGCCGCGTCCAGACGTCGATCCCAATGCACGTGCGAGCCAATGCCTATGGGTAGCCCGTATGCGAGGATCTCGAACACCCCACCGAGCGTGTTGCGGTCCGCCTTGGCAACCTCGATGGCGGCAACCATCGCCCTCTCTCCAACGGGGTCGAAGCTACGCACGGGAGATGCATCGATCTTGCCCTGATCTTCGGGATGCGGACGCGGGGCGTCGCCCGCTACCGCGGCGTCACCGATCGCCACAACGTGACTGACGATTGAGACACCGACCGTGCCGAGGAGCTGTTTTGCGACATACCCGACCACAGTCCTGGCCGCCGTTTCCCGGGCGGACGCTCTCTCCAGGATGTCTCTGGCATCGTGCGTGTCGTACTTGACCATCCCGGCAAGATCGGCATGACCGGGTCGTGGAGTTTCCAGCGGTCGATGAGTGTGCCCGCCCGGGCTCGCAGACATCTCTTCCTGCCACTTCGGCCATTCCGTATTGCGGATGATGACCGCTAGCGGACTGCCAAGAGTCCTGCCGAATCGGACACCACCCATGATCTCGAGCTCGTCTTTCTCCAGCGACATCCGTCGCCCTCTCCCGTAACCCAACCGTCGCCGTGCCAGTTCGGCCGCAAGCCCTTCGATAGTCACTGCAAGTCCTGCAGGCAAGCCTTCGACAATGGTTACAAGGCCGGGCCCGTGGGATTCCCCGGCTGTCAAAAAACGCAACATGGTGAGGGATAGTAGGCACGGTGACGTCGCCTCACAGGTCGGCGTCTGAAAAAGAGCGAAGGGCCCGCAGGCCCTCCGCTCCTAAAGGGCGTGGGACACAGCTTCGCTCGGTGAGCTCTTGCGGGCACCACCGTCCTGCTCCCGATGACTGTTTCCCCCGCACCCACAGTCATGCCCCGTGTGCATCCGCACCTTGATGCGGACAGAGAACAGATTAGGACAGTCGGCCGACCGGCCCAAGAACTGTGCCCTACGATCCGCTACCGAGATACCAATCCGCTATTTGAGGACCCCAGAACAGGCCGATCCAGGCGCCGGCTACCAGATAGGGGCCGTATGCAAAGCGGGAGCGCCGCCCTTTTCTCGTAAATACCAGGACCAGCACCGAGGCCACCCCACCGAGGAGTATGGCGAGGATGAAACCAACCCCGAGGGTGCCCCATCCCACGAAGCCGAGGAAGATACCAAGCAGCAAGGCCAGCTTGACGTCGCCCATGCCAAAACCGCCGCGTGCCACCAGTGCCACGACGAGCAATACAACGAAGTAGACGACGCCGGCGATCGCAGCACGGAGCAGGTCCACCGGGTTACCTGCAATCACCGCTCCCACGATGAGTAGCACAGCCGCGATCCCCAGACCCGGGAATAAGATCCGATTTGGGATCAGCTGGTGATCGATATCGGTGAGAGTCACGGCGAGCGTGGTGGCACCAAACGCCAAGTATGCGGGGAGCAGCGCCCAGTCACCGGCACCACCGGCAAGCCAGCCAAACGCCCCCGCCACTACAACTGTTGTCACCCACCACCCCGCCGGGCGTTGCCGGCTCTCGCGTTCCATCAGCGCTGGAACGGTTCGGGCCAGGGCGATTGCGACGGCACCGATGGCAAGACCGCCGAGCAGCCCCGCTATCCGAACTGCCAACCCGCCAGCGAAGATCATGCGTTTCCCCGTCGTCGCGCCAGCTCTGCAAGAGCCGCCTTCCGCATCACGGTGGGTGAGACTCTCACCCCGGTCCAGATCCGAAAACTCGCTACCGCCTGCCCGACGAGCATGTCGAGGCCTTCGGCCACCGGCAACCCCTTCTCTCTCATCAATTGCACAGACGGCGTATCGGCATCCCCATACGCCATATCGAGCAATCCGCGTGCGGTGCTCAGAATCTCGTCAGCAAGCGGCTCACCCTTCATGCCGATGGGGGTGGCGTTGACCACAACCGAATGTTGTGGCGGCCGGTCCCATGGCAAGACCCCGGCGACGACGCCGGTGCGTTCGATGATCTCCCTGGCCGCGTCGAGTCGCCGCGCCACCACCTGAATCTGCATGCCGTCCAGCGCCAGCAACGCAGCTGCCGCCGCTCCCCCTGCGCCGAGCACCGCCACCCGCCCCCCTGGGGGCAGTGCAGCCTGCCGCCACGCCTCCCTGATTCCGATGATGTCTGTGTTGTCGCCTGCGATGTGGCCACCGTCGCGGTAGAGCGTGTTCACCGCCCCGGCTCGCACCGCCAGCGGCGAGCGAATCTCACATGCCTCGTCAGGCGCGGGCCTTGTGAGGCATCGTGACGTTGATCCCATCCAGCCGCCCCGACCCCAGCTCCTCGATCCCAACGCCAAACCCGGCGGCGTCGACATCGCGAGCGACGTAGTCCCCGTTGATTCCGGCTGCCGCCAATGCAGCCCGGTGCATCGCCGGGGACAGCGAGTGTGCCACCGGCGAGCCGAAGACCGCGAACATCACGGGGTCAGGACTCCATTGTCTTTGGCTTCCTGCTTCTTCTGATTGTGCTCTTCGAGCGTCTCGGAGAAACCATGGGTGCCGTCCTTGTTTATGAGGACGTAATACAGGAAGTTGGTGTCCGCGGGATGGGCGGCGGCTTCGATCGAAGCAACGCGCACCCCGCCGATCGGAGTCGGAGGCAGACCGCCGTTCTGATAGGTGTTGTACGGGCTGTCGACTGACAGGTCAGCGGTGGTCACCTCACCTTTGTTCTCACCGAGGGCATAGATGATGGTGGCATCGATCTGGAGCGGCATCTTGTCCTCGAGTCGGTTGACGATGACCGAGGCGATGGTGGCGCGCTCGTCGTCGAGCTTCGCCTCCTTCTCGATGAGGGAGGCAATGATCAAGCCGTCGTATGCGTCTAGGCCCCGCCCCTCTAGCTCGCTCCAATCCATCTCGGACACACGCTGTTCGAGCGTCCGCGCCAGTCGACCGACAATATCGGCCGGGCTCGCATCCTCACGGAACTCGTAGGTATCGGGGGCGAGGAGCCCCTCCCACCTGGTCAATTCCGGGTAACCCTTCGGGGCTTCCGCGGGCAGATACTCAGAATCGATGGTGCCGTTGATCAGCGGAGCTGAGAGCTGAGTCTCGGTGTACCCGGTCTGCGCGGCCAGCGACGCAATCGTCTCATCGATGGTCAATCCCTCGATCACGGTTACGGTGTACACGGCAACGGGATCGGGACCGGCGACGAGAATCGATACCAGGTCCGAAGAGTCCGATCCGCTGACCAACGTATAGTCGCCCGCCTTGAGGCTGTTGCCTGCATCTGCGTCATTGACCGCCGCCTCGAAATCCCTGGCGTTCGCGATGATCCCGGCGTCGACGAGGTCGGCGCCAATCGCCTTTGCGGTCGACCCCGGCTCGACGGTGAACTCGATCTCACGGCCATCCTCGATAGTGACGGTCCCGGTTGCGTCGTTGCTGATACCCGACGCGAGGCTGCGTGCCAACGAGGTCAGCGCAAAGAAACCGATCACGACGACGACAACGACAACGAATACCTGGATCATCCGAGCCTGCCAGGAGCTGTTGGGCGGATACTCAGGTGTCATCTGATGACCTCGCGTCGAGGTAGCCCTGCAGCATCAGGGCTGCCGCCACCTTGTCAATCGTCTCTCGCCGCCGGCGGCGATGCATCCCGCCCTCTAGGAGGGCCGATTCGGCTTGCACGGTGGTGAACCTCTCGTCGTAAAACTCAACCACACAATCCGTCGCCTCCCCTACCGCAGCTCCCAGTTCCCTGGCTTTGGCTGCGGCAGGGCCTTCCTCCCCCCGCAAGGAGCGAGGTAGGCCGATGACAACGGTTTGCACGTCATATTCCGTACACAGATCCCTGATCACGGCAATCGCATCACTGCTACGCCTGTCGATGACCAGGTGTGGTTGCGCGATGATACCGAGGGTGTCGGTTAACGCGACTCCAATCCGTCTCTCTCCCGGGTCGAGCCCGAGGATCCGGCCTGACGTCATACCGCCTGCAGCGCCGCCCGGGCTGCATCCCTGGCCGCTTCGAGGGCGGCCGGGACTTCACTGCCCCGAGGACCACCTGCCTGCGACAGCTCGGGGTCGCGGCTACCTCCGCCCCCAACGACTCGTGCCGCAACCGCGGTGATCGCACCTGCCGATACACCCACCTTCACCAGGTCACTGGTCGCAAAGGTCAACAACGCCGCCTTGCCGGCATGGTTGGATCCAAGCACCCCGATCCCCGAACCGATCCGATCGCGCAGCTGGAACGCAAGTGCCCTCAACTCGTCGGGGCTCAGCCCGTCCTCGTTGACGACGATCAGCCGATGCCCGTTGTAGGCCTCAGCATCATCAAGCACCTTCCCCGCCGTCTCGCTGCGCGCCTTCTCCTCGAACGCCTCGATGCGCTCCTCCTGGTCTTTGATCCTGAGGGTGAGCGCCCTTGCGGCATCGACGACTCCGGATTCCTGCGCCCTGAGCAGTGAGGCGGTGTCCCTCAGTTGCTCGCGGATGTCGAGCAAATGCTCGTATCCGGCAATTCCAGTGAGAGCCTCGACCCGGCGGGTATTGGCGGCAACCGAGCCTTCGGACACGAGGACCAGCGGACCGATCTGCCCGGTTGAGGGCACATGGGTCCCACCACAGAATTCCGTCGAGAAGCCTCCCGCCTTGACCACACGAACCCTGTCCCCGTATTTGTCGCCGAAGAATGCCAGGGCCCCCATGCCTTCTGCCTCGTCCTTCGACGTCTCGATGGTCGTAACCCGGGCGTTCTCGACGATGCGTTCGTTGACTGCGTGCTCGATCCCCATCAGCTCGTCCGGCTCCACCGCCTTGAAGTGACTGAAATCGAATCGAAGCCTGTTCTCGGCCACCAGGGAGCCCTCCTGATGCACGTGGTCGCCGAGCACGTCTCGAAGTGCCCAGTGCAACAGGTGGGTGCCGGTGTGGTTCTTCCGGATCCGCTCCCTCCGCTGTGACGAGATAGAGGTCTCCGCGTCCTGGCCAACCTGGATGTACCCGGTCTTGACAACCCCGCGATGGCCGTGCACTCCCTGCACCGCCAGCTGGGTGTCTGCTACCTCGAGAATCCCGGTTTCCGTCCTGATCACCCCTGTGTCACCAACCTGACCGCCCGATTCCGCATAGAAAGGGGTGCGATCCAGGAACAGCTCGATGTACTGGCCCTCCTCGGCACGGGTCACGGGCTCACCTTCCAACACCATCGACAGGACCCTGGCGATGCCGGCCTCTTTGTCGTAGCCGATGAAGTTGGTCCGGTCGAGGTCTCGGACCAACGCCCGGTACTCCTCGCTCACTTCCTTCCCGCTCCGTGCCCGAAAGTTCGCCTTCGCCTGTTCTTTCTGTGCGTCCATCATCCGCTCGAACTCCTCGAGATCGAGCCGGAAGCCACGCTCATTGAGGATCTCCTCAGTCAGCTCGCGAGGGAACCCGTGGGTGTCGTGGAGTTTGAAGGCAATCTCGCCGGAGAGTGTGCCACCAGCTTCCAGCGGCTCGAGCGCCTCATCCAGCAGCCGATGACCCGATTCGAGGGTGCGGCGAAAGCGCCCCTCCTCACGCTCGGCCATATCCAATATGCGATCCCGCTGCTCCTCGAGGTCGGGGTATGCAACCCCCATCGCATCAATGGTGGCATTCACCAGGGCAGGCATGATCATGCCCTTGGAGCCGAGCAGAACCGCGTGACGCACCGCCCGGCGCAACAGCCGGCGTAGGACGTAGCCCCTGCCCTCGTTGGATGGCACCACCTTGTCTGCGATGAGGAAGGTGACCGCCCTACCGTGATCGCCGAGGATGCGCAGGCTGACATCGGTGCGCTCACTCCGGTCCAGGACTGTGCCGGTGGCCTCCTCGGCAGCCTGGATCACACGCCGTAGCTCGTCGGTTTTGAAGACACTGTCGACACCCTGGAGCACCGTCGCCACCCGTTCCAGTCCCGCACCGGTGTCGATGTTCCGCGCAGGCAGATCACCGACCACGTGGTAAGGCTCATCCTGTACGTTCTGCATGAACACCAGATTCCAGATCTCCATGAACCGCTCGTCGTCTACCGCAGGGCCACCGTCCGTGCCGTATGCCGGCCCTTTGTCGAAGAAGATCTCGGATGAGGGACCACAGGGCCCTGGGACACCCATCTGCCAGAAGTTGTCGCGGTCCAACCGCTGCACCCGGGATGGGTTTACTCCAACCCCGTCGATCCAAATCTCCGCGGCTTCGTCGTCCGTGATATGGACCGTGAACCAGAGACGGTCAGGATCGAGCCCGAAACCCTCGGTCACCAGCTCGTACGCCCACGGTATCGCCTTCTCTTTGAAGTAGTCGCCAAAAGAGAAGTTGCCCAGCATCTCGAAGAATGTGAGATGCCGAGCGGTGGTGCCAACGATGTCGATGTCCGCAGTCCTGCCGCATTTCTGCACGCTCGCCGCGCGGGATACGGCGGCTTCTCTTCGCCCAGAAGGTATGGCTTGAAGGGAACCATGCCGGCCACGGTCAGCAAGAGCGTCGGATCGATGGGGATCAGCGACGCACTCGGCACCACTGTGTGGCCCCGCTCTGCGAAGAACGATATGAAGGTGTCCCGTATCTCTTGGCTATTCATCGTGCGGCAGATTAGCGCCGCCGATCAGGCCCGAGTGGCCCCGAGGAGACGACGACAGCCATTGGCGAGATCGATCAACGGCACCTCGACAGACTCACCCGTGTCGAGCACCTTGACCTGTGCAGAGCCCGTCTCCCACTCGTGGTCACCGATAATCACGGCAAGCCGGTGGCCACGACGATCGGCGTACTTCATTTGTGCACCCAACTTCCTGGCATCCGGGTACAGCTCGACCGATAGGCCCTGCTTCCGCAAGTCCTCGGCCACCCGGAGATAGTCGTAGGTCCTTTCGGCGGTGAACAGGGCAAGGAAGATCTCTGCGGTTGCGGCCCTCTCGTCGACCCGGCCAAGCTCCTCCATGGCGGCGATAAGCCTATCGACGCCGAGCGACCCACCGATGCCGGGAAGTCGCTGCTTGGTGTAAAGAGAGGCCAAATCGTCGTATCGCCCTCCCGAGCAAACGCTGCCGATACCGGGTAGGTCGTCGAGGAATGTCTCGAAGACCGTGCCGGTGTAATAGGCGAGCCCGCGAGCAATGCTGACATCCAGACGCACCCGGGATTCGGCGACACCAGACGCCCGCACCCCTTCGAGCACGGTTCGCAAGGCGGCCACGCCGCGCACCGCTGCATCCGACGTGCCGACGATCCCCGGCAGGGCGCCCAGAATCTCGTCGTTGTCACCGTCGAGACCGGCGAGGGCAAGAATCTCCTCTGCCTGCGCCCCGGTCGCTCCCGACACCTCCTCCAACTCACGGCGAACGCCGTCTGCGCCGATCTTGGCCAGTTTGTCGAGTGAGCGGAGCACCGCAGCGGCCTCATCACGCATTCCGAGCCGATCCAGCAGACCGTTGAGCAAGTTACGGTTGTTGAATCGTATGGTGAACTCGGGGACGTCGAGCGAGGCGAAGAGATCGTGGACCACGACAACGGTCTCGATGTCGGCGATCAGGCTCTCGGTGCCGATGGTGTCGAAGTCGAACTGGATGAACTCCCGGTACCGCCCACGCTGAGTGTTTTCACCCCGCCACACCGGACCGACGGCGTAGCGTTTGAATGGTGTCCCCAGGGTCCCTACATGCTGGGCGATGAAGCGCGCCAGGGGCACCGTGAGGTCGAAGCGCATTGCGACGTCCCGCCCTCCGTTGTCTTCGAAGCGGTACATCTGTCGGTCGGTCTCGTCGCTGCCCTTCCCAAAGAGGATCTCGCTGTACTCGAGGGCGGGGGTATCGATCGGGGTGAATCCGAATAGGCGGTACACGTGACGGGCGGTCTCGATGACCTGCTCTCTCGCAGTCATCGTCGCAGGGAGATAGTCGCGGAATCCCTTGAGCGTGCGTGGCTGGATGATGCTCATTGCTTCTCCCCGGTCGTCGCCACCGCATCTGCTGCGGTGTCGAGCAGATCGGCAACACCACGTAATCCCCTCCTGGCGAGGTTGTGCGGCGTGATTCGGTCCCGCACCCGGCGCACCTCCTTGATCAGGAAGCTGATGACGCCAAGCGAGGTGAGTGCGCCCACGATGAACCAGCGGATTCTCAACAGCATCGTCTTAGCCTACCTTCGCTCTGGCTTCCCCAGACGCTTGTCGATGCGGGCCAACCGCTCGGCGAGATCGGCCTCTGCGCCGTGGCTGCCCGGCACGTATATGACCGCATCAACTGCTTCATCGGGCAGATATTGCTGGGCGAGGATCCCGTCCGGGTGGTCGTGAGGATAGAGGTACCCAATTCCGTCACCCATGGCGCGCTGGCCTTCGGCTGCGGCGCTGCGTAGCGGCGGCGGTACGGTAGATCCAGGGGTGCTCTCCACAAGATCGTGGGCTCGCCCGATTGCGGTCTTGACCGTGTTCGACTTGGGGGCGAGCGCCAGGTACATCGTCGCGTGCGATAGCGCATAGGCCGCTTCCGGTAATCCGATCAGTTCCACTGCGCGAAATGCGTCCGTTGCGATCCCTAGCGCGTCCTGGTCGGCGAGGCCGATGTCTTCCGAAGCGAGGATAACGAGGCGTCTTGCAATGAACTTCGGATCCTCCCCCGCCTCGATCATGGTGTGGAGCCAATACATGGACGCATCCACGTCCGATCCGCGCACGCTCTTGATGAATGCTGAGATGACGTCATAGTGACGATCCCCACCCTTGTCATAGCGGATGATGCGTCGTTGCAGCGCCTCGGTGATCTCCTGCTCCCCCACCGTATCCCGACCTGATCCGCGCACGATGGCGGCGGCGACGTCGAGGGAGTTGAGCGCAAGCCGGGCATCTCCCCCAACTCGCTCGGCGATGGCCGCTATTGCACCATCTGTGACTTCGATGTCGGAGCCAATCCCACGCATCTTGTCCTGCCTGGCCGCGTCGAGCACTTCGCTGATGTCGCCTGGATCGAGCGATTCGGTTCGAAACACGGTGCATCGCGAAATAAGTGGCGAGTTGACCTCGAAGAACGGGTTCTCGGTGGTCGCTCCGACAAGAATCGCCGTCCCGTCCTCGACCCCGGGTAAAAGTGCATCCTGCTGTGACTTGCTGAAGCGATGGATCTCATCGATGAACAAGACGGTCCGTCCTGTCCCGTCCTCGAGACGCTGCCTGGCCCCGGCAAGCACGGCCCGCACGTCCTTGACCCCTGCCGAAGTCGCAGACAACTCGATGAAACGCGCTTCCGCTGCCCGGGCGGTGAGCCGGGCGAGCGTCGTCTTGCCCGTACCCGCGGGGCCCCACAAGATCAACGATGAAGGGCGTCCCGAGTCGAGCAATGCTCTGAAGGCGGTGCCGGGAGCCACGAGATGTCGCTGGCCAACGACCTCGTCGAGGCTGCGGGGGCGCATCCTCGCCGCCAGCGGGGCGTTCTGGAAGCGGCGGTCGGCCCGCTCCTCGGCGAAGAGATCGTCCTGGCCAGTCAACTGCTCTCGGACCAGGCTGCCCGCACCTCGGGTCGAACATCGATGCCAAGCTCCTCGAGTTGGGCTTGCTCGACCTTGCCCGGGGCACCGGTCAGCGGGTCCGCCCCTGTTTGTGTCTTCGGGAACGGCATTACTTCACGGATGTTCTGCTCGTTCTGGAGTATCGAGACAAACCGGTCGACACCAATGGCGAAGCCGGCGTGCGGAGGTGTGCCAAACCGGAGCGCCTGAAGGAACCAGCCGAAACGCATCTGCGCCTCCTCGGCGCTGATGCCAAGCACTTCGAACACCTGCGCCTGTAGCTCAGGGTCGTGGATCCTGACACTGCCCGACCCGAGCTCAGCACCGTTGAGGACCATGTCATACGAGCGCGAGATGGCCGTCTCCGGCGAGTTCCGCATCTCCTCGACGCTCTGCGGCGCGGTGAACGGGTGATGGGCCGGTGCCAGATTTCCTTCCGGGGTCTTCTCGAATACCGGGAAGTCGACGACGAACAGAAACTCCAGATCGTCATGATTCTCGGGCTGACCGAGCCTGAGCCGGAGCTGTCCAAGCACCGCGGAGACTACCTTCTCGGTGTCGGCGACAATCAGCAGCACGTCACCTGGTTGACCCGCCATTGTCGTGGCAACCCCGGAAAGCTCATCGTCGCTCAGGAACTTCGCAACAGGCGAGCGCAGGCTGCCGTCATCCTCGACCACCATCCAGATCAGACCCTTGGCGCCAAGATCCTGGGCGTCGGCGACTAGCTTGTCGAGACCGGCGCGGGAGAGGCCCTGATCGCCGGCGTTGAAGCCCCGCACCGCACCGCCCGAGCCGAGCGCACCCGTGAATGCCCGGAATTCGGAGTCAGCGAACACAACACCGAGATCGACGATCTCCATCCCGAATCTGATGTCCGGCTTGTCGCTGCCATACCTGGCCATCGCCTCGGCATAGGTCATTCTCGGGATGGGGCGCGTGATCTCGCTTCCCCTGACCTCTCTGACCACCTGGGCGACGATCGCCTCGAGCGTGTCAAGCACGTCATCCTGATCCCAGAAGGATCCTTCGAGGTCGAGCTGGGTGAACTCGACCTGGCGATCTGCCCGGAAGTCCTCATCGCGATAGCACCTCGCTATCTGGTAGTACCGCTCCACACCGGCAACCATCAGCAGCTGCTTGAAGAGCTGCGGTGACTGTGGCAGTGCGTAGAAGTTGCCGGGACGAAGCCGGCTCGGTACCAGCATGTCCCTGGCGCCTTCCGGGGTGGAGACCACAAGTGTGGGTGTCTCCACCTCGAGGAAATCGAGATCGTCGAGAACATGGCGCATCGCACGAATCACCGTCGAGCGCGCTCGAAGATTTGCAGCCATCCTGGGACGGCGTAGATCGAGGTACCGGTACCGAAGCCTCCTTGCCTCGTCTGCATCGAATCGCTCGTCTATCTGAAATGGCATGACATCAGCGGTGGACAGCACTTCCAGCTTGCTCACCCCGACCTCGATGTCGCCGGTCTGCATGTCCGGATTGTTCTTGCCGGCCTCACGCTCGCGGACGATGCCGGTGACCATGATGCAGTACTCGCTGCGCAGGCCGCGGAGCGTCTCGTCAGGCGCCGGAGCATTCTCCGGGTTCAGCACCACCTGAACGATCCCCGAGGCGTCCCTCAAATCAATGAAGATGACCCCGCCGTGATCGCGTCTTCTCGCTACCCATCCGGCGAGCCGTACCTCGGTGCCAATGTCACCCGAGCGCAGCGTGCCACCGTGCGTCGTCCTGTACTTGGTCATGCTTTCCTCGCTGTCGGGCCGTCGGAGTGCGTTGAACAATTCCGGTTGAGACTCGTGGCCGGGCTCAGCACCATGAATCTGCCCGGGCACTGCGACCGTTTGCGGCAATCGTTCAACACGCTCCCAACCCCAAACTAGAGATCGGCCAAGAAGGGGTTGGTGCGGCGTTCGTGCGCGATCGTAGTCGCGGGCCCGTGCCCGGGGAGAACCCGGGTGTCGTCGTCAAGCGAAAGGATCCGATCCCGCATTGATCGCATCAGTGCCTCGTAGCTCCCTCCGGGCAAATCGGTCCTGCCCACTGAACCTGCGAAGAGTTGATCTCCTGCGAATAGCACCCCTTCGCTTTCGAGGTGGAAGCAGCAGTGGCCGGGGGTGTGCCCCGGTGTGTGGACAACCGCGATCTCGAGCCCGGCAAGAGTGAGATGTTGCCCGTGCTCCAAAGGCTCCCAGGTGGCCGGGGGTGCAAATCCATCTTCAATCCAACCCGGGAGCATGCCCCCGAACAGCGCCCGCAGCTGCGACATCGGATCCGCGGCCAGCCACTCGTCATCCGGATGCAGGTAGGCGCTGATGGACCACTCGTCCACGATCGGAGCTGCACCGCCTGCGTGGTCGATGTGTGCGTGCGTCACCAGCAACGCTTCGGGGTACAGATCGTTTTCTGCCAGTAGCCCTGCGATCCCCTCGAGGTCGTCAGGGGCGTCGATGATCACGCACGGCCCGCCTCGCTCTTCGGCCACGACATAGCAATTGGTCTCTGCCAGCCACAGGGTGCGGCTGTCGATCACCAGAGTCATTGGGACTTGCCCTGTGGCACGAGTCGGTATGCGTCGAATACTCCGTCGACTCGACCCGCCTCGGCGATCACCCGGTCCAGCTGTTGAGGATCGGAGAATTGGACTTCAAATCGTAGGATGGCGACCCGGTCACTACCGGTTGCGGTTGATGCCGCCTGGATGTTCCCACCATGATCGGAGATCACCTCGGTCACATCGCGCAGCAATCGGGCCCGGTCAAGGGCCTCGATCTGGATCCAGGCGAAGAACGCCCCTGCATAGTCCATGTCCCATGCGACATCGATCATCCGCTCCTGCTGGTCACCCAGCGAACCGAGGTTGGTGCAATCGACACGATGTACCGAGACCCCACGACCGACGGTGACAAACCCGATGATCTCATCACCGGGGACAGGGGCACAGCAGCGAGCGACGCGCACCAACATGTCCTCCATGCCATCGACAATGATGCCGCTGGTCGGTCGGCGTGATCGTGATCGTGTCGGCGGGCTGAGCAGGTCATCGTCTTCCGAGCCGAGACCGTGCAGCCGCTCCAAACGGGAAATGACGGTGAGCGGGCTCAGCCTGCCGTCGCCAACTGCGACATAGAGCCCATCTACATCGTGATACCCGCAGTCTTCGGCTACGGGGAGCAATGCCTCATCACGCTTGAATCGCTCCATCGGAAGCGGAGATTTGCGCAATGCCCGTACCACCGCTTCCTTGCCGTCCTGGAGAGCGGTTTCCCGCCGGGCTCTGGTGTACCACTGGCGGATCTTGGTGCTTGCGCGAGACGACTTGACGAACTCGAGCCAGTCCCTGCTCGGTCTGGCATCGGCGGCGTTGGTGGTGATGATCTCGACGATGTCGCCCGAGTGCAGCTCCGAGCTGAGTGGGGTGAGCTTCCCGTTGACCTTGGCACCGACGCACCTGTGCCCTACGTCGGTGTGGATCCGGTAGGCGAAGTCGACGGGTGTGGCGCCCGTGGGCAGAACGTGGACATCGCCTTTCGGGGTGAGAACGAACACCTCGTCGAGGTAGAGGTCGAGTTTGAGATGTTCGAGAAACTCGCGCGGGTCGGTCGATTCTTCCTGGAGGAAGCGTAGATCGGCGATGAACTCGGGATCGGTGGATTTGTCCCCGTCTTTGTAGCGCCAGTGAGCGGCGATACCGTATTCGGCTCGCGTGTGCATCTCATGGGTGCGGATCTGCACCTCCAGAGGCTTCCCATCGGGCCCGAGCACGGTGGTGTGCAAGCTCTGGTAGAGATTGAACTTGGGCATAGCGATGTAGTCCTTGAACCGACCCTGGATCGGTGCCCACAGCGTGTGGATGAGACCGAGCACGGCGTAGCAGTCTCGAACCTCGTTCACCAGGATCCGCACCCCCATCAAGTCGTAGATCTGCGAGAAGTCGAGACCACTGGCCATCATCTTGCGGTAGATCGAGTACAGGTGTTTCGGCCTACCTGTCACCGTCGCTTCGATTCCCTGCGCCGCCAATTCGTCGCGGATCTGCCCCTTGACCCGCTCCAGGTCCGCTTCACGTTGCGGTGCCCGTCTGCTGATCAACTCCTCGAGCTCGAGCATCCGTTTCGGATAGAGCTCGCGAAAGCAGCGATCCTCCATCTCGTGCTTGATCTCCTGGACCCCGAGCCGGTGTGCCAGCGGCGCATAGACCTCGATGGTCTCGAGAGCAATGCGGTGGCGCTTCTCCTCGGGAAGGAAGTCCAGGGTCCTGATGTTGTGGAGTCGGTCGGCGAGCTTGATGAGCAAGACACGAATGTCTTTTGCCATGGCAATCGCCATTTTGCGGATGGTCGCCGCCTGTTGCTCCTCGCGCGAGGAGAAACGGATGCGGTCCAGTTTGGTCACACCGTCGATCAACGCGGCAACCTCATCGCCAAACATCTCTGCGGTTTGCTCGAGCGAGATGTCGGTGTCCTCAACCGTGTCGTGGAGGATCGCAGCGATCAGGGTGGCCTCGTCCATCCCGTACCCGGCGAGGATCTCGGCCACGATCAGGGGGTGAGTGATGAATGGGTGGCCCGATCGGCGCATCTGGCCCGCGTGGGCGTCGGCTGCCACCCGGTACGCCCGGTCGATGTTGCTGAGATCGGTCGCACCGTAGTGCGCGGTGTACCGATCCCTGATACGGGCCAGGTGGAGTTCCGGCTCCGATTCAATGATCTCAGGAAGCGCCATATCTCACCACGGCATGGACATCGACCCCGTCCAAACGTTCCCGCCCTCCTAGAAAGGCTAGTTCGGCAAGGACCGTGAACCCGACGACGTGAGCGCCGAGGGCACGGATGAGGTCTGTTGTCGCCCGGCCTGTTCCCCCGGTTGCCAGCACATCGTCGACAACGAGCACGTTGTCATCCGGAGTGGCGGCATCCTGGTGGATCTCGATCCGGTCCGTACCGTATTCGAGATCGTAGACCTGGTGGTGTACGTCGTAGGGCAACTTCCCCGGCTTGCGCACAGGGATGAAACCCGCCTTCATACGAACCGCAATCGGGGCCGCAAAGATGAACCCGCGGGCTTCTACGCCAACGACCTTGGTCACCTCATGATCCCGGAACGGTTCGATCATCGCTTCGATCGCCTCATTGAAGGCTGCGTAATTGCCCAACAGCGGCGTGATGTCCTTGAAGATAACCCCGGGGCTGGGAAAATCCGGTACGTCGCGGATGAATGAGCGCATTCTCGTTTCGATCACGCGTGCAGTCTACCGGCGCTTTGCACGTCGTTTGGGAGCCTTTGGAGTTGCGCCTGTGGCACGCTGCTCTTCCGAAGCCTTGGCGCTCGCAACCTGGGCATCGGACAGCACAACACCCGAGGTGCGACGGTTGACGCGACGCTGCATGCGTTGCCACTGAGGCTCCAGCTCTTTCCACTCGGTGAGCAACGGGGTTGCCACGAAAATCGACGAATACGTTCCTGCCGCGATCCCGATGAACAGGGCGAGCGCAAACTCGCGCAGCGTTGCCGCACCCAGCAAGTACGACCCGACAAAGAGCAAGCTCCCGATCGGCAACAGCGAGGTCAACGATGTGTTTAACGATCGCATCAACACCTGGTTCATGGAGAGATTGGCAATCTCGGTGAAGGTGTGCCTGCTCCCCAACTCGTGCACGTTCTCTGTGATCTTGTCGAACACGACGACGGTGTCATACAGCGAGTACCCGAGGATCGTCAGAATGGCGATCACGGTCGCAGGTGTGACCTGGAAACCTATGATCGAATACACCCCGGCGGTGATGATCAGATCGTGGAACAAGGCGGTCAGCGCGGCCGCGGACATCTTCCACTCAAATCGCCACGTAATGAACAGCGCGACTACCAGGAGGAAGATCACCAGCGCTTCGATAGCCCTCCTCGTGATCTCCGATCCGAAAGTGGGGCCGGTGGCCTCGATGGAGAGGTCGTTTGGATTGTCGCCGGATATCTCGGCGATCTTGTCGACCAGCTGGTTGCGATGTTCCACGTCGAGAGCCCCGGTTTGCACCACGACCGTCTCTGAGCCGTCCGGCTCGGTGCGAATCTGGACCCGGGCACCTTCCTGACCGATCGTGGAGAGGTTGTTGCGGTAAGCGGCCACATCCGCGGCGGAGTGATTGGGGGCTTCGACGATCGCTCCCCCGGTGAAGTCGATGCTCCCGTCTAGCCCGCGCGTAAACAGTGAGATTATCGAAACCAGGATGAGGGCACCGGAGATGAGAAAGAAGCGACGTCGATTCCGCACGAAATCGAATTCTGTCTCGCCCCGGTAGAGATCGGTCCATACGCTCATGCGGTCACCTCGGTTGAAGTCCTTCCCATTGCTCCGCGAATCGACATAGCTCCCCCTTCACCGAGCTTGCTACGCACCATGAGCTGGGCGAACGGGCGGGTGAAGTAGTAGGCGACGACGACGTCGACCACCGTGGCAATCCCAAGGGTGAGAGCGAAGCCCTTCACCGGACCGATGGCGAGCAGCCAGAGCAGTGCCGAACCAGCGAGCGTCACTGTGTCTGCCGTGATGATCGTGTGGAAAGCCCTCTTGAATCCGTAGTCCACCGCCGGCTTCAGGGCACGGCCCTTGCGATTCTCCTCTTTGACCCTCTCGTAGAACACGATGTACGAATCGGCAGTGATCCCGACGGACACGATGATGCCCGTCACCCCCGATAACGTCAGTGTGGTTCCCTGAGTCTGGCCGAGCAGGATGATCGTGCCGATCAGAAGCGAGCCGAACACGGTGAATCCGAGCACTGCGATCAAACCGAGGATGCGGTAGTAGGCCACGAGTGCCAGCGCCACGAGGATCAATCCTGCGATGCCGGCGATCAGACCGGCCCGCAACGAGTCCGAGCCAAGGGTCGCAGACACCGAGCCTTCGCTCTCCCGATCGAAGGTGGTCGGGAGTGCACCGTATCGCAGCACAGTGGCGAGATCCTCGGCCTGCTGCTGAGCGTTGTCAGTCGAGCCCATCGTGATGATGACGGTGTCGGCTGAGAGCGATTGCCCGGCGGCCACGTCCTGTGCGATCGACGGCGCCGAGATCACCGTGCCGTCGAGGACGATGGCCATCTGTCTCCTGGGATCGCCGTAGGTGTACTGCGAGAGTTGCGCGGTGGCGGCTTCGAACTTGGCGCCGCCATCTGCGGTGAAGGACGGATCGACGCTCCAGCCCCCCGAACCACCGATTCCGACGCCACCGTACGACGGTTCGGCCCCGGTCAGGTCTGCGCCTGTGAGGAAGGCCGGTCCCAGCGAGTAGATGAGGCCATCGTCACCTTTCAGGTAGACGCTCTTGGTGGGATCGTCGGTCAGGCTGAGCCCGGTGGTCGGATCGATGTCGGACGGGATCGCCGGCGGCACTGTTGTGGTCGTTGTGGTCGTTGTGGTCGTGGTGGTTTCACCAGGCGCCGCCGTCGTAGTGGTCGTATCACCAGACGCCGCCGTCGTAGTCGTCGTATCACCAGACGCCGCCGTCGTAGTCGTCGTATCACCAGACGCCGCCGTCGTAGTGGTCGTATCACCAGACGCCGCCGTCGTAGTCGTCGTATCACCAGACGCCGCCGTCGTAGTCGTCGTATCACCAGACGCCGCCGTCGTAGTCGTCGTCGGTGTGGGAAGAGTCCCATCCTGGAACGCCGGGCTAGTGGCTCCGTAGGCGTAGACCGGGCGGAAGGTCAGCTGACCGGTGGTGCCGACGGCAGCAAGCGCTCGCTCCCGGTCTTCGACGCCGGGTAGCTGGACCAGGATCCGCCGATCGCCTTGTACCGAGATCTCGGGCTCCTGTACCGCGCCGAGGCTCTCGATGCGGCTCCGCATGGTCTCAACGGCTTGATCGAGAACAGCCCGGTCGGTGCCTGGGGGTGCCGCAAGTACAACAGAGAAGCCGCCCTGTAGGTCGAGACCCAACTTGGGCGTCCACCCGGCCGCAAGCATCGCTCCCAGCGAGCCCCAGGCAATGACAACAATGAGGATGAGCGAGGTCCATAGGGGTCGACGGTTCACTCTGCCTTCTCTCCGAGTTTCTCGGCGATGGCCCTGACCGTGACGGTCAGCACCGTCCCCCCGCCTACGTCGATGGTTGCCTCGTCACCCTCGAGCCGGGTGACCCGACCCAGGATCCCCCCGATGGTGCGAATTTGATCGTTGACCTCGATCGACTCCCGCAGTTGCTGCATATTCTTCTGCCGTCTCCGTTGCGGCAGGATCAGAGCTACATAAAACAGCCCGCCAAAGATGATCAACGGGAGCAGCAAGCCCAACCACGAGCCTGTTTGATCCGTGCTTCCCGCATCGGTCGCAAACAGCGACGAGGCAAGGATCGCGTTGTATGGCACTTGAGCCTCCATGGAATTAACACCGGCACGTATCAGCCAGTGCCGGGCCGGCATAGGTTAGTGCCCTCATTTCCAAACAGTGAAAGCCGCTACCTGCGCCGTGTGCTGACCTCATCGTAGAACGCTGCAAACCGGCCGGCGGCGATTGCCTCTCTGATCCGCCGCATCAGGTCGAGCGTGTAGGTGAGGTTGTGGATCGACAGCAGTCGCAGGCCCAACAGCTCCCCGGTTCCGAAGAGGTGCCTGATGTACCCACGGCTGTAACGTCTGCACGCCACACACGGACACTCGACCGAGATCGGCGAGTCGTCTACCGCCCACTCCGCCCGCTTGATCGAGAAATCACCGTCCCTGCTGAGCACCTTCCCGTGCCTGGCGAGTCGCGTTGGCAAGACACAATCGAACAGATCGACGCCCCGCGCCACACAGTCGAGCAACCCCTCGGTGTCGCCCAAACCCATCACGTAGCGAGGAGCCGTGTCGGGCAATTCCGGCACCACGGCTTCAACAGCCAGGTTCCTCACCTCGGGCGGCTCTCCAACCGACAAACCACCGATCCCGAACCCGGGAAAGCCGAGCACAGCGGTGCCGGCCGCCGAGCGAGCTCGAAGCTCGGGATCACCACCACCCTGGACTATTCCCCACAGCGCACGATCATCTCGGGTCCTGGCGTTGCGGGCACGTTCCGCCCAGCGCAAGGTCCTTTCCATGGCCGCCTCGCTCTCCGCTCGCGACGCAGGCAACCCGATGAGGACGTCGAGAATCATGGCGACGTCCGACCCCAGTTGCTCCTGGATGCCGACGGCTCGCTCCGGGGTCAGTTCCACACGGTCGCCGTCGTACGTGGACCGAAACACAACGCCGTCCTCGGAGATCTGAGGGTCGAGGCTGAAAACCTGGTAACCACCTGAGTCCGTGAGGATCGGACCTTCCCATGCCATGAAGCCGTGAAGCTCGCCAAGCGCCGCAACCGTCGCCGCTCCCGGCCGAAGCATCAGGTGATAGGTGTTGGCGAGGACCATCTGCGCCCCGATCCTCTCCAAATCCTCGGTGTCCACCGTCTTGACCGTGCCTCGGGTGCCAACCGGCATGAAGCCGGGTGTCTCGATAGCACCGTGCGGAGTGTGCAGCCGACCTGTGCGGGCAGCACCATCACTCCCGGAACGCTCCCAATGCACACTCATCGGTGGTTGACCGGCCTTTCGATCAGCATGGCGTCACCAAACGACAGGAAACGGTAGTCGTGCTCCAGGGCGTACTCATAGATCTGCCGCCAGCGGTCGCCGAGCAACGTTGCGATCATGACGATCAAGGTGGTGCGCGGCGCGTGGAAGTTGGTGAGGACCACATCAACCACCCGCATCCGGTAACCCGGGCCGATGAACAGGTCGGTGGCGCCGCTCCCGGCGGACACGAGACCATTTCCCGACTCGGCGCTTTCGAGAGTGCGCACAACCGTGGTCCCGGCGGCCACGACCCTGCCTCCCCGCGCCCTGGTCGCTTGGATGGCACGGGCGGTTGTCTCGGGTATCTCCCACCTCTCTGTGTGCATCTCGTGATCGGCGATATCGTCCGTTGCGATGGGGCGGAAGGTGTCGAGGCCCACTTCCAGGTCCACCTCTGCGATCTCGACGCCTCTCTGCTGCATTCTCTCAATGACTCTGCTCGTGAAATGCAGAGATGCCGTCGGTGCTGCCGCCGATCCAAGTGTCCTGGCGAATATCGTCTGATAGCGCTCGGCGTCGGCAAGCGTCTCGTGGACGTACGGTGGCAACGGCACCTCACCAGCGGAGGCGATCGCCACTTCGATGTCACCGGTCCGGGCCGAAAGCGCAACGACCACCCGGCCACGCTCCGGTTCGCCGAGCACATTCGCCGTTATCCCTTCGAAGGTCAGTTCCATCCCGGCCCTGATCCTGCGCGCCGGGCGAATGAGTGCTTCCCAACGCACCGGGTCGACGCGCCGCACCAGCAACAGCTCGACGGCACCTCCGGTCTCCACCTTGTGCCCGTGCAGACGGGCCGCCCGCACCCGGGTGCGATTCACCACGAGCAGATCGCCCGGCTCTAGTAGGTCGGGCAACTCGCGGAACCGGCGGTCCTCCAGAGGGTCACACCGCAACAACCGGGACGCATCTCGAGGTTCGAGCGGCCGCTGCGCAATCGCCGATTCCGGCAACTCATAGTTGAACAGGTTCGTATCCAAGGGAGCAGAGGCTAGTTCGCTGCGGTCCACTCCCGATGCCCTGCTCTCACACCGGGACGCTCGCTGCGCACATCAGTTAGCCTGGCGGCCCGTGACAGATTCCCCAGCCACAGAAATGCGCTTCCGCCGCGGCGAGACTCTGAGCGACGCCATCGACCGCGTCACGTCGCAACAGTTCGATATCGCATTGGGCATCGCAAGCGCCCCTCCCGACGATCGTGCGCTCGCCGTTCACTCCACCAGGAAGGCGATCAAACGACTGCGATCAATACTTCGTCTGGTGCGAGGGGTCATCGTCAGGGACCGGTACGAACCGGACAACCAGATGTTGAAACTGATCGCCGCCGAGCTTGGCAATGTCCGGGATGCGTGGGTGATGGCCGAGACACTCGCCCGCCTCTTCGCAGCCGGCCCGGAGACAAGCCAATCCCTGACCCCAACCTTGGAACGTCTCCAGGCGCGGTATGACGCAGAGACCCGCTCGGTGCTCGACAACCAGGCGCAGATGGCGGCCATCATCGAACAGCTTGAGAATGTCAGGAAGCGCAGCCCCGGTTGGACCAAGCACGCCGGAACAGAAAATCCCCTCCCCCACGCCTTCAGCACCATTGCCCCTGGAATCGAACGTGTCTACAAACGCGGCAAGAGCGGGATGAGGAATGCCGTCGCGTCGCCAACCGACACGTTGCTTCACAACTGGCGCAAACGAGCCAAGTACCTGCGACATCAAGTGGAAGCGTTGAACGTGCTCGACCCCGAGGAGATGATCCGTTGTGAAGCGAACCTCGAAACTCTCACCGACTTGCTTGGAGATGACCACGATCTCGCCGTGCTCTCTCACCGGCTCGGCGAGGATCGCGCATTGAGCGACGCCACTGAGATCACCGAGGTCGAGCTGATCATCGCCGATCGTCGCCACGATCTCCAGAGAAAGGCCGTCGACCTTGGAGCGATGGTCTACGCAGCCACACCCGAGCAGTTCGTGGCGGGACTCGAGGCGAAATGGCCCGTGGGAGCAACGTTCTGAATCACCCGCTCCGGTGATCGATCACCACCCTTCAGAGCAGCGTCGCCTGCGGGCTGTCGTCTGGAGGTGAAACCCCGAGGTGCCCGTAGGCTCGGGGTGTTGCGATCCGGCCCCTCGGCGTCCGCTGGATGAACCCCTCCTGGAGCAGATACGGCTCGTAGGCATCTTCGACGGTCTCCGGATCTTCCCCGACGGCAATCGCCAGGGTGGACAATCCAACCGGGCCACCGTTGAACTTTCCGATGATTGCCTCCAGAATCGACCTGTCGACTTTGTCGAGGCCGGCGTCGTCCACCTCGAACACGTGCAGCGCCTTGAGCGCGGTGTCACCGTCGACAACACCGTCAGATCGCACCGACGCAAAGTCCCGCACCCGACGCAGCAATCGGTTTGCGATTCGTGGCGTTCCCCGGGATCGATACGAGACCGCGTCGGCTCCGTCCGGGGTGACATCCACCCCGAGGATCTCTGCCGACCTCTTGACGATACGTGCCAGATCAGCCGAGTTGTAGTAGTCCAGTCGGGCAACATATCCGAAGCGGTCACGAAGTGGTGGAGCGACCCGCCCCACCCTGGTGGTTGCCCCGACGAGTGTGAACGGTGGGAGGTCGAGCCGGATCGAGCGTGCCGCCGGCCCCTTGCCGACAACGATGTCCAGCTGGAAATCCTCCATTGCCGGATACAGCACCTCCTCCACCTGGCGTGGTAGCCGGTGGATTTCGTCGATAAACAGCACATCACCCCGCTCCAGGTTGGTGATCACGGCCGCCAGGTCACCGGGACGCTCAAGAGCAGGTCCGCTCGTCGCCTGGAAGTGGGCACCCATCTCTATAGCGAGGATCCCCGCCAACGACGTCTTGCCGAGCCCGGGCGGTCCTGAGAAGAGCACGTGGTCGACGGACTCGCCGCGCTGTCTGGCCGCCTCGATGAGAATAGAGAGTCGTTCCTTCAGATCAGTCTGGCCGATGAACTCGCCCATGTGACGGGGACGGAGCGTGAGCTCCTCGCGCTCGTCCTCAGGCAACGGATCTCGCGCCAACAGGCCCTCGTCACGCACGGCCCGTCACCGTCGCCTCCCCAGCTCTTGGAGCGCCAACCGCAGTGAGTCCTCCACTGATCCGTCCTGCGGTAAGTCTCGCAGCACATCTCTGATCTCCGCCGACTGGTAACCGAGGCCCTCGAGTGCTTCCCGCACCTCAGCCACCGCAGTGCTCGCCTGAAGCGGCGAATCGGGCAGGTCGAGCTTCGGTCGCAACTCCAGGATCAGCTTCTGCGCGCTGCGCTGCCCTATCCCGGGAACCGCGGTGAGCGCAGCGGCATCTTCGGCGACGACGACGTGCCGTAACTCATCGGGGTCAAGCGTTGCCAGCACCGCCATCGCCAGCTTTGGCCCCACTCCGGCGACACCGATGAGCACCTTGAAGATGTCGCGCTCGTCGCCGGTAGCGAATCCGAACAGTGCCATGGCGTCCTCGCGCACGTGCAGGTGCGTGTGGAGAACCGCAGGTTGGCCAACTCCCGGTAGCGTCGCCACGGTCGCCGGCGTTAGCGTGATCTCGTAGCCGACGCCACCGACATCGATAAGGACCCGATCCAGCGACTTCTCTGCGATCTCACCACGCAGCCGCCCGATCACGTGACACCGCCGGCGAGGCGTCGCCAGGACGCACCCTGCAAGTGGCACAACGCGATTGCCAGGGCATCGGCGGCGTCGGCGGGGCTGGGCAGATCGTTCAGTCCAAGCCGCATCGCTACCACCTTCTTCATCTGCGCCTTGTCAGCGTTCCCGTACCCGGTGAGTGCCCGCTTGACCGCCGATGGGGTGTACTCGGCAACCGGGACCCCGTGTTGCGCCAGCACCAGCAGCACCACCCCTGAGGCACGTCCCACCGAGGTTGCCGTCTGCAGGTTGCGGTTGACGAATATCTGCTCGACGGCGGCACCGTCCGGTTTGTGCTCGCCTAGCAAACCATCGAGGTCACGATACAACTCGGCGAGTCGCTCCCCCGTCGCCAGCGCCGGATCGGTCCTGATCACACCGGCAGCCACCGCCCGCAGGTTGTGCCCGCGCGCTTCCAGCATGCCGTAGCCGAGTGTGGAAAGACCGGGATCGATTCCGAGGACGAACATATGTTCTCTAGCGTAGGGTCACACATCGGAGCTGCCAAGCACCCTGCCACCGAACTGCAGGGCGAGGCGAACCTCAATCCATTGAGGCCAGTACATCGTCGGGAATGTCGAAGTTCCCGTACACCGACTGCACGTCATCGAGATCCTCGAGGGCATCGACCAGCCGCAGCACCCTGGTGGCGCCCGCCTCGTCAACGGCGATCGAGACTGAGGGCAGCTGGGTGACCTCTGCCTGCTCGATGGTCACACCGGCATGCTCCAAGGCAGCCCGCACCGCTTGCAGGTCGCCGGGCGCACAAACGATCTCCCAGCTCTCATCGCTGGCCGTGACATCGTCTGCTCCCCCCTCGAGCGCCGCCATCATCACCACATCCTCGTCCCCGGCAGCGAGCACATAGCCCTTCTGCTCGAACAGATAGCCGACCGAGCCCGGCTCGCCGAGGCTGCCGCCGTTTCTGCTGAAGGCGGCCCGCACGTCCGATGCGGCGCGGTTGCGATTGTCGGTGAGCACCTGCACGTACACGGCAATACCACCGGGAGCGTAACCCTCGTACCAGACCTCGTCGTATACGACGCCGTCCTCCTGGCCTGCGCCGCGTGCGACCGCTCTATCGATGTTGTCCTTGGGAACGGAGTTGTCTTTGGCTTTCTGGACTGCCGTTGCCAGCGTGGGGTTGGCCGTTATGTCGCTCCCACCCTGACGCGCCGCGGCTTCTATGGCCCGGATCAGCTTTGCGAAGAGCTTGCCGCGTCTTGCGTCCTGGCGCCCCTTGCGGTGCTTGATGTTCGCCCACTTGGAATGCCCGGACATTCAGCCCTCCTCCGTCAGCATCTGGTGAATCAGCATCTCGTGAATCCTCGTGTCATCGGTCAATTCGGGATGGAATGAGGTCGCCAGGATACGCCCCTGTCGCACGAATACGGGATGCGAATCACCCGAATCGGTCCCGGGCACAGTGGCGAGCACCTCCACCTCGGAGCCCACCTTGTGGATCCACGGCGCCCGGATGAACACCGCGTGGACCGGGTGGGCCAGACCCGTCACGTCGAGATCGGCCTCGAACGAGTCGACCTGCCTCCCAAAGGCGTTCCGCTCGACAACGACGTCGAGCACCCCGAGTTGTGGCTGGTCGTGCTTCATGGTCGCTGCCGCCAGGAAGATCATCCCTGCACAGGTCCCCAGCACCGGCATCCCGTCGTTGATCCGCTCCTGAAGCGGCTCGATGAGACCGTAGATGCGCGCCAACCTGCCAATCGCCGTCGACTCACCACCCGGGATGATCAGAGCGTCGACACTTTCCAGATCCTCAGTAGTCCTCACCTCGGCACCTTCGACACCGAGCCGCCGAACCACATCCAGGTGCTCGCGGAAGTCTCCCTGGAGAGCGAGCGCCCCGATTCTCTTCATCGAAACCGACACTAGAGGCCGCGGTCCTGCATCCGCTCCTCCGCAGAGAGCGTGTCGATGTTGATCCCCACCATCGCCTCACCGAGGTTCCGCGACACCTTGGCGACCTTGGCCGGATCGCTATAGAAAGTCGTTGCCTCGACGATGGCGCGTGCACGAACCGCGGGATCACCTGATTTGAAGACCCCTGACCCAACAAAGACACCGTCACAGCCGAGCTGCATCATCAGCGCCGCATCGGAGGGCGTCGCGATGCCACCGGCAGCAAAGTTGACCACAGGCAACTTGCCCGTCTCGGCAATCTCCCTGACCAGGGTATAGGGAGCTCGCAGCTCTTTGGCGGCGGCCATCAGCTCGTTCTCATCGAGCACTGTCAGCTGTCGGATCTGCTTGTTCATCAGCCTCATGTGCCTGACGGCCTCGACCACGTTGCCGGTGCCAGGCTCACCCTTTGTCCTGATCATGGCGGCACCCTCGCCGATGCGACGCAGCGCCTCACCTAGGTCCCTGGCGCCGCAAACGAACGGCACCGTGAAATTCCACTTGTCGATGTGGTTCTCATCGACGGGGGTCAGCACCTCAGACTCATCGATGTAATCCACTCCGAGCGCTTCGAGTACCTGTGCCTCGACGAAGTGCCCGATCCGCGACTTGGCCATGACCGGGATCGAGACCGCCTCGATGATCTCTTCAACCTTGGTCGGGTCGGCCATCCGGGCGACACCGCCAACTGCGCGGATGTCTGCCGGGACGCGCTCGAGCGCCATTACTGCCACCGCACCCGCTTCCTCGGCTATCCGAGCCTGGTCGGCGTTGACAACGTCCATGATGACGCCGCCTTTCAGCATCTCGGCCAGCCCTCTCTTGACGAGATCGGTGCCTCTCTGAGACTCGGATGTGTTCATTTCGGACTCCTCTGTTCTCAGCTCTGAAGTCTACCGGTGTCGCCGACCTGCTGACTCGGCCACTCCGGGGTGCGCTTCTCGAGAAACGCCCTCATCCCCTCCTGGGCATCAACGTGTTGCGCATTGTCGCGCATCATCGGCCCAACGATTTCGTACGCCGCGGCCTCATCAACATCCACCTGAGCGTAGAAGGCACGCTTTCCGATCGCGATCACAACCTTGCTGAACTGCATGATCCGACTGGCGAGCCGGTCGGTGGCTCTCTCGAGCTCATCATCGGGCACGACCTGATTGACCAACCCCCACTCGAGAGCGGTTGCCGCATCGACAAAGTCACCTGTCAGCAACATCTGCATGGCCCGCTTGCGACCGATCGCCCTCGACAGCGGCACCATCGGTGTCGAGCAGAACAATCCAATGTGCACTCCGGGTGTGGCAAACCGGCTGTTGCCGCCCGCCACCGCCAGGTCACACGCTGCCACCAGCTGGCAACCCGCCGCCGTTGCCACCCCATGGACCTGGGCGATCACGGGTTGTGGCAGTCTCTGGAGCGTCAGCATCACGTCGGTGCAGGTACTGAACAGCCTGTCGTAGAACTCCGCCGACCGATCGAGCATCTCACCCATGTCGTGGCCGGCGGAAAAGACCGGACCTGCCCCTGAGATCACCACCACCTGCACCCCCGGGTCGGTGCCGATCCGCACCAGCACCCCCTGCAATGCCTCCAGCAGATCGAGACTCAACGCGTTGCGTCGCTCCGGACGATTCAACGTCACCCGCGCAACACCCCCCGTGGTGGCCACCGACACGTGATTTGGATCCATCCTCTGATCGTAACGGTGATTAGCGAGGACGCTTCCCAGATGACCGCCTGCCCGCGCCGATGGCTTCCCGGTATGCGCTGATATACCCGGCCACCACCGAGCCCCCATCGAATCGCCGCACTGCACGTCGTGCCGCTTCCCCGAGCGACGCAGCCTGTGCGGGATCGTCTAGCAACCCCGCAATTGCTGCCGCCAATCCCACTTCATCACCCACCGCCACCAGCATCCCGGAGTCGCCGACCACCCGCACGAAGGCAGGCAGGGCGCTGGCGACAACCGCACAACCCGCGGCCATGCCCTCGGCAACCACAATGCCAAAACTCTCGCCGCCGAGGTTGGGAGCGCAATAGATGGACGCGGCAGCCAACACCCGCCGCTTCTCCTCCTCACCCACCCGGCCGGCAAATACCACTCCAGGAACCTCGATCCCGTCCCCGTCCGAGCCAACCACGGTGAGCGTCGAATCGGGGTGCCGTTGCCGCACCGTCTCCCAGGCGGCAAGCAGCACTCCCAGACCCTTGCGAGGATCGGGCCTACCAACAAAGACGACAGACGAAGCGTCCTTCTCTTCCGGTGTGTAGTCATCGACGTCGATACCGTTGGGAACGATGCGCACCCGGCCGGTGAACTCGACCACTCGCGCCGCGATCGGGCTCACCGCGGTGATCACATCGAGACGGTCGAGCCACCGTCTCGTGATTGGCCGCCCGATCGTGTAGGCATAGCCTGCGACGCGGGAGACATCGGCATGGAACGTCCCCACAAGCGGCTTGTCGGCAAGACGTGTCGCTGCCAACGACACCTGTGGCATCAGAGGCTCATGGATGTGCACGACATCGAAAGCCCCGACCGCCGCAGCTACCCGGCCCGACACCCGAGGCGATAGTGCTACCGGCGTTGCGGCACCGTTCGCTGGTATCACCGTTGCCGACCCCACCGAGATGAAGCCGTCCTCGTCACACTCGCCCGGGGCGATGATCCTGGCGACGTGCCCTTCCCGTCGCAGCCATCTCGAGATCCGGCGCACCTGATCCTGGACCCCGCCGGGCCTGCCCATGTCGTACGGACAAACGAGGCCGACCTTCACGTATTTGGCCGATCCGACGGCCAGTTGGGCACGAACAGATGCCAGTCCTCTGGTCGTCGCAGAATCCGCTCCTCGAGCGCCGTGGCGAGCAGTTGAGCACCGGCTGCAACCCGATCCTCCTTGGTCCCCGCTTCTGGAACGGGCAACGGATCGGATACCACGTAGCGATGCCCCGGGCCTTCCTCGAAATACGAGCCGACGACGAGGATGGGGGCTCCGGTTTTGACCGCAAGTGCGATCGGTCCGGCAGGCATCGTCGTCTCCTCGCCGAAGAACTCGACGGGGACTCCCCTCCCGGTCACATCACGATCTGCAAGCAGCGCTACTGTCTCGCCCTCCTGGAGCCGACGCATCAACGCACCGGTCGCCCGTGCCCCGCGCCCGGTGAGCACGATGTCCATTCCCGCCATCTTCCTGACGTCGAGGAACCACTCTGTGATCAACGGATTGGGCAGATTCTCGGCAGCGGAAAGCACCGGCATACCGAGATCCCTGGCTACGGCGCCTGCCACCTCCCAGTTGCCCATGTGCGGAAGAATGAGTAGCACTCCTTTGCCCCGTGCGTATGCGGCCCGCAACCCCGTGACATTCTCGACGGTCGCCTTTGCCACGAGTGAGGGGATCCGGCGGGGACGCAGCCAGAAGACCTCTGCCCAGTAGCGCCCGTAGCTGGCAAACATCGCCTTCGATCGGGCGGTTATGTCGTCATCGGAGCCGAGGATCCGCCGCAGATGACGTTGCACCAGCCGGCGACGCCCCGGCGCGACATACCATGCGGCGCGTCCGAGTCCACTCCCCGCAGCGCGCATCACCGGCTCGGGCAGGGCCCCGAGTAGTCCGACAAAGGCGCGGTAGGCGAGGTAAGCGATACGATCCTTCACGGCCTATCCGTCACCCGTCTTCTTCAACGAGCTGTTGCCAGGTACGAACGCTCCGCTGGACAACGGTGAAACCGGAGAGCACCACGAACATCCAGAGCATTGGCTGCAACACGCGCAACCCGAAGCCATAGAGCAGCAGACCGACCAGCATCAATATCATCCGCTCGCCACGACCCATCCAGCCACCCCGCCCTTCAGCTCCCCAGCTCTCAGCCTTGGAGCGAACGTATGGGGTGAGCAGTGAGAAGGCCAGCGCAAGGACACAGAGCATCAGCGCGGTCTCATCGGTGCGGAGGCTGAAGGTCAATCCCGCCCAAAGGCCGACCTCGCCGACCCGGTCGGACATCGT
The DNA here is from genome assembly GCA_963777645.1 of uncultured bacterium. Taxonomy (GTDB): domain Bacteria; phylum Actinomycetota; class Acidimicrobiia; order Spongiisociales; family UBA5794; genus JAAETI01. The sequence goes on along the minus strand of CAVZRA010000003.1, from coordinate 821,239 downwards.
ATCGACGAAAGCACCCCTAATCGATGCCGTCCCCTGGTAGCGAGCCAGCGGGCCGTCCAGGGCATCCAGTGTCGACCCGACCCCGGCGATGAAAGCGCCCAATGCATAACTATCAACCGCGATCAGCGCAGCACCGCCCAGCGTCACCAGCAAACCGAGGATCGTAACCATGGTTGGCGTGAGCTTCAGCTTCGAAAGCCCTGCGGCTATCGGGTCGAGTATCGGGGCCAGCCGACTTCTAGCCCTCAGATCGAGCAATTCGGTCTCCTTCCAACTCCGTTCGCCAGCCGCAGTGCCATCGCGCACTCTCGGTGCGATCCACGACCGTAGATTGGAGGTTGACCCAGGAAAGGTACCACGCACAACCGCCGATTCCTCACTCGAGTCGAGGTTCTGGGTGAACCCGACCGGGGCAGTGTATTCCTACTGGCAGATGTAGTGAGCTTGCCGCTAGCTAGAATTCCTCGCCATTGACTAAATATACAGAAAGGCAAAGGCCTGAAAATGGATGAGGCAGGTGCAACGCTACAAATCGGAGACAAGACGCTCGAGCTCGAGAAGCTCACCGCAAAAGTAGGCAACAATGGATACAGCATCAAGGACTTGCGGGCCACGACTCATAGCGTCGTCTACGACCCCGGGTTCGCCAATACCGCTTCGGCGCGGTCCGCGATCACCTATGTCGATGGGGCCGCAGGCAAGCTGTCGCACCGTGGATACGCCATCGAGGACCTCGCCAACAGCTGCTCGTTCCTAGAGGTCGCTTTCCTCCTGCTGTTCGAGCATCTTCCCAACAAGTCCGAGCTGGCTGAGTGGGAAGAGTCCATGAAACGCCACAGCCTCCTCAATGAGGAGCTCAAGCGCTTCTTCGACGCCTTCCCGACCAATGCCCACCCGATGGCGATCCTCTCCTCGGCGACCAACGCCATCTCCAGCTTCTACGAGGAATACCACAATCCCAAGGACGAGGCCTCGGTTATCGAGAGTGCCCAGCGCCTCATTGCCAAGATGCCAACGGTCGCCGCATGGGCGTACAAGAAGTCCTCGGGTTTCCCCTACATATACCCCCGCAACGACCTGCGCTACGTGGAGAACTTCCTCCACATGATGTTCGCTCTACCCACTGCCGAGTATCACGTCGACCCCGTCATCGCCAAGGCGCTGAACGTGCTGCTGATCCTGCACGCCGACCACGGCCAGAACTGCTCAACCGCCACGGTGCGGTTTGTCGGCTCGAGCCAGGCGAACATGTTCGCCTCGGTCGCGGCGGGGATGAATGCCCTTTGGGGCCCGCTACATGGCGGCGCCAATCAGGCGGTTGTCGAGATGCTGTCGGAGATCGCCAACGATTCCAAAGCCACCACGGAGTCCTACATCGCGAAGGCCAAAGACAAGAACGACCCGTTCCGGCTCATGGGCTTCGGGCATCGTGTCTACAAGAATTATGACCCCCGCGCTCGTATCTTGAAGAAGTTTGCGGACGACGTACTCGACCGGCTCCGTGGCGACGACCCATTGCTCAAGGTCGCAGAGGAGTTGGAGCAGGTGGCCCTCCACGACGAGTACTTCCAGGAGCGCAACCTGTATCCGAACGTTGACTTCTACTCCGGAATCATCTTCCGGGCACTTGGCTTCCCGACTCGCATGTTCACCGTGCTATTCGCCATCGGCCGTCTCCCCGGTTGGATCGCCAACTGGAAAGAGATGACCGAGGATCCGGATACCCGGATCGCACGTCCCCGTCAGATATATGTCGGGGAGACCGCTCGGAACTTCGTACCGCTACACCAGCGGTGATCCCCGGCGTCGCGCCGGCTATCCGACGTCGTCGCCACCGGCTGCGGGTTCCACCGCCTCGGTATAGGTCTCGACGATCCGCCCCGAGCGTCCATCGACTCTGACGAGTCCCCGCTGTGACGGGGGCTCGTCGGCGGAAAAGACGAGCACGTTCCACACGGGGCGTGCCAGCCAACCATCAAAGCCAAGAACGGCAGAAGCGTGCCCTACCGGGAACCCCACCGCCCCGGTGGCAAGGGTCAACGCCTTTGTATCGGCTATCTCCAGGTGGGCCCCGGCCGCCGTGTGGTAGACGGCAATGACGCCGAACACACAGACGATGATCCACATCCTGCCCGGAAGCCCGAGCAGGATCCCGACGATGGTGATGGCCGCGGCAATCACATACACCATCCCGGAGCGCCGACGACGCGCCGGGTCGGGGACCCGGTATGGCCCGAGCACGTTGGCGTCGAGATCTTCCGGCATCCCGGCGGCGGCCGCAACATCCGGATCCACCTCGATCTTGGGCAGGTCTGGCCTTCGCTCGGTCATAACCCGCTGTGCGCTCTCTCAAAGGCGGCCTCATCTACGACCGTATCCCCGCGGCGCAGGTGCCAGCGATCCCAGAGGACCAGCATTGAGGGCAGCACCAGGACACTGGCGATCAGCGCAAAGATGATCGCCCAGAACGTCACTTCACCAAGTTGCTGGAACGGCTTGAGCGTCGACGTCACCAGGATCCCAAAGCCAGCTGCCGTTGTGAATGCTGACCCCGCCAGCGCACCACCGGTATGGGTCGTGGTTGAGCTGATTGCTTCTTCAGGCGTGTCGTACCGGCGCCTGTCCTCCTGGTAGCGATGAGTGATGTGGATGGTGTACGGCACGCCGATACCGATTGCCAGGTTGGCGATCATCGCGGTCACAGGGTTGAATGCAATCCCTCGCGCCGACATCACACCAAACACCCACAAGACAATGAGCGCGACCGGCAGCATGGTGATGACACCCAGAAACGGCCGCCTCGACTCGACCCAGAAGGTGAAGACCAGCAAGAGCATCGCGGCGATGATCGTTATCGCAAGCGAAGATTTCTGGCTGTTCTGCAGGGCGGTGACCACACCCGCGCTGATGATGTTCTGGTTCGTCGGCACGGCGGTGGCACCCGCATCGATCACCGGTGCAAAGTCTGCCTTCAGCGACTCTGAGAGCTGCTTGGCTCGTTGCTCGCCAGCCTGGGTAGTCACCAGAACGTCCTCGTAGCGATATGTGTCGTTGTCCTTAGCGATGACACGCGCCATGCCTTCGGGATCCGCGGTAGCAGCCTGGTCGTACAGGGCTACAACGTCACTGCCCGGAGCGACCGTCAAATCTGGTTGGAGCCCGGCCCCTGCTGCATATGCCGCAAAGCCCTGGTTGTAGGTGTCGGACTGCGGGTTGATCAGCTGTGCGATCACAGACGCAGGAGACGCGGCGGCGGCCATCGAGCCAAACTGGACCACGTCGGGGGTGTCGGACATGCTCGTCCACGCCGCCACGAGCGCATTGTGAACCTCCGGTGTGGCAACGTCACCTTCGATGATCACATCAGTCTGCTCGCCGAAGCCGCCGCCAAACTCTGCGGTGATGGTGTCATACGTCTTCAGCAGTGGGTTGCCCTCCGGCAGGAAGTCGGTGAAACTAAATGTGGTGTCGAGCCGGGTGAGGCCAATGAAGCCGATAACGCCCAGCAACAGTGCCGCAATCAGAGTGGTCACCGCGTACTTCTCCGCAAGCACAGCGGTCGAGCCCATGACCTTGGGCAGGATTCTCTCGCTCTGATGACCAAACGCCTGCCGGTCGAGGCGCCCGGCCCGCTCTGCTCTCCCGTCGAGTAGAACGCGAATCGCGGGAACGACGGACAGCATGAGGATGAACGCCGAGGTGATACCAACAGCAGCCAGGATCCCGAAGTCACGCAGCGCGGTGACCGGGTTGACCACATTGGTCAGAAAGCCTACGGAAGTCGTTGCCGTGGCGAGGATGAGCGCGATTCCCACCGTTTTGGTTGCGTTGGACGCCGACTCGCTGACCGCAACCCCGGCGCCGAGCTCTTCCCGGTACCGGCTCGTCATGTGGATTGCATAGTCAACGCCCAAACCGATCAGGAGGATCGGGAGGATCTGCAGAATCTCATTGAAGTTGCCGATCAACCCCAAGTATTTCGGTCCGAGGAGAACACCGAGCCCGTTCATCCACACGATGGAGACCACAATGACGAGCATGGTCAGTCCGGTATCGGCAAGCGATCGTCGTAGTGCCCTTCCCCTCGTCACGCCCCCCTTTGGGTGCACCCAGTAAACGAACATGAGGATCAAGACGATGATCAGGAACGCCTCGATGAAGAGCCGCCCGATCTCGGATTGGAACTGATCTGTGTTGGCGAACAGGAGAGCGAAGCTGAATGCCACCGGATCGATGGCCTTGGTGTCGAGATGCTTGATCGCATCGGACATGTTGACTTCGATAGCCTGCAACTGCGTGTCAGTGGCTCCGCTGAGATCCGACACGTTGAGGAACACCACCATGAGCGCCGTTTTTGCAGAAGGCACGGTCAGGTCCGAGCTTGTGCCGTAAAGCCCGTCGACAAGTGCCCTGCTGTCGGAGGGGATGTTGGCGTATGCCTGCAAGAACGCCTGTTTCACCTGTTCATCGGTGACCTGGCCGACAACCTGATCGAAGGTGACTCCCAACTGGTCAGCCCGCATCTGCAGTGCCTGCAACACCGGGTCGAGGTAGCCGAGGATGTCGCCGCCGGGACGATTCTTCAGCAGCGATCCCGCATCGCTCGAGGTGATGGCGTCCCGGATCGCCAGATAGTCACGCAGGCCGTCGGCGGTGAGAAGGTCCCCATTCTTGGCAGTGACCACGATTTGCACCGGCTGCTCGGAATTGTCCGAAAAATACTGGCTGATCACATCCTGAGCGCGGAACTCCGGAGTGTTCGGGGAAAAGCCCTCGTTGCCCGAAGCGGTCTCCTGCTGAGGAAGGAAAGCCCCAAGGATCACGGTCACGAGCAACGTAGCTGAGATGATCCCCCACGGCGATCGCTTCACGGCAGCGGCGAGAAACCTGACGAACCACTTCACTTGTTGTTCCCTTCACTGGACGCAAACGCCGTTGCCCACGCGGACAAGAATTTCGATCGCTGAGTTCGCAGAAAGCCTAGATCCAGGATGGGCCCGATCAAGTGCGCCCCTGCGAATCTATCGTGGAGCTTTGCAGACGGCGACCAACTCTGCGACCACCTCGTCGAGGGGTACGCCACGCTTTTCTTCGTCTTCGTGGCGGAGCCGGACACCTACCGTGACATTCTCCACATCCTGATCCCCCACTACAAGCACAGCGGGATGCTTGTGAGTGATTGCCTGCCTGATCTTCTCGCCAACCGTCTCATCGGCGTCGTTGACCTCGACCCGCAGCCCCTCGCTCCCGAGCCGTCGCGCCACTTCGTGCGCATAGTCGTGATGGCGATCGGCCACAGGCACGATGGTCGCTTGCACCGGCGATAGCCAGCCCGGCAGGGCCCCGGCGTAGTGCTCGATCAAAATGCCGACGAAACGCTCAACCGAGCCCATTAGCGCCCGGTGAATCATCACCGGCCTTTCCCGAGTGTTGTGGTCGGTCGCATAGAGGAGCTCGAAGTTCTCGGGTTGCCCGAAGTCCACCTGGAGCGTTGACAGCTGCCAGCGCCTGCCCAGCGCATCCCGCACGTGAACATCGATCTTCGGCCCGTAGAAGGCGCCCTCTCCCACCGCGATGTCGTATGGCAGCTCCGCGGTCTGCAGCGCCTGTTCCAGTGCCGCCTCTGCCTTGTCCCACATCTCGTCGGATCCTATGTACTTGCCGGGATTTCGGGTCGACAGATCCGCCTCGAACTCCTCGAATCCAAAGTCCCGCAACACCATGAGCGTGAAATCGAGCAGGTTCTGGAGCTCGGCGGCGAGGTCCTTCTCCTCGATGAAGATGTGGCTGTCGTCCTGGGTGAACCCGCGAGCGCGCATCAGACCGTGGACGACACCCGATCGCTCATATCGATAGACGGTCCCCAGCTCGAAGAGCCGCATCGGCAGCTCGCGGTAGCTCCTCCCCCTGCTGTTGAAGATGAGGATATGGAACGGGCAATTCATGGGCTTGATTCGATACTCGGTCGACTCATCGAGCACCATGCCCGGGTACATGCCGTCTGCGTAGAAGTCGAGGTGCTTGGACGTCTGCCATAGCTCGGCTTTCGCTACGTGCGGACTCGAGACGAGCTGATAGTCGTGGGCCAGGTGAGTCCTTCTCGAGTAGTCCTCGATAATGTTGCGCAGCAAACCTCCCTTCGGGTGCCACACCGCAAGGCCACTGCCGAGCTCAGGGGGGAACGAAAACAGCTCGAGTTCCTGTCCTAGCTTCCTGTGATCGCGCCGCTCTGCCTCCTCCAGACGCTCCAGGTAGGCGTCGAGCTCCTTCTGTGACTCCCAGGCCGTCCCGTATATCCTCTGCAATTGCGGCTTGTGCTCATCCCCGCGCCAGTAGGCCCCCGCGGATCGCATCAACTTCACTGCCTTGAGGCGCCTGGTAGATGGCACATGGGGGCCCCGGCACAGATCGACAAATGACAGGTTGCGGTACACCGAAACGCCGGTGCCACCGGCGCCTTCTTCCTGGTCGACAGTGTTGATGATCTCGCTCTTGAACGGCTGATCAGCAAAGATATCCAGCGCCTCCGTGGTCGAGAGCTCCTCACGTTCGAACGGCTGGTCCTCCGCGATGATCTCGGCCATACGCCCCTCGATCCGCTCGAGATCTTCGGGCGTGAACGGCTCCTCGACCTGGAAGTCGTAGTAGAACCCGTCGGTGATAGGCGGCCCGATGGCGAACTTGGCACCCGGGTAGAGATCGAGCACAGCCTGTGCCATCACGTGGGCAGCCGAGTGTCGCATCACATGTCTGCCATCCTCCGAGCTGTCCGTGATGACCTCGACGGTGCCGTCTTGCGTGATCGGGCGAGTGAGATCGATCGGATTACCGTCGAGTTTCACAGCCACCGCTGCCTTGGCGAGACGGGGCCCGATGCTTGCTGCAATATCGGCTCCAGTGACGCCTTCGTCGTATTCGCGTTTGGATCCGTCTGGAAAAGTGATACTCAATGCCATGGTGTACCTCGGAGCAGTTGGCTGGTAAGAGTAACCCAAAGCGATGCAAGGTCCGTCCTCGCGTGAGACAATAGGGCACTCGGATTCGAAGGACGTGTGGTGAGACCAATCGAACTAGCACAGAAACTCGCAGACGGCGGTCGGGTTCATGAACTGACCGGCATGGAGCGTGGCCAGTCGGCAAATCGGGTATTTCGCATCTGGTTGGGTGACGGCACACGGATCCTCAAGATCTACGGAACACAAGCCAGAGAGCGCCGAGAATTTCACGCGCTCGAAGCGTTGTCTTCACTTGTAGGCACTCCTCAACTCGTAGATCGTGGCCTGGAGGGCGACGCCCACTGGGCGATCTTCGAGGACGCCGGGCGTTGGAACCTTGGAACGCTTCCTGAGAACCCGGGTTTGGCCAGGAAGGCCGGTTCGATCCTCCGCAGTGTCCACGACACCAGCCCCGAACGGCTCACCAACCTGAGCCGTGGTATGGATCAAGAGTGGGTGGCCGTCGACTTTCTGTCGACGCTGAAGCGTCTCGATCGCTACCGCCGCCGTCTCGAACTGCCGAGCGAAATCCTAACGGACGCCAGAGAGGTTCGGCCCCCGTTCGCTTCCGAGCCCAAGAGCGCCCACACCAATCCCGCCCCGGACAACTTCGTCGTCGATGACAACGGCAAGGTGACGTTGATCACGTGGGAATGGGCGACCGTGGCTCCCCCCGAGTGGGATCTCTCCAAAGCTACCTGGCTCCTCGGCCTTCATGCGGGAGCGCAGGCGGCATCTGCATTCCAGGACGGCTACGGCAAGGGCCTCGACCAATACCAGCTCGATCGGTGGATCGTATATCACGCTTCCATGGAGCTCGTATTCCGGGTGGAGCGTTCGATGGACGCCGCCATCGGCGCGAACGATCTCTACCTGTCGGAGTTCAAGCGGGCCGTTGCGGCCGCGACACTCAACGCAGACGCCGCCGAGTAACCGCACCGGTTATCGGTTGTTCGTATATGCGACGATGCGGGCGGCGACGTCGAATCCGAGCCGCTCGTACAAACGGGTGGCGCGCGGATTACTCGCCTCGACGTACAACATCCCGTGAGTGGCCCCGTGGGCACGGCTCATATAGTCCAGCCCGAGGCACACCAGGGCGGTCCCGAGCCCACGCCCAGCGTACCCGGGCACGATTCCGATGATGTAGATCTCACCGACACCGCCCTCGTGCATTTTTGTCCAGCAACTGCCTGCAATCGTGGGTCCGTCCCACGCAAGCAGGAATCCGTCCGGGTCGAACCAGACTTGAGCCTTCCGTTTCGCCAGGTCTTCGATCGTCAATGCCCCGTTCTCCGGGTGCCCGCGAAAGGCAACGTTGTTCGCCGTCAGCCACGCCGCTTCGTCGACGCCCGGCCGAAAGGGTGCAATGGTCAGCCCCGCCGGGATCTCGTGAGGACACTCGAACGGCAGCTCCCGCATCATCTTCAGCAATACACGCCCAGGCGACCATCCACCGCGGTCAGCGGCGGCCACCACGTAGCGGTCATGAGCCCACAGCGTCGCCGCATCAGCCCCAACGTCCTGGTTGATCACGGCGATCAGATCGTCGATTGTCGATCCCTCCCGGTACTCGGGAGCGACCGCCACCTCGATTCCCCAATGCCCGTCAGACTCGGTCACAGGGCGGTGCCACGCCGCCTGCACATAACCAGCGATGGTCCCACCGTCCGTCAGCGCAAGACGTTCCATGGTGCCCTCTCCGGTGCCGGTACGGAATTGTTTGTATTCGGTCAGTGGCGGCTTCCCATCGGCAGCCGCAACAGAGTCAAGAAAGTGTTGAAGTTGTGCGCGGCGTTCTCCGCTCATCTCGGCAAGAGTGTGCATCTGCGTCCCGTTCCATGGCCCACGTTGGATACGCTCGGCAACGCGGGCGAACCGAGCCGTATCCTACGCCGATGACACGCGTAGGTCTCGTCCTCGGCGGCGGCGGCATAACCGGTGCCGCTTTCCAGTTCGGTGCTTTGCTGTCGCTGCAGCTTGCCACCCGATGGAATCCAGACTCTGCTGAGGTCGTCATCGGAACCTCGTGCGGAGCGCTGACCGGGGCGATGGTGCGCGGGGGGCAGCTCAACCTCGAAACCCTCGTCGGCTCCGCCATCACCCGTGACGACGTGGCCGAGACGCTGCGCGCCCGTGTCTTCACGAGAAGCCGTCCGTCTGGATTGGTGCGCTGGATTCGGCGCGGCGTGCTCCCGGGGTTGCGGCGTCCGGATCTGCGGCTTGTCTTGGGCAGCCCCGCTATCTACTCGACGATGGGTCTTGCCCGGTGGATCGATGATGCCCTCGGGCCGGCGGCAAGCACCTGGCCCGAGAAGCCAACGGTCATCGTGGCCTACGACGTCGCCGACCGGAAACGGGTACCTTTCGGTACAGAGGAGGCTCCCCCCGCTCAGCTGCGGAACGCCGTTGCTGCTTCTGCCGCGGTCCCGGGGATCTTCCAGCCGGTCAAGATCAAGGACCGGTGGTATGCAGATGGAGGACTCGCCAGCGGCACGTCGATCGATCTCGTGCTCGGGTTTGAACAGCCACTCGACCTGGTGATCGTGATCGCCCCCCTTGCGGCTGCCGCGCGGCGCCCTGGGGCTCACTTCTACGAGGACATCTTCGATCGCTTCGGGAGAACCGCGCTCGAGGCAGAGATCACCGAAGTTCACAAGCGATGGCCGGCGACCGAACTCCTGGTACTGCGGCCCGATCAACGTGTTCTCGAGGCGGCCCGGCCCAACCCCATGTCTGCCGAGGCCGCGATGCCGGTGTTCTTGAGAACCCTGCGCTCCATGAAGAGAGAGCTCGCTACGCCGGCGACGTGGCACATCCTCTCCCGCCACCTGGTGACGGATCGGGTTCGCTGAGAATGCGCCTCAAGTGACCTCGCGCAGCTCCTCGAGCAGACGATCCACCTTGTCGCTGATATCGGCGCTCGTCTCGCCCGGCTTCCCCTGATCCGATTCCTCGACTCCGGGGGCGGCGGCTTCGCCAACGGCCGGCTGTTCGGCGGTCATGACGGCGTCATCATCCCGGCTCGTGTCTTCAGCGGGTGGTTGTTTAACCTCAGGCGCATGCGCCGGTTCTTCGGCATGCTGGGGTAGATCTTCAGCCGCAGCCGCTTGCTCAACATCTCGCTGCGGTTCTGTCGGAACTTGTCCACCCTCTTGATGGTCGCGAGTCTGTGGTTCGGCCGCTGCGGCCAACAACTCAGGATTCTCCGCACTCGCCCGTGCCGCCTCGAGCGCCCGATCCAGGCCTTGTCGAGCTTCGAGAAGACGCGGGCTCGCCTCTGAATTCAGCGTCCGCAACGAATCCTCTGCGACCTCCACCTGGGCACGGAGCTGCTCGATGCGAACGACCAGCAGCTCGCTCTCCGAGAGCGCCGCTCGCGCCACCTCACGCGCTCGCTCCCGAGCCCCCTCCGTCATTGCGCTGGCCCTGGCATTTGCCTCATCAGTCATCGCCCGGGCAGATGCTTGCGCTTCGGCAACAACCCGCTCGGCCTTCTCGGCGGCCTCGCTCTCGAGCACGGCCGCTTGCTCACGCGCTGCAGCGAGCAGCTCTTCCTTGGCATGGGCAGCCGCTTTGAGCGTCAGACGCAGCGCCTCCTCAGACTCGTCTGCGTCCTGCACCTTCGCCTCGAGCTCGGCGATTTGTTGCTTCAACTCGACCAGTTGACGATCTTTGCCAGCAACCTCGGCATCTCTCTCTGTCACCGCCGCAGCGACCTCACGCAGGTGCTCATCGACGGCATCGGGATCGTACCCTCGCCGATTCAGGTCGAATTGATGGCCTGTGATGTTTTGCTGTGATAGATCCACGAGATCCCTCTCGTTCCGCTTGTGCTCGATTGTACGACGCAGGATCGCTAGATGTTAGGCGCCTTTGGAATAGGTCGCTCGACCCCTAGACGCTTCGGCGTTTTCGTTGTTTAGTTGAGAAGAACTACTCACGGTAGTCAATCAACAACTCACAGCAACCAGAGGGCGTCACCGAAATGAGCGTGTACATCGGCATAAGAAACCTCCTCGCCAGGTACCTGGACGATGAGCGAGGTGCAAGCCTCGTCGAATATGCCCTCCTCATCTCGCTGATCGCTCTCGCCGCGTTCGTCGCTGTAGCCGCATTTGGTACCTCGCTCAGCTCCGAATACTCGGATATCTCCAGCCAGCTGCCCTGATCCCACCTCACTCGCGGGGTTGCATAGGACCTTCTCTGAAAGCACCTTCGTGTTGAAGAAGGTTGTGCTCGCCGTCGCGGGTTTCGCCGCCACGGCGGGAATCGTCGATCTCGGAATTCTCGACTGAACCGGGCCAACCGAGTTCTCACTGATTGCCCACGGATTCTTCACTTGTTTCTCATAAAGCTCCCGCAAGCTTGTGGTTGAAATGAACGAGACACCCACCCCCAGCACCAATCCTCTGGAGTCGAATCCCGGCTCTGACGATGTAAACGTCGGCGGCGCGTCGAGCGTGGCCCCGGCCGCACCCGCCCCCGCCTCCGGGCCGAAGAGACAGGGACCCCGCTATTGGAAGTGGTACCTGGCATCGTTTGTCCTGCTCGCCGCGGTGATCGCAGGCGGCATCGCAGCGACAGCAAACAACAGCTCCACACCAACCGCCGCCAACGGATCCACGACAACAGCCGTCAAAGCTATCAACTCAGCAAGCTCACAGTCCAACACCGCCGGCACACTGGCACCGTCGCAACGACTCGATGCACGCGCCGTCGGCGAAAAGGTAGTCCCATCCGTGGTCACCGTGCAGATCAGTGGCACGACCATGAGTGGGCAGGAGACAGAGGTGGGAAGCGGCTCCGGAGTCATCTATGACACCCAGGGCCACATCCTCACCAACAACCACGTCGCCGAGGCCGGTTCCAGCTATGAGGTAGTGCTCTCCGACGGGCGGATCTATCCCGCCGAAGTCGTCGGCACCGACCCCACAACCGACCTCGCTGTCTTGAAGGTAACCGCCGAGAACCTGCAACCAATCGGGATCGGAAGCACCAAGAATCTCACCGTTGGAGATCCGGCGGTTGCCGTAGGCAGCCCCCTCGGCCTCCAAGGTGGCCCTTCGCTGACCGTAGGCGTCCTATCAGCATTCGGCAGGACTGTCCAGACCGACAGCTCAACTACCTTGTTCGGCATGCTGCAGACTGATGCCCCGATCACCCAGGGATCGAGTGGTGGCGCACTAGTCGACGAGAACGGCAATCTCATCGGAATCACCACGGCCATTGGTGTCAGCTCAGTTGGCGTCGAGGGCATTGGCTTTGCCACCCCGGTGGAGATCGTGACCAGAGTCGCAGATGAGATCATCGCAACCGGCTCTGCGTCCAGCCCCTACCTCGGTGTCGAGATCAGCCCGGCCATGCAGGACACTGCCGACGGCGGCAGCGCTCCCGTCGGACTGAAACTCCAGACAGTCGTCGCCGGGTCCGCAGCCGACACCGCTGGCCTCCAGGTCGGCGACATCGTAACTGCAATCAACGGCACACCAGTGAACACAAACAGCGATCTCATCGGGGAGCTTCGTCGCTATTCCTCAGGCGCTGAGATCCAACTAACCCTCAACGATGGCCGCACCGTCAATGTGACCCTCGGAGAGAGACCCGCCAACCTATAGCGCACTCCAATCGGACGAGGCTCCCTGAGGCCGGCGTCCCGTGTCCCCCAAGGGCCGGGCGCCGGCTTTCCGCGTCTCGTCTGCGATTTGTCGTCTCGCATTAACCTGATCGCGTGACTCGACCAATCCAGATAGGTATCCAACTCCCCGAGATCGAGCGCACCGTGAGGTGGCCCGAGCTGCGTGACATGGCGGCAACTGCCGAGGCAGTCGGATTCGATTCCGTGTGGGTGGGCGATCACCTGCTCTACCGCATGGCGGACGGGCCGCGGGGGCCATGGGAAGCCTGGTCGCTGCTGGCCGCGCTGGCCGCTGCGACCGATCACGTGCAGCTCGGGCCGCTCGTTGCTTCCACTTCGTTTCACAACCCGACCATGCTTGCCAAGAAGGCCGCTACGGTCGACGAGATCTCCGGGGGTCGGTTGATCGTCGGGCTCGGAGCGGGGTGGAACCGCACAGAGTACGAAGCATATGGCTTCCCGTTCGACCACCGCGTGAGCCGCTTCGCCGAGGCCTTCACGATCATCGCGGCGTTGCTCCGCGAGGGACATGTCGACTTCGCTGGTGAATACCACACAGCAAGGGATTGCGAGCTCGTACCCCGACCACGCCCTGGAGGACCGGCGCTCATGATCGGCTCGATCGGTGCCAGGATGTTGAGCATCACCCTCCCCCATGTCGACATGTGGAATGCATGGCATGCCTGGTACGGGAACACACCCGCAGGCCTCACAGAATTGATTCGCAGCATCGATCAGGCAGCCAGAGCAGCGGGGCGCAACCCCGGTGACATCCTCAAGACCGCTGCGGTCATGGTGCAGGCGCCCGATGGCAGAGGCAGGGTCTACGGCGACGACCAGCATGCCGGCAGTGTTCCCATCACGGGCGATCACGACTCTGTCGCTGCTCAACTTGCCGAATTCGCCAGGACCGGCGTCAACCATCTGCAGCTCGTCGTTGACCCGATCACCGTCGAGTCCATCGAGTGGCTCGGACCCGTGCTAGCCAGACTCGACCACATCGAGGCTGGGTGACGGCAAATACGGGCCATCGACAAGACAAAAGCAATCATCCTCGGCATGATCCCCGATTGCCCGCTAGACCACATCTACTCGGTCGGCAACGCGGCCAGCGACGGAGAGCGCACCGCACTCCTCAACCGGCGCCAACGGCTGGAAGCTCAGCACATTGCAGGGACGATCACACGGATCGAGCTTCTCATCGATAGGGGCTTCCAGGACGAGTTCAAGCCCCTCGAAGCGATCATCCCCAAACAGAGCCCCGATCCGCTCGCCGATAGTCTGCGGGATTCCTGACCGGTGGCTACGGGACGTCAGAACAACCCGACGACCTCGCCCTTCTCATCGATGTCGACACCCATATACGCCGGCTTGGTCCCGAGCCCCGGCATGGTGCGCATCGTCCCGGTGATCGGATAGATGAAGCCGGCACCGACCGATGCTCGCACCTCGCGCACCGGCATGACAAAGCCCTTGGGTGCACCCTTGATCTTCGGGTCGTGGCTCATGCTGAGATGGGTCTTGGCCATGCAGATAGGCAGGTACCCGAAACCGTTCGCCTCATAGGCGGCAACCTGTGACCTGGCTTCCGGGGTCATCTCGATGCCGGAGGCGCCGTAGATCTCGGTTGCGATCTTCTCGATCTTGGCTTCGATACCCTGATTGAGATCGTAGAGGAACCGGAAGTCGGAAGGCTCCTCGCACGCCGCGACAACGGCCTCGGCAAGATCGGTGCACCCGGGACCACCACCGGCCCAAGGGTCCGCCTCCACGGCAGCGAACGCTCCTGCGTCCATCGCCGACTTCTTCACCAGCTCTATCTCAGCCGGATCATCGGTTGTGAAGCGGTTCACCGCAACGACCACCGGCACGCCGAATTTCTTTGCATTGGCAATATGCGCCTCGAGGTTCGGCATACCGGAGCGGAGCAGGTTGAGGTTCTTCTCTCTATACGCCTTGTGCAGGGGCCTGCCCGGGATCACCCTTGGCCCACCCCCGTGAGTCTTGAGGGCTCGGATCGTGGCAACAAGCACAACCGCGTCGGGGCGGAGCCCCGAAATGCGGCACTTGATATCGAAGAACTTCTCCATGCCGATGTCTGCGCCAAACCCCGATTCCGTAACGACGTAGTCGCCCAGCCGCAGCGCGACCCTGTCGGCGAGGATCGATGAGTTGCCGTGTGCGATGTTGGCGAACGGCCCGGCGTGGACGAATGCGGCCTGGCCTTCGAGGGTCTGCATGAGGTTCGGGTGCAGCGCATCCTTCATGAGGACAGTCACAGCACCGGCTACCTGTAGATCGTCGAGAGTAATCGGCTTGCCGTAGCGGTTGGGGCCGATGACAACATTCCCGGTCCGCTCCCGCAGGCTTCGCAGCGCCGATCGGTACGAATCTCCGTCGGCCAGAGCAAGAATCGCCATGAGTTCGCTGGCAACGGCGATGTCGTAGCCCGTCTCACGAGGGCGCCCCTCGAGCTTGCCGCCGAGGCCAATGATCACGTTGCGGAGCGACCGGTCGTTCACATCGACTACACGGCGCCACGTCCCTTCAAAGAGATCGATGTCGAGCCGTTCGAGGCCGAGTTCGGCAAACTGTTGATCGGTGAGTCTGCGCTCGTGATAGCGACGGGCATCAATGGCCGCCGCCACCAGGTTGTGGGCGATAGAAACGGCGTGAATGTCACCGGTGAGATGGAGGTTGAACTCCTCCATGGGAATCACCTGGCTGTAGCCGCCACCGGCCGCACCGCCCTTGATACCGAATGTCGGGCCCATTGAAGGCTGACGAATGGCGGCAATGGCGTTGTGGCCCAATTGTCCGAGCCCCTGGGTGAGCCCCACGGTCACCGTCGTCTTGCCCTCACCGAGCGGGGTCGGTGTTATCGCAGTGACGTCCACATACTTGCCCAGGGGGCGGGTCTTGAGCTTCTGTAGAATGTCGAGGTGCACCTTCGCCTTGGTAAATCCGTAGGGGATCAGGTATTCCGGGTCAAGACCGATCTTCTCAGCGATCTCGGTGATGGGCTTGACGGTGGCCGCCTTGGCGATTTCCAGATCCGACGGGACGTTGATGCTCTTTGACATGAGATTCCTCGGTTCTCCGGCTGGCCGCGATGTACCCGCGGTGTTTATGCGGACACACCACCAAAGCTAGAACCGCCCGCGAGGCAATGTCAACATGACGTGACATACACAACTATGCCGGCTCCGGAACCAGATATCCGCTTTGCATCTCAGCAATTGATACCCCATGCAGGCGACCGCGAAACCCGAGTACGACGTACCGACGTCACTGCCCTCCCGATCTCAACGGTAGCTTGTTCGGGGATATCGGGGTGTCAACGGCCGGGGAGAAAGTACGACAACTGCGACTGGTCGTTGCGGTTGACGACTTCGATGAGGCAGTCGCCTTCTACCGTGATGTGCTGGGCATGCCGGAGGACTTCTACGTCGAAAGCGAGGGTGGAGCGAGGGTGATAGCGCTCGAAGCCGGCGCAACAGTCGAGATCATCAACAGACTCAGCAGACCCTCATCGACGATCTCGAGGTAGACAGGCCGGTCAGTGGCAAGTACCGCATTGCTCTCCAGGTCCCAGACGCCGATCGCACCACAGCGGAGCTGGTGGCCGCAGGTGCGGAACTGATCGCCGATCCGATCGAGACACCGTGGCGATCGCTCAACTAACGTCTGAAAGGGCCGGGAGGGCTACAGCTGACGCTGTTCGAGGAGCTGGGTTAGGCCATGTCCGGATCGTTGATCTGAGGGGCTCGACCCGAGCCGTCTCGTCGTTGAAGCACCACCGTATAGGATGAGCGGCCTGACCCCACGAGACCCTCAATGACCCAAACACCGACCGATCCGGCAACCGGCGACATCCCATCCCAAAGAGACACTCGCTATCCATGGATCGCCATGATCGTAGTGCTCACCGGCACGTTCATGGTGATTCTCGATTCCACGATCGTAAACGTCGCGCTACCTTCAATTGGCACGGAGCTCCGCGGAACGGCTGGTATCGAGTGGGTGGTGACGGCATACCTGCTCGCCGTCGGTGTTGCCCAATTGGGAACCGGGTGGGTCAGTGATCGGTTTGGCAAGAAGCAGACCTATACGTGGAGCCTCCTTCTTTTTGGTCTCGGATCACTCCTAGCCGCACTGTCACCGAACCTACCGACTCTCATCGGGTTCCGCGTGCTCCAGGGCCTCGGCGGCGGGGCCATGATGCCGGTGGGTCTTGCGATGCTGTACGAGCTGTTCCCTCCGCACAGGCGCGGCACAGCGCTCGGTATATGGGGAATCGCGGCGATGGCAGCACCCGCCGTCGGGCCGGTCATCGGTGGCTGGATCGCCAGCAGCGTCTCCTGGCGATGGATCTTCGCCGTGAACGTCCCTATCGGAATCGTTGGTGTCACCCTCGCCTTACGCCTCCTTCGCGACGTGGGCTATCGCGAGCATCGTCCTCTCGCCTTGCGGGCGTGGCTATTGGCCGCCGTCGGGCTCGTCGCGTTTCTCATCGCCTTCGACTCGGCCCCGAACAGCGGATGGGGCTCGGCCAGGTTCATTCTGCCCGTTGTCGCGGGGGTCTTGCTTATCGGTGTATTCATCCGATCCGAGCTCGCCTCGGAGAACCCCCTGCTCGAAATGAGGATGTTCGCCGTCCCCACTTTCTCGGTGACGATCGCGATCGTCTGGCTCATCACCGTCGCTCAGTTCGCTCGCCTCGTATTCATACCGATCGAGCTCCAAACCGTTCACCACATGACCGCGTTCCAGGCGGGGCTGCTGCTGGCACCGGCCGCCGCAGGGACCGCACTGACCATGCCGTTCGGCGGGCGCGTCGCCGACCGGCTCGGAGCCCGGATCCCGGTCACTGCCGGCTTGATCATGATCTCGATCGCCGTTTGGCTGCTTGGTTCGCTCACCCCTGAGACGTCGTCGTTGCGTATCCTCGCCTACCTGCTCCTCCAGGGCGCCGGTACAGGCCTTGCCCTTATCCCGAATACGGTTGCCGCCATGAACTCACTCCCCAATCGGTGGGTCGCCCGCGGCTCGGCGGTGCGCTCACTCAATCGCCAGATCGCCGGTGCCATCGGCGTTGCGGTGCTGTCCAGCCTCGTCGTCAGCCGGGTGGGCTCAATCACCGGCTCCCCGAATACAGATGTGAACCAGCTCCAAGCCGCGTACAACCTGGTGTTCCATGTTGCGCTGGCGAGCGTGCTGATCGCCATCCTTCTTGCACTGTTTCTACCCGGTCGCCGCCAGACACGAGAGATGCAGCGGCAACGCCACGCTGAATACCAAAGCCTTGAGATCGACTGACCCAGGTCACCGAATCGGCTATTTCTCGTCGTCGAGCCGCAACCATCGGTCCACGGCGAACAACCACACCGTCCCCAGGGTGGCGACGAGGATGAGGGCGAGCAGCCACGGAGCAGGTGCGATGCCCCCTGCGATGAGCGATACGACCGCAGCACTCAGCAGGGCCAGCGTGACGGGACGGTAGAGCGTCCGCAGAGGGTCGTAGTCGCGTAGCGTGCGCATCACCATCACCAGTGAGCACAGCCCAACCGCTACCGCACCACCAAGCAGCCATGCTGTGGCGCCCGGTGTCGCTGGATCCGAATAGTGCTCGACCAACCCGACCATGGCAGCGCCCGCCGCTCCGATCGACATCGAGACGGGGAGATGAGCGAACAGCCAGGTGTTGCGAACCGACGGCGTGTCGATGGGGAGACGTCCGCCCACGTAGTCGAAGTACGTCCACCAGTAGGCGAATCCGATCATGAGCCCGAGCATGCCCGTAGCCACGGAACGGAAGGTCTGTTCCGTCTCTGAAAGACCATCCACCACTCCAACAATGACCTCACCGAGGACGATGATCACGAACAGCCCGAACCGCTCCACCATCGAGTCGGTCACCGATATCCCGAATTGGATGTCCCGGCTTCGGGTGATCGCTGCACCCGTGGCGACCCAGCCGACGACGACGAGACCCCAGACCACGGTCCGGGACCCCGCGGGCAGAAGTGCGCTGATGGCAATCGCGGCCATTGAGATGAACATGGCGGCGAGGTAGCGCCCGGTGACCGCCATGTACTCCTGGCTGTCGAGACGGCGCACCGAGTACCAGAGCCAGTTCAGCACGAGCACGTACACCGCATAAATGATGGCGAACGTCGCCCCGCCATCACCCGTCGCATCGCTGGTGAATACGGCAAGCAGCGCAAGGAGCAGCATCTGCACAAACACAAAGAATCGGGTTCGACCCTCTTCCCTACCGTGCAGCTCGTAGTAGAGGGTCCCGTTCAGCCACGCCAGCCATATCAATCCGAAGACGGCGCTGAACTCGCCGACCCCTCTCCAGGTGACGTTCCCGGCCAGCGTGTGGGCTGCGCGAGAAATGACAACGACATATACGAGGTCATAGAACAGCTCCAGGAAGCTGACTGTTCGATCTTCGATGATCTCGCCGTGCGCCCTTGGCGGCAACCAGAATCGTCTTCGAAACCGCGCGTACATCTACCGTCCCGGATGTCTTCCGCCAACCATATCGGCCGCTCGCGCCACCAGCTACCGCTGCGACGGGCATCGTGGTGAGGTCGCCCTCCGAATTCATTACTCACGAAGTGCGAATCCCGGCCGAAACATATGGGGAGAGTGATAGGTCAATTGGCTGGATTTATGAGTAGCGACCGACACGCATCTTCCGACGCCGCCGTGACTGCGGGCTCGATGGCCATGCCCGGGACAACAGGCGTCGGTCAATCCGGCATGGCGACCGGGTACATCCGTTCCCGGGTCTTCGTCGCGGCGGCTCTCACTCTCTGTGTTTCACTTCTGGCCATAACCTGGGATTGGAGCAGAGGTTGGTTCATCGTCGGTGCAGCGATGCTCGTATACCTCGACGGCATCCGCCGTCTGCGCGCACACAATACGGATGCGCTGCTCTGGCCACTCTTCATCGACGTGACGGCCTCAGGAGCCGCGGTGCTGTTCACCGATCTCCCTCCCATGATCGTCGTGGCCCCGCTCTTCTACAATCTCGTGGCGGCCGTGTTCACGCTCTCCCGGCGCTGGTCGCTCGCAGTGACCGTCTATGCGTCTGCGTGGACACTCGTCATCGTCCGCTACAGCCCGATTGTGACCGAAAGCAGCTTGACCGGAGCGGAGAAGGATCTGTGTATTGCAATCGCGGTCGTCATCTACCTCGCTGCCACGTTCATCACCACGAGCACGGCGGCCAATGCGGTACGGGAGCGCCAGCGTCTCAACGACGATCTAAGTGAAAAGGTGTCGCGGCTCCAAGCGGTAGTCGACAGCACCCCTATCGTGCTCTATGCCCTCGACAACGACGGCTTCTTCACTCTCTCGGAAGGCCCAGGCCTGCATGCGCTAGGTCTAGAACCGGGCCAGGTGGTTGGGCTTCATGTCGCCGATGTCTACGGAGACAACCCCGAGGTGCTCGAGATGGTCAACGCTGCTCTCGCCTCTGACACCGACACCATTCACGAGGTGAGAATCGGTGAGGTTTTCTTCGCGGTGCGACACCGACCACAGCTCGACGCTTCCGGTGTCAGGAAGGGAACCGTGGGCGTCGCCATGGACGTGACCGCAAAGGTCCGATATCGAGAAGAGCTCGAGGAGCAGATCCGGGCCAGGGACGAGTTCGTCGCATCGGTGTCGCACGAGCTGAGGACACCCCTCACCGTCGTTTACGGGCTAGGCGAGGAGCTCCGCATCAACGGCGCCGGCCTCGCCGAAGAGGAGACCGCTGAGCTCCACGCACTTCTCTCTCAGCAAGCCGGTGAAGTGGTAGCAATCGTCGAGGATCTTCTCGTGGCCGCCCGAGCCGACATCGACCGACTGATCGTCGTCGGCGAGACCGTCGACATCGGCTCTCAAGTATCCGCAGTGCTACAGGCGATAGACCACAACGTAGAGGTGGACGCGCCAGAAGAATCAGTTGCGGCGTGGTGCGATGGTGCCCGTTGCAGGCAGATCCTGCGCAACCTCGTGGTCAACGCATCCCGCCATGGTGGTGGGCACATCAGATTGCGCTACGGATATCACGACGATCACGTCTTCGTCGAGGTACAGGACGACGGCGAGGGCGTGCCCAGCGGCGAAGAAACATCGATATTCGATGCGTATCACAGTTCAAAGGCCGCCTCCGGTAACCCCGCCTCGATCGGGCTCGGCCTCACCGTGGCACGGACGCTGGCCCGTCTGATGGATGGTGATCTCAGCTATGAGCGCCGTGGTGCCTGGAGCACATTCACCCTCACCGTCCCGGCCGCGTCTTCCCAGACCATCCCGGCTCAGATGGACGCCATTTAGGCGCCGTAGGACGATAATGCTCGCATGTCTGCACTATCTGATGCTCCGCTCGTTCATGCGGACGATGCCGCCACCTGGCGCGATTGGCTGAAAGAGCATCACGGGTCTTCGACTGGTTGCTGGCTAGTCATGTGGAAGCCGTCAACTGCCCTCGATCGCCTCACCTACGAAGAGGCGATCGAGGAGGCGACGTGCTACGGCTGGGTCGACAGCACTGCCGGGCGTTTCGACAAGGAACGCGGCAAGCTCTACTTCGCACCGCGCCGTGCGCGCAGCCCATGGGCTGCTACCAACAAAGCTCGAGTCGCCAGACTAACCATCGAAGGTCGAATGATGCCCGCAGGGGTCGCCGCGGTCGAGGCGGCCAAGAAGAACGGGTATTGGGAGATCCTCGACTCGGCGGAGCGGCTCGAGGTGCCGCAGGATCTCGTGGCTGCTCTCGATCTCGAGCCACCGGCCGCCAACAACTTCGCTGCCTTTCCGCCGTCTGTTCGTAAGGCGATGCTGTCCTGGGTCGCCCTCGCCCGTCGCCCCGACACCAGGAGAACAAGGATCGAGAAGATCGCAGCTGCGGCACGAGAAAACGAGCGTGCTCTCGGCTAAACCGATCGCGTTGTCTCTCAGATGCTGCCAGAGTCTCTCTGCTGAGCAGTCTCAGGGCTGCAGACTCAGTTAGTGCGGGTGGATCGTCAAGTCGTCCCGACTAGGCAACCGCGTCGATCGACGTGCGATCTGCCCATTCCTCGATAACGGTGACATCGAACACGAGGATGGATTCTGTACCCGCACGATGGCGGAGAAGAATGGCCCGATCACCGTGCAGAGTCTCCATGCCTAGATATTCCCCCGCAACGGAGCCGTCCTGCGTGGTCACGCAGAAGCCCGATCCGGGGCGGAGGAGGTTGAGGTCTGGCGAAATGTATTCTTGTGAGGTTTGTGGTGCCATCATTGGCACTCCTTTGATATTGCCTGTTCGGCATGCATTCGTTGTCGGAGCGGAGGCGAGACTCCGATTCACATTCCCTGGCGTCTGGGGCGGGCCAGGCGAACGGTGAGGTCACGGCCACTGAGCGTCGCCTCGTTGAGAGCCTCGACAGCGTTGCGGGCCGCCGATGGGAGCATGTCGACAAAACCGAAACCTCTCGAACGTCCCGTACGTCGGTCCATGACGATGGTTGTCTGGTGAACCTCGCCGTGTCGACCGAAGAGACTCTCCAGATCGGATTCGGTTGTCGTCCAGGGTAGGTTCGCCACGTAGATGCTCTGCGGCTCGATCATTTCCTGCCGAGATTGCCGCTTTGCTCCCCTGGCGGTGCGGGGGTTATCCCGATTCTGCCGCGGGCGCTCTTGGCTTGCGTTGCCGGGGCGCTTGCTCCCACGAAGGATCGAGTCGAGTTGTGGTGGCTCGATCGGCGTCTGGAGATCGAGGTCATGCTGCATACGGCGCGCGTCCCTCAATTGGTCCCGGCTGATGAGACTCACAACAGTGCCTGCGGCCCCAGCGTGCGCCGTGCGCCCGGACCTGTGGAGATACGCCTTGGCATCTTCGGGTGGATCAAAATGGATCACTGAGGCGACCTCGTCGATGTGGATTCCTCGTGCGGCGACATCAGTCGCAACCAATACCTGTGCCCGACCGGATGCAAACGCCGCTAGTGCTCTGGTGCGCTGGCTCTGGCTGCGGCCGCCGTGAAGAGCCACAGCCTCGACGCCGAGGCCCATTATCTGCTTGGCCACCCGATCGGCGCGATGGCGGGTACGAGTGAACACGATGGAACTGCCGGCGGTAGCAACCAGGTCTACGACGTGTTGCACACGCTCATTGTGCTGCACCAACCAGAAATGGTGGTGAGCCTCGGTTGTCGTCGGTGTCAGCGGGGCCGCATCGTGACGAACCGGCTCCCGCTGGTAATCGCGGCTGAGCACTGTTACGTCACCGTCGAGCGTTGCCGAGAACAGGAGTGTCTGCCTGTCACGAGACGTGCGGTCGAGAATGCGCCGCACCGCGGGCAAGAAGCCCATGTCGGCCATACGATCCGCCTCGTCCACGACGACGATGTCCACCTGGCCCAGCTTCACCACCTTCTGCTCGATGAGATCCTCGAGCCGTCCCGGTGTCGCCACCAGAACGTCCACTCCCCTACGAAGTGCGCTCTTCTGCGGACCGTATCCGACGCCGCCATACACGGCCGATACGTGACGGTTCACGCCCTTGGCCAGCGGGCTCAGCTCTTGCTTGATCTGTTCGGCCAGCTCCCGGGTTGGTGCGAGGATCAGCGCTCGTGGCTGAAACGGGCTCGCCTTGCCAACCATGGTGAGGAGCGGGAGCCCGAAGGCAAGTGTCTTGCCCGAGCCGGTGGGAGCCTTGCCGCACACATCGCGGCCTGCGAGGGCGTCGGGAATGGTGACGGCCTGGACGGGAAATGGTTCCACTACACCGCGGCCAGAGAGGACGCGTACGAGCGGATCAGGGAGCCCGAGATGGGCAAAGGTATTTGTCATGATGGTTCCTGGCCGCAACCGGCCGGTAGACGGGTATGCCGATTTCTCACTCGATCGTGGGTCTGTACCCTTGCTGATCGAGCATCGGCCGAAGAGGCGGTCCAACCGGGGCGAGAACTTGAGCCATGAGAGCACCGGAGAAGCGTCGTTGCGCTGGCCTCCACCCGGTGCGGCTTCGGCAACGCTAGCAGGTATCCAGCCACGTGTGAACGAATCGGCCAGTACCGCCCCGGTCCGGCGGGATTCACACCGAACCAGTGAAACTCGGGCGCGCTCCATCCAACCAGCGCGCAACCTGGTAGTCTTACAGGAGCTGCTTCGGCGGCGACTCACGCTCTCCTTGTTCACGGACCGGACTGCAGCAGGGTCGGTACCGGACATCTATATAGCTCAGAAGAGCACAAGAGAAGCTCTTCGCTAAGAGAGGCAAGTCGCCATGAACATCTATGTAGGCAATCTCCCATTTGACGCGACCGACGAGGATCTCCGGACCCTGTTCGCCGACTACGGGACAATCACATCGGCGTCGGTAATCACCGATCGCGACACCGGCCGCTCCCGCGGATTCGGTTTTGTCGAGCTCGCCGACGAGGCACTCGCGAGCAAGGCAGTCAGCCAGCTCGACGGCCACGACTGGAATGGTCGGCGCCTGACAGTCAACACTGCGCGTCCCCGCCAGACCAGGTCCCGATGACCTCAGACCAGGAGCGTGAGGGAGCCGTAACCGGCTCTCCTCACGCTCCGTTAATTGCCCGATGCCCTCGCTGCTCCATGCAGGTGCGACAGGATGAGATGGAGATCCACCTCGCTCATTCGCACAACATTGGCCCGGTGGTGAAAAAGGAGAGGGGCAAGGACAACCGCAACAGGAGCCGTGCCCCGCGCGACGAGTAATCGACTCTGAGGAAACCGGTGCTGACCGGCAAGCTGCTACCGCAGACGCCGGTCAGCTCTCCTCAAAAATCACACCCGCATAGGGAACATCGTTATCGGTCGTAAGACGCACAACGAGCGCTACGGCATCCTCTTCCCTCAAACCTCTGGCGAGTACGTCGTATCCTCCACCGGCCGAATCTTCCTTTGTGAATTGATCGAAGCCGTTGGTGACGAGCACCTGAAGCGTCGCATCAGCCGTCGCTGCATCGACCTGGTGTTGCACTCGGACGAAGAATGATCCACTGGCTCCGTCGGCCGCATCTGCCACATGAGTGGTTAGGGGTACGCCACCGGAAGAGCCGCCACACGCTCCGACGAGCAATGCAAGTGCCAGAGCGACAACCGGTACCCTGCTACGAGGTTGTTCTCGTCTGACCCAGCTCGTCAAGATCCTCCCGCCACCGGCTGCCTCAGTCCCGTGCAATTTCCTGCCAATCATCGTTTCCTACCTGCTCAATGCGGCACCTAGGGTACGGTCGATTGCTAAACAACCACTTAAGAGGTGAAGGGATTGCAGTGGAGGGAGATCCGGTACACCCACGGGCGATCATCAAGACGATGGGCCCGATGGTCATCGAGCTTGCAGCTGCCGAGGTCGCGCTTCCTCCGGCAGCGCGCCGACTCCTGTCCATCTTGCTCCTGGACTCCAAGGCAGAACTCTCCACCGAGACAATCATCGATCGAATGTGGGGTGACGAGCTCCCTCCCAGCGCTCGCACCTCCGCCCACGTACATATCTCGACCCTGCGGAGGCGACTCGCCGGCGTTGTCGTAACCACCAAGACGGGTTACCGGCTCGACGAATCACAGTTCTCGCACGACCGTGACATCTTTGATTCGCTCGCCGAAGACGCACGGCTCGCCGCGGCACGATCGGATTGGGAGATGGCAAGGCACCAGGCTGAGAAGGCCCTCGAGCTTTGCCGTGGTACTCCCTTCGCCGAGGTCGCCGACGAGGGGTACGCGTCTGGCGAGGTCGTTCGCCTTCACGAGACCCGGCTCGGTCTCCTCGAGCTACTTGTCGAATCGCTGCTAGCGCTGGGCCGAAATGATGTCGCGATCCCTCAACTCAGAAAGCTGATCGAAGACCATCCTCTCCGCGAGAGGTTCCGCGAGCAGCTGATGCTCGCCCTCTACCGAACCGGCAGGCAGAGCGAAGCGCTACGCGAGTATCAGGCCCTGCGCATACAGCTAGGCGAAACCCTGGGCATCGAACCCAACGACGCGATAAGGGAACTCGAGGAGAGGATTCTGATCCACGATCCTGCCCTCGGCCCGCAAACCACATCGACCACACCTCACAACCTGCCGGATGCCACAACCAGCTTCATCGGCAGACTCGATGATTTGCGGTCGATTGTGAAGCGCTTGGGCAATACCCGTCTCATCACCGTGACCGGGGGGCCCGGCTTCGGCAAATCACGCCTCGCAGTTGAGGTTGGCCGGGCGATTCTGGAGGAAAGGCCGGGTGGTGTCTGGCGCGCCGAGCTGGCGGCTGCCGATAGCCCGCGATCCCTTGCGGCAACGGTGGCATCAGTCACAGGGGAGAACGAGCAGATCGACACCCTCGAGCATCTGGCCGAAGCCATCCGCCCCCGCCCCATCCTCCTGATCCTGGACAATTGCGAGCATATGAAAGAACCGGTCCGTCGCCTGCTGGCAGCGATGCTGGCGATACCTGGCGCCTGCCGGGTCCTCGCCACGAGCCGGGTGCCGCTTTCGGTACCCGGTGAGGTGATCCACCGTCTCGATCCCCTCGGCGTCGGACCGGAGGAATCGGTGGCTCTACTCGTCGACCGCGTCCGCGGCGCCGATCGCTCCTTCGCTCCCAGGGTGGAGGACGCCGGGGAGCTGCTCTCGTTGTGTAGTCATCTCGGGGGCGTCCCTCTAGCGATCGAGCTGGTGTCGCGGTGGATTCCCAGCCTCGGTGTTGGCGACACCAGTCGTCTGCTACAACAAGTCGGCGGCGAAGATGCCTTGGAGACAGCATTCGAGTGGAGCGCCCGATTGATCCCAAGGGAGGATTATGACCTGCTGTGCTCACTCTCTGTATTTTGTAGCCCGTTCACGCTCGAGCGCACCCAATCCGTCTGTGCAGCTCCCGACCAGGCGCTTTCAACCGCTGGATCGATCTCCCGACTTGTGGACGCCTCTCTCCTGAGTGTCGAGTGGTCGGGCGGAGGGACGCGGTATCGGATGCTGGAGCCGGTCCGCCAGCTCGCCTCAGAACGCCTCGCATCTCACCGGCGCAACGAGCTCGCAGTTAGTCATGCCGCCTCGTACCTCGCGTCGGCTGAGTCTGTGACCACGGCATCGTCCCGACCCGATCAAGCCCACGACGTTCGCCATGCTCGACGTGGAGGTGCCCGACTACCGGGCGGCGCTGGCGCAACTGAGCTCCTCAGGAGACTGGGCCGGGGTGACCCGTGTAGTCGAGGCATTGTCCCGCTATTGGTATTCGCGCTACCTGGGCTGGGAAGGCCGTTCCTGGTTGGACGAAATCCCGATAGAGCACCTCGAAGACCCCGATCGCGCACGATATTCCCGCGTGTCCGGGTTCTTGGCGTGGGCGGTCCACGACTACGACGAGGCGGATCGTCACTACACCGAGCTTCTGGAGATCGGGCGTCGCAATCACAACAATAGGATCACTGCCGATGCCCTCTATGGCCGGGGCCTGATCCACCAGAAGCGACGGTTCGAGAACGGCGCCGTGATGCTGGAGGAGGCCGCCTCGCTGTATCGGGAAATTGGCGACTGCCGCCTCGAACTTGGCCAGTGTCTGCTCTTCCGCGGTCTCGACGAGGCACTGAACGGGGATGCTCTTCATGGCGAGCGGCTCCTCGGTGAGGCTGCCGCCCTGCTCGAGGACGTCGGGCACTTGCGACAAGTGTCGAAGGCGGAGCGGTGGCGTGCCCACTCAGCATGGCGTCGCGGTGATGCGCAGACGGCACAGGACCATGCGGACCGCTCCGAGCGCCTCGCTCGTTCCGTGGGTGACCCGATCGCGCTCGCCGGTGCGCTGGTTGAGGAAGCCAACATCGAGATCACCTGGGGCGACCCCCACGCGGCCGCCCGCTATCTCGCTGAGGCGATGGAGCCCATCCCGGTCGACGACGAGGTAGACATCTCCCAGGTTCTCATCTCAGTCGCCGGGTTGGCCCTTGCCATCGGTGACCCCGGCCTTGCTGCCGGCCTCATCTCGAAAGTCGAAGACGTCTACGAGGGTTACGGGTGGCTCCCGCTCGATGCCTCCCCCACCGGCAGAGAGCTCATGGCGAAGGTCGAAGGGATCCGTGCCACCACCACGGACCCTATTGCTGATGCAATACGGTTCCTCCGCTCGGTGGCGTCCGAGCCTTCTCTGTGAGCAGAAGCGGGGGATCGTCGCAATGCGTTCTTTAGCAACCGTTTAGAGCTGTCGCGTAGCCTCATCTCGAGACGTGACCGGTATGCGAGGGGAACGAAGGGAATGGCGATGATGACGTCGAGAAAGTCTTCAGGTCGTGTCCTGTGCTTGGCTGTGGTGCTGGTCACCACCCTCACCGCCTGCGGGGGTAGCGACGTGGCGGAGCGTCTGGCAGAGGCGAGTAGCGGGCAGGACGTGGAAGTCACGCTCGCCGACGACGGATCATTCAAGATCAGCACCGACGAGGGAGCGATGCAACTCGGGGTGAACGAGCGCCCGGATTGGCTCCCCAGCGACTTCTATCTTCCGCCCGACTTCGAGTTCCTCGGGTCGAGCAGCACCACACAGACCGGCACCTATGAGTTTGCGGGGATATCACCGAGCCTCAGTGTCGATGGAATGCTCGCCGATCTCCGCGAACACCTGGTCAATGCCGGCTACGAACTTCTGAACGAGGACGACTTCAACCAGCAGCTGGTCTTCGCCAAAGGTGGAATCGGTCTCATCACGCTGGACACCACCGAGGGAATGCTCGGGTACCCCGACGACACCGGCCTTTCGGCAGTCATCGAGGCGCAGGCCAACCTCGACGAGGCACGACTCGACTACGTGGCCGCTTCAACCACGCAGGGAGCTGCGCTTGTCGTAGTCGATGGGGCGGAGTATCGGAGCACAGGCGAATGCCTGATTCACGGGCGCAACGCTTCATATAGCGCCGACGACGGTACGGCGAACTTCCAGATCGACACAACTGTGACACCGGCCTACGTGGCGGGCACCATTGCTGATTTCGGCGCCGAGCCGCCTGTCTTCTACAGCCTCGACTCAACACTGCCCGAAGGCGACAAGGTCGAGTTCCAGCGCGATGAATCGGGATTCTCTGCAAAAGGCCCGATGCGGAACGGCATCGATACCGCCCAAGACCTCGTCTCGGGCTCCTTCGAGATCACCTGTGGCTAGATCCACACCCCGGGCAGGGCACACGACCACGACGGTCCACCTACCCCAGGAGGCCTGAGATGCCGGGCACCGGGTGTGATATCGCTTGGCGACCGCGCCGCGCGAGAAGGCGTGGGCATCAGCTCGCTTTCGTTTTCGCAGCTGCCGTCTTGGTCTCTGCGTGTACTTCCTCCGGGACCGATCAAGGCGTCGCACCTGCATCATCGACAACGCCGACCGCGGCGGCAGCGGATCTGATGAATCGGGCTGTCGGTGGGACCCAGAGTGTGCAGGACTTCGCCGTTCACATCGACATGGCCAAGCAGACCGCCAACGGACCGGTCAGCTTCTATCAAGAGGTCATCGATCGCGCGGCGACGGGCCAGGGCGACCCGGCTGATCTGGCAGGCGGCTTCACCTTCGCCCCAACGACTTCCATCGAGGGATGGGAAGTAGACAGTGAAGGCGATCAATTGCCGTCCCTGTCAGTGGATTTTGCGCTCCTAGCGGCGACACCTGAGCTTCTTGGCACCACCCAGGCTGAACTGATCGACACTCTTCGATCAAGCGGTAGCGCTGAGGTTGCGGATTCTCTGATGGGGGCGGATCCGACAGGCACCCAGATGCTCGTAGAGATCGTCACCGCAAATTTCGCACAGCGGCGTACCCACGTCGGGCCCGGCGACCGATCGCTTGTCGACATCACATTCACATCCGTGCAGCCCGGCGACAAGCTGACTTCCGTCTATTTGTTCGGACAGACACTGCCGGGTGATCCCGCCGCAGAAGAGGGAATGTCGACATACGAACTGTTCACGTATCGCTGGAATCTTGGGCTGGTCTCGTTCCTTGCCGGCGATGGTGGAATCAGCACCGTGATCGATGAGTCGGTGGATGCACTGAAAGGCTCCACCATCATGTCGCGGGAGACCAAGAAGGCGATTTTGGCGGCAGCGAGGTATCGGGCAGCTCTCAACGGTGTCACAATCGCAGACGACCTGGCCGCCAACGCCCGGGAACAGAGCGAGGGTACCTACTCAGATGAGGACACAGTGGTCCTGCCTATCCAAGATCGCCTTGTCTACATGCCCAAAGACCGGTTCATCCTGTATGTGGCGAATACAGCGGCAGTAGCCGCCTGCGAAGCACTGGCCGCAGGGATGAACAAGCGGAACGCAGAGGCGGGTAGCGCGGTCACCGACACACCGAGCCCCGAAGCGGGTGTCGATGGCGCGACAACAACGACACAGAAGCCCGGTCCCGGACCGATGTCATGCGAACCCAATCCGCCCCGCTACCAGGACACCAAGCTCTTCCTGGGCGCGCCCGCTCCGGCGGCAATCTACGGAGACGTCCATGTCCTCACCTTCGACGGCAAGACCTATGCCAATCAGGCGGCCGGGGAATTCGCTCTGTTCGACAATGGTGTCGCCACCATGCAGCTTCGCACCGAGCCATTCGAAAACTCTGAGACCGTCTCGGTGGCGACGGCACTGGCGGTCCGGGTTGATGGACACCGGGTGTCGATCCATGCAAGCGGGGACACCTACATAGACGACGCCCTCACCCACCTGACCCGTGGAGAACCGCGTCCCATCGGGGACGGAGCTCTGCTGTGGTCACCAACCGGCTGGGTACTTGCCTGGCCCGACGGGACCGCGGCCACGATCACGCCACACGACGGCTATCTCACGATCCTCATAACCCCCTCGGCAAATCCTTCGACGGGGATGCTCGGGAACGCAGACGGCGATCCCAGCAACGATCTCGTCACCAGAACCGGAGCCATACTCGCGGCCGCTGCCACGCGCTTCGACACCTTCTATCCCGAGTACGTCGACACCTGGCGGATCACCAATGACGAATCGCTCTTCCACTACGAGGCAGGAGAAGACACCACCACGTTCACCATCGCCGGGTTCCCGGCAGCAGAATCCAATGTAGAGAGCCTCAGGGAGGCCGCTCGCGAGGCTGCAAGGGACATCTGTCGCCAGGCAGGGATCACCAGGGAGGATGTGATGGCTGACTGCATCCTCGATGTCGCCGTCACCGGTAAGGAGAGCTTCGCATACGCGGCGTTTCTGGCAGAGGCATCGACACCGGAGCCCGAGGAGCCCCCTACCGACGGCAGTGCCGGTCCCACCGAGACAGGCCCGGACACGTTGACGGTGGGTGACCTGGTGCTCGAATTCGGTCCCAACCCACCCGTGCAAGACCCCGCCGGCTTTCAGCCCCAGTGGACATGCTCGGTTGACAATGGCTCCTTTCACGCCACCAGCAGGTATGGCGAGGCACCCGAGAGGGAGATCAAGATCACCATCGACTATCTGGACGCGGCTGCCAGCGGTACCGGCGAAGAGCGTTTCGACGTGCTCGTCGAGCTGAACGCACAGCCGTATGCGTGGATGGTCACGTTCGTCGAGCCGCCCCCGGGATCGATCGACGAGATAATGTTGAACGGCACGACGCTCAGCGTCGCTGGGACTGCCTACCTCAACGACCCGATAGATCCCAACCTCTTCCCATTTGCGCTACTGCCGGAGGGAAGCACATTCCAGCCGTTCCGGCTGAGCGTCACCTGCGATCAGTGACCCAGGCTGAATTAGAGCTCGTGCATCCCCGATCCGAGCAGGGCAGAGGAACCTCGCAGACCGCGGGCCACATCCCGACCACCGCACTTGATGGTCGAATTCCCCCGGCACGAGACGCTCGAGGCGTGATGCCCACCGAGCGGCGATCTCTCAGCAAACTGACAGCGACCGCACAGCCCCCCTGGAGCATCCGTGACCAACCATGGGGGCATGCAACACAACGTCTCCACTCCTCACATCGGATCGGATATCGCTCTCTCCACACCGATCGTCGACATTGTCGTTCCCGTCTACAACGAACAGGCCGACCTCGCATCGTCGATCGAGAGGCTCCACGACCACCTCGAACACCACTTCCCATACCTCTATCGCATCACGATCGCCGACAATGCCAGCACCGACGCAACGGCGATGATCGCGGGACGCCTGGCGGCTCGCTTCGACAACGTAGTGTCAATCAGGATCGAGCAGAAGGGTCGGGGCAGAGCACTGGCGACAACATGGGCTACCTCCGATGCGCAGGTCCTCGCCTACATGGATGTCGACCTGTCCACCGACCTCGATGCCCTGCTCCCGCTGATCGCCCCGCTTGTAAGTGGACATTCTCATGTCGCCATCGGCACCCGGCTGAGTCACAAGTCGTACGTAGTGCGGAGACCCAAACGCGAGCTGATCTCCCGAGGCTACAACCTCCTGCTCAAGGGACTGATGGCCGCTCGGTTCAGCGACGCCCAATGCGGGTTCAAGGCCATCAGGGCAGACGTGGCTCACGAGTTGCTGCCCTATGTCGCGCGACACCGGATGGTTCTTTGACACCGAGCTCCTGCTACTCGCCGAACGGGCGGGCCTGCGGGTGTACGAGGTGCCGGTCGATTGGGTCGACGACCCCGACTCGAAGGTCGACATCATCGCCACGGCCAGGGCAGACCTGGCGGGCCTGGCGCGGCTGGCACGTAGCCTGGCGCGCGGTGGCATCCCTCTCGACGAGATCCGCCGCAACCTCGCCGTCCGTGCCGCCACCTTTGCGCTGGCGTCCTTTCGGGGCCAGGTGGCCCGGTTCGCCGGCGTTGGCGTGGTCAGCACCGTCGCATACGTTCTGCTCTTCTTGACGCTACGAACCCGGCTGACCCCACAGTGGTCGAACCTGGTCGCCCTGGCGGCGACGGCCGTGTTCAATACGGGCGCCAACCGCCGCTTCACCTTTGGGATCAGCGGCCGCCATCGATTGTGGACGCACCTCGCCCAGGGCCTGGTTGTGTTCGCGGCGGCACTTGCCATCACCTCGGGCTCACTGGCGGCCCTCAACCATCTCGCCCCAAACGCCACCCGGCTTGCCGAGCTTGCCGTGGTAATCACCGCCAACGCTGCAGCCACCGTTGTCCGCTTCCTCGGACTGCGGGTGTGGGTGTTTGCCACCCACCGCACCTCACCCAACAACGCGTCGGCGCTCAGCCTCGTCGACAGTTCCGGAGAAAGCCAATGACAACGCTCATAGACCTAGCGCCCCCAGAGACCACAACCATGATCGAGCCCAGTCGCGGCGGGAGGGCGGCATGGGAGCGCCCGACCCTGATCGCACTTCTGCTCGCCACCGCCGTCCTATACCTCTGGGGACTCGGCGCCTCGGGGTGGGCCAACAGCTTCTACTCGGCGGCAGTGCAGGCGGGATCGGTGAGTCTGGAAGGCATTTCTCTTCGGCTCGTTCGACGCTGCCAACACCATCACCGTCGACAAGCCGCCCGCAGTCGCTGTGGATCATGGCGCTGTCGGTGAGGATCTTTGGTCTCAGCTCCTGGTCGATCCTGGTGCCTCAGGCCCTGATGGGCGTCGGGACCGTCGCCGCAGTCTGGTACGGCGTACGCCGCTGGTTCTCGGCCGGGGCGGCGCTGCTGGCATCGATCGCGATGGCACTCACCCCGGTGGCGGTCCTGATGTTCCGCTTCAACAACCCGGACGCTCTGCTCATCACTGCTCATGACGCTGGCCGCCGTCACGACTCTGCGCGGGCATCGAAGACGGCCGCCGGCGCTGGGTGATCGCCACCGGCGTGCTGTCGGGCTTCGGGATTCCTGACCAAGCAGCTGCAGGTGCTGGTGCTGTCCCGCCGCTCGCGCTCGCCTAGCTCGTCGCAGCCAAAGGCCGGATTCCGGAGGCGCGTCGTCGATCTGCTGATCGCCGGCGCCGCGATGGTTGCCGCCGCCGGCTGGTGGGTCGCGTTGGTCGAGCTGTGGCCCGCAAGCTCACGGCCCTGGATCGGTGGGTCACAGACCAACTCGATCCTCGAGCTGACCTTCGGATACAACGGCTTGGGCAGGCTCACCGGCAATGAGGTGGGCTCGGTGACCGGCGGCGGCGGCGGAGCCACGGGCGTCGGTATGTGGGGCCAAACGGGAATCACAAGCATGCTCGACGGAGTCATCGGCGGTCAGATCGCATGGCTGATCCCGCGGCCCTCATTGCGCTCGCCGGGGGTCTGTGGCTCACCCGCCGAAGACGCCCGCACCGATGCGCAGCGCGCCAGTCTGCTGGTCTGGGGCGGCTGGCTGGTGGTGACCGCGCTCACGTTCAGCTTCATGGCCGGCATCTTCCACGAGTACTACACGGTGGCACTGGCGCCCGCGATCGCCGCTCTTGTCGGGATCGGAGGCCACCTGCTGTGGCAGCACCGGTCGAGCCGGTCAGCCCGGATCACGGCGGCCGTGGTGGTGTTCGGTTCCGCACTGTGGTCCGTCGAATTGCTGGGCAGGGCCAGCACCTGGAACACCTGGCTGCGCCCCGCACTCCTCCTCCTGGCCGCGGTTGTTGCAGCCTCGCTGCTCGCTCTCTGGCACCGTTCCACCCGGGTGGCATTTGCGGCCGCCCTCGCAAGCGCGTTTGTGCTGCTCATTGGCCCCGCGGCCTGGTCGCTGCAGACAGCGGCAACCCCGCACTCGGGCTCAATCGTCACCGCAGGGCCCGATGTCGACAACACCGGCGTCGGCGGCACCCCCGGAGGGCCCGGCGCGTTCGCTCCCGGCGGGTTCAATACCATCGGCCGGCGCACACCGCCCGCACCACGCGGCAACGGTGGCGGCACCCCCGGAGCCCCGGGCGGCACGTTCGCCGGGCCCGGCGGACAACGGACGGGCGGACCCGGCGGCTTGCTGAATGGATCAGAGCCATCCGAGGCGCTTACCGAGCTACTGCTCCAGAACGCCGACGACTACGCCTGGGTAGCGGCGGCAGTAGGAGCCAACAACGCCTCCGGCTACCAACTCGCCACCGAGCGACCGGTGCTTGCGCTGGGTGGATTCAACGGCAGCGACCCGTACCCAACCCTCGCCGATTTCCAGCAGATGGTCTCCAACGGCGAGATCCACTGGTTCATCTCGGGCGGTGGGTTCGGTGCCCCCAACGGAGGCAACGCCGACACGACCGACATCACCAACTGGGTGGCCTCCACCTTCCAGGCGACCCAGTTCGACGGCTCCACCATTTACGACCTGTCGACGTGAGAGTGGGTCGTCATCTCTCAACCGGAAGACGCCAAACGCCACCCGGGACGGCCTTTCCCTGAAGGCGGACCTGGTATGATGGGTTCAGCTGCTTCGGCAGCGACTCACGCTCTCCTCTTTATCCGACCGGACTGCCGCCGAGTCGATACCGGATCAACTAGCCGAGAGGAGCAGAGCAAACTGCCCTTCGCTAGGAGAAGCGAGTCGCTATCAACATTTACGTAGCCAACCTCCCAACGGACGCCACCGATGCGGGTCTTCGCACCCTTTTTGCCGACTACGGGACCATCACGTCAGCCTCGGTGATCACCGATCGCGACACCGGTGACTCACGCGGCTTTGGCTTTGTCGAGCTCGCCGACGAGACACTTGCTTTGGAAGCAGTCGAGGACCTCGACGGTCACGACTGGAACGGACGGCGGCTCACGGTCAACAAGGCAAAGCCCCGCCCCGCCAGATCCCGATGACGCCAGGTCGAACGAGCACGGTGAATCCTGCGCCGACCCTCGTATGCCGGAGTGAGATGGACGCCCTTCTCTCGAGCGCGCACAACCGCAGCCAGGAAGCATCAACAAACCCGAGCAGGGTCAACCCCAACGAGTGTGGCACCGCAGAGACGCGTTAGCTGCGCTGTATCGGCCCGCGTCGATTACGCGGGAGTGCATCGAGGCGGACCTATCCGTCGTGGCAACAGCCGACATACATGCACCAGAATCAACCGGCTGTAGGAATGAGGCTTCATAGTGAACATGAGTTCCAGGCCAATCGATGGCGGACGACAACGATGCGTCGACTGCGGGCATCCGCGTCGCGAGCACCGGCTGGAGGCCACCGGATGCTCAGTCCCAAAGTGCGCCTGCGATGAATACAAATTGCCCGTGGAGGAAGATCAGGCCAGCCGCAGACGCAGCTGACCCTCCACAACCACTTCGAATCCACTCGACCCACTCTTACTCAGGGTCGTTCGTTCTCGTACCCAGGGACGGTCTGCTGTTTCCAGCACGCCAGGGTCGGCCGTCCCGCATCCTTGTCCTGTCTACTCTGCCGGGATGCGACGCTTCTCCGAAGAGAGCGTCACTGTGTCGCCCTGGCTGATCGACCCGGTCAGGCACAAAGAGACCACGGTACAATCCCAACCGGAGGTCTCCGGACCGCCCCTTGGCCCAGTCACAACCGCTGTGAGTC
Organism: uncultured bacterium; assembly: GCA_963777645.1. Classification (GTDB taxonomy): domain Bacteria; phylum Actinomycetota; class Acidimicrobiia; order Spongiisociales; family UBA5794; genus JAAETI01. The sequence continues at coordinate 785,213 of CAVZRA010000003.1, read as the reverse complement.
AACTGATCGCAGCAACACGCCCCTGTGGGAGGTGAGCCTCTTCAGCACCTACCAACGCATAGCTGCGGTGTCCGTAACCGTGCTCGTGCTAGCAGCCACGGTCGCCGTGTTCGTCTTCTTCGATCGGGATTCCCATTCGGCAAGTGACACGCTTCGGCCGGTGGCATTGACGATGCTCCCCGCCTGGATCTTGGCCGTCGTTGTGTTGAGATCGCTTCTTGGTGGCCACGGGTCTCGCATCGTCGCCGAAGAACCGAAGACCGATGCCGGCCGGAACGGGTACAACCGGTCCGGCTAGATGTCGACTCAGGACCGTCCTGCGGCGGTCTGATCGAGAGCCGGGCGTGCGATCAGCAGGTAGAGCAGTGGTCCGATGACCACCACAAAGATAACGACCAGCGCCCAGACGAGCTGATTCTGACCGCTCGAAGCCCAGTTCTCGGCAGGCCGCCTGACCAGATCGACAAGTGCCATCGCGAAGAGGACGAACCCGGCCAGCATCATCAACATGATGAGCGTACCCAAACCCGTGAGACTCACAATCACTCCTGACTTTCGCCGCAGCCTGCAGCTTCTCGACCCAGCCTACCGTCGTTCGGAGTCCTGTCGGTCACGTCTCGCTCCGTTCTAGCGTGAAATATTCGCCACCCAAGTGCTTAGATCTCAAGTAATATTGTAAGTAGGCTAATCACCAAGGAGCAAAGATGAGCGATTCAAAGAAGAAGTGGTTGGGTCTGGCTGCCGTCGGAGCGACTGTCGCCGCGTTCATTGCACGGATATCCCGGCGGGGCGACCGCAAGGCAGCGCCGCAAGACGAAGCGACTCCCCCCGAGGCTGAGTCCTGATGTTGAGCCGTAGTCGCGCCGCGGCGAGCTCGCATCACGAGAGGATTTGACTATGACATCCAAGAACACCGATCTCGACCAAGAAGTCGCCGCCGGGTCCACTCCAACGACTGAGCCCGCTCCAACGGTAAGCAGCCAGCGCGAGTTCGTCGGCACCGGACTGTTCTGGGGCCTTGTCGTTGGTGTTCTGCTGGCCGCTGCCGTGGTGATACTGGCCGCTCAAAACACAGCAAGCACAACCATCGCCTTTCTCGGTTGGGAATTCTCGACGCCCCTCATCGTGGTGATCCTCGGGACGCTGCTCATCGCGGTGGTCGCCGATGAACTCTTCGGGTTGGTGTATCGAGCGCGCAGGCGGAGAACCCTGGGCGACCGCGACCAACTCAAGCGAATCAAACGATCCAACCGGGAGTGACCCTGACCGGCCTTCACTCGATGTGAGCGCAACGGCCACGACGACTACAGAAACGAGCTGAATACATGGCGGCAGTCGTTGACATTGATACTGGCGCGTATGAGCTGGGCTGGCACGACACCGAGGTTGACTATGTGTTCAAGCCCAAGAAGGGCCTGAACGAAGACATCATCCGCGAGATGTCGCTCATGAAGCAAGAGCCAGAGTGGATGCTCCGATTCCGCCTCAAGGCCTACAAGCGCTTCCTCGCCAGACCGGTACCAACGTGGGGTGGCGACGGCGCGCTGGATGACATCGATTTCGATGACATCTACTACTACATAAAGCCCACCGCGGGCCAGGTCAAGGACTGGGACATGGTCCCGCAGTCGATCAAGGAGACATACGAGAAACTCGGCATACCTCAGGCCGAACGGAAGTACCTAGCCGGCGTAACCGCGCAGTACGAGTCGGAGGTCGTCTATCACCGCAATCGCGCCGACCTGGCAGGGCTTGGTGTGCTCTTTTGTGACATGGACACCGCGGTCCGCGAGTACCCCGAGATCGTCAAGCAGTACTTCGGGACAATCATCCCGCCCAATGACAACAAGTACGCCGCGCTCAATTCGGCGGTCTGGTCGGGAGGGTCGTTCATCTATGTGCCTCCCGGGGTACACGTGGACCAGCCGCTCCAGGCATATTTCCGGATCAACGCCGAGAACATGGGGCAATTCGAGCGCACGCTGATCGTCGTCGACGAGGGCGCCTTCGTGCACTATGTGGAAGGCTGCTCAGCTCCCGTGTGGACCTCCGATTCTTTGCATTGCGCCGTCGTTGAGATCGTCGTGAAGGAAACCGGGCGGTGCCGGTACACGACCATCCAGAATTGGTCCAACAACGTGTACAACCTCGTCACCAAACGCGCCGCGGCCTACAGGAACGCCACCATGGAATGGGTCGACGGCAATCTGGGCTCGAAATTGACCATGAAGTACCCGGCGGTCTGGCTAATGGAGGAAGGGGCGCACGGTGAGGTGCTCTCGATCGCCTTTGCTGGTGAGGGCCAGCATCTGGACGCCGGTGCCAAGATGGTGCATGTAGCGCCGAACACGACCTCGCTCATCACCTCCAAGTCCATCAGCAAGAGTGGCGGCCGTGCCGGATACCGTGGATTGGTGCGAATCGAGCCGGGTGCCAGGGGCTCGAAGGCCTTCGTCCGCTGCGACGCGCTGATACTCGACGAACACTCTCGTTCCGACACCTACCCATCGATGGAGATCGAAGAAGCCGATTCCTCAACCGGACATGAGGCCACCGTCTCGAAGGTGGGAGACAACCAACTGTTCTACATGATGAGCCGCGGACTGACCGAGGAACAGGCTATGTCGATGATCGTGGCCGGCTTCATCGAGCCCATTGTCAAGGAACTCCCGATGGAATATGCCGTCGAGATGAACAGGCTCATCGAGATCAACATGGCAAGAGCCGGGGCCGTCGGCTAGCGGTCGTGGCAGCCCGATCCTCTCGGAGATTCTGGCTCGCCTAACGTGCACTGCGCTGCGATGCACTGGTGGGCGGTTCACTGAACCGTGTCGCCGCCTGCATGGAGCGTCATCACTCGGCTCTCATTTATCCCAACCCGACGACATCCGAGCCGGCCAATGCCCACACAGCATCTGGGATGTCTTTCCGAGCCCGTCAGCGTTGGCCGCCGCGACCTGGTACCATGCTGCCTGTCGGCGCGTTCGTCGCTGATTCACTTCTTCTCGCGGCCCCCGATTGGCACCCGGTATCACCTACCAAGCGAGTGATCATCCCGTTCCGCCCCCGGCGGGCACTATGCCTGGAGGTTCCTTTGGGACTCGCTGTGCACTCTCCATCTATCGCGTTTGTGAGCACCTATCCGCCGACGGTCTGCGGGCTGGCTACCTTCACCGCCTCCCTCGTCGACGCTATCGCCCATAACCGTAACTCCCGGGCGGATCTCGGCGTGGTCGACCTCGGCAACGGCCCAACAGGATCAACAACGCCGGACGTCGCGTTCCATCACAAAATCGGAGACGCTTCGTCACTCGAACGCGCCATCGACGTCTTGAATTCATACGACACGGTGTCGATCCAGCACGAGTTTGGAATCTTCGGCGGTGCCGATGGCGAAGAGGTCGTCGAGCTCATCTCGAAGCTCGATGTGCCGACCGCCGTCACTTTCCACACGGTGCTCGACCGCCCCACTCCGCACCAAGAGGCGATCATCCACAGCATCGCCAAACATGCTGATCGCATGGTCGTGATGAGTGAGACCGCATCGGAGCGACTCATCCGGCGATACGACATCGCCGCCAGCCGAATCGAAGTGATCCCGCACGGAGCCGACGCGCTCTTTGCGGGCCCTTCGCTGGTGACAGGCGACCGTCCGCTGGCATTGACGTGGGGTTTGATCGGTCCGGGCAAGGGCCTGGAGTCGGCTATCGAGGCCTTCGCCGCTCTGCTCGACCTGGATCCACTTCCTCGCTACTTGATTGCGGGCGCCACTCATCCCAATGTGCTTGCAAACGCAGGCGAGGCCTACCGCGACTCTCTCATTTCGCTGGTCCACCGACACGGACTGGACGACTTGGTCGAGTTCGACGACCGGTACCTCAACCGCAAGGCCCTCGCCCGCATGGTCCGCAGCGCCGACCTCGTGGTACTCCCCTACGCCTCCCTCGAGCAGGTCACCTCGGGTGTCCTGGTGGAGGCGATCGCGGCCGGGAAACCGGTTGTCGCCACCCGGTTTCCCCACGCCGTTGAACTGCTCTCAGAAGGTGCCGGCATCACGGTGCAGCACGGCGATCCCCACGCGCTCAGTGAGGCACTCATGCGCGTGCTAACCGACCGGCGTTTGACGGCGCAAATGGGTCGCGATGCGCAGGAACTCGCCGATGGGTGGTATTGGCCCACGATCGGACGCCGGTTCGAGACGATGATGTCGGAGCTGGCCCGCGCCAACCGGTTCATGGGCCCGCGTCGAGCGTCGGAGGTGGCCCGTGTCGCCGGATGATCGTGCCGTGGCATCAGGCCACCCCTCCGCGTCTTCATCGGCCGCACGATGGGAACCGCTGCCGCAGCCAACATTCGATCACCTCAGACAGCTCACCGACCCCAAGGGTCTATGGGAGCACGCCCTCATCTCGACACCACGCATCGAGCACGGGTTCTGCACCGACGACAACGCCCGCGCCCTGGTCGTGGTCACACGGCAGGCTTCTGTTGACACCGACCTGGCAGATCTGGCCGGTATCTACCTCCAATTCGTTCTCGAAGCTCGCACCCCCTCAGGTGGATTCCACAACCGGCGCGATGCCGACGGCACCTGGATCGACGATGTCGGCAGCGACGACAGCCAGGGTCGCGCCTGGTGGGGTCTTGGCGCCGTCGCCCGATTCGGCCCGGCCGAAGTAATGCGCCAAGCAGGAGCGGAGGCGTTCGATACGTGCGCTTCGTTCAGCTCCCCTCACCTCCGCGCCAATGCCTACGCGGCACTCGGCGCCGTCGAGATGCTGGAGGCGAATCCCGGCAATGCTGCTGCCAGCGACCTCCTGGTGCGCACCTCCGGAGTAATAGCCGACGCGGCGCTTGGCAGGATCCCGTGGCCCGAATCCCGCCTCACCTACGACAACGCACGATTGCCCGAGGCGCTCATAGCCGCGGGAACAACACTGGGTCGCCGTCGACTGACCCTGGTTGGTATCCGGCTGCTGGAATGGCTCGCCGGCGTTGAGACCAACGGCGATCACTTCAGCTTCACTCCAAACGGAGGTTGGGCGCCCGGTGAGCCACGACCCGGGTTCGACCAGCAACCGATCGAAGCATGGGCAATGGCCGATGCTGCAAACCGCGGCATGGGCGGTTACCGGTGACGGAATATGGAGAGTACGAGCCCTGAGGGCAAACCGCTGGCTGACCGGACACAACGATGCCGGCGTGGTGCTCTACGACGCTGCCACGGGGGGAACCTGCGACGGCCTCATGGAGCACTCGGCCAATGAGAATCGCGGCGCCGAATCCACACTCGCCGGTATCGGCACCCTGCAGGTTGCCGACTCGCACGCCGAGGATGGCGACGGGTTGCTGGCTCGCTGATGGCGACAGTCCCGATTACCCGTCTGCCCGTCCAGCTGCGCCCGGACCAGCGGCGCACCATCACAAAGCCGTACCTTTCTATCGACGAGATCCCTGTCGAAGGTCTGACCCGGGTCGAGCTGTTGATCCACCGCGTGTTGGCGTTGGGGTCCAACGATGTCACACAAACGCTTCGTGATCTCGAGCGAAGCTATGGCAAGCGGCATGTCGAGCTCAACGACGCCTTCACACAAGGCTTCTCGGCGGTGGCCCATTTGGTACCCGACGTCAACGGGCTGTCCGGCGACATGCGGCGTCTCATCGGCGCCTACTTCATGCACGAGTACTCACTCGAAGGCGCCGCGCTCACCAATCCCTCGATTGTGGCGGCGCCTGACCAGGTTGGCGTTGCCGACGGGGACCTCCGCGTCATCGTCAGCATGCGAGCGGTTGGCGAGGGTCACGTCTCATCGATTGAGTTCCGCAGCGGCTTGCTCGGAGAACATGGGGAGATCGACCTGGACTTGCCCGCCGGGCCGGTCACAGGGAACCGCCGATCGCCGCGGTTCGAAAAGGGCCTATTCGCCGCCAAGCTCGATGAGATGGGCGCAATAGATCACCTCGTCCGCCGGACCCTGGACCGGCTCGAAGAGCGCTTCACGATGGCGAACCTCGAAGATGCGCTCGCCACTCTCGACGAGGAAGAGGTCCGGCCAAGTCCCGCTGACCGGGTCATCGGGACAATGCACTGGTTGGCGTCGTCCAACTACGAACTTACGTTTTCAGAGGAGACGGACATATCACAGCGAGTTCTCTTCCCGACCGGACCTGCCGAGAGCGGCGGCATGGAAGACGCCCGGTTCGTTCGCTTCATCGACCCCGACGGGGCTGCAATCTACTACGCGACATACACCGCATTCGATGGTTTCAGAATCCTGCCCCAGCTCATTGAGACAGACGATTTTCTCACTTTTCGGATCGCCACGCTGAACGGGAGGGCCGCCCGCAACAAGGGCATCGCCATCTTCCCGCGCCTTGTCTCAGGACAATACGCCGCGCTCGGCGAGATACGACGGAGAGAGCAACTACTTCATGCAGTCGGACAACATTTGGTTCTGGCACGATGCCGAACAGATCCAGATACCGGCACGACCCTGGGAGCTGATGCAGATCGGCAACTCCGGTTCACCTATCGAGACCGAGGCCGGCTGGGTGGTCATCACTCACGGGGTCGGTCCCATGCGAAGCTACGCCCTCGGTGCCATCTTGCTCGACATCAAAGAACCCAGCCACGTGATAGGCCATCTCAGCGAGCCACTCCTAGTACCGGATGAGTCGGAACGGGATGGTTACGTACCGAATGTTGTCTACTCCTGTGGATCCCTCGTCCACGCCGGCCGATTGGTGATTGCCTACGGTGCTTCCGACACGTCCACGAGATTCGCCACGCTCGAAGTCGACGCGCTTCTCAGTGAGCTGACTCGCAACTGAGTCATACCCCTCATTCGTTGTCGAGGATCCGGTGGTAGAGGGCGAGGTATTCGTCGACCATCCTGGCCACGTCGAATCTTCCTTCGATCGAGTCCCGAACGCGGCGCCGGTCGAGATGGATGGCCCTGCCAATTGCCTCGACCGCATCGTCCGGGCCCGCCACCAGGTAGCCGTTCACGCCCGGCTCGATGATCTCGGGCATCGAGCCACGCGGATATGTGATAACCGGTGTCCCGCAGGCCATCGCCTCGACAACGCTGAAGCCGAACGGCTCGTCGAATTCGATTAGGTGCAGCAGCGCCAGGGCGCTCCCCAGGACCTCCTGTCTGCGGCCCGGCCCGATCGGCCCCAGGTAGGTCACTCGGTCCCCGTCGATATACGGTTCGACCGAGCGCTCGAAGTACTCCGCATCCTGGATGATCCCTGCGATCACTAGGGGAAGGCCCGCCCTGGCGGCAACATCGATGGCGGCGGCGGTCCCTTTGTCGGGATGGATCCGCCCGAAGAAGACCAATACCTCACCACCCGGTCCAACGTCGAAGGACTCGATGTCGATGCCGTGGTGGATCGTCGCCGCGTACGGGAGAGCAGGATGACGGTCGGCGTCGCTGATCGCCACGTAGTGAACCCGCTCGGCGTACTGCAGGTAGACCGGCAGCGTTGCGTCCGAGCCAAAACCATGGATCGTGGTCACAATCGGGGTGTCCACCAGTCTCGTGTAGGTGAGCGGAAGGAAATCGAAGCTGTTGTGGATTAGGTCGAATTCCGAGGCGCGTTCAAACACTGCCGCTATGTGCAGAGATTCCCAGACCTTGGCGTCGAGGGACGGATCCTCCGAATATCCGGTCGGAGCCACCCCGACCAGTCGGGCTGTAGTCGCTGAGTCTGCGGTGGCAAACAGCGTCACGTCAACGCCCCGTGCGACGAGTCCTTCGGTCAGCAGCGAAACAAACAGTTCCCACGGCCCGTAATGGCGAGGCGGCACCCTCCACGAGATTGGTGCGAGTATTGCCACCCGCAGCGGATCCGAAAGAGCGCGAGACAGAGCGCTGGCCTTCATTTGCCTCCGATCGTGCCGATCGGCCTGGCGACCAGGCAAGCTCCCATGGCAGCCTTCCGCTCAGTGACGGAAAGTGGCGTCCATCGATTGGTTGGAGGTAGCGTCGTGTGCGGCCCGTTTTGCCTTCTTGTCGAGGCGCTTTTCCTTCAGGCCCTTGGCGGCCGCCTTCTTGTTGCTCCTGCCGCCCTTGTCCTTCGTACCCATGAGTGCCTCCTGGCCGGCCGCCGTGCTGGCAGCCATATCTCATTGTCTCACATGTGGACCATCATATTCCCCACTCTTGTGGGCCACTAACGCGGCAATTGCCTCCCTTCTCGGCGTCGACGCCAACACTCAACCTGCATCGTCGCACTACAGGTGTCACGCAAGAGTGCCGATAACCATGGTGGAGGCTGAATGAACATGTGGCTAATCGGTGGTGGCATCTATGCCGTTTCTGTCTTCTTTGCCCTAGCGCTCTGCAGAGTTGCAGGAGACGAGGACGGCGGTACCGAGACAGGCAGTTGTACCACCAAACCCAGCGCCACCCACGTCGAATACGAGCAAGTGGTTGGCCTGGACGGGGTGCGCATCGACACCGCCGTTGATCACGATGCGAGCAACGACCTGCCACAGCGAGACTCACGCCCCCGAACGGCATCCCCCCGGTCCACGGAGCATCGCAAGGTTCCGGCGCGGCGCTGACGAGCCATCAACTGAAGCACGCTGAAGTATGTCGGCAACCATGGTCGTTGGCAGGCTCGATTCGGACGTTCTCCCTTTGAGCTCTCCCGGATCAGGACGAGTCGGACCGAGGCTCTATTCCACTCCCGCACTCGTAGAGCCCGAGGGAATCAGGACCCCCAGCTCTCACCCTGTGGGGATCCAGCTATTTGTCGAGTAGAACCAGGCCCGCAGTTGCCAGAGCGCCGACGGCGAGGATCTTGTCGGCGCCGTCGAACGTGAAGACCTCGAGAAGCACCAGGGCCCAGTAGACCAGAACGATCGCCAAGGCCCGTTGCCAGAACTTCGACTTCCCCAGCTTTAGCTTCATGAAAGACCCCTATGGTCCATCAGCCGAACGCTCCGAAGATGCCGAGCCCTCCCAGCAGCAACCCTATGACGAGCAGGACTGCACCGAAAAGTACCCTGCCCCGGAACAAGTACATTCCTCCGGCGATCAGGCAAACCACACCGATGGCGACGCTGAGTGTGATCGTGGCCGCTGCGAAGATCACAGAAACCACCGCCTCGCCCGAATAGTGCGGGTTCGTTGTGATCTACCCACGGCGCCGCCTCAAGCCAAAGCCGCCGCCGAATACCACGAATAGCACAACAATGAGGATGATCCATCCAGTGGTGCTCATGTTTGCTTCCTGCCTCTCTGAGAGCGAGTCACTTGCTTGAGGGGATCGATCTATTGCGACGGTACTGCTCGGCAACTCCAACCCCTCGTGGACGTGCCCCACCGCCAGGATGCGCGCCGATGGCGACGAACGCCGATCTGCGCGCTCCGAGTGAGCATCGGGTAAACACGGGGTGAGCTTCCGCTGTCTGCCGATGCCCGCAATCCCGAATCACTGCAATTGTACACCAGAACTCCATAACCAGCAATTACTTTCTAGTGTTATGTTACAGTAGTAGCTATGGCAACCACATGGGGCTTCCTCACAAACCACGCTCGAGCGCTGCTGCTCATCGCCCGCGACGATGACGCTCGTCTCCGCGATATCGCCTCAGCAATCGGCATCACCGAGCGCACCGCGTATGCGATCGTCACCGACCTCGCCGAGGCGGGCTATGTGGTCAAAGAACGCGACGGTCGCCGGAACCGCTACCACATCCAGGAACATCTTCCGCTGCCCACCACCGGCGGCGGGAGCGAACCGACCATCGGCGAATTGTTGGGCCTTCTCAGCGACGCCGAACTCGGCCCTTCGCCGTCCAGCCGAATGTGACCCGCCGGCTCAGTACGATACCGACGCTACCGACGATCGCCAGGGCGGATCTCCACCGGCAGGATCGGAGCAGCATCCATCGACTGAAGATCACGTAGATGATGCGAAGTCACCGCGCCGTGCAGGGCGGAGCCCTCACCGTGCAAAGGCCATCTGGTACCGACGATAGTCGGTGCCGGAAGTGGGTATCGCTGAATGTGCAAGACGACACAATCAGGAACCTGCCTGTCGCCGAGCCGCGATAGGCGACGAGTCTTCCGTCGTTCTAGGATCCCGCCCGAGGGGAGGGCCGCTCCCGAGATCGTGTGTGTACAGCATCAGCGCTCCGACGGGCGGGGTCGATAGATAGTCTGGCGGTTGACATGGAACCGAACCACCAAACCTGGGCCACGTCAGAGAGGTTCATACCAAAGGCCTTCATCAGGCCGCTCCTTCGGTTCGGTCAGATCGAGGCATCGTCAGGCATCGTGCTGCTGGTGGCGGCCATCGTCGCGGTGATCTGGGCCAACAGCGCGGCCTCCGACACGTACCATACGATTCTCGACACCCATCTGGTCATCGAACTCGGGTCATTTCATCTCGACGAGTCGGTTCTCCATCTGATCAATGACGGCCTGATGGCGGTCTTCTTCTTCGTGGTCGGTCTCGAGATAAAGCGCGAGCTGGTGATGGGTGATCTCCAGGACCCGAAGGCGGCGGTTCTGCCGGTTACCGCCGCCATCGGAGGGATGATCGTCCCCGCCGTGATCTATGCGTCGATCACGGTCGGCCAAGGTGCCGAGATCGCCCGAGGATGGGGGATCCCGATGGCGACCGATATCGCATTCGCCGTCGGGATCGTGGCGCTCCTCGGCCCGCGTATCCCCTCCGGGGCGAAGCTCTTCCTTCTGTCGGTTGCAGTCGCCGACGACATCGGGGTCATTGCCATCATCGCCATCTTCTACACGTCGGATCTGAATGCCGGCTACCTCGCAGCGGCCTTGGGTGGGCTGATCGTGGTATGGGTGGCCGGCAAGGTAGGGGTTCGAGCGTTGTGGTTCTACGTTCCACTGGCGCTCGTGATCTGGTACTTCACGCTCGAGTCGGGTGTCCACGCCACGCTGGCAGGGGTGGCGTTGGGTCTGCTCACACCGGCCCGGCCGTACTACAACCGACAGGAGTTCGAGAAGCGAGCCCGAGCGATCATGGAGCGCATCTCCACCGACGTACCCGACGAGCACCCCAGCGAGCACCTCGATCACCTGACACTGTTGATGTCGAAGATCGCCGGAGAGTCGGTCGCTCCACTCAGCCGGACGGAGCACGCGCTGGCAGCGTGGAGCTCGTTCGTGATCATCCCGCTGTTCGCCCTCGCCAACGCCGGCGTTGACTTCCGTGGGGTCGACATGGTCGAGGCGGTGACATCACCGCTGTCGTTGGGCGTAGGCGGTGGCCTGGTGCTCGGCAAACTGCTCGGAATCTCCGCCGCCTCCTACGCAGCCGTGCGGTTCGGATTGGGCAAGCTCCCTCCGGGAACCACCTGGCGGCACGTCGTGGGTCTGGCGGCCGTGGCTGGGATCGGCTTCACCGTCTCGATATTCGTCACCGGGCTCGCCTTCACCGACCCCGCTCTCGGCGACCTCGCCAAGGTGGGTATCTTCGCCGGATCGCTAATCGTGGGCGTTATCGGAGCCATTGTGCTGCGAGGGGCGCAGCCAGCCGTGGAGGGCTGAACGAACGATCCGATTAACGGATGACGACCACGTCGGTTACCTCCAGCCCTGTGGGCTCCAGCTGGAGGCTCTACGTTGTACTGAGCGTGGCCGCGGCCGCGGTGGCCATGTCGGCCAGCTGGTCGAGCTGGCCCTTGTAGACGCCGCCAAACACTCCTGCCATTTGTGCCAGCACTTCCTGCGGTAGCGGCTCGCCCGTGCCGGCTCCCCTACCGCCTGGCCATCGTCCAGGGCGACGGTGGCTCCGAGGCGCGAGTGAGGTCGGTATCCCCGCTCAACCGAAGGTCGATCGGATGGCGAGTCCCCCCGGCCACCCTTGTGAGCAATGCTGGAGGTGGTGCGTCATCGCTCAGTCGGTGTTGTACGTGATCTCATCGAGGTTGTACTCGAGGTAGACGAACTCGCCGTCTGGAGCATGCCAGCGGGCCTCACCTATGAAGCCGAGACGCCGGGACTCGGTGGTGTGGTAGCCGGTGATGGGGGTGGACCAGCGTTGGGGTGTAAAGGTCTTCCCGTCGCCGGATGCAGCGGTGCGGTCGTCTGAGATGAAGTCGACGAGCTCGTTGTCGTCGTTGAAGGTCAGGTCCGCTGTGACGGTGTTGTCGGCGTTGCTGTACGTCCCGCGAACATGCTTGTCGTCCAGGACGTGCCACGCGACGCGTGCGTCGACGAGCGCGGCGGGTGCTAGGACGCACAAGTCGTTGAACACGGTGACGGTCTCGCCGCGATCCATCTCAGGACCCGAGGCGTCGACCATCGTGAACAGTGAGCATGCCCTGACTCGCATCGTGGCAGCCCCCGCTGTGAACACATGGAGAACCTCGACGGGCAGCCCGAGCAGCGTGGCATCCATGAAGAAAAGACGGCTGGGTTCGGGGCCGTAGGTGTTGGTCTGCTCGCCGGTGAACGCCATCCACGGCTTGGTCGCACCGCCGCGGATGCGTCCGTGGAACCGAGCGCGGAACGCCACCACCTGAGGCTGTCCGAGAGCACCGGACTGACGGACGTATGCCGCTACCGGCGCCGGCAGATGCTCGAGATCGGCTTCGGTCACGACACCCGCGGAAGGGGGAACGGCGAGAGCGTCGCCGGCTCGTCTGCGGTACTCAGCGCGAGCGCTCCGCGGACCCTGCGAGGCCCAGCCGTAGACGACCGCGACCAGCAAGATGAGGTTTGCGATCGTGCCAACTTTTGCATCAGACCACGACGTGATGATGACCATCTGAGAGCCGACGACCGCAACCGCTCCAACGATCCACCACCAGCGGACCCGAGCGATCAGCAGCACCCCAGCCGCAATGGTGACCAGGGCAGCTGCGAGCCAGGCAGCACCCATCCCGCTGCTGATCGGCTCGACCAGCTGGGTCACCTCGGCCCAACCCAGCCCCTTGGCCGCACCAAGCAGATGGATGACTCCATGCAGTACAACGACGACCCCGACGACCCAGCGACCGGCCGTCCTCACTGCCTGACCGTTCACGGTCCGGCCACCTCGTCGATCGTTCTATGCGTCGCTTGGTCGGCTGGATGGGTGGGGGCACGCGGTTCAGCCATCTCCGTGGGTGACTGAGGCGAACATGACATTGAGGGCGTCGTTGCCAATGGAGCGTCCGAACAGGTCAAAGCCATGCTCGATGCCTCGACGGAGACGGGAATAGTGGACATGGCTTCCTCTCGGTTGGCGATGTGCGTCGAGAGTGAATCTTGTGTTCAGTCGAACAACACGTTTCCGCCAGAACTCAATGGTACAGCTTCGCTCCTGTCGGGGCGGTGTTCGGCGGCGTTGGACGTGATAGCGCTCGCGCCGTCGACCACGCTCGGGGTAGACCTCACCGACCGGGCAGACGGCGGTCCCGCCGCACTCCGCCGAACGCCAACGGCGATCCATCAACTGAGATAGTCGATGGATGTGATCAGTGCATCCGATCACGAACACAGGTAGTGACCTACCGACGGTGTCAGAGCGAAGCTTCCACAACCTCGGACACGAGAACACTCGGACCAGTCCTCGACGTGTAAGGACACCTACAAGGGCGTTGATCAGGCTGCAATGGAGGAACTCAAACGGCTCCGTTCTCAAGCTCGGACGGACACCAGACTGACCGAACGTCGTTTCGATGAGGGCCGAGAACGAGAAACGTTAATCCGCATAAGGGATTTCCAGAGTGGGCGCTACTGGGATCGAACCGACGGTCCGCAAAGCGGTCAGCGACCTCTGCCTTGTGAAAGCTTCTGAGGCCGTTTCAGCGCGCCTGACTGGACGGCTCATTTCGTGAGAATGCTCCGGTCGCAGCCACTTGTTGATGCTCGTCATCTTTCGCTGTCTCGCGTCATTCTTCATCGTCTTGTGCACGCGACCGGTAGTCAAAGGGCTTGACCGAACCCTCATTCAGACTATAATTGTGGTCATGTCAAGAACCCTCCCACTCTCCGAAGTCAAGGCCAAACTGTCAGAAGTCGTCGACGAGGTGGTAACCACCCAAGAACGTATCACCGTCACCCGCAACGGACGCCCAGTCGCCGTTCTGCTCAGCACAGACGATCTGGAGGCCATCGAAGAGACCCTGGCGATCCTCTCAGATCCGGCGGCTATGCGCGAGATCCAACAAGGACGAGCAGCCATCGCCAGTGGCGACGTCGTCACCAAGGACGACATCGATACGCTGCGTAGCCAACTCCGCTCCAAGACGGCATGACAGAAGCGCCTCGGGATCTGGTCGTCGCCGGGCCAGCACGAAGAGCTATTGATCGACTCCCCGAAAAGGTCGCCCTCGCAGTACTGGACTACCTCGTCGGTCCCCTACTCGAGAACCCACATCGGGTCGGCAAACCGCTACGAGGCGACCTAGTCGGCCTTCACTCCGCAAGAGTCGGCGCCTATCGCATCGTCTACGAGATCAGCGAAATCAACCGGACGGTCCGGGTCATCTACATCGACCACCGAGCAGACATCTACCGACCCCGATAGGCACTCACAGAGCTGAGAATATGGGCGTCATGTGCTTGGCCCGCTAGCGAACGACGCAACTGAGAGTATCCGACCACCCGAGCGGAGAATGCGAATCCAAAACCACCGACCATCAACCGTTGCGGCGACCGGATCGTCATCTGGCAGGTCGACGACAACGGATCCCAACTGCGAGAGCCAGCCTCCGGCCTGCGCAACGGCCCCATGCATGATGAGCATGAACACCGCCCACCAGCCGACGATGGCCGCGGCACTCTCCTTACCGGCCTCGAGGGCGGACTGGTAGCGGCGGGAAACCGCATCGACTGCGGCAGCGACGTCGCCGATGAGATAGGCGGTCGTCCAGTACGATACGCCGGCGCCGCTCTCTGGCTCGGCTCAAGAACCGACGTTACGCGTGGAATTCGCTCGCGTGTTGCCATTCGCAAGAAGGCCCCGCCCTGCCCGGCGTCTCCTGCGAACGATCCAGGGGACGGAATCCGGAGCAGACCAGGCTGAGGTCGGTGACGGCTCCCCGGCGCACGTCGCAGAACCCTTCCTGGTCGATGAGGCACCGTCGGTCTGCGCGGTCGAGCCGGAATCGGTACCACAGGCGTGTCCGACCGCCAACCGCTTCGACCCCCGCGTCGACCACGTCGAACGACTCAGAGGTGCCAAACCAGTCGCGAAGCCAGGCGACCGCACCCCGGGCATCGGTTGCCTCCCTAACCCCTGATGGGACCAGGGCGCGGAAGCGCACGTCCGGGCTGAACAAACCCTCCAGGGCGTCGAAATCACGGCCGGCCAGGGCGCTGACGAGACGCTCAGAAACTCGGCGGGACTCAGCAGCACTTTCGGTCATGCGCCTGCCTCGACCTGATAGATCTCGTCGGCGACCAAGCCGTGGGCCTCACGATGCACCGCCACTGCGCTCTCAGCGTCGGGAGCCTCAACCAGGCAGAATGCAGTGTGTCTGTTGGCGTCAAACCAATAGGCGCGGTACGTCGTGGCGTACTTCCCCTGCACATCGAGGTCGGCGCGGTGCGCCTTCGCCAGCGCATCAGCGTCCGCTTCGTCGGGGAGGTGATGGAGGTCCATGAATAGCGGCATGTGTCGCTCCTTTCGATTGGGAGACCGTGCGTCCCCACTACACCCACCGTAAGAACCGGGCGTTCCTCGGGCGTTCCCCACAAGCAATCACCTATGCGCGGCGATAGCAGCCGCGCATCGGCTCGCATCCCTGAGACGACCCGAGGATCGATACCCACCCTTGGCCTCTGTGAGCAGCGCCACCACATCCGCCGGTCGAGCACCCTCCGCCTCGAGAACCCGGGAACGTCCCTCCGCCACAGCTGCATGCCACGGCCCCTCGGACCAGCGGCCGGCGATGCGCTCTGCTTCCCCCAAATGACGTTGAGCACCTGCAACGTCACCAACGGAAACGAGGGCACCGACCGACCCGACGTGGAATGCCATGGAACACGGCTCGCATGCATCGATCGCCGCCAGCGCCTCCTCGGCCGCGGCGATCACGGACGACACCTCAGAGGTGTCGACTCCAGCGACGATGCCGCCATACACGAAGGGGAGCAGATGCCCTGCCACAGCTGTGGTCCTGCTGAGGTGTAGCGCCCGCTGATGAAGCTCCCTCGCCGTCTCGTGATGATCATCAATGTCCTCCAGCTGGGCCAGTCGCTCGAGGGCGACGATGCGCGGACTCGCCGGTCCGCCGTCTTCCTGAAGACGGATCGATTCGAGAAGGCTCTCGCGAGCGATTTGCGTGTCACCTGCGAGCAGGGAAGCTTCACCTTTCAGCAGCAGACCGAGGGAGCGACCCTGAGCCGAGCCTGATCGGTTGCTAACTGAGATGAGCCGCGACGCCAGAGCCACTGCTCCGGCGAGCCCGTCACGCTCGTGGACCGAGAACTCGCTCATGCAGACATGAGCGTCGAACAGAAACGGCGCCAGGTCGGGATAGTGCTCGAGCGCCTCGGCAAAGGATTGCCCGAAGAACTCACGCCAGGAGCCCTGGGCAACGGCGATCACCGCCAGGAGCCCACTGGCCTCGGTGAACTCCCTACCCAGTCCGGCGTCGATCGCAAGAGCGCGCACCTCGCGCGCAGCCCGCTCCGCCTCATCCAGGTCGGCTCGCTCCCAATGCACGATGCCCCACGCCAGAAGTGTTCTCGCACGTTCCGCGGGCGTGGGGGTATCCCTGGCGTCGATGGCGAGCGCCTCCTCGTACAACTGGATGCTCGCGTCGACCGGCGTCACCCCCAACTCCCGCAACGCCGATCGCATGCGCTCGAACTGGCGCAGCGCAGCACGTCGATCGCCTCGATCAAGTTGGGTCCGCATGATCTGACGATGGGCACGCTCGTCTGCCGGATCCTCTTCGACCAATCTGCCCCACTGCTCTCCGCCAGCCAGAGCCTCGAGGAACAGCAGCCGAAGATGCTCCCTATCTCCGCGACACCAGTCGGCGTAACGGTCGCCCGGCAACAACTCGCCCGAATAGAGAGCAACAGCCCTGCGACAGGCCGGTCCGTCAGCTCGATCCACGGCGTTCCGGGCGGTGTGCTCGAAGCGTTCCGCATCCGTATCCACCGATCCATCGGGTGCGAGGTAGACGAACCCGTTCTTTGCGACGACTGCCGAGTCGACGCCGAGCACGCGCCGGGCGTAGTGGGCGGCCTTGCGAACGTTGGCGGCCCCTCGTTCCGGCAAGAGGGTCGGCCACAACGCCTCGCTGATCTCCTCCCGGCTGAGACGGTGCCTTGGGGCGAGCGCGAGCAGCTTGACGAGGTCGGCGGCGCCACGACGCCGCCACGCGGCGTTCGGGATCATTTGACCGTCGACCTCGACCTCAAAACCACCCAAAAGGCGGACGCAAAGCTCCGGGCCTGCCACGATCCGAGGATATCCCAATCCCGTCGCGGTGCAATGGCAGATGCAGGCCGACACACAACGGCAGAGAGGCAAAACCAACCCGCTGACCAGGGGTTCCTCATGGTGGGCGCTACTGGGATCGACCCAGTGATCTCTGCCGTGTGAAAGCCTCTGGGGTCGTTTCGAGCGCGCCCGACGGGACGGCTCATTTCGTGAGGATGCCCCGGTCAGAACCACTTTCTGATGCTCGTCATCTTTCACTGTCTCGCGTCATTCTTCATCGTCTTGTGCACGCGATGTGCACGCGGCCCCGACTTAGGGGGATTGACCCGAACCCTATTCAGACTACAATTATGGTCATGTCAAGAACACTCCCGCTTTCCGAAGTCAAGGCCAAACTGTCAGAAGTCGTTGACGAAGTCGTCACCACCCAGGAACGTGTCACCGTAACCCGAAACGGACGTCCGGTAGCTGTTGTGCTCAGCACAGACGATCTAGACGCCATCGAAGAGACACTGGCCATCCTTTCGGACCCGGCAGCCATGCGCGAGATCCAACAAGGTCGAGCAGCGATCGCCAACGGCGATGTCGTCACCAAGAACGAAATCCTGACGCTTCGCAGCCAACTCCGCTCCAAGACGGCATGACCGAAGCGCCTTGGGATCTGGTCGTTGCCGGGCCAGCCCGACGAGCCATCGATCGACTCCCGAAAAGGTCGCCCTCGCAGTCCTGGACTACCTTGTTGGTCCACTACTCGAAAACCCGCATCGGGTCGGCAAACCATTGCGAGGCGACCTAGCCGGCCTTCACTCCGCAAGAGTTGGGGCATATCGCATCGTCTGCGAGATCGACCGGGCCAACCGCACAGTCCAGGTCATCTACATCGACCACCGGGCAGACATCTACCGACCCAGGTAGCCCGATTGCACGGTCGGACTAGTTGAGCTCCTCGACCTCGCATCGCCGCGGGGCGCTGAAGGGGTCGGCGCTACCGTCGAGGAGATACTGCAGCTCACCGCTGTTGGGGTCCTGACAAAGCAGCAATTGGATGTAGTTCCCGTCGCTCTGCTGTTCCTCGATGATCACGTGCCAGCCGACAAGTTCGTCGGGATCGTCTGTGCCAAGGAGAGCGGCAACATCGGCTCCGAAGCTGTCAGTGGGTACTGGGTACAGCGTCAAGTCGTCCAGGACATCAGGCGGGAACGCAGGCCCTGATCCGCAGGTTACGAGTTCTTGTCCGAGGTGGCATCGGTCGGCCAGTCTTTGTGCTGCGGAGAGTTCGCCAACTTCGCAGATTGCGTTGGATAGTTGCTCAGCGTCGACCCCCTCAGCCAAGGCCATGCTCCAGCGAGTGTGCCGTTCGTCAGGGTCGTTCTCCTAACAGAATCCGCCCGGGGCGCTGAAAGTGACCATCACTGAATCGTCGACTCCGTCGATGCGATGGACCGTGACATCATCGCCGTAGAAGTCACCGCTGCCGACTATGTCGTCGGTGACCGCCGACTCCCGAATCGCAGTACAACTCACTACGTAGAACACATCGTTGAGAAGAAAACCAAGGGCGCAATCTGCATCGTCGGGGCAGGGCGGTACCACCAGTTCTCCCCGGGCCGGGGCTGCCTCGGGACAGGAGAATGCCTCGTCTCCGTAGCCGAGCCAATCGGTTTCATCCGAACTCGGGTCAATTGCTCTTGCCACAAGCTCGTCGAGAGCTATGAGATCTGCCTGGCTGCAGCCCGACGAGGCTCCCGCTACCCGTGCGCTGTAGTAGCGGCCGTCGACGACGCTGAACAGTTGTGCCATAGCGCCGGTGTCCGTTTCCAGGTAGCTGCCTTGGGGGTCGAGGGTCAGCTGCTCAACGATCGACCCATCTGTATAGGGCACCCGAGAGAAGTAGGCGGAAACGAGTACCTGAGCGCCCTGCCGAGACACGCCGATTGGCTCGAAGCCAGGTTCAGTTACCTGATAGCGCACAACCAACGGGTCGGTGGATACAAAGTCTCGGGCGTCGACGATCACCTGGTCAACGATGACAGTGATCTCTTGCCATTCTTCGGGCAGACCACCCGGCATGTCGCCGCTGCTGTAGGTCGGCTCGAGAGCACCGTCGGGTGTGCTCCACTTGGTGATTGGGTCGACGCTCTCGATCGTCCCGACAATCACAATATCGGAACTCAGAACGATGCCTTCGAACGGGTAGGCGGCCCAATCAACCATCGTCACCGGCGCACCCGACTGAGTGCTGCCCGATGACCCCTGCACCGCTGTGTCATCCACAGGCCGTGCCGGGATAGAGAAGCTCGCCTGCCGGCCTCCATCGAGCTGCGCTACATAGTCACCAGGATCAAGATTCGTCAGCTCCACCGACACCGAGAACGCAGTGGTCTCTTCCCCGGCAGTGCACGTCGGATCCAACCACGACTCCGCCGTCCCGACCAAGACCCCGCTACGGTCCGGCTCCTCGAAGCCGACTACTGCCTCGTAGCAGGGCGACGGAACCGTCCCAGACACCACAAAGACAGCAGCACCGCCCTCAGCGACATCGACACGAAACGACTCGACATCGACCGGCTGGCCCACCACCTTCCCACTCTCCGACTCCGTAATGGAAGGCCTACTACCCGTGGCCTCACACCCGACTGCGAAAACCACCGACACGGCAGCAAGCAGCAACAACCGATGCCTGACATTCATCATCCACATTCTGACGCATACAAGCCCAGACCGGGTTCCCAGACTCGCAGATCCACAACGCGAGGCCCTAGCACACGGAGTATTCGGCTCGCGAGCGCAGTCGTGAGTGCCGTTTCCGAGCGGTCTGCGAAACGTGCGATATAGGGCCGCGCTTGTTGTTCTAGGACGGAAAGGTCTTCGGCACGTCAGGGCGATCCGGGAAAGGGTCGCCTCGGCCTGGGAATTGCGGATCGGCTAGGGAAGTGTGGGTACGCACTCCTGCCAGGCGAGGACTTCGTCGGCCACATCTTCCATGAGCTGTGTCTGACCTGGTGAGGTTGGATCGCTTGCTGTGACTTGGATGCCGCTACAAACAAAGACAAGCGCATCGACTCCCCCGACCTCCCCCAACAGTGCACCCCCGCCAGCGAAGTCGATCTCGCGATACTCACCATTGTCGAAGATTAACTCGGCCGGAATGGCGTCATCGAGAGGTGCCTCGTCCGTGGAGACGCCTGGTCGTGGCGGCCCTGACGTTGTTGTCCTCGTGCTTGCCGAGCCGTCCGTGGTGATGAGTACTGCATAGGAGGCCTCGCCGTGCGCCCAATCGAGGTGCATGTCAAGCCTATGAACCCCCACCAACTCCGGCGCGGTGAGCTGCCAGGTGGTCTCGTCGACCCTTGCGAGATCGGCGGCGGGCAGCGACGTAACGAAGTCCTCGGCTGACCAGGCAGCCGTCAGTCTGGCACCGGGACAACCGGGCGCACTCAACGCGAGCTGTCCGCCGGGCTGGGCATCAACCGCCCTCGAATCGAGCGAGTAGAAGAAGCCGTCCGCTTCTACGCCACCGTAGTTCGGTACCACCGGTGCAGTAGTTGATCGTCGCGTAGCCGAGACTGGCGTCGACGGACTGAGAATCGCCGCTGACAGCAATGCCAGTGTCCCCAATGACTCTCTCGTACTCGTCAAGACACGGACCACCCGCACCCGCCGACGATTCCCCAGAGCCACATCCGCTGAGGATGACAACGAGGACAACCACCAGCGGTGCGAAGACCTGGCCCCGTGTCGCGTCACAATGCATCGCCGCTCAGTGTGGCACTGGACCCAGATTGAGCCAACCTCTCGGCCGAAGCCGAATGACAATTGTCACTGCCAGTGGTGGTCACCCCGCCCCGACATGTGCCGATCTCGCTCACTGTTCGAAGTGCTCATTATCGAGGGAGAATCGCTGATCTGCGTGGTCTCTGATACCTGGTGGCTGAGCCCTTCCTCGCCGAATATGTGATGGTGTTCATCAACGCCATCGACGACGTCAACGGTCAATATTTCCAGGCTCGATCTATCGTAGAGCTCACCCAGCGGAGAGGTACTTGGTGGCTAGACGGACAGTGCTAACTCTCTTAGTGCTTGTCGCGTTCGTTCCCGCATGCAGCCTGACCTCGCCGGCGCCTCGGTCGCCTGATGGAACCACACCCGAGGGGCTCTGGCTTATGGTCATGAATGATTGCAACGGTGACTGCGAGGAACCCCCTCTGGGGATGGGAGGCCAGTTCTACTACCTGCGGTCTTGTGAACCTGTCGACGAGGCATACCTCGGTGAGACAATCGCTGTTGCCGACCCCGCCTCGATTATCACGGTCCCCTACGAAATGGCGAGACCAATCGTCGGTATCGATACAGAGCAGGCCGTTGCGATCGGCCCGGAGTCACCATCTGCATGTGGGAATCTTGCGAAAAGCGGATGGTTCGTCGCACGCTCAAAGGACTATCGCTACAGCGACGAGTTGAGTCAACAGCTTGCCAGCCTCTCTCACACGGGCTGACAACAGATGGACCACGTCCACCGGCTGCGACGAGAACCCTCTGTCCGAACGGCTCGCCGACACACCAGCCCGCAGCGGACGAGAACCACCCTCAGCGTTCAACTACCCGAGCGGAGACGTGCCGATATCGGACACCCGGCGAAACGCTCGTTCTCGCAACGGAATTGTTGATCGGCTGGGTGGCTAGCCGGAGATGTCGAGGACGAGACCCAGGGTGTCACGGATCTGGCTGACCGCGGTGGCACCGACATTGCCGATCACGTGGTCAACTCGCCTCGTCGAAACTGCCCTGATGTGCTGACACTGAGCGGCAGACTGGTTTCCCAACCCGTTGACACTGTCGGGTTCGATCGTGACCTCGGCAGCGAAGCCGCGCACGGTGCTGGTCAACGGCACTACCTGGATCACATTTGGCTGAGCATCCAAGATCCGCTGAGCAGTGACGACAACCGCGGGATGGCGAAACCCTGCCTCTCGGCCTTCGGGAAGCCCGAGATCGAGCTGGATCACATCACCCGAGGTCAGCATCGAGCCACTCGACTTCGTCACGGCTCAAAGTGGCCGTGAGCTCTTCGCCGATCCGGTCCTGCCGGAGACGCCGTACCGCCAGGGCCACGGTCTCCCCGACCGTGGTACCCAGCCGATCGGCCAGTCGTTTCAGTTCCTGGTGGGTGGCTTGGTCAATTCGAACACTCGTACTCTGCATACGAAACAGTATACGCCCCTGCATACATGACTGGAAGAGACTCGACACCCACACCGCCCGAGATCACTCACCCCGCCGCACATTATCGAGCACCCCCAAGCGCCCGCTAACCGGCACTCGGCGCTAGCGACCCGTTATCTGGAAACCACGTTGGGTGGCCGACCGGTCAAGCCGTGGCAGTACTTGTACTTCAGCCCTGATCCGCACGGACACCGGTCATTGCGGCCGACCTTCGGGCCGTCGTCCCGACGCCGTGCGGCCAGCTTCGACGCCAACTCGACGCGCTGTGCCAGTGTCTGAAGCTCGGCTTCCCAACGCCGGAGGTGCTCGCTTCTACTGCGAATCCTCTCCTCAGCTGACGCCATTGCCCGTTCTCGACCCACAATCTCAGCCTCTCGGTTGGCCAGTTGCTCACGTGCTCGCTGCGCCAACACCAGGGAATCGCTACCAGGGGCATCAGCCGCGCTTGCCAGCTCCCGGTCGATCAGAGTGACGATGGCCCGGCCCATCGAGATTCCGGCTGCACCGCAGTACCGCTTCCACGTCGACCACTTCGCCGGCGACACCGGTACCCGCACCATCTGAAACCGCTCATCCCGGTCGGACTCGGCCAGCAGCCTCCGATCGAGATTCGCCAAGGCGCCGCGATGGAGATCCATCATGCCCACCGGTGTCTACATGTATACATCCGCAACTGTGTTGCAGGTGCGTGTGGTGTTGAGACAGGTACGGCGCGAATCGCGATCGCGATCTCGGAGGCCCTGTTGGCAAGAATGCGGGCCTTCCGTCGCTCTGTCATGGCGTTCCTCCTCCACTGATTGGTCGATCGAGTTCATCGTGATGGCATACCCTCTCAGTGGAGTCTCACTCGGTGAGGGAACCCGCATTCTCGCTTCCTGGCGCCGCGCTAACCGGGAGGCGGCCGCAATCGTTGTGCAGACTCTCCTTGCGGATACCGCCCTGCTCCCACCAGGACTCCCCGTGTACCGGGCTGGGCGGCTGTCGCGGCACAGGCCACCGTCGACTTCTCGTCCAAGGCTCACCGCTGGCCGGGCGCCGAAACACCGCCCTGAGACTCTGGTCAGAGTGTTGGTGAGACTCTGATCGAAGGGTCATCCGCCACGATCGGGCCAGAACAGATGAACGGGAGCGCATGTTGTGGCGTCAATTCACAAGGTGATCCACAGATCCGGGCGCACGTCGTGGCAGGCTCGCTGGCGTGACCCGACCGGCGCTCAGCGCGCCAAGAACTTCGACCGGAGGGTCGACGCCGAACGACATCTGACCACCATCGAGGCCCGCAAGCTTGCCGGCACATACGTCGACCCCAGAGCCGGCCGGCTCAAGCTGGGCGAGTTCACCGAACAAACCACGGTCGGTTGGTTGAATCGGCGCGACTCCACCAAGGCCCGCGATGACTCGTACCTCAACAGCCTGATCCTCCCCGCCTTCGCCAACGCGTCCCTGGGAGCGATCCACCCAGCTGACGTTCAGCAATGGGTCGCTCAACTCAACTCGGCCGGCTACGCCCCTGCCACCATCCGCAAAGCGTTCCAACTCCTCGGCCGCATCTTCTCCGACGCCGTCCAGGCCGGACTCATCGTCCGCTCCCCCTGCCACAACATCACCCTGCCACGAGTCGAAGCCTCGGAAATGCGGTTCCTCTCGCCCGACGAAATCGGCCACCTCGCCGATGCCATCGACTCTCGCTATCGGGCCATGGTTCTGACAGCGGCGTACACCGGTTGCCGCTTCGGTGAGATCGCTGCGCTCGACATTGACTACTACGACCCGAACCGTCGGACCATCCGGATCGAACGGTCGCTGAGCGAAGTCCGCGGCCATCTCCGATTCTCCGAACCCAAGACCCCCGCCGCCCGCCGAGCTATCACCATCCCAGCCTGGCTCCCCCAGGTCCTCACCGATCACCTCACCAGGCATCCAACCGGCCCCGACGGGTTGATCTTCACCGCACCCGAAGGTGGACCCATCCGCCGCAATACCTTCCGCAGCCGATTCTGGCTCCCCGCCGTCGCCAGCTCGGTGGGCCCACCGATGCGATTCCACGACCTCCGCCACTCCCACGTCGCCCTGCTCATCCAACAAGGCACACACCCTTCCGTCATCGCGGCTCGCCTCGGCCACACCAGCGTCAAGACCGTCCTCGACGTCTATGGCCACCTATCCGAAGGCCTCGATCGAGATGCCGCCGACACTCTCGAGCCGCCTTGGACCGATTCTGATGTGCACGCGATGTGCACGCGGCGCACAGAAAGGAGGAACACAGAAAGAGGCCTGACATCGAAAAACCCCCGCTGAACGGGGGATTCTTCTGGTGGGCGCTACTGGGATCGAACCAGTGACCTCTGCCGTGTGAAGGCAGCGCTCTCCCGCTGAGCTAAGCGCCCGAGTTGTTCTTGGGTTCACCCGGAACGAGCGGAGTGTAGCAATGCCTCATTCGCATCCAACCACGAGCGAACCAGGTTTCACCTGCGCTATGGCCTTGCCCGTCGCAACCCCTCCCGGTCCATGTCACATGGTGAAAGACCGTGTTGCGGCTACGAGATGGCGCCGTATCGGTCGCAACGGGACGGTACCGTCGTACCATCCACCCATGGAATTGGCCGAGTTCGAAGAAGTAGTCGACCAGGTGCTTGCCGAACTGCCCGAATGGGTGGTCGAGCGCATCGACAATCTCCGTGTCGTTGTCGAAGAGAACCCCACGCCGGCCCAGCGGCGGGGTCACGGGAACCTGCTCGGACTCTACGAGGGCGTCATGCTGTCCCACCGCGGCGAGTTCTACGTCGGAGCCATGCCCGACAAGATCACTATCTTCCGCCAACCCCATCTGCGCATGGGCCTCTCCCCAGATGGCCTGCGCAAGCAAATTCGGAAGACCGTCCTCCATGAGATAGGCCACCACCTCGGAATGAGCGACGATCGCCTCCGCGAAATCGGCTGGGGCTGAGCGCAACACCCTCCGCTCCTGTAGAATCTGCCAACTAGTTGGTGTCCTGATCGGAGTGATGTGGACGCCTCACAATCGCGGCTCATACGATGGTTGGTGGTGGGATTACTCACGATCGCAGTCGTCGTGTTGTGGCTCCGCTACACGGGCACCAGCACGGGTGTCTCAGTCTCCGTCGATGCCCGGCCGATTACCTGCACAGACACCGACGTCCGCGTCGACTCGCTGGAGGATGATTCCCCGTACCTCCACCTTGTCGACGTCACCCCGCAAATGTCCTGCAGGTTCAGACTGCTGGTCACCAATAACACCGGCCATGACGTAACCGTCGAGTCGATCACATGGCAGGTGCTGGGACCGCTCGGCGGAACATCAGTCGAAGCAACCCGCCTCAACCCGATCACGGGTCCCGAGCCTCCCACCCCTGCGCCCGGAGAGGTCGATGCGATCTGGGATCGTCGAGACGGGATTCCCGCGTCGGGCACGATGACCTACGAGTTCACCATCAACTATCGCCCGGAGGGCTGCGACGTCGAGGGTGCGACCCTCATCCCGAATATGCCGGTGGTGCACGTTCGCACCTGGTTTCTCTCGACATCCATCGGGGGTGGTCCCGGACTGATCGGCTTCGTCGGACACGATGGCCCTTCCTGCTGAGCGACGACAAACCCCTCACGAACCGGCACCGTTGAGTCGATAACCCAGACATGGCTGGGAAGTCCAACACCGGAACGAACCGAGACCCATACCGGCATTGCCCAGAACGCTGCCGGCATGGTCTCGCCCCCGGTGTCACGCTCAGCGAGCTACTGCCCGCGTCGACTCAGCCTCCCTCCCGGTCGACGCGGGCAGTCTCTCGTCCGCCACGCCGCTGAGTGCCCCGCAGCCGACACGATCTTCCGGGAACTATCTCCCGAGCTAGCGTGTCCAAGGAACGCCCACCCAGCAAATGGAGGATCAAATGGACGAGCTACTGAAGACAATCCAGGAGAAGACCGGCCTTCCCGTCGAAAAGGCGCAGGACGTCATCGAAACCGTGGTCGGCTTCATTGCCGACAAGCTTCCAGGCCCGATCGGCGACCAGGTGAAGGGCTTCCTCGCCGGTGATGGCAACGATGGAAACGGTGGCAACGGTGGCGAGAACCTGATGGACAAGGCCAAGGACGCTCTAGGCGGGCTTAGTGGCATGTTCGGCGGCGACAAGTAAGTTTCGAGAGTGATCTGAGGAAGGGCCTGGAGATGTCTCCAGGCCCTTTGAGTTATCCACAAGAGGCCCCGGCATACCAACCGTCAGGGCGCACCCGGTCACAACCTCTACACTTTCGTCATGGGTGGTAATCGCTACGCAGATAGGGAACTTGACCTCGAACCCCGGTGGCCAATCCACAAGGGGCCCTATCTGGTGCTGCTCGAAGTCTCCGGACCTCTCGAGAAGCGCCTCCTCACCGGCTGGATAGCGCGAAACCGCCCGTCCGGGTCGGCGCCCGGGGAGATCCAGATCGCGATCCTGCCCCGGACCCGCCGCAGAGACCGGCGCAGTCTCGACCCTCGCATCGAAGCCTTCCTGCAATCCGACACCGACCCCTTGCTGATCCCGCTGCGGGTTTGCTGGCTACCCAAAAAGCGTGGCAGCCGGCGCAGCGTCGGATGGCGCGATGTGCTCAGTCTCGGAGACCCGAGGGACCCCGACCCAATCCGCCAGTACGTCATCTACAACAGGCGACCCGACCGGGTGCGGATCGTCGCAGGCAAAGCGATACGCGCCTCCGAGGTCCGCCACGCCTGGGACGCCCCCGGGGGTCACGGCCGAAGCGCCGGGGTCAGCCTGGCTCTATTCACAGCCGGTCAGGCGTGGATCGAGCTCGAGCGTGCCGAGCGGAAGCTGCGCGGCAACCGCTACAAGGTCCCCAGATTCCCCAGGGAGTCGCTCATCGAGTCACCGACGTTCACCGCAGGTGTCGCCCAACTCGCACGAGATTCCGACACCTCATACGAGGTGATGGCAAAACGGACCCGTCGATACGTCACAGAGATCGCAGCCACTCACCGCCCATTCGTCATCGACCTCGTCACCGGGGCCATCAAATGGCTGCTCGATAGGGCATACACAGACCTGATCTATGACGAAGCAGAACTGGCCGCTCTCTACGAGCTGTCTCAGCACCACCCGCTCGTGTTCCTGCCGTCTCACAAATCGAACTTCGACCATCTGGTACTGCAATACGTGCTCTACCAGAACGGTCTGCCGGCAAACCACACTGCGGGCGGGATCAACATGAACTTCTTCCCGGTTGGCCCGTTCCTGCGACGCAGCGGGGTGTTCTTCATCCGCAGGGAGTTTCGAGACAATGAGCCGTACAAGTTCGTGCTCCGCCGCTACATCGACTATCTGCTGGAGAAGCGTTTCCCGCTGGAGTGGTACATCGAAGGTGGCAGATCCCGCTCCGGCAAGCTCAGGCCTCCCAGGTACGGGATGCTCGCCTACGTGGTCGACGCATATCTGCGGGGGGCTGCAGATGACGTCATCTTCATCCCTGTCTCGATTGCATACGACCAGATCCAGGATGTCGGCTCCTACACCCGGGAACAGACCGGCGGCGCCAAAGAGCGCGAGTCGCTCAAATGGCTGGTTGCCTCGATCCGCGGCGTACGGCAGCGATACGGAGCAATCCACCTGCGCTTTGGCGCCCCGATCTCAGCCAAGGCGTTCCTCGCGCTCGAGCCCGACATGCCCGACAACCCGGAAGACACCCACAACCCGGCGGTGCCAAAGCTGGCTTTCGAGATCGCCAACCGGCTCAACGAGGTGACACCGATCACACCCACGTCGCTGGTCGCACTCGCACTGCTGAGCACCGACGACCGCAGCATCAGTGTCTCAGAGACCAGGGAACTGCTGGCTCCCTACCTGGACCTGGTGGCCCGAGGTGATCTACCGACGTCAGAGAAGCTGAGGCTCGACGAGCCAGCAGTCATCGGGGCGACGCTCGATGAGTTGGCCTCGGCCGGTGTCGTCGAGCGTTTCGAAGGTCCCACCGAGACCTACTACAGGATTCGTGAGAACCAGCATCTTGCCCTTGCCTACTACCGCAACACGATCATTCACTTCTTCCTCAACCCGGCAATCACCGAGCTTGCCCTTATTCACATCACCGAAGCCGGATTCGAGGGACAGATGCGGCGCGCTATTCTCAACGAGGCGCTGCGGATTCGTGACCTGCTCAAGTTCGAGTTCTTCTTCTCTGCAACCGACGATTTCGAGCGGGAGATCCGCAGTGAGATGGCCGACCACGACCAGGACATCGACCAGCATCTCTCCGACGAGAACTCGGCCGCCATCCTCGCCGGCTTCCGGCCCTTCATAGCCAATTCCATCCTTCGCCCTTTCATCGAGGCATACCGGGTCGTTGGCGACGTGATCGAGGCCCGGGCGTTCGAGAGCGGGCTCACCCCAGAGAAGATGCTTCCCGACGCGATGCGCCTCGGCAAGGATTATCTGCAAAAGGGGCTCGTCGCCAAACAAGCTTCGGTGTCGAAAGTGCTCTTCGATTCGGCGCTCAGCCTTGCCAGCAACAGGGGCCTTTTCGTCGACGGTCCGACCATCGTTGCCGACCGGCGCGCCTTTGCCGGCGAACTCCACGATCTGATCGACCACCTCGACGCGCTGGCCCGCTCCAGGGACTGATCCATCCTATTTATCCACAGTATGGGACTAGTCAATTCGCGCGTGCAAAAACTAGTTGACTTCCTACAGTGGTTGCCTATACACTCCGAGTAGCTGGAGAGTAGCGCTGGACTCACCGAGGTGTCACGTGTCAGGCGAAGCCTTGACAACCGATTTTCCCCTTGTAGAGCAAGGATACGACCCCGACCGGGTCGATGAATACCTTGCAACCCAAATGCTCCAACTTCGTACCCAGCTCGACGCGTCACGCCACAAGATCGCCGAGTTGGAGCAGGAGCTTGCTCTTGGTCGAGAGGCCGAAGAAGCCCTCAAGTTGACGATGATCGTCGCCAAGCGTGCCAGCGACGAGATCATCGCCAACGCCAGAGCAGAAGCGGACGAGATCGTCGGAGAGGCACGTCGGGAAGCCTTTTCCCTGATGACTGAGTCTCGTGACGACACCGAGTCATCCGTAGACGAGGGCAAAGCCATCATCGCGGCGGCCCGAGACGAGGCTCTCCGGGTGATCGCCGATGTCGAGGAAGAGACCGAGCGGTTGATCGCCGAGCGCAGTGCGATGCTCCAGAAGCTGCGTGAGGAATACGAAGCAGAGAGCTCCACCCTCATCGACCGTATCAACACTCTTCGCTCGATTGCAGACGATCTCGGGGCACGAGTCACCCGCACCGCCTCAGCACCAGCGCCTACCCCTCCCTCTCCCCCAACCCGCACTTCCCCAGAACCGCCCTCACCTACCGCTGAGGGTGGAACCGCGATCGTGTCGCAGCCGGAGACCCAGACCACCCGCGAAGAGGACGGCGATGCGCCAACTGCCGCCAGGATTCGCGAGTCGTTCTCTGGTCGGCGATCGGCAAAGCTACCGCGGATCGGTGAAGAAGCCGGCCGCAGCGCCCTTGCCGCAGCCACCGCGATGCGGGCTCATATGACCCATGAGCCCGACGACTCCGAGGATAAGCCTGGAGACGACGATCTCGCGGTTCGAACAGCCTAGGGAGTGTCGCCAGCGGCCCGCACGCGTCTGGCTACTCACACGCAACTCCCTAAGGCAAAGTGGGCGCCCCAGACGGGGCGCCCACTCATATCTCCGATGCGGCGGCGTGCATCAACCACCGGCTTGTCTCACGGGATCAGGCGAAGAACGGATTCTCTCCCGCTGAGTGATCGGTGACGTCGACAACTTCGAGGATTTCCGGGACGTGGTGCTTGATCGAGGATTCGATGCCCTGTCGCAGCGTCATGGCGGCAAGACCGCACCCCTGGCAGCCTCCCCCCAACTCCACCAGCGCACGGTCACCATCGACCTCAGACAGCGTCACATAACCGCCGTGCGCGGCGATCGATGGGTTTATATACATCTCGATGAGCTGCTGCACCCGCTCGGCAACAGTGCCCGAGAGCTCCACGTCACCCTCGGTTATCGGCGGAGTCGCCGGATTCGGGTTGCGCAAGACCAGCCCGGGAGCTGCCGGATCTCCCGCAAGGTCGAGCACGGAGCCCCTCAGATTGTCAACGCTGCCGGCATCGATCACAACCGGCAATTGGCCGTGGTACTCGACATGATCGTCCTCGGAGACATCTTCGGGACGTAGGAATGCGGTCTCGTAGACAAACCCGTTGGCATTGGTGCCCGCGATCCTCAGCCCCAGGTGCAGATCGGTAATCGTTTCCTGCTCACGCAGCACCATGATCTGATCCAGCGCGGGCTCGGTTATCTCGACAACAGTTGAAGAATCCATAGAACAATGATGTTACCGACCCCGGACCGGCAACTTGGACGTTCTCAGTCTGTGTACATGTCGTCGATCACATCGGCGAAATGCTCGCTGACCATGTTGCGCTTGACCTTCAACGTTGGGGTCAGCTCGCCGCCTTCGATCGACAGCTGGCGCGGGAGCACCGCGAACTTCTTCAGCTGCTCGACACGGGCGAAGCCGGTATTGAGTTCGTCGATCGCACGTTGGATTTCTGCACGGATCTCCGGACTGAGATGAGCCGGTCCGGCGAGGTTGCGATCCAACATGAACTTCTCTGCCGCTTCCTCATCTAGCGTCACCAGGACGGACAGGAACTTGCGCCGATCCCCGATGACCACCGCCTCGGATATGAGCGCCTGATTCTTGAGCCCGGTTTCCAACGGCTTGGGAGCGACGTTCTTTCCGCCTGCGGTGATGATGATGTCCTTCTTGCGACCGGTGATCCACAAGAACCCTTCTTCATCTATCGTTCCCAGGTCACCCGAATGCAGCCAGCCGTCAACAAGTGCTTCCTCCGTCGCCACCGGATCCTTGTAATAGCCTGCGAACACGTTGCGGCCCTTGACGAGGATCTCGCCGTCCTCGGCGATGCGGACCTCGGCCCCCGGAAAGGCTCGCCCACCTGAGCCGACACGAATCGCATCTGACTGATTCATGGTCGAAGGGCCGCAGTCCTCGGATTGGCCGTACACCTCCTGGATGCGAAGGTCGAAGGACATGAAGAAGTCCAGCACCTCGGCCGAAATCGGGGCGGCCGAGGTGACGAGAATCACCGCCCTCGACAAACCAAGCGCCTGTTTGATCTTCGACAGCACGAGCTTGTCCGCAATCTTGTACTGAGCTGCCAGTAGACCCGCCGGCTCCTTGCCGTGATTGCGAAGATCGGTGACCTTCATCGCGACGCCTCGCGCCCAATCGGCGATCTTCGCTTTTACCCCTGTGGTTTTGGCCAGCTCGGCTTGCACTCCCGCCTGGAACCTCTCCCAGACCCGCGGGACCGCAAAGAAGACGGACGGCTGAACCTCTCCCAGATTCTCCGGGAGTTTCTGGATCGACTCTGCGTAGTAGACCGCCCACCCCGAAGCTGCGGGGCCGTGTACGGAGAAGACCTGCTCGGCGATGTGCGACAGCGGGAGATACGACACGCTCGTGTCATCCTTGCCGAGCCCCGTCGCATGGATCGCCTGGCTCGCCGTCCAAACCAGGTTGTCATGGGTCAACATCACGCCCTTGGGCGGTCCTGTCGTGCCTGAGGTGTAGATGAGGGTGGCGAGCTGGTCGGGCTCGAGAGCGGCGAGACGCGCATCGAACTGCTCGGTAGGTATGTCTGCTCCCGTCGCGTTGAATTCCTCCCAAGACATGACCATCGGGTCTTCGATCGCAGGGCCACCGCGCATCACAACGATATGCTTCAGCGACGGGATGCTATCCCGGATCTCGCGGATCTTTTCCCACTGGCCCTCGTCCTCGATTACCAGGAGCGGAGACTCGGAGTGCTCGAGAATGTACAGGCACTCTCGCGGTGAGTTGGTCGCATAGATTCCTGCAGGAACCGCGCCTATCGCCATGGCGGCGACATCGGAGATCACCCATGATGCCTGGTTGAAGCCGAGGATCGTGACAATATCGCCGGGCGCGATGCCCAGAGCGATCATGGCCTTGCCGACTGAGATCACTTCGTCGGCGTAGCTACGCCATGTCGTCTTGTTCCACTGCCCGCCGACCTTCTCGAAGTAGGCGGCCTCGTCAGCGTGGAAATCTCCGTTTCGTAGAACCTTGAACGGAACAGTCTCAACCGGCACGTGCTCGTTCCTTCCCTCAACTCCGCGACAACGTCACTGTAGTGACCACGGCCCAGCCTATGCCGGGTGGAACCGCCATGTACCTCGAACCGCTTTCGTTACGCCTCGACCTCGACCAACTCGTTGGTCCTCAGGTCGAGCACCCGCTCCACAGCACTCCGGCTCTCGGCAATCCATCGGGCAAGCCCCTCGCCTTGTTTGCGGACGATCCACCATGCGACATCGTGGGAATCCGACGTGCGGTATTCCCTCCACATCTGTCGTGCGGCGGCGATCGCGTCGCGCTCATCGTTGAAGCTTCCGATCAAGGTCTCGATCGGTCCCTGGTATGCCATGCCCGGCTCGAGAGCCGGCTCCCGGTATTCCGTGGCGGTGTAGATGCCTTCCTGCACTATTCGCCTCGCTTTCCTCAAAGCTGCCCGCCGTCAGTCTATCGACTACCCCACGTGTTGGGAACGACCACTCAGCGTCGAAGCCAAACCCAGCCCGTAACTAGCCAATTATCGACCAAGCATCCCGTTCCTGCGTACCGCGTGCCCGGCGGTTTCAGGGATTGGCCGCGACGAGTTGGTTTAGTCGTTCGGCTGGGGTGTCCCAGTCGAGGGTCTTTCTTGGTCTTGCGTTGAGTTTGCGTGCGATCTCGTGGAGTTCGTCCTGGCTGTATGCCGACAGGTCGGTTCCTTTGGGCAGGTATTGCCTGACCAATCCGTTCCAGTTCTCGTTGGTGCCCCGTTGCCACGGCGAATGCGGGTCACAGAAATACACTGGGATACCGGAAGCGACGGTGAAGCTGGCGTGGCCGGCGAGCTCTTTGCCCTGGTCCCACGTCAACGATCTGATCAGCTGTTGGGGCAGCCGCTCGATCTCTTCGACGATACGTTCGGCGACATGTTCAGCGGTGCGGTTCTCCAATCGGAGCAGCATCCCAAAGCGGGTAGTGCGTTCCACCAACGTTGCCACCTGCGACTTGGAATCGGCACCGATGATCAGGTCTCCTTCCCGATGCCCCGGCACAGCCCGGTCTGCCACCTCAGCCGGCCGCTGCGATATGTTGACCATGTCTTTGATCTTGCTGTTTGCTGAAGCGTTCTGCTCTTTAGCGCGGGTTTGCGTTTGGTCCGCCCGGTCCGTAGATATCGCCCGAGTTCCTTACGTAACTCGCCACGACCCTGAACAAAGACCGCTTGATAGATCGACTCGTGTTACACCCACCAGCATGCATCATCAGGATGCTCTTTGCGAAGCCGCCTTGAGATCTGCTGCGGAGACCAACCCTCCTGAGACGCTCCTCAACCTCATCCCACAACCACGGTCGTTTCTCAAACCAGCGTTCCCGGGACCGGCGAGCCTTTACCGTCCCGCGCCGGCCATAGTGGTCCGCAGGTATCAGGAACATCGGCTCTCGTCCCAAACGAGCTGTCGTGATACGGTGACGACGATGCACGAACAGCACATCCAAGAACCCACCAACAAGGCTCGAGAACGACTCCGACACGCGATCGGGGCCATCCTCGTCATCTCGCTTCTGCCCTGGCTAGCGACGCACTTCAGGAACTACGAATCCGCGAAATTCCTGGTGCAACTCGGCTTGAGTGTGATTGCTGCCATCGTGTCTATCAGGTACTACAAACGTCGCATAGCGCCGCGTGCACGCGCCCGGTTCACAGAGAATCGCTCGAAGCCTGTCCAAGCAATTGCCAGGTTTGTCATCGGCTACGGCGAGGCTTTGGTGGGTTCTACGCAATCATTGCTGTTCTCGGCCTATTCGGCATCATCGAGCACTTCACTCAGTAGTCGCTACAGCGAGCGTTTAGTCAGCCGAGCAGAGAGGTGCGGGTATGCGTGGATCGGCGAAGTGCTCGTTCTCGCAACAGAAGGGTTGATCTGTACGTCATACAGCTTATGATGGTCGTATGACAATGCTCAGTTTTCGAGTTGATGATGAAGAAGCAGCCAACGCCCAGCAATGGGCGGAACGCCTCGGTGTAGATCGCTCCGAACTGTTGCGCGACGCCCTACATAGGCACCTGGTGAGACTTCGCGCCGAGGAAGACGTAGCTGCGTGGCGGGCTGCCCCACTAACCGACGATGAGACGGCATTGGCCGAGATCGCAGATTGGGGTCCGGCTGAAGATTGGTCGGATTGGGCCGATGCAACGCGGTGAAGTCTGGTTTGCGGCAGCGCCCGGCGGTAACCGACCTGTGTTGATCCTGACCAGAGATCCGGTCGCCGACCGTATCGGTTCAGTCGTCGTCGCTGCGTTGACCCGAACCAAACGCGGAGTCGTGTCAGAGCTGGAGTTGACTCCCAAAGCCGACGACGTTCCCACAGTCTGTGTCGCCAGTTTCGACAACCTCCACACCCTGCCGCGATCAGCGTTCCGACGCCGAGTCACCCAGCTTGCACCCATTCGCATGGCTGAAGCCTGCCAAGTGATGCGGGATGCAACCGGCTGTTGAACCACACACGTCAGCGAGGATATGTCCGAAGGCGGAAGCCACTCACATGGCGTACCCGCCATCACAACCGTGAGTAGCCGCTCACCCGCACTCCGACGTGCCGATCTCGGACACCGTTCGTACTGCGTGATATCGCTGCATATCTGGCGATCTCGGGCGTCGAAGTTCTCCGCGAGGCAGCAGCGTCCCGAATAGCCTCGCTCCAATCTGCTGTCCGCTGCTTGCCGTTGAACTACACGTCAGGTAGTAGTAGTTTGATCAAGGCTTCGAAAGGAGGACAGATGTCGTTGCCACGTAGGACGCTTCTCATTGGAGTGTTCTCGATCGCACTCGTTACCTTGGCGGTCGCACCAGCACTAGGGGCGTCAGGCCGAGCCGCCAACCCTAACGTCTCATCTCGCACATGGGTTCAAACTGGTCCACCACCGGAGTCGGCCTCCGGGTGCAACAACAACGTCTGCATATACGTCAATGGATCGGGGCTGCAGGTCAACTATGTGGACAGCTACGCATATCCGCCGGCGTACGTCTGCACTCACGCAACGCTGTTGCTGAACAACTCGCCGATCGCGTCCGGTTCCACGATTTGCATCAACGGTCCTTCGGAACACGGCGTCACGTACTTCGACACCAGCGGTGTTACGTTCCACAACGGTGACGTTCTTTGCACCAAGTGGCACAACGTCTCAGGCGAACCATGCGAGACCGTTCACAGCTAGCGCATTGACTACCGCTTTGTTGTGAGTACACCTATGCCCGCTGCTGTAGAGGCCATCCATGTGACAAAGACCTATGGGTCGAACCGCGCTTTGGACGACTTGACACTGATCGTCGACCAGGGTGAGTGTTATGGCCTGGTCGGGCTCAATGGGGCAGGCAAGACTACCTTGTTGCGATGCTTGACTGGATTGGCCTCTGCGACATCGGGCGACATTCGGGTGCTGGGTCTCAAGCTCCCGGCAGAAGCCGAACGTGTCCGTAGCACCGCGGGTGTCCTTATCGAGAATCCCGCTTTCTTCCCGTTTCTGAGCGGCGTGGAGAATCTGCGGGAATTGAGTCTGATCGGCGGTCATCGTCTGGGTAGGGACGCCGCTCTCGCGCTGCTTGCCTCCGCAGGGCTCGCCGATGCCGCCGAAAGACGAGTCGGTGGCTATTCATCGGGGATGCGTCAGCGCCTCGGGCTTGCGGTCGCGTTGATGCACGACCCGGGTCTTGTCATCCTCGACGAGCCAACTCAGGCTCTAGACCCTGCTGGTCAGGCCGACGTTCTTCGTCTCGTAGCCGACGTCCACAGGGAAGGGAGAACGGTCCTTTTCTCGTCGCATGCTCTTGACAGCGTCGGTGCTGCAACGACAAGGCTCGCAGTGATTCACGATGGCCGATGTGTGTGGACCGGCAAGAGGGACGAGCTGCTTGCCATCGACGATGCTCCCGACCTGCGCTCCGCGTTTCTTGGCCTGGTCGGGGTCGGTGGAAGCGAGGTTGCATTTTGAGAGTCGTTGATGCTGAGCTGCGCCGGATGGTGAGGCGATGGTCGTACTGGGTGTTGACCGCGGTCGTTATCACCGTTGTCGGTGTGCTGGCTTGGTACAACGTGGCTAGCCTCCGATCGGCCCGCAATATCTACCAACAGGCTGTGGCCACAGCTGAACGCTGCGAACACGACGGGGGGGCAGCGTGCCCACAATTGGGACAGGTGACCGCCTCGAGCTACGGCGTTGGACTCTCCGACGCAACATCTGGGACTAGCCAGCAAGCTCAGCCAACCCAGCCGCTCACCGTGGACGAGGTGCTGCAACAGAGCATCAATGATGCCGACCGCAACCTGGAAGTGACGCTCAGCGCGATGTCACCGGGGAACTGGCCGCGTCTCAGTTTGGCGGCGCTAGCTACAGCACCTGGCGCGTTTCTGGCTGTAGTGCTGGGCGCGATAGTCGTTGGAGGAGACTACGGCTTTGGGACATGGAAGACACAACTGCTGGCGGGTGTCAGCAGACGCAAGCTACTTGCTGGTAGGGCTGCGGCGCTCGCGATCGCTCTCGCCGGTTGGGTTGGGGCTACCTACATACTGTCGCCTGTCATCTACGCCCTCGTCGGGCGGGGCGTCGTCACCATGAAAGGCTGGCCGCCAATTTCCGTGGAGTCGCTGCTTGGGGCGTGGCTGGCGCTGAGCGTTTTCGCATGCGTCGGTGTCGTGATGTCGATATTGACTCGCTCGTCCGTCGGTGGCTTGGTTGGTTCGGCGGTGTTCGTCGTGGCGTTGGTGGCGCTCGGCGTCCTGTCGAACACGCACCTGCTGATCGTCCCTGGTTCGTCGGCGCCGACCACGCTCCCCCACCTGCACGCCCCGGTTGGGCTTGCGCTGTTGGCGGCGGCTGACAAACTCGTCGCTCCAGCGATCGCGGTGGCAGAGAGAACGCCGATCGTCTCGGGATTGGGTGCCGCCGGGCCATCGATGTCCGCCTTGACTGCGACGACCATATTGGCAGCGTGGCTACTGGTGCTGTTTGTCGTCACCGTGGGAGTCTTCGACCGTCAGGAGATCCGGTGAGGGCGGTGCGGCACCATCACTACCATCGCATATACGAGGTGACCTGATGAAGTGGCGTAGACAAAAGGATGTTGCCGACATTCTCGGCCCTCTCGAACTCGAGGTGATGGCTGCGTTGTGGCAGGCGGACGTTATGACCGTTGGTGAAGTTCTCACCAAGTTGAACGACACCCGTCGTTCTCCGCTGGCCTATACGTCTGTGCAGACCGTAATGACCCGTCTCGCCGACAAGGGCATCCTGCAACGTGTGCGCAAAGGTCGCGCCTATCAGTATCGGGCGGCGACCGACGAACAAGGTCTCCTCGCCCTCAGGGCCGGGCAACGCGTCGCCGAGCTACTCGACGATTACGGCGATCTTGCCATCGCCGGCTTTGCCGCTGCTCTCGAAAGCGATCCCAAGGCCCTGGAGACTCTCCACCGTGCTCTCAACGGACAAGACGATGAATCACAGAAGTAGCTTCTGGGTCTTGATTGGGATCTGGGCCACGGGTTGGCTCGTATTGGCCGGAGCCGGCCTCTACCTCTCGGCATCAACGCTGCCCTGTTGGTGGGATTTCACCCGCCACCTTGGGTGGCGCCCGTCGGCGGCATGCGCCACCCAGCTCCCCGCGATCGGCTGGCACGCGTGGATTCCGGCTGCCCTGCTCATCCTGCTCACCGTCACTGGTATCTCCCGTGGCATATTCTGCTTCGCCTCCCAGACACGAGCCACCCGCCGACTGAGACGCGCCGTAATCGCAAGGGCGGTTCCCGTACCTACCGCGGTTTCCGCAATCGCTGCCCGCGCCGGATTGTCATCCCCGATACTCGTCACCGACGAAACACCATTTGCCTTCTGCGACGGTCTCGTCCGGTCCCGCGTCGTTGTGTCCACCGCGATGGTGGATGCTCTCGACGAGGAATCCCTGTTTGCTGTCTTCTGCCACGAAGCTAGCCACGCAGCGACGCATGACCCTGCCCGGATACTCACCGCACGAATAGCGCGAGCATCACTGTTCCTGTTACCCACGCTGCGCGACCTGGAGCATCGATCACTGCTGTGGTGCGAACTCAACGCTGACCGCACCGCCTCAGAGCGTGCCGGAAAGCTCCCACTCGGCGAAGCTCTCCGAAGACTGCTCGATCACTCGAACGGACGCCAGGTTCCTGTTCGCGTGCCTGCTTGCCCTCGCTCCTGCAGAAAGAGTCGACGCGTTGATTCATGGCCACACGCCCAAAATGAGATGGACACCAAAATACGTCGCAGCCACCGCGACCGTACTCCTAACACTCGTCGCGGTGGGCTGGGCATGGGCAACGCCGCTCATTCACGCTCACGGCCAGACACATGACCGAGCTACGACCCTGGTAGTCACACAGCCATCAGCCACCAGCCCAAGCCCCGGCGAGAGCACACCCTGACACAAGACAGCACGTCCTACTTTCATAAGCGGCCAATCACCAACGAGAACGCCTCCATACTCACGTCACTAACGGCTGGCTCCGGCGAGGTAGGTGGCGACGATGTAGGTGGCGTGCCGGTCGAGCGACTGGCGTGCCCGGTCGTATCTCATGGTGGTTCTCGGATCGGCATGCGAAGCGGCTTCTTGCACGTCCCGCAACGCAACCCCCGCATCCAACGCTGCGGTGATAAATGAGTGCCGTAGCGAATGCGGCGAGATGGTCTTGTCGATCCCGCCCTGGCGGGCGAGACGTTTCACTATCCGAGTAGCGGCATGCCGATCCAACCGTCTCGCTCCGTCATGGTTCAACAGAATCGGACCGGCCTCACGTTCCGAGACACACAAATCAATAGCACGGGCCGTGCGGGGGGCGAGCGGGATGGTGACCACCTTGCCGCCTTTGCGGGTGATCGTCAATGTGCGATGCCCCCGCTGTGTCCCCAACGCCTCAACATCAGCGTTCAATGCCTCAGAAATCCGCAACCCATTGAGCGCCAACAGGCAGGCGAGGGCGTGGTCGGTTCCACCTGCCAGGCCGGCTTGGACCAGGAACATGCCGAGTTCGTTGCGATCCAACCCCACCGCATGCGACTCGTAGTCGAGACGGGGACGACGCACATGCTCCGCCGGTGACCGAGAAATCAGTTCTTCGTCAAAGCAGTACCGGTAGAACCCGGCAACCGTCGACAAACGCCGCGCCACCGTCGCCCGAGCCTTCCCGTCCGCTTCGAGGCCACGGGCAAACAACTCGATATGAGCCCTGCGCACCCCAAACACCTGCAAGTCGTGGTTTTGGCACCACGACGGCCACTGGCGCATATCCAGACTGTATGCCTTACGAGTTGAGTCGCCGTAGCCGGCCAGGAAACCAGCCACCGCCCGACCCACCGTCGACGTGTCAACCTCCGACGTCACCACCGCCGGCACCAACCGAGTTTCTATCGTTGTCATCTGTGGTCACCCCAAGCCCGCTGCCTCTCCCCAACCGCCTTGACATTGCGTTCCCGAACTGCGAGCTCAGTCTCACGAGCAGCCAACTGCTCGGCGGCCCGCGTCGCCAACACCGCAGCACGCCCGTCCCCGATCTCGTCGACAACGGTGTCCAGTTCACAGTTGATGAGGACTGCGATGGCCTCCCCCATGGTCAATCCGAGTACGTCGCAGTAGCGTCGCCACATTGACCACACCGCCGCAGACACGCGGATCTTCACCATCTGCGGACCGGCGTCATGGCCCAGCTCTGAGAAGAGCCTCCGGTCGATGTTCGCCAGCCTGCCACGATCCAATCCCATCACCACCACCTCCCGGTCAACCAGTTGACCATCAGCAACTTGTTGCAGGTGCGTGTGGTGTTGAGACAGGTACGGCGCGAATCGCGGATCGCGATCTCAGCGAAACTGCTGGCAAGAATGCGGGCCTTTGGTTGCTCCGTCACCGGGGTTCCTCCTTCACTGATTGCTCGATCGAGTCCATCGTGATGGCAGACCCTCTCACTGGAATCTCAAAGGCACGCGGATCTGCAATTTCGCATCCCGGCGCTCTTGACGAGCGGGTACCGGCCGCAGCCAGGGTGCAAACCGTCGCCGCCAGACCGAGCCCGAGCGCCGCCTCGGCGCTCGTCGCCATTCCGCACGCTGAAATAGCGGAATGAGACTTTGATCGGAGGGTTGGTGAGACTCTGGTCGAAGGGTCACCGGGCGCGATCGGGCCATGGCAGACGAACTGGGACGGGTGTCGTGGCGTCGATTCGCAGGGTGATCCACAAATCTGGTCGTACGTCGTGGCAGGCCCGCTGGCGTGATCCGGCCGGTGAACAGCGTTCCAGAAATTTCGACCGCCGCGTCGACGCTGAACGGCATCTGACCACCGTCGAAGCTCGCAAGCTTGCCGGCACCTATGTCGACCCCCGGGCTGGCAAGGTCAAGCTGGCTGATTTCACTGAACAGACGATCGTTGGTTGGTTGAATCGGCGTGACTCCACCAAGGCCCGCGACGACTCCTACCTCAACAGCCTGATCCTCCCCACCTTCGCCAACATGGCACTCGGTGCCGTCCACCCCACCGACATCCGACAATGGGTCGCCCAGCTCTACACCCAAGGGTATGCGCCGGCCACGATCCGCGAAGCCTTCCAACTACTCAGTCGCATCTTCTCCGACGCCGTCCAAGCAGGCCTGATCGTCCGCTCCCCGTGCCGCAACGTCACCCTGCCCCGGGTCGAGAGCTCGGAGATACGGTTCCTCTCGCCCGACGAGATCGGCCAGCTCGCCGACACCATCGACCCTCGCTACCGGGCCATGGTCCTCACCGCGGCATACACCGGGTGCCGGTTCGGCGAGATCGCAGCCCTCGACATCGACCACTACGACCCAGACCGTCGCCTCATCCGAATCGAACGGTCCCTCAGCGAAGTCCGCGGCTACCTCCGCATCTCAGAACCAAAGACACCAGCCGCACGCCGAGCCATCACCATCCCCACCTGGCTCCCCCAGCTCCTCGACGAACACCTCACCACCTATCCAGCCAGTCCGGACGGGTTGATCTTCACCGCACCCGAAGGCGGACCCATCCGGCGCAACACTTTCCGCAGCCGCTTCTGGCTCCCCGCTGTCACTGACTCCGTCGGCCCACCCATGCGGTTCCACGACCTCCGCCACAGCCACGTCGCCCTACTCATCAAACAAGGCACACACCCCGCAGTCATCGCAGCCCGCCTCGGACACGTCTCAGTCAAGACCGTCCTCGACGTCTACGGCCACCTATCCGAAGGCTTGGACCGTGAGGCCGCCGACACCCTCGAGTCGCCATGGGCCGATTCTGATGTGCACGCGATGTGGACGCGACACCGAGAACAGGAGCCTCCGTGGCGATTGAACGGCCCGAGTGGAGCGGGCAGATCAGTGCGCTAGCGCCCACGGAAACCCCTGCCGGGCAACCGAAAACAGAGAAAACCCTCCTCCAGAGAAAGGAGAAGGGTTTCCGTGGGCGCTACTGGGATTGAACCAGTGACCTCTGCCGTGTCGAGGCAGCGCTCTCCCGCTGAGCTAAGCGCCCTAGTTGTCGATTGCGCGAGGCAGTCGATTGCGTTAGGCATTGTATCGCCCGAGGCGACGTCGGGAATCGAACCCGAGTACAGGGTTTTGCAGACCCTTGCCTAACCACTCGGCCACGTCGCCGAAAGTCAAGGGCGGCCATTGACCGCCCTCTTCCGAGCGGACGACCGGATTCGAACCGGCGACCTCAACCTTGGCAAGGTTGCGCTCTACCAGCTGAGCTACGTCCGCGAATAGCGGCGATGTTACCACTTCCCCGGCACTCCACGAGTCCGGGTCGGTGTCAGTCCCCGGTCGAACCGAATCCTCCGTCGCCCCGCTCAGAATCGGGTAGTTCTGCCACCTGGACCAACTCGACGGCAGCAATCGGAACGACAACGAGTTGCGCCACGCGGTCGCCACGGCGGAGCCGCACGTCTTGGTCGCCGTGGTTGATCAAGATCACTTTCAGCTCGCCACGGTATCCGGCATCCACCACCCCCGGACCGTTGACGACACCTATGCCGAGCCGGGCGGCCAGACCGCTTCGTGGCGCCACCAATCCTGCGTGGCCGATCGGGATCGCGACCGCGATTCCAGTCGGAACCATCGCCCATGTTCCCGGGGGAAGGACCACATCTTCGCGCGTGCGTAAGTCGAGCCCGGCATCACCCTGGTGAGCTGCTGTGGGGGCAGGCAGTTCGGGATCGAGGCTCAAGAAAGGTATCTTCATTCCCAACGATTGTGGTCGGAGATTTCTCGAGCAGCAAGGGCACGTCCTTGGACAAGGTGGATACAGCGGAATTGCCGGGCAATGATGCCTCCTGGTATCGAGCCCTGCTAGAAGAAAACGGTGCGACGGTCGATGACGCGGAGACCGACGCAGCGGACGTGGAGCTTCCGACGGACGCCGAGCTTCCAGCCCCACCGCTGTCACTGATCG
This sequence comes from uncultured bacterium, assembly GCA_963777645.1. Classification (GTDB taxonomy): domain Bacteria; phylum Actinomycetota; class Acidimicrobiia; order Spongiisociales; family UBA5794; genus JAAETI01. Next base: position 741,995 of record CAVZRA010000003.1, on the reverse strand, counting down.
CCGAGCCGCCCGAAGAGATTGTGGTGCCGGGTACCGACGACGAGACCAGCCTCCCGGGTGTAGGCGCGGACGGCGAGCCCAACATCGACCCGATCACACCAGACACGCTTGAATCCGGCGAAGAGGCGAACACCGATGTCGATGTCGCTGTTGATTACGAGGCGGTGGCCGCTACAACCCCGGCCGAAGAGTCGCCTGCAGAGGAGCCTCACCTGTTGGATCCCGGGAGCGAGGAACCTCCACCCGAGCGAACGCCGTCACCAGGCGTAAAGAAGACCGAGATGGTCGGCAAGCTCTGGAACGCACAGGTTTCAGAAGGGCCAATCGACGGTTGGGCACCCGACGAGATGGATCGAGCGATCTCGTCTCCGCGAAGCTTCAGGTGGACATCGGTTGTTGCGATCGGGGCCGTGATCGCCCTCGTAGTGGTGGGCCTGGTCTTGTTGCCTTCGCTAACACGCAACAGGGCGAGCGCTCACCGGGACATGATGGTGACGACACTTCACGAGCTACGAGCGGAGCTTCCCTCGACCCAGGCATCGCTACAGGTAGCAACCGAGCCCGGCTCCACAGTCACCGATCTCAGCGATCTATCGACCCAGCTGACGGCGCTAACCGCAAAGGCATCTGCGGTCGACCAGGCGGGAAGGGCACCGCTGCCGAGCACCCTCCCGCTGACGTCATCGCAACCGATAGATGCGCTGGCCCCAATCCAACAGCGTCTCGCGCCATTGGCTTCGACCGCTCTCACCATCCAACGTCGGATATCCAATCTCGTCGAGTACCGGACGCTGATGAATGATTTCCTCGTACTCCCCGAGCTTCCAACCGAGGCTGATGCCGCCGAGCAGGCTGATCTGCGAGTGTTGCTGGCGTCTGCCCAGGCAGAATCTGCTTCGATCCTCGCCGACCTGCCAGACGATGTCTCCCTATCTGAGCACAGCGCTCTTGCCCGGAGCATCAACGACGCATTCGCGACATGGCAGGTCAACTACCTCGAGGCACTCAGAACCCAGGACGCCGTTCGAGCCGAGAATCTCATCGGCGAGTTCAAGGCACAGCTCGATCAACTAGAAGCTGAGCTAGTGACACCGCTGGCACAGATTCGACGCCAGACGGACACAGACCTCATCGACCTCGCCAGGTCAATCGATGAAGTGACCACACAGGCCGAGGGCGGAGAACCTGCCCCCTAGAAGCGAATCGGTGGAAGAGACTCCAGTCTCTTTTGAAACGGCAGTCGTAGCCACGATGCCGAGCCCGAAGCGTGTAACACGCTCTCAGCGATTGCGGTCCTCGAGTCTTGCCATCTCCCGCTCGAAGTCGCCTGCTCCGGTGAAGTCCTTGTAGACGGATGCAAAGCGTAGATAGGCCACCTCGTCGAAGGCTCGCAGACCATCGAGCACCGTGTCGCCGATCTGAGCGGCCGACACAATCGCATGCTGCGGTGAGAATAGGTTCTCGGTAGCGAGGACAAGCGCCTCGACGATCCCCGCCGGCACCGGTCTATCCGCAAGTGCCTGCTCGATACCGAGGCGCACCTTGTCGGCGGAAAATGGTTCGAGCCTGCCATCTCGTTTTCGGACCATCTGCTGATAGACGGCGCGTTCGAACGTCGTGAAGCGGTGGCCGCACTCGATACACTCACGGCGACGTCGAATCGACATACCTTCTTCGGCGGATCGACTGTCGATGACCTTGGTGTCTTCGGATCTACACATCTGACATCGCATCGACGGTCCAGAGTACCAGGCGAGCGATTGTGAAGAGCCATGGACGACAACAGACCCGTCCCGGCTGCATACCGGACCAGTATCAGAGTGGCGTTTGCCGAGATTGCCGATCTCGTTGCGGGAGTCGATGACTTCTCCGGCCCGGGCCTCGGCGCCTGGGACCTTGGTGGCCTCACCGGGCATTTTCTGCGCTCCGCTCGCACCACCCTCGGCTACGTGGCAAATCCTGAGCCAGCCGGGCCAGCGCTTCCCGGAGCCGCCCACTACTCAGCCGCCTACCTGGATGCCCGCGATGACGCGAGCTCGGGCTTGGACGAGTCGGTTGCCGCACGCGGCTCTCAAGAATTGGCGAGCGATGATCGCCACCCCGCTGAGATCATCAGGGCAGAGGCGGAACGACTTGACGACCTGCTGGCGACCACCGCTGCAGGACGGTTGGTGGCAACACCGTTTGGGCCACTCCGCCTGAGTGACTATCTACGAACCAGGGTGATGGAAACAACGGTACACGGCATAGACATCGCACGTGCTCTCGGAGTTACCTGGTCTCCCCCGGAAGCTCTGCTTGCCGACACTATCGCCCTTCTCGGCGAAATCTCGCTCATCCGTGGTTCTGCGGTCGACCTCGTCTGTGTGCTCACGGGACGCAATCCTCCCGAACCTGGAGATGTGCTCCCGATCCTGCGCTGACGACGGGGCGCTACAGGTCGCTGTCGACGGGTAGCTCAAGCACCTGGCCTGGCTGGATCAGGCTCGAATCTAGATCGTTGATGTGACGGATCTGGGCGACGACATCCCTTATGTCACCGTCCACAACCACCTCGGCGGCGATGTTCCAGAGGGTATCCCCGGAACGGACTGTGTAGTCGACGGTCTCCGGCTCCGGCCCCGCCGCCAGGACCGAGGAAGCAAGAAGGAGCGCCAGCGCCACCACGATGGTGGAGATGATGACCAAGAACCGTGTTGGAGCGGTCAAGTATCGTGGCATTGCGGGTGTCTCCTTCTCACTTTTCTCCCCGGTCTGGCCCCCGAACCGGGACCGTCGACCGTGGGCTCGGACCTGTCCGGGCCCATGAACAGAACATATCTCCCGGGTGTGACACGTTTCCGCAGCTCCCGAGACGAACGCCTGTTCGTACGACACCACCATAAGCGAACGCGTGTTCGACTGTCAAGTCGAACATATGTTTGGATTCTCGCGAAAAGGAACCTAAAGTGGCCGTATCGCGAGAAAGGCAGACCGAGATGGAGCGAAAGCAGATATCGGCCAGACAGCGAGAGATCCTCGACCTGATCCTCGAGACGGTTGCCGACAGGGGCTATCCACCGTCGGTGAGGGAGATCGGTGAATCTGTCGGGCTCAGCTCGCCGTCCACCGTCCACAGCCATCTCTCTGCCCTCGTGAAGGCAGGCTATGTCCGCCGTGATCCCACCAAGCCGACGCGCCATTGAGGTCATCGACGCCGGCGAGGACGTTCGCTCGCTCCATCGTGCGCCGGTCCGCGACGTGCCAAAGGTCGGTCGCATCGCCGCCGGGTACACCCGATTCTCGCCGAAGAAGACATCGACGAGATCTATCCCGCTGCCGGTCGAGTTGGTCGGCAACGACCCTGTCTTCATGCTGGAGGTCAAAGGCGACTCCATGATCGACGTCGGGATCCTCGATGGTGACTATGTGGTGGTGCGACGACAGAGCCATGCCTCGGATGGAACCATCATCGCCGCCCTCATCGACGGGGAAGAAGCGACGGTCAAGAGTCTGCGCCGTCTCGACGGGCGGGTAGTGCTACGAGCGGAGAACCCGGCCTATCCCCCGATGGTCTTTAGCGAAGGTGTCGAGATCCTCGGCGTAGTTGTTGCGCTTGCTGCGGCGGGTCCAGTAGTCAACGTTGGCACGGCATCTAGATCGTGCCGGCGGAATACCACTTCCGCCGGTCCCTCTATCCAGGTCCCGTCCTCGTCGATATCCACCAGCAACTCGCCTCCGCGCAGCCGGATCGTCACCTCCGCGGCCGACCCTGCCCTGCCGGTGCGCCAGATAGGCCGTCGCCGCGGCACCCGTGCCGCAGGCGAGCGTCTCCCCCACGCCCCTCTCCCACACACGAAGCTCGATGACATCGGAGCCGAGGACCCGGGCGAACTCCGCATTGGTGCCGTGGGGAAATACCGGGGCGGTCTCCACCTCCGGCCCTACCGTTCCCACCGGGGCAGTCTCGGGATCGGGTACCCACTGGATGGCGTGGGGATTTCCCATGCTCACGGTATGGAGCATCATGCCCGCCCACCTCGACATCACCGTCGAGTTGCGCCTTTCCCAGATACGCTCTCACTGCACCGTTTGGCTGAAGCTGCACCGGCAGCTGCCCCACCGCCGTCTCTACGACGAACTCGGTCCCGGCTACCCATCCCCGGTCGGCGGCGTAGCGGGCGACACAACGCAGCCCGTTTCCACACATCTCAGCGACACTCCCGTCTGCGTTCCAGTACCGCATGCGGACGGTGACGTCGTCGACCGGAGTCACTTCGAGCACTCCATCAGCACCGACGCCACGCCGGCGGTCGCACCAGCTCGCCACCGCTTCGGCGCCAGGATCGATTGGGCCATCGACAACGATGAAGTCGTTGCCCAATCCCTGCATCTTCACGAAGTCCATGACAGCCGCCTACTGAGGTCTTCCATCGCAGCCTCGACCCGTCGCTCCGGATCCGCCAACCAGGGTAACCACACGATACGCGGATCACGGTAGAAAGAAGGTCCGCTGGCGCTTGGCGAGCGATCTGGTCGCCCGGATTGCCTCGGTGCGACCCGTCCCGAGATCGGCGGCACCATCGATGACCGGGATCAACTGTCGGTATCCGACCGCCTGTGCTGCAAGCCGACCCATCCGGTGACGCAACCTCCTGACCTCGTCGATGAGACCGAGCGCAAGCATGCGGTCGAACCGCGCCTCGACTCGATCCGGTAGCTCCGATCCCGGATCGAGACCGATAGCAACAAAATCCACTTCCGGCTCGTAGTTGCTGACCGCCCTTGCCTCCGGGGAGCGTGCCCGCTGAGTCGGGGTATCACCGGTGATCAGTGCGATCTCGAGCGCTCGCACCACCCTGCGCGGATTGTCGAGATCTACCCTTCCGGCGGCGTCAGGATCCAGCTCGAGCAAACGCTGCCGCAGCTCTTCGGCCGGCACGTCCTCGAGTTGCTGACGTACGCTCTCATCGCTCGGCGGGAAGCTGAGCGGATCTACCAGCGATCGGAAATGCAATCCTGAGCCCCCGCAGATGATCGGTGTCACCCGACGCCGCGCCAGTCGATGCGAGAGCGCTACGGCCGGCGGTCTGGAACTCGGCGACAGCCATGTCGTCCGCCGGGTCGCGGATATCGATCAGATGGTGGGGTATCTCGGCGCGGGCCTCGGCGCTGGCCTTGGCGGTGCCGATATCCATCTCGCGGTAGACCTGCATCGAATCCACCGAGACGACCTCACCACCAACCCGTCTCGCCACCTCGACGGCTACTTCCGATTTTCCAGCGGCGGTGGGGCCGAGAACGGCGATCGCAGTCAGGAGACCACCGTCCCAAGCAGATGGTGAGGCGCCGCCTTCGCTATCTCGACGTCGAGATAGGTTCCCGGCTCGAAGACGCCCGGGGCGTGCACCAGTTTGTTGCCCCGGGTCCTCGCAGTTGTCACCGCATGGTCCTTCTTCGACGGGCCCTCGACGAGAACCTCTTCCACCCTGCCAACCGCTTCCTCGTTCTTCTCGAGTGAGATCTGATTCTGCAGCGCGACCAGGCGGTCAAAACGTTCATGAACGACGACCTTCTCGATCTGGCCGTCCATCGTCGCCGCCGGGGTACCAGACCGTGGTGAGTACTGGAAGGTGAACGCCTGATCGAACCGAGCGGCCGCCACCACCTCGAGTGTCGCTCGGAAATCTTCCTCGGTCTCTCCGGGGAATCCCACGATGATGTCGGTAGACACCGCAAGGTTCGGGATGATGCGACGGGCCATGCCCAGCCGACTCAAGAACCGCTCGGCGTTGTAGCCGCGGTGCATGGCCGCCAGCACCCGGTCGCTGCCCGACTGCAGTGGCAGGTGCAGCTGCTCGCAAACGGCGGCCGTCTCCGCCATCGCCATTGCCACGTCTTCCTTGAAATCCTTGGGGTGCGGGCTCGTATAGCGCACCCGGCGGATCCCGGGAATTGCCCCAACTTGTCGCAGCAGATCGGCAAAGACAGGACGTCGGCCGTTCAGATCCGAGATCACGCCCGTACGAGTTGACGTTCTGGCCGAGCAGGGTGACCTCGGTGACCCCCTCGGCCGCCAACGATCTCACCTCGCCGATGACGTCGCCGAATCGTCTGCTGATCTCCTTACCCCTGACAGAGGGCACGATGCAGAAAGTGCACGAGTTGTCACAGCCAATGGCAATAGTCACCCATGCCGAGTGCGGAGTCTGCCGTTGTGCCGGCAGATAAGAGGGGAAATCGTCAACCGAAGTAGTTTCCTCCCAGATCTCAGTGATCGGGCCCCACTCGTCGACGTGGTCGAGCAAGTCAACGACCCGGTGAACATTGTGAGTGCCGAAAACGACGTCGACCCATCCGGCTCGCTCCATGACGAGATCGCCGTCCTTCTGCGCCGAGCAACCACCGACAACGATCTTCATACCCGGGTGCTCAATTTTGACCGCACGGAGCGCACCGAGAAACCCGTACAACTTGTTGTCCGCATTCTCCCGAATCGTGCATGTGTTGAGCACAACAACGTCGGCATCCTCGAGCCGTTCAGCCTCGACCATGCCATCGGCGGCGAGCAATCCGCTGATCCGTTCCGAATCGTGCTCGTTCATCTGACAGCCAAACGTGCGCACGTGGTAGGTCAGCCCGCGACGGGTCGGCTTGCGGGGAATGCGGACGCTGGGCATCCCTAGCGTGATCAACTCTGTCATCGGTAGCCCTGCATGCTCAGCGTGCGTAGTCGGTTGCCCGGAACTCGCGGATGACGGTCACCTCGATCTGGCCCGGATAACTCAGGTCTTCCTCCAACCGGCGCGCGATGCGGCGCGCCAGGTCGCTGGCGGCGAGATCGTCGACGACGTTCGGGGCGACCGCGATACGCACTTCGCGGCCCGCCTGCATGGCAAAAACCCGCTCGACCCCCTCGAAGGATGAAGCGATCTCTTCGAGCCGTTCCAACCGCCGCACGTATGACTCGAGCGCCTCACGACGGGCTCCCGGGCGCGCCGCCGATACGGCGTCAGCCGCCTGCACGAGAACGGCGGTAAGTGTGCGCGGCTCGACCTCGTTGTGGTGGGACTCAATGGCGTGCACGATGGCAGCATCCTCACCAAAGCGCCGAGCGATCTCCGCACCGATCATGGCGTGAGAACCACCGACTTCGTGAGATACGGCCTTGCCGATGTCATGGAGGAAAGCCGCTCGCTTTGCCTCCACGTCATCGATGCCGAGCTCTGACGCCAGCATTCCTGCGATGTTGGCCGCCTCGACGAGGTGGTTGAGCACGTTCTGGCCATATGAGGTCCGGTATTTGAGGCGACCGAGCAACGTGACCAGCTCGGGGTGAAGCCGGGTGACACCGACCTCCAGCATGGCCCACTCGCCGGCGTCTCGCACCGACTGCTCTACCTCGGCGCGCGCCTTCTCATAGGATTCCTCGATCGAAGCCGGGTGGATTCGACCGTCCTCGACCAACCGCTGCAAGGTGAGTCGCGCCGTTTCGCGGCGCACCGGGTCGAAGGTGGAAAGAGACACCGCCTCCGGCGTGTCGTCGACGATGAGGTTCACCCCGGTTACGGCCTCGAAGGTGCGAATGTTGCGGCCATCACGCCCGATAATGCGTCCCTTCATGTCGTCTGAAGGCAGGGTCACCACCGAAACAGTCGACTCGGAGACGACCTCGGCGGCGAGCCGCTGCACCGCGGTGGCGAGAATCCGCCTGCCCCTTCGATCAGCTTCCTCACGAGCCTTCATCTCCAGGTCCCTCACGAGCACCATCGCCTCCCGGCGTGCCTCGTCTTCGACCTTGCGAAGCAGCTCATCCTTGGCGGCGCGAGCATCAAAGCCGGCGATTCGCTCGAGGTGACCGCGTGCTTCTTCTCGCAGGGCCTCCGTCTCGCTGCGGGCATCGCTCAACGACCGCTCCTTGTCGATCAGCATCTCCTCGCGATGAGCGAGGTTGGTCGCACGCTGCTCGAGCGTTGCTTCCCGCTGCGCCAACCGATCCTCCAGAGCCTCCGCCTCGACCACCCGATGAGCGAGCGCGGCTTCCTCCCGCTCCCTATAACTCTCTGCCAGTGCTCTCGATTCCTCCTCGGCACGAGACAGGATGCGCTGGGCATCGAGCCGTGCCTGTCGAAGGGCTTCAACCGCTGACGCACCGGTACGTGACACGTTCCGACGCTGCAGTTCCCGTCCTCCCAGAAAAGCGAGCATGGCAACCGGTAGCGCCACCGCTACTGCGATGAGCCACGTATCCATGCCGTCCCCGTTTCTCGGAACCCTGGAACGAACGGTGCCGAGCCAAATATGGCTCGGCACACGCAGCACCAAGAAGATGAATCAAAGCTAGAGAGCTATTCAGCTGCCGCTCTGCGGCACCTCCGTGCGATCCATCTCATCGGTTTCTTCTCAGGTTTCCGTAGTTTTAAGTGTGTTTGCGTGTGTCTACAACCGATGGTACCGCACGTGTCAACCAACTGGAACCGCGAAAACCAAATTTGTCTGAGATATCCCGACGTATCGGTGGCGATCGCCGCTCAGTCTCCGTCGTCCTTGCTCAGGATCTCACCAGTCTCCTCATCGACCTCGAGCTCCTCATCACCACCGAGGAGGCCAACCGCATGCAAGACCCGGTCCTGGAGCTGCACCGCGATCTCAGGGTTCTCTCGCAAGAACAGCTTCGCCTTCTCGCGCCCTTGCCCGAGCTGATCGCCTTCGTAGGTGAACCACGCTCCCGCCTTCTTCACAACGCCCTGTTCAACGGCAATGTCCAGAAGACTGCCCTCTCTCGAGATGCCCTCACCGAACATGATGTCAAACTCGGCGATCCGGAACGGTGGGGCGACCTTGTTCTTGACGATCTTGGCACGCACCCGGTTTCCGACATTGTCGGTGCCCTGCTTGATCGCCTCAATGCGCCTGACATCGATCCGAACGCTCGCATAGAACTTGAGAGCACGCCCACCCGGCGTTGTCTCGGGTGACCCGAACATCACGCCTATCTTCTCCCGCAGCTGGTTGATGAAGACCGCGGTTGTATCGGAGCGGTTGATCGTCCCGGCGAGCTTCCGCAACGCCTGTGACATGAGACGGGCCTGGAGACCGACATGCGTATCGCCCATGTCGCCTTCCAGCTCGGCACGTGGCACCAGCGCCGCCACCGAGTCGATAACAACCACGTCGAGGGCGCCGGAGCGGATCAGCATGTCGGTGATCTCGAGCGCCTGCTCCCCTGTGTCCGGCTGCGAGATGAGCAATTCGTCGACATCGACACCTAGCGCCTTGGCATAGACCGGATCGAGGGCGTGCTCTGCATCGATGAAAGCGGCGACGCCACCGTTGCGTTGGGCTTCGGCAACGACATGAAGAGCAAGGGTCGTCTTTCCTGAAGACTCCGGACCAAATATCTCAACGATCCGGCCACGGGGAACGCCACCGATCCCGAGCGCAAGGTCGAGCGCCAGAGCTCCGGTCGGGATCGCAGAGACGTTCTTCACTGCACTGTCGCTGAGCTTCATGATGGCGCCCTTGCCAAACTGCCGCTCGATCTGCGACATTGCCATCTCGAGGTTCTTATCCGAATCCACTGGAGCTCCCTTCGGTTGGTTTCAAGCAGTCGATTCCATCAACACCAGCCAACCTATACGCCACCTGGGACATAACTACAAGCATGTAATCGTACTGCACACGGAACACTAGGCGAACAGACGTTCGGTGTCCAGTGTTTCCGGTTTGCCCGCCGTCACCAGAGCCCCGATACTCTCCCCGGTGTTGGCCCAACGCGATACGACCCGAACCACGCTTCGGGCATTGACGCACCCCATCACTATCGCCGCGATCGTGATTCTCATCATCAACGATCATGTCCTCAAGGCGGCGTATCCCGGCTTGATCACCGGGAAGCTATCCGACTTCGCCGGTCTCGTCTTCTTCCCTGTGCTACTCACGGGGATGCTCGGAGTCGTTCAGCTGAGACCCCGAGCCGCAACCAATTGGGCGATCGCGATCGCCGCCGCCTGGTTCACTGCAATCAAGACCTTGCCCTTTGCAGCCGCCGCCACACAATCCCTCGCCATGGCAATCACGGGCAGTTCGCACATTGTCGTCGACCCGTGGGATCTCGTCGCCCTCCCCACACTCGCCTTAGCGGCGTACGTGCTCCACCACGCACAGAAACGACCAATACCCAAGCGCGGTATGGCAAGGCGCCGCGATCTGCAACTCGCCCTACTCATCATCGCCGCAATGGCTTCGCTCGCTTCGAGCTGCGAGTTTTCAGACGGCGTCACCCGGGTGTCGAACGACGGTGTGCGGTCGACCGAGGCATGCCTCGAAGACGGGCACTGTTTTCGCATAGACGGTGGGCCCTACGTTCTGGAGTCCGTCGACGGTGAAACCTGGAGCAAGGCTTGGGAGCTGCCACCAGGCCGCCTCGAGTTTCTGGAACGGTTCGGAGACGAGTGCGATCCGTACGAGGTGAAGGCGCGCGACATCAAAGTGATCGATCAAGAGAAGCAGACCATTGCGGTTGCCATGGGAGACTATGGCCTTCTCCGTCGCCTCGGCGATGGCACCTGGATGCTCGATCCGGTTGATGTCGCCGAGCCCATCGAGCGCTTCGGCACCAACCTCCAACCCGAGCAGATGATCACAACCGGCATCGTCCTGGGTCTCCTCGTTGTCATGACGGCTCTTGCAGCCGCGATCACGGGTGCAACCACAGTGGGCATGTGGAGAGCGCTTGTGCTGCTCGTCCTCGGGCTCACCTCGTATGGCTTCATGAACAGCATGCACACAGATCTCGCAACCATCGATATGCTGGTCGGCGCCGGCACGGTCTCTGGCATGCTCGGATTCGCTGTGATCGCATACGTGTGGAAGGAGATCGGACTGCTCCGCTCTCTGGGGTACACGACGGTGGTGATCGTTCTCGCCGCGTCGGCGGGGTACATCCCCTTCTATGCCTGGAGCGGCGGCGCTATCTCGAGGAGGTCAACCGCGGCCCTGATCGCCACATCCATTCTTCTCGTCGGCCTCGCCGTACTCCTGATTCTTCTATCCCGCCTTCGCACCGCTGTCGCCACCGACGACACCTCGGACGACACTGTTCAGACGGAGGCCGGCACGGGTCCCAGCCAGTCGTGGCTCGCCGCAGCTGTGTTGTCCGCTGTGTTCTTCGGATCCCTGGCATATCGACTGCCGCAGGCAACCTCATACACCTTTGCATTGACCTTGCTCCCGGTTGCCGCCTACCTCAGCGCCCGCTGTAGCGATCAGCGATCACCCTGGTACCCAGCGTTCGCCGGCATCGCCGCTGCCTATCTCTCTTGGTTCGTTCTACCCGGTCATAGCCCGAGCCTCGCCGCGCTTGCGCTCGCTGTGCTTACGATCAAGCCCAGACCGGATGAGGCTCGGATCGTGCGTTGGCTCCTCGCTGTCGGGGGAGCAATCGCGATCTGGAGCCTGCAACAGACTGCCACAGCCGAGCTTCCGAGAGACGGCTCCGTCCCTCCCATTGACTGGCTGAGCGTGACGATTCCCTTCCTTGTAGTCCTCGGCGATCGGCTGACTGCATGGTGGCTTCGCTGGTTTGCGGCCCACACTCACAACGTCACGGAGTCAACGACCTCGTAGCGGGCAGGGCCTCTGCCGAGTATCGAGCGGTACAGGGTCACGGCGTTGACAGACAGCGACAGCCGCAGCGGCTCGACGGAGTCGATCAACTCTCGCACGTCTACGGGAGGCCGAATCCTGCTCAGAGTCAGATGAGCGTGGAAGGGGCGACCCTCGGGCTCAAACCCCGCCCGTTGTGCCGCAGACTCGGCCTCCGCTGCGATCATGTCCAGCGCAGCGGTGCCGCCGTCGGTACCGAGCCACAGCACCGATGCCTTGTGCTCGCGGGGGAACGCTCCCAGGCCACTAAACCGCACCCGGAAGGGTTCGACGGCCAGGTGCTCGTCGAGATGCCCCAAGATCTGCTCGGCCTGGACCGGTGTTGTGGGGCCCAGGAAGCGCAGCGTTATGTGCCAGTTGTCGACCGGAACCGCCTTCCCGGGCAATCGCCCCCCGTCCAGGGCATCGTCGAGACGTGCCGACACCAGATGCCTGGTCTCGTCGTCGAGAGCAACCGCAAGGAACATCCGCTCCGGCATCAGATCCAGCGTCCCGCCCGGGGCTCGCCATGCCACCACTCCCCCGTCACCGCCAGTCGGGCCAGTTGCAGCGCTCCGGTGGTCGTGTAGGTCCGGATCCGCTCCCGGTCTCCCGGCAACGTCACCGTCCGGGCCATCGTCTTTTCCGGCGTCCGCACCGCGATCACCATCGTGCCCACCGGGCGCTCCTGGGGATCGGGGCCTGCCGACCCGGTCACCGCGATAGCGACATCGGCGACTAGCACCCTCGCCGCACCCTCCGCCATGGCGATGGCTACAGGCTCACTGACCACACCGTGCTGTTCGATCAGTCGATCCGGCACGCCGAGCACGTCCCGTTTCACCTCGGTGTCGTAGGCAACCACCGCGCCTCTGAAGAATGCCGACGCTCCCGGCATGGATGTGATCCGGGCAGCCACCATGCCTCCTGTGGCCGATTCTGCGGTAGCCAGGCTCCATCCTTTCTCGCCTGCGAGCTTCATGAGGATCTTCTCGATGGTCTCATCGTCGGTGCCGAACACCAGCTTGCCGAGCCGCTGTCTCACCTGCACTTCGAGGGGGGCGACCATAGCCTCGGCCTCATCGATCGTGTCCGCCTTGGCGGTGAGCCGGATCTTGATCTCAGCAGCAGAGGCCAGAAACGCCATCGACGGATTGCCGTCGGAATAGAGGTCCGCCAGCTTCTCTCCGATCATGGATTCCGACTCGCCGTACGTTCGAAGCACCCGGTTGAGCACCACCCGCCGGTCAGATCTCCTTGACAGATCCGGGATGACGAACTCGTCGAGCAGTATCTCCACCTCGGCAGGGACACCAGGAATGGCGTAGATGACCACATCGTCTACGACCAGCCGGATACCGGGCGCAGTGCCCTTCGGGTTCACGTGGAGATCGGCGCCCTCCGGGTGCTCCGCCTGCTTGAGGTTCGACTCTGGCATCACCCGACCCCGGCTCGCCCACCAGCGACGGAGCCGATCCGCATACTCCTCGTTGAACACGAGCTTGCGATCTGTCGCCGCCGCGATTGCCTCCCGGGTGATGTCATCCTGGGTCGGCCCCAGGCCACCGGTGATGATCACCGCATCGGCGCGCGACATCGCCAATCTGATGGTCTCCACCATCCGACCGTTGTGGTCACCGACCACAGACGAGTATTGGTGCTCGAGCCCGGCGTCGGCGAGGCGAACTCCGATTCGGGCGGCGTTGGTGTTGACGGTCTGACCGTACAGCAACTCGGTTCCCACTGCGATGACTTCAACGATCACCCAACCACCTCCGCTTCGAGATCGGTCCCAAATGCACCGTTCACTCGTGCCTGCAGCCACTCCCCCGGGTTGCCCGCGTCGAGCAGGATCACCCCGTCGATCTCAGGCGCCTGCCGGTAGCTCCGCCCCACCGCCTGGCCTTCCTCGACCTGATCCACAAGCACCTCGACGGTTGTGCCGATCTGGGCGGCGTTCCGTGAGTGGGTGATGTCATCCTGGACACTCTGCACAAAGCGGAGGCGCTCCATCACGACATCCGGATCCACCCGACCCGGCAACAGCGCTGCAGGTGTTCCCTCCTCAGCGGAGTACGGGAACAAGCCAACCCAGTCCAGCTCGGCTGTCTGGAGGAATTCGGCGAGGTGCTCGACGTCGTCGTCCGTCTCTCCCGGGAACCCGATGATGAAGCTGGAGCGAAGCGCAGCGTGTGGGGCACGTCTGCGAATGTTGCCGATCAGCTCGAGATGCCCTTCCCCGCTGCCGGGTCTGCGCATCGCCCGCAGCAGATCCGGGGCAACATGCTGCAGCGACAGGTCGAAGTAGTCCACCACCGTCGGCAACCCGGTCATGGTGTCGATCAGCTCGGGCCGTATCTCGCGCGGATACAGATAATAGAGACGAAGCCGACGCAGCCCCGGGATATCCGAAACCCCACGGACCAGATCGACGAGCCCGCCATCGAAGGAGGCGTCGCGCCCGTATGCGGCGAGATCCTGGGCGACCAGCACTACCTCGCCGACCCCGGCTGCGGCGAGCCCGGCGATCTCGGTGCGGATGTTCTCGGGGCTGCGAGATCGTTGCTTGCCGCGGAACTGCGGGATGGCACAGAACGTGCAAAGCTTGTCACAGCCTTCCGCAACCTTCACATATGCATACGGCGCCGACGGTGTCGGGCGCCTCGTCTCGTAAAGGATGTCCATCGCCGCCCGCCGCACCGGTCGGATCTCGATTGGCTGCCACTCGGTGAGGCGATCGAGACGACCAACGATCTCGGCGTAGCGGTCGAGACCGATCACGGCATCCACCTCCGGGAGCGCCTCGATCAGCTCCTGTTCATAACGTTGAGCCATACAGCCGATCACAACCAGCTTGGCGTTGTCACGCTTCACAGACGCGAGCTCGAGCACCGCGTTGATCGACTCTTCCCGTGCTGGTTCGATGAACGCACAGGTGTTGACCATCACCACGTCGGCGCTCTCGGGTGTGTCGGCGTCGGCATAGCCGGCGTCGTGGAGCACTGCGGTCACTTTTTCGGAATCGACCTGATTCTTGGCACAGCCGAGAGTGGTAAGCCAGATTTTCGGGGTAGCAGACATCCGGGTGAGTCTATCGGGTGCCCACCCCGGTTCACCCGAGCTTGCGGTACCGCCCCCGGAAGTAGGCAAGTGGATGTTCTATGTCAGAGATCTCGATTTTGTCGATGGTGCCCTCTGCGACGATGAAGTAGGTCTCCTCGTCGCCCCCTTCGAAACTGCAGTAGGCGCGGGTGCCGACGCCGGTGAGGACGGGACCCCATTCCGATTGCTCGACCTCGAGATCAGTGAATTTGCCACCGGGAGAGGGCCGAAGCCCTGCGAACACGTCTGCAACGGCCTGGTCGCCTGACTCCAGAACGTGTACAACGAATTTGCCCGTCTTTTCGAGCACGTAGAACAGATCAGTCGTCGAGCCGAGCAGGAAGTACAAGCGGGATGGCTCGCCCTCGGCGACCATGAGCGACGACACCGTGAGACCGGTGCGCTGGTCTGCCTCTCCCGCGGTGATCACGGTCACGGGAGCGGCAAGGCGGCCGCGCAACCGCCGGGCCGGATCACGTTGATCTGCGGGCGTGTCGAATGGGTTCTCGTCGTGCACTCCGCCCTGGTCACTCATGTCATCCTCCATCGATTTCAGCCGGATTGTAAGGATTTGCGATCCGACGCGCGTCGGCGAGCGCCTTCTCGGTGGGAATTCGCTCCGTGAACTCGAGGTAGTGCCCGTAGCCTGCGACAAGCGCCGCGTCGACAACCGCAGCGGCTCCCGAGCCACAGTCTTCGGGTCGATGGGCGTCTGAGGCAAGCGTGATCGGGACGCCGGATTCGCTGGAACATCTCGAGGAAACGGGGTGCCGGATAAATCTCGCCGACCGGCTTCCTCAACCCGGCGCTGGAGACTTCGACCGCGGTACCCGTGCCGGCGGCTGCGCTGACAACCGGTTCGTATAGATCGGTCGGTACCGGATCCACAACGTCGCCGAACAGCTTCACAACATCGACATGGGCGATCACATCGAAGGCGCCTGAAGCCGCAAGCTGTGTCTCGACGGCGAAGTAGTCCTCATATGCCTGTCTGACACCACGGCGGGCGAACTCGTATGACGACGGTGCGTAATCAATCGACCAGCCGCCCACCCAATGCACCGCACCGATCAGGAAATCCCACGGATAGGGTTCCAGGAATGCCATCACAGCATCGATCGTCTCGGGGAAGAAGTCGACCTCGAGACCGAGTTTGACGGGCAACCCTCGCTCCTTGGCTGCCACAACCGCGTCCACATATCTGTCGATAGACAGGGTGCGGTCCTCAGCGATCATCGCCGCAGTGTCGGCAGCGAGGTCCCGCCTGGGCTCCGCTTCCCAGAAGTCGCCGATTACGCCGGCGGCCTCGACGCAGCGGTATAGGTGCTCGGTGAACCCCACTTCGGTGAGCCCGTTGCCTGCGGCATGCGCAACGTATCTCTCAATCAGCCCGTCCGGATATTCGCCGGGATGTGGGCCACGGCCGGTGTAGGCACCGTGCTCGTGGAGGTGTACGTGGTAGTCGCCCATTGCGGGCAGGCTACTCACGAGAGTTGTGGTAACGAATCCCTCTCGCGGACGATGTCGCCG
The DNA here is from genome assembly GCA_963777645.1 of uncultured bacterium. GTDB lineage: Bacteria > Actinomycetota > Acidimicrobiia > Spongiisociales > UBA5794 > JAAETI01. Next base: position 725,738 of record CAVZRA010000003.1, on the reverse strand, counting down.
AGCCGCTTCATTCGGGCGGCGATTCTCGCCGCCTCCTGACTGTCCTCACCCAACCCGCTCGCAGTCAGCCGAAGCAAAGTGAGCTCATTTCGCAGATCCTCGCTAGTTCGCTCCCGATCGGCGCCTGCAGCGTGCATCTCGGCCCGTGCCTGTAACTGGCTTCGCTCTTTCAGCAGCGCGGCCCGCTCGGCGAACGCGTCGTTCGGGAGGTCGCTCAGGAGGTCCTGTACCTCTGACAGCCGCCTTACCAGCAGTTCCACCGGGGACATACCGTCAACGCACTCGAATTCCACGTTCGGCCAGCAGCAGATAGATCCGTTCGATCTGTTGATCGACCTGCGATGCGCTGCGTGACCCGTGCTGCGGGTGTTGCGGCCGCCGATTCGCTGAACCGTGCTGCCGGTCAAGGAGGTCACGTCGACGTCGAAGGCTCGCCAAACGAATCAACAGCTCCTGCGAGGAACAACCCTCATCGACACCAACGGCGAGTCGAGCTGCTCTGGTGCGCAACTCCTCGAGGCGGGTCATCAATGCGTACTTGTCTGCATCTTCCGCCGACGTGGAAGACAGAAGCCTGTCTTCGACCCGTTCGAGTTCCCTCAGAACGGAACTCATTTCACCAACCATGACGCTTCCTTCCGGGGATCGAAGCACCATTCACATAGTCAGCCCAATCGGTTTCTAAGTCAAGAGCATTCGTATCGCAGCAGCTACTGCAACGACAACCAGCACCCACCTGATCCAGGCGGCGCCCTTCAAGACAGCGAGCCGTGCCGCGATCCACGCCCCTGTCATTTGCCCGACCGAAAGCACGAGGCCTACCTGCAAGTCGACCTGTGACGCCGATAGGAAGAACATGAGCGCCACCGGCGTGTAACAGAGGATCAGGGCGACCTTTGCTGCGTTGCCGCTGACCAGATCCATCCCGGAGCCCAGCACAAGAGCCCCCAGCAGGAGAAAGCCGACGCCGGCCTGGACAAACCCGCCGTAGAAGCCGACGCCGAAGAAAAGAAGGCTTCGCCACGGCTCACCGATGTCACGTTCCCGTCCCTCCACCCATCGCGAGGGACGGGCCATCACAGAGCTGGCCACGAGCACGAGCACGAAGGCGAATATCTTCTTGAACACGTCGCCGGATGTCTGGGTCGCTACCCAGGCGCCCACTGCTGCGCCAAGGACCGTAGGTGCGATGAGACCGCTGAGGCGCCGCCAGGGGACGACGCCGCCTTTTTGGAATCGAGTCAGTGCCGAGGCGTTGGCCAGCAGAATGGCGATCCGGTTGGTCCCATTGGCCACGCTGACGCCGACGATCTCGGTCATGATCGGGATGGTGATTGCGGACCCTCCACCCGCCAGGGTGTTTATGAAACCCGCCGCCAACCCTCCGAGGAGAAGGAGCACTACTTCCAGCACAGTCACGCCCGGCAGGCTAACCGGACCGGGTGGTTGTCGAGCAATTCTCGGGAAACGCCGGAGGCGCCTTCACCCGGTTCAGCCCTTCAGCTCCACCAACCGCCATCCCCTGGTGTCGTCGAGCACCGCAATCCGTGACGCATCCTCCAAAGCACGCGCACTCACGACGTACTCGCTGGCGTCACCTGACGCCACCAATTCCCTGGCAATCGCGTACACAGGATTTCCGCAGCGTCGTGGAGGAGTCACCCACTCCCCGTCGATCTCGACAAAGACGTTACCCACCGGCGATCCTGCGACGTTCCCTTCATCGTTGACGAGAATCACGATTTCCGCCTCCGGATGCTGTCTCGCCATGACATCACGCAGTCTGGAATCTGTGGTCTTGTGGAACAGGAAGATATTGTCGACGGACACTCGCTCGGTGGCGATGCACCCGGTCAACATCGGCGCCTCGGACACCGAACCGGACCAACCCGAGATCTCCCTGCTGATGGTGTCGAACCCACCGTCGCGCTGATACCCGTAGCTCGATTTCGACTGACCCGTCCTCGGCGGCCGCCTTTTCCACCTCGGCAATAGCATCGTCGCGGTTGAACCCGTACCCGAAGTAGCGCGCCGAGTCCTCGAGGATGTTCGATCTTTGGTCCAAGACCCGCGATCTCCCCGTCGTCGCTGCGAAAGCGCTCTACAAGCTGGAAGTCGGGGCGACGGTCCACCAGCACTCTCGCCTTCAGACGTGCTTCGTCATAGGCAGTCGCCACGTCGGGAACGCTAGCGATCGCGGTGCCTACGCCGTATTCGGCAACGCCCTCTTCGTTGTCGATCACCACGGTTCGCACGGCAACGCTGAAACTAGCGGTGGTCCCCTCAGCGCCATGGGGGGCCAGGAACCCGATCGCACCGCAGTAGGCGCCCCGTGGTGTGTCCTCGGTGGTTGCGATGACTCCCATCGCCTCCGGCTTGGGGACACCGGTGACCGCAAGAGGCGGAAAGAGCACCTTGAATATGTCGATGAGGGACGCACCCTCGCGGAGCCGGACACCGACCCGGGCGGTGAGGTGCCACATCAGCTCGAGCCGATCGAGCGAGATAATCGGGCTCTGGTCGGGAGGAAGAGGCTCGCCGAGCTCGGCCAGCTCCGCCTCTGCCGCCGCAAGCAAGACCTGGTTTGTGTAGTTCGAGGTCCCTATCTGCAGCGATCCTCGCTGCATACTCGGAATCCTCCTCGGGCCACCGTCCGCGCCGCACCGATGCCAGCACAGGGCGCACTGTCAGTATCCCGTCTGAGAGCTTGAAGAATCGCTCAGGAGACACACTCACCAACCCGAAGCGGCCGGTGTCGATACAAGCGGCATGGGGACCACGCTGTGAATGCAGCAAATCCCGGTACAGAGCAGACTGATCACCGCTGAATGCAGCGTGAAGCCTGAAGGTGTGCTTGCCTCGCTTGATCTCCCCGGACATGATCGCCCTGCCGGTCACAGCCAGACTGTCGCGGTAGTCGCGGCGTGAGGAATCGGGGCTCCACCCCGATACGTTGTACGCCCCCGGCGACAAGTCGGTCGAATCGATATCGAGCTCGACCCGCTCATGGAACGCCTCGAATCGGGCCAACGGCAGCTCCCGCATCGGGTCGTGCAGACCCGCGGGCCGTACCGGCAGATTCGGGTCAAGGCCGGCCGCAGCCTCGTAGGAGACGAAGCCCGCCACCCAGTAGCCGGCCCTTGCGGCCGCTTCCGCCGCTTCGATGACGGGGATGACATCACCCGGTCTGCGCGCCATGAAGACATCGACCTCGCCCCTCAGAGCAAACGAGCCAGAACCTCCCGGAGAGAGATCATCGAATCTGACGCACTTGGTCTGCACCCGATCAAACCTACCGCGCCCCCTCCACCATTGGGAACGTCTCTGGCCGGGAGTTCCTTGCACACGCCCACTTCGTTCCAGGGCGGCGCGGCCACCATCGAGGAGGTGGTGGAGGGGGAACGGCTTCGCCGACTATCCGCTACTTGCTAGCCGACCAGCATTTGGTCGAGCTCCTCGACCGTCATCAGCACTTCTCGTGCCTTGGAGCCCTCTGACGGGCCGACGATGCCCTTGTTCTCGAGGATGTCCATCACTCGCCCCGCTCTTGCGAACCCGATGCGCAGCTTGCGCTGCAGCATCGAGGTGGATCCGAGCTGGGATCGGACCACTAATTCCATGGCCTGCCGCATCAGCTCGGGATCTTCGCCATCGAACTCGTCTTCGATCGCGGCTGCGGCCTGAGCCACCTCGAAGACCTCTTCGTCCCGGTACTCCATGTTGCCCTGCTCATGGACCCAATTGACAACCGCATGGATCTCGGCTTCGGTGACAAATGCGCCCTGGATACGCTCCGGCTTCGGGTCCCGCGCCGTCACAACGAGCATGTCACCAAGACCCACAAGCTTCTCGGCCCCTGAGGAGTCGATGATGACTCTGGAATCGGTTTGCGAGGCAACTGCAAAGGCAAGGCGTGACTGCACATTCGCCTTGATGACCCCGGTGATCACGTTCACAGAAGGTCGCTGCGTTGCCAGCACTAGATGGATGCCGACCGCACGGGCCATCTGGGCGATGCGGACGATTGAGTCCTCGACGGCACGCCCTGCCACCATCATCAGATCGTTGAGCTCGTCGACGATCACCACGATGTAGGGGAACCGGTCGAACATATCCTCGTCCAAACCACCCGCATCCCACTGTTCGCGGTAGCTGATGATGTCACGGACGCCGGCGTCGGCGAGCAGGTCGTAGCGTCGATCCATTTCGGCGACCGCCCATTGCAAGGCATCCGCGGCCTTCTTCGGATTTGTGATGACCTGGGTAAGGAAGTGCGGGTACACCGTTGTACTGGCCCAGCTCGACACGCTTGGGATCAACGAGAATCAACCTGACTTCCTCGGGTGTTGACTCGCATCAACAACGACATGACGATCGAGTTGATGCATGATGACTTTCCCGCCCCGGTGGCGCCGGCGATCAGGACGTGCGGGAGCTCGTCGATGTGCAGCATCCGGCTCTTCCCGCTGACGTCCTTGCCGAGGCCGACCGCAAGAGGATTGCTGGGTATGCCCGGCGATATCGCTGCTGAGGATCTCGCCCAATGTGACCAGATCGCGATGCTTGTTCGGTACCTCGATGCCGATGGCGCTTCTGCCCGGGATCGGAGCGAGGATACGCACGTCCGCAGACGCCATGGCATATGCGATGTCGGTTGCCAGCCCGGTTACCCGGGAGACCTTCACCCCCGGCTCCAGCTCGACCTCGTAGCGAGTCACCGTCGGCCCCGGAACAATCCGTGGTCAGTCGAGCATCGACACCGTGCTGGGTGAGTGTCTGCTGCAACTCGTACCCTGCCTGCTCGAGTGCCCTGCCGGTTCTGACCGTTGGCCTCCCCAACTTCGAGCAACTCGAGCGGCGGCAGACGGTATCCGGATGTTGCCGACGGCTGTGGCACCGGGCGTTTCTTCTCCGGTTTCGGCTTCGGCTTTGTCTTCGGCGGTCCGGTCTTCTCGACCCTGTTGGGCGGAGACTGTTTCGTCATGACGGGCGCGGGAGGCAGCTGCACGGTTGGGGCCGGGCTGTGCTGGTCCCCATCGGAGTGCGACATCTCTCGCCACAACCATGGCGCACTCTGCGAACACCGGCAACGATGCTCAGCCCGACGTCACGAATCGTTGCCTTGGTCAGTATCAACGAGGAGATGGCGACGACGCAAGCAGCACGACAAACGCCCCCCAGAAGCCGATCAGCCGGCGCAGCGGGAAGGCAATGAGCGAACCGACTGCACCGCCCCGCTCGATCACCTTGTCCACGGAGGACGCAAGCGACACCGTCCCGGTTAGCAGGTGGAACAAAGCCATCGAGCTCAGGAAGAGAATGGCCATGCCGAGGGTGAGTCGACCGTAGTCGGTGCGCGGCATCGTCGAGATCATGGCAATGCCGATTACAGCGAGGACGAACGGGACGAAGTAGGCCCATACACCGAACACAAATCGTAGCCCGGTCGCTACTCAAATCACCAAGCAGGCCCTGCGAGTTCGAAGAAAGACAGAAACAACAGAGCGGCAATGATCAGCAGCACTATCCCCCAGACGTCATCGGTGTGACGTCCGAGCCGTTGCCGCATCCGCTCCTTCATCCCCTTCAGCGCGACGAGGATCGAGGCACGTTGCCGCTTCTTCGCTTGTCTCTTCTTTGCCGTTTTCCGCCCGGAAGCCCCACGGGTTCTTGGTCCGTGTTGCCATGGGGGCTCCAGCATACAGGAGCGGTGAGATAGAACAAACAACCCAACGCGCGCCTCTGCGCGCTCTCCGCGCGATAAGCGGTTCAGGACGAATGATCAAGTGCCGATAGAACCTGGCAGACGAGCAGCCGCCCGCACTGGACGGGCGTCTGAAGGGAGACACCAGCCGTGAGTGTTCCACTCCAATCGGTGCCAGACAACGACAGGATCGACCCAGCCGGGGAGCACCGACCCGGTGGCCCAGGCCGAGCACGAAGCCGCCGAGATCGTGGCCCGCGCCCGTCGCCAGGCAGAGACCATCGTCGCCGAAGCGCGCCGGTCAGGATCCACACCTGTCCCGAATCCCCTTGCTGCATTGGGCAGCAACGCAGACGAGATCATCGGCCAGGTTCGCAAGCTGATCACCAAGCAGCGTCAGCTCCAGGCCGAGCATGAGGAGATGCTCGTCGAGATTGAAACACTCAAGGCCGAGCGAGACGAGTTGGTGCAGCGACTCACTGACGCCGTCGAACGCATGGAAGAGCTTGCCAGAGTCGCCGACATGGCCCAGGCAAGACCACCCATGCCCGCACCATCACCAATGCCGGTGCGCACTCCACCGCCCCCGCCTCAGACTCCGCCCTTCAACCCGCCTGCCGAAGAGACATCGCTCGCCGCCAGATTGCGCCAGGCCGAAGCAGAAGAGGCAGCCGCCGCAGCAGATGAAGCAGACGACACATCGCTTGCCGCAAGGTTGCGTCAGGCCGAGGCAGAAGAAGGTCGCCGCAGCGATGTCGAAGCACCCGTGCTGAGCGCCGGGGACGAAGCGGCCGCGATAAAGGCTGCCAACGACGGACGCTCCTTCTACGACCGCCACTCGGCCAAACTGCCCCGCCTCGAAGGTGACGGCGGCCGCTCCGTGCTGAGCGCGATAGGTGACATGCGCCCGGAGCTGGATCACCAAGGGTCGCAAGGGCCACGCAAGGGACGCAAGAAGTAGCGGTCCCCGCTCACACCTCGATGATTACCGGGATCACGACGGGTCTGCTGTTGATCTGACTCTTCACAGACCTGCTCGCCGTGTTTCTGACCCGGCGCCGCACTGTGTCGAGGTCGGCGGGCCAATCGAGATTCCCCACCGACTCGATTACCGCCTCAACCACGCCTTTGTGCAAGTAATCGGCTTCGTCGCGGACCCCGTGACTGTCGACCTCGGGGCCGATGACGATCTCCCCGTTGCCATGTCGACACCGACGGTCACGATCACAACGCCGTCGTCGGCCAGATGACGCCGGTCGCGCAGCACGCCTTCCACATCACCGATGTCGACGCCGTCGAGATAAACGTAGCCGGCAGGCACAGCACCGTGTTCGACACGCATCGCACCGTTGTCGAGAACGACGACATCGCCGTCCGCACACACTTCGACCTGGGTAACACCCATCTCACGGGCAAGCTTGGCATTGGCGTGGAGGTGACGTCGCTCCCCATGAACGGGCACGAAGGCCGTCGGCTGAATGACGTTGAGGAAGGTCTTGATCTCATTCTGAGCGGCGTGCCCGGACACATGAACATGGGCGTTGCCGCCGTGGTAGACGTTCGTGCCCGCCCCGACCAGGTTGTTGATCACACGCGAAACACTGATCTCGTTCCCCGGAATCGGTGTTGCCGAGATGACAACAGTGTCACCGGGATCGAGCGACACGGTGCGGTGCTGACCCGAAGCCATCAACGACAGGGCTGCAAACGGTTCCCCCTGGCTCCCGGTACAGATGACGGCGGATTCCTCGGGAGGTAGCTCGGCGAGAGCGTCGATATCTACCAGGTGCGAGTCCGGGTACTCGAGGATGCCGAGCTCGCGGGCAATCTCGGTGTTGCGCACCATCGACCGGCCGAGGAACGTGAATTTGCGGCCGGACGAGACAACGGCGTCGACGATCTGCTGAACGCGATGGAGATGAGAAGCGAAACAAGCGAGGATCACCCGCCCCTCTGCCCGGGAGACGATCTTGCTGATCTCCGTACCCACCGTCGCCTCTGAATCGACGAAGCCGGGGCGCTCTGCGTTGGTCGAGTCCGCAAGCAGCAGCCTCACGCCCTGTCGCCCAAAGCCGGCGAAGGTGAGCAGATCCGTCGGTTCACCATCGATCGGAGTTGGGTCGAGCTTGTAGTCTCCGGTGTGCACGATGATCCCCTCCGGCGTGTCGAGCACCACCCCGGTGGCATGCGGCACGCTGTGGGCGACCCTCACGAAGGTGAACCTGAAAGGCCCGTGCTCCACCCACTCGTTTGGCGCAACGGACCGCATATCGGCATCCAGCCCTGCCTCTTCTACCCGGTTCCTGGCGAGGGCGAGACACAACTCGCTTCCGTATACAGGCACGTTCGCTTCTCTCAGGAAGTAGCCGAGTGCCCCAACATGATCCTCGTGGCCGTGCGTCAAGATGACACAGGAGATGTCCTCGCGTCTGGCGAGCACCGACGAGAAATCGGGGAGTACGAGATCGACTCCGAGCATGTCCTCTTCGGGGAACATGATCCCGCAGTCGAGGAGTGCGATCTTGCCATCCACCTCGACGGAGGCACAGTTACGTCCGATGTTGCCGAGACCTCCGAGAAAACCGATCCTGACGGTCATGATGCCGTTACCGTGGAGGCTCATACTTCCTGGGCGACCTCGTACGCCGCCTTCACCTTCTCTGTCGTCTCATCCGACGCAGAAACCAGCGGAAGCCGGGGTTGCCCAACGTTGCCCCACAGGGCGCCCATGCCCGCCTTGAGCGGCATCGGGCTTGGCTCGACAAACAAGGCCTCGAAGATCGGGCTGAGCTTGCCCTGGATGCGATTCGCCTCATCTTCATCACCGCTCACTACGGCTGCGATGAGTTGCTGGATCTGCTTGCCGACGAAGTGGGAAGCCACCGAGACGACACCGACGCCATTTGCCGCGACGAGGTCCTTGGTGCGGCCGTCATCCCCCGAGTAGACCGCAAAGCCGTCCGGAATTCGCCTCGATCGCCCGACGGGTGAAATCGAGATCACCTACCGCGTCCTTGGTGGCGACGATCCTGTCGTGCTGGGCAAGTTCCACGAGGGTCTCCACCTCGATGAGTCGTGCAGTTCGACCCGGAATGTTGTAGAGCATCAGCGGCAGGTCGGTTGCATCTGCGATTGCCGTGAAGTGCTTGATCAGCCCCGATTGTGGTGGCTTCGAGTAATAAGGCGTCACCGCCATGATCCCGTAGACGCCGACCGACGCCGCTTGCTCGGTGAGGGCAACAGATTCGGCCGTGTTGTAAGTCCCGGTCCCGGCGATCACCTTCATCTTGTCTCCGGCTGCCTCAACAGCTGCCTTGTAGAGCGCGATCTTCTCCGGTTTCGACAGAGTCGGTGACTCACCCGTCGTGCCGGTGACGACCACGCCGTCGCTGCCGTTTTCGGCGAGGTGACGGATCAGTTTCCAGAACACGCCGTAGTCGACCGAGCCCTCATCGTCGAACGGGGTGAGCACGGCCGTGAGGACGGTTCCGAATGGTGCAGAGGGACGAGTATCCATGACCTGCACGGTAGCAGTGGCGGGGCCAAGCTCACTTTCTTTGCCTGAGGTCTACACGGCCATCAATGATCGCATCGCAAACTATCCTCAAGGTTATGGAATCCACGAGCCCATATATCCAGGATGTAACTACCGAGAACTTCCAGCAAGCCGTCTTGCAGAAGAGCCACGACGTCCCGGTAGTTGTCGACTTCTGGGCGGAGTGGTGCGGTCCTTGCCGCACCCTCGGCCCCATGCTCGAGCGAATTGCGAACGAGTCGGACGGGGACTTCATCCTCGCCAAGGTCGATGTCGACAGCAACCAGCAACTGGCAGCGCAATTCAATGTCCAGGGAATCCCGACGGTCATCGGATTCCGCGGTGGCCTGCCCGTCGAGCAGTTCAGTGGGGCACTGCCGGAGCGTGCCATCCGGGACTGGCTGGAGCGGCTCCTACCGTCACAGCTCGACATGATCGTCGATCAAGCTCGAGATGCTGCGATCGCAGGGAATCTGGAGACCGCCGAGAGGCTCTTTCGTGGTGTGCTCGACCAGCAGCCAGATCATCAGGACGCCGGAACCAGTCTCGCCGCTCTCCTGATCGCCTCGGGGAAGCCTGAGGAAGCGCTCATCGTGCTCGGCAAGCTCGCCGCCACTGATGAGGTAGAGCGACTCCAATCGGCAGCCAGGCTCGCCACATCCCGAGGAACCGATGTCAACGAGATAGCAAAGCGTCTCGACGCGGATCCACACAACGACGCCATCAAGATCGAGCTTGCGTTGGCACTGGCCGCCCGATCCGAATACGAGCCTGCCCTCGATCACCTGCTCGACGTCATCCGCGCCCGTGGCGAGGAGAAGGAGGATGCCCGCATCGCCATGATCGACATCTTCGAAGTACTGGGCAACGGTCATCCACTGACGACGACATACCGACGACAGCTGGCCAACGCGCTCTTCTGATCTACCGGTCGAGCTCCATCGTCACATGGGTGAAGCCGAACGAGGGCGCGGAAGGCGCTCGACAACCTGAGGCCGGAGTCGGCGATCTCTTCGATTCTGGCGTACACCATGCCAGCCGCCCCATATGTGGGCACCCGATACGCCAGAAGGAAGACACCCCGATCAACAAATCGCGCATGAGAACACACATTTGGCCGACCACCCGGGAACGGCACCTCCGCGCTCGCCGAATCAAACACTCAGAGTTGTTGTGACAGGCCAACTCGCTGACTCCAGCGTGACTCACGTCCCTTTCTGTCGACGAGCTTCTTCTGTGACGTGCGGCCTCTAGAGGCCGAGGAGCGCATCCAGGCCGACGGTCACGGGCATGGGGAGCGACGGCCACCTTACCGATAGCCAGGACCACGCCCGGCATGAATGCCTGACGGTCGGTGGTGTCATGGCGGATGGTGAGGGTCTCACCCATCGCCTCCGAACATCACCGCCTGATGGGCAACCAACCCGGCAGCCGCACCGCATGGACGTTCACCTCGTCAACCTCGGCACCGCGGGCACCGGCAATCAATTCCTTCGCCCGCACCTCTCGTTTCTGCCGGTGGGAGGCAGCCGCGATCCGGCGGGCAGTGGCGATCGCCGTTCCCGATGGTGCGTCCACTTTGCGGTCGTGGTGCATCTCGATGATCTCGGCAGCGTCGAAGTGAGGGGCCGCAATCTCAGCCAGGCGCATCATGACGACCGCACCAATCGAAAAATTGGGGACGATCAGGCAGTTGCCTGCACCGCCAGACCACAAGTCATCCAGTTCGGCAAGCCGCGGCTCATTGAACCCCGGAGTACCGACGACGGCGTGGCGGCCCATAGCGTGCCAGTTCCTCAGGTTGCCCATGACAACATCCGGGTTGGTGAAGTCAACCACCACCTCGGCATCCATCATCACCTCGGGCGTCTTTGAGATAGGATGTCGGCGATGGACGCATCGTCGGCGGCGTTCGGGTCGAACAGGGCGGCGAGCTCATGTCCGGTGGCGTATGCGATCGTCTCGGCAACCAGCTTCCCCATCCGCCCGGCAGCACCCGACACGCCGACTTCGTCATTGAACTGTCTCCAGGAAATCCGCTTCCTCGAACGGCCCGACCAGACCGAGCACGTAGGGGCCGTCGTACACCTCGCGGGCCGCATCGATGATGTCCTGAAGGGTCAGAGCTTCGATCCTGGCGAGAATCTCATCAACGCTCAGATGCTCGACACCTGTGAGCTCTTGACGGCCGATCTGGGTCATCCGACCATTGGTGTCTTCCAGCGATAAGCGCCAGGCTCCCTTCGACGTTTCCTTTTGCCCGCTCCATCTCCTCTTCGGTGATTCCGTCCGCCATGATCTTGTCGAGCTCCACCCTGATCAGCTTGAGGACTTCGAAGGTCTGAGTCGGGGTAGTCCCCACATAGACGGCGGAAGATCCGGTGTCGAGGAACGGCATCCGGAATGCGTGAACGGCATAGGCGAGCCCGCGGTCCTCGCGGATCTCTCGAAATAACCGCGACGACATCCCGCCGCCCAGGACGTGATTTGCGATGGTTACGGCAAACCGGCGATCGTCGCCACGGGTCAGGCCTTCGGCACCGAAGACGATGTGTGATTGCTCGGTGTCCCGGTGACGCACCCTCACGCTTCGGCTTGATCGATTGGAACGATCTCGACACGATCGACCGTAGGCCCTTCCCAATCACCCATTTTCTCGACCACCATGTCGACGAGCTCCTGGTGATCGAGATCGCCCACCGCCGCGATCACCGTTGACTTCGGCGTGTAGCGCCGATGCCAGTAGTTGTAGATCGTCTCGCGAGCTCATGTTGGTGATCGACTCGGGTGTTCCCGAGGATTGGAGGCGCCAGCGGATGGCCACCCCACAGCGCAGTAACGAACTCCTCGTGGGCCACATCGGTCGGGTCGTCCTCGTTCATGTTGATCTCTTCGAGGACGACATGACGCTCCGAGTCGATCTCGTTCTGCCGGAACGCCGGTCGTTGCACCATCTCGGCAGAGTATGTCGACGGCAAGCGCCAGATCGGCGCTCCGCAGCCGGCCCAGTAGCACGTGTATTCCTTGGACGTGAAGGCGTTGTTGTGGGCCCCAACCGAATCGAAAGCTTCGGAGATCGCCCGGGCAGACATGACGCTCCGAGCCTTTGAACAACAGGTGCTCGAGGAAGTGACTGGTACCGGCTTCGATCGGCTCCTCGTCACGGCTGCCCGTGTCCACCCAGGCGCCGATCGCCACCGAGCGAACCGACGGCATGTCCTGGGTGATGATCCGCAAACCGTTGGGGAGAGTTGTCAGGTCGTAGTGCATTGGACCGATGATAGGGGTCGGGACGATCTCACAACGCGATTCGTGTCTACCCGGCTATCCCTGATTCAGCCTCCCCGGAGCCCGGGTGGGATGCGCGCCGGCGCCATGACTGCATCGGCGAGCCCGTAGGCAACAGCTTCGTCGGCGGTGAGCCACCGATCCCGATCGCTGTCGCGTGCGATAGCTTCCTCGGTCTGACCGGTGTGGGCAGCCAGGATGGCAATCATCTCCTGCTTCTGCCTGATGATCTCGCGAGCGTGGATCTCGATGTCACTGGCCGGGCCTTCCAGACCGCCGCTGAGATGTGGCTGGTGAATCAGGACCCTCGAATGCGGGAGGACGAACCGCTTGCCTTCCGCCCCTGAGGCGAGGATCACCGCAGCGGCCGATGCAGCCAGTCCAATGCACGTCGTGGTCACTTCAGGCTCCACGTGCTGCATCGTGTCATAGATGGCCATCATCGACGAAGTCTCCCCTCCCGGTGAGTTGATGTAGAGCGAGATTGGCTTCTCCCCATCCTCACCGGCGAGGTGCAACAGCTGGGCTACGACGAGGTCGGCAACCTGGAAGTCGATCGGCTTGCTCAGGAACACGATGCGGTTGCCGAGGAGCCGCGAGTAAACGTCGAACACCCTGTCCCCTCTTGGTGTGTGCTCGATCACGGTCGGTATCACTCTGGTTCCTCCTTGTGCAACCGACTAGTTGCACTTCAGCCTAGCGGACACGCAACTGCTAGGTTGCGTGTATGCAGGAAGACAGATTCGAAGACATTTCGGTGGAGCGATCCATCGACATCGACGCAGGCCCAGAGCAGGTTTGGTCACATCTGACAGACGGTGATCTGCTCAGCACCTGGATGGGTTTCCCACTCAGCATTGATCCTCGGCACGGCGGTGCCATCGCCATGGCAGGGCCAGGAGCGGCCGAGACCTTCGGCGTCGTCGAGGAGTTCATTCCGAATCAGCGGCTGCAGTGGGCATGGCGCACCGAGGACGGCCTTCCCGCCCTCGTCGAGATTGAGCTTGCGCCCGTCGATCAGGGAACCCGCCTCACGGTGAGGGAGACCCTGTTGCCCTGGCAAGTCACTGAGATGCCTGCCCAGCAGCACCTACGAGCGTCGCGTCGGCTACCCGGCTCCGGGATGCCGTCGACAACCCTCGCCTCGACTGCGGCGTGATGGATCCACACGAGGTTTTTGCCGCCCTTGCCGACCCCACCCGGCTAGAGGTACTCACGAGGCTGGCCCGGCTCGGTCCCTCAACTGCAACGGACCTGGCCGCGGACCTACCCATCTCCCGCCAGGCGGTCTCCAAACATCTGGCTGCTCTCGATGCCGCAGACCTGGTGGAGCGACACCGCAGCGGTCGCGAGGTCAAATACTCGTTCCGCCCCGATCCACTGGGGGACGTCATTTCGTGGGTGGGGACCGTCGGTGGGCTCTGGGACGAACGGCTCGCTCGGCTGAGAGGTCAAGTAGAAGGCAAAGATCTGGGACAGTGAGTCGTCATTCCTGCTCGGGTGGGCGACGTAGCTGCTTCTTCTCGGACCGAGCCCTGCTTCTCTCGTAACCTCCGCTCTCTGGCAGCGCGACCTGGACGCGTCCGTTTTCGCGTTGGTGGCGGCGGCCGTAGCGCTTCCGCCAGCAGCTCGGCGAGGCGCCGCCTCGCCAGTTGACGGTTACGCCACTGCGAGCGCGACTCCCCCACCTGGACTCTGGCGATCCCGTTCTCGATCGAAGGGTGACCGAGCAACCGTTCCCTGGTCGTCGCATCGAGCACCGCTGATGCGCTCACGTCGAACGACAACTCGACCCTGGTCGAGCTCCGGTTGGCGTGCTGTCCACCCGGGACCACCGGATGTGTCAAACCGCACTATCAGCTCCGCAGCGGGGATAACGACTTCCGATGTCACCACCAAATCATCCATGGCGAGAACGTTAACCGGGCACCGCCATCGGCGATTTGACTGATGTGAGACAATCATCAGTCATGCGCGGCCGGGATCAATCCGTACTGAATGAGGTGCTTCCACCCGAAGAGCGGGTGATCGAAGCTGTTGTAGCGCGTTATCAGCGGGTGGCCCCCGCGATCACACGTTTTGCGCGCACCATCGCAGGCAAGGAAGATCTCGTGGTCCGTCTGGGCTCGCAATCGTCTGGAAGCCCCGACGAGATAGTGCTCGACCCTGGCGTCTTCCAGGCTGCATATGCCCGCAGCGCACCGGTGACCCCGGCCGAGGTTGCCCTCACTTCTGCGTTGCACGAGGTTGTGCATCTCCTCGCTTCCGACTTTGACGAAAAACGCCCCATCCCTCGTTCCTGGCTGGCCCACCGAGAGAACCGCACGACAACAGAAGAGCCCGAGGTGTTGCCGATCGCCATCCCGGAGAAGTCGCCGATGCTGTTCGAGGACGATCGTGACGAACATCCCATGACGGCCGAGCCCGAGGCAGAGGACATCTCACTTGATGAAAGCGTCGGCCTCCTCGAAGCCATAAGCAGCATCGGAGGCCCGGCCGCCGAGGCGCTCTTCTTCTCGCTGGAGGACGCCCGCCAGGAGCGCGTCCTGCTCGAGGGATTCGAGGGGGTGCGGTCGGTGCTGTCAGATCTCTACCTCGCCGCTACCCCGGGAGGACTCGAGGAAGCTCGGCCGCTCGGCCAGTATGCGCTCGCTTGCTTCCTCCTGGTCGGCGGATACACCACAAAGGACAAGCTCCAACGGCAACTGCCGGCACATGTCGCCATTGCCCTCGACGATGCCCAACCCTTCATTGAAGATGTCGCCCAGGCCGACGACCCGTGGAGCGTCGGCGGGCTGGCCCTCCAGTTGCTCGAGGTTGCCCGGCTTCATGGTCTTGCCCACATCGTCCAGCAGGAGGACACCCGGCACGTCCGCACGGCCAAGAGCGAAGAGGACAGTACCGCGATCAACGATTCCGTCGACGCAGTGCGTATCGTCACCCCGCCCCTGCGCGACGCCGAGTCGTACGACCAGACGAGGGCAGCCGCCCAGGCAGTATCTGCCGAGCACGGAAAAGCCGGCGAGGCAGACCAGGCCGGTGATCCCGCTACCGAGCAACTGGTCCGTGTCTCCCAGGCTCCTTCGATCTATCTCCCCACCGGGCAGAGGGGCAAGCTCGTTGTTCGGTCCGTTCCCCGACCAGTTCCGCAGCTTCGCCACCGAGGGACGCAAGCTGCTCGATGACGCTGCCCGGCAATGGGGTGTGGTGCAACGCAGGGTCGCCGGCGAGCTGTATCCCCTGTTCCTTGCCAACCAGCGACGCGGGTTGCGCTCCGGCTTCGATGCTGGCGACCTTTCCCCATACGCGGCGCTGCTGCTCGGCGCAGGCCTCTACGAGCGCATGTTCGAGCGCCGTGACCTTCCCACCCGGCGCAGCTATGCCGTCAGCCTGCTTGTTGACGGTTCTGCTTCGATGCTGCAACCGCTCCAGGTCGGTGCCGTGCGCAAGGCGCCATGGGCGCTTGCGGCGGCAACGCTCGGTGCGTGGTCGCTTGCGGCTTTGTGCCACGAGCTCCAGATCGACTTCGAAGTGGCTGTATTCAATCGCTCGTTTCCCTGCCGCCGGCGACGACACGGAAAGGACCTTCTCGGACCGCAGGCACAGGGCGATCGGTGGTTTGCGCCGTAGCCATGGCGGATCCGCCGAGCGTCTTTCCCGCACCGTAAATCACTACCTGGTCAAGCCGTTCGACAATCGGTGGCGGCAACATGAGGATGTGATGGCCGGGCTGTTCTACATGGCGGCAGCACCGCGGGATGCGGGCCAACAGGCACGGCGTGATCCGGAGGGCAGCCCACCGGTCTCGATGTTCGACAAGGCCGCAAACGTCGATGAGTTCAATGTGACCTACGCCGCCCAGCGGCTGGCAGCCCGTCACGTATCAACCCGGATTCTGGTCGTGCTCGCAGACGGGATGACCCGCGGCTCGGTCCGTGCTCTTGCCGGCGCCGTCGAGGCTGGCCGAGAAGAACGGCACGACGGTGCTCGGGCATCGGCATCGGTGACGACACTGTAACCGCCAGCCTACAGCCGCCACCAGGTTGTGGAGCGTCCCGCAGAGTTGACCAGAGCCATGATCGATGGCGTCCGATCCAGCCTGCTGCGTACCATCGCCGCCGCCGGTGGCGAAACCTGGTGGGCCCAATCCTCATCCAAATACCTAGAGCAACAAAGGAGCATCACCAATGTCTGAGATGGTGACATTCGCCGACCCGTCGGGGGAAGGCCCACCGATCGAGCTGAAACGGGTTGAAATCCCAGACGACGTGCCCGACCGTGAATTGCGGCTCGAGCACATTCCAAAGCCCGATCCGTCCTATGTTGATCTTGGCATGCTGTACCGGCTCGCCCAGCTGGAGCAGGTGCGACGCAGCCACTTCGAAGACACGCCGCTGCATCTGGCGTTGCGAGGCCACATGGGAACCGGCAAAGACCACGATCTGGAGCAGTTTGCCGCCATGTTGGGAATGCCCCACTACCGCATCCCGCTCACGGGCGAGGTACGCGACATCACCCTCATTGGATCGGTCAAGCTCTACGGCGACGGCAAGGGCGGCACCGAGAGTCGCTGGGAGGACGGCGACATCACAAGGGCGCTCCGGGGCCCGGCGCTGATCAATCTCTCCGAGCTGAACGCTGCAGGCGCCGAGACCCTTTTTGCCCTGCACGGATTGCTGGACCGGCATCAGGCGCTCGAGCTTCCCACCGGTGAGATGGTGTGGCTGCGTCACGACGTGCGGGTGTTCGGGACACTCAACCCGACCGATCTGAGGGACTATGCGGGCACCCAGACACTCAACAAGGCGTTTGCCGATCGTTGGATCATCTGGGAGAAGGATTTCCCTGAGGAACAAGAGCTGGTGAGCATGTTGCACCGCCGCCATCCGGATCTCAAGAAGACGTTCGCCGAGCCGATCGCAAAACTGGCCGTCGAGGTGAACGCGCTCGTTCAGCTCGACCGATTCCCAGACGAGGGTGGAGACTCCGATGAGCCTACGTACCGTGCTCGACCGCATCCCTGCCGGTCTGCGGGTCTATGCCGATGCCGTCGATCCACTCCGCCGTACCTGGGAAGAGTTCGTGCTCCCCCACGTCGACAGATTCGATAGAGACCACTACGACACGGTCTGGTCGGCGGTAGCCCGCCGCGGTCCGGGCGAGAAGCCCTACAAGTGAGAACTAAGGTCCCGACATGCCTTCATTCGATGTTGTCTCACAAGTGGATATGCAGGAAGTCCGCAACGCGGTTGATCAGGCGGCGCGCGAGATCACCAACCGATACGACTTCAAGGGCACCGACACCAGCGTCAAGCTCAACGACGATGGTATCTCGCTCGAATCAAACGCCGAGAGCCGGCTGGAAGCGGCCATCGACGTTCTCAAGGGCCGATTGGTGAAGCGCAACGTGTCGTTGAAGTCAATCGCAGGTGGCGATATCAAGCCTGCCGCAGGGGGCAGGTGCAGACGCTGTTCACGCTGAGCCAGGGCATCCCTCAGGAAGCCGCCAAGGAGCTTTCGAAGGTCGTCCGCGATGCCAAGCTGAAGGTCCAGGTGCAGATCCAGGGTGACCAGCTCCGGGTGCAGGGGAAGAAGCGTGACGATCTCCAGGAAGTCATCCAGCTGTTGCGTGACCTCGACTACCGGCTCCCCCTCCAGTACATCAACTACCGCGACTGAGGGCTGTCGGATCGGCGAGACCACCGCAGGTCCGAATAGCGATCGTGCTTAGCCCGGTACGGGATCTCGTACACGCTCCCGCAGGAACCGAAGGGTCGCCGACCGTTCGCAGGGCGTAGGATTCTTGGTGTAGAGATAGTCAGACGGGACGAATCTCTTGACGATTCTGGAGACGGGCACATGGCGGCGAACGACCGGAGTGGCGAGCTGTACAGGGACAGATGGATCACGTGCACCACAGACGATCTGGTGATCGGCGGCTATTACCCGCCGTTCGGCATCCGGAAGCGGATACCGTACCGCAAGATCGTTGCGGTCCAGTCGGTGGACATCGGACCAATGACCGGAAAACTGCGCATTTGGGGAACCTCACGCCTCGACCGATGGGCACATCTCGATCCCGGTCGACCGTCGAAGACGACCGCCCTGCTGATCGATGTGGGAAGGTTCGTGAAACCCTTGATCAGCCCTGAAGATCCGGGCAAGGTCAAGCAGATCATCGATGAGCACACGTCGCCGGACTCGAGTGGTGGCTGAGCGGGCCGATCAGACACCGTGCATCGCTTTCGATTACTTCTGCGCCGTCGAGAATTGACATACGGTGCAATGCGCCGCTGATCGGGAGCTGCTCGATGAGCTCAGCCCCAAAGACGAACCGGGACGGCGGCGTGTCACGGACAATCACGACCCGACACTGATGGTCACGGCCTCGACCAGAGACCGTGCGATGAAACCCCAGCCGAACGACCAAACCAACTCGTCGCGGCCAACCCTTGAAACCGCCGGGCATCAGGTACGCCGTAAGCAGAGTGGGGCGGGTACTCTCGGAACCTCGGCCACCGCACGGCGCCAGATTGGGTCCGGGTCGCTCACTGCATTCAGCGCGTACCTGCGCTCAGGGCCGCCCAGGCGGCAGGACACGAAGGGGAGTGGTCCATCGTCGGTGATCCGGATGAGGAGGTCAGGGCGCTCAGACCGGGAGGATCAGCATTCGCGTCAGATTGGCGTTGCGAATTCGCTTGTCGAAGCCAACTCCCGATCCTCGATGAGGTCTTGCTGCAACAAGACCGCCCGCCCGCACTCCGTCTATCTCGGGTCGAAGCGATAACCGTACTCGTCGATGATGGCCTTGTTGTGCTCGTAGACCAGCTCGACAAGTGAGTCGGTGTAGTAGCTCGAATAGTGTTGATGCTTGCTCGGGTTGATCTTCTTGAAGCCCTCGATATCGTCGAGACATTCCTGCTTCACTCCGACGGAGGCAAGGAATCGATGGATGTCGTCGTGGATGCTCTCGAAATAGCCCATCTCGATGTTCGGATTGCGCGGCACTTGCTCAGTAGTGGCAAAGATGCGGTAGTACTTGGCGGCGTAGCTGTTGTAGATGTACTCCTCCGAATCCCTCGGGCAGGAGAAGACGCTCTCCATGAAGCTGACGAAGTCGAGAGTCTTGCCCTGAGAAACCGACATGAAATGTGGGGGCTGATAAGGGTATGACGTGAAGAAGTGATACCAGGAGACGTACCAATCCCACGGATTGCGGACAAAGCCATATGCAGGGAGATCGCGGTATTCGGCCGGGACTTCGTCGATCGAATGGTGTTGCGCCCACGGGGCACTTGCGTCCTCGAAGCTCTTCCCAGACGCAAGCATCACGTCGTTCCCATAGTGTTTCTCGAGGAGCATCCTGATGAACACACCGCCGGTTTTCGGCATGTGAAGAATCAAGCACTTGTCGCGAAGGATCATCTCTAGTTCCTCGGATCTCGAATGGGGTTTAGCGCCGGCGGTTTGCCGTACCAGCGCGTCCCATTGGTACAGCAAGCCCTCCGTGGGGATATAACCCCACCGGCGGCAGATTCTCAACCTCGCAGGTCATATCGCCCCAATCCAATCGTCACAGCCTCGACAAGCGACCGTGCGATCGGCACCCCGAAACAGCGCAGCACGTCCTCATGGTGGCTGCCACCGTCGTAGAGGACCACATCAATGCCAACTTCCAATGCGGCACGAGCATCGTCGGTGGCGTCACCGATCAGGACCGGCCTCCCCCGTTCGCCGAGGCTCGCCAGATGGCTTCTGAGCAGCCCTGCCTTGGTCTGCCCGGCGTCACCGCTGCTGCCCTCGACACGCACCATCATGTGACCGAGGCCGTGGCGGGTCACCTCCGGCACGAGATTCGTGTGCCACCACATCGAGAGAATGGATTGCGTCCCACCCGCCGCCGCAACCATCTCGATGGCCGCTCTTGCGTCGGCAGCGAGAGGGACTCGATCGACCGTGGCGGAATACGTTTCATGGAAGACCGCGTCGATGCTGGCCCATTCGGTGTCGGTGATCTCCCGTCCCAACAGACCGTCGTAGAAGCGGCGCACCGGCCTTGTGTAGTGATCGCGATACTGATCGGCGGTGATCGGCGGCTCGCCGATGCCGGCAAGCGATACATTGACGGCGTCGACAACGACGGGTAGGTCGTCGACGAGGGTGCCGTTCCAGTCCCAGATGACGTGGCGCATGATTCGAGACGGTAGTAGCGTCGATGTTCCGGTGATGCCACCGCCTCCACCGGATCAGCAATCCACTGAGTGCAATGCGCAACTACCACCTCGGAAACAAAGAACTCGACGAGCGTCTCGAGGCTCTCGTCCGTGATGCCGTGGGCCAGGATGGCTCCCACCCCGACGAAGACCTGATCAGGGAGATGATCGTCTCGATCATCAAGATGCACCGCGATGACACCGATCGTGGTGATCTGAAGATCGTCAACAGCGCCCTCAAGGAGCTCCGATACTCGTTCCTGGTGTTCTCCCGCTACCGGGAGACACCCAAGGTGACGGTGTACGGTTCGGCACGCACCGCACCGGACGACCCCAACTACGTGCTCGCAGGAGAATTCGCCAACCTCATGGCGGACGGTTACCGCTGGATGGTGGTCACCGGCGCCGGGCCGGGAATCATGGAAGCGGGCAATCGTGGAGCCGGCAGCGACTATGGGTTCGGCGTCAACATCCGACTGCCCTTCGAGGCCGACGCCAACCCCTACGTCCACGAGAGTCGGTTGATCAATTTCAAATACTTCTTCACCAGGAAGCTGATGTTCGTCAAGGAATCGAATGCGTTTGCCGTCTTCCCCGGCGGGTTCGGAACCCAGGACGAGACATTCGAGCTGCTGACCTTGATCCAGACCGGGAAATCCGACATGCACCCTGTTGTGCTCATGGAGGCAGAGGGCACCGGGTACTGGCCGGAGTGGTTCGATTTCGTCGAGACGCTGCGCGAGAAAGGCATGATCGCCCCTGACGACTTGAGTCTGTTCACCTACACCAACAACGCCGACGAAGCGGCCGACGAGATCAGACGCTTCTACAACAACTACCACTCCCAGCGGTATGTCGACGGGAAGCTGGTGCTTCGTCTCAAACACGAGCCGTCCACCGATCTGATCGAGCGTCTCAACGATGAGTTTGGTGACATCGTCGTCTCCGGAACGATCGAGAAGATCGAGACCACCGCTGCGGAGATCCGCACCGATGACCACGTCGATCTGGCCCGGATCCGGCTCCATTTCGATCGCAGGCACCTGGGAAGGCTCCGTCTGATGGTCGATGAGCTAAATGCGGCCGCTCAGGATTCTCCCGCGTGACGATCGCAGTAAAATGTGGTTCTCATGCGCGAAATACTCTCTGACCTCGTAGCCGAGCAACAAGCTCTCGATCAGTTCCTGCAGCGGATCAACGAACGCCAATGGGAGCTGCCTACTTCGGCTCCGGGCTGGAGTATCAAAGACACAGTGAGCCATCTGGCCTACTCAGAGCGCTTCGCCGCGGGTGTTCTCGCCGACGGTGCCACAGCCCTTGCAGGAGTAGAGCTCAAGGACATCGACGAGTGGACCGCGCTCGGGGTCAAAGAGGGCCGCCAGATGCGCTACCAGCAGGTGATCGAGTGGTGGCGCAACAGCAGGGCCGACGTTGTAGATGCACTCTCCAGGATGGACGGCAGCGATCGTGTGCCCTGGCTGGCAGGTGACATGAGCGCAAGAGCCTTTGCCACCCTCCGTTTGATGGAGACCTGGGCGCATGGCCTCGACATCAAAGACGCCATGGATGGCGTGCTCACCTATAGCGAGGATGAGGACGACCCCACCGCAGATACGCCCCGTATTCGTCACGTGGCGTGGCTGGCGCATCGTATGCTCCCGTTCGCCTTCGCCCAGGCAGGGGAAGACTTTCCCGAGACCGGGATCCGCCTCGAGCTCATGGGCCCGAGCTATTCGCGATGGGTTTTTGGCCCCGAGGATGCCTCCGACATCATCAAGGGTGTCGCAGGAGAGTGGTGCCGGATCGCAGTCCATCGCATGGAATCGACCGCCAGCTCACTCAAGACGGAAGGTGACAAGGCGGAGACCGCCATCAAAGTCGCCCGTACCTACTGATCGCAACCGGGTTACCGGTCACTCCGCCTGCCTGTTGGCCTTGTGTACATCGAAGCCTGCCTTGAGCAACAGGCTGAGAAACGCAGGTGCCGGCTCTCTGAACTGGATGGGACGGAAAGCGTCCTCGTGCTTCTCGAAGAAGTCGAGCAATGTTGTCACCATGTGGCTGAGCGCCACGGTGTTCACATCGGAGAAGCTGCTGCGGCCGAACGCCACCAGCCGGGTGCGCACCGTCGCCCCACCCTTGCTCGGCGCCCGGTGGATGCGGTCGCGTTGCACGCCGTCGATGACCTCGCCGAACGTCGATGTCGTACACCCACTCGACCCGACGCAGCATCGAGTGCAGAACGCCGTAGTCCTTGATCCCGGGGTTCAGTTCGGCCTGGCCCTGCTTGACCTCGCCGACGATCACATCGATGGTGTCGTCCTCCAGCTCGAGCACAGGGTCGTCGATCAACAACATTGCGTAGTCGGACGGTTGGCGCGGATCACCGATGTAGATGTTGCCGGGAAAACGGATACCCATGATGTCGATGTCGGTTACCGTCTTGAAGCGCCCGCTCTTGTCCCGTCGCTGCACCTCGAATTCGCTCAACGTCATGTAGCCAGTGAGTCGCAGGTAGTTCTCAACGAGGTTGACCGCTATATCCATATGTTGATCCTTCAGACGTTTCCTTCGATTCAAGCCGAAAGTGCGTGTGATTCCGAAGACCGTCTTCGAGCCTGATCCCCACATCAATTGAGCCAGAGACGTTTCGGAGCTTCTTACCCGCGCTGTGTGCATAAGTCAGTTTTGTCATTCACGCCAGAAAATGGGGGTCTTACCCGCGGTACCGCGCGCGTAAGTGGGTTTTGTGATTAGTGCTATATCCTTCCACCCCGGACGAGTCACGTGTCATACCCACCAGGTAGCCTGCCGCGGATGGCGCTGCATCAATTCTCCCCGGCAACTCGGGCCTGGTTCGAGGCCTCGTTCCCAGCGCCAACCCGCGCCCAGAGCGAGGGTTGGGAAGCAATCGCAAGTGGCGACAACACCCTGATCCACGCCCCCACAGGGTCGGGGAAAACTCTCGCCGCTTTCCTCTGGGCGATCGACAGGCTCATCACACAGCCGACACCGCCGCCCCGGGAACGTTGTCGCATCCTCTACGTGTCCCCGATGAAGGCGCTCGCCTACGACATTGAGCGCAATCTGCGCGCCCCGCTTGCCGGAATCCATCTTGCGGCCAAACAGCTCGGCATCGCTCCACCGACCATCACCACAGGCATGCGAACCGGAGACACCCCGGCTGCGGCTCGCTCGTCGATGCTGCGCCATCCCCCCGACATACTCATCACGACACCCGAGTCCCTGTATCTCATGCTGACCTCCCAAGCGAGAGAGATGCTGACGACCGTCCAGTTCGTGATCGTCGACGAGATCCACTCGGTTGCCGGGACCAAACGTGGCACCCATCTGGCGTTGACTCTGGAACGTCTCGATGCGCTCACCGCCGTCTCTCCAACGAATCGGCCTTTCCGCGACACAGCGACCACTGCAGACAATCGCCGAGTTCCTCACCGGAGGGCTCCGCCGGGGACCCGATGCGCCGTGGCAGCCGCGGCCGGTCACCATCGTTGATGCTCCATGGGAGAAGGAACTCGAGATTGAGATCGTCGTTCCCGTGGCCGACATGACAAGACCCGAGGAGACCATGCCGCCCGACGGCGTCGGTGCCGACGATCCCGGGCGGAAATCGATATGGCCCGCCGTCTACCCACAGCTCCTCGACCTGGTGCTCAATCACACGTCCACCCTGCTCTTCGTCAACAGCAGAGGCCTCGCAGAGCGCCTGGCCGCCGAGATCAACCGGCTCGCAGGCGAGGAACTCGTCCAATCGCACCATGGCTCAGTCTCACGGGAACAGAGGGTGGAAATCGAGAGCAGGCTCAAGAGCGGCGAGCTGCGTGGCGTCGTCGCCACCTCCACTCTCGAGCTTGGCATCGACATGGCGGCCGTCGACCTGGTCGTAATGGTCGAATCGCCAGCATCCGTTGCCCGCGGACTGCAACGAGCCGGACGCGCCGGCCACCAGGTGGGCGCACCGTCCCGGGCCAGAGATCTTCCCGAAGCACCGGGGAGACCTCCTCGAAACTGCAGTGGTCGTCGAGCGCATGTACCGGGGAGCGATCGAAGAGACCACCGTCCCCCAGAACCCGTTGGACGTGCTTGCCCAGCAGCTGGTGGCAATGGCTGCAGTCGAAGAGCTCGATGTCGACGAGACTTTCGCTCTCGTCCGCAGATCTCTCCCTTACCGCGACCTGAGCCGCTCTTCCTTCGAGGCGGTGCTCGACATGCTCGCCGGACGCTACCCGTCCGACGAGTTCGCCGAGCTGCGCCCCCGCATCGTTTGGGATCGAGTCGCTAAAACCATCGCTCCCCGCAGCAACGCCAAGATGCTGGCCGTCACCAACCCGGGCACGATCCCGGACCGCGGCCTCTACTCCGTTGTCCTCCCTGAAGGCGGGAAAATCGGAGAGCTCGACGAGGAGATGGTCTACGAGAGCAGGGTCGGCGACACTTTCGTCCTCGGATCCTCGTCATGGAAGATCGCCGAGGTGACCCACGACCGTGTCATCGTCGCTCCCGCCCCCGGTCAGCCCGGCGCCAAACTCCCGTTCTGGCACGGGGACGGCCCGGGGCGTCCCTTCGAGTTGGGGCGAGCCATCGGGGCCTTCATTCGTGAGCTCGGCGCCGAGTCCCCTGAGGAGCGCAGAGCAACGCTGCGCGACCGCTACCGGCTCGATGACTGGGCTGCGGCGAATCTGGCAGCCTTCTTCGAAGAAGAGCACGACGCCACCGGGCTCCTTCCCTCCGACCGCAACATCGTCATCGAGCGGTTCCGCGATGAGATCGGCGATTGGCGAATGGTGCTGCTGTCCCCCTTCGGTGCCAGGGTGCACGCACCATGGGCTCTCGCTGCTCGCCGTCGCTACCGCGAGGTACACGGCGTCGAAACCGATGTCGTATGGTCCGACGACGGCATAATCCTGCGTTTCCCGGACATAGACGACCGCCCCGCCACCAGCGAGCTCGTCATCGCTCCCGGCGAAATAGATGAACTGGTCCTCGAGGAGACGGCCAACAGCGCTCTGTTCACCTCACGCTTCCGGGAAGCTGCCGCACGAGCGCTGCTCTTGCCGAGGAGACGGCCCGGCGGCCGTACGCCGCTATGGCTGCAGCGACGCAAGGCATCGAGCCTCATGGAGATCGCCCGCCGCTACCCAGCCTTTCCCATCGTGCTCGAAACATATCGGGAGATGCTCCAGGACTACTTCGACCTTCCCGGGCTGCGTGGCCTGCTCACCGAGATCGAACGTCGCACCACCCGGGTGAGCGAAGTGGATCTCACCGGGCCAAGCCCATTTGCCACCTCCCTCATGTTCGACTTCATCGCGTCGTACATGTACGAGTACGACGCCCCTCTCGCCGAGAAACGGGCAGCCGCGCTCACCCTCGATCGCAATCTGCTCCAGGAGCTACTCGGCGACCCCCAGTTCCGCGATCTGCTCGACGCCGAGGTGATCGCCGATGTCGAGCTGGGGCTGCAGCACCTCTCCGAGGACCGGAAGTTGCGAGGGCCCGATGCCGTCGACGATGCCCTGCGCTACCTGGGACCGCTCTCCTCGGACGAGCTCGTCGCCAGGGCGAGTGATCCAGACCAGGTCGGGCGATGGATCGACGAACTCACCGAGCACCGTCGCATTGTCTCGGTGCGGATCCAGGGGCAGGCTCGCTGGGCAACCGTCGCCGATGTTGCTCGTCTCCGCGACGCTCTCGGGGTGCAGCCTCCTCCCGGCATCCCCGAGGTGCTGCTCGAGCCAGTCGCCGATCCTCTAGGCGATGTCATCGGCAGGTACTCCCGCACCCACGCGCCGTTCACCTCACACCAGATCGCCACCGATCTCGGTCTGCCCGAGGCCGCCGTTGTGGAGGTGTTGCGGCGCCTCGAGCGCGAGGGGCGCATCGCCTCGGGCGCCTATCAGCCAGGTGGTGCCGGGCTCGAATGGGTCGATCTCGATGTGTTGCGACGGTTGCGCCGGCGGTCCCTGGCCGTCTTGCGGAGCGAGATCGAGGCAGTCGAGACCGATCGGCTCGGCGTCTTCCTTCCTGCCTGGCATGAGATCGACGGGCAGGCCGATGCTTCCGTCCGGCTTCCCGAGGCGTTGCGGAATCTCCAGGGCCGCGCCCTGCCTGCTTCGATCCTCGAGGACGACGTGCTCGCCAAGCGAATGAACTACAACCCTGCGGTGCTCGATCTCATGATGGCCTCAGGTGAGCTCGTCTGGATCGGGATGGGCCCGCTCGGCACCAGCGACGGCCGGGTTGGCCTCTTCTACCGTGACCAAGCACAGCTGCTCTCCGAGCCACCGACGGTGGAAGCGCCGTCCGGAGAAATCCATGAGACGATCCGTCTCCACCTCTCAACGCGCGGAGCCAGCTTCTTCACAGAGATCTACGGTGCATGCGGTGGTGGTGAGACGCAACCGGTCGTCGACGCCATCTGGGATCTGGTCTGGGCGGGCGAGGTGACCAACGACACTCTCGGCCCCCTACGCGCTTTCACCAACGCAAGAGCGAGGCGCAGCTCCGCCAGGCGCTCAATGAGGCTCTCGGTTCCTCCGGCCGCCGCCGGGCGCTGGTATCTGGTGGAAGACCTCTGGACCGGCGCTGAGATCTCCCCGCCGGAGGCGAAGGCGAAGGCCATAGCCGAGCAGTTGCTGGAACGCCACGGGATCGTCACGCGACCGGCAGTTGTCGGCGAGGGCATCCCCGGAGGTTTCGCCGGGCTCTACCCCGTCTTTGCCACCATGGAAGACACCGGCCGGGTACGTCGCGGCTATTTCATCGAAGGTCTCGGTGGCGCCCAGTTCGGTTTGCCGGGGGCGATCGACCGGCTCCGAGCGGGATCCACCAGCTCAGGGATGAGAATCATCGCTGCCGCCGACCCGGCCAATCCGTACGGGGCCGCGGTGACGTGGCCCGATCACGAGCTGGGGACGGCGGGCCGTCACGCCGGTGCGTACGTCATCCTCGAACGGGGTCGACTGCTCGCCTTCGTTGACCGGGGTGCCCGATCGG
Source organism: uncultured bacterium (assembly GCA_963777645.1). Taxonomy (GTDB): domain Bacteria; phylum Actinomycetota; class Acidimicrobiia; order Spongiisociales; family UBA5794; genus JAAETI01. The sequence continues at coordinate 697,981 of CAVZRA010000003.1, read as the reverse complement.
TGCTCACCTGGGATGCCGATCCCGAGTCCCTCGCCGGAGGTCTCATGGAGGTGGCTCGGTGGCGGAAGAGGCGCACCACAATCTCCAAGATCGATGGCGACTCTGCGCACGGCTCGCGGTTCGCAGCAGCGATGCAGGGCGCCGGCTTCTCAGTCGGATACAAAGGCCTCACCTACCGGAACTGACGTACTGGCGACACCTTGCTCCCTTCCGACAGATCGGCGGCGGACTGGTACGGTTCCACAGACAAACCGCAAGAAAGCATCGTTCAGACCGGCGGAGTACGCATTGTCCATTCCCACCCTCTCGATAAGACCCGGTCATCCTGATTTCCTCGATCTGCCCTGGGGTAGGTCTGTCGAAGAGTGGGCCGACGGCCGGGTTGTCCAGCTCCCCACGGGCGTACACCGTCATCCGATCGTCTTCGTCTCATACGACGAGGGGTTGTATGCGATCAAGGAGCTACCGCGTCATCTCGCCTATCACGAGTACGAATCTCTGCGGACGTTGCGCGAGCGCCTCAGACCCGTGGCCAACCCGGTCGGCGTTGTCGAGCGTGGTTGGGTCGAGCCACGGGAAGAGTGGTCATCGGCGGTCATCACCGAGTTCATGCCGTTCACCTTCACCTACCGGGAACTCATCGGAGACGGGGAGCTCGATCTACGACGGGGCCAGCTGCTCGACGCCTTTGCCGGGTTGCTCGTCGAGTTGCATCTCGCCGGATGCCACTGGGGCGACTGCTCTCTGTCGAACGTCCTGTACCGCTACGACGCCGACTCCATCGAGGCACTGATGATCGACGCCGAGACCGTCGAGCTCCACGACCATCTCTCCGACGGCCAGCGGTACCACGACCTGGAGATCATGGAGGTCAATGTGGCCGGCGGCATGGCCGACATTGCGATTCAGATGGGAGAGGATCTCGATGACGCCGACCTCGACTTCGGCACCGACGTCATTGCCCGCTACGAGGCACTTTGGAATGAGCTGAAGACAGATCCGGTCATTGCGTCCGACGAGCGTCACAAGATCCGGGCTCGCATCGAGCGATTGAACGAGCTCGGCTTCGAGGTGGGCGACGTCTCGCTCACTCCCGAGGAGGGTGGTGGGAATCGGGTGCGGATGCAGGTCATGGTCGGCGGTCGCAGCTACCACTCGAATCGGTTGCGGAGGCTCACCCGGATCGACGCTTCTGAGAACCAGGCGCGGCGTATCCTCTCCGATCTCCACTACCACCGGGCCCGTGAGCCGTTCCGTAGCGCGCCCACCAAGGACCTCTCCGCGATGATGTGGCGTGTCCAGGTGTTCGAGCCTTTGATGCAGCGGATCAAGGTCGATGTGCCCGATATCGAACCGGTGCAGGCATACACAGACTTCCTCCATCACCGGTTTCTCTTGTCCTACTCACAGGGACGAGACGTGCCGAGCGCCGAGGCCTATGTGAATTGGGCAGCGGCAGGCTTCCCCGGCTACAGCCTCGAAGAGCTGGCGGAACGCCACAACTGACACTTCGCCACTCAGCCGCCGAGACCGGGAACCGCGGCGGCACCCGTGACCCCGCCATCGATCGGCAGCACGACCCCGGTTATCCACGATGCCGCATCTGACACGAGGAAGGCGATTGCGTTGGCGATGTCCTCCGGTTCACCGATCCTGCCCAACGGATGCGCCCGGGCAGTCTGCTCCTCGATTCCATCCCACAGCGCAGCTGCTAGCCGGGTTCGCACCACCGAGGGGGCAACTGCGTTCACCCGCACCCGAGGGGCCATCTCCATCGCCAGCTGATAGGTCAGGTGGATAACCGCCGCCTTCGAGATGTTGTATGCACCGAGAATGGGGCCGACCCGAATGCCTCCGACCGAGGCGACGTTGACCATGGCGCCCCCACCATCACGGAGTGCCTGATTCCATGCCGCCCTCGCCCAGAGCATGGGCCCCAACTGATTGACCGCCCAGGTCTTGCTCAAGGCACCGAGATCGACGGAATCGAGATTGCCTGCCGCAGGATTCGTGCCGGCGTTGTTGACGAAGATGTCCAGCCGCCCGAATCGCTGGAGATCGTCTCCGCAACGGCGCGCCCGGCATCCTCCTCGCTGTCTGCCCGAGCTACCAGCGGCAAAACACGATCGTCGTCGAGTCGCTCAGCAGCGGCATCGATGTTCTCCTGCTTCCGGCTGGTTATCGTCACCCCAGCTGCGCCCGACGCCAGCAATTCGCGGCCGCCGTCGCCTCGCCGATCCCGCGGCTCGCACCGGTGACCAGTGCCACCTTGCCGTCGAAACGCACATCCATTGTCGCTCTCCTCGGCCGCCGTTTACGCGGCCGGATGCTAGCTACCGCAACGGCGTCAGCTGCTTCTTGTGGCCATCCCGCAGAACGCCGCCGTACCTCATCCGGGTGTCGCCCATAGATGCGCACCGGGTGCCTTCCCGATCTTCATTGCAATCCAGCATCGACCACCTCACCGATGAATAGGTCGTGGCTGCCCAAGCTCCACGGTCTTGGTGACCCGGCACTCGACGTACGCAACGGCCTCGGTGAAAATGGGAACACCCGTCCTCCCCTGGCGAATCGGGCAGCCGTTCAGCGAGTCCCCTTCCTTGCTCGCCGGCTTGGAGAACTTGACGAAGACCCTGGTGTCGTCCCTGTCCCACAGATTTACCGAGAAGGCCCACCCTCCCTGATCAGACGATTGGTCACCGCATGGCATCAACCGCAACTGCAATCAATACCGGCTCCATTGCTACCTGGGACATCCAACTCTGGGTCATCCCATTCCACTCGTCCCCGGAACGAGACGCCGATCAAGCAGAGTGGATTCCGGATCTGCCACATGACCTTGTTGATGGTCTCGGCGTCTGGGGTTGGCTGGTCGGTCACAGGCACTCCTTCAAGCAGCTTGCCGCCAAGGGTAATAACCTGCTCAAACCGATTGACGGCCATTCCCTTCGATAGCGTAGTCCGTCCAAAGCCCTATGATCCGCCGTATGCATGTGCTGATCGCCACTACAGGCGTGCTCAGCCCGGAGCCCGCTGTCGAGTTCACCCGTCACCTAATCGGCAGCGACGGCCGGGTCACGGTGACCACTGTTATCGAGGTCCCCCGGGGTTCCTCGACACCCTCCGCTCTGAGGGCTGGCATCCCCTGACAGAGGAGTACCCCGAGGATGAAAGCGACGAGGCCATCATGCAACGCTACGTCGAAGAGCGTGGCAAACGACTCACCGAGCCTGTGTGTGCTGCGCTCCGGGCCGCGGGTCTCGAGTCGACGACCCTGTTCCGTGAAGGCGGCAGACCCGGCCAGGGCCATCTCCCAACTGGCAGAGGAAGTCGGAGCCGATGTCGTCCTGCTCGGCGCCACCCGCCAGATCTTCGACCAATCCGCATGGGAGAGCGTCTCGGCCAGGGTCATGATCGAGTCAGGACGGCCTGTGCTGGTTCTTCCACCAGGGTCCCACGACCCCTCGAGCCAGGACCACCAGGACCAGCCGTAGACAATCCGCTATGCTCGGCGCCCCCGGCGAAGTACACCGTGAGCATGCCCCGTGCCTGGTCGACGAACTGACCCGGGTCGTCCAAGCAGCGCCCGCACCTCACCGATCGGCCACCAGCGGGGATCTGCGGTCTCCCCCGGCTGGCCGACCGGCTCACCCTCGCCAATACACTCGAATAGGACATGCAGGGAGGGATAGGTGCCTTCGATCCCATTGACCACCGCGACCGGCCGACATATCCGCAAGCCCGGTTGCGGCGATGTCTACTCGTCCCGGTTTCCGAGAGCAACTCGCTGATGTCCAGCCCGGTCTCTTCCTTCACTTCACGGGCCACCGCGACCTCGGGGGGTTCGCCTGCCCGCCATCGACCACCGGGAAGCTCGAGCTTGCCACGCACCGGCTCCCCGACCTTGTCCCGGCGCTGCAGCAGCATGGCTTCACGATCCGCGGGACAGGACGATCGCATTCGCATTGGGGACGACGATCCCCTCACCGCTCATCTCGGGTATCGAGATCTCCAGCCACGACTCATTGACCCACACCTGATATGTCATCGGCCCGGCACCTCCAATGTGAAAGACTTCGCCGCAGAATCCTGCCACAGAGTCTCTGGCGGCAATGGTCACCTCTTCCAGCCCTTCCGGGATCACTATGCCGCTCTGGATCCTGGTGAAGGGTTGCTCGTTCTCGTGGGGGTGGGTGACCACACGCTCGCCGAAGACGTTGCCTTCCCCATCCCGAACCTGCCAGGCATCAGCGTATTTGTCCCAGCCAGTGTCAGTCGATCGAACCGTTGCTGTGATGGTGAAGGTCCCTCCGTCATCGGTGATGGTGGCACCGATGACATCGGCACCATCCCTCCGGCCGCAGGTGTCGTCGCATCCACCGCCATGGCGCCGCGAGCAGCACCAGCCCGATGAGCAGCATCGGAGGCGTGTCATATGAGCCCGTCCGAAGAAATCTCCTCGGAGGCGAATTGGGTCCGGTACAGCGACGCATAGAGACCGTCCATGGCAAGCAATTCAGCGTGGTTTCCTTCCTCGGCCAGCCGACCCTCGTCGAGCACGAGAATCCGATCGGCGGCCAGGATCGTCGAGAGGCGGTGCGCAATCACCAGCGACGTCCTGTCCTGCATCACCCGCTCCAGGGCCTCCTGGATCAGTGCTTCGGCGTGTGCATCGAGATGGGAGGTTGCCTCATCCAGGATGAGGATGCGAGGGTCTTTCAGGATCACCCGTGCGATCGCCATCCGCTGTTTCTCCCCACCGGAGAGCCGATAGCCGCGCTCCCCGACCACGGTGTCGAACCCGCCGGGGAGGTCCTCGATTAGGTCGCGGATATTCGCCGTGTCGGCGGCGCGGCGCAGGTCGTCGTCTGTGGCGTCCGGGTTGGCGTACCGGAGATTGGCGGCGATCGTGTCGTGAAACAGGTACGTCTCCTGGGTAACGACACCGATCGCACTCGAAAGCGACTCGAGGGTAACGGTCCGCACGTCGTGGCCGTCGATGCGGACGGCACCACGGTCAACGTCGTAGATACGTGGCACCAGGTAGGTCGATGTCGTCTTGCCCGCTCCGCTCGGTCCCACCAAAGCCACCAGCTCACCCGGATCGACGCGGAACGAGACACCCCGCAACGCCCAGCGATCCGGGACCTGCGATAGAGATCCGTTATCCCCGGCGGTGACGCCGCCGTGGCCGTAGCGCTTGATGGCTTGTAACCCCTGCTGGCCCCCGTAGGTGAACCACACCTCGTCGAACTCGACCGAGCCCCGGACCGCGGTCAGATCTGTGGCGCCGGGCTGCTCCACGATGTCGTGTTCGAGATCTAGCACTTCGAATACCCGCTCGAATGAGACGAGAGAAGTGGCGAACTCGACACGGGCATTGGTCAAACCCGAGAGCGGCCCATACAGCTGGTTGAGATACATGGAGAGGGCGACCATGACGCCGATGTCGATGTCTCTGTTGATCACCATGACTGCACCCACCCAGAACACAACTGCGGTCCCGAGAGCGCTCATCACACCGAGCGCCATGAAGAACCACCGCCCTATGGTGGCCTGTCTGATTCCTAGATCTGCAACCTGACGTGCTCTGCTCCGGAAGCGCAAGTCCTCGTGCGTGGTACGTCCGAACAGCTTGACGAGGAGAGCACCGGAGACACCGAGGGTCTCCTGCATCTGGGCGTTCATCTCGGCGTTCTCTTCGAGTTGCTCTCTGCGTACTTTGCGCAGCATCCGGCCCACCCGACGGGAGATGAGGATGAAGACGGGGAGGATGACGAGCGCCATGAGCGTCAAGTGCCACTCGAGGAAGAACATCACCACCAGCGTCGCTGTCACCGAGAAGATGTTCGAGGCCAGTGACATGAAGGTGCCGGTTACTGCCTGCTGCGCGCCGACCACGTCGTTGTTGAGACGACTCATCAACTCACCGGTGCGGGTAGCGGTGAAGAACCCGAGTGACATCCGCTGCAGGTGAGAGAACAGTTGGCAGCGAAGATCGAAGATGATGCCTTCACCGATCGACGCCGATGCCCACCGCTGCAACACCCCGAAGCCTCCGTTGACGATTGGTACCAGCACCATGCCGAGGCCGAGTACCGAAACCCTGCCCAGATTCTTCAGGGGGATGGCCTTGTCGATCAGGTCACGGACTAGTAGCGGCGGCAGGAGCGAAGCCAAAGAGATGATGACGATGGTCACCAGGGCGATGACCATCTCTCTCTTGTAGGCGAGGCCGTAGCGGAGTACCCGCCTAAGCAGTTCTCGGTTCAGTTGGGGCCGGTCCTGATCCTCGTCGTAGCGGACGTAGGACCACCAGCCGCTCCCATGCATCAACGGGAGTCCCTTCGCAGATCAGGCAACCTTAGGACCCGGCAGCGTCGACACGGGACGGCCGTACCCGATTTGCCAGGTCAGTCGAGCGTTATACTCGGTATATATACTGGGTATAACAACTAGGGAGTAGCTGATGTCGGTGTCGATGAGCCTGCTGGCGATGCTCGATGAACGGCCTATGTACGGACTCGAGTTGAAGAATGTATTCGAGGAAAGCACGGGCGGGGTGTGGCCGCTCAACGTGGGGCAGGTGTACACGACGATCGCCCGGCTCGAACGCGATGGTCTGGTCACGCTGGCCGAGGAGAGCGACGGGCAGAAGCTCTATGCGATCACCGACGCAGGTCGGGAGGAGATGGCAGGGTGGTTCGGACAGCCGAGCCGGGGGGCGTCGGAGACTCGCGACGAGATCGTCCTCAAGATATCCCTCGCCGTCCTCAAACCCACCATCGACGTAGTTGCGGTAATCCAATCTGAGCGCAAGGCACTCCTCCAGGAGCTGCAGCAGTACACGCGCCTCAAGACGGACCCGCCCACCGGCAATGATCTGTCGTGGGAGATCCTGCTCGACTCGATCATCTTCAAGATCGAGGCCCGGGTGCGCTGGCTCGATGCGTGCGAGACACGCATCGCCCGATCGAATCGACCCGAGCTGCGACACGCCGCACATACCGAGGAGAGCGAGGTGCGCACATGACACCTGCATTGGGAATGAAGGCCGTAACCCGTCAATTCGGCTCCGGCCACACCGCAGTCACCGCCCTGGCCGATGTCACTCTGTCGCTCGCCGCAGGGGAGATGGTCGCCGTGATGGGGCCTTCCGGCTCCGGCAAGACAACGCTCCTCTCCCTCGCCGGTGGTCTCGATCGGCCAACCGATGGCGTGGTCGAGGTGGAGGGTACCGACCTGGCCTCGCTGTCGTACTCGGAGCTGGCGAGGCTGCGGCGAATCCGGATCGGGTACGTCTTCCAGCAGTACAACCTCATCGAAGGCCTGACCGCCGCCGAGAACGTGTCGCTGCCGCTGGAACTCGATGGTACCCATCGCCGGGCGGCACGCCAGGCGGCGCTCGACGCACTCGAAGCGGTTGAACTGCGGGATCTCGCCGACCGCTTTCCTGAGGAGCTGTCGGGTGGCGAGCAGCAGCGGGTTGCCATAGCCAGGGCGATCGTCGGTGACCGGGTGGTGCTGCTGGCCGACGAGCCGACCGGTGCGCTCGACTCGATGACCGGCGAGACGGTGCTGCGGATGATGCGGCGCCATTGCGACGCAGGCGGCTCGGCGATCCTGGTCACCCACGATGCCCGCTTCGCCGCCTGGGCCGACCGCATCGTGTTTCTTCGTGACGGTCGGCTGGTAGACGAAGCCGCCGGTGTCGACGGCCCCGATTCCCTGCTCGATGGAAGCCTCACGTGAAGCCGGCGGCGCGCCGGGCGTTGACCCGCATGGCCTGGCGCGACATCAAGCGCAACCGGTGGCGGAGCCTGCTGGTCGTCGCCATGATCGCCCTGCCCATCATGGGGTTGACCGTGGGCGCTGCCGTTATGGCCACAATCACCCCCACTGCGGAGGACCAAGCCACGGGCGAGATGGGCAACGCCGACTTTGCCTTGATGTCGCAGGGTGAGCCGCTCGCCCTCGCCGATGTGCAGGCCCGGCTCCCCGGCGCCATTGGCTCGGTTCGCTATGAATGGGACACCGGAACGATCGTCAACGGATCGTACGAGTTCGTCCTCGTCGAGGACATCGATCCCTCCGATCCGGTTCTCGGGCCTATCTACCAGATCGAAAGCGGGCGAGCCCCGGCTGTGCCGGGTGAGATCGCGGTAAAACCATCGGTGCTCGAGAGTTTCGGAGTCGAGCTCGGCGAAACGATCGAGCTAGACGACGGACACATCCCGTACACAGTCGTCGGCACGGTGATCAGACCCGAGGATCTCAGTTTCCCAGTCGCCATCGTTGCACCAGGCTCGCTCACCACCACACCCGATGCGTACGAGGTGGGCGTCTATCTCGATCTTCCGACCGGAATGTCCGACACGGCCGCCCCCGCCGTCGCAGAGTCGCTCAATCTCGGCCAGCAGCGCCGGGCCGATGTGGCGCTGGAAACGACGTCTTCGTTAGTCTTTCTCGGCGTGCCCTTCGGTCTCGCCGCGCTCGTGCTGGCGGAAACGGGGTTGATCGCGACCGCAGCCTTCGTCGTCGGCACTCGTCGGATCCTGCGCACTATCGGGATCATCGGGGCGTCCGGTGCCGAAGCGAAGCACCTCAAGGCGCTCGTCCGCGCCGGTGGTCTTCTCCTCGGTTTGGTCGGATCGCTGGTCGGCGTAGGGGCCGGGCTCGGGTTCGGCCTGTGGTTGGCGTCGACCAGCATTCTCGACCGCCTCGGTAACCGGATCGCCGGACCCCTCTCGGTACCCTGGCTGCTGCCGGTCGGTGCCGTCGTTCTCGGTACGACGACATCGTTGCTGGCTGCCAGTGGCCCGGCTCGCGCCGCGACCCGGATCGCCGCGATGGATGCGCTCGCCGGCCGGACCCCACCCCCGCGGTCACCCGGGTCGTTCGCCAGGTTGGGTCTGATCGGTATCGCCATAGGCGTACCGATCACTGTGTGGGGAACGATCTCCCACTCCGACCTGGGGCTCTTCGCCGGACCGGGCCTCACCATTGTTGGGTTCCTGATCACCATCCCTCTGTTGGTGACGCTCATCGGTCGAACCGCCTCCCGACTTCCCCTTGCTGCGCGCATTGCGGCCCGCGACACCAGCCGCCATGGGCGTCGTACCGGTGCCGCCGTCGCCGCCGCCACAGTTGCGCTGATCCTGCCGATCGCGGTGGCCACGGCGACCCTGTCTTCCGACGTCCGGGAACGCCGTGTCCCGTATCTGGCGCGCGACCAGCTCGTGGTGTCACTATCGGTGTCGCCGGACGGTTCCGACGCCCCCGGTGCTGCGGCATATCTGAACCGACTCGAGAACGAGGTCCTGCCGGGGGCGGTAGCGGCCTCCGCTCCGTATGCCTCGTTCTCTGGCGCTTGGAACCTGCCGCCGGATCTCGGCGACATGCCGACCTACGTGCGCGGGCCGAAACAGGAGTACGTGGAAGGCGACACGACCTATGACATGACCGTATCGCAGAATCTCTACATCGGTGGCCCGGACCTGCTGTACGCCGTGCATGGCGAGGCCTTCACGGACGATCTCGAGGCAGGAGACGCGGTGGTGCTGGTCGACGGAATAGTGGAAAACGGAGTTGCGCACCTCGAGGATCCCACCGGTGGCACAGCATTCGACCCCGCATACCTCGATATTCCCGCCGTGGCGGCTTCGCCCGGGCTGTATAGCGAACGCGGGGGCGACATCCCGACGGTGATCATCTCGCCCGACAGGGCGTCCGAGCTCGGCCTCATCGCAGACTCGCCGTACCGGACAATTGTGCGTGCCGCCGCCCCGATCACCGACGAGCAACTGGCCGCAGCCAAGACATTGGCCTCCCAGTTCGCCGGGCTCACCGTGTTCGGCTTCGCCGATACCCAATTCGACTCCGGTCTGTTCCGGGCAGCATTGCTCGGCCTTGCGGCGCTGATCGCCCTCGCCATAATCGCCGTCGCCGTTGCACTCGTCTCGGCCGAATCACGCCGGGATCGGGCCATCCTCACCGCAGTCGGCTCCGCTCCCAACACCAGACGATTCGTTGCCGGGTATCGGGCGATGTTGCTCACAGGCCTGGCGGGGTGGCTGGCGATCCCTGCCGGGTTTCTCCCGGTCACGCTGATCCAGTTGGCGTCCAGGCAGGACTATCCGTTCGTCGTGCCCTGGCTTGCGTTCGCCGTGGTCGGCATCATGCTCCCTCTGATAGCCGGTGCGGTCGGTGCGCTGTTCTCCCGTCGCCCCCCAACCGCCCTGATGCTGCGCCCGATTGCGTGAACCGTTGCGGCGGTGAGCTGCGACAGTATGGGTGTGGGCACAACCGACATCGAGCTACTGGCGGCCATCGCCGACCGGGATCGAGCTGCGCTACGTGAGCTGTATGAGCGGCACGCCGGGTGGTTGGTGCTGCGGCTGTCGCGTCGCTGTGGGGATGCGGATATCGTGAACGAGGCGGTGCAGGACACGTTCGTTGCGGTGTGGCGCAAGCCGTCGGCGTACCAGGGCTCCGGCGACGTCGCCGCCTGGCTGTGGGGTATCGCCTTCCGCCGCATGCTCGACCGGGTACGTCGCCGCTCACGCTGGGAGACCGTCGCCGAGTTCATCAAACCCGGTGTCGTCGCCTCCGCCGAAGACGAGGTCCTGATCGGGATAGAGCACAGCGACGCCGGTACCGCCCTCGATCGGTTGTCGCCCGAGCTGAAGGCGGTGGTACAGGCGATGGTGCTCGACGGGCTCACCGCCCGGGAGACCGCGTCGCTGCTCGGCATACCGGCAGGTACCGTCAAGACGCGGATGATGCGCGGCTCGCCGCTTGCTCCGAGAGGATCTGGCGACATGACCTGGCATCCCTCCCCCGAGCAGCTACAGGCCTACTCCCGCGGCCTCCCTACTTCCCAGGCATGGTCCATCGAGACCCACGTCGCCGGCTGCGATGCCTGTCGTCGCACCGCGCTCGCCGACCGGAGCCGCCTCGACGAGATCTGGCGGTCGACGCTCGACGACATCGACACTCCGCGGCGTCACCCGATCGAGCGCCTGCTTGTCGCCATCGGTGTTCCCGAGCACCTCGCCAGGCTTCTGGGAGCGACCCCGTCGCTCACCGTCCCGTGGCTGGTCGCCGTGACAGCCGTGTTGGGTTTCGCCCTGGCCATCGCATGGAACACCGATCCGGGGCCGACCGGTGCCCGGCCCGACTTGTTCCTGTTCCTGCTGCTGGCTCCGGTAGTGCCGGTGGCCGGTGTGGCCGTAGCGTTTGGCCCGGTGGGTGATCCCGCCCACGAAGTGGCGGTGGCCTCTCCGTTCCACGGTTTCCGTTTGCTCCTGATCCGGACGGTTGCGGTGGTGACCGCGTCGATGAGCCTGGCGTTGGTGATGGCGTTGCTGCTCCCCGACGCCGGGCTCATGACGGCGGCGTGGATCCTGCCGGCACTGGCACTGGCCGCGACCACACTGGCCATGAGCACCTTTGTCTCGCCGCTCATCGCCGCAGCCGGGTCGGTTCTGGTCTGGGTTGCCGGGATAGGCGCAATCGAGCTCGGCCCGAACACACTCATCGAGTTCGGCTGGACCGGGCAGCTCGTGTTTGCGGCGCTGCTCGTCGCTGCAGTGGTGGTGCTGGCGGCCCGCCGGGACACCTTCGAGGTGTCCCGATGATCCGCACCTTCCCGAGGGTGGTAGCCCGCACCGTGCGGCTCATCCCGTGGTGGCATCTCGGACTTGGTTTGGCCGGTGCTTTTGCCCTGGCGGCGTCCCGCCGCAACCCGTATCCCGACGATCTCGTGTTCGGGCTCCGTGTCGGTGCCGTGGCGTTTGCGGCGTCGGCCGCGTTCGTGTTCGACGACCCGGCGGTCAGCCTGCTCGACGGCAAGCCGGTGCCTCTGTCCCTGCAGCGCCTCGCCCGCCTCGTCGTCACCCTGCCCGTCGTTGCCGCCGGCTGGTGGGTGTTTCTCTCCTGGATGAATTCGGGGCTGGGAACGGTCGCCGAGGGCGGGATGCGTGCGCTGCCCCGGACATCCCTGACGCTCGAGTTCACAGCTCTGGTGGGCATTGTCTGGGTGATCGCCGTCCTCGTCATGCGAACCGGGCGGGAGGCAGCTGGCATTGCCGCGGCGATATCACTGCTGACCGTGGTGGTTGTGCTGCTGTTGCTCCCCGAACGATGGTCGTTCTTCCCCTCACCCGCCATCGCCCCGGCGGCAGGTGAGACACCATCGGCGATGTGGCTGGCGTGGCTGGATGCCCACCGCCGCTGGGCGGTTCTCGCCACGGTGGCATGGGCCGGCATTGCATACGGGATCAGTGGAACCAGCCGGCGTGCCGTTCGCGTCCCGACCCTGGGAAGGAGCAACTGATGACGGTCACCACCGCACCGCGCACCGGTGTCGCTCCCGGCGAACCGGCGGCGAGGCACGGCCGGGTCTGGCCGGCGCTGGCACGACATGAGGCGAGGTCGACGTTGCGCCATCCGCTCATCTGGATCGGAGTCGCGGCCTGCCTGTACCTGCTGTGGTCGTTCAACCGGGACCAACTCCCCCACCTCGGCGGCTACTCGACCTATGTGGGCCTCGGGCTTGCGCCACTGTCCGGCGCCGCCCTGCTGGTGGCCCACCTCCAGACTTCACGGGCACAACGACACGGGACGCTGGAGATCGAGCAGCCGGCTCCCGCCGCGCTCCGCGCAAGCACGCTCGGGCACCTGCTCGGCTCGTTGTCGGTAGTCGCCGTGGCGGTGGTGATCGTTGTCGTCTACATGGTCTACCTGTATCTGCTGGGCGGGACCGGCAGCCCCAATCTCGGCGAGTTGCTGATCGGTCCACTCGTCGTCGGGATCGCCGCTCTGGCCGGTGTCGCCGCCGGCACCTGGCTCCCCAACCGGTTCGGTGGTCTCATCGGTCTCGGTCTCGTCGCCGCCGTCCAGATCGCCCTCCAGGACGCCCCTGGAACCAGGCACTGGTTCTCCTGGTGGCACACTGTGCTGTGGTACGGCGGCTTCGATCTCTGGATCCGACCGACATGGGCGCATGTCGCCTACCTGCTCGGGCGCAGCCGGCCTGATAGCCGCTTTCGCTTCGTTGCGGCATGGGGTGCGCATCGTATCCGCCGGGACCGCGGCGCTCGGCCTCGTGCTTCTCATCTCCGGTGGCGTGGTGCAGGCACGGCCTCCCAGCACCGCCGCGGTGGATCGTGTCTGGGCCCAGGTCGCCGACCCGACGGCGTACTGGGTCACGGTCGAGCGCAACGGGGTCACCTACAACGTGTTCCCCACCTACGAGCGCTGGATCGACTGGTGGGACGGAACCATCGGAAAGGTGATCGAGCCGATCCCCTCGACCGACCGGCCTGCGATCGTCGTGGAACAGGCGCACCGCCCATACCCCTCCCAGCTTCTCGACGAGTTCGTCACCGGCAGCCCGGTGTGGACGTCGCTGATGAACCGTGCCGAACAGTTCGACTCTCCACTGCCCCCCGGAGACCCATGGCCGATCGAGGTCACCGGCAACATCTATCTGCCGTCACGCTCCGCGGTGACGCTCGCCACCGCCGTGCGAGCAGTCGGCCTGCCGCTGGTCCCCGTCGAGGTGCAGGCTGCCACGGATGTGACGAAGTCCCCAGGGTCGGCACCGGAGCCCGACACATCCGGCGACACCACAACAACCGCAAAGGGATCCGATGCAGCGGCGACAGGGCCGGTGCCGCAGCCGATCACGGTTGGGTGCAGCGCTGAAGGCCAGGCGCGCGAGGTCGTCGCCGCCTGGCTCGCCGCTCAGGCCGACCCGGCGCTCGCCGGCCGCTATCGCGACGTGAGGCTGCACGGCCCTGCCGCTCGAGACAGCTACACAGGGCAGGCCTTCACGCAATACGAGATGGACGAGCCGGCCATCAACGCGATCCTCTGGCAAGAACTCGGCTGGACGCAGACATTCAATATGTACGGGGGCGGCACGATCGGTGGCGTGGAGGGGTCACCAACGGCCACCGACCTGGCCGCCCAACTCCTGGATATGCCACCAACTCAGGTCGCCACCGCCATTCAGGTCCACTGGGATGAATGGACCGACCCGACCACCTCGATCCAGGCCATCATCGACGCCTTCGATCTCGAACCTCCCCCAACACCGGCGCAGTGGGTAGAGCGCGGTGACGGCGACCCGGCCGACTACACCGAATCCATTGCAGCCTATCCGCTGTGGCTCGGCGATGCGGCGCTGCTTGACAATCAGTCCTACCCGACCTGCCCATGACCACCCGAAGGAGCACCATGTCCGAGACAACCTGCCGATTAACCGGCGTGGCCAAGCGGTTCGGCAGCACCATCGCCCTCGACGGTGTCGAAGCCGAGATCGGTGATGGGGTCACCGGACTGCTCGGCCCAAACGGCGCCGGAAAGACGACATTGCTCAGGATCGCCGCCACCATCCTTGCCCCAGACACCGGCGAAGTGACGTTGCTCGGTCTCGACCCGTCCCGTGTCAACGACCGGACCCGGATCAGGCAGCGTCTCGGCTACATGCCTCAGGAACCGGGTTTCCATCGCAACTTCACCGTGTTCGAGTTCGTCGACTACGTCGCCATCTTGAAGGAGCTGACCGACCGCAAGACACGCCGCGACGAGGTGCGGCGTGTGATCGACCTCGTCGAGCTCGGCGACAAAGCACACAAGAAGATCCGCACCCTGTCTGGCGGGATGCGGCGCCGAGTCGCCCTCGCCCAATCACTCATCGGTGACCCCGACCTGCTCATCCTCGACGAGCCGACGGCGGGGCTCGACCCCGAGCAGCGGCTCCGGTTTCGCGACATGATCTCCCGGCTCGGTGAGGATCGCACCGTGCTGCTGTCGAGCCACCAAACGGACGATATCGCCGCTCTGTGCAAGGCGGTCCTCGTCATGGACCGCGGCCGGATCCTCTTCCGGGGCACCCCCCGCCAGCTCACGGACACCGCCGCCGGCCGGGTGTGGACCTCAGACGAGCGTGACCCCGACGTCGCCGTTGCCTGGCGCACCGGGGAGGGTGCATACCGACATGTCGGCTCGCCACCCGCCGGGGCCACCATCATTCCTCCGACGATCGAAGACGGATACATGCTGCTGATCGGTGACTCCCCAATCCCCGTCTGAGCCTGCCTGCGATCCCGGCTGCCTCTATCTACCGATCACTCCTGTGCCGGCAACAACTGGCTCAGCGGCATCACGGACTCCGCCATCTGGTAGCAGTTCTCCTCGAGCAGAGCCAGCGGGCACTCGATCACGTAGTAGTAGGACTCGGCGACCCATGAGAGGTTGAGCCCGGTCGCAGTGTCCTCGGCGGCAATGGGTCCGATCACGTCGGCGCTGGTGGCCCGGCGCACTCGAATCACCGCAGTGCGCCCCTCGTCGCTGGTGTATGGCTCCTTGTGCCAGAGGCCGAACTGCGCTGCAGTATCAGGGCTGAGCAATCCGGATGCAACGTCGTACACCATCTGGCTTGTCACCCAGCCCACCGAATCCGGCACGAGTTCCGGGAACTGGATACCCGGGAGGGCGGTGGCAATCTCGACCCGACTTGCCTGAATGACCGATGTCACCCCATCACCCCTGCCCCATACCGTCGAGATAACGAAGCTCGGCTGCCCGCCGGCCGCCTCGCCCTCGATGTTGTCGTTGATCCACAGAAGATCGGTGGAGCGGACGGTTCCCTGCGGTGTCACTGTGCGGACCGGCTCGGTGGTGGTCGTCGTCGATGTCGTCTCCCCGTGCACATAGTCGACCGATCGGTCCCCGAGACCGTCGAAGAGACCACCGTCACCACATGCGGTGACGACGACGGTGACAGCGAGCAACAAGAAGATGTTTCGTTTCAAGAGGCTTCCAACGACAGTGGCGTCAGGATAACCAAGGCGGAGCCATAGCCATCGTATCTGGAGATCATGGTCCACTTTGACAGCCTGACTCGCCACTACGCTGCGCCTGTGGCAAACCCTCTGCTATTGCTCGGCGGCTCATGGCCGGACGAACCCGGTGTCGACACCGCACTCAGCCAACTCATCCTCGACCGGGTCTCGGCCGGAGATATGCCGGCGACGATGCGCCTCTATGTGCCGGGCCGCGAGGTGGCGTTCGGGAAACGAGATACGGTCACCGCGCAGTATCCGGCAGCCGTCACGGCTGCCGATGATGCCGGTTTCCGGGCGGTGGAGCGCCTGGCCGGAGGCCGCGCCGCCGTCTTCACTGAGGACACCATCGCCTTCTCGCTTGCGGTGCCCGACGCCGACCCACGCAGCACCATCTACGAGCGCTTCGGTGATATCAGCGAAGTGATGGTCGCCGCGTTCAAGAGACTGGGCATCTCATCAGAGGTGGGTGAGATCCCCGGCGAGTATTGCGCCGGCGAGTTCAGCGTCCACCACGACCACCGCTTCAAGCTGATGGGCGTCGGCCAGCGACTGGCCAAGAACGCAGCCCATGTGGGCGGCGTCATCGTCGTAAATCGCACTGATCTAGCTGCTCCAGGCACTCATCCCCGTCTACCGGGCACTCGAGCTGGAGTGGCGCCCGGCCACTGCGGGCTCGCTCGGTGATGTCCGGCGCGGCATCTCCAACGACGACGTGATCGCGGCGCTACGTGGGACACTCGCTGACCGCCATACGATTTCGAAAGACCGCATCGACGACGAGATGGTTCGCACTGCCCGCATGAATGCCGACCGGTACCTGCCTGAGATAGAAGTGACCCGGGAAATCGATGATGCCTAGAACTCGACCGGAAGCCCCGGATCCAATACGCTCTCGAGCATGAAACGTGTCCTGGTCATCAACGGGCCCAACCTCAACCTGCTCGGTAGCCGTGAGCCCGAGGTCTACGGTTCGACGACGCTGAACGAGTTGGAGCAGCACATCACCGGCTGGGGTGCCGGTCTCGGCATCGCCGTCTCCTGCTTCCAGTCGAACCACGAGGGCGAGATCATCGACCGTCTCCACGACAGCCGTCACTCCCAGGACGGCATCATCATCAACGCAGGCGCCCTCACCCACTACAGCTACTCACTACATGACGCCATCGTTGCCGTTGACCTACCCACCGTTGAGGTGCACATCTCCAACATCAAAGAGCGCGAGGACTGGCGCAGACACTCGGTGATCTCGCCCGCCTGCGACTACATGATCCGGGGGCGTGGTATCGACGGCTACCGATACGCCCTCGAGTACCTGGCCAACCGCGCTGTCGCCACTCCCCTCTTCTCGGCCTACGGCACGGCTGCCGATCAGGCTGGTGATCTGCTCGTTCCCGAGGGGCCAGGGTCACACCCGGTTGCGGTCCTGCTCCACGGAGGGTTCTGGCGCGACCGGTGGACCCGAGACATCATGTCCGGCGTCGCTGTTGACCTGCGTTCACGTGGCTGGGCAACCTGGAATCTCGAGTATCACCGGGTTGGGACCGGCGGTGGCTGGCCGCTCACTCTCGAGGACGTTGCTGCAGGCGTAGACCATCTCGCCGACCTCGCCACCGACCATCCCCTGGATTTGTCGCACGTGGTCGTCATCGGGCACTCGGCAGGCGGCCAACTGGCGCTCTGGTCGGCAGCACGACCACATCTGTCGGACCTCATCCCCGACGTAGCGCCAAGGGTTGCCGTCAGCGGCGTTGTCGCCCTCGCCCCGGTATCAGACCTGGAGCTGGCATTTGAACGGCGGCTCGGAGACGGGGCAGTGGAAGCGTTCCTGCGCCGCATACCGGGCGACGGTCCTGATCGATACAAAGCGGCGTCACCGCGACGACTCTTACCGCTCGGAACACCCTGTGTCGTGCTACACGGCAACCAGGACGAAGCCGTTCCCGTCGATATGAGTCGTGCCTATGTCGCTGCCGCCGAGGCGGTGGGAGATCCGGTCACCTACCGCGAGCTCGACGGTGTCGACCACATGTCGCTCATTGACCCCCGCTCCCCGGCGTGGGCATTAGTTGTCGACGAGATCCAGCGGCTTCGGTAGCGAGCTACCCGACGAGCGCCTGGATTCTCCGCAGGCCCTCCTCCATATCCTTGTCCGCAAGAGCGAACGAGAACCGGGCGTAACCGGCAAGCCCGAATGCCTCACCGGGGACGAAGGCAACCTCTGCTTCGTCGAGGATCAGCCCGGCAAGCTCGAGCGTCGTCGCCGCCCTCTTCCCCCCGAGCTCACGATTGAGCAGGCCCTGCATGTTGGGGAAGGCGTAGAACGCACCATTTGGCTCGATGCAGGAGACACCGTCGATCTCGTTGAGCATCCTGTGCATGGTGACCCGGCGCCGATCGAACGCTTCACGCATCATGTACACCGAATCGAGTGAGCCGGTCCACGGCGGCGAGTGCGGCTCGCTGGCTCACGTTGGCGACATTCGTCGTCATGTGGCCGACCAACTTGCCAACACCCTTGGCGACGGCCTCGGGGCCGATCAGCCAGCCCACCCGCCAACCGGTCATCGCATAGGTCTTGGCAACACCGTTGACCACGACACAGCGCTCGGCCAACTCCGGCACCTCGACCGGCATCGAAGCGAATTCAACACCACCGTAGGTGAGATGCTCGTAGATCTCGTCGGTCATCACCCATATGTCATTCTCGACAGCCCATTGCCCGATCTCACGCACCTCGTCCTTGTTATACACGGCACCGGTCGGGTTCGAAGGGGAGCAGAAGATCAGCATCTTCGTCTTGTCGGTGCGCGCCGCCTCGAGCTGATCGACCGTGACCTTGTATCCGGTCGAGTCGTCCGCATCGACCGCGACCGGGATGCCGTCCGCCAGCTTCACCGCTTCGGGATAGGTGACCCAATAGGGGGCGGGGAGCAGAACCTCGTCACCCGGATCGAGCAGTGCCTGGCAGGTCAGATACACCGCCTGCTTGCCGCCGTTGGTGATGACGACCTGGTTGGCCTTGACTTCGTATCCCGAGTCGCGCATGGTCTTTGCCGCCACGGCCTCGCGCAGCTCCGGAAGTCCGACCGCAGGGGTGTACTTGTGATTCTTGGGATCGCGCGCAGCGACAACCGCGGCCTCCACGATGTGGTCCGGCGTGGCGAAGTCCGGTTCACCTGCACCGTACCCGATGACCGGGGCGCCGGCGGCGCGCATTGCCTTGGCCTTCATGGTGATGGCCACGGTGGCGGACTCGGCGACATTCACTACCCGTTGCGATATCCCAAGTGGGCGGGATTCGGTCATTGTTCTACTCTCCTATGAAGCATCTTGTGAACCATAACCGGCGGTGAACCATGTCCAATATCCCAAACATCGAACTACCCGCTGAACTCATCCCGGCAGACGGCAGATTCGGGTCGGGGCCCTCGAAAGTGCGCACCGAATCCCTGCTCGAGCTTGGTGTCACCGGATCGAGCTTCATGGGTACAAGCCACCGTCAGCCAGCCGTCAAGGCGGTCGTCGGCTCCATCCGGGGTGGGTTACGAGAGCTCTTCTCCCTTCGCGAGGGTTACGAAGTCGTTCTCGGTGTTGGGGGCGCCACATCCTTCTGGGCCAGTGCTGCGTTCAGCCTCATCGAGCGCAAGAGCCAGCATCTCGACTTCGGCGTCTTTTCCGGCAAGTTCGCCAAGGTCGTCGCCGGGGCCCCCCACCTCGAAGAACCTGAGGTAATCAAATCCGAGATGGGCAGCCATCCCCTGCCGGTGCCGAACCCCGATGTCGATCTATACGGCCTCACGCACAATGAGACAACGACCGGCGTAATGATGCAGATCCACCGGCCCAACGCACCAGGTATCGTCGCCGTCGATGCCACCTCGGCGGCGGGCGGAATGGCGGTGGACCCGGAGCAGTTCGACGTCTACTACTTCTCTCCGCAGAAGGTCTTCGGTGCCGATGGTGGGCTCTGGTTGGCGCTGATGTCGCCCGCTGCCATCGCACGTATCGAGAAGCTCGAGGCGACGGACCGCTGGATCCCGGGATTCCTCTCGCTGAAGCTCGCAGTCGACAATTCTCGCAAGGACCAAACCACCAATACACCTGCATTGGCGACGTTGTTTCTGATCCGCCGCCAGATCGAATCGATGCTCGACCTCGGTGGGTTGGATTGGGCTATCTCACGCTGCGCCCGGTCTGCCGAGGTCATATACGGATGGGCCGAGGCTTCCGAGTATGCGTACCCGTATGTCAAAGAGCCGGCACTGAGAAGCACCAACGTGGCAACCATCAACTTCGACGAGAGCGTCGATGCGGGCACGGTGTCTGCGGTACTGAGGGAGAACGGCATTGTCGACACCGGCGGCTACCGGGCTTTGGGTGAGAACCAGCTTCGTCTGGCCATGTTCCCCAATGTCGACCCCGATGACCTGGAGACTCTCACCAAGGCGATCGACTACATCGTCGAGAGGCTCTAATCCCGGCTAGGTGCGATTCAGCTGGTCGGTGCCCCCTGGTGAAAGACCAGCGACCAACTACCAGTCGCATCCCGTAGCCACAGCGACGACCTGTTGCCGACCTCGACTCCTTCGCCGGATCGGATCTCGCTGCGATAGGTGACGAGGGCCACATCGCCGGTGATCATTCGCACGGCGAAATCCGGGAGGGGCAGCACGATGTCGATGACGTCGCCGACGGGGGCGGCAAGCGTCTCCTCCCGTGTGTAGAGCCGCCCTGATCTACCGAATTCGATGAAATCGTCGCCGAGGATCGCCTCCATGTATGTGCGGTCACGACGGGTCTCGGCGACCCACAGTGAGACCTCGAGCTCGTATAGGTGCTCGGTGACCGTCACGCCGTCTCCATGTCTGCGGACACAATCGGGGTGCGGATAGGAGAGAAACGGCTGCCCATCCCCGGCGATGCGGCTACTCGGCGACACCGGCGGTACGTGCTCCCAGCTCCCGATCGAGCATCAACAGCGCATGCCCGTTGCCGTCGATACGAGTGAGGTCGTCAATGATCTGCTGCACTGTCGCCTCCTCCTCGATCTGCTCGTTCACGAACCAATCGAGGAGCGGATATGAGGCAAAGTCGCGGGCGTCTGTCGCCATCGAGTAGAGGTTGTTGATCGCCGCCGTCACCCGTTGCTCAGCGGTGAGCGAGGCGCGGAACACATCGACAGCACTCTCGAATTCTGTCTGCGGCTCGGGAATGGATTTGAGCACCACCGGGTGGTTGCGGTCGATGAGAAAGCGATAGAACCTCATCGCGTGGTCGTTCTCCTCGCCCGCCTGAATCTGCATCCAACCGGCCATTCCGGGAAGACCTTCGTTCTCGAGCCACGCCGAGAGTGCCAGGTACTGATGGGCTGATGTCAACTCCAGAGTCACCTGGTCGTTGAACGCCGCAGCGAGTTCTTCCGTAAGCGCCATGCTCTACCTCCTGATTTGCGGCCACTCTATCGAACTAACGTTGCACCCATGACCTGGGCACTAACCATCTTGTGCATCGTATTCGTCGCCGTGTTGTTGTACTTCGAGACGAGGCGGCCCCGACAACGTCGCTACCCGAAGCTGGCGGCATCTCTATCGTTCGTTGCGGTCGGCTTCGCGGCCGGCGCCCTGGACTACCACCTTTGGCGTCATCATGCTGGTCGGCCTCGTCCTCTCCCTATTTGGGGATCTCTTTCTCGCTATCGACGGTCGTACGCCCTTCGTCGCCGGGTTGGCCGCGTTCCTGGCGGCACACCTCGCCTATGTCGCCGCCTTCGCCGATCGGGGTCTCAGCACCGCCGTCTACCTGCCGCTGTTCGGAGTGGCCGCGGCCGCCGTCGCCATCGGAACCTGGCTGCTACCAACAGTCCCTAGGGAGCTGAGGATTCCTGTGCTCGCCTACATCGCCGCCATCTCGGTGATGGTTGCATTTTCCGTGTCCACTCAGGATCACGCCGCCGACTGGCGTATCCCGGTGGGAGCCATCGCTTTCTACCTCTCGGACATCACCGTCGCCAGGGACCGGTTCGCCGCACCCTCATTTGCCAACCGCATCATCGGTCTACCGCTTTACTACGGGGGGCAACTGTTGCTTGCTTGGGCGGCTGGAGGCTGAATCGGACCAACCCCGGGCGCTGACGAAGGGGGCGATGTGCAGCCCCGGAACCGGGGGAACCGGGACCGTATCGCGGTATGGTTCACAGCCATGAAACGACTGATGATTCTGCGCCACGCCAAGTCCGACTGGAACTCCGGCGCCGGCTCTGATCACGCCCGTCCGCTTGAACCGCAGGGGTACCGAGGCCGCCATGACGATGGGCCGGGTCCTCACCAGTATCGGCGAGGTCCCCGACCTCATCTACACGTCGTCGGCAGTCAGGGCTCACGAGACCGCTATGTTGGCAGCAGACGCCGGAGATTGGGATGTCGAGACCGTAGAACTCGACGAGCTGTACGGCACATCGGCAGCCGCCGCGCTCCTTAGCCGCAGCGAAGGCACCCGAGACGGTGGAGCGTCTGATGCTGGTCGGCCATCAGCCGACCTGGGGTCACCTGATCCGATCGGTCACGGGTGCATCGGTCAGCATGAAGACGGCAACAGTGGCCGGCATCGACCTCCATATGGACTTTTGGGAGCATGCCCCCGATGCGATGGGAAGTCTCACCTACCTGCTCCAGCCGAGCCTGTTCGAGCATTGGGAGATGTAATGGACAAGATCCACGGTGGTCAGCTACTGGCACGAGCGCTCAAGGCCGAGGGCGTAGACACGCTATTCGCACTGACCGGCGGTCACATTGTCCCGATCCTCGACGGCTGTGTGCTCGAGGGAATCCGGGTCGTCGATGTGCGCCACGAGGAATCCGCGGCACATGCTGCCGAGGCATACAGCAGGCTCACCGGGAAGCTCGGTGTCGTTGCGGTCACTGCCGGTCCCGGTGTCACCAACACCATCACCGGTGTGATGAACGCCCACTACTCGTCGACGCCGATGTTGGTGATCGGCGGACGGCACCCCATCAAACAGGAGCACACCGGCGGGCTTCAAGAGATGGACCATCCCCGGTTGTTCGAGCTCCGTCACCAGGCTCGCCGACACCGTCTGGGAGACGCCACGATCGGCTGAGTACATCGCCATCGCCGCCCGCTACGCCTTCGCCGGCAGAGGTGGGCCGGTGTTCCTCGACATTCCACTCGATGTCCAGGCAGCGACCGTCGCCGCCACCACCGAGCTGCCCCAGCACTACCGGCCCACTGGTGGGGCGGTGCGCCACCGAGCAGGAAATCGACGAAGTCGCAGCCGTCATCGCATCGTCACAACGTCCCGTGTCTCTTCGCCGGCAACGGCTTTCGCGGCGACACCGCCACGGCCCTGGTCGGGCTGGCCGAGGCAGCCGCCATCCCCGCCTACGTCAACAGTGGCGCCCGCGGCGCCTTTCCATACGGTCATCCCCTGCTGGGCAATCGCACCCGTTCCATGGCGTTTGCCGGGGCCGACGTCGTGCTCGCCCTCGGTGTCGACTGGGATTTCCGCACCGGCTTCGGCAGGAAGATCAACGAGGAGGCAACGGTCATCCAGGTCGATGCCGAGCCCACCAGGATCGGCTGGAACCGACCGGCACACCGTGGCATCGTGGCCGTTCCGGGCGTTTTCGTCACCCAGTTGCTCGGCCATCCCGACATCAACCACGGTGAGCGGGAATGGGGCACCGAACTGCAGAGCGCAGAGGCCGAGCATCTCGCTGCAGCAAACGCCGAGGCCGATGCTCCTTCCGAGCTTGTGAGCGCCCAGTTCTTCGGGCAAACCGTTGCTGAGTTCTTCGGCACGGATTCCATCGTTGCCGTCGACGGTGGCGACATCGTCGCCACTACTGCAAAGTGGCTGCGGATATCCACGGCCGGTCATGTGCTGGAGGCAGGACCGGCAGGAACCCTTGGCACCGGACCGGGATTCGCCCTCGCCGCCAAGACGGTGTACCCGGACAAGCGCGTAGGCATCGTCTTTGGCGACGGTGGATTCGGCTTCAACGGCATGGAGTTCGACACGTTCGTCCGACTCGGCCTACCGATCATCGGTGTTGTCGGCAACGACGGGGTCTGGAACAACATCAAGACATTCCACAAGATGTTCTACCCGGATCGATTGGTTGCCAGCGACCTCGGCCGGCGGCCCTACCACGCGGTGGTGGAGGCGCTGGGAGGCCACGGTGAACTGGTCACCGAACCCACACAGCTGATGCCTGCGCTCGAGCGAGCAGCGGCCTCCGGGCTGCCCGGCTCTGGTCAACGTCCACATCGACGAGACCTTCCGCGCCTCGAGCAACTACTCCGTCTGAGACCCGGCTGCCCGGGTCTCCGACCCGGTTGGTACCATCCCCGGTTCGGAAGGTGAGGTTCGAGGTGACCACCCAACAGACACCCGTGGGGTCGATGCTGCGCGAAGGCGTGGCGATCGCGGTGCGGTTTGCCCGCGCCCGCACCGGATCGTTCCTCCCTCGCCGTGCTCGGAGCAGCGCTGTTTGTCTCCGCAATCGTCGCATCCGCACTCGTCATCGGGCGGGTCACCGACGAGTTGATCGTCCCCGTGCTCGACAAGGGCGCCTCCTACGAGACCCTCATCTGGCCCGCGATGTGGGCAGTCGTTGGGTCGCCGTTTGGAAGGCGATGCGCCATCGTGCTGCGCCGCGCTGCCGCCGGCTACCTCCAGTTCCGGGTCCAGGCAGATGCCCGTCACGACCTGATCGAGCATCTGCTCAAACTGGAACTCGCCTGGTACCAGCGCCAATCCACCGGAACCTTGCTTGCCGTGAGTGACACCGATGTTCGCCAGGGCACATTCATCCTCGCTCCACTCCCCTACGGCATCGGGTCTTCTCTGTTGCTGGTTGGGACCGTCGTCCTCATCCTCGTGATCGATCCGTGGCTTGCACTCACCGCCTTCATCTGCCTGGGAACGATCGTCGCAGTGAACATGCAGGGGGCATGGCGGATGTTCAACGCGTTTCGGGAGGTTCAGGATCTGCGTGGTGAGGTGTCCTCGATCGCACACGAGAGTCTCGACGGGGCACTCACCATCAAGGCGCTTGGCCGCATCGACACCGAGACCAATCGCTTCCGCACCGCTTCCGAGCGTCTCCGCGACCGGCTGATCTACACACTTCAGATGATGGCGACCTACCGCGTCGGAGTCGAAGGCCTGCTTTCCGGAGTAACGATTGTGATGTTGGTGGCCGGTACGATTCGTATCAATAGTGGTGCGGTTACCCCCGGTGACATCGTCACCATCACCTACCTGCTGTCTCTGCTGTTCATCCCGATCCGGATCATCGGGTTCGTCCTGTGGTCCATCGCCTCCTCCCGTGCGGGATGGGAGAGGGTGCAGAACGTGTACGACGTCCGTGAGCTCGTGCCATACGGCGATCTTCTCCCCGATGCCGAGCCCACCGGTGCCCACGTGTCCGGCTCCGCCGTGTCATTTGCCTATGACGATGGCGAGAGCGTGCTCACCGACCTCCATCTGGCAATCAAACCGGAGCGGGTCGTCGCCGTCGTTGGCCCCACCGCCTCCGGGAAATCCACGCTCACCGCACTGCTCGCCAGGCTATGGGACCCGGGCTCCGGGTCGATCACGATCGACGGAAGGGATTTGCGTAGCTTTGCCCGTTCGGCTCTCCCGGGTGAGGTCGCCTACGTTTCCCAGGAGGCGTTCCTCTTCGACGACACGGTCCGTGGCAACATTGCATTCGGGGTGAGCGCCGAAGACGATGAAGTCATCGCCGCAGCACGTCTTGCCGGCGCCCATGAGTTCATCCTCGACCTCCCCGAGGCTTACGACACCGTTCTCGGCGAGCGCGGCACCAGTCTCTCCGGCGGCCAGCGCCAGCGAATCGCGCTGGCGAGGGCCTTGGTCCGCAAACCCCGTCTACTCATTCTCGACGACGCGACCTCAGCGGTCGATCCGTCAGTAGAAGCACGCATCCTCGAGCGACTGCGTGACTCCGAGCTGCCATCGACCGTAGTCATCGTCGCGTACCGCACCTCGAGTATTGCCCTCGCCGACGAGGTGATCTTCATCGACAACGGCCAGATTCTCGCCCACGGAACCCACCGCGAGCTGAGCAAGCGAGTCCCCGGGTACGCCAGGATCGTCGATGCATACGCCGACGACGCGGGAAGGAGGGACGAGCCGTGAGCGAAGAGACCGTGAGCCGCAGTGGTGCCGCCAGAGCTCTCCGTCGCGCCTTTGCCGAGACCCCCGCTCTACGCAAAGGCCTCGGGTTGACAATCCTCTTCGCCACACTCGGCACGCTCATCCAGATCGTCGTGCCGATTGCAGTGCAACAGATCATCGACCATGACTTGCTGGGCAGCGATCACGTAGACACGGGAGCGGTCATGCTCAAAGGCCTTGCTGCCCTGGTTGCCATGCTGCTGGCGTTCCTGGTGCGCCGACTGGCGCTGGTGCGCCTGGCCCACGCCTCAGCAACCGGCCTGTCCCACCTCCGGGTGCGGACGTTCCACCACCTGCACCGTCTGTCGATCCTGGTGACGGACACCGAAAGGCGCGGGGCGTTCGTGGCGCGGGTCACATCGGACATTTCTTCGATTCAGGACTTCATGGACTGGGGCGGTGTCGGACTGCTCATCGGTATCGCTCAGATCGTGGTGGCTCTGGTGGCAATGATGATCTACCGATTCGATCTCGCACTCATCGTGCTCGCCGCGGTCGTCGCCTACACCGTGTTGCTCGTATGGATCCAACGAATCCTTGGCCGCGCCCACGACCGGGTCCGCAAACGTGTCGGGGAGAGTCTTGGCGCAATGGGTGAGGCGATCACAGGTCTGCCGGTCATCCGCGCCTACGGCGCTGAGGAGGAGACACGGGTCAAGGTCGCCGCAGCACTCGACGCCCAGTTCCGTAGCGAGTTCCGCACCGCCCTGCTCGGATCAGGCCTGTTCTCGAGTGCCGAGCTGTTCGCCGGTCTGATCACTGCAGCGGTCATCGGGATCGGCGTGGTCACCGGGGTCGGTGCCGGGATGAGCGCCGGGACTCTGCTCGCCTTTCTGTTCCTGGTGAATCTGCTCGTACAGCCAATCCAAACGCTTGTCGAGACCCTCAACCACGCCCAGTCGGCGGCCGCCGGAGTACGAAGGATCCTGCGGATCCTCGACAGCGAGGTAGAGATCGACGACCCACCACACCCCGTACCCCTTCCCCCGGGTCCGCTTGATATCGAATTCAAGGACGTGTCGTTCTACTACAAGAAGGACGCCCCTCTCTTCACTCACCTCCATGTGTCCATCGAGCCGGGGACCCGGGTTGCCGTTGTTGGTGCCACAGGATCGGGCAAGTCGACGTTCTCGAAGCTGCTCACCAGAATCCTCGACCCAAAGCAAGGTGCCATTCTCATCGGCGGCACGCCGCTCACCTCACTGGCCACAGATGAGCTGCGACGACGGCTGGCGTACGTGCCCCAGGAAGGCTTCCTCTTCGATGCGACCGTCGCCGCCAACGTCCGCTATGGGAAACCGGGGGCGACTGACGATGAGGTAATGGAGGCGATTCGAGACCTCGAGCTCGAATCCTGGGTGGAGCAGCTGCCCGCGGGTATAGGCACTGTCGTGGGTGAACGCGGCAGCCAACTATCTGCAGGCGAACGCCAGCTCGTTGCCCTGGCTCGGGCATGGATAGCCGCACCTGATGTCCTGGTGCTCGATGAGGCAACATCGGCAGTTGATCCTGCGCTCGAGATTCAGACCCGGCGTGCGATGGAACGGCTCATCTCCGGACGAACGAGTGTCACTGTCGCCCACCGTCTCTCCACCGCGGAGGCCGCCGACGAAGTACTGGTTTTCGACGATGGGCGTCTCGTCGAGCGGGGCAACCACTACGAACTGGTCAAGCAAGGTGGGGCATACACGTCCCTCTACGCAGACTGGGTAAAAGGGACCCAGGAGGCCCGCTGATGACGCCTCAGCTGCGCCTGCAGCTCCTCGAAGCTGGTATCGATCCCGACAACTTCGGCGACCCGTCCCAGGCATGGGCCCAACTCCGGGCGCGATTCGGGGCGCGGGTGACGATCCTGGAGCGCTATGAGCTCGAGGCGGCGGCCCTGGGTTTGGATGCAAGCGCGCTGCCGCGGGCAAGTCGGGCCCGGGTGGAACGCGAGGTCCTCGACGCACAATTTCCGGGGATCGAGCTGATTGGCGAATCGAGCGACACACCCATCGACGTCGTGCCCTACGACCCAACGTGGCCCCGGCGATTCGAGGAGTGGCGCACTCGGCTGGCGGCCGCACTCGGGTCGGCTGCGGTCACGATCGACCATGTTGGCTCGACGTCGGTTCCCGGGCTGGCAGCCAAGCCGACAGTCGATATCCAGGTTGGGGTCTCTGATCTGGAGGATGAGACCGCATACGTCCCTGCCGTCGAAGGCACCGGCGTTACGCTCCGAAGCCGAGACTCGCGCCACCGCTACTTTCGGCCCCCACGCGGGGCGCCACGAGTCGTTCAGATCCACGTGTGCCGGGCGTACGGCCGGTGGGCGGAGGACCACCTGCTGTTTCGCGACTACCTGCGATACTCGACCGCCACCCGGGATCAGTACGCCCATCTCAAGGCCCTGCTCGCTGAGAAGTACCGGAACGACCGCCTCGCCTACACCGACGCCAAAACCGCCTTCATCCTCGATGCACTCGCCGAGGCACGCAGCTGGGCCGACGCGACCGGCTGGCAAGTTCCGCCGGCTCGTTGACCCGGTGGCGGCGGGTACTATCCCAGGTCTGGGAGCTATCTGTCACCGACCGGCTGTATGGTTGGGCCAGCGATGCGCGCCGCGCTCGTGACAAGGAGGCGGAAGGATGGCATACCAACACGGGCTCTTCACCTGGGTGGATATCTCGACACCGGACCCGGCGGCTGCAACCTCGTTCTACACCAAGCTGTTTGGCTGGGAGGCCGAAGAGCAGCATGACCCCGACGGCAATCACGTCTACACGATGTTCAAGCTCGACGGGAAGACAGTGGCCGGGCTCGGACCGCAGCCGGACAGCGGAGAGCAGGCAATGCCGGCGGCCTGGAATTCTTACGTCACAGTCGACGATGTCAACAACGTGGTCGACGGCTGGGCCCTCGCCCGAGGCAAGGTGGTGATGCCGCCAATGGATGTCTTTGACTCCGGTCGCATGGCAGTCGTAGCCGACCCGGAGGGGGCAATCCTCGCCCTCTGGCAACCGCGGGCACACGCCGGGGCCGACGTCTTCAACACACCGGGCGCCGTGAACTGGAACGAGCTGTACACGCGCGATCCTGCCGCCGCACGGGAATTCTACGGCAAGGCTCTGGGATGGGAGTTCGAGCTATTCCCCGGTGAAGGCGCCGGCGATTACTGGCTGATCAAAGTGCCCGACAAGTCGCTTGAGGCACCGCTCAGCGGGGACCCGTACAACGGGGGCCTCCTGACCATGGGTGAAGAGTTCCCGCCCGAGTTCCCGGTGCACTGGCAGATATATTTCGCAACGGCCGACGTCGACGCCAGCGCGGCCAAGATCACCGAAATGGGGGGATCCGTGATGACAGGCCCGGCAGACACGCCGGCGGGCAGGGTCGCCGTCGTCGCCGATGATGCAGGCGCCGTATTCAGTTTGATCAGGCCGCCACAGCCCGCGTGATGTCCCCGCTTCACCAACCGTACTGCCGGCTCAGCGCAGACCGGCACTGCGATTATCGTCAGCGGTGTACGTGCGTTCCAACGGTAAGCCCTTGTCGGCTTGTCTTCTGGCAGGAGGAATGGGATGACTGACAACTCCGACCCCATCGATGCGGCTCCGTCTGAATGGGCACCTCCTCCGATTGACGTTGCTTCGGTGCAGACCGGTGACATGCCGGGTGACAAAGTACAGATCAACGAGTCGCACATCAGGAAGGCCAGCACCATCTTTCCCCATCTGCTGCGACGGCTGAACGAGGCGCTCGACGACCGGATCGTGGTCTCCGTCTGCGGGGGATCTGGAGTGGGCAAGTCCGAGATCGCCTCCGTGCTCGGGGAATACGCCCGGCAGCAGGGTTTCGCCTCCTACGTCATGTCGGGGGACAACTACCCGTATCGGATACCACAGCACAACGATCTCGAGAGATTATCCGTGTACCGGAATGCTGCCCTGAGCGCGTTCGCCCGGGACGCGCAATTCAGCAACGCCCGGATGACGGCCCTCAGGCAGATGTGGCCGGAGATGAAGGACATGGATCGGCGGACCTACCCCGATGACGATGCAACATGGATGAGCGTCTACCACGACGCCGGAAGGCAGGCTCTCGTCGACTATCTCGGCACGGAACGAGAGACCGAATTCTCCATGGTCAACACCATCATCAAGTCGTTCAAGGCGGGTCGGGAGAGTATCAATCTGAAACGGATGGGACGAACCGTCGACGATGTTCGCTACGAATCGGTCGATCTCTCCGACGTCCGGGTGCTCATCATCGAGTGGACCCACGGCAACAACCCGTTGCTCGAGGGCGTCGACTACCCGATATTCCTGTTCAGTACACCTGCAGAGACGCTGGCGCACCGGCTGGCACGAGGACGGGACAAGAACGCCGACAGCCCACTGATCACACTGGTGTTGGAAATCGAACAAGAGAAGCTCGTCGCTCAGGCCGACCGCGCCGCACTGATCATCTCGAAGGATGGCGACGTCCTTCCCTTCACGGAGTTCCAACGACGGCTTGCCGAGCCCTAGCCCACAACACTGCCCTATATGCAGATGCAAGCCGTGATAGGAGTTGCAGATGAGACCAACACCTAACTGCGACGTATCCTTCTCATGATCACAAGACGGGACGCCGGTATCGCGAGGTGCCCCGAAGAACGGCGACGAACACAACGGAGACGAGGATGAGGCCAAGCGGCGATCTACTGCCCAACGGAGTCATGTTCAACGCATACCCCGACAGCTGTGGTGGCACCCTGGGTGCGATCGTTGGTTTGTTGAGTCCGGGAGAGGCTCTCGACGGCGCTTTCTCGCTTTTCTACATATTGCCGTCTCTGTACAACTCGGACCTGGATCGTGGGTTCTCGATTGTCGACTACGGAATCAACGGCGTCATTGCCACAGAAACAGACTTGCGGGACCTCCGTGAACTCGGTCTCGAGCTGAAGCTGGACTTCGTTCTGAACCATATATCGGTCCAGTCTCCCCAGTTCAAAGACATCTTGGTGAACGGTGATGACTCTCGCTACGTCGACTTCTTCATCGACTGGAACAAGTTCTGGGAAGGGAACGGACAAGTCGGCCCTGACGGCTACGTGATCCCAAACCGGGAGCACCTGGAGAAGCTCTTCATGCGCAAGCCCGGGCTCCCCATCCTCGAGATACCGTTTCCCGACGGCTCCAGTCGGTTCTACTGGAACACGTTCTACCAGCAAGTGACCGTTGATCCGCCAAGTGCGTCGGACCTGCGTTCTGCTGTGGGCTTGCCGGGAGAGGCTGCCGATGTGATCGCCGAACACATCGCCGATCACGTCGGGAGCGGCGAACCGATAGACGACATCGACCTCGGCGAGTACAACCACCTCCGAGCGGAGATTGTCGAGTACGTCAAACACAACTACACCAGTTACCTCGGCCAAATGGATCTCAACGCGAGGTCGGAGGACGTGTGGGACTACTACGACGCATCGCTGCGACGGATGAAGGGATACGGGGCGAGGATCATCCGCCTCGACGCCTTCGCATACCTCCATAAGCAGGTTGGCCTGCGAAACTTCTTCAACGAGCCCGGCACCTGGGACTACATCGATCGGCTCAGGCAGATCGCCACGAAGTATGGCCTGATGCTGCTGCCGGAAATCCATTCCCGATACGACGAGCGTATCCACGAGAAGCTCGCAGGTAACGGCTATGCGTTCTACGACTTTTTCTTCCCTGGACTCGTGATCGACGCACTCGAGACCGGCAGGCATGGCCACCTGATCGAGTGGATGCGGGAAGTGGTGGACAAGCAATACGTAACCGTGAACATGCTGGGCTGTCACGACGGTATTCCGCTTCTGGACATGAAAGGCCTGCTCACCGACCAATCCATCGACCGGCTGATCGATGTCATCCTTGACCGGGGCGGCATGGTGAAGGATCTCTTTGGGCCGGACGGAAAGAAGATCGCGTACTACCAGGTGAACGCCACCTTCTACAGCGCCCTGGGTGAGAACGATGACAAGCTGATGCTGGCAAGGGCCATCCAGATGTTCATGCCGGGCGTACCGGAGGTTTGGTATCTCGACCTCTTTGCAGGCACCAATGATCACGAGGCAGCCCGGGAAGGTGGCCACAAGGAGATCAACCGAACCAACCTGTCGATGACCGACATTCGCTCGAGGTTGCGGCTGCCAATTGTTCAGCGCCAATTGGAGCTATTGCGGTTCAGAAACACGTTCCCCGCTTTCGGCCCGGGCTCCCGGCTCAGCATCGATGATTCCACCGAAAGCCGACTCAACCTCACCTGGACCAGGGACAACCATTGGGCTTCGCTGAGGGCTGACTTGACCACGTTCGCCTTCGAGATCTCCTACTCGAATGGTGACGGGGAGCGCTCACTCGAACTCTGGAGGCCTGAACCGGGCCTACAGACTGGGTTGTGACGACTTGTCCGGTGCATGGTGGCGTGGTGGCGTCTCTCAGTGACGCCACCAACGGTGGGTGAGCAGGATCACCACCGGGTAGATCTCCAGCCTGCCGACCACCATCAGGAAGGACAGGACCAGCTTGCTGTCGGCTCCGAGACCGGCGTAGCTCCCCGCCGGCCCAACACGGCCGAGGGCCGGGCCGACGTTGCCGATGGCGGACGCCGCCGCCGAGATACTCGTCAACGGGTCGAGACCGGGCTCGAGGAAGCCGAGCGCGATCGACCCGGCGACGAAGAACCCGATGTACAAGGCAAAGAAGGCCATCACCCCTTGCACCAGCCGGGGCTCGACCGGCTTGCCGCCGTAGCGCTCGACGGGGACGACCCGCGGGTACACGATGCGGCGCAGGTTGGACGCGACGCTCTTGTAGACAATGCCGAGCCGGTAGGTCTTCACCCCACCCGACGTCGACCCGGCCATCCCGCCGAGGAACATGAACAGCAACACCACGAGCACAAGCCCTGGTGCCCACGACGCCCAGTTCACCGTGGCATAGCCGGTGCCGGTGACGGTGGTCACGCCCGTGAACACTGCGTCGCGTATCCGCTGCTCGACCCCGCCACCGAGGGACCAGCTCCCGAGGGCGACCACCAAACCTGCGGCACCGAGGATCGAGACATATGCGACGAACTCGCTGTTATCCAGATAGGCGCGAGGATGCCGCCAGGCGCGGAAATGGAGGGCAAAGGAAGTGCCGGCGATCACCATAAAGACGATGACCACCCACTGTGTGTACGGTGCGAACCCGGCGAGCGAATCAGCCTCCGTCCCGAAGCCGCCGGTCGGCATCGTGGTCATCGCGTGAGCCACTGCCTGGAACAGGCTCATGTCTCCGACTGCCAGCAAAACGACCAGCACACCGGTGAGACCGATATACAGCCACCAGAGACGCTCCGCCGTGTCGCGGAAGCGCGGCGTCATCCGATCGGGCTCCGGGCCTGGCGCTTCGGCGCGGGCCAGCTCGACACCACCAGCGCCCAGCATCGGGAGCACCGCTATCGAAAGCACGATGATTCCCATACCGCCCACCCACTGTGTGGTCGCACGCCAGATCAGCATCGCATGCGAGAGCACCCCGGGGTCGGCCAACACCGTCGCACCGGTTGTCGTGAACCCGGCCGCGGTCTCGAACAGCGGATCCACCAGACCGTGGAGCGAACCGCTGAGCAGATACGGCAGTGTTCCGAAGACTGTGAGCAGGAACCATGCCAGCGCCACCACCGCAAAACCCTCGCTCGAAGTGAGGATTCCCTTCACCTCGGTGTGCCTGCGCCCGAGCAACCAGATCGATAGCCCAAGCGCGGCGGTAACCAGCAGCGCCAGGACATCGGCCCATTCCTGGTAGATCACGCCGGTAACGACGGCGGGCAGAGTGGCAACACCTCCGAATGCGATCACGGCGGCGACCACAACGACCAGTCGGCGGCGAACGGCCGATGCGATCACGGAAGCAGAAGCTTCTCTACGGCGTCGATGGCCTCGCTCTTGGCGAAGATCACGACATGATCCCCTGCCATCAGGGTGGTGTCGCCCTTTGGGACGATGACGTGGTCTCCCCTGGCGACTCCACCGAGGACCGCGTCCCGTGGCAAGTTGAGGTCGACCAGTGCCACACCCGCAGATGGCGAATCCGCGCCAATCTCGATCTCGAGGGCTTCGGCGTCTGTGTCCTTTACAGTCGCAACCGAGAGGATCCGGTCGCGGCGTACGAACTGAAGGATCATGTTTGCCACGGCGACCCGCGACGACAGCGTCGCATCGATACCAACGTTGCGCAGCAAACCGGCCACCGATCGGTGGCCGAAACGGGCGATCGTCTTCGGTGCACCAACCGCCCCGGCAACGAGACAGCCCATGAGGTTCTTCTCGTCGAGTCCGGACAGACCGACCACTACATCGCCGCGACCCAGCCGCAGCGAGGTCAGGAAATCGGCATCGGTTGGCTCCGCCTGCAATATCCACGCCCGGCACCGGCGCGCCATCAGTGCCGCCCTTTCCGGGTCGGCCTCGACGATCAGCACCTCATAGCCGGCGTCGAGGAGAATCTCCGCGGTCATCTCGGCAATCTGAGTGCCACCGAGAATGATCACCCGGGAGATGGGCTCGACATCGATGCCGAACATGGCGATCGCATCGCGCACGCGGCCGTGCTCCACCATCACCACAATGTGGTCACCCGCTTCGACATGTGTGTCGCCGCGACCAATCTGGGTCTCTTCACCACGCACGACCGCAGCCACGATGAAATGCCACTTCCCGGACACCCGTTGCCGCAGGTCTAGAACCGAATGGCCGTCTGCGGGAGACTCGGCCGTTACCACCCCTGCCACCAGGCTTAGCCTGCCCCCGGCAAAGTCGGCATACTCGGTGACGCCGGCATGCTGGGCCAACATGGCTGCCTGACGGGCCGTGGAAATACGGGCATCCACGACGACATCGACCCCGAGACCGGGCGACACCTCGCGCAGATCGGGGTCCTCGACACGGGCCACCGTTCTGCGTACCCCGAGCGACTTCGCTCCTCTACAGGCGAGCACGTTGGCACCGTCGTTGTTGGTGACGGCCAGAAACAGACCCGCCTGCTCTACCCCGGCCCGGCGCAGCACGGTGGGGCTGGCACCGTTGCCGTGGACTACGAGGACGTCGAGTCTCTCCTGGATCCGTGCCGCCTTGTCCTCGTCGACCTCGATGATGACGACTTCCTGGCCCTCGGCGACGAGTCGCTCGGCGAGATAGGAACCATCATGACCGGCACCGACGATCACAACCCGCACTCTGGCTCTCTCCTCCGATCGCTTGGGCAAAGAGTAGCCATCCAGGCCCTGATTGCAGTGTTGCCGGCCGAGCATCGTCTTGCTCGAGGATCAGCCATTTGATTGTCACCGGAGAGGATCAAAGGGCTGCGCAGCAACGGCCTGGGATGAGGCTCTTCTTGGTCGTCACGGACTTGTACACAGCGCAACTCTGCGTGTTCGACAGGCTATTGAATGGATTGACACCAGTCAAACAGGTCGCTATATTTGGAAACATGAATACACAGGCTTCCAATGGGAGATTGGGAACCGATCGTCGATTCTTTGCCACCACAATCGCTCTCCCCGTCGCCATTGTGCTCGCTTCAGGGATTGCCCTTGGACTGACAATCCGTCTTTCGGGTCATCCGGTGACGGCCGATGGAGCCAGGTCTATCAGCGCGACAAGCGCGGCAATCATGTTCTTCGGATCGTGGACGACCATGGCGGCCATCCTTCTCGCGAGTGTTCGTCGCCTTCCTCTTGAGCGGATCCGCTATGCACCGATACCAGTTTCATGTGCCGTCGGCGTCTTTGTGGCGACGGTGCTCGTTGGGTTATTGCCGACCGATGGCTCCGCCTGGTTGCAGGTCGGTACAGCCGTTGCCGGCGTGGTCTCCGGCGTCTACGTGGGTCACCGAACTGCAGTTGCATTGCTCCAGACAGATGCTCTTCCCCTCACCTCCGACCCGGCCCCGTCAACGGCCGAGCGATACGCTATCGGCGGATCGGCAACCGCAGTGTGGACCGGGCAGGTTCCGGCGCTGCCGCTGACAACTTGGATTCTCCCTGCTGTGATCGTCGTGTTTGGGCTGGTTCTCATCTCAGTCGGAATGCCGTGGCTATTGGCGATGATCGGCATTGCCATGGTGGGTCCAGCCCACTATTTGGGCCGAGCCAACCGGCGGGTACGCATCGCGATCGGACCGGCCGGCATCCAGATCCGTAGCGGGCTCACCAACCGAATCCGACAAGTTGTCAGCCTCGCTCAGGTCACCGGCGCAGCAGCGAAAACAGCAACGCGACACAGCGGTCTCACCGGCGAGTGGCATAGCACATCACGCGGACTCACAATCGCCACGCGCAGCGGACCTGCTCTCGCCATTTCACTCACCGACGGCACGAGTGTCATCATCTCGATTGCCGACCCCGACCAACCAGCCGGCGTCATCAACAGCCTGCTCGACCAGCGGGCTGCCAAGTCAACCGAGAATCCAACCCAGGGCTGACAATGCTCCTCGACATCGACCTCAATGACGGCGCTCCAATCTACGAGCAGATCGCATCAGGCGTACGCGCTGCACTCAGCAGCGGGCGCCTCAGGGAGGGAGATCGGCTGCCCGCAGGCCGTGAACTCGCCGGAGCGCTCGGAGTGAACCTCGAGACCGTCCAACGTGCATACCGCCTTCTTGCAGACGAGGGCCTGGTGATGTCGCGCGTCGGGCGAGGTACCTGTGTCGCCGACAACATCGACACCGACCAGATGGACCTCAACCAACACATTGTCGACCTTGTCGCACGGGCGGCCGCCATAGGGGTTTCTGTTCGTGAACTAGCCGCGATGATTCGGTCGTCGCCCGAGGCGAACCCCAACACGGCCAGCCGGTTGGCCGCGCAACGACACCTAGCGCGATGACGATCGTCGCGGTGCGTGTTGGAGACCCCGCCAACCATGTGAGGATATGTGGGAGTCCATCCCTCATTTGGAGGACGGTGGGTGGTTACCGCGGGACAGGAGGGTATATCTGGTCAGGCTTGTTAGATATACTGCTCGCATGACTAAGAGACTCGTCGAAATCGATGACCAACTCCTCGCCCGTGCCCGCACCGTGGCAGGAACCGACACGATCAAAGCAACAGTCGAAACCGCGCTAAAGAGCCTGGTCGATCAGGACACTGCACTGCGTCACGTAGCCCGTCTTCGCAAGCCCGGCGCACTAGACATGGACCGCATCAACGAGGCGGCGTCGGCCTCGAACCGGTACCGATGGCTGATACCCACTACCTCGTAGACACTTCGGTGCTGGGCAGAGCCCACCAAGACACGGTTGGGACACGGCTCGAGGAGTTGGCACGCAACGGGCAGATGTGGACGTGCCGGCTGATCGATCTCGAAGTTGTCTACGGGTCCCGGGCCCGGGATGTGGCTGACGTCGTCGAGGAGCGTTTGGCGTTGCCCTTAGCTCCGATCGACAGTTCGGTGCTTGACCGAGCGGTTCAGGTCGCTGCGGGGCTAGCTCGGACCGGTCAGCATCGCGGGGCGAAACCGGTGGATCTGGTGATCGCCGCTGCAGCAGAGGCCGCCGGACTATCGGTGCTTCACTACGACGATGACTACGACCGCATCGCCGCCGTTACCAACCAGCCAACCGAATGGATTGCCTCGGCCGGTACCCTCGACTGAGGTCTCGCGGCGATCCTGGCAACCGCGAGCATTCGACCACCCGAGCGGATAAGCGCCGCTCTCACGCTTTGTGCGAAGTGCGCAATATCGAGCGAGATATCTGATCGGGGCGGATGCTCCGTAGGTCTGGATATACGATGTCGGTGTGATATATACTCGTTCTATGAGTAAGCATCTTGTCGATATCGACGACGAAGTGCTGAGCAAAGCACGGGCAGAACTCGGGACAGCCACAATCAAAGACACGGTGAACAAAGCGCTCCTCGTCGCCGCTGGTCCCCGAGACCCCCGTGTGACAAGTGCGCTTGACGTGCTCGCCAAAGCCGACCTCGCCGACCGGGCTGAGGCGTGGCGGTGAGCCACCTACTCGACGCCAGTGTGCTCACCAGATTGGGTGAACACTCGGTCCGTGCAGTCATCGAACCGTTGGCGGCTATCGGCCGTGCAGCCCGGGCCGGGATCAGCGACCTCGAGATCGGCTACTCCGCTCGTAACGATCGAGAATGGGACGAACTTGTCGGTGCACTCGACATGTTCGTACTTGTCGAGACCACAGCAGATCACTTCGAGCGGGCACGCCAAGTCCAACGGCAACTGGCCGCAAGCAGCCAGCGCGGCAGGAAGATCCCAGATCTGCTCATCGCCGCGGCTGCAGAACAAGTCGGCTATACCGTGTTGCACTACAACGCCGACTTCGATCTCATCGCATCGGTGACCGGACAACCATGCCAGTGGGTCGTACCAGCAGGCAGCGTCAACTAACCCAACGGCCACTGCGAGTGACCACCTCCCCGAGCGCGGAGGTGCCGCTCTGCGTGGTTGGCGTCAAGGTGCGATATCGCCCATATTATGTGTTCTGGATTTGGGGGTTGACTTGACTGGCGGGTGATGTCAGCGGTGGTGCGAGCTAAGGGAGAGTTGGTATCTGCGCCCGTCGGGCGACGGATTGGACGAATGGAAGGTGTCATGTTCAGACGAGCAATGTCCCTTTTGGTGGGTGGTCTCCTTGTGGTGCTCCTGGTACCAATCGGTGCTGCCGCTATCGACCGCTTCACTGATGTCCCATCGGAGAGCGTCTTTCACGAAGACGTCGCCTGGCTGGCCGATTCTGGTGTCACCCGGGGCTGTAATCCGCCGGCAAACGATCAGTTTTGCCCGGCAGAACCGGTCACACGAGGGCAAATGGCTGCGTTCCTCCATCGACTCGCAACGGCCCGAGTGGTCGACGCTGCGACCGTCGGAGGGCTCAGCGCCGACGACCTGATGGCCACAGGCGCTCAAGCGACCGTCTACCACGCGTACGCCGGCGCTGACGCCATTCCAGACGGCGCCACTGTCACTCTGGCAACGCTGAATCTGTCGGCACCCGGTGACGGTGCAATCCAGGTGACCGGGTCGGTGTCATTCGCTTCGCCCACATTGACTGACTACGCAGACGGTCTTGTCTGGCTCAGCTTCGACAGCGATTTATGCGACACACCGGGAACCGGCCAACAATTGTGGACCACTTTTCCAGGAACAGACAACGCGACCTCGATCGCTGCAATCGGCATGGACAAGGGCGCACACGTTGTACGGCTTTGCGGTTGGAGCGTTGGAGAACCCCCGGTTGTGAGCGGTGACCTTGTGGTCATCTGGGTTCCCGGAAACGCAACAGGTGGTTCCCTCGCTCCCGTCGCACTCAACGACACCCACTTCGAGCAACTACGCGAGGCACTGATCGAGCGGCACCGAGCGGGGTAGCGCGGGACAGCACACACAAGGGTCTTTGCTTTTACGCAACGAGAGATTCGAGCGCGCCCAGGGGTCAAGAGAGTCCCAGCGGAAGCCCGAATCCCTCCAGAAATGAGGGATCCTGGCGGTGGGACTAGCCGGACTCGAACCGGGCGCCCATGCCATGGCGGCTGCCAACGATCGAGCCATCGAACAGATCAACGACCACCGCGAAACGATATCGAGCGCCCACCAGCGGGAGATGTCCGGCAGACCGAAGTCAGGTTGCCGGGCGGCGGTGTTTGGCGATCGGTCCGCGACAGGACAGGACGAGATGCCGTACGGAGCTACGCAAGGGCGCTGGCCGCACAGCTCACACACCACCCGGAGCGATCTCGCGCACCCGCCCGCGAGAGATAACCAGCAGATAGGTGCATCTCGAGGATGACGATCGTCACCGTCGGTGTTTAACAGCCCGCTCCGCTACGTGCCGCTCTCGCGGATTCTCAGAAGTGTGCGTTCTCGCTCGAGAATTGGTGATCTGCTTGGCAATACAAGCGCTTGCTACGTCGATGCAGCGAACTCGACCAGCCAAGCACTGCGATATTCGGCTTCTGCTCGAAGAAACTGAACAGGTCGACCGATCGAGGCACGGACACTCATCAAATCCGGCTGGCGACGTACGTATCCATTGAGTGCGTTCGGCCTCTTGTACTAAGGGTCGATGTCAGCGTTGGGATCCTGTGGTAGCTCCGATGGATCGGTCGTGTTGGGAGCTGTGGGAACAATCACAGTGTCAGCAAGTGCCGCCTCGATAACCTCTGGGAGATCTTCCTCCGCGATGATGCTCACGGAACTCTCGCCAATCACGTTCTCAGCTCCGCCGATAGCCGACTGAAGTGACTCACTCGTCAGCCGAAGAGAGATTCCAGCACCTTTCGACCAGTCCTCGTACGCGATCGTGCCGACCGTTGTGAGTGTGGCATCCGCAACCCCTTCACGCTGAATGACAACGCGGATATCCGATGCCGGATCCAGCATGGCTTCGAATATCCACGGCACGGCCGCGTCGAGCGACGTAGCACCGGTCCAGCCAGCATCGCTGATAAACCCAAGCCGATACCCAGGCGCGACCGCTTCCTTGTCGAAGGTTACGACTACAGTGCCGCGTGGCCATCTTGGACATCTCGTCCTCTGGCGCGTCAAGAACGTCTCGCAGATCGGGCGGAATACTTGCCCAACTCGGCTGGGCATCCGCCGCAAGCGTGGACAACAGGGCCGCCGGAGTCCACGTGTCGCCCTTTGCTAGGGCTGTGTCGCGAGCCCGCATTTCTCGAGCGAGTTCGACAAGTGCTTGAACATCCGATTCACCTATCGCGTCAGCCACAGTGGCTAGATCCTTGGTCAGCAGGTCACCACTGGGACCGACAAACTCAAGTGATGACCCGTCGAGAGTGAGTAGCGCCATCACCGCATAGTGGCTTCGCTCAGGATCTACTGTGTTGGGAAGGTCGTCGTAGTAACCCAAGATGGCAACGAGGGGTCGCCCGTCGATCTGACTTCTGATGCCGTCGATGTCGACCCCCGGACCCCAGGTCGACGCTGCAAACGCCCACGTACGAAGACTGCCGGCTGGCGGCGCGGCGATCTCAGGCCGAGTCTCATCCCAGTAGAGGACATCCGCACTGTCAAGATCAACAGCAACGATGTCGCCAACTTCAGTCGTCAGACTGCCTAAACGAACTGAGACAATGGCTGCCGGTGCCGGCATCGATGCCAACGACGCACCCCATGCTGTATAGCCCTCTAGCGCAGCACCGTCCTCGGGTACAACCACCAGGGTTGTAGTTGAACCATTAGTCGCGCCGACAGTCACCTCGGGGGCCGACCCGAGCGAGGCATCGGGGGCGGACCCCGCAGACGAGCAGGCTGTCAGGAGGAGCGCGACTGCGAACGACACCAAGCCAGATTGTTGATAGCGATGCATTCTCATGCCTCCTGGATATAGGCCGTGTCAAGGTACACGGTTCCGTACGTGTAGTTCGAGACGCGGATTTGGAGATACACACCTTCGTTGCCAAATGCCCGATACGCGCCGGTGATCAGACCACTCCAGCTCGTCGTGGGATTGACGGAGAATGTCGACCCGGGCGCGCGAGTCCAGGTTGAGCCCATCGCGGGCGAATTGAGGTCGGCGTCGTTCGGCCACTGCCCGACACATCCGCCGGTAGCATCTGGATAGCCGCCCAGGCGATAATACAGGTCGACCGACACCACGCCCGATTGTGAAGTTGGCTCCTTAACGCGGATGGCGGGTCGGTAGCCGTTGGATACCCCGTGGTTTGGAGCGTAGAGCGTCACCTGGTTGTAGACATAGTTGCCGAATCCCACATGAGTAAGGTATCGGTTGCCGTATCCGGCGCCCCCGCTCGGCGAGGTCCACGTACCGCCACTTTTGATCCAGCCAGGAGCGCTGCCGTATTCAAAGCTAGGGTTCGGATTCACTGCGCTCTCTACGCGTGCTGTGATCGCGGCGTAGTCATCGTCCTCAAGTGTGTTCAGATGATCTGGGTAGGTGTGAATGGGCGACGATTGCTGAGGGCTGCAACCCGACTCCATGGTCGGGGCCTCGGAGTTGTGATACCAAGAATCCTCGTAGCCAGTATGCAACAGATCGAAGACATGACCGAATTCGTGGGTTGCAAGACCCTTCATTGAATCCGCAACGACAAGAGACCCATTGCTCTTGCGGAAGTCGAGGATCACTATGCCGTACTCGCAAAGGGCAACTCCTCCATACCCGCTGTTCGTCGCGAGATTTGACACGGAGTAAACCTTCCAATCCGGTGACGATGACGTCTCAGTTGTCGACAGGATGTAGGTCCCCCACGCGTGGTGGACGGAATCCCACGAATTGATTCCTGACCGAACATTGTCCTTCATCGACGATGTCCAGGGCTCGGCCACAAGACCGGAAGTGATGAACGGAGCAACATTCGGCGGAGCTCCATTCGCAAATTGGAACGTCACGCTGGTATCAAGGGTGCACGGTGCCGTGTAATTGACCGGGTATGCCAACGCCGCTTGCCCGTGCGCACCGAACTGAACCGCGGTAGCCACTAACACAAACGCCGCCGCCAGCACAAGACGTCGCAGCAACCGGATTGTCCGTGTGGACCCAACAGCGAGCGGCCCAACGTTCGAATACTCATAGTTCGTCCTCCCCTTCACAAGATCGTCCCAAACTCGTAACGTCGACGAACAATGACGTAGCCAGGACAAGAACCTAACGTACTTCAAGGATTTGTCAATGTCCGTTTGGCATCGGCTCACGAATAGGTCTCCCAACGAATCACCGAGCAACCCGGGCGCCCGAGATCACTCACCCCGCCGCGCGTTATCGAGCACCCGCCAGCGTCCTCGAACCGGCAATATCCCGCGGATTCCCGTTATCTGGTAACAACGTTGAGTGGTCGTGAACAATGATGATTGGTGAGGGAACATTTCCGCGGGTAACTGCCACCGTCCGAGCGGCGCACGTTCACCGGAAGTCTCGTGACTTGATGCCTTCCACCGGCCAATGCTCGAAGCGGTGTGCAACGAAGTTG
This sequence comes from uncultured bacterium, assembly GCA_963777645.1. Classification (GTDB taxonomy): domain Bacteria; phylum Actinomycetota; class Acidimicrobiia; order Spongiisociales; family UBA5794; genus JAAETI01. Next base: position 654,931 of record CAVZRA010000003.1, on the reverse strand, counting down.
GTGACCCCATCCTGGTATTCGACAACACCGTCGATGACCACCCCGATTGCTTTCCTGGCTATCTCGTAGTTTGCATCCCACACCTGGGGAAGGACAACGACGTTGAGCAGACCGGTCTCGTCCTCGAGGTTGAGGAAGCGCACCCCACGGGCGGTGCTGGGTCGTTGCCGGTGGGTGATCAGACCCCCGACCCTCCCCCGTTTGCCGTGTATGTGCGACGCCAGGACGTCGCTGATCTCCATACATCCGATCCTCTCCAGCTCGGTACGCAGAAAGCTGACGGGATGGGTAGGTGAGATGGAAGTCGACCACAGCTCCGCCTGCATCACTTCCGGTGGTGTCATCTCGCTGAGCTCGGGTGGTTGCGTTCCATCTCCCAGGGCAAGCTTCCCCGGCCCCAATCCGGCAAGCGCCCCCGCCGCCCAGATACCCTCACGACGCCCCAGCCCGAGCGGAACCAACGCCCCGGAGGCCGATAGAGCCTCGAAAGCGCCCACATCGAGCCCGGTTCGCTGCGCCAGATCCTCCGGGTTGTCGAACGGCCCTCCGATCTGGCGGGCGGCCTCGATCCTGGTGATCTCCTTGTCCCCGAGATTACGCACGTATCGCAGACCGATCCGCAGCGCCACCGGCATCCGCATCGGGTCGTCTACCGAACCCCGACCACGCCGCCATCTCGCTCCCAGGTACTCTCGTGTCTCGCCTTCAGACGCTGGATACGGCACGACTGTGCAGTCGTACCAGGACTGGTTGATGTCGGGGGGCAGCACCATCACCCCGTGGTGCTGGGCATCCTGCACGAGTGTGTTCGGAGTGTAGAAACCCATCGGCTGGGCGTTGAGCAGCCCCGCAAAGAACTCGGTGGGCCAGTGGTACTTCAACCACGAAGTTGCGTACACGATGTAGGCGAACGAGACCGAATGACTCTCGGGGAAACCAAACGAGGCGAATCCCTGAAGCTTCTCCCATATCTCGTCGGCGGCACCGTCGACGACCCCATTGTGTGCCATGCCCTCATACACCTCATCACGGAGCTTGCCCATCTCCTCATCGGAGCGTTTGTGGGTCATCGCCTGACGGAGCCGATCCGACTGTCCTGCAGTGAACCCGGCACACACCCGGGCCAGCTCCATGAGCTGCTCCTGGAACACCGGCACACCGAGTGTCTTCTCCAGAATCGGTCGAGCCGCCGGGTGGGGAAAACGGATTGGCTCGAGACCGTTGCGACGGCGTAGGAAGGGATGGACCGAGTGCCCCTGGATGGGCCCGGGTCGGATCAACGCCACTTCAATGGCAAGGTCGTAGAAAGTGCGTGGCTTCATCTTGGGCAGAGTCGCCATCTGGGCCCGTGATTCCACCTGGAATACCCCGACGGTGTCTGCCCGGGTCAGCATGTCGTAGATGACCGGCTCCTGAGGAACGGTGGCCAGGTCGATATCGATGCCGTGGACCTCCTTGATCAGGTCTACCGAGAGGTGCATCCCGTTGAGAGCTCCCAAGGCCAGCAGATCGAACTTGACGATGCCCATGGCGGCACAGTCGTCCTTGTCCCACTGCAACACCGAGCGATCCTCCATCCTCCCCCACTCCAGCGGCACCACATTCCACAGTGGATGCTGCGAGACGACCATCCCCCCGGAGTGAATGCCGAGATGGCGGGGAAACCCGTCGAGCCTGTTACAGACGTCGTAGATGAGCTCGGCGGTCAGCCCGGCCGGTAGCTCGACCTCGCTGCGGATCGCCTGCGGGCTCCTGGTGTCGAGGTACTTAGTGAGACCGTTGACCTGGGCCTGGGTTAGACCGAACGCCTTGCCGACGTCCTGGAGCACGGAACGAGCCCGATAGGTGATCACGTTGGCGACCATTGCAGCCCTTTCCCTGCCGTAGCGCTGGTAGCAGTACTGAATCACCTCCTCGCGTCGCTCCGCCTCGAAGTCGATATCGATGTCGGGGGGACGACCTCGCTCCGAGGACAGGAATCGCTCGAATGGCAGGTTGAGCCGGATCGGGTCGACCCGGGTGAGACCGATGCAGCGACACACCGCCGAGTCGGCGCCTGATCCGCGGATCTGGCAGTAGATGTCCTGAGAGCGGGCGAACTGGACGATGTCCCAGGCAACGAGAAAGAACCCGGCAAAACCGAGCTCGTCAATCACTCCGAGCTCGTGGTCGAGTCTGGCCCTTGCGCCCGGGTCGATGCGACCGTCTTCGCCCGGATAGACGTCACGGGCACCCTCGAAGGAGAGATACGTCAGATATTCAATCTCGGTGGTGAAAGCCCCCGGCATCGGGAAATCGGGCAGTGCCGGTGCCACCAGATCGAGGTCAAAGGCAAGGCTCCCCCCCAGCTCTGCCGCCAGTTCGACCGCCCCCCGGTATCCGCCCAGACGATGCTTCATCTCCCCGGGTGACCGCAGATATCTCTCGTCGGTAGCGGGCCGGAACCCATCGGCCGTATCGAGATCACGTCTGCCGCCGATCGCAGCAAGCACCTCTGCGAGGTCGGCGTCACGGCGCATGGCGTAGTGAACATTGTTGGTCGCCACCAGCGGCACCTTCGTTATCCGGGATACCTCCGCGATGACATCGTTGCGCAAATCATCTTCGGGCATGCCGTGATGCCAGACCTCCAGGTAGAACCGGCCAGGGAACAGGTCCTTGAGCCGCTCCGTCTCCCCGAGCGCCCTGTCGAGGTCACCAGCGAGCGCGGCCCGGTTCACGGCTCCGTTGCGACAGCCGGACATCGCTACCAGGTTGCCGTGCCGGGACGCCTCTGCCAGCTCCCGGTAGTCGTAAACCGGCTGGTCCTTCCTCCCTCGGAACTGGCCTCTGGTGACCAGGCGGGCGATGGCCGCATATCCCCCGGGATCCGGTGCCAGCAGCACCAGGTGATCGGTCTCCGGCTTGCCGGTTGGTTTAGACCCATGCATCCGCCGCATCCGCCCCCGACGCTTGACAGGTGTGTTGTCAGCCCCGCCATCCTCGCCAGCAGGCTGCGACGCGGAATCTCGGGCTCCGGCAGAGCTGCGTCCAGGACTTGTGGGGAGACCTATCTCTGTGCCGTACACGACCGGCATCCCCAGCTCACGTGCCCCTTGGTGAACTTTGGCGGCGCCGCGAAAACCGTCGTGGTCGGTCACACCGAGTGCGGTGTAGCCCAGCTCTGCGGCCACGGCCACCAGCTCAGCGGGGTGCGACGCCCCGTCGAGGAAGCTCATGTTGGTATGACAATGAAGCTCGGCGTATCGCACCATAGACCGAACACTCTATCGAACATGTGTTCGATACGCCAGTGCGAACCGAAACCGTTTTCTGCATCAGCGGAAACCGGCCACAGCGCTACTTCTCGATGGGACTCTCTTGCGGTCCGGCGTCTCGGTGATATCGCGGAGCCTGCGCGTCGGGAGCGAGGAGGGACAGGGATTCTTGTTGACCGACGTGGGCTATATGACTCCCCAGCGGGCTCGCGACCGCGTAGTCTGATGGTATGAACGAATTCACGGTCCACATGGCCAACCGTCCGGGGCAACTCGCTGCGCTGGCCGACAGGCTTGCTGAGGCCGGAGTTCACATCGAAGCCCTGGCCGCGTTCTCACTGGGCGACGAGAGCACCGTCAGGCTCATGGCGAAAGATGTCGATGGAGCGCGACGCGTGTTGCGCGACGCCGGGGTCCACTTTGACGAACAGCGGGTCATCGAGACCGTGGTGAGGGACGACCCTCATGCGCTGGCTGAAATGACCAGGAAGCTGGCTGAATCCGACATCAACATCGAAGCGATGTATCTGCTCCACGCCACCGGTGACAGCCTCCACTTTGCTCTGGCAGTCGATGACCACGCCACTGCCATATCCCACCTCCAGGGATGATTGTTGCCGTTAGAGGACAAGTCCGATTAATATTGTCTTTTTGAGACAATATGATATAATATTGCTCTCATGGGACAATATTGGAGACGACAAATGCAGCAAGCGACTGTGATCGGTGACATCGTTCAGTCAAAGCAGTCAACCGACCGCGACACGCTCCAGCATCTGTTCGTCGACGTACTCGACATCATCAACCAGACCACGAGCCCGACGACCAAGCTGCGGATCGCCCGTGGCGACGAGTTCGAGGGATCGTATCCGACGATCCCTGCCGCATGGGCCGCCACACTCCGGCTCCGTCTGTTGATGAAGCAACATGGCCATGACCTGTGGATCAGTGTCGCCTGGGGTGAAGTGACCGCGATGCCAGATGCCGAGCTCGCCGCTGAACAGGACGGTCCGGCTTGGTGGACTGCGCGCTCAGCGATGACCGAGTTGAAACAGGCATCACGGCACAAGAAGCCCGACAACCGGCGCACAGTATTCACCACGAGCACAACCGCCGGTTCGCTGCTCGAGGTCGCCGCCCTGTTGCGTGACGAGGTGCTCGCCGGGCTCGACCAGTCCGATGCGACTATCACCCTCGGACTCCTCGACGGCATCACCCAGGCAGACATCGCAGAGACGCTTAGTGTGACCGCAGGTGTTGTCTCACGTCGTGCCCACCGCAATGGCCTGCTCAGCCTCGCCGCATCTGCGAATATCACCCTATGAGCGACACGTGGATTCATTGGATCGGCTTCGCCGTGATCGTGTTGGCGGCCCTGGCGATCTCCTGGTGGCCCGCAGCAGCCATGGTGCGCCGCCTCCTCGACTCCGTTCACCTGAGCGACGCCATGACCCTCCCGCCCCCTGGGCTGGGACGCTGGATCGGCAGGTTCGAGCGGACCCTGATCGTGTTGCTCATGATCGCCGATGCCCCTACCGCAGTGGGGCTGGTCGTCACGGCCAAGAGCATCCTCCGCTTCCCCGAGATCACCGGTGACGAACCTGCGATCACCCCTGAATACGTGCTGGTGGGGTCGCTTGCCAGCTGGGCCATCGGGGTCGCCGTCGGCTACCTAGCAACGGTCCTGATCGATCAACTCCCCGTCGTCTAGAAGGTGTTGAGCAATCGCCGCCCCGGGTCCGCAACGCCGGGCGTCGCCTGGCATTGACCGCACCCACCAACGACTCGCGGCAACGTCCCGACAACTTGATGAAATGTCGAGGCCCGCTCGTCGCAACGAGCGGGCCCGCAAACTCGGTCGGTCAGTTGCGCCTAGACGAGGGTCGCCTCAGCGGTTATCTCGACGTTGCCCTTGAGTGCGTTCGATACCGGGCAACCATCCTTCGCCTTGGCAGCGTTCTCAGCGAACTCCTCAGCGCTCATACCAGGCACCGTACCGGTCACAGAAAGCGCCATCTTGGTGAGTCGCCAACCCGCTTCGACCTTTTCGAACGTTGCCTCAGCGGCGACGTCCAGCTGCTCGGCGGCGTGGCCGGCACCGGCCAATATGTTGGAGAGCGCCATCGAGTAGCAGGCCGCGTGTGCTGCGGCGATCAGCTCTTCAGGGCTCGTCTTGCCTGCAGCCTCCTCGGTCCGGCTTGCCCATGAAACAGGCAGCGGCCCGGCAGCTCCACTCCCAACCAGATTGGTCGTACCGGAGCCGGAGAAGAGATCTCCATTCCAGGTTGCAGTTGCGCGACTTCTCACAAGTCCTCCTCGATTGTCTGGCTCAAAGACTAGAGGGGCAAGACCTGGTCCGATAACGGTGGTCACACCGCATCGGCACAGCTCACCGCCCACGCCATCCCATCGACGGCGTCCTCGACGGCAAGATGAAGACCCCAGCCGCCGATCTGATCGCCCGGGTCCCACAGCACCCAGCGAAGGCCGCTCGCCTCTTCTCCGATTGCGTCTGGATCGTCGATGTCATCGAAACCAAGGAGACCTGCAAGCACCCACCACGTCAACATGCGGCCAACCGGCGTTCCCCGTCGCCGCCCGTATGCACCCCCGGAGGCGCCCGTCCAGGCCATCAACTCCATTGCTGTGCCGAGATCGATTTCTGCAGCGCGCACCCGATGTGGCCCGAGGGCCCGGATGGCGTCGTAGGCACCACCTGTGACGACAACACCGACCGAGGTGCCATTGGATTGCTCTGTCCAGGGCTGAGTCAATGCGGCGAGGGCCTCGAGAGCCTCATCCTCCGGTTCTTGCTCGACACGATCCCCGAGATCCAGCCAGCTCAATCCGGGGCGGTCACCCTCGGGGAAATCGGCTCGATCGGACCGATATGCGGCAACCGGGTATCGCGGTTCCCACGGTTGCAGGGTGAGTGGCACCTCGAGGACATGGGAATCGACGGTCGCCGGGTCAACCATGTCACCACGCAACACCCGCTCGTGCCCGATGAGCGTTCTCAGCCTTCGATCAGACACCTCGCCATCGAGCTCACCCCAGGAATGGGTGGAAGCCGCCACTTCCCAGAGCGGGCCAAGTGCGAATCGTCCCGCACCCTCTTTGACGACGCGCCCTGCGTAGCCGGCCGGCGCATCGAGGGCCAGCCGGTATTCGGCGAACTGAGCTATGCCCCACAGCTGCTTGCCTCGATCCACCGCTTCCAGACAGCCATCGCGCAACTCGACGATCCCGTCCCAGTCTCGAGCAGAGACGAGACCGTCGATGCGACGGATCAGGCCGTCGAAATCACTCGACTCAATGAGGGTGCGCAGATCTTCCACGATTGGAACCTATCGCTTTCGAGTGACAATGGTCGGTTTGGCCTTCTTCATGTTGCCGAGCCTAACCGTGACACTCTTTCCGGTAGTCGCAGCGCGTGTGGCACGATGGTCATATGAGGAGGATGATTCTGGTCCTGGCATCCCTCGCCTGCTCACTGGCACCATTGGCGGCCGCCGGTGCTGCTACCACGTTCTCGGACGTTCCTGCCGACCATGTCTTTGCCACCGACATCGGCTGGCTGGCCGATGAGGGCATCACCAAAGGGTGCAACCCACCGTCAAACGACCACTTCTGCCCCGAGACACCGGTCACGAGAGGCCAAATGGCCGCCTTCCTCGTCCGCGCCCTCGATCTGGAGAACCCTGGAACCGTGTCGTTTGTCGATGACGACGGATCTGCGTTCGAAGATGCCATCGAAGCTCTTGGCGCCGCAGGCATCACCAGGGGATGCAACCCACCGGCAATCGACCGCTTCTGCCCCGAGACACCGGTCACGAGAGGCCAAATGGCCGCCTTCCTCGTCCGGGCCCTAGGGATGACCTCCCGCAGCGGCGACCCGTTCGTCGATGACGACGGGTCCGTCTTCGAAGCGGACATCGAGCGGATTGCGGCCGCAGGCATCACCAGGGGATGCAACCCACCGGCAAACGACCGCTTCTGCCCCGGGGCACCGGTCACCAGAGGCCAAATGGCCGCCTTCCTCCACCGCGCTATCACAACATCGGAGCCTCCCGTTGTGATCATCCCCCAGAGCAGACGAACCGTGTGGGACCCGGGGCTCCCCGACGGCATTCCAGACGACCCGATAGCCGTCTCAGTCGGCGACTTCGGTGCTGCCGGTGATGGCGTCACCGACGATCGGGCAGCATTCACGGCCGCCATCGACTCACTCCCGGCGGCGGGCGGTGTCGTCTACATCCCTGCTGCCACCTATCACATCGAAGGGACTATCGAGCTCGGTGACGGTGTCGTTCTGCGCGGCGCCGGATCGGCTCAGACCCGGCTCGAGTTCGACCTCGGTGGGGCAAGCGCACCTGCGATCCAATCCGTCACCTACGACCGCGGTGAATGGAGGGCGATCAACGATGGGCTGGAGAAAGGCACCACGGTGGTCACGATTGCCAACGTCGCGGGGATCACGGCGCCTGGGTACGCCGAGATCGAGCAGCAGAACGACCCCCAGATCATGTACACAGATCCCGAATGGAACGTCGACTGGGCAGACGGATCGGTCGGCGAGATGGTGCGCATCGTCGCAGTGTCGGGCAACCGGGTGACCCTTGCCGAGCCGCTCCACCACAGCTACCGAGCCGCGCTCATACCGCGACTACGACCGCTGCAACTCGTCGAGCTTGCCGGTGTCGAGCACTTAGCCATCGAGCGTCTCGACCCCGGGGACGGCCCGACCATCGCTTTCAAGAACAGCGCATATGTGTGGGTCTCCGACGTGGTCAGCGAGACTACATACCGAGCCCATGTCGACACGTCATCGGTCTATCGCTGTGAGATCAGAGACAGCCGGTTCCTCGATGCACTGGACCACGGCGGGGGCGGGCACGGCTACGGCGCCAGCCTGGGGAGGCACACCACGGGATGTCTCGTCGAGAACAACATCTTTGCGTCGCTCCGGCACTCGATGATCATCCAGGTGGGCGCCGCGGGCAACGTCTTCGGATACAACTTCTCAACATACGGCCACGACAATGATGGCAATCTGCTCCCCGACATCGCTCTCCACGGGCACTACCCGGCGATGAACCTCTTCGAGGGCAACATCGTTGAGGAGATCGGGTTCGGTGATTACTGGGGCCCGGCAGGGCCAGGCAATACCGCACTGCGCAACTGTGTCACCGGCGAGGGGATCTTCGTCCATGACTCGTCCGACACGCAGAACCTGGTCGGCAACGTGTTGCTAGGGACCCCGGACGTGATCAACATCGACTCGAGCGTTACCGGGACCCTCCGCCATGGCAACTACGAGGCCGGAGAGATCCAACGGGATTCCGACATCACCTCACATGACATCCCCAGCTCGCTCTACCTGGATGCCGCCCCGGGGTTCTTCGGGTCATCGCCGTGGCCGGCAACAGGCCCGGACGTATCGCCCATGTGCGTCAACCCCGCCCAACAGCGGTGGACGACGGTGCCGTAGCTAAGCTGCTCGACTCTGCGACCCGGAGAGTGGATATGGCGCTGCAATGCGGCATCGTCGGACTTCCCAACGTTGGTAAATCGACTCTCTTCAACGCGCTCACCCGCGCCGAGATCGCCGCCGAGAACTATCCGTTCTGCACCATCGACCCGAATGTCGGGGTCGTTCCTGTGCCGGATCCGAGGTTGTATCAGATTGCCGAGATCGTCCAACCGCGCGAGATAGTCCCCACCACCATGGAGTTTGTCGATATCGCCGGGCTGGTCGCAGGTGCCTCAAAAGGCGAGGGCCTGGGGAACCAGTTCCTGGGCCATATCCGAGACACGGACGCCATCGTGCACATAGTGCGCTGCTTCGAGGATCCCGACATCGCCCACGTCGCAGGCAAGATCGACCCGATCGACGACATCGAGACAATCAATCTGGAATTGGCCCTTGCCGACGAGGCCAGGATCGAACGGGCCATCGAGCGCACCGAGCGCAAAGGCAAGGCAGGTGACAAGACCACAGCCAGGCTGCTCGGCACCCTGACCAGGATCAGAGACCACCTCGATGCCGGCAAGCCGGTACGCACGCTTGGCCTCACTACCGATGAGCTCAAGTCGGTCCGTGAGTATCAGTTGCTGACTCTGAAACCGATGATGTACGTCGCCAACATCGAAGAGGCATCCGAGCACGACAACGAGTTCGTCAAGCTGGTCCAGGAGCACGCCGCCGGAGAGAACGCCGACGTCGTTGTCATCTGCGCCGCCATCGAAGCGGAGATCGCACAGCTCGATGATGACGACAAGAAGGAGTTCCTCGACGACATCGGCGAGACGGAACCGGGCCTCGATCGTGTCATCAGGTCCGCATATCACCTCCTCGACCTCGGCACGTTCTTCACCCAGGGAGAGAATCAGGCAAGGGCCTGGACCTTCCGCCACGGTATGACCGCCCCCCAGGTGGCGGGCAGGATCCACACTGATTTCGAGCACGGGTTCATCCGCGCCGAGGTCATCTCGTATGACGACTTCATCGCGCAACAAGGAGAGCACGGCGCCAAGGAAGCAGGAAAGTGGCGCCTCGAAGGCAAGGAATACCTGGTCCAGGAAGGCGACATCATCCTGTTCCGTTTCAACGTCTAGCACCAGAGACACCACCCTGGCATTTCGCCGGAGAATCGGCAAGAGTGCGAAGTGATGCTCTACGACGTCATCATCATCGGTTCCGGTTTCGGGGGCAGCGTCAGCGCGCTCCGCCTCTCGAGAAGGGTATCGAGTCGCCGTCTTCGAGTCCGGGCAAACGCTTCTCCGCCGGAGGACTACCCGAAGACGAACTGGAACCTGCGGCAGCTTCCTCTGGTTTCCCCAGCTCGGGATGCGGGGCATTCAGCGATCTCACTCTGCTCGACGACGTTCTGGTTCTCTCCGGGGCAGGGGTCGGGGGGGGCTCGCTCGTCTACGCCAACACGCTCTATGAGCCGCACGATGCCTTTTACTCGGGACCAGTCCTGGTCGACATCACCGATTGGAAGACCGAACTAGGCACCGTTCTTCGACCAGGCCAAGCGCATGCTCGGCTCGACACCAAACCCGACAACGACCCCGGCCGACCGTGTCATGCAGGATGTGGCCGCACACTTCGGGGTCGAGCACACTTACCAGCCGGCACCGGTTGGAGTCTTCTTCGGAGAGCCGGGCGAACCGGCGCCCGACCCGTTCTTTGGCGGGATCGGCCCGGAGCGCGCCGGTTGCGTCACCTGTGGCGGCTGTATGGTCGGCTGCCGGTTCAACGCCAAGAACACCCTCGATCGCAACTATCTGTATCTGGCCGAGCAGGCAGGCGCCGTCGTCTATCCGGAGACCGAGGTAGTCGACGTCACTCCCCCGTCCGGAGGGTGGCTATACGGTAGTCACACGACGCCCTGGGCCTGGCGAAACAAGAAGAGCCGCTCGTTCTCCGCCGGATCAGGTCATCTTCTCGGCCGGTGCTCTCGGCACCACCCGCCTGTTGCTGAGACTCCGCTCGGAAACGCTGCCGCGCACTTTCGGACCGAATCGGCCATTCCGTCCGAACCAACTCGGAGGCCCTTCTCGGCGCCACCGCGACCAATCTCGATGTCGATTACTCGGAGGGTGTCGCGATCACGTCGTCAATTCATCCTGAGCCACAGACCCATATCGAGCCGGTCCGGTACCCACCGGGAAGCAACGCGATGGGTCTGCTGGCTACGTTCCTGGTAGACGGCGGCGGACGCATCCCGCGTCAACTCCGCTTCCTCGGCCAGGTGATTCAGCATCCGATCAACTTCCTGCGTAGCCTTGTCAGTCCGACCGTTGGTCGGAGCGCTCGGTGATCCTTCTCGTGATGCAGAGTCTCGACAACCGGATCCACGTTAGGTTGCACAAGGGCTGGTTCGGCATCGTGGCTTCGCTCGCGCCAGGACAGACGCCACTCCAAACCCCAGCTACATCCCCATCGCCAACGAGGCTGCCCGGGTTGCGGCCAGATCGATGGGAGGATCACCCGGCAGCTCGATCAACGAGGTTCTCGCTCGATGTGCCGACCACCGCCCACATCATCGGCGGCTCCACCATTGGTCGCACCGACGCGGAAGCGGCGCCATCGATGCCGTATCACCGGGTCTTCGGCTACGAGGGCCTCCACGTCGCAGACGGATCGGCGCTCCCTGCCAATCTCGGCGTCAACCCCGCGCTCACAATCACGGCGATGGCTGAAAGGGCGATGGCTCACTGGCCCAACAAGGGCGACCCCGATCCGCGCCCACCGCTCGGTGCTTCCTATCTGAGTGTGCCGGTGATCTCACCCAACAGGCCGACGTCCCGCCCGGCGCCCAGGGCGAGCTGCGCTACCCGTCTACGTCGGCGTAGCTGTAGATGTATGTGCCCGTTCCGACCGCAAGGAGATCTTCGTGCTCGTTGTGCATCTCCATCCGGGCCACCGCAACCCGGGAACCGGCTCGTATGGTGAAGCCACGAGCGGTGAATTGTCTGCCCGAGCCGGGTCGCAAATAGTCAACACGGAGATCGATGGTGCTGGCGGGACGCAAGCCGCTGCAATCGACTCCTCGAGAGAGCTCCTCCCGAAGCATCGGCCGTCACCATTGCCGCCATGCCACCGACCACATCGAGGCTGGCAGAAATCACCCCACCGTGCAAGATTCCCTCTGGAAATTGCCAACCAGCTCCTCGCGCATATCGAGGTGAATCACTACCCCGTCGGCATCAATAGACTCGGAGCGCAGCCCGAGATAGCGGTTGAACGGGATCATCTCCTCGACGACGTGGAACAGCTCGCGAAGCTGCTTCATCCTCTCAGAGTCTGTCCATGCGCCGATTGTAAGGTTGACCGCCGGTGCCCTACGGTCTGCACGATGCTACACATCTGGTAGGCCTTGAACGCTATGTCACAACTTCGCCGACTCCGTGAGACCGCTTCTGGGGATCTGCGTCCTGGCCGCACAGCTGCTGCGATGCCGGTCACCGCAAGGATCTGCCGTCACTGAAGAACCAGGACCCGTCCGGTATCTTCGGTGATGAGCACCTTACCGGCGTTGCGGATCGTCGTGCTCGGAGACAGCTCGGTCACGGCACCGGGTGTGAGTACCGCTCGACGCCTGCTGGCCCCGTGGCATTGCCCGTCACCTTGCCGATCGATACCGAGTTGAACTCGTCTCCGTCGCAGTTGGCGGCGCAAAAACACGGGATGTGATTGCAGACTCAGATCCAACCGGCCATCGCGGCGCAGACGCCGGACATCGCCTTCTTCTCGGTCGGGGCCAACGATGCCCTGCGGGGAACACCCCTGTCTCGATTCGAGCGCGAATACCGCGCACATCCTGACCGAGCTGCGCCGACACATCCCAGGCATTGCCGTCTCGGGTATCGGCGATCTCGGATCGATTCCCCGCCTACCGGCGCCCGCTCGCTCCATCGTCAGGATCAGGGGACGCTCTTTCGACAAGGCGATTCGTCGCGTTACCGTCCGATTTTCCCGACGTCGTCAAGACCGACACGTGGTCACCGGGATGGGAAGAGTTCCTCACCAATCCCCGACCAGGTATTCGCAGGTGATCTGTTCCACGCCTCCGGCATACGGCCACGGCATATACGCCAGAGCCGCGATACCGGCGGTGGAGGTGCTCGTCGAGCGACAGAAGCGGCCGGACTGGTCATGGGAGCGCTCTCAGCCGATCGAGAACGCCGATAGATCCGGCCGCAGCTAGGCCGGAACGGGTACGGGCTCCCGACAAGACGTCACGGATCATCGAGGTGATCGTGCCAACAGCACCGAGGTTGTAGCCCCCGTTGGGAACAATGATGTCGGCGTATCGTTTCGACGGCTCGACAAACTGCAGGTGCATGGGGCGGACGGTTTGCTGGTACTGGGCGATGACCGGATTCGAGGGTCCGCTTTCTCTCCACGATGTCACGCTGCAGCCTGCGCATGAACCGGAGATCCGCATCCGCGTCTACGTAGATGCGGAGATCCATGACGATCACGCAGGGCTCGCTCGCTGAGCACGAGTATCCCCTCGATGACGACAACGGGCTCGGGACGCACGGCGACGGTCTCGGCGGTGCGTCTGTGGATCGTGAAGTCGTAAACAGGGCGCTGATTCGCCTCCCCTGCCCGTAGCCGGTTGATGTGCTCGATCAGCAGCTCCGTCTCGAGCGAGTCGGGATGGTCGTAGTTGACCGTGGCGCGCTCTTCGAGGTCGAGATGCGGCAGATCGCGGTAGTACGCGTCGTGCTGGATCAACGAGACGGTTTCGGCACCGACCGCGGCCACGACGGACTCAGCGATCGTGGTCTTTCCTGAGCCCGAGCCACCAGCAATGCCGATGATCACCGGACGGTCTTCACCACCTGTAGGCCAGCCGGCCTGCTCCCGGTACCAGGTCTCTGCATCATGAAAGGGTTCGAAGGGAGGCGCCACGATTGCCGAGGATAGCGCTCGAGGCGGCACCGCCTGGAGCCCGATGTGCACGCGGCTCTGGTCAGGCCCGGCGCAGTGGTCCACGAGTGCAGCCACCGGGAAACGGCACGAGCCTTCACCATGGCCATCCAACGCCCTGCTAGTTCGCGTCCTGCAGGATGAGATCACCGGAGACGGCATTGACCGAGATCACGAGCAACTTCTCACTGGGCTGACCATCGCCCTTGGAGAGATGGCTGCGAACACGCCCCGACAAACTCGAGAAATCGAGCTCCACCGTTCGCCGGCGCGGGATGCCCACGTACAGGTCCCCCGACATCGCCTTGTGCCGAACCTCCGTGCCGAGGAAAGCCCCGATACGCACGGTGCTGCTGGCGACCTTTGATGTCAGCGGTGCCACCGATCTCGTCGATGATATACGTTGCCGCTGGCTGAGTTGAGACGCAGGTCGTGTTCTACCCTGTCGAGACGGACGGTGCCCGAAGCGGTGTTGATCTCGGCCTCGCCCATCGACCCGACCGTGATGTCGCCTGAAGCAGAATTGACATGGCAGATCGACCGAACCGATTCTGCTCGCACGTCGCCGCTGGCTACCGACGCCCGCAGCTCTTCAACCTCACCCTGCACGTCTATGTCACCCGATGTGCAGGAAAGCTCGAGCTTCGTCCCATCTGGGCACGGTCAGCACGATGTCTGCCGATGAGGCAAAGAGCCCCTTCTTCCGGGAATCGACGGTGATGACGTCACCAACCTGAGAGAGCTGGAAGCCGGCGGCCGCCGAGCCGTCGATGGCGACTTGAACAGCTCCCGACTCACCGACCACAACGGTTATGTCACCGCTGCGAGTGCCTGCGACGACCCGTACCGAGTCACCAACCTGGAAGTTCTCGACGCGGTCTCTCATGTCTCGAATGTCTCTCTGATCCTGCGTCCCCGGCGACCCCGCGTTGTCCCTGTCGCGAGCGTCTTCAGCACAAGACTGTTGACGGAATCCCCCGCGTATTCCGCCGCTTCTTCCAGTGCTGCCTTGAGTTCGCTCGGTAGCCGCACCGTCATACGTGCTTCGAGCTCGTCCGTGCTGAACGTTGGCTCGGCATCGTCATCACTCGCGGTAGACGAGCGATGGCTCACCTTCGCTGAGGACGACCTCAACCCGACCCGTTGGAAGCTGGGCGCCGATCTCCATTGCTGCTTGCTCGACCAATTCCATGGTCGCCTGACGGATCGCAGGCCCGAGTGAGGCCACGAGCGCTTCGATCAAAGGCTCAACGGCCGGGCCCCCACCGCTGATCTGACCTGTCGCCAACAGATGGTCTTCCAGCTTCGATGCGATTGCTTCTGTGTTCATGTTGTCTCCGACTGTAGACCCGCCCACCGTGGCTACCCAGCCACTTTCGCTCCGGGTCAGCTCCCAGCGTCCGCCTCGTTCTCCATTGCGACCAGCTTGAGCCGTGGTCTGCGGGTGATCGTGTCGTCTTTCATCTGGCGAATCCGCTGGTCGTGCAGCTCTCTGACGATCTCCGGGTTATTCATCCAAAGCATCTTGTTCCCTCCATAGCCATGTGTCTCATTCATCTGCGACACTGTTGTGATGTCACTATGATGTCATAATAATGTCGACATGTCAATGACCTTCTCGCGACGATGATCCGACGCACCGATGCAGCTGTTATGGTGGGGTTATTCCCACCCCGGGGAGTTCGGGAACGCCGAACTGAGAGGGTGGCCGGTAGAGCTTGCTCTGGACGCCATCGACCCGCGGAACCTGATCTGGGTCATGCCAGCGGAGGAAGCGCGTGGAAGACGCAAAGCCAGAATCGGCGCTGATCATTGCCGGAGGAAGCCCGGTCCAACCCGACCTGGTGGAACAACTGGCCGATTTCACCTGGGTAGTGGCAGCCGATTCGGGCCTCGACCAGGCGTATCGCCTCGGTATCTCCCCTGATCTCGTAGTTGGTGACATGGACTCGGTGACCGCTCGATCCCTGAATCGGGCCATCGCAGAAGGGACCGCGATCGAGAGACACCCCGTCGACAAGAATGCCACCGATCTCGAGCTCGCCATCGTCGCTGCCGCCGGCGCCGGATACAGGACCGGAACGATCATCGGTGGGACCGGCGGCCGGATTGCCCACACTCTGGCCAACGCCATGGTCCTGCTCGAAGATCATGCGATCTCGCTGGAATGGCGAACCGGGTCGGCAACCATCGTGGCGCTCCACGTTGACGAAACGCGGGTCTATCAACCCGATCAGGGAACCTTGCTCTCGGTAATCGCCATCGGCGAGCCCGCAACCTGCAAGTCCCAGGGTCTGCGGTGGCCGCTTGATGGCATAGCTCTTGATGCAGGCTCGACGCGTGGCGTCAGCAACGAGATCATCGCCGAACGGGCACGGGTTCTGGTCACGGGTGGACAGGTATTGACAATCCAGGAAAGGGATTGACATTGCGACGCCCAACGATTCTCATGCTGCTTGCCACCCTGCTGCTGACCGCTTGTGCCGGTTCTGACCAACAGGGTCCAGGTAGCACCACGACGAATACCCCGGAAACCGTCGATAGCCTCACACTGATGACCCACGACTCTTTCGCCCTGTCGGACGGCGTCCTCGACAAGTTCACCGAGGAGACTGGAATCGACGTGACGGTGCTAGAAGCGGGTGACGCCGGAGCCATGCTCAGCAAGGCGATCCTGACCAAAGACTCCCCTATCGCCGACGTCATGTACGGCATCGACAACACGTTCCTCTCCCGCGCGCTGCGCGAGGACCTCTTCCTGGAGTACCAGTCCGACCACATCGATTCGGTCCCCGCCGACCTGGTCGCCGACTCGTATGTCACCCCGATCGACTACGGCGATGTCTGTGTCAACTACGACAAGACCGCCTTCACCGATACCCCACCACCAAAGACTCTGGCCGACCTCACAGATCCCCGCTATCGCGACATGCTCGTCGTCGAAGATCCCGCAAGCTCATCCCCCGGGCTGGCTTTCCTTCTTGCCACCATCGGTACATTTGGCGAGGATGGCGACTACACCTGGCTGGACTACTGGGCCGATCTGAGAGACAACGGGGTGGCGGTCACCTCAGGATGGTCCGATGCCTACTACGGCGAGTTCAGCGGTGGCGGTGAAGGCGGCGAGCGGCCAATCGTCGTCTCGTACGCCTCGTCCCCTGCGGTCGGGGTCTATTTCACCGATCCGGCCCCTGCTGAGGCGCCAACGGCATCGCTTCTCAATGGCTGCTTCCGTCAGATCGAATATGCCGGGATCCTCAAAGGCACGGACGCCCCCAACGCGGCAGGTATGCTGATCGATTTCCTGCTCTCGGTACCGGTTCAGGAGGACATTCCGCTCAACATGTTCGTCTTCCCGGCCAACTCTGAGGCGAAAATTCCCCAGGTGTTTACCGATTTCTCGCCAGTGCCAGTTGCCCCGGTCAGTATTGACGCACAGACTATCGAGGATAATCGAGAGACGTGGATCAACCAGTGGACGGACACCCTGCGCTGAGGAAAGCCGGCAGGATCGCGGTAGTTGCGGTCCCGCTGCTGTTTCTCGCGTACTTCTTCGTATACCCGCTGCTCACGGTGCTCGTTACCGGGTTCACCTCGAACGGAAGGCTCGACCTCGGTCCGATCAGGACGGTATTGGCGAGAGGAGCGCTGCTCAACGTTGCCTGGTTCACGCTCTGGCAGGCGGTCGCATCGACCGTGCTCACCCTGATCATCGCTTTGCCGGCCGCACACGTAATGGCCCGATACGATTTCCCGGGCAAGCGATTCGTAAGAGCGGCGATTGTGGTTCCCTTCGTCCTCCCGACCGTGGTGGTCGGCAGCGCATTCCTCGCGCTGCTCCGGCCGAGCGGCCCACTCGGGGTCGATCTGCGACACACCATCTGGGCGATCCTGCTGGCACATGTCTTCTTCAACTATGCGATAGTCGTGCGAACCGTCTCTACCTACTGGGAGCGCATCGACCCCGCGCTCGAAGAAGCGGCAGCCATGCTCGGGGCGAGCCGACTCCGCACGTTCCGGCGGATCACCCTCCCCATGCTCCGTCCTGCAATCGCCTCTGCCGCATCGCTCGTGTTTCTTTTCACCTTCACGTCGTTCGGGATCATCCTCATCCTCGGAGGTCTCGAACATTCGACGATCGAGGTCGAGATCTGGCGCCAGGCGACCGGTCTGCTCGACTTCGGTGTCGCAGCTGCACTTGCGTTGTTGCAGATCGTCGGTATCACCCTCACCCTGTTCCTCTACGCCCGGTACCAGGAGCGTCGTGCCGTCGAATTCGAGCATCGCGCCGTTGCCTCAGCTAGGCCACTCGTGACCGGCAGACAACGACTTCAGGTGCTGGCAAATCTGCTGGCAATGCTGCTTCTGCTGGGAACCCCTTTGCTGGTGCTCATCGACCGCTCTTTCCGATCCACAACCGGCTACTCACTTGCCGCATATCGGAATCTGGGTAACCGCCTGCCCGGAATGGCTGCACCGGCAACGACCGCCATCTGGAACTCAGCGAGGTTTGCGGTTGCCGCAACCGTGCTCGCCGTAGCCATCGGGCTGACCGCCGCCACCGTTATCGCCTACCGGCGCGGCTGGTTGTCCCGCTCGTTCGATGCCCTCCTCATGCTGCCGCTGGGGACTTCCGCAGTGACTCTCGGCTTCGGCTTTCTGCTCGCACTCGACGCCCCCATCGACCTGAGGACGTCGCTGTGGATCATCCCGGTCGCTCATGCCATGGTTGCCATCCCATTCGTTGTGCGCACCGCGGTACCGGTGATGCGGTCGGTACGGCACCGACTTCGTGAGGCCGCCGCCACGCTGGGAGCCCCACCGGACCGGGTCTGGCGTGAAATCGATCTCCCGCTCATCATGAAAGCGGCCTTGATCGGTGCCGGCTTCGCCTTTGCCGTCTCGCTCGGTGAGTTCGGAGCAACCTCTTTCCTGGCACTACCGAGTAACCCGACGCTTCCAACGGCTATCTTCAGGCTCCTTGGCAGGCCAGGAACCGAAAGCTTCTCGAACGCAATGGCACTCAGCACCATCCTCATGGTCGGAACAACCATCACAATCCTCTTGATCGAACGATTCCGCACCGAAGGGCTCGGGGATTTCTGATGTTGCAGGGGCTCCGACTCACCGTCTCGTTTGGCGATACCTTTGCGCTCGATGCGGTCAACTTGACCGTCCACGACTCCGAGATCGTGGCTGTGATGGGCCCGTCAGGCTGTGGCAAGACCACCCTGCTCCGGGCGATAGCCGGGCTCCAGGATCTCGACATAGGCACGGTGACATGGAACGGACGCAACCTTCGCGATGTACCGCCTCACGATCGCGGCTTCGGGTTCATGTTTCAGGAATATGCCCTGTTCCCCCACCTTTCGGTCGGTGGGAACGTCGAGTTCGGGCTGCGGATGCAGGGAGTCGATCAACACCACCGGGAACAGCGAGTCGCCAGCATCCTCGAGACGGTCGGTCTCGACGGCTACCAGGATCGCCCCATCAATGAGCTCTCCGGTGGCGAGCAGCAACGGGTCGCTCTGGCGAGGACACTTGCGCCTGCTCCAAAACTCGTCATGCTCGACGAGCCCATCGGCGCACTAGACAGAGCACTCAGGGAGCATCTCATCGCCGAGATGAGAGCCATCTTCAATAAGCTCGCAGTGACTGCCCTCTATGTGACTCACGATCGCGATGAGGCGTTCGCGATAGCCGACACCGTGGCGGTCATGCATCAGGGGAGAATGATCCGCAAGGGAACGCCTCAAGAGCTGTGGAACGATCCTCAGCATGAGTTCGTAGCGCACATGCTCGGGTTCAACGCAATCTTCGGTGCCAAAGTGGTTGACGGGGTAGCCGATCTCGGGTGGGCTCAACTCGAGCTGGATCTCCCTTCCGGCGAGCACAGGCTGGTGATACCGCCGCAAGCGATCAGAGTCGCCTCTGACGGGCCCAATACCGGCGTGGTCACCGGATCTGTGTTTCGCAGCGGGGAATACTCGGTGGAGTTCATCGTTGACGATCTGGAACTCACCGCCTCGAGCCCGCGGCACTTCGAGGTAGATGACGACGTGTCTTTCCATGTCGACCCGGCGGCGATTCTCACCGTCGAGCCCTGACCGCAGAGCCCCGACTCGTCACGCGGTCTCGATCACGCCTTCTTCGGTGGCCAGGTAACCAACCGGGATGTCGTGAGGCTCGGCGGGCAACTGATCCACTACCAACTCGGCAGGCACAACCCCGACGAGCTTCACACCCGCCCGCGTCGCCGTTAGCAGCCGGTCGAAATAGCCGGCACCATGACCGAGCCGGTTCCCGTATAGATCGAACGCAAGCCCGGGTAGCAGGGCAATATCGATCGCATCCGGTCCGACCCGGGGGGCGCTGGCGTGTGGCTGGAGGAACCCGAATCGATGGACCTCGAGCGGGCCGCCCAACTCATGGACGCTCAGATCACCACCGTGCTCGGGCGTACGCGTCGCCACAAACCGGGTCTCCTGGTCCTCGCGCATGAGACGGCTCAAGTCGATCTCGTCGGCCAGCGGGAAATACACGAGGACCGTCTGATAGCTGTCAGGGCCCCTCCAGCTCTGGAGCGCATCGACAACACGATCGGATATCGCGTCCCAGTCGAGCTCGGCGCGGCGCGCCTGCGCCCAACGACGCCATTCATCCTTCGGGGCATCGACTTCGGGAACGTTCAGTACTCACCTCAGAGTTGCATTCGCATGACCATAGCGAGACATCTAGATCGGACGATCGGAAGACTAGATGCAGATGACCCGTCGTGGACGGAGCGACATTCCGCGGGTACTCTGGGCTGCAATGGAGGCATGGGATCCCGGGTCGAAGATTCGACCCATCCCGATCGATGACCTCGATACGGACACGCCGCAGCAGGGTCCGGTCGAGCCGAAGCGGCGCTGGGCGCCGCTCGTCGTCATCGTTGTGGGAGCAATTGCATTTGGCATCATCGCCACCGGGCTCGGCTCCGGAGATCCGGAGGTCGTTTCCAGCGGTGCGACTACCCCTGCCGCCGTCGCCACCACGCCACCGGCGATTACCACAACCACTTGGACACCGCCGGCGCCGCAGCCGTTGCGTGACGTCCTTCCCGTCGCAGCCAACGGACTACGCGTAGTTGTGCTTGGCCCCTCCTCTGCCCGGATCGGCAACTGGATGGCCGACGACCTGGCACCCAGCTTCGGCCATACCGTCGCAGCACCACGCGGTGCATCTTTCAACTCCGACGGCTCGCGGCTCGCCGTGCTCAGCGCGGCAGCCGGATCCTCCTACGTGCTCTCCAATGCGGACGGCGGAGACACGATGCGCATCCCGGACGCAGTCAGCGGGGCCTGGCACGCCACAGACCCCGACCTTCTCGCCTGGACCGTTGTCGACGGAGATGGCACGATCGTCGCGGTCGCCGACGTCTCGGGTGCCAGCAACGGGCTGACACCCCTGCTCGACTTTCGACTGCCGGGTCATCAAGAGCTTGCCGCATGGGGTGACTGGGGGTTTGCGACAACCGACGAAAACATGACATACGGTTGGGACCCCGACGGCGTTGCCACCCGCGCAACAGCCGGGACGTTCTTCGATGCGTCCGCAGACGGAACACTGCTGATAGCCAACCTCGATGACAGTGGTGCTATGCCGTTCCTGCTGAGCCCGGAAGGAATCGCCACCACCTTGCCCAGCCTCGAGATCTGGGCCGCGGATCTCCAGCTCAGCGACAACGGCGAGTGGGTATTCGCAACGACTTTGCAGCAGGATGGACCCACCACGATCCTGGCGCGTGCCGTCAACTCCCGGTCAGCGCGAATCACCTCGATCGCCGAGGCAGCCGCCGTACTCGGCACTGCTGCCGATGATCGCTTCATCGTCTTGCAGGAGCTCGACTCACGCGATGTCGTGTTCAAAGACTGGAACAGCGGCATCGAGTATCGCGTCCCGTTCACAGACGAGCTCGGCAGCTTCTACATGCCAGGTCCGTCGTATTAGGTGTGGAGCTTCAGCGGCGGGGCGAGATCCCCGATGTCGTGTATCGAGACTGCACCGAGCCCGAGCCACTCGCTCATGGCTCGCAGATGTGGGCTCAGACGGGCGGCCACCTCATCAACATCGACTCCATCTTGCGCAAAGGCGCCCCTGACCAAGAGCACACCGTTCTTGCGATCGGCCTTGAGATCAACACGAGCAACGAGCCGATCGTCCATCAGAAAGGGCAGCACGTAGTACCCGTGGACACGATCCGGCTCGGGAACGTAGATCTCGATCCGGTAGAAGAAGTCGAAGAGCCGCTCGGTGCGATCACGCTCCCATAGGATCGGGTCAAAAGGGGTGAGCAGCGCAGCGCTGGTGACTCGCCGCGGCAACTTGGCCTCGGGGTGCAAGTAGCCGGGCTGTGACCATCCCTCTACCCGGACCTCCTCGACCTCGGCTGCGGCCGCCATCGACGCGAGGATCTTCCGTGCCATGGGGACATTGAGCCTGTAGTAGTCGGCAAGGTCGCGCACCGTGCCAACTCCATGGTGTCCGGCACTCAGCAGCAACAGCTCCCGGAAGGCCTCTTCCCTGCTCGGCTCCGGTGCTTCGAGATGCACCGCGGGGATCACTCGCTCCGGAAGGTCGTAGACACGCACGAAGTTGCCGGTTCGGTACGCGGTGATCTCACCCTTCCAGAACAACCAGTCGAGGGCGATCTTTCCCTTGCCATGACCCCACCAGGGGCCGGTGCGACTCCCGGGGTCTGCAAGGTCCGAGACGGTCAGTGGACCTTGCTCCGAGATTTGCGCCAGCACCGAATCCAGATACTCGGGATGCTCTTCGATCATGCCCCGGGTGCGCGGCCCTGGCTGTGCCGCCTTCATTCTCCAGCGCAACAGCCGGTGCAGCTCGACCGGAAGCAACGAAGCGGCATGTCCCCAGTACTCGAACATCTCACCACTGCGTGCCGTGAATTCATCTAGTGCGTCGACCGGGTAGCTGCCAAGACGCGACCACATGGGCAAATAGTGCGACCGCTGCAGCACGTTGACTGAATCGAGTTGGAGTAGACCAACACGGCTGATGACACGACGAAAGTGACGTCGGTCAACGCGGCCATTCGGCACCGGATCGGTGAACCCCTGAGCCGCGAGCGCGATCCGTCTTGCCTGACTGTTACTCAGTTGTCGCATACATCCTCCCTCGCCGCAGGGGCCGCACTACGCTAATCCGATGACGAGAAAGGTTCTGCTCAGCATCAAGTCGGCGATCGCCGTACCGCTCTTCTTGATCTTCACGATCATCGTTTCGGCTCTGTTCATTCTCGTCATGACGCTTCGGATGCGAAGAGTCGGTGAATGGTTCGTACAATTCTGGAGCCGGCTGTTCCTGCTGGTGCCCCCGATGAGCTACAGCGTGACAGGTACCGAGCACATCGAGCCGGGTACCCAGTACTTCTTCCTGTCCAACCACCTCTCGAACTTCGACATCCCGCTGCTGTTCCGGGCGATCCCGATCCCGATCCGGTATCTCGCCAAGAAGGAGGTCTACAAGATCCCGGTATTCGCACAGGCCTTGCACGTCGCTGGCATCGTCAAGATCGATCGGGGGGCAGGCGTCTCCTCCTATGCCGCGATAAACGAGGGGGTGGCCCGCGCCAAGGAGAATGGCTACTCGCTGATTGTGTTCGCCGAGGGCACACGCAGCCGGGACGGCGAGCTGCACCCTTTCAAGAAGGGGGCCTTCAGGATGGCCATCTCGACCGGGCTCCCGGTTGTCCCGGTCACTATCAACGGTACCTGGGATGTGTGGCCACCGGGATCGAAGCTCTTCTACAGGGGCCATGGCGAAGTGGTGATCCACGAGCCGATCCCGACTACCGATCTGATGGTGAAGGACATCGACGGTCTCAGGGCTCAGGTCTACGACATCATCAACGAGCAGTTCCATCGGTTGCATCAGTCGTAGACCCCCGTCATATAGGTCTTGCCTTCGATGACGGCACAGAGAAAGGCTCCCGCCGAGGTGACCAGCTGATAGCGGTCCGCCGGATGCTCCCCGTCCCACCAGCGCCCCACCTTTCGCCATGGCCCAGCCCAGGACAACACCTCTACCCAGCGGCTGCCCAGCCGGACCCTGGTGGGAATGCCGGTGTCCCATTCCACATCGAGTGGGAATGGGTCCGGCGGTACCAATGTGGGCAACGGAGTGGGGATCTGCCCCGGCCACGGCGCACCGGGATCACGCTCCGGAGCCGGCGGGGCCTCTCCCCATCGGTACCAGAGCGCCCGCTCCCGCGGATCCCGTCCACCTTGTGGGATTGCTTGGAGAACCCCATCGTTGCCGACTATCGCCTGCGCCTGGGCAAGCGCCCGTTGGACCTCTGCCACCGATTGCGCATCTTCATCGATGGCAAGCTGCCTGCCCCGATCGGATAGGTCGGCCGGCATGACCCGGAGCCGCACCAATCCACCCCGGATACCGGGGCCACTGCGCATCCTGGCGGTGTCGAGCCAGGCCTGGAGCTGCCAACGAACCCGCTCCCCGAGCATGCGCTCGTCGAACGGATCGGCGCTGCGCCAAACCCGGGTGCGCATGGCACCGTCTGCTGCCTCCGCCTCGATCTGGACGCGATGCGGGATAGCCCCATCGAGGATGGGGGCGTTGAGCAGCTGATGGGCGATCGATCTGGCGACAAAGGCGACTTGCTCCAGGTTCTCGAGCGGTGGATCGAATCTCTCCTCGACGCTCAGATCCTCGGCGATGACCCGATCCCTGGTCTCCCGGTCTTCCCCGCAAGCCAGCCGGTGTGCCTGTAGCCCGTCGACGCCGAAACGTGACACCACCGCGGCGCGAGGCAATGCTGCCAACTCCCCCAGCGTGCTGATCCCGAGCCAGCGGAACACCGCGGCCATATCTTCACTGCCCAGTACCGCCACATTGAGCGTGCTACGGAAGACGTCGTCGTTGGTGACGACGAAGATGGGGTCGCCGTCGGTGGCCATCTCGGCAGCGCGACGGGCGGCAAAGGGCCCGGCGGCAAGCCCGATCCGGTAGCCGGTCCCGGTCACGACTCCGATCTCTTTGTCGACCCTGTCGATGAGGGGTTGCTCACCACCGAAGTAGCGAACCGCACCTGTTATCGGGGCCAGGATCAGACCCGGGGAAACAACTTCGATGCGAGGGATGAGGGTCTCGACGGCGACCGCCACCCGTTCGAAGCGCGCCATCTCGGCACCGGGGTCGTGCTCGATGGTGACCACGGTCGGGCAAACCGCTTCGGCTTCACGACGACGCATCCCGACCTTGATACCGAAATCTGCTGCCGGGCGGTTGACGGCAATGACGAGATTCTCGCCATCGATCGCCTGGCATGGCTCAGCCGGTGGCACGTCCGGACGGCGCAGCGGCCAGTCCGGGAACCAGACGCATAGCGTTCGTTCCATCGTCCTCCACCTCGATCAGCCTCGTCATACCTCGCATAGCCTTCCCCGACGCTTCGAGCACCAGTCGGCGATGAGTGAGTCGTCCGTGGCCCAGACCGGCGCCCTCCCAGATCACCCGACGAGCCTCGAGCCGGAGATGAGCCATACCACCGGGGAGATCGCCCTGGAGCGGACGGAGCACGAGAGGTGTGCTCCTGTTGCGAGCCAGCGCTGTCAGCTTGTGCAAATGAGCGGGCTTGGTCCTGGCAGGCACCTCGGCATATAGGGCGACAACACCCTCGAGCAAATGTGCGGCAACCCGCCCCCAGCTAACCGGGTCATCGCAGCGGACCACCACCAGTCGCTCCGGGGACACACCGGCTTCCCAGGCAGCCGGTGGGCTGAGCCAGCCTCTCACATCCAGATAGGCAACCGTGCCTAGTTGTTCCCGGGATGCCAACATGGTGAGCCCGAGCCTGGTCAACCCGAATCCGGGATGCCCGATGAGCCCGGTCACCCGCCCCGGTTGCAATGCCAGCAAATCTCGAGAAGACGCGGCGGCGTTCCCTTTGAAATGCTCTAGACGTACCGTCTCTGCCGCCACCCTCTCCGCCTCGTTGGGGCTCACAGCCTATCGAACATATGTTCGATAGGCAAGGGGGCGCCTCCTCCCCCGTTCTGGCGTACAATCTGGCCACATACGGCGCGTATCGACGCCAGAACGGTGAGGAGGGGGGGCTTTTAGGCCTCAGCATCCTCTGCGGCTTCGGATTCTTGGGGTTCTGCACCGTCCTGTTCCCCGTCCCACGGAGGTGTTGGCGCCTCAGCCGGTGCCTTCTCCGGACGCCTTCTGAAGATCCAGAGCACCAGTGCCGCCAACAGAACCAGCGGGATCACAAACGGCAGAACGGCGCCTGCGAGTAGGACGACCACACCGCCGATCCATTGCAGGGCGTTCCAGCTGGCGTCGAGACCATCCCGGAATCCGGGCAGACCACCAGGATCCTCGGCAGTGATGTTCATCACCGAGGTGCTGGCCACCTCACGACCCTCGACCCGGTTGCCGTCCTGATCTACCGGTACAGCGCTCACCCTTGCCTGGGTGCGGAGGCTTCGCTTGACCGTGGTCTCATAGGCGAGCACCATCGACTGTCCCGGCTCCAGGACACCATTGGGATCACCCCACACCACGATCAGATCGCCGAGTTCGACCTCGAGCACCGTGTCCTTCAGCTCGAAACCGGCAAGCGGGGTGTCCCCGGAGTTGACGATCTCGAAACAGACTGTCGCCGGCTCCCCCTCCTCCACCGAGATCGCCCCGCTCGCAGGGCAGGAGATGCCGTCATCATGACCGGGGGAACCGGTCACTTCCAGGGAGAGACCCGGGTTGCTGAGTGCCTCGGTGAGAGTCAGCGATATCGTCGCAAGGTCGATCCGGTCCTGGAGCGTGCGAAGCTGCCCCCGCATTGTCTCGAGATCGGTCTCGCGCTCGAGGAGTTGGCTCTCGAGCGCGGCGATTGCCTCTATGTCCTCAGCTTCTTCGAGGAAGCCCTTCAACCGCGCCACGCTCGTCTCGGCAGTGGCGATTCGCGACTCCAGATCGACTACCCGCTCGGTCACGTCGTCTGTGGATATGCTCTGGGTGCGGATCTCCCCAACGGAGCCGAGGCTTGCCAGCGCCTGCTGGAAGTCACCGGGCAGCACCTTGAACGTGAGCACACTGTGCGGCTCTGGGGCACCCGTGCTCTCCTGACCGAAGAGGTATCCGCCCATCTCCTCGATGATCCGGGTTGCCTCGGCGCTTGCCGCTGCCACATCGGTGACCGCAACGGTCATGTCGGCGGTATAGATGATCTCCCTGCCCAGCGTGCTGGTCTTGAGAACTGTGCCGTCGATTCCCCCATTGCCAAGCGTGTCAGAACCCGCTTGCTCGGAAACCGAGCCGGTGTCGCCTCCGGCGTCGTATTGGGGCGACTCGACCTGCCCACCGGTCGCTGCGGCTTTGTCATTGAGTGCGGTCCTGCTGTCGGCCTCGTCACTCCCGCCACAGGCGGCAAGCAACAACACCATCGAGATGAGAAGTGCGAACGCTGCTTTGATGTTTCGTGCGGCCATTGACCCGGCTCCCTGTCGTCGTAGCAATTGGACGTAGCCCGGAGTGACAATGGTTCCCCGCCCGATCGAGTCAGCGGTGCCCGCCCGGGTTACGATGGCGGAGATGGAATCACGAGATAAGCAAGGCAGAACCGACTACGACTGGGTGAACGGAATGCGCGTCGGCATTCTCGCCGGTGGCATCGTCGGCGTGCTCATCGGTTGGTTGACCGGGGTAATTCCCCTGCTGATGGCGCTCCTCGGCGCTGCCGGTGGCGGTTTTCTCGGTGCCAGGCTCGCCGACCGCTGGTAACTGACCCCAACTAGTTGGCGAACCGGGGACGCGGTACCCTCTAGGCAGACGACACTCCCGATGAGAGGAGCTCTAAGTGTCTGTTGCGAAGGTGATCGAGATCACGTCTACTTCTCCCGGGTCCTTTGAAGACGCTATCCGAAAGGGTATCTCCAAAGCACAGCGCACCATCGACGGCATTCGAGGGGCCTGGATCTCTGAGCAGAAGGTTGTGCTCGCCGACGATGGCACCATCAAGCATTTCCGGGTAGACATGAAGCTCACCTTCATCCTGGAGGACTAGGACCAAGGGTTTACGCGACTGAGGCCCCCGGATCGGGGGCCTCAGTGCAATAGAGCAGGATCTCCTATAGACCCTTCTCGAAGTCGTCTTCGAACGACACCACAGTGCGATTCGGGGTTTCCTGGCGGCTTTCGCCTCGGTCCCGGCCACCACGATCACGGCTGCGACCACCACGATCACGGCCACCACGATCACGGCCACCACGATCACCACGATCACGATCACGACCACCCTCGTGACGCTCGCTACGCTCGCCCCTACCGCCGCCGTCGCCGGTCGGCGTGTTCTCATTGACAAGAGACACACCTTCCGCCAGATCGAGGCTGACCTTGCCGCGGTCGTCGATCTCACGCACGATCACGTTGACCTTGTCTCCAAGCGCCAGGACATCCTCGACCTTCTCGATGCGCCTGCCGCCACCCATCTTGGAGATGTGCAGCAAGCCGTCACGACCAGGCAGGATGTTGACAAAGGCACCGAACTTGGTGATGTTGACCACCTCACCCTCGTAGGTCTCACCGACGTTGGCCTCCGGCGGGAAGCCGATAGCGAGGATTCGCTCCTTGGCCAGCTTCATCGATGCGGTATCAGCAGCGCCGACCCGGACGATCCCCTCGTCGTCGATCTCGATGGTTGCCCCGGTCTCTTCCTCGAGCTCGCGGATGGTCTTGCCCTTAGGGCCGATGACCTCACCGATCTTGTCCTTGGGGATCTCGATCGCTTCGATCTTCGGGGCGTTGGCGGCCAGCTCCTCACGGGGCTCGGCAAGGACCTCAGCCATCTTGTCGAGGATGAACAGCCGGGCCTCGCGCGCTTGACCCATCGCCTGGACCAGGACCTCAGCCGGAAGGCTTTCGATCTTCGTGTCGAGTTGGAGAGCCGTGATCATGTCACGGGTGCCCGCGACCTTGAAGTCCATGTCACCGAGGTGATCCTCAGCCCCGAGAATGTCTGTGAGAGTGACGTACTTGCCGTCCTGCTCGATGAGACCCATGGCGATACCCGCCACCGGCGCCTCGATGGGAACACCGGCGTCCATCAGCGAGAGCGACGAGCCGCAGACAGAAGCCATCGAGCTGGAGCCATTCGACATCAGCACTTCGGACACGAGCCTGTAGGCGTACGGGAAGTCCTCAACGGGAGGAATCACCGGCAACAACGCCTTCTCGGCGAGGGCGCCGTGGCCAATCTCACGCCGCTTCGGACCACGCATGAAGCCGGTCTCGCCTGTGGCGAACGGTGGGAAGTTGTAATGGTGCATGTAGCGCTTCGACTCTTCGAGGCTGATGGTGTCGAGCATCTGCTCCATCCTCAGCATGCCGAGAGTCGTCGTGTTCAATACCTGGGTCTCGCCACGCTTGAACATCGCTGAGCCATGAGCCTGGCCGAGCAAGCCGACCTCGACGTCGATGGGGCGGATCTCGGTGAGACCACGCCCATCCATACGAACGCCGTCATTGACGACCCGTGACCGCATCACCTTCTTCTGCACTGCCTTGACTGCCTTGCGTGCGGCGATGAGTGCCGCCGCGTCGTCGTCGGCGATCGCAAGAGCGGCCATGGTCTCGTCGATAACACCGGCTTCGGCTTCTTGCCGCTCGGTCTTGTCGACGATCGTGCCGAGCGCCTCGAACTTCGACTTGGCGATTCCCTCGACGCGGGCATACAGCTCGTCGCTATACGACTCGACGACAGGAAAGTCGACATGCCTTGGCTCTCCGACCTGGGCCAGCAACTCGAGCTGGAGGTCGATGATCTGAGCGATGTATCCCTTCGCCTCTTCCAGGCCACGGGTGATGCTCGCCTCGTCGCTGGGAACCTGGCCGCCATCGACCATACGATGCCCGTGCTCGGTGGCACCAGCCTCGACCATGGCAATGTCGACCTGGCCTGCGTCGTTTCGCTTCCCTGCTACCACGATCTCGAACACTGACTCCTCGAGCTCCTCATAGGTGGGGAATGGGATCCACTCTCCATTGCTGAGCGCGAGCTTGACTGCTCCGATCGGTCCCAGGAATGGGATCGGGCTCAACGTGAGTGCCGCAGATGCGGCGTTCAATGCCGGCACGTCGTAGTCGTGGACCAAATCGGCAGACAGGATGGTTGCCACTACGTGTGTCTCATAGAGGAACCCGTCTGGAAATGAAGGCCGCAACGGACGGTCGATCAAACGTGCCGTCAGCGTTGCCTTCTCGGTTGCCCGCCCTTCGCGGCGGAAGAAGGATCCGGGGATGCGCCCGACGGCGTACATCCTCTCCTCTACGTCCACGGTGAGTGGGAAGAAATCTGCACCCTCTCGCAGGTTGCGGCTACAAGTAGCCGTGACCAGGACTTCCGTCTCGCCAATACTGGCAACGACGGCCCCGTCTGCGAGGAGAGCTAGTTTGCCCGATGAAAATACGAGCTCTTTGTCGCCTATGCGACCGCGTACTGTGGTCTCTGCCACGCGCGTCTCCTTATGTCTGGGGGGAGAGCGGACAATTGGCAGTGGTCGAGCTTCTGGCGGGTAATCTCCGACGGGTAAAACCCGATAGCGGAAACCCGACCACTGACAACTGAGGGCTTTCCCCCTCCGGTTGTCGTGGGATCCAACGGACCCCATTCGTAGGGGTCCTGTGGACCCCGAGGGAACTACTGTTCCCGGTAGAACAAGCAGAAGGCGGCCGAAAGCCGCCTTCTCCGATCTCTTATCGCCTCAGTCCCAGACTGGCGATCAGGTTGCGATACCTCTCGACATCCTGGTTCCTGAGGTACTTGAGAAGTCGTCGACGCTTGCCGACCATCATCAGCAGACCTCGCCGGCTGTGATGGTCCTTCTTGTTGACCTTCAGGTGCTCGGTGAGATGGCTGATGCGCTCGGTGAGCAGTGCGACCTGAACCTCGGGCGAGCCCGTGTCCGAGTCGTGCAGCCCATGTTCTTCAATGATTGTCTTCGTGTCTTTCACGCAGAGATTCCCTTTGAGAGAAGAAAGCGCGGACGAACGTCCGAGACGAATTCTAACACGGAAACTGATCCTGCCAACCCGGCGCCCGGTGATATCACACTGTGCTCATCCCCAGCGGATCAAGCCCATGTGATGCGGGTTGGGTAGATCGGGGTGATGAGGAAGCACACGCACCGTGAAACCATGCCTGCCGCTCGCCTCGAACGAGACGGCACCTGCCTCGAACAGATGGGTACGACCGGAAGCCTTCACCGGTTCCATGATGGTCCCGGTGCCGTTGACGATTTCACCCAACGCGTCTGATCGAGCCCTGGTAGAGCTCGACCGTGACGTCCTGCGGCGACAAACCGGCGAGATCCACCTGAGCGGTAACAGTCATCTCATCGTCGACGGCGATCTCACCCGATACCGAGCTTTCCACGCCGACGACACGCACCTGTGGCCAGGCCGACCGCACTCCCTGTTTCCACGCGGCCAGTGCCCTTGCCCTCGCTCCCCCGTCTGCACCCATCATCCGCTGGCGATCACCCGCCGGAAGGTAATACCGCTCCGTGTACTCGCGAACCATTCGGTGGGTGTTGAAGTACCCGTTGAGAGTCGACATCGCATTCTTCATCTTGGCAAGCCAACCGCGGGGCAGTCCGTCGGCGCCACGATCGTAGAACAGGGGCGCAACATCACGCTCGATCAGGTCATAGAACGCATGGGCTTCAAAGCGGTCACGTACCTCCGGATCGGGATGCGAGTCCCTGCGCCCGATCGCCCATCCGACGCCCGGCTCATACGCCTCGTCCCACCAGCCGTCGAGGGTGCTCAGATTGAGCACTCCGTTGACTGCCGCCTTCATTCCGCTTGTGCCGCTGGCCTCGAGCGGGCGGACCGGTGTATTCAGCCAGACATCGGCGCCCTGGACGAGCGCTCTCGCCACGGACATGTCGTAGTCGGCTATGAACACCAGATGACGACGAATCCCGGAGTCTGTGGTGAACTCGATGATCCTGCGAATCAGCTCTTTGCCGCCATCGTCTGCGGGATGTGCCTTGCCGGCGAAGATCATCTGGACCGGGCGGTCCGCATTCGTCATCAGCTCAGCGAGCCTTGCAGTGTCCTGGAGGAAGAGATCTGCCCGCTTGTATGTGGCGAAGCGGCGGGCAAACCCGATCGTCAACGCATCAGGGTCGAGCACCACGTCTGCCATCGCGATCTCAGCCTCGGGGGCGCCTCGCTCTGCCAGTTGCCTACTCAGCCGCCTACGGGCAAAGGCAACGAGGCGTTCCCGCCTCCGCTCGCGCATCCCCCACAGCTCTCCCGGCGGGATGTCGCGAACCCTCTTCCACAGCTCGGCATTTCCAGGTTCCTCACGCCACTTCGGACCTAGGTAGCGGTCGTAGATGTCCTTCATGTCCTGCGACACCCATGACTTGGCATGCACGCCGTTTGTGATCGATGTGATCGGAATCTCCTCGACGGGGTGCCCGGGCCACAGTCCGGTCCACATCTGCCTGCTGACGGCCCCGTGGAGCTTGCTCACCCCGTTGGCGTACGAGGCCATGTCGAGCGCCAGAATGGTGTTGCAGAATTCTTCGAACTTGTCATTTGGATCGCGGCGTCCCAACGCCAGGAACTCGTCCATCGTCTTGCCGAAGATGGCGGCATAGTGCCCCAGATAGCGAGAGACGAGGTCGGGGGCGAAGTAGTCGTGGCCGGCCGGGACCGGCGTGTGGGTGGTGAAGACCAAACCCGCAACCGCTTCCTTTGCCTCCTCAAAGGAAAGACCGTGCTCGGTCATCGTGGTGGCTATCCATTCGAGGACGAGGAAGGCCGAGTGGCCCTCGTTCATATGGAAGACATTCGGCTTGATGCCGAGCTCCTCGAGAGCGCGAAAGCCTCCGACCCCGAGCAGCAATTCCTGCCTCATCCTCGTCTCTCGTGAGCCCCCGTATAGCTGATCGGTGATCCGCCGATCAGCCGCACCGTTGGCCTCGTGATTGGTGTCGAGCAGGTAGATCGGGACCCTTCCCACCTGTGCCTTCCAGATCAGTGCTACTACCTCACGATCGGGAAACGGGACAGATACCGTGCGTGGTCTTCCCTCGTCGTCGACGACCAGGGTCACCGGGAGGTTGTCGAAGTCGTTTGACTCGAACGTCTCCTGCTGCCAGCCGGCCTCGTTGAGATGCTGCCGGAAATAGCCCTCCTGGTAGAGCAGGCCGACGCCGGTAAGTGGCAGACCGAGATCACTCGAGGATTTCAGATGATCGCCTGCGAGGATCCCGAGACCTCCGGCGAAGATCGAGAGGCATTCGGTGATACCGAACTCGAGCGAGAAGTAGGCAACCTCGAGTTCACGATCGGCACCGTGAACCCGCTCGTACCAGGTGCCCCGGGACGCCGAATAGTCAGCGAACTCTCGAACGACGGCATCGAGATGGGCGATGATCGATGGATCCGCGGCTGCTTCGTCGAGCTTGGCCTGGCTGATCGTCCCCAGCATCAGCACCGGGTTGTGGCCTGTGCTCTCCCACAAATCTGGATCGAGTCGTCGGAACAGGCCAATGGCCGAGTGATTCCACGACCAGTGGAGATCGTGCACGACACTACGAAGCGGTTCGAGCACTTCGGGCAATTTGGGAACGACGGCGTATGTCTCGAGCGGCTTCATGATTACCCTCTCGGTCGAGCAACAAGACATAACCTAGGCACGAACATCGCGACGTGCTCCCAATGAGTATTTTTTCCTGGGCAGGGGGGTGATCGTCAGGTGACTTCGACCTGGTTCGCGACCACGGCCTCCGCCTCAATCTCGACCTTCCACGAAGGATCTAATAGGGCCGAGACCACAACCATCGTGGCCACCGGTCGGGCAGAACCGAAGAGTTCCCGATGGGCACGACCAACCTCGTCTGCATCGGCCGCGTCGGTCAGGTACATCCTGGTGCGAACCACGTCGTCTACCGACGCTCCCAACCCCTCGAGCGCCCCGATAACGATCTCCCCACATCGCAGCATCTGCCCGTAGGCCGTCGTGGCGACAGCCGCACCCGGTTCCGGTATCGGTGCCGTCCCGGCGATCTCAACCAGCGCGCCACGGCGAAGACCCCGGGAGAACCCGTATTGCTCCTCGTACGGTGACCCGGATTGCACCCGCATCATCACCCCTCGTTCAGTATGTCGCGGGCACACCTTACGTCGTTCTCGATGGCCGCGACGAGGGAATCGACCCCATCGAACTTTCGCTCGGCGCGTAGCCGCGCAACGAAGTACACCTCGAGTCGCCGACCATACAGATCTCCTGAGAAGTCCAGCACGTGAGCCTCAACAACGGACTCGGTACCACCAAAGGTCGGGCGCTTCCCGATGTTGACAACACCGGGATGAACGGCCCCGTCCCAGTGCAGCCGGACCGCATAGACGCCGGACCCCGGGATGACAACATCCGGGTTGGTCTCGAGATTCGCCGTTGGGAAGCCAATGCTGCGCCCCCGCCGGTCACCGGGAACGACCCGACCCTCGATCCTGTAGTGCCTACCCAGCATTCGATCTGCTGCGGCGACATCGCCCTCCTTGAGCAGGGCCCTGATCACCGTGGAGCGCACCGGGACCCCGGCTTCGAGTATCTCGATGGCGTCGACGGTGAACCCATGTTCCTCTCCCATACGACGGAGCAACGACACATCCCCGAACTGATCGTGCCCAAAACGGAAACCGCGACCCACCGCGACGCGACGGGCGCGAAGCGTCGCCACGACGATCGTCTCCACGAATTCCTCAGCAGGCAGCAGTCGCAGATTCTCATCGAATTCGAGGAGTGCCACCGTCGAAACGCCGTAGCGCTCGAAAAGCTCGAGACGCTGCTCTGTCGTCGTCAGCAGCTGTGGAGCGGATTCGGGGGCGATGATGCGAATCGGGTGCTGCCGAAACGTCGCCACCACAACCGGTAGCCCGGTATCACGCAGTGTCTCGAGAACGCGTTGGTGGCCGAGGTGCACTCCGTCGTATACCCCGATCGTCACCGCCGTTGGCTGCTCGAGCGGCTCCCAGGCTCGATAGTCCCCGGACAACACCTTCACGACAGCACCACCTCCGGTGTCGCTTTTCCGCGGTCGATGCGGTAGACGGCAAGCAGGTCCCCGGCACTGTCGATGATCCGTAGCGGACCGGGCTCTGGTGTTTCACGAGAGAGTGCTGCCACTGGGAACGCCAGACCGCTGCGCACCCCCGCCACCAGGTCGTCGCCGACGACAACCTCAGCCAAATCCGGCAGCCCGGCGCGTGGAGTCAGCACCAACTCGCTTTCCCTGCCATCTGCGACCGCCTTTTCTACATCTTCGATCTGTACCGCTTCGGTGACGTGGAGCGAGCCGTTACGGACTCGTCTTAATGCGCTCAGGTGGGCGCGACCACCGAGGGCGACGGCCATGTCGTCGGCGAGCGTACGCACATATGTCCCTGTGCCACATACGGTCCGGAAGGTGATCTCCGGATACGGCAGCGGTGCAAAGTCAACCAGCTCGAGCCGAAAGATGTCGACGTCGCGTGCTTCCCGCTCGATCTCGACACCCTCCCGGGCCAGCTCATATAGCCTGCGACCCTTCACCTTGCGTGCCGAGACCATGGGCGGCACCTGCGAAATCGTCCCAACGAATCTCTCCATCACTGCCTCGACGTCGGAGCGAGTCACCTCCATCTCGACGCGCTCGAGGATGGCACCGTCGGCATCGAGCGAATCAGTCGCCACGCCGAGGACCGCACGGGCGACGTACTCCTTGGGTGCATTCTGGACAAAGCGAAGTAGTCGGGTGGCCCGACCAAGGCCAATCACCACCAGACCGGTCGCCATCGGATCCAGAGTGCCGGCATGACCCACCTTCTTGACCCCGAGCAGGTTCCGCACCTTGGCTACCACATCATGCGAGGTCCAGCCCGATGGCTTGTCGACTAGGAGGAACCCGGCCCTGAGCTTCATGTCAGAGATTCCCGAATCGTCGTGATGATCGAGTCGATGTCCCCCTTCGCCACAAAACCAGCGGCGTTGTGATGCCCGCCCCCGCCAAACGATCCGGCGATGGCGCTGACGTCGACCCGCCCCCGGGAACGGAGACTCCCCTTGTAAGTGCTCGTGCCTATCTCTCGCAGCAGACAGGCGACATCGGATTCCTCGGCGATGCGGATGAGGTCGATCAGACCGTCGGCATCCTCGTACTTGAGCTCCTCGCCGGCAAGGTCGTCCCTGGTGAGCACCGACCAGACGAGCTTGCGCTCACGATCGAGCTGCGCCCGGGCAAGCACGGCCCCGGCGACGTGCAGGTAGCCGAATGGCGACTCCTCGTAGACGTGGCGCCCGACAACCGGCGGCTCCACCCCGGCGGCGAGCAGAGCGGCGGTGATCTGGTGAACCTCAGGAGTGGTCGCCGAGTACTGGAATCGGCCGGTGTCGGTGACGATGCCGGTATAGAGAGCGGTGGCGATCTCGGGGGTCAGCGGCCAGCGCAGCTCCCCGAAGAGCCGGTATACGACCTGGGCCGCGGCCCCGGCACTGGTGTCCACCAATTGGATGCCTTCCAGCTGGCCATCCTGGGTGAGGTGATGATCGACGACGAGTAGGTGGTGAGCACGCTCGGCAATGCTGAGAGCGCTACCGAGCCGCGAGGGAACCGAAGTGTCGACGACGACGGCGAGATCGATGTCTTCGGGAACACGACCCGGTGCAACAAGCAGCGAAGTGTCCAGGAACCGGAATTGCTTGCCAACAACAAAAGGCTCGCCGAAGGTGGCATAGGCCCGCTTACCCGCATTGGCAGCACCCATTGCGACGGCGAGCATCGAGCCAAGCGCGTCACCATCCGGGCCGACGTGACCCATCGTCACCACCGACCCGGCCCCCCGGATCGCCGCCGCCGCCTCAGCGAGTCCATCACTCATGGATCTGATCCTCCCGGTCTTCCTCTAGATGGTGAAGAAGGGTATCCATGCGCAGCCCCTGCTCTATCGATGGGTCGACGAAAAACTCCAGCACAGGCGTGTATTTGAGCCTGGTCTGTGCTCCGATGACCGCCTGCAACCGTCTGGCGGCACTCTTGAGGGCCGCCGCCGTTGCAGCATGCTGCTCGTCGTCACCCATCACCGAGTAGTACACGCGGGCGGTACGTAAATTCGGAGCCGTGTCCACGCCCGTAATCGTGAGGAACCCGATACGGGGGTCCTTCAACTCGGCCGCTTCCTCAGCAATCACCTCGCGGAAGAGCTCATTTACTTTGCGCATCCTCGGTGAAGGTGGCTTACTCATTCCGGCTTCTCCAGATAGCTCACTTGCACACCGATGAGCTCGGCATCGGTCCGCTCTCTCATGTGGCGTTCTACGGCGTGCAGGATACGGTCCAGCTGGGACGCAGACGGCGCAACGGCGGCAACGCCCAGCGTCGCCCGGTTCCAGAGATCCTGGTGATCCACTTCGGAGACGGCCACATTGAACGTCTTCGCCAGATAGCTCGAGATGGATTTCACCACATGCCGCTTATCTTTGAGCGAATGGGCGTCCCGGATCCTCAGCTCGAGCCCCAATGCCGCTACATGCATCGTCTAGACGCGGGCGACTTCCCGCACCTCGAAGGACTCGATCGTGTCGCCTTCCTTGACGTCACGGAAGTTCTCGAGACCGATGCCGCATTCGAAACCCGCAGCCACCGATGGTACGTCGTCCTTGAATCTGCGCAGTGAGATGATCTTGCCCTCATAGACCACGACACCATCGCGTACAACCCGGGCTCGCGCATTGCGGTTGATCTCGCCCTCAGTGACGTAGCAACCGGCAACCTTGCCAAGACGCGGTGCCCGGAAGACCTCGCGTACGTCGGCAACACCGAGGAACGACTCAACTTCCTCCGGGGCCAGCTCGCCGAGCAGCATGCCTTCGATGTCATCGAGCAGCTCGTAGATGATGGAGAAGGTGCGGACGTCGATCCCGGCATCCTTGGCTGCGGCCCGGGCGGCGGCGTCGGGACGAGCGTTGAACCCGTAGATGATGGCGTCTGACGCTTCGGCAAGCATGACGTCGTTCGCAGTGACCCCACCGACGGCGCCCTGGATCATCGTGACCTTGCCGTCTTCCCGTGTGATCTTGGCCACGGAGTCACGAATCGCCTCGAGCGATCCCATTGCATCGGCACGCACAATGATCCGCAGTTCGGCGTGGTCTGCGGTGCGCAGGCTCTCCAGCAGATGCTCGAGACGTTCGGTGGCGGTTGGCACATTGTAGGTGGCGCTTCGCACTTCGTTTAGTCGCTCCTGGGCGAGCTTGCGAGCAACCCGGTCATTCTTGACCGCCTCGAACATGTCGCCTGCGGTCGGGATGTCGTCCCAACCCATGATGACTACCGGCGTCGAGGGACCTGCCTTCTTCAGCTTCTTCTCTTGATCGTCGAACATAGCCCGCACCCTGCCGGCAACACCGCCCGCAACGATGGCGTCGCCCTGCTTGAGGGTGCCTCGCTGGACGATCACGGTGGCCACCGGTCCGCGGCCGACCTCGAGACGGCTTTCGATAACAGTACCTACTGCCGGCGCATTCGGATTGGCCGTCAGCTCTTCGACTTCGGCTACCAGAGACACCATGTCGAGCAAATCATCGACACCCTCGCCAGTCAGCGCAGAGATCTCGGCAGCAACGGTGTCACCACCAAGGGCTTCGACGACGATGCCGTGCTGGGTGAGAGCGGCGCGGACGCCGTTTGGGTTTGCGGTCGGAAGGTCCATCTTGTTTATGGCAATGACTATGGGAACGTCGGCCGCCTGCGCGTGGGCGATCGCCTCAGCCGTCTGCGGCATGACGCCGTCGTTGGCGGCCACCACGATGATGGCGACGTCGGTGACGTTGGCGCCACGGGCGCGCAGGGCAGTGAACGCCTCGTGCCCGGGGGTGTCGAGGAACGTGATCTTCGACCCGTTGCGCTCTACCTGGTACGCACCGATGTGCTGGGTGATGCCTCCCGCCTCACCGGCCATCACATTGGCCTTGCGGATGGTGTCGAGAAGCTGGGTCTTGCCATGGTCGACGTGACCCATCACGGTCACAACCGGCGGTCGTGGCACGAGGCTCGCCGGGTCGTCCTCGTATTCGACCATGTGGTGCTCGGGACCGGTGTCCGGTTCCTCTTCGGGCTTCTCGTCGACGAGGACCTCGTAGCCGAAGATCTCGCCGAGCGACACCAGGGCATGCTGGGGAATCGTGCCGCCGCCCGGCACCATCTCGCCCATGCCCATCAGCTCTTTGACCACGGTACCGGTCCGCTCCCCGACCTCGGTAGCGAACTCGGCAACGGTGATCCCTGGCGTGACCATGATCATCTGCTCGTCGCCGGCAGGCTCGGGCGGTTGCTCGACCACAGACGGCGGAGGTGTTGCCGGTTCGGGCGCGGGCTCCGGCTCCTCTTCGACGACCGGCGCCGGCTCAGCTACCGCTTGCGGCTCAGCTTCGGGTTTGTCGGCCGCCGTCTCTTCCTCGTACGAGAGTGTGACCAGATCTACTTCTTCTGGCTCCAGTCCCGAGGAAGCCGTCTTCAGATCAATGCCGAGGCTCTGGGCGCGCTCGAGCACATCCTTGGACTCGAATCCAAGCTCCCGTGCTAATTCGTATACGCGCTTCTTAGCCAACTGTCACCTCCGAGATGCCCATTCTTGCATGCTCCGCTAGACGTCCAAGCTGTCTGCGTCTGCCCCGGCATCTGCCTCTTGTTCTTCTCCAGCCAAGGTCTCGGATTCTCCATCCATGCCCGTGGCTTCATGTTCCTCGATGATTGCAGAGTCGAGCTCGTCGACGGCTTCAGTCCCTTCATCGACTGCTGCCTGCTGCTCGTCCTCTGTGACGCCAACTTCGGTTGGCTCGGTGCCCGTGCCGTCCTCGGTAGCTATGTCTGGCCCGGTCTCGACGTCCGGTTCGAGCTCGGCCTGCTCGTCGATGTCGATACCCAGATCCTGGCTCTCGGATCGGATATCGATCTTGTACCCGGTGAGCCGAGCCGCCAGCCGGGCGTTCTGCCCTTCCTTGCCGATCGCAAGCGACAGCTGGTGGTCGGGCACAATCACGGTTGCGATCTTCTCATCCTCGTCGAGACGCACTTCCTTGACCCGGGCAGGGCTCAACGCCTCGGAGATGAACGACCGGGTGTCCTCACGCCACTCGACAATGTCGACCTTTTCCCCGCGCAGCTCGTTGACCACCTGACGTACCCGCGACCCGCGAGCACCCACACATGCCCCGACCGGGTCGACGTTTGGATCGTGAGACAACACGGCGATCTTGGTGCGATGCCCCGGTTCACGGGCGATCG
This sequence comes from uncultured bacterium, assembly GCA_963777645.1. Lineage (GTDB taxonomy): Bacteria > Actinomycetota > Acidimicrobiia > Spongiisociales > UBA5794 > JAAETI01. Next base: position 614,861 of record CAVZRA010000003.1, on the reverse strand, counting down.
CCTTGATCTCGACGTCACCGTCTACCAGTTCAGGAACCTCGAGCTCGAAGAGTGAGCGGATGAACTCGGGATGGCTACGGGAAACGACGATCTGCGGGCCCTTGCCCTCACCGCGTACCTCGAGGATGTAAGCCTTGATACGGTTGCCACGCTCGAGACGCTCGTACGGGATGCGCTCCGAGCCGGGCATGATCGCCTCGGCGTTGCCAAGGTCGAGCATGGCGTAGCGATGATCCGAACTCTGCACGATGCCGGTGACGAGATCACCTTCGCGGCCGTCGTACAGGTCGAAGACCTGCTCTCGTTTGGCGTCGCGCAGCCGCTGGGTTATGACCTGCTTGGCAGTCTGAACGGCGATACGCCCGAAGTCCTCGGGGGTATCGACCCACTCCTGAATGACATTGCCTTCTTCGTCGAGCTCCTGGCCGTATACGGTGATTTCACCGGTGTCGGCGTCAATGGTCACGCGCGCCTCTTCGGCGGCACCCGGCGTGCGCTTGTACGCTGATACGAAGGCGTTGGCGAGCGCGTCGAGGATCGTCTCAACGGGAACGCCCTTCTCGCGAGCGACTCCCTCGAGCGCATCGAGCATCAGATTGAAGTCCATAGCCGTTCCTCTCTCACCGCTTCCCCGGCTTCACAGCCTTCTCCCATGCAAACACCGTGCGGGCCGACACAACGTCACCGTAGGCGATCTTGCGTCGTTCTCCATCAACTTCCACAACAAAACCGTCGTCGCCGGCTTCCACCAGGACTCCGATGTGGCGGTGCGAGCCGTCGATCTCAGGGCCGCTCTTGACTTTCACTTCACGGCCGAGCGACTTCTCGAAGTGTCGCTGCCGCCTCAGCTTCCGTTCCAGGCCCGGGGAAGACACCTCGAGCGTGTAGGAACCGGCGACGGGGTCCTCGTCGTCGAGCAACCGTGACAACCGCCTGGAGATCTCAGCCAGCCGGTCGACACCAACGCCGCCATCGGCATCCAACGTGACGCGAACGACCACACCGGGAGCCTTGCCGACGATCTCCAAATCGTCGAGCTCTATGCCCTCGGCGGCGACATACCGATCGATCACGGCCCACAGCCGGTCGATCTTGCCCGTCACGTTCATCCTCCTACACATGTGCACACAAAACGAGGCGGGCACAGGCCCACCTCGAGAGACTTATTCTCCGTTGGACCCCGGATGATAGCACCAAGTGTGGGCGGCCCGAGCGTAGGGCGTTTGTGAACCGCGGGCTGTCCATCCGGTCGGATGCGTCCTCACCTTCGCCTACGGCCAGAGAGGTGGCGGGACCCGGGCCTTCACCTAGGCGTTCGTTTGGGCCACATGAGCGACCTCGGAGACCGCGTGCCGGTCGCTCCGGTTCATCGCCGTGCGGGCTCAATCCTCGCTTTGACTTCCGCTGCCGCCTCGTTGATGGGAACGTTGACCGTTGCGCCATCGGACCGCGACGTTAGCTCGACCACTCCTTCGGCAAGCCCCCGCGGGCCAACCGTTACCCGGTACGGGATCCCTATCAGCTCAGCGTCATTGAACTTGACGCCGGGACGCTCGTTGCGGTCGTCAATGATCACGTCAATACCGGCGCTGAGCAGACCCTGGTATATGTCCTCGGCAGCGGCAATCGTCTCGTCGTCGAGCTTGAGTACGGTGATCACTGCCTCGTAAGGGGCGACGGTCACCGGCCATGCGATCCCCTTGTCATCGTGATACGTCTCCACAATGGCGGCCAGGTTGCGCTCCAGACCGATTCCGTACGAGCCCATGTAGATAGGCCGCGACTTGCCGTTCTCGTCGAGCACCATCGCCCCGAGTGGTTCGGAGTACTTGGTGCCCAGCTTGAAGATGTGGCCACATTCGATGGCGCGGAAGACATCTATGGCCTCGCCGCACTCAACGCACGGTTCGCCTGCCTTGACCTCGCGGACGTCGACCCACCGGGTCACCTCGATGTCTCGCTCCAGCGAGACACCACGCAGGTGGAACTCGTTGTCGTTCGCACCGGTCGTCATGTTGGTCCTGCCCCGCAGTGCCTCGTCGGCAAATATGTCGACGCCATCGACACCTACCGCACCAAGGCTGCCTGCGTCGGCGCCGAGCAGTTCGCTTATCTCCTCGGGATGTGCCGGCCTGGCCTCGAGGGCACCGGTCTGATCCAGGAGTTTCTGCTCCTGGAGTGGGTGGTCGCCACGAAGCAGCACCAGCGCCGGGGTACTGTCGAGCATGTACACCAGTGTCTTGATTTGCCGGGACGCCTCGGCGCCGCCCGCAAAGGTGACCAGGTCCTCAATTGTGCGCACTCCAGGCGTCGGGAACCTATCGGGGACGTCCGGACCGGCTTCGTCGGTGATTTCTGCCACCCGGCTGGTCGCCTTCTCCACGTTGGCGGCGTAACCACATGCTGCACAATGAGCGACCAGATCCTCCCCTGCCACCGAGCGCACCATGAACTCGACCGAACCGCTGCCACCCATGGCACCCGACGATGCGGCCACTGGGACGGCATCGAGGCCGAGACGATCGAAGATCCGTTTGTAGGCGGCGTAGTGGGCGTCGAACGCCTTGTCCAGGCCCTCCTGATCGAGATCGAAGGAGTATGAGTCCTTCATCGTGAACTCACGCACCCGCAGCAGACCCGACTTGGGGCGGGGCTCATCACGGAACTTGGTGTTGATCTGGTACCAGATCTGGGGGAGCTGCTTGTAGGAGGTCAACTCGGTGGCGACTGTGGTGAAGATCTCCTCGTGGGTCATGCCGAGGACGATTTCGCCCGACTTCCGGTCGAAGAGCCGGAACATCTCCTCCCCCATCACATCGAGCCTGCCAGTCTTGCGCCAGATCTCTGCAGGGTGGAGCGAGGGGAACAGGAACTGCTGACCGCCGATGGCGTCGATCTCTTCTTCGATTATGCGGCGGATCTTGCCCCGGGTGCGGAAGGCAAGCGGCAACAGCGTGTAGACCCCCGCCATCAGCTGGCGGATGAAGGCGGCGCGCACCAATAGCTTGTGGCTCACCGCCTCGGCGTCGGCGGGATCATCACGAAGGGTGGGAATGAATGCTTGTGACCAGCGCACAGTTGCTCCGCAGAATCGATTGTGAGATGCGGAGGTTAGCTGCTGCCCGGCGCCCGGCCGCTGAGTCGCGACGACTAGAGCTCCTGAGTGACGACCGCATACCCGGAGATGGTGGCAAGCGTGCTCTGGACCGCAATCACAAAGCGGTCCGACGACGGTGCCGTGAGCTCGGCCTTAGCGTTGCCGCCGAAGAAGCCCGCCATGTCGAAGTCCTCGACAACCTCCTGGCCTTCGGGGCCATACACCGTCAGGTGGGTACGTGCCGCCGACTCTACGGTGATCGCCAGCTGCTGACCGGCTTCGAGGTCGATGTAGAAGAAATCCCGATCACCGCCCACCTCGTAGACCCCGTTGCTGGTGCCGTTCACCGACAGCAGCCTGCCGTGATCCGGATCCGGATATGCGATCAAGGGCAGCGAGCTGTCGAGAGCCCCACCGGTGGCTTGCGCCGCCTCTGCGCCGACCACCACAGGAAAGGCGAACCCGGGAGCGAAGTCGACCGAACCGTCGCCCACCGCGATGGAGCTGCCGTCGATGGCGGTCACACGAAGATGACCAGAGCCGTCCTCCCAATCCACAGCCACCTCGGCATCCGGCAGGAACCAACCAAACAACAGCTGCTGATCCCAGGGACCGGCGAGTTGTATCTGGTTGTGACGCAACGCTCCTCCGTGAGGCAGCACTCGAGGTTCCAAACCTCGCACATACGAGGATCCCGACAACCGGTCAACCGCCGCGACCACGTCGTCGACGGCGATTGAGGTCAGGTCTGCGGTATTTCCGAACGTGCTGATCCCGACGAGTCTGCCGTAGCGGTCGATGACGGCCCCACCGCTCTGACCGCCTATCGCGGGTGCCTCGATCGTGAACCAACTCACCCCGGTGAACTCCCAATCGGAGAAGCTCTGCAGCGCCCCGACGTCCACGGTCGGCAGCGGGGTGAATTCGTCGGGGGCCGGGTATCCGAGCACATACAGCTCATCGCCGACACTGAGATCGCTGACGCTGCCCAGTGTGATGGGAGGCGGTTTCCGGCTCAGCCTGCTGATGTCGATGAGAGCCAGATCGACAAACGGGTCGACTGCCAGCACCCGTCCCTGGTGGACTGCACCGTTTCGGAACACCACAGAGACGGTCGGGTCCGGCCAAACGACGTGGGCGTTGGTCACCATCACATCGTCGGTGATGACAACGCCGCTACCTGTGCCGTGCTCGGAGAGGACGAAACCGACGGATTGGGCGACATCGTCGCGCATCGCTTCGACAGATAGAGGGATGAGCGCTTCGATGTCCGGAACCCCAGACGACACCGGAGCCCTGGTCGTTCTAGGAGCAGATCGGGCATTGAACGACTCAGCCGTGTCGCGCATCGCCCGCGGTCCCACCCTTTGCCCGGTTGCCACCAACCAGCCGCCAAGGGTGACGAGGGCGACGATGATGGTCAGTGCTGCTTCGAGACGAGCTCCTCGGCTTGCCGGGCTCACTCGCCTGCAATCTCTGCAACCGCGGCTCTGCGTGCCGCGGCCTTGTTGGCGTCTCCCTGCACCGAGCGCAGTTCGATGGCCTCTTCCGCTGCGAGGTCGGCGGCAGTGACGTCGGCGGCGGCCAGTCTGGCATCGATTCCCTCGGCGGCGAGTTTGCGCGCCTCGTCGAGCAACGCTTCAACCATCTCGGATTCCTTCACCACCCGGACTACCTGTCCCTTGATGAAGAGGTGGCCCTTGTTGCGACCGGCCGCAATGCCGATATCGGCTTCCCTGGCTTCACCCGGCCCGTTGACAACGCAGCCCATGACCGCCACCTGAATCGGCAGCCCCTCGGCTTCGAGGACTGCCTCGGCACGACGCACCACATCGATCACGTCGACCTCGGCCCGCCCGCAGGACGGGCATGCGATCAGGTCGAGGCCCTTACGCTCCCTCAATCCAAGAATCTCGAGCAACTTGCGCCCGGCTTTCGCCTCCTCGACCGGATCCGCCGTGAGCGAGAAGCGGATCGTGTCGCCGATGCCGTCGAGGAGAAGTGGCGAGATGCCTGCAACCGATTTGATCAGCCCTGCCGGCGGCGGGCCCGCCTCGGTCACGCCCAGATGCAACGGGTATTCGACCTCCGCGGCAAGCAACCGGTAGGCCTCTACCATGGAGGGAACATCTGAGTGCTTCACCGAGATCTTGATGTCATAGAAGTCGACATCCTCGAGGTACTTGATTTCCTTGAGCGCCGAGTCGACGAGCGCCTGTGGTGCCGGCGACCCGTACTTGTCGAGCAGATCTTTGTCGAGCGACCCTGCGTTCACTCCGACCCGGATCGGGATCCCCGCCTCACCCGCCGCCCTGGCAACCGCCTTGATGTGTGCTTCCTTGCGGATGTTGCCGGGGTTCAACCGCAACCCGGCCACCCCCGCCTCGATGGCAGCGAGCGCCAGCCGATGCTGGAAATGAATATCGGCGATGATCGGCACCGGCGAGCGCGGCACGATCTCGGCGAGCCCCTGCGCCGCCTCGACGTCGTTGCAGGTGATGCGCACGATATCGGCACCCGCACCTGACAGGGCATAGACCTGAGCGAGGGTGCCGTCGACATCCGCGGTCTTGGTGGTCGTCATCGATTGCACAGTGATCGGGCTGCCCCCACCGACGGGGACGTTGCCCACGTGGAGAAGACGTGAGTTGCGGCGTGTGATGCTCATGACTCTCCAATGGTATCGGAAGATTCGGCTTTGAATCTCAACGTGGCACGGGGATCGGGTCGACGATGTCGAAATAGATGCCGAGGACACCAAGCATCATGATGAAAATAAACACCGCTGCTGCGACCGGGATGAGCCGTCTCACGTCGGCCTTGCGACCCCTGATCTTCTCGTAAGCAGCTACTGCAAAGTGCCCGCCGTCGAGTGGATAGAGAGGGATGAAGTTCAACGTTCCGACAAAGATGTTGACGTAGGCGAGCATCGCCAACGCCGACTCGAGCCCGGTGGCGACTCTGGCGATACCGATGACGCTGACCGGTCTGGCCTCGTTGAGCACGGAGGCATCCTGACCAACTGCGGCGCCGAGAAGCTGCGGCGTCTGGCGCACCATGGTCCACAAACCCTCGAGCGATAGCCAGGTGGTGTCCTTGACGAAGACGGCGGCTTTCCCGATGCCTTCGAGTGGGCCGACGTTGACCTCCTCGGCCTCGGGTCTGACACCAACGAAACCGGTTGCCTGCTCGCCTAGTTGGCGAACCGCAAGCACGACGGTGTTGGTGATGGTCTCGCCGTTGCGTTCGATGGTTATCTCGGTGTTCGCAGCAGGCCTTGCCTGGGCGAGGGCCGCGAACTGGTCCCAGTCAGAGATCGTCTCACCGTCGATTGCGACCAGCCGATCCCCCGGTTCGAGACCAATGAGATACCCCGGCGTCGCTACCACATCGTCGTTGGTTTCGAGCGTCACCTCGGACCCGTCGCGTTCGACGACAACCGGTATGACCTCATTTGGCGGCTTGTCGGTTGTAGTGCCTACATCGGCAAGTGGGACACCATCAACCGAGATGACACGGTCACCAGCTTCGAGTTGCAGCGGCATTTCATTGGTGGCTCCGCTTGCAGAGACGAGCACGTCGTCGACCTCGGCGATCTGGGTGGTCGGCACGAAGCTGTTCCATGTGACACTGACTATGTAAAAGAGGATGAACCCGATCACGAAGTGGGTGAAGATGCCTGCCAGCACGACCACGGTCTTCTGCCAGAAGGGCTTGAACCGATAGGTGCGATGCTCCTCCTCGGGCGCCACATCCTCAAATGGATTCATGCCGACGATGCGGACGTAGCCTCCGAGGGGGATGGCCTTGAGGCCGTACTCCGTCTCGCCACGTTGGGTCGACCACAGGCGAGGGCCGAATCCGAAGAAGGCCTCCGTCGCCTTCATGTCGAAGAGCTTGGCGGCGACGAAATGGCCACCTTCGTGTATGACGATCATCAAGATCATGCCGACGATGACGACAATCGGTCCCATTACTCCTGCCCTGGTTTGGCTACGTGCCGGGATTGGCGCGTGGCTGTCACGCTAACCGGCCCTCATGTTTACAGCGACGTACTCAGCAGCGACGGCCCTGGCTTCCCGGTCAACCGCCAACACATCGGCGACGGTGTGCACGTCCGTCACCGGAATGTGGTCGAGCACTGCTGAAACCACCCTTGTGATCGCCACAAACGGTATCCGGCCGTCCAGAAATGCCGCAACCGCCACCTCGTCGGCAGCGTTGAGGATCGCCGTCGCCGAGCGCCCCGCTCGTCCCGCCTGGTAGCCGAGGTCGAGACACGGGAACACTTCACGATCCGGTCGCTCGAAGGTGAGCGCGGTCGCGGTCAGGTCAAACGGGTCGAGTTGAGCTGCTCTTCGCTCCGGGTAGGTGATGGCATATTGGATGGGCACGCGGATGTCGGGATCACCCAACTCGGCTTTCAGAGTGCCGTCGACGAACTCCACCAGCGAGTGCACGATGCTCTGCGGGTGTACAACGACATCGATGCGGTCGTATGGAACGGCGTACAGGTAGTGGGCTTCGATGACCTCGAACGCCTTGTTCATCAAAGTCGCAGAATCGATCGTGATGCGAGGGCCCATCTTCCACGTGGGGTGTGCCAGCGCCTCTTCGATGGTCACACCTTTGAGATAATCGGCACTCTTGCCACGGAACGGGCCGCCGGAAGCGGTCAGGATGAGCCGCTGGACCGAAGCCGCCGTCTCTCCCACCAGGCATTGCCACAGCGCTGAGTGCTCGCTGTCGACGGGAATGATCTCCCCGGCCCCGGACGTCGCTGCTGCTACCACAACAGGCCCTCCGGCAACGAGGCTCTCCTTGTTGGCGAGCGCAACACGATTGCCGGCATCGAGGGCGGCTACCGTCGGCCCCAGCCCGGCTGCACCGACGATCCCGTTGACCGTGATCGTGGCTGGGGTGGCAGCCAGTTCGAGCAGAGCTGCCTCTCCGAATGCCACCCGTTGGCCGAGCGTGTCGGTGAGCCGATCTTGCTCTTCGGGAGTCGGACTCGCTACGACAACTCTCGCCTCGGGGATCTTCCTGGCCAGTTGCAGCAGCTCACCTGAACCCCGCCCGGCTGCGATCCCGCTCACCGGGATGCCCAGATGTGCGGCAACAGCGAGAGTCTGAGTCCCGATCGAGCCGGTTACCCCGAGCACGGTTAGCGGCTTCAGTTGATCAACCCCATCCACGAATAGGCGATCCACAGCGCCGGGATGGCGATGATCATCGCATCGACACGATCGAGTACACCGCCGTGCCCTGGCAGGAGATAGCCCATGTCCTTGACGCCGAGCGCCCGCTTCACCACCGAGACGGCGAGATCACCAACCGGGCCGACAACGGCGACGATGGCACCGATGATCAGGCCGTCGGTGAGATCGAATGGGGGGGCCCAGCCAAACGCTGCACCGACGACCATTGCCATGATGATGCCTGCGATGTACCCCTCGACGGTCTTCTTCGGGGAGACCGCCGGAGCCAGCGGCCGCTTTCCCAAGCGACGCCCGATGAAGTAGCTGCCGATATCCATGGCTGCGACCGTCATCACGAGGGCGAGCACCAACCACTGGTACTCATCGGACCCCAGGAGATCGAAAGCAAAAGCCCCGAGCCCACCGATCCACGCAGTCACGGCCACGGTCAGCGACGCATTGTCGACCACGGCCCTGCGCCCCGGCACGGTGGCAAAGAACAGAAACACCGCCACTGTTGTGACCAGCAATGCCACCGGCACTGCAATTGGCCCGGCCAGCCAGGTACCGATGAAGAGACCGGCGATCCCGAGGTAACCAAAAATCGGCAACGGGCGGTAGCCGGCACGCATCAGTGCGGCAAACAGCTCGACGGCAGCGATGCCAAGCACAACAAAGACGAGAGCACCTATGCCATACGGCGACAGCAGAGACGCAGCGAAGAGCACAACCAAACCCACGGCGGTCAGTACCCGAATCGAAAGATCGGAGCCCGACGGTGGCTCGATCATGTCCTCTGTGGAGTTACCGCCTTCCGCATCGACCACATCGTCGAGGCCGACGATCCCGCTCTCCAGGCCCCGGATCTCGGCGGATACCGCAATCTGCTGCGTGCCCTCCTCCTCGGCCCTCGCTACGGCTTCGGCAAGCCCGGCGTACTCGCGGGTAGTGGCAGCCAGATAGTCCTCACTGGTGAACTCTGCGAAGTCGACGATATCGTCCTCGTCGTCGGCGGCCTGATCCGGGCTCTCGGACTCATGCTGGCTACTCCAGAGCTCCACGAACCCGGGTGACCCCGCGGCACCGGCAGGAATCGGCTCAGGCGACTCGGGAGTGGTAGCCCCTACCCCGGGTTGGCTCTGTTCCGCCGGTGGCGTCGCTCCCCGGGGCTCTGTGGTTTCCGCGACGGGACCGAACTCGAACCGGGCATCGGGCTCGTCCGTGGAATCCCCGGTACCTGTGGCTCCGGGCGCACGGGCCTCCGGCCTATCGGCTGTATCCGGGTCACCAAGCTCTGCGGGCCGACCCTCGGCAGGATTGATCGCCCGAAAGACTCCCAATTGGTTGGGCGCGGCGTCTTCCAGGTCGGCCGGAGACGGCTCGTGTTCCGTCTCGGTCGGCTCGGGAGCGGCCACAGGCGTTGCCTCATCGATGACGTCGGTCGGGTCGGATGGCTGCTCGTCTGTTGGCTTCCTGCGCCCGAAGATGCGGGCTGCCCAGCCCTGACCGCCGGCCTCTTCAGGTTGGCCCGCCTCGGTCTCCTCGGCCCAGCGCCGAAACTCGTCCTCAGCTGAGAACACGTCCTCGTCGGGGGGCGTCTCGTCGCCCGATGCAGTTGTGTCCCCCTCACCGCTGTCGCGATGACTCACGTGGTCTCCTCTGTGCTTCGCTCACCAGCCGGACCTCAGACCTCGAGTAGCTCCTCTTCCTTCTTCTCGAGCAGCTCGTCGATCTTCTGGACATGGGTGTCTGTCATTTCCTGCAGCACCTTCTCAGCGCGCCGCACGTCGTCCTCGGACACATCACCCTCGAGAGCCTCGATATCGTCCTTGGTGTGCCTGCGGATATTGCGGACGGCTACCCGGCCGTCCTCGGCGAGGTTGCGCACCACCCGGATCAGGTCCTTGCGACGTTCCTCGGTGAGTTGTGGGAACACGAGCCGGATGACATTGCCGTCATTGGAGGGGTTGAGGCCGAGGTCCGCCCTCATGATTGCCTTCTCGATGGCATTGATGGACGTCTTGTCGTAGGGCTGTACGAGCAGCATCCTGGCCTCGGGGACGCTGAACCCGGCAATCTGTTGGAGCGGAGTCTGCGTACCGTAGTAATCGACCACGATCCGGTGCAGCAGCCCGGGATTGGCCCTGCCCGTCCTGACGGTTCCGAATTCGCCGATCGTGTGCTCGATCGCAGCATCCATCTTCGCCTTCGCTTCTTCCAACAGCTCGTCGATCACAGCTCCACCTCAGTGAACTCGGGTTCCGATCGATTCTCCTCGAACCGCCGCAACGATGTTTCCCGGCTCGGCCAGGTTGAACACCCTTATCGGTATGTCGTTCTCCATACACATCGTAATGGCAGTGGAGTCCATCACCCGGAGTTGTCGGTTGATCACGTCCATGTATTGCAGGTCCCGGTACAACTCGGCGTCGGCGTCCTCGGCAGGATCCGAGCTGTATACACCGTCGACCTTGGTGGCTTTGAGCACCTCCTCAGCACCGACTTCGGCCGCTCGCAGCGCGGCCGTAGTGTCGGTTGTGAAGAAGGGATTACCTGTTCCCGCAGCGAACACAACGACTCGATGCTTCTCGAGGTGCCGGATGGCGCGGAGCCTGATATACGGCTCTGCGACCTCCTGGATCGTGATGGCGCTCTGCACCCGGGTCGGCGCCCCGGCGCGTTCCAGGGCATCTCGTAGCGCGAGTGCGTTGATGACCGTCGCCAGCATGCCCATGTAGTCGGCGCTTGCCCGGTCCATGCCCTTTGCGGTAGAGCTCAAGCCCCGGAAGATGTTTCCACCACCGACCACAATCGCAATCTGGAAGCCTTCCCTGGCAACCTGGGCTATCTCCGCAGCGACCCGGGCGACGGTGACCGGGTCGATGCCATAGTTGAGCTCCTGGTCGGCAAAGGCCTCACCAGAGAGTTTCAGTACGACGCGTCGCATGTCGCTATTCGACGGATTCGCCGACCTGAATTCGAGCAAACCTCTTGACGGAGATGTTCTCTCCCAGTGAAGAGGCGAGCCCCTTCACCATGTCGCCGATGGTGCCGTCGAATTTCTCGGTCTTGACGAATACCTGGTCGTTGAGCACGTTTTCCTTGTAGAAGGAGTTGAGCCGTCCTTCGACGATCCTTTCGATGATGTGGTCAGGCTTGCCCTCGTTGCGGGCCTGAGCTGTGATGATCTCCTTCTCGTGCTCGAGGACCCCGGCAGGAACCTCGTCACGATCAACCCACCCCGGTCGGGCAGCAGCAACGTGCATGGCAATGTCGTTTGCGGCTTCCTGAAAACCCTCTGTCTTGGCGACGAAGTCGGTCTCACATGCGAGCTCGACGAGCACGCCGATTACTGGTCGGTCGGACTGCACGTGCAGATAGGAGCCGATGATCCCCTCGGTCTGGGCTCGCTCGGAACGCTTGGCGGCTGATGCAAGTCCACGCTCACGGAGCAGGTCCTTGGCTTTCTCGACGTCGCCGTCGGTGTCCTGCAAGGCTCTCTTTGCGTCCATCATGCCGGTGCCGGTCTCCTGGCGTAGGGCCTGGATGTCCTTGGCTGTGATGTTGGCCATTGGTAGCTACTCCTTGGGTGCTGCTGCTTCAGCGTCGGGACCGGTCTTTGCGGCACCCGATTTCTTCGTGTCTTTGTCTTTCCTGGAAGCGTTGTAGGTCTCCATCCCCCTGATCACCGCTTGTGCCATGGCGTTTGAGAGCAGGTAGGCGGCGCGTATGGCGTCGTCGTTGCCCGGGATCACGAGATCGATCGGATCGGGATCGCAGTTGGTGTCGACCAGGGCCATGATCGGGATAGCGAGCCTCGCCGCCTCCGCAACCGCGATGTGCTCTTCGTTGATGTCGATGATGAAGATCGCCTCAGGCGTCTTGTGCATATCACGCACTCCGCCAAGCACCGCTTGCAGCTTTGCCAACTCACGACGGAGACGGAGCCGTTCCTTCTTGGGCAGCGCATCCATCTCGCCCGATGTATCCATCCGCTCGAGCTCGCGCATGTACATGATCCGGCGATGGATGGTCTGGAAGTTAGTGAGCATGCCGCCGAGCCAACGATGGTTGACATAGGGCATGCCGCACGATTGGGCTCCCTTTTCAATAGCATCCTGGGCCTGCTTCTTTGTTCCCACGAACAACAACGTGCCACCCTCAGATGCGATCTTCTCGACCATCTGAGCGGCGCGCTCTACCTGCGAGACCGTCATTCTGAGATCGACGATATGGATGCCGTTGCGCTCGGTGAAGATGTACGGGCGCATCTTCGGGTTCCAACGACGGGTCTGATGACCGAAGTGGACGCCTGCCTCGAGCAATTCGCGCATAGTCACTGCCATGCGTTTCCTCCTGTTTGGTTGGTTCCTCCGACCACCCTGCGACCGCGATTGGGACGCCGTCGTGCCTCCGCGGGAATCATCCCGACCATCGGAGATTGCAGTGGCCGTGCGTATTTCGGCCGCGAGTGTACTCAAGGTTCGCCGGTACGGAAAGCCCGGTCGGTTCTGATCAGGAGCGGCCCGGGGGCTCCATGAGGCGGTTGCGCAGGCTCATCACCGCTTTTGTGTGGATCTGGCAGACACGGGACTCAGTGACCGTAAGCACCTTCCCGATCTCGGCGAGAGTCAACCCCTCGTAGTAGTAGAGGGTCACCACCAACCGCTCCCGATCCGAAAGCCGGTTGATCGCATCTACGAGCAGGTATCGGGTCTCCTCACGCTCGAAGCTACCGCTTGGGTCCGCTGCTGCAGGGTCGGCGAGCAGATCGCCCATCGTCGCTGAATCGCGCTCGCCCGGATTGAGCAGATCATCCAACGCCATGATGCCGAGCGTCGAGATCTCACCCAACCGATCCTGCAGCGTCTCGACCGGCACACCCATATAGTCGGCGAGCTCCTCGTCGCTCGGGTTGCGCTGAAGCCTGTGCTCGAGCTCACCGAGGCTGCGTTGAATCTCCCGTGCCCTGGCCCGCACCGACCGCGGCACCCAGTCCAGCGCCCGCAACTCGTCGAGGATGGCCCCCTTGATGCGGTTCACGGCGTACGTCTCGAACTTGTAACCGCGCTCTGGCTCGAACTTGTCGATGGCGTCGATGAGCCCGAACGTCCCATACGAGACGAGGTCCTGCGGATCGACGCTGCGGGGAAGACCGGCTTTCAGCCTGCCTGCCACGAACTTCACCAGGGCTGAGTAGTGGAGGATCAGACCTTCGCGGGCGGTCGGATCGGCATTCTCTTTGAATGCTCTCCACAGGCCATGGAGTTCGTGTTCGGCGCGTTCAAGCACGCGGATGACTTCTTTCGTACGTGGACCGAAGATGCCGGCGAGAGACGGAAGTGTATATCTGGGTGGTCGCAAGTTCAACGTGACCGAGCAATTCCTGGACTGTGCGCAAATCTGCGCCGCCTTCCAGTAGATGGGTGGCGAAGGAATGGCGTAGTGTGTGCGGGAAGGTGCCGAGTCGCTTCTGCACCACCCGTCTCACCCCTCTCGTGTCAAGCGGCCCGCCACGCGCCCCAACCCAGAGTGCCGCATAGGCCTGGTCGCCTGCGAGGTGCGACCTGCCGTCGCTCAGATAACGACGGACAGCCGTTTGCGCCGTCTTCCCTATCGGAACCACGCGGGTCTTGCCTCCCTTCCCGACAATACGAAGCAGATCCCCTCGTTCCACGTCCCGTACCTGCAACGATGCCAGTTCCGAGACGCGTAACCCTGAAGAATATAGAAGCTCCAGCATCGCTCGATCGCGAAGATCGACAGGGTCATCGCCGACGATGGCATCGAGAGATTCGGCGAGTGCCCCGGCGGGTAGCGCCTTCGGCAGTGGGGCCGGGCGCCTGGGCTGTCTCACCCCTTCTGCAGGATTCGCCGGGACCATGCCCCGTTTTGCCGCGTCGGTAAAGAACGACCGAATCGCCGACACCTTTCTGGCCACCGACCTTGGGGAATAGCCGCGCACCGAGAGCTGCGACATGTAGCGGCGGATGATCCGCCTGCTCACCGAATCGATGCCGATGACGTCGACCTGCTCACAGAAATCGGCGAATTGTATGAGATCACGCTCGTAGGCCGTCAGTGTGTGCGGCGATAGCCCGCGCTCCACTTTCCCCCTATGGACAAAATCGAGTGCGGCATCGGCAATGGTGATGGATTCATGCATCGAATCCCCATCGTTGCCGTTCGACAACGCTCCGTCAACGACCCGGCACCGCGTAGCGGCCGGGACCGTCGCTCCTAACCACCCCCAGCAACTCCAGGCGACCGAGAGCAGCCAGCACCGAGCCCGGTGTGCCGATACCGTGGCCGAGCAGCGTATCGAGGTCCCCTGCCCCGCCTGCCACCAGATCCACGAGCCGGGCGTCATCTGGCGTCAGCTCCTTCGCGGTGGACGATCCAACGGCCGGGGCGGCGGGGCCCAACACCAACTCCAGAGACTCAACCAGGTCGTCGGGGCCGTGGACCGGGAATGCTCCGTCTCGAATCAACAAGTTGCACCCTGCAGATGAGGCCCGGCTGATGTCCCCCGGCACCGCAAAGACCTGGCGGCCATGACGCAGCGCCGCCTCGGCGGTGATCAATGCCCCGCCCTTGACCGTGGCCTCGACAACGACCACGACAGCCGCAAGACCGCTGATGATTCGATTCCGGGGCGGGAACCGGAAAGCCTCAGGCGGGGTTCCAGGGGGCGCCTCGCTTATCACCGCACCACCGAGCCCAATGAGCTCCTGTGCCAGACCCGCGTGCTCCCGCGGGTACATGACGTCGATCCCCGACCCGAGGACGGCAACACCGACACCGCGGGCCGCAATCGTTCCTGCATGCGCCGCTCCGTCGACGCCACGGGCGAGGCCGCTGATCAGAGGCCAGCCGGCGTCGGCTACAGCATGGCCGTAGTCCGTTGCGATCCGTCGCCCGTAATTGGTGCAGCGTCGGGTGCCGACGACGGCCACGCCGGGGACCGACGACAACGAACCGCGCACAAACAGCAGATCCGGTGCGTCCGGTAGCCCGGCGAGGTGTTCGGGATACCCGGGATCGCCGCGGTACAGAACCTCGATGCTTGCCGTCTTCAGCTGCTGGCGGCGCTCGGAGGCCGGGCAGCCAACCTCACGCCGGGCACGGTCGGTGGTGTCGATTGCCCCCGAGACGAGCCGGCGCAACGTTCCCATCGGGCCGTAACTCTCATATAGGCCGCGCACCCGCTCGGGATGGAGACCAGCGAACGCCACTTGAAGCCGGGCGTCCCTCATCGCTGTCCCCGATAGGCGAGAGCCTCAGCAATGTGCGCCCGGTGAATCAGCTCGGATTCATCGAGATCCGCAATCGTTGCGGCTACCCGACGCACCCGATCCCATCCCCTTGCCGTCAGCGCCGACCTGCGCATCGCCTGCTCCAACATGGCACCGACACCTTCCTCCCAATGCAGCCGGTCGAGATCGCGGCGCCGCAATCTTGCATTGGGCATACCGCGCACCGTCTGACGCTTCCGGGCAGCAGCCACCCGGCTCGCCACGTCGGCGCTCGGCTCTCCGGGGGCACCGGCCATCTCAGCCGACTCGACCCGGGCCACCCGCACCATGATGTCGAAGCGATCGAGCAACGGCCCCGACAGCCGCCGCCGGTACTTCGAGAGTGCCTGGGGTATGCAGGAGCACTGGCGGAGGTTGTCACCCTCGTAGCCACACGGGCACGGGTTGGTAGCAGCCACCAGCTGGAATCCCGTCTGAAACCGCACCGAGGCGCCCTTGCGAGCAACAACAACGTGGCCCTCCTCCATCGGCTGACGCAGTGCGTCGAGATGATGCACCGGGAACTCCCCCAGCTCGTCGAGAAACAACACACCGTTGTGGGCCAGAGCCGTTTCCCCCGGCACGGGGATGCCCGATCCCCCACCGATCAGCGCGGCCAGCGACGCAGAGTGATGCGGAGATCGGAACGGCGCCAACGTCGGATCGGGTCGAGCAAGACCGGCCGCCGCCCAGGTGAGTGCCGTGTCGACGACATCGGAGCCCATCAGCGGCGGCAGGATGCCGGGCAGGCACCGCGCCAGCATGGTCTTGCCGCCACCCGGCGGACCGGTCATCAACATGTGATGCCCGCCTGCTGCCGCGATCTCGAGGGACCGGCGCACCAGTGCCTGACCTCTGACCTCGGCCAGGTCGGCAGCCGACTTCTGTGGGACCGGGAGATCCGGGATCGGTGCCCCATCCTGAGCCCGGAGCGCCACTGCGACCGCCTCAGTGAGCGTTCGTACCGCGTGGACTGCCCCGTCACTGAGCGCGGCCGCCTCCGCTGCAGACTGGGGAGGCAGCAGACATGGCAGTGCAAGATCAGCAGCAATCCGGGCGGCACCGAGACCTCCTCGCACTGCCCGCACCTGGCCGTCGAGCGCTAATTCACCGAGGGCGACCACACGAGCCGCATCCCGCGGCACGTGACCGACGGCAACCAGCACCCCGAGAGCGATCGGTAGATCGTATGCCGAACCACCCTTCGGGACGTCGGCAGGGGCCAGATTGACGATGACCCGGCGATCCGGGAACGGCCATTCGGACGCCTTGAGCGCTGCGGTGACCCGCTGTTTCGCTTCCCGGACCGCGGCATCGGGTAATCCGACAATGTGGAAGGTGGGCTTGCCGCCACCGACAAAGACCTCGACGTCGACCTGTCTCGGCTCAGCTCCAACAAGAACAACTGAAGTGACACGTGAAAGCATGTCGCCAAGGTACGGGGCAGCTGTGACACGACAACAACGGCGGAGCGGGAGCCGCACCCGGCCGGGAGGGACGAACCAAGGAACAGCTGAAGTGGCCCGCAGGACCGTGCCGACAATGACGGGAACGGCACGGCCGGGTGATCCGGCGGGAAGGATTTGTGATCGATGAGCCGCCACGACAGACTGCGCCGGGCCCGGCACGAGGGAGGGGCAATGGTGTACTTCCGGTTTGGCTTGGGAATGCTCACTGTCGCGCTGCTCGCTGGAGCTTGTGACAACGGCGGCGCAACGACCCGGGCCAATACCCCAATGACGGTCGCTACGACAACCACGACACCGGCCGCTCCGGATGCAACCGACGTATTCGCCAGGGTCTCTCCCGCCATCGCATTCGTCGAGACCAACATCGCCACCGGCAGCGGCATCCTGATCAAACGAGACCTGGTGTTGACCGCGGCCCACGTCGTATGGCCGGAGCGCACCGTGCGAGTCGTCCTCCCCAACGGCGAGTCCACCAACTCGGGTCAGGTCATCGGCCGGGACCTCATGGCCGATCTCGCCCTCATCGACATCGGCGACATTACCGATCAACCCGAGCCCGCCACCCTAGGCAACGGTGAGGACCTGCCGATTGGCAGCACCGTCTACATGGTCGGCTACCCGGCCGAGCCGGAACGCAACCCCGTCCCGACAATTTCGCAGGGCATCCTCTCGCGAATCCGGGAGTGGCCGAGCCAGGATTGGACATTCCTCCAGTCCGATGCCGCCGTGGTCGGCGGTCAGAGCGGTGGTGCCCTCGTCGATGAAACGGGAAGCGTGATCGGGATCACCAACTTCTCGCTAGCCACCGAGTATGGGATCTCCGGGTCGATCGCCGACGTCTCCGGCAGGATCGAGGCGATGAGCAACGGTGCCCAGCAGGCCGACCTCGGAGAGCGGCTGCCGCCCGAATTCGGAGCGGACAAGACTCAGTGGGCTGACATCGCCCACTTCTGGGATCAGGCGGTGTTCACGTTCGAGGCACCTCTGTTCTCCGAGGTCGAGTTCAGCACTAATGGGGACGCCGACACCGCCATCGAGCTGATGACCATCGACGGCTACGAGGTTGCCTACGCAGACGACAACCTAGACGGCGGAGAGACGGTGAGTGGGCAAGTGACCTTCGGTGGCCCCCACCTCGCCGTCGTCACGTCATTCTCGGTGGATGAGGTCTCCGAGCTGGTAACAGGTTCGGTGGAGATGACCCCATGGGAGGATCCCGACGACGGCATCGTCCTCACCAAGCCCGACGAGCTCTACGGCAATCTCGACTTCCCAGGTGATGTCGACTGGTTCTGGCTCAAGCTGGGTCGGGGGCAATCGGTGACTATCGAGGTGGACACCGTCACCGTCGACCCTTCTGTGTACATCGACAGCCTGAACAATCCCAGCGAGTTCCCGCTGGCGTTCGACTACGACTCGGGCGGCGGGCCTTTCGGCTCGAACGCCCGACTCGTGTACACCGCAGATACCACCGACACGTACCTGGTGATGGTCACAGACGACGGCTACACGGGACCGGGTGCCTACCTGCTCACGATCGAATAGGGACGCTCAGCGACCTTGGAAGCGGGGATCACGCCCTTCGAGGAATGCAGCGATCCCCTCACGCAAATCGTCGGATGCCAGCAACACGGCCTGGGCCTGCTCCTCGTATGCGATTGCCTGTTCGAACGTCATCTCGAGCGACCGTGACAGTCCTCGCTTCAAGAGATTCTGGGCGATTGGTGCCCCGGCGGCCAGCTCCTTGGCGAGATCTGTCACCACGAGCTCGAGGTCGGCGGGCGACACCACCCGGCTCACCATGCCCATCTCGAGAGCCTCGATTGCATCGACCGTCCTGCCGGTGAGCGCTAGCTCTCGCGCCCGGGCCAAACCGACCATTCGGGGCAGCAACCAGGTCCCGCCGAAGTCAACGGTGAGCCCACGTTTGACGAACACCTCGGAGAAACGGGCCCGGTCGGTGGCAACCGCAACGTCGCATCCGAGCGCAAGGTTCATCCCGGCACCTACCGCCACCCCGTCCACCGCCGCGATCGACGGTTTCGGCAGCCTATGCAATGCAAGGGCTGCCCTTCCCGGCCCCTTCATGTGCTCCCGGCCCACCGCAGGGCTTCTCAGCTCTTCGAGCTCCTCTTGCGCCAGATCTGCGCCCGAACAGAAGTCGTCGCCGGAGCCCCGGATCACAACGACTCGCTGCTCGGACCCGGCGAATTCGTCAAGAGCGTTTGCTATCTCTGCCCAGCCTGAGAGAGGCACTGCATTCTTACGCTCGGGTTGATGGAGCGTGAGGAAACGCACGGGGCCTGCATCGGAAACCAGGACATATGGGGGCTCGTTCATTGCGCTGACAATACAGATCCATATCGCGACGGGGCACTACTCTCGGGCGTCATGGGCTTCAATCCGTTTCGCCAGCAAGACAAGACGGCTACTGATGTAGTCATCGTCGCCATCTTCATGGTGATCATCGTCATAGTCTTGCTGTGGGCGTTCCTCGGAGGCTGACATGGAAGACCCGCACCTGGAACCGCTCATCGTCAAGCCCATCCAGCCCTATCAGGCACGCAAGCCGTATGCGTGCCCCGGTTGCAGCGGTGACATTGCGCCCGGGGAGGGTCACCTCGTCGTCGTGCCCGAGCACGAGCCGGAGCTGCGACGTCACTGGCATCGTGGGTGCTGGTTCAAGGAGATGCGGCGTTCCGGGATCTATTCAGCCGGCAGCGGGTAGCCAGCGCACCAGCGCTCCCATCGGGGTAATGGCAACTCCCACGTAGTCGACCCGGTGAATTCCGCGACGGCTGGCGAGCGACCTCACCTGATCCGACTTGGCAGTATCGAAGTGGTACACCGGATCCGTGTCCCCGGTCGCCGTCTTCACCTCGACAGCTACCCGTCGACCGTCGAAAGCAACCACCAGATCGAGTTCACCCCGGTCGATGCGGATGTTGCGTTCCAGCACCGTCGCTCCGCGGTCGGTGAGGAACCTGGCTGCGATGCGCTCCCCGAGCACACCCAACAGTTTGCGGTGCCTGTCGGCTACAGGGCCGACGAGGGCTCGAGCTCCTCGATGTTGACGTCCCGGAACGTCATCACCTTGACGCTCTTGACGAAGCGGGCCGGTCGGAACATGTCCCATACCCATGCGTCGTTCAACTCCAGCTCGAAGTAGACCGACCCTTCGGACCGTCTCGTACGCATCTCCACCTCGTTTGCCAGGTAGAAGCGGCGCTCGGTCTCGATGACGTAGCGGAACATCGGGAGCACATCTCGGTACTCCTTGTAGATGTTCAACTCGACGTCAGTCTCGTAACGCTCGAGATCTTCTTCGCCCATTGCTTCTCCTACCGCTCCTCGTGGCGGATTCCGCATACTACGCCCTTGCGGGTCGATAGGCGCATCACTTTTTCCGATGCCACCCAAGTTGAGTATCCCCTAGCCCACTGACACGCGACAATCCTCATTGCAGCCCTCGGCCCCGCTCGACAAGATAGGCATGCCACAACATCCGGGCCGCCACCGCCCGCCACGGTGCCCACCGGGATGCGATCGTAGCTGCCTCCTCGTAACCGGGAACCGCAGCCAGCGGGAGATTCTCCGCCATCGAAACCACCAGTGCACGATCACCGTGTGGCCAGACGTCGACACGACGCAGCACGAACAGGAGGTAGATGTCGGCAGTCCAGGGACCCACACCACGAATCGCTTTCAGGGCTCGTCGGGCGTCCTCGTCGCCGACACTCGCAAGCCCATCGAGATTGATCGATCCATCGACGATCCCCGCAGCCACGTCCCGGCAATAGCCTGCCTTCTGGTGGCTAAAGCCGATCATGCGTAGCCGGGCATCGTCGAGGCCCAGGAATCGCTCGGGCCGGATCGCACCCAGCGCCAACTCCAGATTGGCATAAGCAGCTGCTGCGCTCTCCAATGACACCTGCTGTTCGAGGATGATCCTCACCAGTGTTGCGAAACCGGGCCCCCGGGACCACAGTGGTGGAGTCCCGTTGCGAGCCGCAAGGCGCTCGAGACGTTCATCGCCTCCGGCTAGCTCAGCGACGGCACGTGCGAGCAGAGCCTCGTCGAGGAGGATCAGAGACCACTCCAGCGGCTCGGCGGCCAGACTACGGAAAAGGCGCGGCCGACGATCCGATCACCGGCAATGGCACCGAACACACGGCTGTCATTGCTGCTGTTCCGATTGTCGCCCATGACGAAGTAGTGGCCGGTGGGCACCTGCCACGGCCCTTGGTCACGCATCACCAGCCCGGTAGGGAGATATGGCTCATCGATTGGCTTCCCATCGACATACACGGCGTTGTTGTGGATCTCGATGGTTTCCCCGGGGAGCCCGATCACACGCTTGATCAGATCTGATTTGGGGGTGCGCAGCCCGATTGACTCGAGCAGGTTTCGCGATATCTTCGTTGGAAGTGACTCTTCCCCGAAGCTCTCGGGCTCGAAGACGACCACGTCACCACGATGAGGGTCACCGATCCGGTACGACAGCTTGTTGACGACAACGCGATCCCCGATTTGCAGCGTGTCTTCCATCGAGCCGGACGGGATCCAGAACACCTGGATGAGGAACGACTTGACGATAACGGCGACTATGAGCGCGCCGACTACGAGAAAAGGAAGCTCTTTGAGGAAAGCGATTGTCTCGGACTTCTTGCCGGACGAGCCATCATGATCGCTCCCGGCGAGAGAAACCTCAGAGGCTTGTGTGGCCGACTCGTCCTCGGGCAAGTCGTCCTCGGGCAAGTCGTCGCCGGGCATCTCGTCGTCGAGGCCCGATGTGGCGTCCCCGGGGTGGTCGTTCATCACAACAACGGAACCGGCTAGGCCCGCTTCTCCTTGATGCGGGCTGCCTTGCCGACGCGATCACGCAGGTAGTAGAGCTTGGCGCGACGTACGTCGCCACGACGCACCACCTCGATCGACTGAATGATCGGCGCATGGAGCGGGAAAATGCGCTCGACGCCCACGCCAAAGCTCAGCTTGCGAACGGTGAACGAGGCGCGGGCACCCCTGCCGTTCCGACCGATGACAACGCCTTCAAAGATCTGGACGCGCTCACGGCCGCCTTCGACGACACGCACGTTCACACGCACGGTATCGCCGGGAGCAAAGTCCGGTACGTCGTCGCGCAGGTATGCGGACTCGATTTGATCGACCGTATTCACGGGATTCCTCCGAATGAGGGAAAAGGGAAACTCGGAGACGGTAGTGTAGCCACACTCCATTGCTTGCGCTAACCACCGTCACCCGATTCGGTAGCGCGCCCGTCGAGTAGATCAGGACGCCGTTCGGTGGTGCGTTGCAGCCTCCGTGCGTGCCGCCACTCGTCGACCTTGCCATGGTCCCCGGAGAGAAGCACATCGGGCACCTTCCAACCCCGATACTCAGCGGGACGGGTATATTGCGGCTCCTCGAGGAGGCCATCGCGGAAGCTCTCAGCCTCAACCGACTCCGGATTTCCCACCACACCAGGCAGCAATCGGGTCACGCCCTCGATGATGGCGAGGGCACCAACCTCACCGCCGAGCAACACATAGTCACCAAGCGAAATCTCCTCGTCTACGAGCTGGTCGGCAACTCGCTGGTCAACGCCCTCGTAGCGCCCGCAGATCAATGTCAGCTCGTCCATCCCTGCCCATGCATCGAGCCGATCCTGACTCAAGGGATACCCCGCCGCCGCCAGCAAGACCTTGTGGCTGGAGGCGAGCGGTTCGAGGGCATGATCGAGTGGCTCGACCATCATCACCATGCCGGGCCCGCCACCGAAAGGAGCATCGTCGAGCTGACGGTGGAAGCCCTTGCCAAACGGGCGCAGATCGATGACGTCGACCTCGAGTAGCCCATCTTGCCGTGCTCGACCGACCAGACTGACCTGCAATGGGGAGTCGAAGAACTCCGGAAAGATACTGATTACGTTTATTCGCACGGTGACAGGGTATTCTGATTTCTGGGTACGGGGGTGAGTTGAACTTTGGCGGAACCTATCAGACCTGCAGGAACACCGGCAGACAGCTCGACATGGGCTGCCCCGGCTGCCGCCGGTGACACATCATCCGGCGGGGGCCGTCCTGGTGATGAGCGCTTCCAGGCCCGCTCCCGTCTCGACCAGGCCATGACCGTCGCTCAGAAGCGCATCGAGGCAGGCAAGCAGGTAGCCACCACCCGGGCAATCCGCGGTGAGGGTGAAACCAGCGAGTGGGGCGCCGCAAGACAGACAACGGCCCCCCGTGCCGAGACGGTAGAGGACGCCTCGACCTATGTCGTGGTGGACCTGCGACCGGACGCCGATCGTATTCCCGGGCCGATGCCTGCGGTGCGTGACGCCGATTACGGTCTCGGTCGAAGGTGGGGCGCCGAATGGCAACGTTCCGCCCAAGGGTGGGTCACAGGTGCCGACGGTAGAGCAACATGGCGCCCGGTGGTCACTACCACCCAGCAACTGGCGAATTGGGACGTCCACACCTATCTGGGAGTGGTCACCGCAGAGGTTGCCGTTGAGGCTCCGGGCGGCGACCTGCGTCAGGTGGGAGCGACCCTGGCGAGGGGGCGCCAGGTAGGCCTCGAGGGGCTCGTTGACGAGGCCATCGAACGAGGGGCACATGCGGTAATCGGTGTGACCATGCAGTACACATCGATCGGATCACGCATGCTGATCACGATGACGGGCACTGCTGTGACCCTCCAGGAGAAGGCTCACAGCTAGCGGTGGGCTGGACAACCTCACACCTCGGCGCCGTCTTTATCCGATAGCTCCAAGATGCCGTACAGCGTGTTGCGTCGCGCCGGGACTCGCCCAATCGACCTAATCACGCTCTCCATGTCTGCGGCTTCGACCGCAGTTCCGTGCGATGCTCCAGCCGAACGAGAGATCGTCTCATCCATTATGGTGCCACCGAGGTCGTTGCAGCCTGCCTGCAGCAATCGTGCTCCCGCATCGAGCCCCAGCTTGACCCACGACGCCTGGATGTTGTCCACCAGCCCGTCGAAGGCGATCCTGGAAACGCTGTGGATCAGTACCACCTCGTCCCAGGTCGGGCCGGGACGGGCGTCGCCACGCAGATAGATCGGAGCCCCCATGTGCACAAAGGGAAGGGGCACCATCTCTGTAATACCGCCCGTGCGGCGCTGAATATCACGCAGGACTTCGAAATGGTTGGCCCACGCCGCCGGAGAGTCAATGTGGCCGAACATGATCGTTGCCGTCGACCGCAGACCGAGCTCATGGGCGGTGATCATCACCTCCGCCCACTGGCCGGTCCGGATCTTGTCTGGGCACAGGTGAATCCGGACCGCATCATCGAGGATCTCGGCGGCGGTGCCCGGCAATGTCCCGAGGCCGGCGTCGCGGAGACGCGTCAGGAAATCCCGAACCGGCACCCCGAGCGTCTCTGCCCCCTGCCACACCTCGAGCGGCGTGAAACCGTGGATGTGCATCCCCGGCAGGTGCTCCTTGATGGCCTCAACAACGGCAACGTAGAAATCGCCGGTGAACTCAGGATGAATACCACCCTGCAGGCAAACCTCGGTCGCACCGCGCTCCCATGCCTCCACCGACCGCTCCACGACCTGCGGAATCGACATGAGATAGGGCTCACCACGCAGATTTAGTGACCGGGGGCCCTTCGAGAATGCGCAGAACCCACACTTGAACGTGCACTGATTGGTGTAGTTGATGTTTCGGTTGATCACGTAGGTGACCACATCACCGACGGAGCGTTTGCGCAGCTCGTCGGCAACGATGGCGATGGCGTCTACTTCTTCGCCGCGAGCCCGGAAGAGTCGCTCGACCTCATCGCGGGACGGTGCCTGGCCGCAGATGGAGCGCCCGAGGATCCCTGCGATGTCCGAGTCCAGCGCGGCGAGATCCAACGTGTATTCCGCTTCCAACCACGACCGATCCGACCACTGGGCAGAGCTCCGACCCGGTGGCATTGGGGCGGTCACGTCCATGCCCGGCGCCCACTCGTACCTCGGCCGGATCGAACCCGACCCGTCGATCTGGTGGAGATAGGCGGTGAACAATTCCGGGGGAAGCTCGCCGCGGGCGTCTTCAACGGTGATGTCGACGGGCAAGGCACCTCGCTCGATGAGCGCAAAATCGGACAGCCGACCACGCAACTCCCCCAAGGTCTCAGTCGTCCAGCCACGCAAGAGCAGATCCCTCGCACCGCTGCCTACCGCCCGGGCAGCTTCCTCGACGGTGTCGACGAACACCGAAACCCGGGAGGCGATCCCCGGGAGGGCTACCAACTCGGCAGCCTCGGAGACCCGGCTTCTACGGGTTCGGAGGAACGCGGCCCGGCTTCTGGCCACTGCATCGAGCACCGCAGCCCTATCGCCGCTGTCGACAACGGTCACCCGCCACCCTGGCACGCCATCTTTGGCGAGTCGGACCACATCTTTGGAATCTGCGACCCAGGCGATCGGCTCTGCATCGCCGGGGCCAACCGAGATCGGGGCGAGACCCCCTGCCAGCGCTGCGGTCCGTTGGACTTCGGTGAGTGCGTCGACCTCGACCGCGGTCGTGCCTTCCCGCCGCCGGGTCGCCGCCCATAACTCGTTGATGTCTTCTGCCGGTCGTAGCCGCAGGAACGTGACGGATTCTCTCATTGCCCTAATCCTCCTGAGGCTCAATCGGCGTCTGCAACTCCGGGGACAAGAGCGTAGCCATCCCCGTCTACGGCATCGCGCACCTTGGGGAGCAGACCGCGATCGATCCATTCCGCGTCGATGAACTCGGGATAGACCGGGAGCCGAGCCTTCAGCTCGAACCCCTGCTCTTCGGTAACCCGTGCCAGCCTCTCCAGGTGAGGCCACGGCGCCTCAGGATTCACCCAGTCGATGGTGAGCGGCGATACCCCACCCCAATCGTTGATACCTGCATCGAGATAGACACCAAAATCCTCGGTGAGGTTGGGCGGGACCTGCAGGTTCATCTCGGCACCGAGGATCCATCTGGCCACCGCGACCACTCTGGCGAAGTACTGCACTGTCGGCTCGGCGCTGCGCCGCATGCGGGTGTCGGCCTTGGCCCGGAAGTTCTGGACGATCACCTCCTGAACCCCCTCGCACCCCGCCGAGCGCGAACAGCGAGTCAACAACCTCGGGGATCGTCTCGCCTATCCCGACCAGAACACCGGTCGTGAACGGGATCCGTTGCTTGCCCGCGGCCAGGATCGTCTCCATCCGCAGCTTCGGGTCCTTGTCCGGGCAATTGTGGTGCGGCATACCCGGTTCGAGAAGGCGCGGTGAGATGTTCTCGAGCATCAGTCCCATCGATGGGTTGCTGGGTCGCAGCGCCGTCAGTGCATCCGCGTCCATCAAGCCGGGGTTGGCATGAGGGAACAAGCTGGTCTCGGCGACGATCGCTTCGCTGAGCATCCTGACGTAGTCGAGAGTTGACGCTGCGCCATGGTCCTCGAGGAAGGCGCGTGCCTGTGGCCATCTCGCTTCCGGATTGTCGCCCAGGGTGAGCAGGGCCTCGGTGCATCCGTGCTCCTCGCCTGCCCTGACGATGGCGATGGCGTCCGCGGGGGTCAGGTACTCCCCACCGGCTCCAGGTGGCTTGGCGAACGTGCAGTAGGTGCAGGTGTCCTGGCACAGCGTCGTCACCGGTACGAATACCTTGCGCGAGAAGGTGACGGTGCGCCCTTTGCCTTCGTCTCTCAGTCGCTGCGCTTCGCTGAAAAGCCCTGTGCTGTCCATCTCCCCGGTCAGGAAAGCGACGGCGAGGTCACGATCTGGTGACGGGAATCGCATCCCGTAACGCTATCACCGGCACGGGCGACGTTGCGACGACCGCACCGGGCGTTCGACGCAGCGGGCTCTAGAGCGTGAAGCGAGCAAGGCTTTCCTGCAGACGGGCTGCGGCCGTCGAGAGCACCTCGGCGGTGGCACCGATCTCCTGCGACGTGGCCGCCGACTCCTCCGCGGCGGCAGCGACACTCTCCGACGAGTTCGATGTTTCGTCGGCCAGCCCAACCATCGACCCGGCCCGGCCCTCGATGCTGGCTGCTGCCGCCTTAATTCCCTGCGCCGAACTGTCCACGGCTGCGGATCGTTGCGAGATCTCGCGTACCGATTCTGCGATAGACCCGAACGCCTCACCGGCAGCGGCCACGACCTCGGCACCAGCCAGGACGCCTTCACGACCTGACGTCATCTCGGCGACGAGATCCTGGAGCAACGCCTGGATCTGATCGACGATATCTGCGATCTGATCAGTCGAAGCGGCCGATTCCTCAGCCAACGACTTCACCTCGCTCGCCACGACGGAGAAGCCCCGCCCATGCTCGCCGGCGCGGGCGGCCTCGATCGCCGCGTTCAGTGCCAGCAGATTCGTTTGATCTGCAATCGAGCGAATCACATCGACGATTTGCTCCACCTTCTGCGAGTGCTCGCCCATCGCGGTGACGCGGTCGGAGATCCTCGCGATCGATGCGGTGATTGCATCCATGCTGGCAACGGCGTCCGCAACACGAGCCTCACCATCGGTGGTGCGCTCCTCTGCCTGATGGGAGGCGTCGGACACTGCCGCAATGGCGGGGATGGCCTCTTCGAGCTCTCTTGTGATCGTTGTCACGGCATCGGCAACCTCGCGGCTCATTCCGGCATTCGCCGAAGCGGCAGCAGCTACATCGGTGATGGAGGTTGCGACCTCGGCGGCTGCCCGGGCGCCCTCGTCGGATGCCCCTGCCAGTCCACCGGAGCCTGCCTCCACCTCGGAGGCGATCTGACTGGCGTCGCGAACCAGCGACCGGAGCGCCTTGGTCATCTTGTCGAAGGCGGCTCCCGTCTCTGTGATGCGATCGAGCATCTCGTTGAAGGACTGTGTAGCTGCTCCGATCTCGTCCTTGGATCTGACTTCGAGACGCTGGGCGGTGACCGTCACCGATCTCCTGAGATCACCGGATGCGATGTCGTTGGCGGCGTCTCGCAACTCCGCGAGGTCTTTCGTCGCAAGCATCTCGGCAGAATCGGCCATGTCTTTGAGCGAGCGGGTCACCCGCCGGCTCATCCACCACGTCATCGGTCCGATGATCAGCACTGCTGCAAGCGCTATTGCGATCAGCCCTGTTCTGGTGACGCTCACCTCGTCGGCAACCACTCCGGCAACGTCACTCTCGTAGATCCCCGTGCCCACGATCCATCCCCAGGGCTCAAAACCCGCAACATACGAGATCTTCGGCTCGGGCTCGTCCTGACCGGCCTTCGGCCACTCATAGCTAACGAAGCCTGCGCCATCTGCCTCCACCACCGAGACAAATTCAACAAAGAGGTGCACACCGTTGGGATCGACGGTCTCCGAAGCGTCCGTCCCATCCAGTTCCGGTTTGACGGCATGCATGATGATGGTGGGGTTGTGGTCGTTGATCCAGAAGTACTGGTCTCCGCCGTAGCGCATCGCAGACACGGCGGCGATGGCCTGTGCCTGTGCTTCCTCCTCGGTGAGCTCTCCGCTCAACTCGGTGTCATACGCCGCCTGGATCACGCTGATCGCCGTCTCGACGTGCTCACGTGTCTTGGATTCGAGGTTGGTGTGAACCAGCGAGTCCTGTCGATTGAGCGAGAACAAAGCACCCGCGACTATTCCCAATACCCCGATGAGTGGGACGATCCACAGCTTGACCGCGATGGATCTCCAATTGAGAGACCGTTTCATATCTTGCGTCACCTCGCCTAACCGGAATCAGAGGTCTGTCCAGTCGGCCAGACGCATATTTGGTTAAGACAAACGTGGAGGTCCTCACTGGGGAGCTGACCAACCATCGCCCTAGCCCCAGGAACAAGCACAGAGGGATCGGTAAGCTCGCTTCGATGTTGCGCGGTACTGCCCTTTTACTCATCGTCCTCCTCGTGGCCGGGTGCGGGTATCTCGAGGGTGATACCTCAGCCACAACGACGGCGACAACAACAACGACACCGGATGCCGGCCCGATGGTGTCGTCCTCCGTTCCGACAACGACTGCTGCCACAGACTCGCCCTGCCTGGCCGGTGACAGGCCTTTTTCAGATGCTGGCGTCATCTCTGCATTCGGAGGGCCGAACGGTGATGCGACGCAGATCTCGGGTGTGCAATGGGCCGCCTACGAAGGGTGCGAGCAGGTGGTCGTCGACTTCCTCACCGCAGACGGGGCGCCGGCGGGCGCGCTGGATGCCGCCGGAGTCGAGTTCGACGCCGCATCTGGAGTCATCAGGGTCAGCCTGGCGCCTGCGATTGCTCGGTCTGCGGTGGCCGATTCGAGATTCGATGGCGAGCTGATCACCCGCTCTTACGTGGTCGCCACAGGAGACGGCCTTGCCGTCGATGTCCACCTCGCCGCGGGCAGCGCCTATGCCGTGCGCGCCTATGAAGTCGATTCGCCCAGCCGCGTCGTCGTCGATGTGAAAGCGGACGCCGAGGCACAGCCGGTCATTGGCGCTACCTTCGGCCAAGATGTCGTGATCGTCGAACCACCAACTGGCGTCATCAGCGCTCCACTTAGGGTATCCGGCTACGTCAAAGGGACATTTGAGACGGTGACCGGAGCGCTGGTTGTCGATGGCACCGAAGTATCGACAACAACGGTGACACCGGTCACAGCCAGCCGTATCTGGCGTGAATTCTCGATGGTGTTTCGTGAGGTCCCGACGTCACCGATCGACCTGGTGGTCACCCCAGCAGGCAAGGACGATCTGGCACTGCACGTTGCAGTCGATGCGACACCCGTAGACACGCCGACGGCAACCGACATGTAGGCGTCGTCTGTGCAACAGCAGGCAGCTACAGCAGGCCAGCGGGAGGGTCGATGACGAGATTGCCCGCTTCGAGGTCAACCGAGAGCACTATCGCGGCGACAAACGGCACCTCACGCTCTCCCTCGGCGGTCTCCAATACGAGACGATCCTGACTGCCGGCGACCACATTGATCACCCGACCGAGAACATCGCCGTCCGGCGCAATCGCCTGAACGCCGATCAGGTCTTCGGGCCAGAACTCATCGACTTCGAGGACGCGGCGCTCGGCTTCGTCGATCAACAGCGACGTGCCTCGCAACGCTTCGGCCTGGTCGCGATTGCCGATCTGTTCGAACTCCACGAGCAGACCATCGCGGTGGGGGCGGACGGACACGACGGTCAGTTCGGGATAGGCCGGCCGATCGGTTGCCAGAACCCGTGCGGTGACGAACTGCGCCTCCTCTTCACCTAGAACGCGGACGGTGACTGCACCTCTGATGCCATGGGCGCCGCGGATGTAGCCGATCTTGATGTGGCTCGCTGACGGATGATTACCGTCGGGTTCCTGTGGCGTTGTACTCACCGCCAAAGATCCGGGACGCCTAGTCGAGGAATTCGACCTGAACGTCCAGGCCTTCTTCTTCCCCGGCGGCGCGAGCGACCGCACGGATTGCCCTGGCGACGCGGCCACGGCGGCCGATAACACGGCCCATGTCCTTCTTGGCCGTGCGGACCTCGGCTACCACCGATTCCTCGCCGTCGTTGATCACCTCGACCTCGACACTCGAAGCGTCATCAACGATCTGCTCGGTCACGTACCGGACGACTTTCTCGACGATTTGGCCCTGTTCCACTATTGGTCCACCTTGGTCTCTTCGTCACCGGGCCCGGCTTCGTCTGCCGCAGCCTCATTGGCCGGCTCTTCAACCGCCGGCTCTTCAACCGCCGGCTCTTCAACCGCCGGCTCTTCAACGCCCATCTCCGCCTCGACCACCGGTTCGGGCTGGGGCTTCGGTTCCGGCTGCGGCTTAGGCTCGGACTTCGGCCTGGCCTCGCCAACGGTGTGGATGTCACCACGATCGATGGCGAAACGCGTCCATGCACCCGAGATCTCCAGCAGCTTCTTGGCTCGCTCGGTGGGTTGGGCACCCTTCTGCAGCCAGTCGAGGGCTCGTTCGTTGTTGATCTCGACGAGCGACGGCTCGGCGCGCGGATCGTAGAAACCGATCTGCTCGATGTAGGCCCCATCGCGGCGGCTTGCGCGAATCCACCACAACGACGCGGTATGACGGTTGCTTCTTCTTGCCCATCCGCGTCAGGCGGATCTTGACCGACATCTATGTCACCTCTTCTTGTTACTTCTTACGACCTAGGCCGGGCAGGCTCAGCCCCGGTATCGGGCTCTTGCCGCCGGCAATCATCTTCATCATCTTCTGTGCTTCCGAGAACTGTTTGAGGACGGCATTGACGTCCTGCGGCCGGGTTCCCGATCCGGCCGCGATACGCCGCTTCCGACTTCCGTTGATGGTCTTCGGGTTGTGGCGCTCCGTCGGGGTCATCGATCTGATGATTGCCTCGACACGGCTGAGATCCTTCTCGTTGACCTCAACGTCACGAAGCGCCTGTCCGGCGCCGGGAAGCATACTAATCAGGTTTTGCAGCGGGCCCATTTTCCTGAGCTGCTGGAACTGCTCGAGGAAGTCCTCGAGGTCGAAGCTCGCGGTCCGCAGCTTCTCGGCAGCCTTGGCGGCCTGCTCCTCGTCGTATGCAGTCTCGGCCTTCTCGATGAGGGTGAGCACGTCGCCCATCCCGAGGATCCGGGATGCCATCCGCTCCGGATAGAAAGACATCGAGATCGTCGAGGCTCTCACCGAGACCGACGAACTTGATCGGGCACCCGGTGACCTCACGCGCCGAGATGGCGGCGCCGCCGCGGGCATCACCGTCGAGCTTGGTCATCACCAGACCCGGTGAGTTCGGTGTAGTCGAGGAACCCCTTGGCGACGTTGACCGCTTCCTGACCGGTCATCGCATCGACGACGAGCAGCGTCTCGTCCGGCTCGGCCACCTTGCGCACGGCGGCGAGCTCCTTCATCAGCTCGTCGTCGACCTGGAGACGCCCTGCGGTGTCGATGATCACGACGTTGAGGCCCTCCTGGCGGGCATGCTTGAGCGCCGCCTTGGCCAGCTTGGGCGCCTTGGTCTTGCGATCGACGTAGACGGGCACGCCGACTCGCTTGCCCAGCGTCTCGAGCTGATCGATGGCGGCGGGGCGCTGGAGATCGGCGGCGACCAGCAGCGGCCGCTTCCCCTTTGCTCTTGAGCAGCTTCGCCAGCTTGGCGGCCGATGTCGTCTTGCCAGAGCCCTGCAGACCGGCCATCAGAATGACGAGCGGTGGCGCCGAGGGTCGTTTCAGCGGAGCCTCCTCACCGAGGGTGTTGATCAGCTCCTCGTGGACGATCTTGATGACCTGCTGGCCGGGGGTGAGGCTCTTGGCGACGTCGGCTCCGAGCGCCCGCTCCTTTACCCGGGCGAGGAACGACTTGACCACGCCGATATTGACGTCAGCCTCGAGCAAGCGCCAGCCGCACTTCGCGCAGCGCAGCGTCGACATCGGCCTCGGAAAGACGCCCTTTGCCGCGCAATCGGGAGAAGACGTCGCCGAATCGTTCACTGATCGTGTCAAACATGCTCGGCGGAGGATAGACCTTGCCCTCGTCTTTGTGGGAGGTCGGTAGTCGGCTGGTGCCCCAATGCGGTTATCCGGGCGTGCACCCGGGTGCGTTGCCATGGCGATCGCCCGCTGGTGGCGTATGTGTGGCCGACGAGGCTGGTGAATTCGCAGTCACCGTTAGCGATGGCCCGGTGGCTCCACTTGGTGCTGTCCTTGAGCATGTGTCGGTGTCTGCACGTATCCACCACCGGAAGTGCACGGGCGTTGAGTCCCCCACGCCATCATTCAGTTGGACAAGTTCAGCAGTCGGGGTGGTAGTCCATCTCGCCGGCACGGATCGGCACGGTGAACCAGTTATCGGCAGGCGGCAGTGGGCACGAGAAGTCCTCGTCGTAGGCGCAGTACGGGTTGATCGCGCGGTTGAAATCGACGCTGGCCCGATTGGGTGCCGTCAACTCGACCGGTGCATACCGGCCTCCGCCGTAGCAATCGGTCCCGCAGGTGGCGTCCCGGAAAGGAATGAACGTCTCGCCATCGATCCTCGAGCACAACCAGAGTCCTCGTCTCGCCGTTGACGGTCAGCGTCACCCGGCCCGCCAGGTCGTAGCCGCTGACGCTCCCGGTCGACGAGGTTATGTCGTACTTGCCCTCCGCCGGAGTGAACTGTCCGGACACGGCCAGCGCGGCATCGGGTTCGAAGTACCGAAGGTGGCCGAAACGACTCCATGTGCTCTTCGGGGATCGGCGAGGCGTAGGAGGTACGGAATTCCTCGTCACGTGCCGCCCGCCACGCCAGCAGCGCTTCGATGTCATACCCGTCGTCCACAGCCATGAGTATGGCAGCGGCGCAACACTCCTCAGCTCCACCGACGCCCGACTTGCAATCCACCCAGAAGCTGACCGGCTGCTCAGCCAACTACCCTGCGGAGAACCGATCCTTGCGCTGGAGGAATGCTGACATGAATCTGACCGTCGTCGACCACCCACTCGCCCGGCATTACCTCACCACTCTCAGGGATTCATCCACCGGCAACGACGCATTCCGTGCCGGCCGCCCGTCGTCTCACCAACACGCTCGTCATGGAGGCGACCAAGGAAGTCCCCACGATCGAAGGCCTCGGTGACCACCCCGATGGGAGAGACAACAGGTCACACCCTGGCCGATGTCGTCGCCGTTGCGGTGCTGCGGGCAGGGCTGGGAATGCTCGACGCCGTCGTCGACCTGATGCCAAACGTCAAGGTCGGTTTCGCCGGGCTGCAGCGTGACGAGGAAACCGCAGAGCCCGTCGAGTACTACGTGAACCTCCCCCGGGTGGACAAGGCATCGGTCCTGATCCTCGAGCCGATGCTGGCCACCGGCGGCTCACTGTCCTGGGCCGTCGACAAGGCCAAAGAGAAGGGTGCCACCGACATAACGGCCTTCTGCGTCGTGGTTGCTCCCGAGGGCGTTGAGCGCATGTACCGGGATCACCCGGACGTGAGAATCGTCACCGCGACCCTCGACGAGGGCTTGAACGACACGTTCTACATCGTCCCCGGCCTCGGTGACATGGGTGATCGTCTCTTCGGCACATTCGAGCGGCCACCGCTGTAATGAGCCCGAGCGAGCATTCCGAAACCCTACGTGCGGCATACGATTTCGATGCACGCCCGCCGCAACAACAACGTGTTCGACGAGTTGGCGGGCCGAGATAGTCGACGACTTCCTGGACAGGCTCCACCCCGGCGCCCCGTGCTCGAGACTGGGCGCAGGCGCGGGCCAGGGCGCCGTGTATGTAGCCGCAAGGGATTCCAGGTGACCGCAATGGACCTCTCCCCTGCCAACGTCGAGTTGGCCAGGGAACGCGGTATCGATGCACACGTCGGCGATTTCACCGACCCCGATTTCTTCATCGGCGAGTTCGACGGCGTCTTCGCGATGAATTCGCTGCTACATGTGCCGAAGCGACTCTTTCGTGCACGCCCTTGCAGTCATCCACCGGTCCCTGCGCGTCGGTGGCATAGCGTCGATCACGGTCTACGGCGGCATCAACCACGAGGGCACTCTCGAGGACGAGTGGACCGATCCGCCACGATTCTTCGCCTTCTACTCAGACGATGATTTTGCCTGCTGGCCACCCCGGCGTTCCGCAGGCTCGGCTGTGAGTTCCGTCATGCGGATGACCGAAGGAGGGCCTCCACCCGCAGGTGCTGACCCTTGAGAAGCTTCCGGCGACTCGAGCCTGATCAAACGTGTCACCGGCCTGCCTCCCCGCTAGTCCCACAGCACCGCTGACTCAGCCCTCGAGGCGGCGCTCCAACCCGTCGAGCAGAACATCGAGCCCGAACTCGAATTCAGTCTGGTCGTCACACCAGCCCAGCGTTGTCTCGGGGTCGTCGTGGGCCACCTGTGTGAGCATCGCAACGATGTTCGGCAATTGTGGCGCCAATCTCTCGAGCATCATCCCCTGCCCCATCGTCATCCCCCCGGGCTCGGGCCGAAACAACTCCTGGTTGAACCCGAGAGCCCACGAGCCGAGGGCATGCATGGTGTGATGCCCGAGGTCATACGAGAAGCCACCCTGCAACAGGATGCCGAGAAGCGTGTCCATGTAGCGGAGCGTCGTTGCCGTAGTGAGGTCCTCGTCTCGATGAGCGCCGGCGCCCACGGATGGCGGAGCATCACCCGGCGTGCGGTCAGGATGCGGTCCGGAGAACGCCCCGCCAGTTGGACGGCTCGGCGCTGACTTCGAACCCTCCGAGTTCGGCCTCGATCTCCTGGACGATGGTGTCGACGACACCGTTGAGTAAGGCTTCCTTATTGGCGACATGGTGATACAAAGACATCGCCTCCACGCCGAGCGCACCTGCCACATTCCGCATCGTGACGCCATCTATGCCAGACTGGTCGGCGAGCTCGATCGCCGCGGCGAAGACCCGCCCTCTTGTCAATGGCACCCGTGGCTCGTCGTGTGTCCCGGTCTCTGCACTCATGGTCAATGCACCATACCGTACACCGTAAGTCTTGACAGGCTTACGCCGTATAGTTACCTTACATTGTAAGCACGAAGAGAGGATCGACAATGACCGAGAACGCCGAGCAACTTCCCGCACGCTCCGCCGACACCGACACACCCGGTTTGATGACCGCGGTGACCCAGGACCGCTACGGGAATGCCGATGTCTTGACGGTCCGCCGGGTACCGGTGCCGGAACCGTCACCCGACCAGGTCCTCATCCATGTTGCGGCATCCTCACTGAATATGTACGACGTCCACATGACCACCGGATACCCGCTACTGGCCCGTCTCTCAGCAGGGCTCACCCGACCAAAGAACATGATCCCCGGGTCAGACCTAGCCGGGACCGTTGTCCGGGTCGGCTCGAATATCACAGACTTCAAACCCGGCGATATCGTGTTTGGGGCGATAGGCAGCGGAGCGTTCGCCTCGTTCTCCACCGCGAGAGAAACCTCGATAGCACTGGCTCCAGATGGTGTCTCCCTCGAAGACGCCGCGGCAACACCGCTTGCGGGTACCACGGCACTCCAGGGCCTGCGCGATGTGGGCGGTCTCCGCGCAGGACAGCGGGTGGTGGTCAACGGAGCCTCCGGCGGGGTGGGGACATTTGCTGTGCAGATTGCCAAAGCACTCGGTGCAGAGGTAGCGGCAGTATGCAGCACCGACAAGGTCGAGATGGTCACCTCCCTGGGTGCCGATCGCGTGATCGACTACCGCAGCTCCGATTACACCGAACGGCTCCGCGGATACGATCTCCTGTTCGACAACGCCGGGAATCGCCCCTGGTCTGAGACGGCCCCCGTCCTCGAGCCGGGCGGCACACAGGTATCGATAACAGGACCCAAGCACCGGTTGGTGGGGCCAATGCGCTTGTTCATGTGGCGAAAGACCGCGTCCCGATTTGGAAACAGACAATTCACGTGGTTCACCGCACGGCTCAGGCGCGGTGATCTCGAGAGTCTTGCGGAGTTGCTGTCGTCCGGGCAGATCGACCCTGTGATCGAGCGCGCCTACACCCTCGATCAGGTCCCCGACGGGCTTCGCTACCTCAGCGATGGCCACGCCCTCGGTAAGCTCGTCGTCACCTCGTGAACGAAGCGGAGGCTCGATGCCCGGCCAGCAGGACGAATTCACCGAATCCGTGATCAAGGTACTCGAGGCGCTTCAGCCGGGAGACGTGATTGCATACGGGGAGGTCGCAACGGAAGCCGGATACCCTGGAGCGGCGCGGGCGGTCGGCAATCTCCTGCGAACGGTGCCGGGGTTGCCTTGGTGGCGGGTCGTCAACGCGGCAGGGCGCCTGGCCCCGGGAAGCGAACGGGAACAGGCCGAGCGGCTCCGAGCCGAGGGTGTCACCGTTGTCAACGGGAGAGTGAAGCGGTAGCCGATATCGCACATGCACGATCAGTGATACGCAACTCGACCCGTCGTCCGCGATAATCGCGAAATGAAGCATCACTCGATCATCGACATTCTCGAGCGAAAGCGCGACGGCAAGACGCTCGAGCCGGACGAGCTCCAATGGGTGATCTCCGAGTACACGGCGGATCGTATCCCGGACTATCAGATGTCCGCGCTGCTGATGGCCATCTACATTCGAGGGCTGACCGCCGAGGAACTCGCTCAGTGGACCGAGGCGATGCTCCGATCGGGTGAGGTGCTCGATTTCAGCCATGTGGCTGCGGCAAAGGTCGACAAGCACTCCACCGGCGGTGTCGGCGACAAGATCAGTATCCCGCTGGCTCCCATGGTGGCCGCATGTGGGGTGGCGGTTCCGATGATGTCGGGGCGCGGCCTCGGCCACACGGGAGGCACCCTCGACAAGCTGGAGTCGATACCGGGATTCCGGACGCGCTTGGATCGCAAGGAATTTGTCAGGATCGTCGAGCAACACGGTCTCGTCCTGGCCGGCCAATCAGAGTCGATGGCCCCGGCGGATCGACGTATCTACTCACTGCGGGACAGCACGGGAACGGTGCCATCGCTTCCTTTGATCGCGTCGTCGATCATGTCCAAGAAGCTGGCCGAGGGAATCGACGGCCTCGTTCTCGACGTCAAGACCGGTGCCGGCGCCTTCATGAAGGACGAGCAGTCGGCACGGAACCTCGCCGAGACGATGGTTTCGATAGGAGCCGCCCACGGCACCAAAGTCGTCGCCACCCTGACGGCCATGGATCAACCGCTTGGCCGGGAAGTGGGCAACGCCAACGAGATCAGCGAATCCCTCGCTGTTCTCGCCGGTGGCGGCCCCGAGGATGTCGTGGCGCTCACCTACAGCCTCGGCGCCGACATGCTCCTGCTCGGCGGAGCGGCGTCCGACCGTGACGAGGCCGTCGCCAGGCTGGAGCAGGTGGTTGCGTCGGGCGCAGCGATGGAGAAGTTCCAGGAGATCATCGTCGCCCAGGACGGCAACCCCGCCGTCACCGAGAACCCGGGACTGCTTCCCGTCGCTCCCGAGGTGTACGAGCTCACCGCAACCGAAGCAGGCTTTGTCACTACGTGCAATGCCCGCGACATTGGGGTTGCCGGGGTGCGTTTGGGTGCAGGCCGGGAACGCAAGGAAGACGATGTCGATCACGGCGTCGGGATCACCCTGCTCGCCAAGGTCGGCGACCAAGTCGGCTCCGGAGACGTCCTCGCCCGTATCCGGTACCGGGATCCTGAGAAGCTGGACGGTGCCCTCCCGCTCCTGCAGCGGGCATATCAGATCGGTGATCAGCCTGCGGAATTGCAGCTATTCATTGGTCATATCGACTGACCACACTCCGAGTGCGCCGATCTTTGCAGAGTATTCTGAAGGTGCGTGAGACCTACCCAGAAAGGCTGAAGTGGGCTACGAACAAATCGAGGAAGCTGCCGCGGCGATCGCGTTGAAGTCCGGCAGGCCTCGCCACGATGCAGCACTGGTACTGGGGTCGGGGCTGGGCGACTATGCGGCGTCCCGCACCGATGCCATCGCCATCCCCTATTCCGACATCCCACACTTCCCCACACCGAAAGTGGCTGGCCATGCCGGGACTCTCTATTCCATTCCGGTCGGAGACAAGGCAGCGCTCGTCTTCTCGGGACGCGTGCACTTCTACGAGGGCTGGGAGATGTTCGACCTGGTCTTCGGAGTGCGTGCCGCGGCGCTCGCCGGCTGCCACACCTTCCTGCTCACCAACGCAAGCGGCGGGGTGAGCAGGGGTCTCTCCGTTGGAGACCTCGTCGCCATCGCCGATCACATCAACATAACGGGGCAGAACCCGCTCATCGGAAGCAATGATATCCGACTCGGCCCCCGGTTCCCGGATGTCAGCGACGCCTATAGCGGCAGGCTGCGCCATATCATGCGTGGAGTGTTCGAGGAGGTCGATGTTCCGTACAAAGAGGGCGTCTACACCTGGTTCACGGGTCCCAGCTACGAGTCACCCGCTGAGATAGAGATGGTGCGTCGCATCGGTGGAGACCTGGTCGGCATGTCAACGGTGCCGGAAGCAATCGCGTTGACCGCATATGGGAAAAGGGTGGGAGCTATCTCGCTGGTGACCAATCTGGCAGCAGGAACCTCCGATGAGCCGGTGACCCACGAGGAGGTCCAGGAAGCGGCAGCGCTGGCGAAAACCAAGTTCACTTACCTGATCGATCGGCTGCTCCCCCACCTCGTCGAACCACCAGGATGATCCATGCGTGGTACCAAGGCGAATCTTTGAGTGAAAACTCAAATTAAGATCGCCACAGGCTTTGTGAGGAGAAACAGCCATGAAGATCGCGGTCTGCGTCAAGCAGATACCGGATCCAGCAACACCCTATGAGCTGGACCCGGACACCCACTTTGTTTCCGCCCCGATGACCAGGTGCTCGACGACACCGACCGATACGGTGTCGAAGTGGGCCTGCAGCTCGTCGAAGAACCGGTGACGAGGCATCTCTCACCCTGGTGTCGATGACACCATCTGGCACGCTGGCAGGAATCCGCCAGGCGCTGGCCATGGGCGCCGATCGGGCCATCGTCATCGACGATGACGCCCTACAAGGCGCCGATGCCGTTGACCACCGCCCGGGTGCATTGCCGCCGCCCTGCAGAGCGACGGAGAAGCATTTGACCTCGTCATCGCCGGAACGGAGTCGACGGACGGCTATTCGGGCGTGATGCCGCAGCAGATCGCCGAACTGATCGGGGTCCCTTCGCTCAGCTTCGCCCGCAAGGTCGAGCGAGAAGGAGACAAGATCAGGATCCAACGACAGACCGAAGCCGGCTACGACGTCGTCGAAGCAACGCTACCTGCGCTGTTGACCGTTACCGCCGGTGTTGTCGAGCCACGCTACCCGAACTTCAAAGGGATCATGCAGGCCAAGAAGAAGCCGGTTGACACCAAGACATGCGTCGATCTCGGCATCGTGCCCAATATCCAGCAGGCCATCCAGACTGTCGAGCCGATCCCTGCCCGGCAAGCCGGCGAGATCGTCGAGGACGAGGGCGAGGCGTATCTGAAGATCATCGAGAAGCTCGAAGAATTGAAGGTGGTGTGATGACGACTTGGGTCTTCTGCGAAGAACAGTCAGGTGAAGCAAGCGCCTCCTCGCTCGAACTTGCCGACAAAGGCCCGCGGCTGGGGTGGATGTCGAGGCTTTCTATGTGGTGCCAGGCACGGACCAGGCCTATGGGGCGCTCGGGGCTCACGGAGTATCCCGGGTCCATCGATGGATCCTGGCGACAGACTGTCGGCCGCGGCTGCGGCGGCCGCCATGGCCGACCTGGTCGAGAGCGACGACATCGTGCTCTTCGGGATGGGCAAGACCGATCGTGATGTTGCAGGCCGATTGAGTGCACGCCTCGGTTGTCCGGTGCTTTCCAACGCCACCGACGTAGACCCCGGCGGCGGCCAGGTGGCCGTCACCAACGAGATCCTCGGAGGCACCACCAGAGTCGTCACCGTTGCCACCGCCGGCCCGGTGCTCGTCGTCACCCGACCCAAGGCCTTCCCGGCTGAGCCCGGCGACGGGGGCGCCCCCGAGATCGTGACCGTGGCCACACCAGACGTCGGTCATGCCGGCTCGGCTGTCGTGCTCGAGCAGCACGTCGAACAGAGTGAGGGACCGGATCTGGAAGCCGCACCCATCGTCGTCAGCGGTGGCCGCGGTATGGGCGGTCCCGACGAGAAGTGGCAGCCGGTCGTCAAGCTTGCCTCACTGCTGGGTGGAGCGGTTGGAGCCACTCGCGCCGTCGTCGACGCTGGTTGGGTCCCCTATGCGCTCCAGGTCGGGCAAACCGGCAAGACGGTCAAGCCTTCGGTCTACATCGCATGTGGCATCAGTGGGGCCATGCAGCACGTGGTCGGCATGAAGGACTCAGGCACGATCATCGCCATCAACAAGGACCCCGAAGCGCCCATCTTTGCGGTAGCCGACCTCGGTGTTGTTGGCGACGTGCACA
This sequence comes from uncultured bacterium, assembly GCA_963777645.1. Lineage (GTDB taxonomy): Bacteria > Actinomycetota > Acidimicrobiia > Spongiisociales > UBA5794 > JAAETI01. The sequence goes on along the minus strand of CAVZRA010000003.1, from coordinate 573,980 downwards.
AGGTGCTGCCCGCCCTGATCGAAGCACTCGAGGCTCGATAGCCCCCTGACTCTGTTGGAACGTCAGTGGGGCAGCTGGTGCCCACCGACCCGTGCCAGCATCGCAGCACGGCGGCGTGTCGACTTGCGGGGAGCAGGTATCGGGTCCGGGCACGAGCGTCGAGATCAGCCATCCCACGAAGCCGGCGACAACGCCTGCAACGATCACGCTGCAGCGTCGTCGGAGCGGACGCCCGAGCCCATGACGACCACACTTGCCACGACCAAGCCGTAGCCGAGAATCAGCATGAAGTTGCGGGACCACGGGCTGAGCCAGCCCTCAACGAAGTCGCGACGATTTCCCATTTGAAGGGTATCGGTACCAGCAGCCCGGCTACTTAGCCCTTTTTCTGCCCATTTTCGAGCGTGTCAGGGCCAAACGAATGCGGCAAGATGTCGGAGAAATCGTGGGTGCGGAACGCCCCGTCATCGCCCTGCACCACGACCGTCTCAACCGAGAACTCGCGCATCAATTGCCGACAATTGCCACACGGGTAGCACTCACCGCGCGTCGAGACAAGCAACGACGACAATGTCGATCTTCCTCACTCCTGCCGCCACCGCAGAGCTGATCGCATTGCCCTCGGCGCAGATAGCTGATCCGTAAGCCGCGTTCTCGACGTTGCATCCGGTGAAGATGCGGCCGTCGTCGGCTACGACGGCCGCACCGACATGGAACCCGGAGTACGGCGCATAGGCGGCCCCGGCCGCCTCCCTGGCCCGCTCGTAGAGCTCGTTGTTATCGATCATGCTCCGAGGAGGGCATCGACAAAAGCCTCCGGATCAAACGGTATCAGGTCTTCGACCCCCTCACCCACTCCGATGTACTTCACCGGGATCCCCAAAGCCTGCTCGATGGCGATAGCAACACCACCCCGGGCCGTACCGTCCAGCTTGGTGAGGATGATCCCGGTCACTCCGACCACATCGGTGAAGGCTTTCGCCTGGCCGATGGCGTTCTGACCCGTGGTGCCGTCGAGGACCAGAAGCACCTCGCCGATCTCGCCTGCCTCCCGACGCAGCACCCTGGCCACCTTGGCCAACTCGTCCATCAGGTTCGATTTTGAGTGCAGACGGCCTGCCGTGTCGACTAGCACCACACCCGCGCCCCGGGCTTTGGCGGCGTGGTAGGAGTCGTAGGCCACAGACGCCGGGTCGGCGCCACTGTCACCGGTGACGATGTCGACGCCGATCCGATCTGCCCATGTCTTCAGCTGGTCGGTGGCGGCCGCACGGAAAGTGTCGGCGGCGCCGAGTAGCACGGACCGATCCGGGGTGTTCAATTGCTGCGCGAGCTTGGCAATGGTCGTTGTCTTCCCGCTGCCGTTGACTCCGACAACGAGGATCACGGCCGGGTCTGCCGTCACCTCGAGGTGCCGGTCGGCGCTTGCCAACTGGGCAACCAGCTCGCCGGCCAGTAATCCCCTCACTGCAGCCGGATCCTCCGGGTCCGATTTGCGGACTGCCGCAATAGCCCTCTCCGCGGCGGCGACGCCCACATCCGCTGCCACAAGCGAATCCTCGACGTCAGTCCAGAAATCGGCGTCGAAACCGGACCGACTGAAGACCCCTGAGAGCCTCTCGGCAAGCGCCTTTCGGTCTTGGCCAGGCGGTCCCGCAATCCACGAGTTGGCACTGGTGCCGCCGAACCGGGCTGTGGCTTGACCTCCGCCGGCGCCTCTGCCCCGCCGCGGGAGCGGACAACGACAAACGCGACCAGCCCGATCAGGACGAGCGCAACGACTATGTAATACCACTCCATTGAAAAGGCCCTCCAGGGCAAATCGAACTCGCCCGCAGGTTAATCGAGCGAACCCCCTACGTCTGGGGTTGATGCAGACGCTTGGCCAATACCTTGGAGGATTCGCCGGGCTCCATGGTTACGCCGTAGAGGATGTCACCGGCCTCCATGGTCTGCTGTTGGTGTGTGATGATGATCACCTGGGCGTGGTCACGCAGCGGTTCAACGAGCCGTAAGAAACGACGCAGATTGGCGTCGTCGAGAGCGGCCTCCACCTCATCGAGGACATAGAAGGGCGACGGCCGTGCCCGGAAGACCGCAAAGAAGAACGCCAACGCCGCCAGTGACTTCTCCCCGCCCGAAAGCAGGCTCAGCTTGCCTACCTTCTTGCCAAGCGGCTGCGCTTCGATGTCGACCCCGGTCTCGAGCAACTCGTCGGCGTCGGTCAGGATCAATCGACCCTTCCCTCCCGGAAAGACAAGGGCGAAGTTCTCCTGATAGAGCCCAGCGATCTCCTCGAACGCCTTGTGGAACAGTGTCGCCATCTCGGCGTCGAGGGCCTTGATGACCTTCCGCAGCTCGGAACGGGATTCCTCGAGATCTGCCAGTTGGTTTTCGAGCAATTCGACATTGGCAGCCAACTCCTCATACTCCTGAGCGGCGAGCGGGTTGATCGGCCCCATGCGCCGCAACTGGGCCTCGAACGATTGCAGCCGCTCATCCGGTGTGCTGTTCTCTTCCATCTCGGGCTCGGGGAGCGGCAAGCGCCACCTCTTCAGTAACGTCAGCGTCTCTCCGCAGACCTTCGGCAACTGCCTCGTCGCGCACCGCGATCTCGGCGAGCTCGATCGAGAGTGTCGACATCCTCTCCTTGGCGAGCGACACGCTCGCCTCCAGCTCGGACTGCCGGTCATAGGCAACGGCCAACCGCTCATCGGCCTCCCCCATCTCGCTGCGCAACTGCAGCTGCCTCTCACGCAGGGTTGCGATGTGGCTGCGCACGACCTCCTGGGCCCTTCTTGCACCGTCCTCGATCTGCACGAGCCGGGAAATCACCGCCGGATCGACAGGACTGTCGTTGAAAGCGGACAACTCGGATCGAGCTACCTCCTGGCGCCCCTCCAGCAAACGAAGCCGCTCGGCGGCACTTGCCTGTTCTCGAGCTACCTCCTCTAGCTGTTTTCTCGCTTCGGCACGCCTCCTGGCCACTTCGTCGCGCCGCCGGTTGAGTGCCTCCCATGCCTCCTGACGGGAGCGCTCCTCGCCTTCGAACTCCTCGATACGACTGCGCAACTCGATGAGACGCTCGACGCGAGCCGCCTCGGCTGCGGCAAGCGCCGCTGCCCTGGCATCGATACGCTCCAGTTCCTCACGGCTGACTGCACGAGCCCTTTCATTGAGCCCGAGCGCCTCGGTGTGGCCCGCCAGCCGCGCTTCGAGGTCCTCGAGAGCTTCGAGCGCGCTTCGCTCGCTCTGCCTCAGATCAGCGAATTCCCGCTGTCTGGCAACATCGCGAGTCTCTGCCCTTGCCAGATCGATCTCGGCCTGCTCAAGAATCACTCCGGCCGCCTCCAGTGCGGCGGGTCCCGCTCCGTCGGGCTGCGCAAGCCTCATCCCGGTAGCGGTGATGACGTCTCCCTCAGGCGTCACCGCCCGCATCTTCCGGGTGACGGGTAACGATGCCCCAAGCTGCGGACCAGCCCTCGGCGACGACGACGTCGCCGAGCAGACGCCGCCGCCAGATCTACGTCAGCATCAGGTCCGAGCCGGTCAACAAGTGCTTCGACACCCCATTCGGATGCGACTGTGCGCGCCGCGGTGGCAGAGCCGGTGCCGGCAACGATGAACCCGACGCCGCCAAGTCCGTCCGCTTTCAGTCCTGAGATAGCCGTCTGCAACGCGCTCCGGTCGCGTGATCAGCAGGGCATCACGCCACTCGCCCAGAGCACCGTCCACAGCAATCGCCATCTCGGCGGGTACGTCGAGCCTCGAGACGACCGCACCTACAACACCGTCGGCCATGCTCGCTCGCTCCATGGCGATCGGATCGACGAGGCCCTCGAGTGCTGCTTCGAGTGCGCTCACGTGGGCGTGGGCGCTCGCCACTGCAATCTGAAGCTCCCGCCTGAACTCCTCGAGAGCTTCGAGCTGCTCCTTCGCCGCTGCCGCGGTAGCCGCTGCGGATTCGTAGGCGGGTTGGGCACCTGTGACCGCAGCATCGGTCTCATGGATCTTCCTAATCAGCGTTTCGGCGTCCGCTTCTTCCTCCGCCATGCGAGCGACGATGACCTCGCGCCGCCTGCCAAGCGCCTCCGACTCCTTGCCGTCTCTATCTGCCGCTTGCTCCAGCGAGCGAAGATCGCCACGTAGGTTCGCCACGACACCCTCGGCGGGAAGTTGGATCTGCTCGGCCAGGGAGCGCTCCTCGTCCTCGAGCTGTCTGAGCACACTATCTCGCTGCTCGGCCAGGCTTTCTGCGGCGTCTCGTGCCAATCTGGTGGCTGCTATCTCTTCTTCGAGCTGGGTGAGTTCGAGCTCGAGATCGGCTCTTCGCTCACCGGCACCCCGCTGGCGGCTCTCCAACGCTATGCGACGCTCTTTGGCCACCATCCCGATCCTGTGGAAGCGCTCAGTAACCGTCTCGAGACGGGCTGCCGCCGCCGTGTCCCGTTCCAGCGCCCGGCTCACCCCGGTCGCCTCACCCTGGAGGGCGCCCAGCTGTTCGGTTGAGCGCGGCCAACTCGGTGCGGTCGGCGCCGAGCCGGGCCGTGAGTTGCTCCTGCTCGGCGGTCGCTCTGGCTTTGCGATCGCGCAGCGCCCTCAGCTTCTCACCACCGATCCACAGATGAAGTGCCTTTATCTCGGCCTTGACCGATCCGTAGCGCTGTGCCGCGTTCGCTTGCCGTCTCAGTGGCCGCAACCGCGAGCGCTGCTGATCGAGGATATCGTTGAGTCGGTTGACGTCGACCTCGGTCTGCTCGAGCCGTCGCACCGACCGGTCTCTGCGGTTCTTGTGCTTGGTGACCCCTGCGGCTTCCTCGATGACGGCGCGATGCTCTACCGGACGGGCATTGAGGATCGAGCCAATCTGACCTTGACCGACCAGCACGTGCTGGCTGCGACCGACGCCGCTGTCGGAGAGCAATTCGTGAAGGTCGAGCAACCGGCACGGTGCGCCGTTCAGCTCATACTCAGAGCTCCCGTCGCGGAAAAGCCTGCCGCGTCATCTTCACCTCGCTCAGCGAGATCGGAAGGAAGCCATCGGAGTTGTCGAAAGTGACCGTTACCTCGGCTCGACCAAGTGAAGGACGGGTTGCGGTACCGGCGAAGATGACGTCCTCCATCTTCTCGGTGCGCAGTGCCCGGGTTGCCTGGGTGCCCATCACCCACGCCAATGCGTCGAGGAGATTCGACTTTCCCGAGCCGTTCGGCCCGACGACGACGTTGACACCCTCCTCGAAATCGAGGCGGGTCCGATCGGCAAAGGACTTGAATCCGGCGAGAGATAGAGTCTTGAGAAACACGGTGCCGTGAGTCTACCAAGCGAATCACATCTATGTGATTAACCGAAGGTGGTCACACCTGGCAGGCCGGGCACCAGTACGAACTGCGATTGCGGACGATCGTCCTGACTATCTCTCCCCCACACCTGCAACATCTCTGGCCCTCCTTCCCGTATACACGGAGTCGTCCCAGGTAGTCGCCGGTCCGCCCGTCCGGCAGAAGATAGGCCAGATCATCCAGCGAGGTGCCTCCCCACTTCAGCGCGTGCCGAGCGTCTGCCCGATTGCCTTGCGCAACGCCGCAATCTCCGCGGCGCCCAACGTGCCACCGGGGCGCAGCGGGGAGACCGCCGCACGGTGGAGACGTCTCATCGGCATAGATGTTGCCAAGCCCGGCAAGCAGGTTCTGATCGAGTAGCAGAGCTTTGATCGGAGCCTGCCTCCCCTCGAGCAGGCTGGTCAGCTCTGCGACGCGGGGCAGGTCGGTGAGCGCGTCACGGCCCAGCCGTCCAATAGAGGACTCATCGAGCTCTTGTGGCGTGAACACCGCGACGAAGCCAAAGGTGCGGGGATCCACGAACCGAAAGTCTGTGCCGTTGTCCAGTACGACGACAACGTTCGAATGCTTCACGTGCGGACGCGTCGTGTGCGACGAGGCTGATCCGGCCCGACATCCCCAGATGAGTCACCCAGATCATCTCGTTGCTGAGCTCAGTCAACATGAACTTGCCGTGGCGACCCACGGTGACGATGCGTTGCCTCTCGAGCCTGCGGGCAAAGTCGTCTGGATTTGCCTGTCTGCGCAGCATCCTGGGTCTCGCCACCATCACCGCGACAATGCGAGCCCCCTCCAGCACCGGAACCAGGCTGCGCCGCGTCGTCTCGACCTCGGGGAGCTCAGGCACGGCTCAGGATCCGTTGTATCGCACGGCCGCCATCTCAGCCGCCGCCTGCTCGGCTTTCTTCTTGGAGGTGCCCTCTCCGGTAGCGACCACCTCACCGCCCACCCATAGTGTTGCGGTAAATACCTTGGCGTGATCGGGCCCGGTCTCGCTGAGCTCGTAGTGGGGGTGCAGGCCACGCTGAGCCAGCGTCTCCTGAAGCCTCGTCTTGTAATCACGCTCCCCCGGCGATGCTGCCCGCTCGGTGATGTCGGGCACGAGGAGGTCGAGCACCAGTCGGGCCGCCGGCTCATAGCCACCGTCGAGGTAGATGGCACCGAGCAGCGACTCGACGACATCGGAGAGGATCGAGTCCTTGTCCCTGCCCCCGGAGCGCAACTCGCCCTCTCCGAGATTCATGTGGTCCCCGATGCCGAGACGTCCGGCAACTCGGGCCAGGGATGTCTGGTTGACTACGGCGGCCCTCACCTTGGCCATCTCGCCCTCTGCGAGCGCAGGGTATTCGTCGTAGAGGTACCGGGTCACCGCAAGCTGCAGAACGGCGTCACCGAGGAACTCGAGACGCTCGTACGAGATGTCGAGGTCGTGCTCGGCGGCGTACGAGCGATGGGTCAGCGCCAGATCAATCGAGGTCACCGGACGCAAAATTGTGACCGAGTGCAGTCCTCGAGACGCGGCTCGATCGGTCACTTCGACTCTTTGCCCGCCGCCAGATCGGCGGCGATCATCTCCGGCACCCGCCCGTTCACCGCCTCCACGGCCGTGTCAATGGCATGTGTTATCGAAACCCGTGTCGATGACCCGTGCGTTATCACAACGACGCCGTTGACGCCGAGCAGGTGTCGCTCCACCGTGACGTTCCGGATTCAGCCTGTCACGCAATCCGAAACCGCCGGCGCCAACTGTTCCGAACGGCTTCCGCATATTCTGGCGCCGATACCGCCTCGAGGACGAGACCCAAACACCATCTTGGCAATGCCCTCGGCGGTCTTCAACAGGATGTTGCCTGTGTATCCGTCACAGACGATGACGTTCGACGTTGCGACGGCCAGGTCGGTGCCCTCGACGTTGCCGATGAAGTTGACGTCCGGGTGCTCCTCGAGCAGCACATAGGCCTCCTTCTCCAACACCCGTCCCTTGCCTGCCTCCGACCCGATGTTGAGTAGACCGACGGTTGGCTCGGCGATGCTGTAGTGGGCCCGGGCCAGCGCCGTTCCCATCACTGCGAACTGGACGAGATCGGTAGGGCGCACCGAGAGATTGGCCCCCATATCGATGACGACCGAGCCCGAAGGAAGATAGGTGGCGATGGCGGGACGGGACACTCCCGGGAGCCGCCCGATCATGAAGGTCGCCGCTGCCAGCACTGCCCCGTCGACCCTGCCGACACTAGACCGTCGACGTCGCCCGACTTGACCAGGCGCGCTGCAACCGAGATGGAGGCATCCCTCTTCTCCCTGATGGCGACGGCGGCATCGTCGGACATGTCGATGCATCTCACCGGCATGGACGATGGGAGATCGACACCGGCCGCGGCGAGAATCGGCTCGAGACGAGCCCGGTCACCAACCAGGACTATCTCATGTCCTCGATTGGAGGCGTCGATTCCACCGTGGATGATCTCCGCGGGGGCGTTGTCACCGCCCATTGCATCGATAGCGATGGTGGCCACGGTATCACTGCCTCGTCTGGTTAGTCAGTTTCGACGACTTCGCGTCCGTTGTAGGTGCCACAGGTCGGGCACACTCGATGTGGGAAGTGCTGATCGCCACAACGTTGACAGGAAACGGTTGCCGGCGCGCTGACTTTCCAGCCCGCCTTGCGACGCCGGGTTCGGGAGCGCGACATCTTCTTCTTTGGGACCGCCATGGAAGCCTCGTTCTCCGGGGGGTCATTCCCCGTTATCCAACAGATCTCTGAGAACCGAAAAGGGCGAATTCGATGCCGCCTCTTGTTCGGAGAAGTCGTGTATTCAAGTCGTTTCTTTCCTCGACAACAAGTCCCACGCAATCAGGACCGCACCTCGGGGCAATCGGGAGCGACAGCATCAGCTCGTCGCGGACAAGGTCTTCGAAGTCAAACAGGTCACCATGAAGACGGTACTCGTCCTCATCGTCGCCTTTGATCGTGATCACCTGGGTGACATTGTGCACCACATCCTCGGTCCAATCGGTGAGACAGCGGCGGCACTGATGCACAACGGTTGCTTCGACGACACCCATGACCGATATGCCCCCGGCGATCGGGGCCAAGCTCGAGATCGAAGTACAGACGGGGGCTCCGGAAGGACCCGCGACAGTTCGAGACGCCATTCGACCGGTACCTCGGCGCTCACCGTGCGCTTCTCGGAGCGCCCTGAGCGCAGCTCCCCTATGTGGAACTCGAACGGATTGCTCATTACTCGGAGATCGGGACGTCCTCCGCCGGAGGCAGCGGTTCGTGGAGCGCGGCACGCGATTCGTGGACAAACCGCAGCAGCTCACCGAGCACGGTTTCCGCTTCCGATAGCGACCGCTCGGCGGCATCCTCCGCTTCGAGCCGGATCCGCTCTGCCTTCTTCTCGGCGTTGCGAACCAGAGTGTTGGCTTCCTCAACTGCTTCGGAACGATGTAGCTCTCCGATACCAGCTCGCCGCTGCGCTGCTTGGCTTTCGCCACCATCTCCCGTGCGGCCTCGTTCGTCCTGGCGATGTATGCCTCGCGCTCACGCACCATCCATCGTGCCGCACGCAGCTCCTCCGGCAGTCCGGCTACCGCCTCGCCGAGCAGCCTGTCTACCGAGGATCGGATCGACCGCATCCGCTCAATGAACTCTTCACGTGGGAGCATGACACTGTTTGACAGTGGAACATTCTTTGCAGCCTCGACCTCTATGATCAGCTGATCGAGCGCGGCCTTACATCGCTCTGTGATTGCTCGACTAGATCCAGCACGTGGCCGGGAATCGGTGGTGGATCTGATTGAGATTGGTCACTCATTCGACTAACCGTTCTGCTATTGCCGCGGCCACAATGGGAGGTACGAGCTTGTCGATTGATCCGCCCAGTTCCGCAACTTGTTTGACCAAGGAAGATGACAAGTATCCGTATTCTGCCTTCGTTGCCACAAAAAGCGTGACAATTCCGCTGAGGTGACGGTTCATCTGGGACATCTGGAACTCGTAATCGAAATCCGTCATCGCACGCAGTCCCTTGACGATCACATCGATGCTCTCCTGCGCCGCATAGTCGACCAGCAAGCCGGAGAATGAGCCGACTTCTACATTGCCCCAACTCGCGGTGCACCTCTCGAGCATGGACACCCGCTGCTCGGAGGTGAACATCGGGCCCTTCGATGGGTTCTCGACGACAGCGACGAGCACCCGATCGAACAACCCGGCACACCGCTCGATGACGTCGAGATGACCGTTGGTGGGGGGATCAAAGCTTCCCGGGACCAGCGCCGCTATCACGTTCTCTCCTTCTGGTAGCGCCACAGCACGCCACTTCCGTATGCTCGCTCGGCAACCAGGGCGAGCGATCCAATCTCGGCTGGTGGCTCCTCTCCAGACCGGCGGTGCACGATCACGAGACCGTCCTGGGTGACCAGCGGAGCCAGCCTGCCGACCGTCTCCACCAGCGACGGTAGCGCTACAGCATAAGGGGGGTCAACGAATGCCAGATCGCAATCGGAACGGGATCGGTCCAAGAATGAATCTACGTCACTGGTGATGACGGTGCCGCCGAGCCCGACGGCCTCGATGTTTCGTCTCAGCACGATGACGGCTTTGCGATCCCGCTCGACGAAAGTGGCTGCGCTTGCACCCCTGCTCAATGCCTCTAGCCCGAGCGTCCCGGCACCCGCAAAGAGGTCCATGACGTCGCTGCCGGGGATCCAGGCCGCGATAGAAGAGAACAGAGATTCCCGCATCCGATCGGTCATAGGTCTGGTCGTCTTCCCCGGCGGACCCAATAGCCTGACGACCCCGTGCACTCCCGGAGATGATCCTCATGAGCGGAACAGCCATTCAGAGTCGTCACCCAGCATCGCTGCGATCTCGTCGCGAATCAGAGGATGACCATCGAGGTCGGGGTCGCCGGCAACCAGGGAAAAGGCCTCATCCCTGGCTTGTACCAGCAGCCTGGCATCGCGGAGGATATCGGCCAGCTTCAGGTCCTTGGTTCCCGCTTGTCTTTCCCCGAATACCGTCCCCTGTCCTCTTATCCGCAGATCCTCCTCGGCGAGACGGAACCCATCGGTGGTCGCCACCATGGCGGCGATCCGCTCCTCGCCCTGCGGCGTGGTCGGTTCGGCAATCAGGATACAGGTCGAGGCATGCTCGCCCCGCCCGACCCGGCCCCGCAACTGGTGTAGCTGGCTGAGGCCAAAACGATCGGCATCCTCGATGATCATCAAGCGTCGCGTTCGGGATGTCAATGCCGACCTCGATGACGGTGGTCGCCACCAGCACGTCTACCCGGCCGTCCCGGAACCGGCTCATACGTCATCCTTCTCGGATGGCCGCATCTGGCCGTGAAGCAGACCCACCTCGAGGTCCGGGAAAATGCCACACAGGCGCTCATACTCCTCGGTTGCCGACTTCACCTCGAGCTTGTCGCTCTCGTCGACGAGCGGGCAAACGACAAACGCCTGCCGTCCCGCGCGCACCTCGGATCTCACCAGGTCATAGACCGCGGCGAGCCGGCTGGCGCTACGGGTCTCTGCACGGTGCGGACGGGAATCCTGCCGGGCGGCATCTCGTCGAGTACGGACACGTCGAGATCTCCGTACAAGGTCATCGACAGGGTGCGGGGTATGGGGGTAGCCGTCATGATCAGCAGATCGGGGTCATAGTCTGGCGCCTTCTCCCGAAGCTGCACCCGCTGGTATACCCCGAATCGGTGCTGCTCGTCGACGACCGCAATACCCAACCTGGCGAAATCGACCCCTTCCTGGATCAGCGAATGGGTGCCGATGACGATGTCGACCCCCCGCACGCAATCCCGTCTATCACCTCCTGCGGGACGCGGTGCCCGGGGGGAGGAAATTGACTTCGGCGTTGTTCGACGTAACAACGCCAGGTTGCACCCCGCCGCCGGGATCGTCGTCGCCGCCGAATAAGGCTCCCCGTCCCGCACCGCCCGCTGGTCGACCTTGCGCCGGAGCCAATCCGGCTTGCTCAAGCAACTCGCGAATACCCAGGTAATGCTGCTCGGCGAGCACCTCTGTCGGTGCCATTACCGCACCCTGATAGCCGCTCTGGACTCCGGTGAGTAGCCCGGCGACGGCAACGACGGTCTTCCCTGAGCCGACCTCCCCCTGAAGCAGACGATGCATCGGGTGGGGGCTGCCATGTCGGCCTGGATCTCGTCGATCGACCTTGCCTGGGCCCTGGTCAGCTCGTAGGGCAACGCATCAACAAACTCGCTCGACCATCTCGCCGTCCCGGGATCGTGGCGGATACCGGTAGCAGCTTCGATTGCTCGTGCTTCTGGATTGCCAGCGATATCTCGAGACCGGAACAGCTCGTCGAAAATCAGACGGCGCCGTGCAGGCCAGACCTGATCGTGCGTGTCGGGGAAATGCACTGCACCAAAGCTTCGTCACGGCCCATCAGCCCGAGCCGCGCCAGCATCACATCGGAAGCATCTCCGTGATCGGCCGGGATCGCTTGAGCGCATTGGCAATCGCATCGCGCATCTGCCATCGGTGGATACCCGCCCGCCTGGGGGTGGATGGGCACGACCTCCCCGTTACAAGCCTCTCGTCTCCCTTCCACAGCTCGAAATCCGGGTTTTCATCTGGAGCCGCCCCGCCATCGCTCCGCCTTGCCCGAAAGCAGGATCTCTGCTCCCTCTCGGGCTTCGCATCCATTTGCGGAACCAGGTGCATGTGATCACGTTCGTCCCGTCGCTGATCACCGCCGTTGTCATCATCGACCCTTGGAGAGCCTAGCGCTGGTCGACCTTGATGATTCGGTCCCCCGACGGTCACCTCCTCGTCGAGTGGTACCGATGACAGATCGAAGATCTGGCTGCGGTCGAGATAGCGTCGCGGCACGTGGAGCAGCAGGTCGGTGACCGAGAAGATCCCAGCCTTGTTCAGCTTCTTCATGGTCTGAGGGCCGATTCCCTTGACCTGATCCACCGGGATCCGGGCGAGATATGCGAGTGATCTACCTGCCATGCAACAGAAAGTATCAGCATTTGGTATGGTTCTCGTGCATCTCGTCGGGATCGTTTCGCCGTGCCCGGAGTCGGGCCGCCGTATTCTGCCGCGACGCAGAACACTGGTACACTCCCCCGCCGCCCCAGGAGGTTTCCCCGTCATGGCATATCGATGTGAAGTCTGCGGCAAAGAGCCGTGGGTTGGAAAGCAAGTCAGTTTCTCACATAAGCGCTCCAGCCGGCGCTGGTTGCCGAACATCCAGCGGGTGCGGGTCAAGCACGGCAGCAACTCCAAGCGAATTCGTGTTTGTACCTCGTGCATCAAGGCCGGAAAGATCCAGAAGGCCTGATCATGCAAGGTGTCGTCAAGGTATACGACCCTGCCACCGGTATCGGCATCATTCGCCGTGACGACGGCAACGAGATCGAGCTACGCCCTGGATCGCTCGAAGGCTCTGCGTTTCGCATGCTCCGCCAGGGCCAGCGGCTTGTATTCGACATCACCGAAGCAAACGGCGCATTGGTCGCCAACAACCTGCGCTTCGGAGCAGACGGAAAGTAACGCAAGCCCGATCAGCAATGTGCCGCACCGCTTTGTGCGAAACGCGGCGAACCGCTCCCTCTCCCATTCCCACCCTGTTCACCTCGCCGGTCCCGGGTATCATGCTGTGCAGAGCACCTATGAGGAGGCCCCGTGGTTGAGGCGTACGTTCTTATCCAGACCGAGGTCGGCAAGGCAGCAGAGGTAGCGGCGCGAATCGGCGACATTCCCGGCGTCACCCACAGCGAGGCGGTGACCGGGCCATACGATGCCGTGGTCCACGCCCAGGCCGAGGATGTCGACTCGCTCGGCAAGCTGGTCGTGGCCCGCATCCAGGCAGTCGAAGGTATCACCAGAACCCTCACCTGCCCGGTGGTGCGGTTGTAGCGCACCACCAGGCGATTACTCGCCGGTCAGCCCGAGCCGAACCAGCTCGTCACAGAGGTCTTCGTAGCTAATTCCGCTCGCCTGCCACATGGTCGGGAACCCCGAGATCGGAGTGAAGCCCGGCATGGTGTTGATCTCGTTGATCAGAAAACCACGCCCTCTCTCCTCGAAGAAGAAATCGACCCGGGCAAGCCCCTTGCAGCCCAAAGCGGAATAGGCTTGCTCGGCAAGCTCCCGCACAGTGCTCGACTGTGGCGGTGTCAACCGGGCGGGAGCGACGAACTCGCTGGAATCGTCGTTGTACTTGGTGTCATAGTCGTACCAGTCGGACTGAATCCTGATCTCGCCAGGCACCGATGCCTTGCCGCCGAGCACCGCCACTTCGATCTCACGACCGTCGATGTACTCCTCGACGATTGCCTTGTTTCCGTAGTCGAGGGCGCCTCGGATTGCATCCTCGAGCTCATCTTCCGTCGTCGCCTTGGCCACCCCGACCGACGAGCCGAGCTCGGCGGGCTTGACAAAAGCAGGAAGGCCCAGGTGACGGACGACCGAGGCAACACCGGCGGAAGGGCTGTCGAAGTCGTCACGGGTGACGGCAAACCAGCGTGCGGTGGGGATTCGCTGTTGCGAGAAGATCTGCTTGGCGAAGTCCTTCTCCATCGCAAGGGCGGACGCAGTGACCCCGCAACCTACGAACCGGACGTTCGACATCTCGAAGGCGCCCTGGATCGAGCCATCCTCACCATACGGCCCGTGCAGGACGGGGAACGCAACATCAAACGTTATCTCGTCGGTTCCTGCAAGTAATCGGCCCTCGGGGACTCGGAACGAGACGGGTCTCCCGGCAGCTACCAGCGGGTCTCTGCTGTCGTCGGCGAGGAACCACGATCCCGAACGATCGATACCAACCGATATAACCTGGTGACCTGCATTGCGCAGGGCGGCGAGAACCGCCACTGCCGAAATACATGAAACCTCATGTTCGGCCGACCTGCCGCCGAACAACAGAAGCACACGAGCCATGCCGAGAGGTTACCGTGACGGTTGGGCTACATACGAACCAGTTGAAGGACACCCATTGACCACGGAACTGCTACCCATCCAGCACCGGGTGCGTGCCGTCTACATCGCGCTCGTCATGAACTGGATTGCGCTCGTAGCGGTCGGTGTCGCCCGTGCCCGTGTGGACCGGTCGCTGCTCGGTGACGGCTATCCCCTCTTCGTCATCGCCCTCATTGTGCTCACGATCACACCGTGGCAACGTGCCCTCCGCTCCATCGTCTCGGATATGGTCATCCTCTTCTGGTCGTTCTTGATCATCATGGCAGTTGTGCTCCTCGGATCGAATGCGGACGGCACTGTGATCGCAATCTCGATCCTGGCGGCGACCATCCTGCCTGCATTGATCTCACTGCGGGGCGCCTATGTTGCAGGCGTTGCCGTGGCATCGACCGGAGTGTTTGCCATTATCACCAGCAACACTGACGTGACTTCGAGCGCACGCCTGTGGAGAATCGTCGCCTTTGCCATTGCGGCTGCGCTCATCGCCGTTGGTGCAGTGAATCTGCATCGTCATGTCGAGGAGGCGGCCCGCCGCATCTTCACCTTCGAGGAGCGCGAGACCTATCTCTCGGAGCAGGAACAGGAGCTGCAACGGCTCTATGACGTCTCGCGTACGATCGGTATCGGCAGCAACCTGTCCGAGGTGCTGCCGGAACTCGTCGGCAGGGTCGCCAACGCCCTCGAGGCTCGGGTGGGCGTTGTGCTGCTCTATCGCCGGGATCAGGAAGCGCTCGAGGTCATGTCCCCCATCTGGGTTGCCGGCCAGACATTGCGAGCAGAGGGCTACTCCCTCCCCCTGACCCAGCCAAGCATCGCTCAGAAGGTGTTCACCAGCGGCGAGCCTGCCGTGTTCAACAACCTCGATGAGACAGCCAACGAAGCCGATGCATTCCTGCTCGAGCTCGGCAGCCACGAGATCGCGGCCGTCCCGCTCCGGATCGAATCACGTCCGATTGGTGTATTGCTAACGGCGGAGAAACGCGACAGCCACTTCACCATCAACGACCTTGCGCTTCTCGAATCACTCGCCGGGCCTTCCGCACTGGTGCTGAACCAGCTGGCCCGGTATGAGGAGGCCCAGGAGAACAGCCAGAAGGCGATGGAGCTCGCCCAGCTGAAGACCGATTTCGTGAGTGTCGTTAGCCACGAGCTGCGCACCCCGCTGACCGCGATCATCGGGTCGCTCAGCACTCTGCAACGGCCCCAGCTTGCTCACCCCGACCCGAGCGCCCAGCAGCTGATCGACACCGCAAGCCGGCAGGCGAATCGCTTGCGATCGCTGATCGAGGACCTCCTGGTTGTCTCCCGGCTGGACAACAAGGCTCTGCCGGTGAGGCCCGAGCTCGTGCACCTACAGGATTTCATCGAGGACACTGTCGCTCACATCCCAGACGCCGCCGAGGTCACGTATGTCCAGATGGGGCCCGGGGTCGATTCAGTCGAGACCGACCCGGATCACCTGCAGCGGATCCTGGTCAATCTGGTCGGCAATGCCCTCAAATACGCACCCGGCAGTCCCATCGACATCGTCGCCATGCTCAACGGCAACGAGATCTGGATCTCGGTCATCGACCACGGTGAAGGGATCCCATACGAGCTTCACGATCACATCTTCGATCGATTCACCCAACTCGCTCCGCACTACACGAGGTCCGCAGGCGGCACCGGTCTCGGTCTCTCTATCGTTCGTGGTCTTTCCGAGGTGATCGGCGGACGAGTCTGGTTCCAGCCGACTTCCGGGGGTGGGGCGACCTTCACCGTTGCCATACCGAAGGCCGCCAGGATCCGCTACGAGGGCTCTGCCCCCGCTGCGATTGCGTGAAACCCGCCATCTACATGGACGATCTCTCCCGTGGTCATCTTCGACCAATCGGAGAGCAGCACCGCAACCATCTGCGCAACCGGGCCGGGATCTGCCACGTCCCATCCCAAAGGAGCCCGCACGGCCCATTCCCGCTCAAAGACCTCGAAGTGCGGGATTGACCTGGCTGCAACGGTACCAAGCGGGCCTGCGGCGACGGCATTGACCCGGATGTCATCGGCACCGAGATCTCGCGCCAAGTACCTGGTCACTGCCTGGAGACCAGCTTTGGCGACCCCCATCCAGTCGTAAAGCGGCCAGGCTCGAGTGTTGTCGAAATCGAGCGCAACCAGTGAACCGCCCCCGGCGGCTCGCATCAGCGGGAGCAGCCCGACCGCCAGCGTCTTGTAGGAGAAGGCGGAGGTCAGGAACGCCGTTGATGCACTCTCGGCCGTAGTGTGGAGGAAGTTGCCGCCGAGAGCGTCGTTGGGGGCATAGGCGATCGCATGCAACGCACCGTCTACGGCACCCCACCGTTGCTCGAGATCGGCAACGAGAGAATCCATGTCCTCCTGGCTGTTGATATCGAGCTCCAACACATCGGGAGGATCCGGCAGTCTCTTGGCGGAACGCTGGGTCAACCGCAGCGCGCGTCCGAAACCGGTCAAGACGATCTCGGCACCTTGCTCCTGGGCAACTCGCGCTGAATGGAACGCGATTGAGTCATCGGTGAGGACACCAGTGAATACGAGCCGTTTTCCCTCCAGCAGCATCAGTTCTCCTCGCGCCCGGTTGTAAACAGGGTCGCATCGTACTCAAAGACCGCCGGGTTGGCCGGATCAATGAACATTGGCCCAGGCTCTCAGCCCGAGCCCCATGATGAACAAGAGCAGCAATCCGTAAGCCAATTCGGGGCGGCGATCGAGCTGGCTGCGATACACATACGCGATGGCAAAGGTGAACACGATCACGAGCCCGTAGAAAACATGGAAGTCGTTTGTCGGCCGCAATCCCTGTGCGTAGAGAATGAGCCCGGCGCTCACCTGGATCGCCATTGCGCCGAACGCTACCCACCTGGCATATCGAAAGAGCGGTGGCGCCGAACGTTTGACGACGCCAAGTACCAACCCCCACAACCCAACAGTGCCGGTCGTGATCACCGCCACCCAGAACCAGGCTCCGTGAAAGGCATGCATGGACGGGAGGGTAGTCTGCGACAGAGCGGGTGGAGCCAACGGCGACGGGAGCTGCTGATCGAAAGCGAGATCCAGGCGAGGACAACCGACATGGCGCATGGCGGCTCGGCGATTGCCCGGGTCGATGGGAAGGCGTTCTTCGTCGACGGGGCGTTGCCGGGCGAGCTTGTCTCAGGTGCCGTTGAGGTGGACAAGGGCTCCTGGGGGAGAATCCGTCTCGAGGCGGTCATCGAACCGTCCCCGCATCGGGTGACACCGGAGTGTCGTCATTTCGAGAGGTGTGGTGGTTGCCAGTGGCAGCAAGGCTCCTACCAGGCCCAGCTGGAATGGAAGCAGTCGATCGTGAAGGGCCAACTCGCTCATCTTGGCCGCCATCCCGACCCTCCCGTTGCGGCAACCGTCGCCCCCGGCTCCCCCTACGGGTATCGCAATCGTATGGACTACCGCGTTGAGGACGGGAGGCCCGCCCTCTTTGCGCGCCGTTCCAAGAAGCTGGTGCCACTGACCGAATGCCCGATCCTCCACCCGAACCTGGCGGCGCTACTCGTCGATCTCGGGGACCTGGGCAGGGCCACGTCGATCACGTTGCGCACCGCAACCACGACGGGCGAGAGCCTGGCCATCGTCACAGGTGGGCTCCCTGCCCAGGCGGCCGGCTGGGGCTGCCGTGTCGCCACTATTACAGACTCGAGGCTCCAGGCAGTTCACGGTGACCCCATCCTCGAAGAGACCGTTGCCGGGGTGCCGTTTCGCATCACGGGGACCGCGTTCTTCCAGAACAACACCGCGGGAGCGGAGTCGCTCGTCGAGTTGGTCACCGCTGCTGCCGGATTGGGACCTGACGACACGCTGCTCGACGCATATGCCGGTGGCGGTCTCTTTGCGGCCACCGTCGGTCGTGCTGCCGGTCGGGTAATCGCAATCGAGGTCGAAGAGACGTCGGCGCAGGACCTCCACGCCAACTTGAACCGGGCAGGCATCGGAGAGTTCCGGATCCTGCGTGCATCCACGGAGGAGGCGATCGAGCGGATAGACGAGTACTGGAATGTGGCGATTGTCGATCCGCCACGGCGCGGTCTCGGTGCCGACGGCACCGATGCCATCACCGCCGCCGAGCCCAGGACGATTGTCTACGTCTCCTGTGACCCGGCGAGCCTGGCTCGTGACACCGCGTTGCTCGCCGACCTCGGGTATACGCTCGAGCTGGCAACACCGGTCGACATGTTCCCCCAGACTTTTCACGTCGAGACGGTTGCCCGCTATGTCAGGGCATATTGACGCGAAGGGACAGACCCCCTCACCAACCCACGTCACCGGTCTGAACTACTTGCCGGCGACGAGATCCCCTACGACGGCCTTGGCGGCCATCCGATAGTCCTCCATCCCCATCGTGATCGTCTGGGTGTGGCTTCCTCCCCGGAACGTGATTCGGGGCGAGTCGAGCCTCAGATCGACGACGGTCTCCATGCCGTATAGATGCCCGAGCGGTGGCTCTGCCCCACATTCACAATCGCCGAATGCAGCGGAGAACTCCGATTCGTCGGCCAATCGCACCCGATCACAACCCAGGGTGAACCGGGCCTTCTTGAGATCGACGTGCTTGTGGCCGGGGACAACCGCCATCACGAAGTGGTCGTCCGCCATCAAGATGACGGGCTTGGCGATGTCCCTGCCGGGAACGTGCTCTACCTCGGCGACACGTGACGTCGTGAAGGCGAGAGCGTGCTCGTGCACCTCATAAGGCACACCATGGGTCAGGAGGTACTCGCGGAGCGTCTCTGCAGACATACATCCTCCTTGTCCTGAGGACAATGTACAGGTTGCAGCGGCTCCGGAACAGGGCCGATTCGTCCGCGACTACTCGCCGGCGCCGAGAATGCGCCGCTTCATCTCCTGGAACTCCTCCTCGGAAAGGACGCCCTCTTGACGAAGCCGGGCCGCACGCTCCAACTGCTCGGTCGGGTCACGCCCGATCTCGGCAGCGATCGCCGACTCCTCAGCGGCAGTCTGACGCGATTGCTCTTCCCTGGTTCGGTACAAGAGCGACTGGAACTCCTCGGGGTTGGGAATGTCGCTAAACCTGCTCTGCCCGCTCTCTCCCGCCGACTCGATGACGAGGTCACCTGATTTGAGGAGCCGCTCGATGATGTTCTGGTTGAACCGGACGTCGTTGATGCTGGCGAGCGGAAGCTCGATCCCACTCCTGGCAATCATGCCCGTCCTGGTCATGAGCCGCTCGCTGGTGAGCACATATGAGGTGAACCACCATTTGATGACCGGGCCGACCGCCAGCGGGAACAAGGCAATCACGACAAGCCCGGTGAGGATCCATTGCACGATGCTGTAGTCGGAGAGCGGAAGCACCTTGAAGATGACCACAAAGGCCACTATCGCCGCGATCACCCATAGCACCGGGATCGCCAGCAGCCTCCAGTGCGGTCGGAATTGTCGAACAACCGTCTCGTTCTCGGTGAGGATGTTGTCTGGGAATGCCATGGGGCAATGATACGACTTCGAACACCGTGTCGCCTGTCTCTTCCCAGATGGGACGAAACAACGAGAAACCCCGAGAAAGTGTCCGCCGAAGCTTCGACCCTCTCGGGGCTCTCAACTCAGTCGAGCCTTTCGGCCCAGCCAAGATACCGTTCGGAACCGAGGTCCCAATCGGCCGATCCTTCTTAGCCCGTGGGGCCGAACCACTGGGGCCCGTCCCCGGACTTCCCTTGCGGGGTCGTCGCCCAACCTTGCGGCCGGTCAACTCGTCCAGATCCCGTGTCCCCTTGCGGGGGCCCGGTGCCGCTGCTGCGGTTTCCCGCCTCAGCAACTGCTACCAAAGATAGAACGAGCACCAGGCCCAGGTCAAGCGAGAACGCTCCCTTGATTTCGCGTTCTATCATTTTGTTTCGCGAGGCATCGAACCGTCCCCCGGGAACCTCCAGACGAGGATGGCGCCGATGGCGTGTAGGCTCTTGCAGCGGGATGAGACCGGAACGTGGGAGCACCCGGGAACCGCCCCCGGATCAGCCAGATGACGGCAGTAGCGGAGGCACCCGTGCCTCGCCGACCAGGCGGATCGTGCAGGGAATTGTCTCGATGGTCATCGTCGTCGGCATCTTCGCTGGCGTTATCCCACAGATTGCCGGCTACTCCCAGGTGTGGGCCACCATTACCGCGCTCACCTGGGGCGAATCCCTGTCATTGTTCCTCGTCGCTGTCTGGAACCTTGCCACCTATTGGTTCGTTCTGGTCGCATCGCTTCCCGGACTTCGCATCCGCGAGGCAATCGTCGTGAACCAGGCATCGACCGCCGTTTCCAACACCCTGCCCGGGGGCGGGGCCATCGGGGTCGCGGTCACGCTTGCGATGCTCACCTCCTGGGGATTCAGGATGGCTGCCATCACCCGCTCCGCCATCGTCACCGGCATCTGGAACAACTTCGTCAAACTGGGAATGCCAATCCTGGCGCTCGGATTACTCGCCATCGAGGGACGCGCCTCCACCAAATGGCTGACCGCTTCGGCGTTGGGCATCGCCATGCTGATCGGTGCGGTCGCAATACTGTGGATGATTCTTCGCAGCGATGCACTCGCCCGCAGAGTGGGAGCCCGGGTAGGTGGGGTCGTCTCACGAGTCCGCTCCTGGCTGCGCAAGGGACCAGTTTCGGGATGGGATGAGCGCGCCGCGGCGTTCCGTGCCGACACCATCGGTCTTCTTCAGCACCGCTGGCTACAGCTCACGTTGGCCACCCTGCTGAGCCACCTCTCGCTGTTCTTTGTGCTCCTGATCACGTTGCGCCATGTCGGCGTCAGCGAGGCCGAGCTCGGCTGGATCAAGGTTCTTGCGGCATTTGCGTTTGTTCGGCTCATCTCCGCTCTTCCTGTGACCCCGGGTGGAATCGGCGTTGTGGAGCTCGGATATGCTGCGGCGCTCGCCATCGGGCTCGACGCAACGATCAAAGCCCGTATCGTCGCTGCCATCCTGTTGTTCCGGGTAATCACATATGCGTTGCCGGTACCGTTCGGATCGCTGAGCTACATCGTCTGGAGACGCAACCGGTCGTGGCGAATGGCTGCGGAGTCCCGCGACCTCATGGCGGGTGACGCCTACGAAGTCGCTTGAGCAGAAGGCCTGACACAGAGCCACGCTCGCCTACCTGGCTTTCAGGCATCCACGAAGGATCGAATGTGTGCCGCCGGCTCCGGGGTAGTGTCCAGCGGATGAATGAGAGCTCCCAGGACACGCGGTACCCCTCGATGGTCGCTACATGAGGTGGCGTCCGAGCGTCATCTTGGCCTGTCTCCTGGTCACGGCCGGCGCAACGGCTTGCGCTACGGCTCCTGCGGCAACCACTACGACAAACCCTCCACCGCTCGCCGAGCTCGAGCTGTCCCCCGACGGGCTCGGAAACGTCTCGTTCGGGCTTTCTCCCGATGAAGTCGTCGCCGAGATCACCGGCCGGTTCGGTGCCCCGGATCACGACTCAGACTGGATCCCGGCAGAGCCCAACACCTACGGGACGTGTCCCGGCCAGGCCATGCGCGCCATCGGCTGGGGCAGCCTGGTCACCATATTCGTAGACGACGGGGACTCCGACCTCGGTGGCTATTTCTACACCTACACCTATGGATACGATTACGAGGAGAACGCCGGTGGCATCGATCCCCGGGGCTTGCACCTGACAACGGCAGATGGCGTAGGGCTCGGTTCCCTGGTCGGCGATATGCGCACCGTCTACGGTGAAGATCTGGTGATCGATGGTGATCCCGGTCTCGACGTGTGGTCCTTCCGGGCGGAAGATGCCGGCTTCCGTGGCCTCGTCACCGGTCCCGATGACGACGACCAGGTCACTCTGCTCCAGCCGCTCGTCGGCTGCACCTGACGGGGCAAAAGGAAACCCCGAGGGAGTATCGACCGAAGTCTCCACCCTCTCGGGGATCCTCGCTTCTGGCTTGGGCGCCTTCCCGCTAGGGGACGGAGCCGCCACCAGTCGCTTCTTTGTAGATGGCCCTGAGGACATCTACCGGCCCGCCCGGTCGCTCCGAGCCAAAGCCCGATGCAGCCGATTGTGCCAAACCGATGCCATCCTTTGGCCCGAGAGCTTGCCGCGCGAACCGTAGTCCTGCAGCCTTCTCAGATTCCGGCCGAAGCCGTCTTCCGAGGAAACCCTCGCACCGCCGAGTGGATCGGCGTTGTCCACCTCGTGGGGTGCCTGCCTCTCCTGCTAGGGCCGTGACCCTCGCCTGGAGCGGTGGTTCGCCTCACTTGGAGGACCGGATGGCCCGAAGGCCGTCCGTTGCCTTCGGAGGGGTGAACCTCCGAGGCGGGTTGGAGGAGCCGAAGCCCTTCCGTCTGGTCGAGCCGAAACCCTTCCAGGTTGCCCCGGTTAGGGGCGGTTTGCAGGGCCGAAACCCTGCCGATCTCCCGGGCGTGGCCCGGGCAACCGTTTGTCTTCGAGGCCGAAGCCTCTCGGACTGACAGAGCCGAAACTCTGCCGTGGGATGTCACCATCCCGATGGTTCACGGTGCCGGTCCGGTCGGTTTCCCGATCCTTTCCTCCCGAGAACCGCTCCTCCATGGTCGGAGCCCTCGAGGACCAGCAACGTACGCCCGAGCACTCTGGGCAGTCAAGTCAAATTGCCTGTTCGTTTTCGCGAATTAGCCATTTATTTCGCGTTCGCCGCTTGTGGATAACTACACGCTTGTGGTTTGTGTCGGTCGCCCGGCGTATAGTCGGAGTGGTGATGATTTCAACAGAGCAATCCGAAGAAACCCCGATCTCGGCTCCCACCCTGGAGACGCTGTCGCCGAGTCGCGCCAGTGACTTCAAAGTGTGCCCGCTCCTGTTCAGGTTCAAAGCCATCGACAGGATCGAAGTGCCTCCAACCGTCTACCAGGCGAGAGGGACAACCGCTCACCTTGCCCTCCAGTGGCTGTTCGATCGCGCGCCACACGAACGCACCCCTGAAACGCTCTATGAGCTGTTCCGCAAGGCATGGGTGGAACTGAGAGACGTGGAGTTTCCGGGACTGTTCGACAATGTGGAAGACGAGCGTGAGTGGGGTATCGAAAGCCTTTCGGTGCTCGCCAACTACTTCATGGTCGAAGACCCGACCACCTTCGACCCCCTCGATCGTGAACTCGACATGACGGAAGACCTCGGGGAAATCACCATCCGCGGCATCCTCGACCGCATGGAGGAAGAGTCAGATGGCCTTGTCATCACCGACTACAAGACCGGAAAGGCCCCACCCGAGAAGTATGCGATCCCGGCATTCTTTGCCCTCAAGATCTACGCGCTGCTTATCAGGAAGCGGATCGGTCGAACCCCGGTGCGGTTGCGTCTGATGTACCTGAACGGTCCAACGGTGTACGAGATACCGGTCACCGATCCGCAACTCGACGCCACCCAGCGGAAGCTCGAGGCGTTGTGGGCTGCGATCAATCGCGCCATCGTCAGCAACGAATTCCCTGCTCGGCCGGGCAAACTGTGTGCCTGGTGCTCGTTCCGGGATCGCTGCCCTGCCTTCACCGCCGAGCCGGAATCTGCCGTCGCGTCGTGAGCGACCCCGTTGCGATCGACCCGGGGGAATGGGCGGAGGCGGTGGCCACAATCCGCGGGCCCCAACTCGTGGTTGGTGGACCGGGGACGGGGAAGACTGAGTTCCTGGTGCGCCGGGCAGTGCACCTGATCACGGTCGCAGGCGTCCACCCCGCTCAGATCACCATCCTCGGCTTCTCGAGACGTGGTGTTGCCCAAGTCCGCAGCAGGATCCGCGACCGTGTACCCGGTACGCTCGGTGCACTCGATGTCGCCACATTCCATTCCTATGCGGCCCGTATCCTCGAGCACAACGCAGCTGCAAGCGGCTGGTCGGAGAACCCGCAGATCCTCACCGGTCCTGAGCAAGTGGCACTGGTTCATCATCTGCTCGGACAGGAGCGCCCCGGCACCTGGTCACCGGCATTCGCCCGGCTCCTCGACACCCAGACATTTGCAGGCGAGGTCACCGATTTCATCCTGCGAGCCGCCGAGCAAATGCAGACCCCCGAATCAATTGGCGCACTCGACCGTGCCGACTGGCGCGGCCTTCCGGAGTTCCTCGCCACCTATCGACTGGCGCTGCGTGACCTGGGGCGTATCGACTATGGCACGCTGATCGCAGCAGCAGTGTCCTTGATCGAACAGGGCGAGGTCGACCCACCGGATACCGAGTCGTTCGTGCTCGTCGACGAGTACCAGGACACGACGACGGCGCAGGTGAGGCTGCTCCAGGCGCTCCAGACAGGAGAAGGCCACATCCTGGCCGCGGCCGACCCGTACCAGTCGATATACAGCTTCCGAGGAGCCACCGTCGAAAACGTCGCTTCCTTCGAAAGCGACTTCGGCTCGGCTGCTGCCCCTCCCAAACGGCTTCTGCTGACAACCTCATTCCGCACTCCCGCCGAGATACTGGATGCCGCGGTCGCCGTGACAACAGGCGACCTCCCCGGGGCCACCGGGGCGGTCGTCCCGGCACCAGGACGTGGTGTCGTCGAGGCATATCGGTTCGACCAGCAGGTCGAGGAGGCCGAATGGATCGCCGCCGAGGCGCAACGGCTGCACCTCACCGAGGGAATCTCCTATCGCAAGATCGGTGTGTTTGTCCGGAGCAAGCGCCGGCTGCTCGCCGACTTGTCCCGGGCGCTGGAGCGCCGCCACGTACCGCATGAGCTGCCGGGAAGCCGGCTCACCGATCAACCCGCGGTGCGTTTCCTCCTCGACCTGGCGGTGGCTGCATCGGAGTGCGACGGCCCGATTGCCTCCCGGCGAGCACTGCGGCGCGTGCTTCTCGGATCCCGGGTTGGTCTCACCATCGGCGCCTTCCGCTCGCTGCAGCGACAAGCGCACAGCATCGGGTCGTGGGCGGCGGCGATTCGCCAGTCCCTTCCGGATTGGGCTGCACTCGCCCGCTTGTTGGAGGAGCCGGGGTGGGCGGACGAGCAACCGGCCGCCGACGGCATGTGGCACGTCTGGAACACACTTCCTGGCATCGACGAGCTCGTCAACGACCCATCCGCCGCCGAGGAACGCGCCGCATGGCGATCGCTTGCACAGGTGCTCACCAGATGGGAAGAACGCAACCCGCACGGCACCTTGCTCGACTACCGCAACCTCGCCGAGAGCGAGGACTTCGAGGCACAGCCCCTGCTCAGCTACCGGCGCCCGGAAGGCGACTACCTCACACTCACCACCCTTCATCAGGCGAAGGGGCTCGAGCTCGACGTTGTCTTCATTGCCGATGCCGTCGATGGGGTGTTCCCGGACCTGCGGACGCGAGACTCGCTGCTCGGCGTCCGACACTTGCTGCCAAACGTGCCAACGGACACCACGCGATACCGGGCTTTTCGCCTTCGTGAGGAAAGCCGGTTGGCGTATACCGCGATGACCCGGGCGCGCCGCAGGGTGGTATGGACGGCAACCGAACGCGGGCTGGACGAGGCCCCCGGCCGTCCCAGCCGATTCTTCACAAAGGTGGCCGGTGTCACCGGATCTGATGCGGGCCGGCCACCAGGAGGGGTACGGGTCTGGCCTCCCCCGACCCCGCGTGACGGTACCCGGCTACCGGTCACCGCCCACGAGGCCGAGTCGGCACTACGCCGCTGTCTCGTTGATGTTGCCGCTCCCCCGCCAACGCGGCTGGCGTCGCTCCGCATTCTCGCCGATGGCGAGAAGTGGGGTCTGCGACCGGCGGGGCGTTTTGCGGGGGTTCCGGAACGCGGTCCAGACGACGGACTGCTCAGCGACCGGCTTGTGCTCTCGCCGTCCCAGGCCCAACTCTACGAGGAGTGCCCCCGTCGCTATGTGCTCGAGCGCCGACTCCGGGTCGGTTCCGATACCTCTTTGCACGCCGGCTTCGGGACACTGATCCACGACGTCCTCGAGAAGGTGGAGCGGACAGCGCAAACGGAAGGGAGGGCTCACGCTGATCTCGCAGAGGCCATCGCCGAGCTCGAGGCAGCATTCGGACCCGACGACTACGGGGGCCATCCCTTTGCCCAATCCTGGCTCGAGCGGGGCCGCGAGGGCCTGACCCGCCTCTACCAGAAGTGGCCTGCCCCGA
Organism: uncultured bacterium; assembly: GCA_963777645.1. Lineage (GTDB taxonomy): Bacteria > Actinomycetota > Acidimicrobiia > Spongiisociales > UBA5794 > JAAETI01. The sequence goes on along the minus strand of CAVZRA010000003.1, from coordinate 547,560 downwards.
AGCGGAGAGCGCTTCGCCTAGAGCACGAGCTGTACACCGAGGTCGGAGGGATCACATGGACCGGAAGGGTCGACCGCATCGACATCGGTAGTGCAGGGCTCACCATCGTCGATTACAAGACAAGCCGGTCGGCCATGCCGATCGCCGATGCTGCCGAGTCACTCCAACTCGGCTTCTATGCGGTCGCGGCCGGCCGGGATGACGGGATCGCCGCACACGGGCCGGTGATCGCTGCCGAGCTGTGGTACCCGATGGCTCGCGCCAAGACCGTCACCACCCGCAAGTTCGACATGCGGCTGCTCGAGCAGGTCGAAGCCCGGCTGGAGGCCGCCGCCGCAGGTATCACCGCCGAGGACTGGTCGCCGAGCCCAGGCTCCCAATGCGAGCGGTGCTCGCTGCGCCAGGTGTGCCCGGCGTGGGCAGAGGGAGGCCCGGGCTTCGCATGATCTTCATTCCCACCCCCGAACAGAAAGCCATCATCGATTACCCGCTTCGCCCGTTGCGTGTGATCGCAGGAGCCGGCACCGGCAAGACGACAACAATTGTCCACCGGCTGGCGCATCTGGTGGATTCCGGTCTCAACCCGGAGCGGGCAGTCGGGATCACCTTCACCAACAAGGCCGCCGACGAGTTAGCCGGGCGGCTCAGGGAGGCCCTGCCCGGGCTGGCGGACGATGGTCGAGAGGTCGAGGTGACCACGTACCACGGCTTCGCCTACGGCATTCTCCAGGAATTCGGTGCCGTCATCGGGGTCGAGCGCGACACCGAGGTGGTCGGCCCCGGATTTGTCCGACAGCTGCTTCACGAGGCGATCGCCACCGGCAGCTACGAGGTGCTCGATCTCACCTGGATCCCGTCCCGGGTCGATGCCGCAGTAGATCTCAGCGGTCAGTTGGCCCGCAATCTCCGGGTACCCGGGGATCTCATCGCCGCCGGGGCCAACGACGAGGTTTCCCGCGAAAGGCTCGAGCTCGCAGGCATCGTCGGTCGCTACGACAGAGCCAAGCGAGAATTGGGGGTACTCGACTACGGGGACCTGATCCGGCTCACCCATCTGTTGCTGACCCGCCACCCCGACATCGCGGTGCGCATCCGGGACCGCTACGACATCGCGCTGCTCGACGAGTACCAGGACACCGATCCGGCACAGCGTGAGCTACTGAGGTCCGTCTTCAGCGGCGGATTCCCGGTGACCGCGGTCGGTGACGCCGATCAGACCATCTACGAGTGGCGAGGTGCCTCGACGGCCAACTTCGACAACTTCCCGATCCACTTTCTCGAGGCAGACGGCACGCCTGCCGCGTACCCTGTCGCTCACCGAGAATCGGCGGTCCGGGTCGACGATTCTCGATGCCGCTCACCAGCTACGCATCGAGCTCTATGGAGGAGATTCCTTCCCTGTGTTGCAGCCGATCGAGGAAGCGCCGCCCGGGTCGGTCACTGCAGAGTTCTTTCGCACCGCGGTCGACGAAGCCGAGTGGATCGCCGAAGAGATCCTGCGCATCCACGAGGAAGACGAGGTCGCCTGGAACGACATCGCCGTCATCTTCAGGAAGAACAACGACATGGCGCTTGTCCGTGATGCCCTCCAGGCCCTTGACATCCCGGTGGAGGTCGGCTCACTCGGCGGCTTGCTCGATCTACCGGAGGTGGCCGACCTCCACGCATGGCTGCGCACCATCGATCGCCCGGGTGACTCCATTGCACTGGCCCGGATCCTGCTCGGTCCCGCATACCGGCTCGGGCTCCGAGATCTTGCCGAGCTCACCCGGTGGATCCGACCCAACCGGGCCATGATGGGCGATGACCCGGACCTGGGATGGCCGCTCGTCGAGGCAGTCGACCAACTCGAGCAGATCGACGGGTTGCGACCCGAGGCAAGGGAGCGCATGACTTCCTTTCGCAGGCAATACCGGCGATTCCTCGAGTTGGCGCAGGGATCTTCGCTCGTCGACCTCTGCCGCCAGATTCTCGACGAGGCCGGGATCTGGAACGAGGTTGAGGCCAAGGACTCCGGGTCGGCGCTGACGGCCCACGTCAATCTCTTCCGATTCCTCGACCTTGCCGAGGAATGGAGCCCGCTACGAGGCAGACCGACTCTCGAGGCCTTCCTCGCCTATCTCGAGTTGATCGCCGATGAGTCGTCGGCTGCTGAGCTCGACACTGCCAACGTGGGTTCGGAGGATGCTGTCGTCCTCCTCACGGTGCACCGGGCAAAGGGCCTCGAGTGGGACACCGTCTTCCTGCCTGCGCTCGCAACCGGGGTATTCCCTCACAGCGGCGGGATGCTGGACGACCCGGCGCGATTGTCGCGCTTCGTCCCATACGAGTTCCGGTTGGAGGCGCCGGTTGCGCCCGAATTGGAGGGAGAACAACGACGTGATGCGCTCCGGGCAGTGAGCAATAGGCAGGAATGGCGCACGGCCTACGTGGCAGCTACCCGCGCCAAGAGACGACTCTATGTGTCGGGCTCTCACTGGCACGGCACCGTCAAGAAACCACACGACCCGAGCCCGATCCTCTCCGCCATCGCCCGGGCCGACGGCATCATCCTCAACCGGCGAGCCGGGCATCCCGGGGAACGCCCCACCACACTCTCGATCGTCACCGCCATCGGAGCGCCAGACCCGTTGCTACCTGAGGGATGGGAGCGTGCTCTGAGGGCCACGCTCGCCGATCCCGACTGGCCTGCAACCCTCGCCGGCGCCGATCGAAGGTCTTACGATGCCGCCGTGGATCAACTGAAGATGACTCTCGATGACATGCCGGCGCCGCCGACGCTCGACGAGGAGACCAGAGGGATCGACACGTCGGTAACCGGATTGGTCACTCTGGCCGAGTGCCCGCAGCGCTTCTTCTGGACCGAAGTAGAGCCGCTGCCACGCCGACCCGCCCCGGCGATGCGGCGCGGTGTCAAGGTGCACCGCATGATCGAACAACATGGCAGGGGTGAGATGCCGCTCGACGAGCTCGCCGACGACCTATACGACGTAACCGACTTCGACGAGCCGGCAGCCGAAGGCCCCGACCCATACCAGGTGTACCTCGCCTCCCGGTTTGCGGAATCACGGCCACGTTTCGTCGAGACACCAATCGACATCGGTCTTGCCTCTGGTCGGGTGCGGGGACACGTTGATGCGGTCTACGAGCCTCAGCCCGGCCACTGGGAAATCGTCGATTTCAAGTCGGGCCGCAACAAGGGAAGCGAAGCGGCAATGGTCCAGCTCGAGGCCTATGCCATTGCGGCGGCCGATGAGGCTCTATCGACGGCGGCACCGCAGACAATCACCGTGACCTTTGCCTACCTGGGCGGGGGCAATCTCGAAGAGGTCACGGTCGACGCGGACGAGGAATGGCTGGCGGCCGCCAGAGACCACCTCGAGGAACTACTGCGTCGGGCATCAGGGCCGCAGTTTCCACAGACCCCTTCGGATGTGTGCCACCGCTGTGACTTTCTCCGGTTCTGTGAGGCCGGTCGCCTGTACCTCGATCACTGAACCCTGCCATCGGCGACATCGACGACGATCGTGACCGGACCCGAGTTGAGCAACTCGACATTCATCATGGCCCCGAACTCCCCGGTAGCCACGGTGACACCCCGTCCCGAGATCATGGCCACCACCTCGCCGACGAGGGCGGCAGCGATTGCCGGATCGGCCGCTTCCGTGAACGAGGGGCGCCGCCCTTTGCGGATATCGGCGAGGAGCGTGAATTGGCTGACGACAAGCACCTCGCCCTCGATGTCGGTAACAGAGAGATTCATGCGCCGCTCCGCATCGGGGAAGATACGTAAGCCCAGCAATTTGTCGACGAGTGCGACGGCTTCAGCCGTTCCATCCTCGTGACCGATCCCGAGCAAGACGAGCAGACCGGGGCCGATCACACCGACCACCCGATCTCCGACAGTCACGGAGGCATGGGCAACACGTTGAACTACGGCTCGCATCAGGCGAATCTAACCGATGTGATCACGCGCCTACCGTGACGAAGTCGATGAGCTGCTCGACAGCATTGATGAGCGGAGTCTCTACGTCCCGGTAGCTTGACACTCGACCGAGCACGGTGCGCCAGAACTCACCCGGCATGGCCCGCTGCCCCAGAGCGGCGATGACGCCTTCCTTCCACGGTGTGCCCGGCGGTATCTCCGGCCAGAGTGGCAGGCCGGCTGCCGCGGGCTTCACCGCCTGCCATATGTCGACATAGGGATGGCCCGTCACCAACACGTCAGGGCCGCTCGCTTGTGCCGCAAGACGCGACTCTTTGGTGCCCGCCGTGAGATGGTCGAGGAGCACTCCGAGCCTTCTGGTCTTCCCCGGCTGGAAGGTGCGCACTGCAGCCAGCAGGTCATCGGCGCCGTGGAGCGGCTCGACGACGATCCCTTCCACCCTGAGGTCGTCTCCCCATATCTTCTCGACGAGTTCGGCATCGTGGATGCCCTCCACCCAGATCCGGGAGGCGCGAGCGACCCGCGCCTGCACCGTGCCGGTGTCGATCGAACCTGACGCCGTGAAGGCTGGTGGAGTGTCGTTCTGCCAGTCGCCCGGGATCAGCTCGACCGGCTTGCCTTTGTATAGCAAGACACCGGGGTGGGGTTTGAACTCGTGCAGGTTGCCGTCCTGGTCACAGAGCACCACCCGCTGCCCCGCGGTGAATGCGACCACCTGCCCGGCAACCCGGGAGGGCCGGTGCACCAGCTCGAGGTGACGGGTCACCTGGATCTTGGGATACGATCGCGCTGCGACGGCGTCGCCGATCACGTCGCGGGAAGTCCATCGTCGGGTAGACATGGTCGCGGAGCGTAGCTGCAATGGTGCCCGGCGCCCGGTAATCCCAACGCAGAGTTGTGAACAATCTGGAAACTGGGATGGATTCGAGTGGCGATGCCGGTTGAAGACCATATGATCTCCACAATGACCGATACTGAGCAGATTCTCGTTGTCGACGACGAGCCAATGGTGCGTGAAGTCGTGGTTGCCTATCTCGCCCGCGAGGGCTTCCGCGTTAGTGAGGCGGGCACCGGTCGTGACGCGCTCAAATGTATCGCTGAAACACCCCCTGATCTGGTCGTTCTCGACGTGATGCTTCCAGAAATGGATGGCTTCTCGGTACTCACCGAGCTGCGTCGCAACAGCGACATACCGGTGATCCTGCTGACAGCGCGCACCGAGGAGCCAGACCGTGTGCTCGGGCTCGAACTCGGCGCCGATGACTACGTGGTCAAGCCATTCTCACCACGCGAGCTGGTCGCAAGGGTGCGCTCCGTCCTGCGCAGAGCCACAGCTCCCGAGAAGCACACCGGAGTCCTGGAATTCGACGGGCTTCGTATCGACGAGCAGGCTCGCGTCGTGACCATCGACGACATCGAGATCGACATGACACCCAAAGAGTTCGACCTCCTCGCCTTCCTGGCTGGGTCGCCACGCCAGGTCTTCTCTCGCGGTCAATTGCTCGAGCACGTCTGGGACTCGTCGGCAGACTGGCAGGACCCGTCGACGGTGACCGTCCATGTGCGCCGTCTCCGACGCAAGCTCGAGAAGGATCAAGAAAATCCCCGGTGGATCACCACGGTGTGGGGTGTCGGCTACAAGTTCGAACCGTGAGATACAAGGCATTCCTCTGGCTTCCGCTTGCGGTGGCTTTTGCGTTGTGGCTTTTCGAGATAACAATGCACCCTTCGCCTGCCGAGCGCGCCCGGCTGGCGGTGGTGTTCCTGGTGCTTGCGGCCATTGCCGCGCTTGCAGTTCTCCTCTTGCCCCGCTGGTCGCTTCGAGCTCGATCGATCCGCTTCTCGATCGTCGCCGTCGGGATGATGTCATTTCTGATCGTTGCTGGTGCTGCGGTATTGGCGGCGCAGGAGATGTTCTTGTCGTCGCACGACCTCCAGCTGCTCCTCGTCGTGCTCGGCTTCGGCTTTGTCGCCTCATTCGGGTTCGCCTATGCAGTGTCGCGGCCGATCACGTCTGATCTCCGTCAGATCGCAACGGCGGCTCAGCGAGTGGCATCAGGTGATTTTGGGGCAACTACTGCAGTGAGACGCTCTGACGAAGTGGGTTCACTCGCAGACGCTTTCGATGCGATGGCGGCCGATCTCAACACCGCACAGCGTCAGCGGGAAGCCGATGATGCGGCAAGGAGAGAGTTCCTGACAGCGGTGGGACATGATCTGCGCAGCCCGCTCGGCTCACTGCAAGCTGCGGTGGAGGCACTCGAGGACGGCCTCGCCACAGATCCGGACCGGTTTCTCAAGTCGATGGAGCGCGACATCACCGCGCTGCACCGGTTGGTCGATGACGTCTTCCTCCTGGCAAGGCTCGAGGCCGGGGCCGTTGCCATCGAGCTACAGCTGGTCGACGTCACCGAGATCGCCGATGAGGCGATCGAAGTGCTCCGGCCGACGGCACGCAGGCTCGGGGTGAATGTCGAGCTGGATGCCCCGGGCTCGATAACGACCACGACTTCTTCTGAGGCGTTGGGAAGAGTCATGCGCAATCTGATCGACAATGCCATCCGACATTCGGCCGGTCACGTAACCGTGACCGTGCAGGCCCATAATCAGCTCGTTGTCCGAGTCACCGACAACGGGGACGGATTTCCCGCCGAATTCGTGGAACGAGCATTCGAGAGCTTCACGCGAGCAGATGCGGCCCGAACCCGGGACGGGGCGGGCACCGGTCTCGGATTGGCCATAGCGCACCGGTTCGTCACTGCTCTCGGTGGTCTCATCCATGCCGAGCCCGGGCCTGGCGGCTTCGTCGAGTTCAGCCTTCCCCGGGCTTAATCGAACCGCAATACCCCGGCAAGAGTTCCGCAAGATCGGTCTCCGAGGATGCGTTGCATCCGATCAAGGAGATGGAATGAGGAAGCTCGCGCTGATCCTGGCACTCGTGCTGCTGCTGGCGGCATGCGGTGGCACCGGCGATGACACCGGTGATGACAACGCCCAGAACACCCCAACATCGACCACCGTCACCGACCAATCGGGTGATCAAATGTCAGACGACACCATGACCGACGACACCATGACCGACGACACCATGACCGACGACACCATGACCGACGACACCATGACCGACGACACCATGACCGACGACACCATGACCGACGACACCATGGCCGACGACTCGATGAGCCACGACACAACAGCATTTACGGTGACCATCACCAACCACTCCGACATCGCAGGGTTGGCGACACCGTTATCGCCGGGAGCCTATCTCGTTCACACCGCGATGGACACACTCTTCGCCGCAGGGATCCAGGATCGTGGTGAAGGGCTCGAATCGCTCGCAGAGGACGGAGACCCGACGTCACTCGTTGCCGATCTCTCCGCGATGTCGACGGTCTCCGACTCCGGCGTTTTCAGCACCCCGGATGGAGCGAGCGAGCCGGGATCTGCGCTTCCCGGCGGCAGCTTCAGCTTCACCTTCGGGGCGGCACCCGGTGACTATCTGTCATTCGCCACGATGTTCGTGGAGTCCAACGACTGGTTCTTTGCACCGGATGCGAGCGGAATCGCACTGTTCGTCGACGGTGAGCCAATCACCGGTGACATCACCTCCATGGTGTCCCTCTGGGATGCCGGTACCGAGGTCGACGAGACACCAGGGCAGGGCGCAAATCAGGGTGCACGCCAAAGCGCACCCGACACCGGAGACCCCCAGGGGGCTCCGATCACAATGGTCGACGGCTACGCCGGGGCGGTCACCGTGACCATTGCCACCGGCTGACCGGCTGATCAGGAACGCCCGATACTCGATCAGGGTGGCGCAGCACGGGGCTGCGCCACCCCTACAATCACCCGCCGTGATCCGAAAAAGCCCCCTCCATGTTCTGCGCGGCTTCCTGATGGGAGCCGCTGATGTCGTTCCCGGTGTATCCGGCGGCACCATTGCCCTTGTCCTCGGCATCTACGAGCGGCTAGTTCTGTCCATCAGGAACGGCAGTACCGCCCTCGGCCGTTTGATCAAGGGCGATGGCAGGGGTGCCGGCGATTCGATCAAGAAGGTCGATTGGGGCTTCCTCGTACCCCTGCTTGTCGGAATCCTGCTCGCCATATTGTCGCTGGCGCACCTGATCGAGACCTTGCTGAAAGATCACCCCGAAGAGATGGCAGGCCTGTTCACCGGACTGATTGCGGGTTCGGTAGTCATCGCCTGGCGTTTGGTCAAGAATTGGGATGCAACCGCGATCACGATCCTGATCGCCGTCACAGTGGCGATGTTCGTGCTGCTCGGTCTCAGGGAGGGAACGTCGGATACAACCGTTGGCCAGCTGACCAATCCGGCGGTCTGGGCATTCTTCCTCGCCGGGGCGGTCGCCATCTGCGCCATGATCCTTCCCGGGATCAGTGGATCGTTCTTGCTCGTCCTCCTCGGCATGTATGGGCCGGTGCTCGAAGCGGTAAACGATCGAGCGCTGTCGACACTGGTCGTGCTTGCCGCAGGCATGGTGCTCGGCCTCGCCCTTTTCTCACAGCTCCTCAGCTGGTCCTTGGAGCACCATCACGACAAGGTGGTCGCCGCCCTCATCGGCCTGATGGCGGGGTCGTTGCGTGTGCTGTGGCCCTGGCCGGACGGGCTCGACTCAACTGTGCTCGGCGCTCCGGGATCAAACCTGATCCCAATCACGTTGCTTGGGGTCGTCGCGCTCATCGTGGTAATCGGACTCGGCAAGCTCGGTAGTCGCACGGCGACGAGCGGCTGAGCGATCCCATCCCGGGGACCTCATCATGCCGTTCGAGCGAGGACGCACCTGATGGAGTGATCCTTCCTCTTGACCGAGGAAGGATGGTCCTAACCGCTCACCCGAAAAGGGTCAAGACTTCTCCGGCCGCAGTTGTACATGATGGCGTCTGCCACATACTCGACAGGCACCTGATAGTTCCCCGCTGCAACGGTGCGTGCGAGAACCGACAGCCGTTTGGTTCTATCGTCACGCTTGAGAACTTCCATCTCTGCCCTATCGGCAGAATCGCCCCGAGATCTTGAATCGGACCTCAATTGGCAACCTGGCAGAGCCAGGAAACTCGAGCCTGCAGGCAGGGCAAGACGGCCTAGATCAGAGGACGAGTTGATTGAGGCCTCGCTTCAGATAACGACCATGATCCGGGCTGCCGTGGTATTCGCCGTTTGCGACAATCACCCTGCCCCGGGAAATCACAGTCTCCACCTTCCCGGTCAATTCCATGCCTTCGAAACACGAGTAGTCGACATTCATGTGGTGGGTTGCAGCCGACAGCGTATCGGTCGCCACCGGATCGACGATGGCTATGTCGGCGTCCGAGCCAACAGCAATGGTCCCCTTCTTCGGATAGATGCCATACATCTTGGCCGGTGTCGTGGATGCGATATCGACCATCCGATTCAACGAGAATCGCTTGTCGGCGATGGCGGCATGGACAAGCAGCGGGAAGCGATGCTCGACGACGGGAAGCCCGTTTGGGATCTTTGTGAAGTCATCACGGCCCAACGTCTTCTGGCCCTCGAAGTCAAACGGGCAATGGTCGGTGGCCACCACCTGGAGATCGTTGTTTGCCAGCGCCCGCCACAAGGCATCCTGATGTCCATCGGCAGGGTCACGCAGCGGCGGCGAGCAAACAAACTTGGCCCCCTCGAATCCTTGATCGAGAAGCGAGAGCTCGAGGAAGAGGTATTGCGGACAGGTCTCACCGAAGATGTTGCTGCCGCGGGCCCGAGCGGCGGCGATCTCCTCGACCACCTGCTTGGCGCTTATGTGGACGATGTAGAGCGGGGCCCCCGTCAACTCAGCGAGCAAGATGGTGCGGTGGGCTGCCTCGCCTTCCATCTCCGCAGGTCGTGTCAGCGCGTGATACAGCGGTGCGGTGTCGCCCCTGGCTATCGCCTGGGCACGAAGAAGGTCGATAGCCGAGCCGTTCTCCGCGTGCATGAGGATCGTCGAGCCGTTGCCGGACGCCCACTGCATGACCCTCATCAGCTCGGCATCAGTCGAGTAATAGACACCGGGGTAAGCGGTGAAGAGCTTGTAGGAGGTGACTCCCTCGTTGAATACCATGTCGAGTTCGGCAAGGGATTGCTCGTTGACATCGCCGACGATCTGGTGGAACCCGAAATCGATGGCAGAGCTGCCTGCTGCCTTCGCCATGGTCTCCTCGAAGCTGCCGATGAGCGAGTCGCCCTTCATCTGGATCGGGAAGTCGAGGATCGTGGTCGTCCCACCCCATGCCGCCGCCCGGGTGCCGGTCTCGAAGGTGTCCTTCGATGTGGCCGCGCCAAACGGGATCTCCATATGAGTGTGCGCATCGACGGAGCCAGGGAACACGAGCTTGCCTGCTGCATCGATGACCTCGACGTCCTCGACCGGGGGTGCTGCCTTCCCGAGGAGCGCAACCACCTGCTCACCATCGATCAGCACGTCTGCGCTCATCGTCTCGGTCGCGGTCACAACTGTGCCGTTCTTGATGAGAATGCGATTCATCCGGCCTCCTTTTTCTCATCCTAACGAGGGAGGCGGCCGTCGAATTCACCACCCGCTACATCGTTGAGAACACCGCCCCGGATTGGTGCAGCAGGCGGATCCGGTCCTGGTCATAGCCGAGCTCGCCCAGAATCGCATCTGTGCTCGCCCCGGTGGGAAGCGGCGCATTCGGTGGATCGGCGGCGGTCCGCGAGAAACGCGGTGCCGGTCCCGGTTGGGTGACACCGGCCACGTCAATGAACACGCTCCGCGAGACGTTGATCGGGTGTCGTGGTGCCTCTTCGATGTCCAGCACCGGCCACGCGCAGGCGTCGGTATCCCGAAATCGGTCCTCCCAATCGTCACGACTGCGCGAGCGAAAGGCGTCTGCGATCGCGCCACGAAGACGGGGCCAACCACCTCGTTCGTATTGGTCTGCAACGTCAAAGTCGGTTACCTCGAGGACCTCGAGCAAGACGGCGAAGAACTTCGACTCGAGGGCGCCTACCGCCATCCACCGCCCGTCCGCGGTCTGATACGTGTCGTAGAACGGTGCTCCCCCGTCGATGAGATTGCCGCCGCGACTGCCTTCCCACAAGCCGAGCGCTCTCATCTCGTAGAACATCGTCATCAGCGACGCCGCCCCATCGACCATGGCCGCGTCGATCACCTGGCCATGACCCGAGGCGCTGCGCTCGACGAGCGCCGCCAGCACACCCATGACCAGGAAAAGGGCCCCGCCCCCAAAATCACCGACCAGGTTGAGCGGAACGATCGGCTTGCCGCCGCCGCCGGCGCCGATCGCACCGAGGGCACCTGAGACGGCGATGTAGTCGATGTCGTGCCCGGCCCTGGCCCGCTGCGGGCCTTCCTGGCCCCACCCGGTCATTCTCCCGTAGATCAGTCCTTGATTCCGACGATGACACTCATCGGGGCCGATTCCGAGACGCTCGGCGACGCCGGGACGCATCCCCTCGAGTAGGACATCGGCAGTGGCGATGAGATCGAGGCACACTTCCACCCCGTCCGGGTGCTTTAGATCGAGGCCGAGCGAGCGTCGATTGCGGCCGTTGACCTGAGCGAAGCCGTACAGATCGGCACCGGCCGGTCTGTCGATCCGGATCACGTCTGCACCGAGATCGCCGAGAAGCATCGCGGCATATGGAACGGGCCCGATCCCGGCGAGCTCGACTATACGTATCCCGGCCAATGGACCCATGAAAGAAGTCTAGGAGGTAGTGGACAATTGCCGGAAAGTCCGCAGTATCAGCTAGACGGCGACATCTCGAAGCAGGTAATCGAGCACATCACCCGCCGTGTAACTTTCGGCGCCCGGCTTGAGGAATCTGGCAACGTTTGCTACGTCGTCGCCAGAAGTGACCATCGGTAGCTCCGGCTCGCCGCTCTTCTGGATCTGACCGAGCTCGATGCTGGAGAGCAGCGCGTTACACACGCACTTTCTCCCCACCGTCTCGGCTTCGTCGCCGCCTTTGCGCACAAAATCGCCCACGGGCTCGGATGGGCACCTCCACCCGACTGTTTCGTCGTCGATCAGGTAAGCGGTACGCAGGTAGCCGAGATCGCAGACCCGCTCCCGCTTGTCATACATGGTGTCCTCTGACATCGTGTCCGGCATCGGGACCACCTTGAACGGGAACCCCGTCGGCGAAGCCAGCGGATCGGTGAAGACGGCTACCCGGCCTTCCCGGCTCCTGGCAAGCACTACCTTCTTGATCTCCGGGGAGAACCCGGATTCTTCGCAATAGGCGAACGCAGTCCCTACCTGAACACCCGTAGCTCCTGCCTCAAGAGCCTCTTTGACCCGCTCCGGCTCGGCATAGGACCCTGCCAGCCAGAACGGAAGACCGACCTCGGCAATGGCAGCCAGATCGGCAACGTCCTTCTCGCCGTAGACCGGCTCACCCATGTCGGAGAGCTCCAACTTGCCACGAGGCGGGGCATTGTGCCCGCCTGCGGTCGGGCCTTCAACGATGAAGCCGTCGACCGTGCCGGTGGCGTTCTTCGAGAGCATCTTGGCAAGCACCGCCGACGAGATGATGGGGAAGAACTTGGGCCGTTTCAGCCTGGGTGCCAAACCCTTGAAGTACTCGCAAGGATCAAAGCGAAGCCAGAAGGGCTTGTCCCTGTCGGCTCCCTTGACATCGAGCTTGATGCTCGCTTCTTCACCTCTGGCGAGCTTGTCGAGCACACCGGGGATCTCCCTGGGAATGCCTGCGCCCATCAGCACCGCATCGACCCCGGCGAGCATGGCGCCGTACAGGGAGGGGATTGTGGGAGCCTGGATCTTGGTGAGCAGATTGACACCCACCATCCCGTCGTGACCCTCCCTGGCGAGGAAGACCTCGACGAAGTTGGAAAGCACCTGCAGATCAAGCAGGTTGCGCGACGGCTTGAGCCGGCCCATCGGGAGGCTCTTGAACCGTTCCCTGATTTGCTTGCCCCCCTCGACGAAGTACTTGTCGAAGACGCGCTTGACTACCTCGGGAATCGGAAAATGGGCCGCGGCTCTTCTGATGTGACCACCGATGTCACCCGACTGGAGACGACGTACCAGGACAACGTCGAGCCCCGTACCTGAGATCACCCCGAGTTGCCCGCGGCGGGATACTGCGTTGGCGAGGCGCCAGTCGGAGACGGCGACCCCCATGCCGCCCTGGATGATGATGGGGAGGTCATGTTTCTTCACTGCTTGAATAGTAGATCGTCGCCGCCCGCAGTGGTACGTCTATCCACCGACCACCCTGGTATCTCCGGTAACCGGGTTTCGTTCCAGCGCGATCAGGTCCTCGATTCGCTCCTGGAGCTCCGGGACGTGGCTGACGATGACAACAAGACGGTCGGACTGTTCTGCAATCAACGTTTCGATGCCCTCCATGGCCAGATCGAGGTGCTCCGGGTCCAGCGTTCCGAACCCCTCGTCGAGGAAGAAGGCATCGAGCCTGCCCCCGGTGCCTGCGACCATCTCGGCAAGGGCCAGGGCGAGGCCAAGCGAAGCCAGGAACGTCTCACCACCGGACAGGCTGTCCGCCCGCCGGGTGGCATCGGCGGCCGCTAGATCGAGGATGGCGAACTGATCATCGGCGAAACGGTACCTGCCGGCGCTGAGACGCTGAAAGTGCTCACTCCCTAGCTCGGCGAGACGGGCCCGCTCATCGTCCAGCAGGAACCGTACAAACCGTGAGTCGGTGAGATCACTGTTGATCCGACCAAAGACCTCCACCCGGGTCTCCAGAGTCAACCGCTCCGTGGTGAGTTGCTTCGCCTTGTCGAGCTCAGCCGAGTCCGCAGCAATGCCCTTCTCGAGCCGTTCGACACGATCAGCGATCACCGCCACTGCGGCCATGGCGTCACCCTCAACCCCGGCGTCTGCAAGCAGCTCTGCGCGCTCAGTTGTGATCTTCTTGACGGCTTGCCCCGCTTCTTGCTGCTCACGACGCAGGCCTGCCGTCGATTCCGACCAGCGACTCCGCAGCGTCTCGAGAGCGTTTCCAAGCGATTGAGGGTCATCGCTGATCTCGATATCCATTTCGAGCCGTGCCGCCAGATCTGCAAGCCGCATTCCGAGGTCTTGCAGCGCCTTGGCGGCATTCTGTTCATCACGGATGGCCTGGTCATGGTCGCCGCGAACCTGATCCGCTTTGCGTTGTGCGGTCTCACGGCTGATCACCAGCGACTCGTAGGCATGCTTGCGAGTATTCAAGTTGTCGGCAGGGTCGCCGGGACCGAGGATCTTCTCGAGACGCAGATTGGTCTCCTCCAGATCGCCACGAGCCCTGTCGGCATCGCCATGCGCACCGGCAAGCTGAGCCGTCGCCGCCTCCACCCGCTCCTTCGCCGACTCCGATCTGCCCTTTGCCCGTTCCAGAGCGGTGAGGGCGTCGGTGTGCCCCTTGTCGACATCCTCCTTGGTGCGGCGAGCCGACGCCACGACTTCCTCCAGCTCACCAAGGTGAGGGCTCCCGGCTGCATCCGGTATGGCGACAACGACCTGTCCACAAACGGGGCAAGGCTCGTCGACATGCAATCTGTCGCGCAACGTGGCTGCCATATCGGCATGCCGGCCCCGCTCCAGGGCGCTCATCGCCTCCTCGAGGATCCTGGCCGCCTCGGCCGCCCGGCCCAGCGTCCTGGAACGATCCGCCTCAGCCTTCCTGAGAGGATCGACAGCGCTCTCCTGCTCGCGGACAGCATCGTCGAGCACTTTCCCGGCGGCGGCGATCCTTCGATCAGCGTCGACAACCGCCTTGAGCTGTGGGTCGGCAGCTGCCAGCAGACGAGCTGCCCGTTCCAACAATGCAGGCTCCTCACGATCGTTCGCTTGCTGAAGAGCCGCGTCTGCCCGTTGCAGATCCTGCTGAGCCCGGTCGAGCGACGCAGCGAGATCTATGCGACGCTGGTGCGCTGAGCTTGCTTCTGCAATCGCTCGACCCGCCGTCCCGGCGTCCGGCATGCGGGATGCCTGCTCCTCCAGCATTGCGATCCGTCCGCTCACAGACTCGACGGTCTTTTCGAGTATCGCCCTCCTGGCAATGAGGTCGGCATCGACTCTGGCGATCTTTGTCAACTCCTCGTGCCGCTTCCGAGCATCGCTCAGCTCCCCCCGGCTGGTCTCGAGTCTGGAGGCGATCTCGTCGAAGTGTTGCAGCCTCACCTCGACGCGATCGAGTGCCAGCTCCGCTTCGTCACGTCGCTCCTTAGCGAGCGCCTTCATACGATCGACGCGGTCGTGTCCGAAAACCCCCTTCAACACCCGGTCCCGGTCGGAAGGGCGCGCCTGGAGGAACTCAGCAAAGCGGCCCTGGGCGAGCAGCACCGATCTCTCGAAGGCGGCGAAGTCGAGCCCGAGCAGCACGACGATCCTGTCATTGACGTCGCCCTCCAGTGTGATCTTCTCCACGGGCTCGGCATCCGGGTCCTCGTAGCGATAGAGGGCGTGACGGCTCGGACCTTTGACCCGGATCGAGCGAGTTGCCTCCCACAGCTCCCCTTCCACCTCGAATCGCAGCGAGACTGCAGCGTCTGCGGCCCGTTGGTTGATCAAGGTCTTGGTTGCGGTAGCGATGCGCGGTGTGCGCCCATACAGAGCAAAGACAATGGCGTCGAGAATCGACGACTTGCCGCTCCCGATCGGTCCGACGATGGCGACAAGGCTGCGCTCGCTGAAGTCGAAGACGTGCTCACCGAAATACGATCTGAAATTGCGAACCCGCAGCTCAAGAGGACGCATAGCCGACCTCCTCCATGACCTCGCGGAAGGCTGCGATCAGATCTTCAGGAGCAGGCACCCCTTCCGTCTGCAGGTAGTACTCGCCATAGAGCTCGTCGAGGGGTTTGCCGCTACGCAGGCTCGCTTCGGTCTCCGCTCGCGGGTATTCGGCCCGCACATGAACGAGGTAGTCGAACTCTTCGTGGGCGCGGTCGACCAACCCGGGGTCCGGGCCTGCCGTTTGCACCGTGAGATCCAGATAGCTGTCGTATATGTCGTCCCGGGCAATCAGGTCGCTCCAGTCGCCCTTCAGCCGGAGAAGACGGCGACCCGAGTCGAGCGGGACAGAGCGAACGGTGGCGGGTCGACCCGGCTCGGCTGCGACGATCACTACCCGTTTCTCCTCACCGGCCTCACCAAAGTCGAGCTCGAGCAGCGAGCCGGCGTACTCCGCAGGGACCTTCGCTCCGGGGACCGGCTGCGGAGCATGGATGTGACCGAGCGCCACGTACTGAGGACCGGGAGGAATAGCCTCGCTAGTCGCTGTGTACGCCTCCCCCATGTGTAGCGAGCGCTCCCCGCGAGGTGCGCCATGCCCGTGCACTTTCACCCCACCGACGAGGAAATGGGCGACCAGGAATTGTACCGCATCGGTACCTGCCAGCTCCGCGGCGTGCGCTGAGTACGCCTCCGAGATGGCTCGTAGCCGGTCGGCGTATTGCTTGTAGTGCTCGGAAATCTCGTCCCAGACGTGAAATGCCCGCCCCTCCCGCAGGAATGGGAAGCAGCTGACGACGGCCCGGCCTGCCGGGGTCGTGATGTCGAGAACACCACCCTGGTCGGGTCGCTTGATCTCACCGACGAGGTAGATGTTCTGAGCGGTCAGGAAGGGAGCCAGGGCCTCGAAGAAACCTGCCGAGTCGTGGTTCCCTGCGATCACCACCACAGGTCTGCGCCCACCGTCGGTGAGCCTCACCAGGCCCCTGAGCCCGATGTCGAGCGATTCGATCGGGGGCACCGGCCGGTCAAAGAGATCTCCCGAGTGCAGAATGAGATCGACATCCTCTGCGGCGGCAATTCCGACGACCTCGTCGATGACGGCGCGGTACTCATCGCTCCGGTCGTAGCGCCCCAGCCGCTTGCCGATGTGCCAATCCGAGGTGTGTAGGACCTTCACAGCCCGGTAAACGGATCGCTGTCGCTGGAATCGACCTCTTCCTTGCGCGTCGCCCACGCCGGGAAGGGGAACTCCACGACGAGCGGCACCGGCAAGGCAGGCTGACTCACCACCATCGTTCCTGGTTTGAGTAGCCGGGCCCTGGCGCGGGTTGATGGCAGCATCCACCCGTACTCGGAACGCTCTGCCTCCGCAGCATCGAGCCGCCCGGCAACGCGCAGGGCCGCGTTCTCCATGACTTCGGATGCCACCCGGGAAGCAGTCTGCTGGGCGCCAACCAGCAGCACTCCGAGCGAGCGACCCCGTTGCGCTATGTCTATCAGCATCTCCTTGAGCGGGCTGTTTCCTTCGCGCGGCGCATACTTGTTGAGCTCATCGAGCACGATCACCGAGAGCGGGAGCCGCTGCCCGGTTTGCTCCTTCTCGGCGAATGTCTCGGCAAGGAGTGCCCCCACAACAAAACGCTGCCCGAGGTCGTGGAGCGTCTGAATGGCGACGACGGTCACTTGCGCCGACCGCCGATCAATGTGGTGGCTGTCGCCGGCACGCACGAGATGCCCGAGCCGGTGGGCCGCAGAGTGCAGCCTTCGAACGAAGGCTGAGACGGTGCCCGCCTGGACCCGACCCGTCCACTTCTGGTCCGGCTCTCCGTCCTCAGGGTCGACGAACTCCTCGATCGCGGCGACCAGGGTGCGCAGGTCGATGATGATCCGCTCCCCGGGGTTGGGAACGACGGCGGCACCCGGGGCATGCCCCTCGCTCGGGTCACGCAGCACAACGGCACCGGGACGGCCCTCGACATCGACTGCAAAGCGTTGCAGCTGGGCACGAACCCGTTCTTCGATGAACGGTATCTGGTTCCGGACGTCGGCGGCGTCGGTGAAGAGGAATCGCAGCAACCCGCCCTCGATGAACTGGCGTGGAGTCCAGCTGAAAGCGTTCACATCCTCCTGACGGCCTCCGGTGTCGGGGATGACGACGTCGCCGCTCTGCACTCGTGGCGGTGCCCAGAAGGACACTGACGGGAATGGGCCGGGTGCGACGCCGAGGCTCGCCCAAACGTCAGCCGCGGCGGCATCGAAGTACCGGTTCTTCTTGTCCAGCCAGAGCAGATCCTCACCCTTGACGTTGAACACGAGGATGCGGAGGTTGGCGGCCCCCTCGCCGAGCACATCGGGGCGGGCGGTCAGCAGCCGCAGAAAAAAGAGAGCGAATGAGGTCTTGGTGGCGACGCCACTTATCCCGGAGATGGACATGTGACCGCCTTTGCGCCCGTCGAAGAAGTCGAGGTCGACAAAGACCGGTTCACCGTCTCTCCCCAAACCGATGGGAAGCGGCCGGCCCATCTCATCGACATAGAGCGCCTTGTTGCGCTCCTCACCACGTGCCCGCTCTACCTTCTCGCCGGGGTCGGGAGCGACCCACAGCTCGGGATCGACCCGGGTAATCGCCACCTCGGCCGACCGCACCTTGGCGCCGGGAAGGGTGCCTTCAACAGCGATCCGATGCGTATCGCTCTCGAACGTCGCTCCCTCATAGACCGCTGCCACCTCGGTGACAATGCCATAGGTCCGCACTTCTCCCTGTTTTGGAACCTGAGTGCGCACCACTACCAGGTCGTCGAGTTGCAGATACTCGGTCTCGTCGAGGACCACCCGGAACTCGCGGGTGGAGGTGTGCTCGGTGCCGAGGACACGGCCGACGCCGTGGTCGTCGGCTTCGATGCTGTTGTCAACCATCTCGAGACTCCAGATTGTCTGCGGCGACTGCTCCCCGCAGTGCACGGTAGACGAAAGCCGGGTCTCCCAGGCGTCTTCTCAACTCACGTTCGAGGGCTGCTATCGGCACCAGGTTCTGTGGGGCGCGCGGATCGACGTGAGATGCGGAGGCGAGCTTGGGCAGGATGGCCGTCGCCCGGTTGGCAACGGTGATCGCCCGGTCGAGCGGCAACGCGCTCGACACCTCGCAACGGACGATTCCTGTCCACGAGTGGCCTCCGGGCAGGTCGGCGAGACGTTGGTACCAGGAGTACCGCTCGTACTGACCGCCATGCCCGATCACGAACAACGGGGTCCGCTGCCCGGCCCTGATCCGACCCATGACGGGAGCGCGCTGTTCGGAGAGATACGGAGCCCGATGCGACTTGATGTAGCCGATCTTCTCGGTGGCCGAGAGGTCGTTGATCGGGCCGTCTGCGACCACAAAAACGCCCGACTGTGCCAGCTTCTCCGACAAGCGAGCCTCGGCCTTTCGCATGGCCCCGTGGAAGCGTTTGATCAACGCGCCCGGGTCAGAATCCGGCACCGACTCAGACCGGTAGACGAGCGGACCATGGGCCGGGATCGGAGCGCCGCGCCCGTTCCCGAACACAGCAAGCCGCTCGATGAGCATCTCGCCAAATGTCGACGCCGGCCTCACCCGGTCCCAGACCACCGCACCCACACCGTAGGAGCCACAGATGCCGGGAACGGGCCCTCCCGGCTCGTCAATGGTGAGCCTGGCATCAATCCTCCGCACGCCATCGACAAGGGCAACCTCTTCGATACCGTCGTCGACACCCACAATCGGCGCCCACGGACCATCTACCTCGACAGTCTCGTCGACCTTGTCACGATCGGCGATCGCATCGTCGGCCTCGTACGGGCTGCCGTACTCCGGCGCCCAGCCTTCTACAAAGAGCTGACCCATTGCGGCGATGGTAACGGGCGCCGCCGACATGAACTGGACTCTGCGACGGCGAAGACGACAATGACGCCGATGACTGCGCCACAGATCAACATCGACTACAGCCGGAAGTGGCGTGTGATGCTTGCCACCGGCTCAGGCATCTTCCTGGGGACCATCGACTCGAGCATCGTCAATGTCGCCTTGCCCCGGATGGCCGAAGAGATGGAGACGACCTTCGCCGCCGTGCAATGGGTGGTGATTGCCTACATCCTCACGCTCGCCACACTGACCCTGGGGGTGGGCAGGCTCGGCGACATGCTCGGCAAGAAACGGATCTACACCTCCGGTTTTGCCGGCTTCACCATCGGATCGGTTCTGTGCGGTATCGCCCCATCGATCGGATGGCTCGTCGGTTTCCGGGTATTGCAAGCGATCGGTGCCACGATGATCTTTGCGCTCGGCATGGCGATCATTACTCAGGCGTTCCCGCCGAGCGAGCGGGGCAAGGCGCTCGGCATCTCGGGTGCACTCGTCTCGGTCGGAATCGTGATAGGCCCCTCGCTCGGCGGTCTTATCGTCGACCAGTGGTCGTGGCGGTGGATCTTCTTCGTCAACGTCCCGATCGGGATTTTCGGGACGTTGGCATCGAACCGGTACGTGCCCGACATTCCCCCACCGGGCGGTCAACGATTCGACTACGCAGGAGCGGGAGCGTTCTTCATCGGTTTGTTGACTCTCATGCTCGGACTGTCGATCTCCCAGAGCCGCGGCTTCGGCTCGGCACCCGTGCTCTCGCTACTTGCGCTCGGAGTGACCGCAATCGCCGTCTTCATTGCCATCGAGAGGACCGTCGCACAGCCGATGGTGGACATGACGTTGTTCCAAAGCCGGCTGCTCACCGTCAACCTCGCCACCGGGTGGATGACTTTCTTCGGGATCTCCGGTCTCTTTCTGCTCGCCCCCTTCTATCTCGAGAACGCCCTGGGGACACCGCCCCGGGCCGTCGGGCTCCTGATTGCGCCCGCCCCCCTGCTACTTGGCATCGCCGCACCGGCGAGTGGATCGATCTCAGACAGGATCGGTCCCAGGCGTGTACTTGTGGTCGGTCTTGGAGTGCTCGTGATCGGCTATTCCTTGATCCAGCTGCTCGACGAGACATCCCCACCGTGGTTGATCATGGTGGTCATGGCACCTGTCGGGTTGGGAATGGGCATATTCCAATCTCCCAACAACAGCGCCGTGATGGGCACCGCAAGCGCCGAACGTCTCGGCGTGACCTCGGCGATGCTCGGGCTCACCCGGAACACCGGTCAACTCACCGGCATCTCCGTGCTCGGGGCAATATGGGCGCTACGGGTCTCTGCCCATTACGGCGCCATCATCGACGCCGAGGAGGCACCCGCGTTCGCCCAGGCGGCGGCGCTCCGCGACGTCGGGTTGATCACGGCCGGGATCGTTGTGATCGCCCTTCTGCTCTCGATCTGGGGAGTCGCAGAAGAGAAACGGCAAACCGCAAGGGGGACTGCCTCCTAGCCACGGTGCAGCCGGGGTCGTTCTCCCTGATGCAAACGAGGGTGGAGCAAAGGGCTCACAGCCACTGCACCACATCACCAGCTATGAGATCGGGAGCTGTTCCAAAGCCGAACGACTCGACGAGGTTTCCCTCCGGGTCGACGAGGTACACCCCCGACCAATGGTCGACGAGATAGCCGGTATCGGCGGTGCCTGCCTGCGCCTCGTAGTAGACGTGATAGTCGTCCGCGACCGCGGCGATCTGCGCATCGGTCCCGGTGAAGCCGATGAACGAAGGGTCGAAGTGCGCGAGATAGCCGTCGAGCACATCGGGCGTGTCCCGGGCAGGGTCGACGGTCACCATCGCTACCTGCACCCGATCTTGCTGTGACGGTTCGAGCTCGTCAAGCACTGCCGAGAGCTCGGCCAACGTCGCCGGGCAGACATCAGGACAGAAGGTGTAGCCGAAGTAGAGGAGTATCACCTTTCCCCGGAAGGAATCCAGCGAGACAGCATCGCCGTTGTCGCTGGTGAGAGTGAAGTCCGGTGCCGCCTGGCTCTCCGAGAACACGGTGCCTGCGAACTCATGCGGGCTGCGCTGGACCACTGTGAATACGACCCCGAAGAGGACGCCGACGGCCACCGCGGCCGGTATCAGCCATTTGATCCTCATCACCTCACCCCGGGAAGTATTCGATGTCTGAGGCAATCTGCCGGGCGGGGCTCTATCAAGGGAGCACGAACTCGAGATAGCCTTCGTTTTCCGCCAGGAGGTCGACCCTGCACGGTGGGACCATAGTTCGGATCCGGTGCGGCAGGTGCGACGGGTACCACAACCCGGCTGCTACCTGAGAGGTAGGACGAGGCTCACAGTCGTGCCGTTGCTGCTGCTCTTGACGGCGAGCTCGCCCCCAACCTCGGCGGCTCGTTGCTGCAGGTTGGCCAGGCCCATGCCATTGTGAGGGCGATTTGCATCGAAGCCCGACCCGTGATCGATGATCGAGATGGACAAAGTGTTGAAGCCTCCGGTCACCAGCACCCGCACCACCGGGCTGTCGCTATGGCGGAGCGCGTTGCTGGTTGCCTCCTTGATGATGTGGAGGACGGCATCGGTGAGATCGTTGCTCAGTTGATCGGCGATGAGGTCCACTGAAACCTCAACGTCGGCTGAGTACGGCTCGGCCAGTTCCTCGACGAGCTCGGTAACCTCTATCTCGAGATCACGAGTGTGCGAGGCAGGCTGCCTGAGATTAAAGATGAACTGTCGAAGCGACGTGATGCAGTCGTCCACTCGCTCCACCTGGGTACTCACGACTCTTCGGGTTTCGTCGTCACCGAGCGAGTCGGCGAGGCCTTGCAGAGATAGCCCGACCGCAAAGAGATCCTGGATGATGTCATCGTGAACATCACGGGCGATCCGGGAGCGATCCTCGGCAACTGCCGCTTCTCGCAACCTGCGGTGAATCCGGACGTTGGCAACGGCGGCACCGGCAATCAACGAGAGAGTCTCAATCGTCGCCTGGTCTGCGGTGGTGAACCCCCCTGGTTTCTCAGCCAGGTAGATATCCCCGAACAGCTCGTTGCGAGTCCGCAGCGGAACACCAAGAAAAGCTGACATCTCGGGGTGACCCTCGGGCATTCCTGCCGCCTCGGGATGTGACGAGACCTCGTCGACCCTGACCGACTCACCCCTGCTGATGACACCAAGCACACCGAGGCCCAGCGGGAGATGACCGATCTCGTCGACCTGCTCCTTGGGCATACCCTTGTGAATGAAATCGACGAGAAAACCATGGGAACCGACAACACCGAGAGCACCGAACCTGGCACCGGTGAGACCCATGGCGATGTCGACCACTGATTCGAGCAGGCCGTGCAGCTCTTCTTGCTCCGATACCTGCGCTGCAGCGTCGAGCAACGCGGCAAAGCGATCACTGACTGCCATCGATTCCATCCCCAAACGATACTCTCTTTGCTGAAACCGGCTGTCTCGGCTCGACGGACTAAACACGTTGGGGCCGAACGGCCCCAGGTTCGGGGAGGATGGCCACGTACTGACGGCACCGCCATTGGCTAGTTTGAGCACAGCGAGGGAACTTAATTGCGAGTACTAGTTGTAGATGATCATCCGGTAGTCAGGGAGGGCCTGCGGGCGCTCCTTTCTTCTCAGGACGACATCGAGGTGGCGGGCGAGGCCGCCAGCGGCGCCTCGGCGATTCGCCGCGCCGGCTACGACTCTCCCGACGTGGTGATCATGGATGTGCGTCTCCCCGACATGAGCGGGGTTGCAGCCTGCCGTACCATCGTCGAACGGTTCCCGGAAGTCAGGGTTCTCATGTTGTCGTCACACGTGGACGAGGAGACCGTTCATGAGGCGATCCTGGCGGGCGCCTCCGGTTACCTCGTCAAGCGCATCGACGGCGACCGGATCGTCGACGCGGTTCGTAGCGTGAGCGAGGGTGCTTCCGTTATCGACCCTGCCGCAACCGCCAAACTCTTCAACCAGATTCGTGGCCAGAGTGTCGGCGACCCTGTCTTCTCGCAACTCTCGGAACGCGAGGTGCGGATTCTCGAGCTCATTGCAGATGGTCTCACCAATCGGGAGATCGCAGACCGCGTCTTTCTCGCCGAAAAGACGGTGAAGAACTACATTTCCCGACTCCTGGCCAAGCTCGGATTGCGGAATCGCAATGAGGCAGCCGCCTACATGGCCCGACGAATTGCGGACCGGGAGGCCAGATACCCGGTCGAGGACTGGCCCGACGAATAACAGCAACGTCAAATACGTCGCGATGAATGTCTTGGTGCAAAAACTCGCGATTTCCGCGTTAGGGTCATGGCTATATGGCAATCCGGGTACTGGTGGTCGACGATCACTTCGTGGTTCGCGCTGGCGTCGCGTCGTACATAGACAGTCAAACTGACATGACCCTGGTTGGAGATGCAGGGACCTGCGCCGACGCGCTTGCCTCTGTCGACAGTCTCGAGCCCGACATTGTGCTCATGGACATCCGGTTGGGCGACGGCTCCGGAATCGATACAACCCGCAAGATCCGGGAGAGTCACCCGAAGACCAAGGTGGTCATGTTCACCACCTACGCGGATCTCGATCTGTTGCGACAATCGATCGAGGCAGGCGCATCCGGATACGTGGTGAAGCGGATGGCTCTCAAGTCACTCGTCGAAACCATCCGGCGGGTGGTCGCAGGTGAGGAGCTCGTCATCGATGAGCGCGCCGAGGCCGCACTGGAGACCGGCGGAGCCGAAGCACAACTGACCGAGCGTCTCCGCAGATTGTCACCGCAGGAACGACGGGTGCTCTCCTTGATCTCGGACGGTCTCACTAACAGGCAAATCGCAGATGAGCTCAATCTGGCGGAGAAGACCGTCAAGAACTACGTATCGGCGTTGCTGCACAAGCTCGACATGACCCGCCGGGCGGAAGCTGCTGCATTCAGAGCCGCGATCAACGACATCGACGCCGTCGAGTAGCGCTATCCCCCCGGTGTGAGCTTGGTGATGACCCCGTTGTTGGTGAGCACGTAGATCTCACCATCGGCATCCCGGCCAAACCCGATTGTGCCGGGGAAGCTCCCCGCCGGGAACCACTCCCTCACGTTTCCTTCCTTGTCGACACTACGCACCCAGCCGGAGCAGTAATCGGAGAAGAAGAACTGCCCGGACAGTTCGGGCATTGCGGCACCGCGATAGACAAGACCACCCGTTATCGAGCAGCCCTCGCTGTGGGTGTACTCGTAGATGGGCTGAGTGAGACCCGTCTTGTCACATTCACCACCCTCGAAGCAAGAGAGCCCCTCCTGAATCGACCACCCGAAGTTCGGATTGCCGTCGCGCCAGTCGACAACATCGACCTCCTCGATCTTGTTCTGGCCGACATCCGCGATCCAGAGATCGTTGCCGTCGAAGCTCCACCGCCATGGGTTGCGGAGACCGATCGCCCATACCTCTTTGTCAAGATTGCCTGTGGGGATCTCATAGCCGTCGATGCCGGGCCCGACGCTGATACGGAGCATGGCGGCAAGCGGTGTGTCCGCCCGCTGGCCGTTCCCGTACTGGTTGTTGGCGCCCCCGCCGTCGCCCATGCCGATCCATAGGTTGCCGTCGGGGCCGAATTGGATCATGCCGCCGTTGTGGTTGCTTGCCGGCTGGTTGATCACCATGAGCTCGGTGAGGGTGTCGGGGTTTGCAGTGGCACCTTCTGCCTGCCCCGCAGCGATGACGGTGTTGCCGTCGTTGTTGACATAGTCGAGGTAGAACAGCCCGTTGCTGGCGAAGTCGGGATGAAAGGCAAGCCCCAGCAAGCCCTGCTCACCCTTGAAACGGACCCGATCGGTGATGTCGAGGAACGGTTGTGGCTCCCCACCGTCGATCACATAGATCGAACCTGGTTGCTGGACGACGAACCGGCGGGAATCACCCGGCGGTGTCACCATGAGCACTGGAGCCACAAAACCAGTGCCCGACTCGGTACCCTCGATGACGAGGTCGTCGAGAGACCGCAAGGTAGTTGTCGTGGCGCCGGACGTGCTTGTCGTTGCTGCGGTCGTCCCGGCATCCGATGTCGTCGTGGAGGTCTCGCCGCTGGTCGCAGGCGTCACCGTGGTCGTAGCTTCGCCCGTCTTCCCTACCGTGCTCGGTGTAGCCGGCGAGTTGCTGCAGCCCGCCAGCACAGTCACCATCACCACGAGCAAAATCAAATAACGCATGTCGCAACGGTAGCCCGACGGTGGGGCAAGAGATCCAGGGCGACTGGTCACTCCACGTCGGCGGAAGCTCCGTCGAATGACCAGTCATCGCGGGACCGTCTGGCGGCATCGATGTCGACGAAGCTCAGCAGCAATCCGCCCACCAGGAAGAAGACAACGATCGAGATGATCGCAGGCCTTCCCGAGTCCGTCACAGCACTGACAATGCCGAACAACAGCGGGCCCCAGATGGCGGAGAACTTGGTGAAGACCGTGAAGAAACCGTAGAACTCCGCCGAGGCCTCTTCCGGGATCATCGATCCGTAGAGGCTGCGGGACAATGCTTGTACGCCGCCGAGCACAAAGCCGATGACGACGGCGAGCAGATACAGCGGCATCGCTTCGCCCTCCGGTAGAAAGTAGCCACCGATCGCGATCCCGGTCCACACGACGAGCGAAATGAGGATGGCGCGCTTTGCTCCGATTCGCTCGGAGATGCTGCCGAACCACAGTGCTCCTCCAAAGGCGATGAATTGAACTATGAGAAACGCGATGATTATCTGGGTGGTGTCGAGACCGAGTGTGTCCTCTGCGTAGGCGCCGCTGACGTTGATCACGGTCTGGGTGCCGTCGTTGTAGATCATGTATGCAATCGCAAAGAGCAGCAGCTGCTTGAACCCGAGCATCTTGCGGGCGGTGTCGATTGTCCTGCCGAATCCGATCCGGGCATATGCCCTGATCGGGGACATCCCGGCCAGCTCCCCGGAGAGCTCCTGCCCTTCACCGGGCGCGGGTAGAAGCCGCAGGCAGTACAACGACCAGCCGATCCACCAGACGCCCGACCCTGCGATGGCGAGACGGACCACTACCGGGTCGGTGTCACTCAAGCTGATTGCGACAAAGGCGAGCGCGACATACAGCCCACCCCCGATGTACCCGAAGGCGTATCCCTTCGAGGACACTTTGTCGATCGTGTCATCCGTGGCGATGTCGAGGAGGAAGCCGTTGTAAAACACGTTGGCGCCGACAAAACCGATCTGGGTCAGCAAGAACACAGCGAGGAACGCCACCACTGCGTTTGCGGGAACAAGCGCGAGGATGATCGTGGCAACAGCGCCAAAGTACGCAAAGGCGCGCAGGTAGCGCCGCTTGGCGTCACTGAAGTCAGCGACGGCGCCGAGGACGGGCATCGCCAGGAACAACAAGAGCGCCCCGAACGACACGACCCAGGCCCACAATGTTTCGCCGCTCAGACCGTGCCAGCCTGCGTCCGCAACTATCTCACCAGTGAAGAAGGCAGCAATGATCGCGCCTGCGGTCGTGATGTACGCAGAGTTGGCCCAGTCGTACATTGCCCAACCGAAGATGGTCCGTTTGTCGTTCTTCACTACCACTCCCCGATCGGTTGGATGTCCGGTGAAGCGTAAATAGCGGGAGACGGGCACCGCAAGCGTTTGTCTGATCAGCTGCGCTGGAACAGCGTGCTGAGCGCCGCGTTCACCGCCGTCGGCGACTCGATTGGCGAAACGTGCCCGGCGTCGGGGATGGTCACCAACACCGAGCCATCGATGGCTGAAGCCATTGCCTGCGCAGCTTCCGGTGGGGTAACGGTGTCGTGCTCACCGACCAGCACCGTGCTCGGCACTTTGATCCGGGGCAGCACATCCGCCCGATCGCGGCGGTCGCGCATTCCTTGCAGCGCGGCGGCAATCGTCTCGTACCTGCATTCTTCGATCATCGTCTTGAGCCGTGCCTTCGCCTCGATCGACGCCGTTGGCCCGAGCAGCGCCTCTTGCATCCTTGTGGCGAGGGCGGCTCTTCCCTCGGCGAGCGCCCATTCGACCATGGTGTTCCTGGCTCTCTTACCCTCGACGCTATCGGCACCGGCCCGGGTATCTACGAGAGCAAGGCTGCGAACCCGATCCGGGTACATGTCCACAAATGCCAAAGCGACATAGCCCCCCATGGACATGCCAACGATGTCGGCCTTCTCGACCGATACGAGGTCCAGGATCTCGGCAAGGTCCGTCGCGTGGCGTTCCATGGTGAGCGGGCCCCCGGTAACCGGCGAGGAACGACCGAATCCCCGCAGATCCACCGCGATGCACCGCCTCTGCTCAGACAATGCGGCCAGTTGGTCCATCCACATGGTCGAATCCATCGGGAAGCCGTGGACAAAGAGGGCGACCGGACCGCTCCCCTGCTGACGAATATGCAGGCGAATATCATCAAACTCGGCGTATGGCACGGCTCACTCCCTGTCCAATCCACGGCGTCTCAGTTCCTCGATGATGGCATCGTCGCTGTAGCCGATCAGATTCTCATCCCAGGCGAGCCCGGTGGAGATGCTGTCTCTTTGATCGGTCAGCAACTCGGCGGTGCGGTCGCGCAACGTGCGCGCCCACGCCCGACCCGAAGCAGATTGGATTAGCGACAGTGTCCCGTCACCATTGCCAACGTACACCCGCGCCTCGATCTGCGGGTTGGCACGGGAACCACGCTCGCCGTAGACCATCAACACCGAACCGACCGGGACATCCTGGACTCCACCGACGGCGATGAACTCCCCGTCGTACGCCCAGCCGTTGGATTTTGTCTCATCGACATTGGCGACGACCTTCGCCCAGTTCTTGAGGCGGGAGTCACCAATCAGCGGTACTTCTACAGCGACGAGTGCTTCCATATGGGGGCACTGTAGGCGGCGCGAGTGACGTTTGACAGGAGCACAGGGCACCGCGACGACACGGCTACCGGCGTCGGGTGTCACGCCGCCGCCGACCCGTGCGAGACGGCGCCCGTGTTTCTATTCCGAGGCGTGCTCGTCCAGGAACTCGTAGATCTCGGTTGTGTCGACCCCCGGAATCGTCTCGACCGGCATCGCCGCAAGCACGTGGCTGTTGGGTCGAACCGACGGGAATGCCCAACCCTCCCACCGGGAGGCAAGCTCGTCGTTTGGTCGGCGGCAACACGGGCCTTCGGGACATTGGGAGACCGATCGATGCTTGGTGTCTCTGCCCCGGAAGTACTGAGCCTGGTTGAAGCCCACCCCCACGGTGACTGCGTGAGCCGGCGACCGGGAGTCCTCGACCCGGGTGGCGCACCAGAACGTCCCGACCGGTGTGTCGGTGTATTGGAAGCGGATGGAGTACCGATCCTCGGATTTGAATACCTGTCTGGTTCCCCATTCCCGGCATAGCCGCTGCCCCTCGATGGCCCCAACCGAGTTCCTGGGAAACGGCACTCCATTGTTCTCATATGCCTTCCAGATGATTCCTTGCTCGTCGGAGCGGACAAAGTGAACCGGGATGTCCAGGTGTCTGGTTGCCAGGTTGGTGAACCGATGCGCCGCCATTTCGTAAGACACGTAGAACGAGTCCCGAATGTCGGCAACCGAGAGATTCCTCTCCCGCTTGGCCTTCTGCAAGAAGGGCACGAGCGACACCTCCGGCATCAAGGCTGCACCCGCGAAGTAGTTGGCCTCGACACGTTGGCGGAGGAACTCGGCAAAGTCACGAGGCTCTGGATGCTCCAGGGCGAAGTGACCAAGTGTTTGAAGCACGACCGACCGACTGGCCCGTACCGAGATGGCGTCCCGCTGGGGAATGTAGATCCTCCTGTGCTTGAGGTCGGTCAGCGATCGCACCGAGCTGGGCAGGTCGCGGGCACGACGAACCGTGAAGCCGAACTCGGCCGCCATTGCCTGGGTAGTCCCCTCGGTGAAACCACCACCGGTGTAGCCAGCCGCCGCCACTGCCTGTGCGGCGATTCTCTCGATGTCCTCGAAGTAGTTGCCTCGATCCCTCATCTCAGCACGGAGGTCGGAGTTGGCAATCCTGGCCTCCTCCCGCGTCGCCATAGTGGCTTGTTCTCGACCCTTGAGCTCCCCGAACAGGGCCAGCATGTGCTCGAGTGCGATATCCGGCAGTCTGGCCCCCGGCTTGAGCACAGGTAGTTCCAACGCCCGGTAGGTGGGGTCCTCCTGGGCACGGGTGATCCCGATCTCGAGATATGCCCTTCGATTAGGGGCCTCGGGGCGCAGCAGATCTGCCACCGGGACATCGAGGGCGTCGGCGAGAGCGTTGATCATCCCGAGCCGTGGCTCACGTTTCCCGTTCTCGAGCAGCGAGAGATAGGGAGCGGGCTTGTCGACTCGCTCACCCAATTCATCGAGGGTCAGACTCGCTTGGTGGCGGAAGTGCCGCACCCGGTGCCCAAAAACAAGTGGATCTATCGTGTCTTTCATACCTAATCCTCACGGTATCTGGTGAATACTATAAAAACTCACGAACTTATCACCAGCATCTGTTGTGTTCTTTCCCTCACGTGTTGATATTCCCGTAGATCACACAGGAGGAGGACACAGCCATGACCGTCGAGATTCTCGGACCGCCAGGCCCACGCCACGACGAGATCCTCACCCCGAAGGCACTTGACTTCGTCGCTGCGCTCCACGAGCGCTTCGACGATCGCAGGCTCGCTCTGCTGACGGACCGCGAGCAGCGGCAGCAGCAGTTCGACGCAGGAGAGAAACCAGACTTCCTCGATCCCACCAGCGCCGCCCGCTCCGGTGAGTGGCAGGTGGCCGCAGCCCCGGCCGACCTACTTGATCGGCGTGTGGAGATCACGGGGCCGGTCGAACGCAAGATGATGATCAACGCCCTGAACTCCGGAGCGAAGGTGTTCATGGCAGATTTCGAGGACAGCGCTTCACCGACATGGTCGAACGTGATCCAGGGTCAGGCGAATCTGATCGACGCGGTGCGCAGGACGATCGAGTACGACTCTCCCGAAGGCAAGCAATACCGCCTCGGAGAGCATCCCGCCACGTTGATGGTGCGACCCAGGGGATGGCATCTCCCGGAGAAACACGTCGAGGTGGATGGCAGCACCGTGTCGGGCAGCCTCTTCGATTTCGGCCTCTACTTCTTCCACAACGCCGCGGAGTTGCTAGAGCGCAAGAGCGGGCCCTACTTCTACCTCCCCAAGTTGGAGAGCCACCTCGAGGCACGGTTGTGGAACGACGTCTTCGTCACCGCCCAGGAGTTGCTCGGCATCCCGAGAGGCACCATCAGAGCCACGGTGTTGATAGAGACGATCCTCGCCGCATTCGAGATGGAAGAGATCCTCTACGAGCTGCGAGAGCACTCCGCCGGTCTCAACGCGGGTCGCTGGGATTACCAGTTCTCGATGATCAAGAAGTTCCGCAACCGCCCCGAGATGGTGCTGCCGGATCGTTCCCAGGTCACCATGACGGTTCCGTTCATGAGGGCATACACCCAGCTCCTGATCAAGACCTGTCACAAACGGGGAGCCCACGCGATGGGTGGGATGGCGGCGTTCATCCCGAGCCGCCGTGATGAGGAGATCAACCGACGCGCCCTCGCCAAGGTGCGGGCCGACAAGGAGCTCGAGTCGGCGAACGGTCACGACGGCACCTGGGTTGCCCATCCCGACCTCGTCGCACTTGCCGACGAGGTCTTCACAGGAGTGCTTGGTGACCGCCCCCACCAGATCGACAAGCAACGAGACGATGTCGTTGCCGACGCCGGGGCGCTACTCGACGTTGCGGTGCCTGGGGGGACGATCACCGATGCGGGCGTTCGCATGAACGTTGACGTCGCCATTCAGTACCTGGCTTCGTGGCTACGAGGAAACGGTGCCGCCGCTATCTACAACCTGATGGAGGATGCGGCGACCGCCGAGATATCTCGCAGCCAGCTCTGGCAGTGGCAACACAACGACGTGCTCACCACGGAGGGGACACCGGTCACAGCAGCAACCATTCACCGCATCGCCGATGAAGAATTGGCGAGGATGCGTGGCGAGTTCGGGGAGGAGGCATTTGCCGGCGGCAGATTCGAAGAGGCACGGCGGCTGCTCGAGCAAGTGGCCATATCCGACGAATTCCCCAACTTCTTGACCCTGCCCGCATACGAGCTCATCGACTGATTCAGAAGGAGACGGCCCATGCACAGCTTCGAAGATCGCGTCAAGGCGATTCGCACGGACTGGGAGACCAACCCCCGCTGGGCGGGCGTCACCCGCAACTACAGCCCGGAAGACGTCGTCCGGCTCCAGGGATCGATGACGGTTGAGCACACCATGGCCAGGCGGGGAGCAGAACGGTTGTGGCATCTGCTCGGAGCCAGGGACTACGTCAACGCCCTGGGAGCCATGACCGGCATGCAGGCCGTGCAGATGGCCAAGGCCGGGCTCGACGCCATTTACCTCTCGGGATGGCAGGTTGCAGGCGACGCCAACCTCGCCGAGCAGATCTATCCGGATCAATCGCTGTACCCCGCCAACTCGGCTCCGGCGCTGGTGCGTCGCATCAACAACGCCTTTGCCAGGGTCGACCAGGTGGAGTGGGCAGAGGGTCGTCACGACCGTGACTACTTCCTGCCCATCGTTGCCGATGCCGAAGCAGGATTCGGCGGGAACCTGAACGCATTCGAGCTAGCCAAGGGCCTCATCGTGGCCGGCGCCGCAGGCATTCACTACGAAGACCAGCTCGCCGCCGAGAAGAAATGCGGGCACATGGGCGGCAAGGTGCTCGTCCCGACCTCCCAGCACATCCGCACCTTGATCTCGGCCCGGTTGGCAGCCGATGTGATGGGAGTGCCGACCATCGTCGTGGCTCGTACAGACTCGCTGGCAGCAACGCTGCTCACCAGCGACATCGACGAGCGGGACAACCAGTTCCTCACCGGAGAACGCACCAGCGAGGGCTTCTATGCGGTTCGCAACGGCATGGACGCCGCCATCGCCCGGGGTCTTGCCTACGCACCGTATGCCGACCTCATCTGGTGTGAGACTTCGTTGCCTGATCTCGGTGAGGCTGCGCGCTTCGCCGAGGCGATCAAAGGCGAGTACCCGGACAAGCTGCTCGCCTACAACTGCTCACCTTCGTTCAACTGGAAGGCACATTTGAGCGACGAGGAGATCGCATCGTTCCAGAAAGAACTAGGTGCCATGGGCTATCGATTCCAGTTCATCACCCTGGCCGGATTCCATGCCCTCAACGCCACCATGTTCGAACTGGCGCGCGGCTATGCGAATGAGGGTATGTCGGCCTATGTGAGGCTCCAGGAGCAGGAGTTCGGCATGGAAGCCGACGGGTACACCGCCACCAGACATCAAAGGGAGGTCGGGGCGGGCTATTTTGATACCGTCGCCACCACGATCAGCGGGGGTTTGGCCTCGACGCTTGCGCTCGACGGCTCGACCGAATCAGAGCAGTTCTAGCCCGGTGCCGTGCCTGTCGTAAGGCGGGCGGAAGCGTATGCGGATGTGTGCATACACACTGTGCTAGATTGCCCGACCGCACAATTCGAGGAGACCATTTGTTTGGCAGGCGCAATTCCTCCATTGAGCAGGTACCGGCTGCCGGCTGGGAGACCTGGATCGAGGAGAACGAAGGAATCTTGCTCGATGTCCGCGAGCCCGGGGAATGGGCGCGAGGCACCCTGCCCGAAAGCATCACCATCTCTCTCGCCTATCTCCCGGCCAGCCTCGGACGTCTCAAACCCGAACGCCCGGTACTGGTTGTCTGCCGGTCGGGGAACCGCAGCATGGTTGCGGCCGAATTCCTGACCCGTAACGGATATCAAGCCGCCAATCTGGCCGGTGGCCTCGTCGCGATTGGACTTGCCTCATGAGACGATTGGCCAACATGCTCGTAGCCGCCGTTGCCATGGCACTGTTGATCGGTAGCTGCGGTGGTTCGACCGACACTGCGTCCAAACTCCAGCTGACCACCGTTTCCGACGTTGCAGACATCGTGGCTTCACCACCCGATGGTCTCGTCATCCTCGACATCAGGACTCCCGAGGAGTTCGCCGCAGGCCACCTTGCCGGGGCGATCAACATCGACTACTACGCGAGCGACTTCGAGGCGAAGCTGAGCACACTCGATCTCGAGGTGCCATACGTGATGTATTGCAACTCCGGCAACCGTTCGTCCAATGCCCTGCCGCTGATGGACACGATCGGGTTCCGAGAGGTCTACGAGCTCGACGGTGGCATCCAGGCCTGGTATTCAGCGGGCCGACCAATCGAGCAATAGCCGTCGGCGAGCCTACGCTGACTGCGTGCGATACCTCGTTGTAACTGCAGTTGCCGCCGTCGCGCTCGTGGCATGTTCCGCTGTGCCGTCGGATCCCGCGCCGACCTCGACAGAAACTTCACCCGTATCCACAACCGCGGCTTCATTGCCTGCCATCACCGCGCCACCGGGCACAGCAGCGACGGTAGTGCGTGTTTTCGACGGTGACTCACTGATCGTGAGCATCGATGGCAAGGAGCTCGAGGTGCGACTGCTCGGGATCAACGCCCCGGAAGGCAACGAATGCCACGGGAACGAGTCTCGTGACATGCTGGAGCAGTTGCTCTCATCCGGAGCTTTGACTCTGGTCGCCGACACCGAGGACACCGACCAGTACGGCCGGTTGCTCCGATACCTCTACGTGGACGGCTTGAACGTCAACCTGGCGATGCTCGCCAACGGGGATGCGGTTGTCTTGCAGGGTGAGTACTCGGCCGACGCGAACTTCGCCGCGATCTCGGACGCTGCCGCGGCGCGGGGTATCGGGATGTGGGCGTTGGACGCTTGCGGCGAGGGCACACCACCGACGGGAATCACGATCGCCGACTATGTCTACAACCCGGCCGGGTCGGACGGGAATGTCATGAACGACGAGTGGGTTGCCATTGCCAACCGCGGTGAAGGCTCCGTGGATCTCTCGGGATGGTTGGTACGCGACGAGTCGACTGAGCACCGCTTCCACTTCCCTGACGGATTCCGGCTGGCCGCAGACGACGCGGTCGTGGTCCATTCCGGTTGCGACAGTGACAGCCGGTCGGACCTCTACTGGTGCTCCGATGGTCCGGTGTGGTCAAACGGTGGGGACACCGTGATCGTGCAACTTCCGGGAGGCACCGTGGTGGCCCGCGAGCGATATTCGGGTGACTTCTGAGCGTTCCGCGTTGTACGTTGAAGCCCGCTTACCGAGCTGCAGGCTCATCCACATATGCAGTGAGATGTATCAGATTCTGGATATCGCGAAAAGCGTTCTTGCATTAGTGACACCAAGTCCCTTAATCTCACAGCAACATACTTGAGGTCTACGGGGCGAAACCAGAGGGTCCCCACAGCGGAACACTCTGGGATGGGGAAAGATCGGCACCTAGACAACGAAGGTTTGTGGAGCGGTCCGGGCCGGGTGATCCATTCCGAGCGAAGCGCGATACCCCCTGGTTGGAACCATGTTTCATCCAGAGAAATATGATCGGACGTGATCTCATGCGTACTGATATCGCTAACGGCGTCAGGGTCGGCAACGGCGTCCGGGTTGGCTGAAGAAACGCAACTCGACCCGACCCTCCACAGGTACACTTCAAGTCCCGATCAACTAGCCACATGGCCTACTACGAAACCCCACATGCCTTACAGCGTCGCCGCAAGCGTCTCTACGGCTTGCTGCTGTTTGTCTGGGGCGTCGGCATCATCGCGGCTGCGATTTCCCTCTTCGGATTCCCCGACGAGCTCGGCATTTGGCTGATCTTCGCATCCGTTTACCTCTTCCTCGAGATCTCGGCCGTCGAAGTCAACGATCGAATGATCACATCACCCGTCATTGCCGTCACTGTGACGGCAGGCATTGTGCTCGGCAAGGAGCAGGTGATTGGGGGAATCATCGTCATGGCCGCTCTTGGCCTTGTCCAGGCACCGGACATAGTCCAGAAACGCATTTTCCAACCTGCTGTGAACCTCGGGATCGTGACAACGGGTGCCGCTCTCACTGCTGCAGTCCTCTACTACCTTCTACCGACCGATCCTGTGACCGCCAGCATGGTGCGCGTGGTCGCGGTTGGTGCCCTGGCCGCCGCAGTCGGGGACGTCATGAGCCTATTGATGAGCCGGGTTGTGGTGAAGCAGGTCTTCGGCTCGCGGCTCGCCGGGCCTTGGTCGGGCGTCGGGCAGATCCTGCTCAGCTTTGTCGGCCTCGGTGCCGTGGGCGGATTGCTTGGCTACGCATACGTTGCCTACGCAGCTCAGCATGGCACCTACAACGCGATGCTCATCCTCGTCGTCGGCGTGCTGCTAATGAGCCGCCTGTTCTTTGCTTCGCTTGCGAAACTGCGGGCTGCCCGCGAGGGAATGCTGGCAACGTTGGTCAAGACTCTCGAGGCCAAGGATCTGTACACACGGGGGCACACTGATCGAGTTGCCCGGTTCGCCGTCCAGCTCGCCCAGGAGCTCGGCCTCAACGGTGACCAGCAGGAGCGGATCCGACATTCGGCATTGATCCATGATCTCGGGAAGCTCGCTGTGCCGCGCGAGCTGCTCAAGAAGCGAGGGCGGTTGACCCCCGAAGAGATGGACGCGATGCGTGATCACGTTCACCACATCGACGCACTCCTCAATGACGTGGAGTGGCTCCATCCCCTGGTAAGGATCGCCTCTGACCATCACGCCCACTTCGACGGCGGGGGGTACCACGGCTCATACACAGACCACGGCGACCGCCCCTCCACCGAGTCGAGGGTACTTGCGATCTCAGATGCATTCGATGCAATGACCAGCAACCGGCCCTACCGCATGGCGCTCACCCAGGACGAGGCATTCCGGGAACTGCGCGACGGAGCCGGCAGTCAGTTCGATCCTGAAATGGTGGAATCCTTCATCCGCATGATCGAACGGGGCAACCTCCGCTACGGCGCGCTTGTCAGGATGACCGACGAAGAGGCGCGAGAGTTGGCTGAACAACGCGGCTGGATCTACCGCGACTGATCGTCACCCGGCAGGTTGCTCCGGAATCTGACACTGGGGACGGGCATCGCCGCTGCCCGCGTCGCCGTTCCAGATCTCCGGATCGGATGCGCCAGCAGTTCCAGTGTCGTCCGTGGTGAGGAACCTGATCAGCCCGCGATAGATCGCATCCGCGTATGCCTGCCGGAACTCAGGGGTTGCGAGCAGCGCCGCCTCCGACGGATTCGAAATGTAGGCGCCCTCGGTAATCACTGTCGGCATCTCGCTACGGCGCAGGATGCCGTAGTACTGCGGGTTGCCGTCACGAGGGCTGAGCCGGGACTTGGCCCCGGTGAACCGGGCACCCACCCAGTCGGCGACAAACGGGGCGAAGCTCCTCCGCAGCTCCTGAACCATGATCTTGGCGAACCGACGCGAGGAGGGGATCTGCGATTGGTAGTAGACGTCCGAGCCCGGCATGTCGAGGTTGACTTCCCATCCGGCATTGTTGTGTATCGCCACCATCGCTGTTGCGTTTGCGGCATTGGCGAGCTCAGAACGAAAGGTGAGCCCGGCCTCGTAGTCACCGGTTTCCGCGTCACCGGCGCGAGTAGTGAGAACCCAGCCCGCCGCGGGGACCTGATCGCCGGTAAAGATCTCTCCGGTGTCCCAGTCGACGGTATGCGAGTCGTCGAGCAGGTCTACAACACGTCTTGCTATGTCGAGGTTGACCGCTTCCTCGGCAAGCCCGGACGGGCTGGCGGCACCCGTGTTCCACGGCCCACCGTGCCCGGGGTCGATCACGATCGTGGCTTTGGCGAAATCGAACCCGTTCCCGATGTCGTATGTGGGACTTGGTGGTTGTGCCAACACCTGAGATGAGTTGACCCACGCGGTCGAGTCGCAAGATGTGAAGACCTCGATCCAGTCACCCTGCATGCCTTCCGCCGCGAATACAAGCCCCTCACGGGCGGTGACCATCGGCTCGCCGCCGATTTCTTCGTAAAGCTCGGCACCGCCTGCAGCGATGGTGACGACACCATGACCGGTAAACCCGGTGATGATGTCAGGTTCGGGCGCCGCAGTTGGTGGGCTTGGCTCTTCCGGTACGCCGACCGGTACCGGAATCGTCGTGGTCGTCGTGGTCGTCGTGGTCGTCGGTGGCGACGTGGTTGATGTCGTCGTGCTGGTGGTCGTCACCACGGAAGTGGTAGCCGTGTTCGCTCGAGTCGTCGTTGTCACCCCGTCGCCTGAGCATGCGGAGATGACAAGGGCGAGCGCGGCCGTGAGAAGGATCTTGCGCATCCGGACAATGTAGCCGGACGTTGGTTTAGGACGGGACGTTGCCATGTGCGGCGACGATCGCGCTACGGGTTTGGCTGTGCCGGCAAACCACAACCGTTCCCGGAAACGGTGCCGGCGTCGAGGTTGAACATCTCCGGATCGTGGACGCTCTCGCCGGTCTCGTCGGTGGTGAGGAACCGGACAATACCTCGATACACCGCATCAGCGTATGCCTGGCGGAACTCAGGTGTGGCGAGCAGTGCTTCCTCCTCGGGCTCTGAGATGTAAACGCCCTCGACAATGACGGATGGCATCGTCGCTCTTCTCAGGATGCCGTAGTAGTCGTCTCCAGTGCTGGGGTCGATACGCGCTCTGGCACCGAGGATCTCGCCTCCGGTCCAGTCGGCGTGGAATGACGAGAAACTCAGCAACAGCTCCTGATAGATGAGCCCGGCAAGACGGTCAGACCCTTCAGCGCCAATGGCGTAGTACACCTCGGAGCCGGGTATGTCGGTGTCAAAGCGTGGCACCGTGTTGTTGTGGATGGAGACAAAGGCATCGGCACCCGCCGCGTTCGCCACGGTTGATCGATAACCAAGGCCAAGCTCGAAATCGCCCTCGTTCGGGCCGTTCTTGTCGCGAGTCAGGATGACGCTCCCGAACCCGGGCACCTCAGTGCCCGTAGTGATGGCACCCGTGGTCCAGTCAACGTCGTGAGGAGCCGACATCAGGTCTTTGATCCGCTCGGAGATGTCGAGGTTCACTGCCTTCTCGCTGAGCCCGGTGGGACCGACTCCGCCCCAATCACGGTCACCGTGGCCGGGATCGACCACGATCGTGGCCGCAGAGATGTCAAAACCGGGGCCCGGGGCCCCGTTGTGTGTCTGCGGCTGCACCTCGACGTCGGCGGCGTCCACCCATGCGGTCTCGTTGCACATCGTTGTCACCAGCAGCCAGTCGCCTTCCCGATACATGAATGGCAGGACAACACCTTCATGGATGGTGAAGTACGCATCGCGGTCGGGGCCGTCCCAGAGCTCTGCTCCCCCATCTGGCACAAAGGCCACGCCGGCGTCCACGGGAGGCGTCTCCACGGTGCTCGGCGGGGTCTGTGGCACCGTAGACATGGTCACAGGGGATGTGGTCACAGGGGATGCGTTGGCGCTGCGCACACCCAACACCGCAATGGCGATGGCGGCGAGGCTGATGGCTGAGATCGCTGCCAGGGCGATGAGGATCGGCCGTGCGCGACCGGCAAACTGTAGGTTCATATCATCACCCGGGGAGTGCGGCTCGAAACATTGTCGCACCCCCGCCGAGATAAGACGGGATTTCAGTTGCGGATCGCCACCGTCTTCATCTCCATAAACAACCGCAGGTAATCGGGGCCGCCCGCCTTGGCGTTCGAGCCCGACATCTTGAAGCCGCCGAAAGGCTGCACGCCCACCAGAGCGCCGGTGATCTTGCGGTTGATATAGAGGTTTCCGACATGAAACTCCCGCTTCGCTCGATCAATCCGATCCTCGTCGGTCGAGATCAGCCCGCCGGTCAACCCGTATTCCGTGTCGTTGGCGACATCGATCGCCTCGTCAAAATCGGCGACTCGCATGAACGAGAGCACCGGCCCGAAGATCTCGTGTTGCGCCAACCGATGATGACGTTCCACACCATCGAAGATCGTCGGCTCGATGTAATAACCGCCGTCCATGTCGACGGGTTGGCCGCCAAGCACGAGATTTGCTTCCGAGCGGCCCCGCTCGATCTCAGCGAGGATCGTCTTCTGTTGTGCCTCAGAGATGATCGGGCCAACGGGTTTGTTCTCGATGCCGGGACCGATCTCGAGGGAGGCGGCCCTGGCCACCACCAGATCCAGCAAGTCATCGTGGACGGCTGAAACCACTATGGCACGCGAGCACGCCGAGCACTTCTGGCCCTGATACCCGTAAGCGCTGCGAACCAGGGAATCTGCGGCAAGATCGAGATCAGCTGTCTCGTCGATGATGAGCCCATCCTTGCCACCCATCTCCATAAAGGCCCGCTTCAACCACTTCTGCCCGGGCCGTACCACCGCAGCCCGCTCGGCGATTCGCAGGCCGACTTCTTTCGAGCCGGTGAAGTTAACGAATCGTGTGCCCGGACTGTCCACCAGGAAGTCACCGACGACACTACCCGGGCCGGGTAGGAAGTTGATCACGCCATCGGGAATCCCCGCTTCGGCCACAATATCCATGAAGTGCGCACCGAGCAGCGGTGTGTTGGAGGCGGGCTTCAGGACGACGGTGTTGCCGGCGGCAACCGGTCCGACCGTCATCCCCACCAGAATCGCAAGCGGGAAGTTCCACGGTGGGATCACTACGCCGGGCCCGATGGGAATGAGGAACGACTCGTTTGTCTCCCCGGGGTAGCTATACACAGAAACCGGCTCATCGAGGCGGAGCGCCTCATGGGCGTAGTAGCGGCAGAAATCGATTGCCTCGGCGACATCCGCCTCTGCCTCGGCCCAGTTCTTGCCGGCTTCTAGAGTCATCCAGGCGGACATCTCCAGCTTTCGCTCGGCAATCAGGTCGCCGAGCCGGTGCACGAACTCTGCGCGCTCCATAGCCGACCGCCGTGCCCAGTCGGGGAATGCGACGGTTGCCGCGTCGATTGCCAGCTGGGCTTCAGCTTCCGAAGCCTGCGCCGTTGTACCGACAACCTGTGCCGGCTCCGCCGGGTTTGTCGAGACGATGCGGTCGTCGGTGTCGACCGGCTTGCCCCCGATGATGAGCGGCACGTGACCGCCCAGCTTCGACACCACGATATCGATTGCCTCTTCATAGTCTCTTCGTGGGCCGGAGGCGGCAAAATCAGAGTACGGCTCGTTTCGGAACGGATCCATGTCGTGTCCTTCTCTCGCCGGGTTGCTCACCACCCAGGCTACGTCGGAATCTCTTTCTTCGCCACGCACGCAGAATCGAGGATTACCAAAAAAAGTTCTTCGGTGGACAGCCAAATCGCCGATACTGAGTGGGTGAGTGACTCGATTCTCATTGTTGAAGACTCTGCAAGTGTTCGCCGGCTCATCGAAGTGTGCCTCCGCGAGCTGAGCTTGAACATCGTCGGGGCCGCAGATGGCGTCGCCGGCCTCGAGGCCGCGCGTGAGACGCTGCCGACCGCTATCGTCCTCGACATTGGCCTGCCCGGCATGGATGGTTGGGAGGTGCTACGTCGCCTACGCGCCGACGAGGCCACCCGGGACACCAAGGTGCTGATCCTCACTGCACATGCCCAGCCTGAGGTGGCCGTACAGGCTCAGGAGGGTGGGGCAGACGATTTTATGACCAAACCCTTCCGACCGACCGACCTTCGCGATCGGGTCGCCAAGATGATCGCCTCGTAGCGATTCTCAGCTGAGAGCCGCAATTACCTCTTCCTCGCTCACCTGGCCGAACCGGTCGTACCACTCGCCGACGGCCCGGAACCAGCGCGGGCGGTGCGGGCACACAAAGACATCGGCGCTGGCGGCAAGCATGCTCGTGGAATCGATCGGGCCAACCGGAGCGGCTCCGACCAGTAGCTTCGGCTCCTGTCTCCGAATCGTCTGCAAGGTGGCATGGAAGGTCGCCCCCGTCGCCACACCGTCGTCCACAACCACCACCACCCTGTCCTTGAGGGCCGGCATCGCCTTCACTTTGCGGTATACCGAGAGCCTCCGCTCCAATTCGCCGCGAGCCACCTCCGTGGCCTCCGCAAGCATCGCAGGCGACACACCGAGATCGTCGATCAGGTCGTGCATCAAGTAAGTGTCGCCACCTTCGCCGACCGCGCCCAACGCCAACTCAGGGTTGCCAGGCGCCCCGATCTTCCTAGCGAGAGCGACGTTCAACTCCCCGCCAAGCCGTCTCGCTACCGGTGCTGCCACGATGATGCCACCGCGCGGAATGCCGAGGACGATGGGTACAGAGGTGACGCCTCTCTCGGCAAGTACCGCCGCAATCGGATCCCCCAAGGAGCGACCGGCATCCTCCCGGTCTTTGTATCTCATAGGCTCAAGCGTACCGGTAAGGTCTGCTCGATATGCGCAGACTCCTCCTCATCGCCAACCCATCAGCATCGGGATTCACCGGTGCGGCGCTGCGCGATGTCGAAGCGACTCTTGGCAACAAGTACGAGGTAACCACGGCATGGCCGAACGGCCCGGCGGAGTCGCGCCAGGCCGCCGCGGACGCCGCAGCCGACGGCTATGCGGTCGTCGCCGCCATGGGCGGCGATGGCGTGGTCCACCATGTCGCAAACGGACTGGCTTTTGCGCCGACCGCACTCGGTGTCATTCCAACCGGGACAACCAACGTCGCGGCGCGCATCCTCGGGATCCCGATGAACGCAGCAAAGGCCGCTTCCCGGCTCGTTTCGGGAACGCCGCAACCGTTCACCCTTGCCCACATCGCAACCGATAGCAAGCTCGCCGCCAGATCCGAGTATGCGGTGTTCTCGTTGGGTCTCGGCCTCGACGCCGATGTCGTTGCCATTTCCGATCAGCGCCCAACGGCCAAGTACCACTTCTCGTCGCTGAACTTCGTCGCCATCACCACCAAACAGGTGCTTGCCAATTACCGCACCAGACTGCCCAACATGCTCGTCGAGTGCAACGGGATGAGGGCGCACGCGAGCACCGTGCTCGTCCAAATCCACGACGCGTATACCTACTGGGGCCGAGTGCCGCTGCGAATCGACCCAAGCCCGGGTGACGGGTTGAGCGCAGTCGCCATCGAACGAGTCTCGGCGACGGCAGCTGTCAGCTTCGCCGCCCGTGGGTTGCTAGGACGGGCAACGGCCCGGCGAGAAACCACACATATCTTCACCGACATAGAGAAGCTCGTTGTCGAAGCTGAGCCTTCGGCGCGTTTCCAGGCGGACGGCGAGTTGCTGGGTACCACCGATGGGGTTGAGATCACGCCCGCCTATGACGCACTAACGGTGATCGCCCCCAACCGGCCCGGGTAGAACCCGGGTTGCCCGGTGCAGTCTCAGGAGGTAATCGGAGGCTCGGTTCTGGCCGACCGGTTGACCTTCTCCTCCAATTGCATCGCCCCGATCGCAGCGTGTGCAACGGTGGCACCGAGTAGCGACCGCTTCCACAGGATCTCACGGAGGGGCTCGCCAAGTACTTCCTCGAGCAGCTTCGCCCTGGGCCCCGCGATCGGCTCGGGTTCTTCAGCACCGGTCAGCCGACCCCAAAGACGGGGATTGGTGGCGGGCTCGGCGGGCCCGGCCGCGACCAGAGCAGCCACAAGGGCCTCAATCGTGCCACGTTCGGTGGCAGCACGCACCTTGGGCCCGAGTAGAGGGCCCGCTCGGACACCGATGGCGGCGGTGAGGTCCTCGAGCCGGCACAGAGCGTCCTCGCGGTCGGCCTGGGTGGACTCCGGCCCCACTCCGACGAGCACCTCACGGCTCACCCGCTCCCACCCATGCTCAAAGTCGAGAGACGCCCCCTGCCACACCCCGGCCGTCTCGCCGATCGCCCGCACGATACGGGCCACGTCCCGGATCACCTTTCGCAGCATCACGGTCTTCGTGTCGATTCGCTCGGTCACGTGTTCACGGAACAAGTCGATACCGCGGGGTGAGGCACCCGGTGGATCGGCGGCAAGGGCAAAGAGAGCGGGCCGCGGATACCCGTCTGCCGCCAACGTCTCGATGAGGTCCTGGCGCACCGTCTGCAGGTCGTCGGGACGCAATCTGTCGATCTTATTGAGGGCGAAGATGAATTGGCTCTTGTGGACCGCAAGTTGAGAAAGGAATTCATCGTGGACGATGGGGTCCCGGTATTTGTCAGGATCGAAGAGCCAGATCACACCGTCCACTCTCGGGATCAGGTCTTCGACGCGCTCCCGGTGCCAATCGGCGATCGAGTCGATGTCCGGAAGGTCGATGATGGCAGTCCGGCTGAACGCCGAGTGCTCGCGGCGATAAGCGATACCGAGGGTGTCAAGCAGCACCGTCACCGCAGGCTCCGGGTTCACGGGGACAACGGCGAATGGCTCGTCCGTATGCGGGCGCAATACGCTCACGGAGGTGATCACCTCACCGGCTAGAGCGTTGACCAGACTGGACTTACCGGTACCGGTTCCCCCGGCGACTGCCAGTACCAGTGTCTCTCCGAGAAAGCCGCGGCGCTGTCGTATCTCGTCGGCATACTGCTCCGCCTCACTCAGGATCTCCTCGGGCACAACCCCATCCGCACGAGCAATGACCAGGTCTATCGCATCGAGGAGCTCGGGCACATCACGCATCGATGCCCTCCTCGTCCGGCCCGACGTGCTCGGCGGCCGTGGGCTCGGGCTCCTCGTCGGCGACAGCGGCTACCG
The DNA here is from genome assembly GCA_963777645.1 of uncultured bacterium. Taxonomy (GTDB): domain Bacteria; phylum Actinomycetota; class Acidimicrobiia; order Spongiisociales; family UBA5794; genus JAAETI01. Next base: position 503,453 of record CAVZRA010000003.1, on the reverse strand, counting down.
GGTCGATCGGTGCGGGCCCGGTATCGCCCGCGTCCGAGTGTTCCAGATCGGGTACGGTCTCGAGCTGTGCCTGGGTATCGCCCTCGAGCAGCGCCGAGATCACAGCAAGCTCTCGCTCCAGCCGGACGGCGGACTCCTCGTGATTATCGAGCCGCTCCCTGAATCTGTTGGCGTCGAACTCCAGGGCGTCCCGGATCACACCGGCCAGGCTGTTCTGGGCATCCTCGATGAACGCGGTGAGGTTCCTCTTGAACTTCCTTCTCACTGGCCGCGGTGGCTGCCGGCTAGGGTCGACCACCGCCCGCCATGCCTTGGTGGCGAGCCGCAAGGCGGTGCGGGGCCGCAGCGACCCCGTCTTGCTGTTGCGTGCTGCAACCTCGCCCAAGACTTCCTGCCATTCCTCGAGCCGTCCCTGGACATCCCATGAAGTGTCCTCGGTATGTCGCCACAGCGTGGTGCCCTTGCCTTGGAGCAGGGCTTCTCCGGTTTCGTGGTCGAGCCACTCGCTTGCAGTCTCCTGTGCCGCTACGCCGGCACGCCTCGTCACGATCGCAGTCAGGTCGACAGCCGCCTCCGACCAGGTCTTGTGTCTCGCCATATCGTGCAACGAACCGTTGGCCAGCATGCGCGTGATCTCGGCGACCTGGTTGTTGTAGGCGCTGCTGACCGCACCATCGAGGTCCCGGGTGACAACAGCCACGTCATCGAACTCGTTGGAGAGCACCCGGCAGCGGTCGACGACATTCCGTCCCGCCGTGTAGGCAGTCATCGAAACCAAGGTGTCCCGGTAGTCGGTGTTGGACACCGCACCTAATTCGTTGCGCAGAGCACCAACGGCACCTGGGTCGAGACCACCATGCCAGCGATCGCCAACGGCTTCGTTGACTCCGAAGACCATGGCCGGGTCCGGCTCCAGCAACAGACCGTTGTCGTGAAGCCTGCGGGCGAAATCGTTCAGCAGCGACGCCGCCTCGTTTCGGTCCGGGGGAAGGCGGTTGAGCACAAACAGCATCGGCACTCCCCTCCAGCGGATCTCACGAAGGAACTGCCACGCTGAGATATCGGCATAGCGGGAGGGGCTGGTGACAAAGACACACAGATCGGCCAGCGCCAGCGCATCGAGCGCCGGCCGTCGCCCCGTCGGGGACACATACTCAGACGGTGGCGTGTCGATGATCGTCAGATCCGCAGTCAGCTCGTCGTCACCAATGACCACCTCCACAGTGGGGCCGACCCGGTCACGCACCCGGGATACGAACTCCGACCAGTAGCGAGAACCGTGGTCCCGGTGAGCCCACAGCACCGCATTGCGGGTTGTCGGCCGCAGCGGCCCTACCTCGCTGATCCGATCATTGGCCAGGGAGTTGACGATGGTTGACTTACCGGTACCCGACGAGCCGATCACCGCGGCAACTACCGGGGCCTCCGGTTCGTCGAGTCTTGGTATCAGATACTCAGAGATCGTCCGGATGACTGCCGAGCGCACTCGCTCGGCCTGGTCCCTGCCAGGGGTCGGCAGATTGAACTCGACGCCAGCCAGCAACTCGGTCAGTCTCTCGAGCCGGGGTCGGAGAGCGTTCAGGGCCACGGAATCTGCCTGCATGAAGGGATTACACCACATCGCGCGCCGTTGCCCGGTACCAGTCCGGCAACGATTCGCCCAACGCGCTCTCTCAGAACGTGTCACAGTCCCCGGATATGTTGTCTACATGGACGTACCACAGACTTCCCCAAGCCATCCAGTCGACCCGGCTACCGTCACCATCGAGGGCGGTGAGGCAATCGTGTCAGGTCTCGTGCTCACCGATCATGCCGTCGTGGCTCACCTCGGCTCAGTTGATCCCGACCGGCGAGTGGATGAGCTGGTCCGGGCCATCGGCATCGGGCTCCACGGGCTCGCCACCGCCTCGATGCGAGCAACCGTCGAGGAGATGGAGAATCGGGTTCGCGACATAATCTCGACCGCATCCGACGCCGCTCGATCTCAACTCGGCGAAGCCGTAGAAACCGGTCGTGTCGCACTAGCGAACAATCTCGACCCCGAGCTCCGCTCGTCACTGACGGCGCGCACCGTTGCCGAGTTGGAGAAAGTCCATCACGAGACCCTGGCCCGTCTCGATCCCGATCGTATCGACAGTCACACCGCAAAGTTGGTTGGTGCCATCACCGAGATGCTTGGTCCGGGTGGGCAGCTGGCACAACGGCTCGCCGACGTCTTCGATTCGGCCGAAGCCGACCACGGGATGGGAAGGCTGGTCGACACGTTCGAGAAGCGTTTCCGTGAGATCCGCGACCTGTTGATCGGGGAACAGCAAAGACGTGCAGAGGCGGAGCGCGGCACCGCCAAAGGTCTCGAGTTCGAGGACACCGTCGAGGAAATGTTGCGAGAAGAAGCTCAGCACCTGTCAGGGTGCATCGTGGAACGGACTGGCCAGCTTGCCGGGACTCTCGGACCTGACGCCAAGGTCGGCGACTTCGTCTTGACCCTGTCAGACGACACGAGGGTTGCCGTCGAAGCGAAGAACGTCTCCCGGATCTCGCTTGGTGGGAGCACCGGGATTCTTGCGGAGTTGGATCGGGCCATGGACAACCGGAACGCCTCTTGGTCGCTTGGTATCTCGCGCCAGGATGCGTTCCCGAGGGAAGTGGGGAGCTTCGGCGTCTACGGAAACAGGCTGCTTGTTGTCGATCCGGGCGATGGCACCCTGGCCAGGGTGGCGGTGCGCTGGATCGCCGCAGCTGCCCACAACACGGGAGCTACCGAGCACACGATCGACACCACCGGAGCACTCGACAGCCTGGACCGCATCCGTGGCCTTGCTCAGCATTTCTCGAGAAGCAAGAAGGTGCTGGCGAGCGCTCAATCCGGGTTGGACACCGTTCGCGATGAGCTCGACACGTTGCGTAGCGAGCTACTCGACCTGGTCGATGACACCACCCGTGCGCTCCAGCCGCCCCCGTCGGAGACGCGGTGGGTGGCGTAGTGCAGGCGGGCCCTTCGGAAAAGGGAGCATCGGTCAGGAGAGCTCGTCATCACGGGTCACCCGTCCGTCGAACCGCGACGACCGGACCCGCATCGCTGCCGCCCCCTCAGGGCATGAGTCGAGCAGCGGGCAATACTGGCACCATGGGCCCGCCACGCGATCCAGGTGCTCGATTCCCATCGAGGATGAGCGCCGCAGTTCGGTGACCATGGCGGCGACCGCCACCGCCGTCTCATCGACACTGCCCTCAGTGGGCATCGCTGTGAAACGTTCGCCGGAACCGACCGAAATTGCCTCGACACGACTGGGTAGTTCGCCCCGCTCGATCGCCCAAAGCATCGCATAGAAGTCGAGTTGTTGGCCTGTCTCATACAGCCCGCCGGTCTTCCAATCAACGAGTCGAACACCATCGCCGTCATCAAACACGGCATCGATTGAGCCCTTGAGCGTGACTCCGTCCACCGGCTCTACTTCGATGAACACCTCGGCGGCACGAAAGCCCTCTGCGGAGAGCATCTTGAAGCGGCGATAGAGGTCGCCCACCTCTCGTATCACCCCGGCGAGTTGCGATGGCCGCAGGCCAAGCGCTCCCAGCTTGGCGTTCAGTCCCGCGCCGATCTCCTCTTTGCAGATCCGATCCAGATCAGCGTCTGCGATCGGCCCCGCACCAAGATGCCTTGCGAAGACCCGGTGGGCAAGCCCTCCCCGAAACGAAGCGACGCTTTCATGGGGGAAAATGCCATGAAGCCTCCCCAATGCCTGGTCGGGGCATCGAGTGAAGGTCATGAACAGAGTTGCCGAGACGCTGATCGGATCGCCAGGGACTACCGCAGGAAAACGCATCAGGTGGGGATGCTATCGCCGCACCGGCCATTTCATATGCCATCCCGGGTGAGTCCGCTCTGTTGGCTAGCTGCTACCCTCCGTTGCACCGGCGGGCTCTTCGCCGGCGGCCAGACGGATCCAGGTTATGGGCCGGAGGCTGTAGACTCGCGTTACCTCAACCCCCTCCTGCTCTTCTTATGACTCAGCAACTCCGACGGTGGATCATTGGTGGCGGCGTCGCGGCGATAGTGCTGCTACCCGTGCTTTTCTTTGCGCTCGACAGCGCTCGAGCGTCTGGTGAAGTTGCTAGAAACGTCTCAGCGGCCGGCATCGAGCTTGGCGGCCTCGGTGAACAGGATGCGCTGGCTGCGCTGCGTGAATACGAGACCGAGCTGGCGGACACCCCTGCACCATTCACCGTCAACGGCACCAAGTTCACCCTCATCCCTGCCTCGATCGGGTTGAACATCGATGAGGATGCCATCGTGGCGACCGCCATGGAACAGCGCCGCGACAAGGGATTCCCGGGGAGCCTCTTCTCATGGTTCGGGAGCTTTGGCAACCACATCGAAATCGACGTGCCGGTAACCATCGACAAAGACCTACTCGACCGGGTCCTGGACGAATGGCAGTCCGAGGCGATCGCCATGCCTGCCTACGAGGGCGGCATCATCGTCGAGGATTCCAGAATCTTGCCCGACTATCCGCGTCCCGGGGAGGGCATCGATCGGCAACAGGCGTATCGCGAGGTACTTGCGTCGGTTCAGTCCATCGACCGGGACACGGTCGCTCTCGAAACGACCCAGATAGAGCCGGACCTGACCAAGGGGGATATCGACGCCGCCACCACAGAGGCAGCTCGATGGATCGATGCAGATGTCACGCTCTCCTCAGATGATCCCGAATTCTCGATGACGTTCACCAAGCAACAGTTGGCCGACGCCCTTGTCACCACCATCACCAAAGGCCCACCCGCAAGCCTCGAGTTGTCATTCGACGCGGGCAAGATCGGGGCACTGCTCACTCCCCACAAGCAGGAGATCGAGCAGCCGGCCCGTGATGCCGAGTTCCAGATCGATGAGGAGAACAAGGCAGTGACGCTGCGACCCTCCCGGGCGGCAACCGTGCTCGATGTGAACCTTGTGGTTCAGGCCCTGCAGGACGCCGCGGCTTCTTCCTCCAACTCGGGGACTTTCCCGTTCGGCCAGGGTGCCGAGGCGAGCTTCACCACCGCAGACGCACAGGCAATGGGCGATGTTCAGTTTGTGTCTGAGTTCACGACATCGCACCCGGCCGGCCAGCCCAGGGTGACCAACATTCATCTGTTTGCCGATACCGTGGATGGTGCCATGGTCATGCCGGGCGAGGAGTTCTCGCTCAACGACTACGTAGGACAGCGAACCACGGAGAAGGGGTATGTGTCCGCCCCCATGATCCTTGGCGGCGAGCTCGTCGATGACATTGGCGGTGGTGTTAGCCAGTTCGCCACCACTTTCTTCAATGCGGTCTTTTACGGATGTTATGAGGATGTAACCCACAAACCGCACAGCTACTACTTCAGCCGCTACCCCGAGGTGAATGAGGCCACTATCTCGTGGCCGGAACCGAATCTCATCTTCAGAAACAACACAGACACAGTCGTGATCATCAAGACCCAGTACACAGCCACCGACATCACTGTCCAGTTCTACGGCAACAACGGCGGCTGCAAGGTGGAACGTGTCCTCGGCGACCGCTACGGCTTTACCGACCCGAAGGAAGAGTATGTCGGTAATCCCGACCTCAATCCCGACGAGCAGAAAGTCACCCAGAAGGGTTTTGGGGGTTTCTCCAACACGGTCAAGCGGGTGATGACCTGGCCCGACGGCCATGTCAAAGAGCAGACGTTCCGATGGTCCTACCTCGCCGAACCAAAGATCATCGAAGTCCACCCATGCATGGTGCCTGATGCCACCGAGGAGTGCCCGGTTCAGGTTCCCTCGGTGGTGGGTAGCAACGTAGAGAGCGCCCGGTCGGCGCTCCAGGCTCTTGGCCTTACGTTGACCGAAGGCGATACCGTCCAGGTTGATACCGAGGCATCCAACGGGTTGATCGTTGACATGTCGCCTTCGTCAGGAGAATGGGTGCCGGTGGGCTCGACGGTCACGGTAAATGTCGGCGTCTATGTTCCGCCAGCGGAACCGCCACCAGACACCGGTGGCTAGAGCCAGCTAGTTGTAGAAGCGGTATAGATCGGTAATGATCTGTTGGGCTTGGGCTGTTGTTGCTTCGTCCCATCCGCCCGTTCTGCCGACGACGACCTCGCTTGCGGCAACCCAGACGTTTACCACAGCCTCATCGCCCGCGAACAGACGCGAGGCCAGCAGCGCGGGAAACCCGGTTTCCGCATCGGCTTCCTGTACCGACTCGAATCGAACGCCGTCCTGGCCGGTGAGGACACGGTCTGTTGTGAACACACAGAAGCCGTCCATAGGCTTGGCGGCAACTGAAATCGACTGGCCCATCGGTCCTCCTCGGCAAAGACAGGGCCAGTTTAGGAGATTGCCGGCTGACAGACCGTCACCGCGCCGTCACGGCGACGGGACGTTCACCGTCGCGGTGGAGGCGCCGATGGAGTGCAATTTCATGAGGTTGGTGGTCGATGCTTGATTGGGTGGGATCCCGGCCGCTATGACGACCCCGTCACCCGGATTGACGATGCCGAGCTGGAGCAAGCTTTCCTCGGCGTGGTCGATCATCAGATCGGTCGAGTCGACACCACCAAAGCGGAGAGGAGTGACCCCGGAATACAGCGCCATCCTCCGATACGTCCCCTCTCTCGGGGTGTAGGCAAAGATGTCGGTGTGAGGCCGATACTTGGAGATGAGCCGGGCAGTGCTCCCAGATTCGGTAAAGGCGACGATGGCACGCAGATCGAGATTCTCGGCAGCATCGACACATGCCTGGGCGGTCGCAGACGCAAAACGGGCCCTGTCCTCGAGGAAGTGAATCTCGGGGCCACGCCCGTAGTCGGGGCTTGCTTCGGCTTCCTTGCAGATCCGGGACATCGCAGCCACCGCCCTGGTCGGATACATGCCCACCGCCGTCTCCGAAGACAACATCACGGCGTCGCTACCATCGAGGACCGCAGTGGCCACATCGCTCACCTCCGCCCTGGTCGGTCGAGGTGAATTGTTCATGGACTCGAGCATCTCGGTAGCCGTTATCGAGATCTTTGCTTTGGCGTTGCTGCGATTGAGGATCGCCTTTTGCGCTCGCGGCACCGCTTCGTAGGACAGCTCGACCCCGAGATCGCCGCGGGCCACCATCGCCCCATATGCTTCGCTCAGGATGTCTTCTAGGTTGCCAAAACCAACCACGCTCTCGATCTTGGCAATCACAGGGGTGCCGGGGACGAGGTTCTTGACCCGTTTGACATCGAGGCCGGACGACACGAACGACGCTGCCACATAATCGACTTCCAGGGTCCGGCCGAAGGCGAGGTCGGCCACATCCTTCTCCGAGACGGCGGGCACGTCGATGACAGCGCCGGGGAAAGCGACACCCTTGTGGTCACGAAGCTGGCCGCCCTCGATGACCGTCGCCCTTGCCGACTCGCCATCCCACGTCTTGACCTCGACCGTGATGAGCCCGTCGGACATCAACACCGAAGACCCGGGAGCCAGCCGGGCGGCCTCGAGATTCTCGATGTATACCTCGCTCAGCGATCCCTCTGCCTCACCGGCATGCAACACGACCTCGGCACCCGGTTCGAGGACCACCGAACCACCGGGGAAAGTACCAACCCGTATCCGGGGTCCCTGGATGTCCTGGAGTATGGCAACCGGCTTGTTCATCTCGTCTGCAGCCCTGCGCACCCAATCGGCGAAGCGGCGGTGCGAGTCGTAGTCGCCGTGGGAGAAGTTGAGACGGGCTACATCCATGCCGGCGGCAACGAGATCGCGGATGGCTTCGTAGCTCGAGACGGCCGGACCGAGCGTTGCAATAATCTTGGTCTTTCTCACGGTCAGAACCATACCCAATCACCCGGCAGATATAGTCCCTCCGATGAGCAAAGCAATCCTGGTCGCCATCCCGATCAAACCCTTCGGTGTCGCCAAACGACGTCTCGCCGGCCGGTTGGACGCAACAATGCGCTCACGACTGGGACGCGCAGTCGCGGCGAGAACAGCGGAGGCGGCCACCGATGCAGGTGGGCTGGTCGCCATGGTGACTGCGGACTCCGGAGTCGCTGCCTGGGCTCGGAGCCTTGGCTACCTCGTCATCGACGAGACTCTCTCGGGAGGTTCCGGTCTCGACGGTGCTGCGGCGTCTGCGCTGATCGAGGCCAGGCGGCGACAGCGTCCCTGGGCAGTGATACACGCCGACCTGCCGCTGGTCACCCCGGCTGCCCTCGGCGCGGTCTTCGAACTGAGCAAGACTTCCACCGTGCTGGTCCCGTCGTACAACGGAGGCACCAATGTCGTCGCCGGGAATGGCTCGGGCTTCCGATTCGCATACGGTCCCGGCAGTTTTCACAGACATCTGGCTAACAACACGCCGGTGGTGATTCGCCCGGATCCGCAACTTGCGCTCGATCTGGACACGACCGCTGATCTCGAACGGGCGCTACAGCTTCCTGCTGGGCGCTGGTTGAGCTCCGTGATTGGGTAGCCTTCTCCCATGGGTTCTGAGCCGAAAGAGATGACCGGCACCTACCGAGAGCTGGAGACCGGATCGGATGGCCTCCCGATTCCGGAACGTGTTCTCGCCGTCGGCGCCCACCCCGATGACATCGAGTTCGGTGCCGGTGGCACGCTCGCCAAGTGGGCGGCCAAGGGCTGCCGGGTCACTCTGCTAGTCATGACCGACGGCTCTAAGGGATCCTGGGACCCGGGTGCCGACCCCGATGTGCTTGCTGCGACTCGCAACGCAGAGCAGGAAGCGGCCGCTGACCGGCTCGGTGTCGGAGAGGTCCGCCACCTTGGCTATGTCGACGGTGAGCTCGAGTACACAATGGAGCTGCGCAAGGAGCTATGCCGCCAGATCCGCGACGTCCGGCCCGATGTGGTGCTCAGCCATGATCCGTGGCAGCGCTATCAGCTGCATCCCGATCACCGGGCAACGGGCTGGGCGGTGGTGGACGGGGTGGTGGCGGCCAGAGACCACCTGTTCTTCCCGGAGCAGGGCCTTGCGGCGCATCGTCCCGCCGCCGTATTGTTGTGGTCTGCTGATGAGCCGGACCATTGGGAGGACATCGGCGCGACGTTCTCCGTCAAGATCGAAGCGCTGCTCTGCCACTCATCTCAGGGGACCACCACGATGGGCGGTGCGGAGCGGAACGACGCCAATCGGGCCGCATTCGTCGCCAGGATGACCGATTGGGCAAGCCGCCAGGGTGCCACAGTCGGTCTGGAGGCAGCCGAATCCTTCAAGCGGATCACGCCATGACACGTTCGCTGGTACTCGGCGCCGGAATCGTCGGCCGGGCCGCTGCCTGGGACCTCAATCGGCGAGGCCATGAAGTCACTATTGCCGATTTCTCTCCTGAGGCGGCGCATCGTGTCGGTGAGGAGCTCGGCATCGCTTGGGAGACCGTCGACGTTCGCCTACCCCACACCGTTGCGCGGGTCCTCGGAGGGATCGACTGCATCGTGGCCGCGGTTCCCTATCGATTTGGCGTTGAGCTTGCCTCAGTGGCAACGAAACATCAGTGTCACTATTTCGATTTCGGTGGAAATCCCGCGATTGTCAAGAAACAGCTGCAACTCGACAGGGCCGCGCAGGAGTCTGACGTCGCGATTGTGCCCGACTGCGGCCTCGCCCCTGGATATGCCAATGTTATCGCCACCGGCTTGATCGCGAACGCGCCCGGCGCACCGATCGACGTACGAATCCAGGTTGGGGTGTTGCCGCAGGCTCCGGTTGGCGCGCTGAAGTATCAGCTCACCTTCAACGTCGGCGGCCTGATCAACGAATACGCCGAGCCATGCGAGATCATCGACGACGGATTTGCAGCAACGGTGGATCCGCTGGGTCGGGCCGAGAGTGTCCACTGGCCGGGGCTGGGGGATCTCGAAGCATTCTCGACCGCCGGCGGAACCTCGACGATGTGCCAGACCTATGCGGGCAGAGTCCGGAGTCTCGAATACAAGACTTTGCGATATCCGGGTCACCGCTCCGTATTTGCCGCCTTGCGTGAGCTCGGGTTTTTCTCGACCATGCCGGTGACGGGACGGGAGTTGGCGCCGCGCGACCTCCTCATCGATCTGCTCACGACGAATCTCCCCGCGAGCGGGCCCGACGTGACCCTGATCGCCGTGACGATCTCGGCACCGGGATACCACAGGGAGGTCCGGGTGGAAGACCACAGTGACACCCTTTTCTCGTCGCTGGCGAGGACGACGGCATTCCCGGCGACGGCACTCGTCGACATGATCGCCACCGGTACCAATGCCTTCCGGGGCGCAGCCGCCATGCACACAGTGGCTGATCAGGTCAGTCTCGACTCCGAGCTAGCCGGGCTGGGAATTACCGCCACAGAGAAGAATCAACCCAACGGATTCGGCCCCGATCACTAGGCTGGTGCGCATGCAAGATAATGTAGCTGTCGTCACCGGCGGCACCGGCGGTGTCGGTCGCGCCCTCATCCCCTATTTGGTGCGACGCGATTTCAAGATTGCCGCCACCTATCTCATCCCCCAGGAAGCACACAAGCTCGAGGAGGAGCTGGAGCTCGATGAGGATCGCCTGATCCTGCGCCGTTGCGACTGCACGGATGCAGAGGCAATCGAGTCGGTTTTCAAAGACGTCGTCGAGCTACTCGGACCTCCGAATGTCGTTGCCGCCCTAGTCGGCGGTTGGGCCGGTGGACGTGATGTCGCCGAGACCGACCCGGTGCGCTTCGATCGGATGATCGACCTCAATCTCCGTTCCACCTTCTATACGCTGCGGGCGGCTCTCCCCCACATGAGGGATGTCGAATGGGGCCGCATCGTTGCCATCGGGAGCCGGTCGGCCACGGATAATCCTGCCGGTCAGGCGATGTTCAATGCCTCGAAGGCCGCCGTCACGTCGCTGGTACAGACACTTGCCAAAGAACTCGACGACACCAACGTGACTGCCAATGTGCTTGTCCCGTCGGTCATCGACACCGCCGCCACCCGCCGCACGCTTCCATACGCCGATTACATGCATTGGCCGAAACCCTCCGAGATCGCTGCGGTGCTCGACTTCCTGTTGAGCCCGGCATCTGAGGTCATCAACGGCGCCACCATCCCCGTGTTCGGCAAGGTGTGAGCACGCCTCTCGACACACCGAAGAGGATCCTCGTCACCGGTTCGACGACCGGCATCGGGCTGGCGACCATCGAAATGCTGCTCGAAGCAGGACATCATGTCGTAGCTCATGCCCGCAATGAGGAGCGCGTCGCCACCGTCGAATCGCTCACCCCCGATGTGGTTGTCGGTGACCTCGAGAGCCTCTCGGAAACGAAGGCGATCGCCGCGGCAGTCGGCGAGCTCGGTCCACTCGATGCGGTGATTCACAACGCCGGCGTCTACGGCAGCGGGGGGCGCGTTGAGACACGAGATGGGGTCGAGCGTACCTTCCAGGTGAACGTGCTAGCGCCGTATGTCCTGACTGCTCTGATCGCGATGCCCTCCAGACTGATCTATGTCGCGTCCGGTATGGCCTCAGAGGGTGAGATCGCTCTCGAAGATCTGCAACGACTGCGACGGCGGTGGTCGAGTACCGCCGCATACAGCGACTCAAAGATGTGCATCCTGGGGCTCGCCCTCGGAATCGCACGACGGTATCCGGATACCGTCACCACCGCGATTTGCCCGGGTTGGGTGAGAACGAGAATGGGCGGAGCCGGTGCTCCGACCGACGTGCACACCGGAGCAGCCACTCAGGTTTGGCTTGCCGCCAGTGACGATCCTGCGGCGCTCCGGACCGGCCGGTACATGCGTCACATGAATGACCTGGAGTTCCCAAGAGCGGCTTCCGTCGAATCTACGCAGGACGGACTGTTGGATGCGTGTGCCCGCTTGAGCGGGGTCGAACTGCCTGTCAACACCTGAGAGTCGCACCAGAGGACACCCGATCCGGACCCCTGGCAAGCTAACGGCTGCACCATTTCGACAGTCTTCAGCGGACCAGATCCGGCGACTGGTGCTGCTCGAGCGTCAGGCCTGTTCCCTCGACTCGGAACGCGACAGTCGCCGCAAGCCCGGAGGCAGCAACCATCGCCATCATCACCAGCAGTGCGGTGATGCCGAATCTTGATCTGATCAAAGGCACGAGAAACACACCGAGCGTCGCCCCGACTTTGGCCGTCGAAGCCGCAAATCCCGCCGCCGTCGCTCGCACGTGGGTTGGGAAGAGCTCGGCGGGCAGAATGTATGTCGTGCTGTTCGGACCGGCGTTCATACTCAGGTTGAAGACGATGAACCCGGCAAAGACAAGCACCGTGTGCCCCTCGGCGCCGTCGAACGTGCTCACCGACAGAACAATCAGTCCGATCACCATTCCTGCGAAATCCGAGGATCTGCATGCGGATCCGCCCGAATCGACCGACCGCCCACCCACCCACTGCGAAGCCGACAACAAGGAACAAGTCGATGGCACCGGTACCCGCGGCGAGTTGCTCGATCTGGCTGAGGGACCCGGAATGACCACCGAGGTGCATGGCGCCGAGAATCACCGCAGTGAATAGCCCCACCCCGTAGGTTGCGATGTCCATGAAGAACCACGGCACTGTGACCAGCAGGGTTCGGCGCAGGTAGCGGCGGTGAAATAGCACGGCGAGCCCGGTGCGCCGCTCGTGTGTGGATAGCCGGCTGACCCGATACTCAGTGGCGCCCAATCGCGCACTCAGGTCGGCAATCTGGGATCGGTCCATCGGCACGAGGCGAGCCAGTTGTTCGAGTGCCTTGCGGTTCTCGCCTCTGCTCATCAGCCAGCGCGGGCTTTCCGGGAGGCCCAGGCGGGAGATCGCAAAGCCGCCGGCGATCACTGCTTGAGCGACGAACATCAGGCGCCACGCGTGGGTGGACCCGGCGATTTGCAGTAAGGCGACGGCGATGACCGCCGCCGTAACCATTCCGACTGCTTGCGCGGCGATGGTGGCGACCATCATCCTGGTTCGTTTGCGGTGTGGCATACACTCGGCGACGTAGCTGCTTCCGACCGGGAAGTCCATCCCTACCCCAACGCCGACGGCAGCCTGAGCCACGATCAGGATCAGTGGGGTCCTTCCGAGCGATCCGACGAGAGCCGCGGCAAACACCACCACCATGTCCACGATGAACACTCTTCGCCGCCCGTAGGAGTCGCCGATCCTCCCGCCGATCGACGCACCCGCTATCGCTCCCGAGACGAGTGCGCCGCCAAGCAATCCCACCTCGATCGATGTGAGTGCGAGATCGACCGTCAGCAACGGAATCGCCAGTCCGAGCATGAACACAGAGACACCGTCGAGGAGTGTGCCGCCGGTGGCGAGCATCCACACGATGTAGTGCGTCCGCGACATCGGTGCGGCGTCGAGCATCTCGACAACGAGACGGTGATCAGGGAGCACGCCATCAGGGTCGGCCGTTGCCTGTCCATTCGAGTGCGCGCCGCTCATGCGAGTGGCCGCGTGCAGATCATGTCGCCGCCGTGGCGAAGGGATCCCCCGGCGGTAATGCCCTGTATGGGGAGAAGTGTCACGACCGATCCGCCGATCGGCTCAAGATTGAGTCGTCCGTGTTTCGCCATGTCGGTGGGGGTGATCCAGAGGCTGGTCGATCTGATTCCGACGTGAGAATACGATCCGGTGCGATCGCCGTGCAACCCTGCAAACCTGCGCTCACACTCCTCCTGCCTCCCCCGCTCGTGCCCCCGACCCACCGTCACCGTCACCAGAAGGCCGCGGGTATGGTGCTGGCCGATGCTTCACCATCACCGACACAGCAACTCCCTTTCCCCCGATGCTCTCGAGGTCATCACGCACCATTCGGCGACGTGGCCCGAGCTGGGCAACGACGGGCTCGAACACCTCGTCGATCTGACCAGACGATTCCTCGACCACGCCGATTTCGAGAGCGCCGGAGGTGCGGAACTCGACGACACGATGCGTGTAACGATCGCGTTGCACGCAAGCCGTCTGGTGCTCTCCTACGACGTCGATGCGTACCGCAATGTCCACAGCATCATCGTGTATCCATCGGCGATGATCCACCGTGGCGAGCGCGGCACGGCCCCTGGCTCGCCGGTGTGCAATGCGACGCCCATGCCGATCCTGGGCGAGGCGATGCTCCACGGTCCCGTTGTCCTGGCGTGGGATGCGGTCGCCCGCGACATTCGCCATCCCGAGCGTGGCCGCAACGTCGTTTATCACGAGTTTGCGCACACGCTCGACATGCTCACCGGGACCTCGACGGCATGCCCCCCGTTGGCGGGAGACCCGCCGAGCTGAAGTGGAAGGCAATGATGGACGCGACTCTGACATCGCTGCGCAACGCCGCACACGAGGACCCGGTCCTCGGCTCATATGCGGAGACGAACGCGGCCGAGTGCTTTGCGGTCGCCACCGAGGTGTTCTTCACTACCCCGCGGCGGCTCGCCACGACGCATCCTGATCTCTACGAGGCACTGGCCGGCTTCTACCGGCCCCAGGAAGGCCGCTAGCTCGTCCCCGGCCCGTCAGTGAGTGCTCAACCGATGGCCTTGCCGTTGCGTCGACGCCGGTGCATTCAATCAGCGCACTGTCGGCCGGCCCGAGTCCGTGGAGACCGGTGCGACCAGGTCTCCCGAGAGGATTCGATGAGCCCAACAGCGGCGCCTCTCGCTCCGCCTGCGTATGGTTGAACGTATGACGAACGAAAACAAGACAATCGCGCGGGGATGGTTCGATCTGGTGATGAACGGCCGCGACCTGTCGGCAATCGACCGGTTGTACTCCGACGACTACGTGTACCAGGGACCGGAAGGCGCAACCGACCGGGGGCGGGATACCGCCAAAGCGATAGCGCAACACCTGATCGACGCAATGCCGGATCGCGTGTCCACCGTCGAAGAACAGATTGCCGAGGGAGACCGCGTCGTGACCCGCTGGACAAGCCACGGTACCCCCATATTGCCGCTGCTTGGCAGACCGGTGGATGGCCGGTCCGTGACAGTGTTCGGGATCACCATCAGCCGCATCGCCAACGGACGCATCGCAGAAGACTGGGAGATCATTCGCGTCGTCGAGGACCGCGCATAGGAGGGCCGCCTCTCGTGCGCTCGCGACACCAGGGCAATCGTAAGTTCTGATCATAAGTGCGCCCCGAGCACCCACGGGGATCTCCCGGCATCAGATGTGAACGCCGCAGAGACCCTTGCCGCGCAGGATTTCCCGCATGAGTAGATCCCCCCGTGAAGGCGGGATCTACTCCACGGTGTCCGCCTTTGGCAGACACCCATCGCCCCGATCAGATTCGAACTGCCATTACGCCTTGAGAGGGCGGTCCAGGGGGTTCTCGGGTGATTCTCGGTAGGCCTACTGCCGGTACTGATTCAGCCGGTTCGTCCCGTATTCATTAAGGATCCTAAGCATCGGCGAGGGCCCGGCGTCTTTTACTGTCCACCCTTTGACTCTCGCAGCAGCGCCACCGAGGCGGCGAGTACGAATGCCAGCCACGCCAGAAAGCCGGCGAGCGACACCAGCATGACCTTGCTGCCATCGGCTATCGCGGGCGCCGCCGCGGCCCCAACAGCCAGTAGGAGGCCGCCGATCGCACCGATCGGACGCCATACAGCGCCAAGGAGCCCTTCTGCGGACGCGGCAGCCGACAGGCCGGCGACGGCGATAGCGATCGACAGAAACAGCACGGCGAACACCGAGTTGTGGACAATCCACAACGCTTGCGTCGTGTCGAGCGATGCCCCGCCCGCATTTACGTAGACCGACAACGCGACGTCGGTGGCCACGACCAGCGAGAAGCTGGCGACGATGCCGGCAATTCCGACGAGGCCGGCAAAGGCGGCAGCTCGTACCCGCCCGTGAGCGAGGCGGTCGTACATCGCACCGGCGAATGCAGCCAACGCGACGCCACTGATCGCAAATGTGACCGCAAGCACCGCGGTGATACCGCGATGCGAGTCGTAGTAAGAAATCACGTCGCTGGGTGCGGCGCCGGCCGCCGGTGCGCTCGCCCGGAGCAGGTTCTGGAGGATCACCACTGCGGCGAAGGCCAACCCCCCGATGCCGCCGACGATCCGGCCGGGTGCCAGATTCGAGACAGCCCGGTCGACTGTGGATGTGGAAGCAGTGGTATGCATTAAGGTCTCCTTTTCGACGTTCTGGTTGAACACCATTCGTATTAGTTGATAACAGTACAAGTCAGTTGAATGCTCATCAAGTAAGAACTCGATGAGAACCACGAGTACACGGAGGAGCTCATGCCGGCACCGAGAACACGGCGTCATATCCAGGCCGAGGAGACTCGCAGGGTCATCCTCGCCACGGCTCGGAGACGATTCGCTAGAGATGGGTATGCGGCGACGAGCTTGAAGGCCATCGCCGCCGATGCTGGTGTGTCGGTACAGACGCTCTACGACAGCGTCGGTGGCAAGGCCGACCTCGTGCGTAGCCTGGCCGACCTCGTCGACGAGGAGGCGAACATCGCCGAGATATCGGGGAGGCTCGGCACCGAGAGAGATCCGGTTGAAGTAGCTCGCATCCCCGCGCAGGTCAATCGACGGTTGATGGAGCGTTGTGGTGACATCGTGCGGGCCAGCATCGGGGGGTACTACAACGACCCCGGGTTGATCCCGGTCGCTGAGGATGGGGCGGGGCGGCATCGAGCGGGCTCCGCCGCGGTTGCTGCTCACCTGGAACGGCTCGGCGCACTCCGGTCGGGGCTCGATGTAGAGGCGGCGAAGCTCACCATCGCCGCTATCGCCGACTACCGACTGTCGATCGTATTGGCCGACGACTATGGGCTTTCTCTCGATGAGATCGAGTCATGGATCACCGACACGATCGCACAGGTGGTACTCGGACAGCCCGGTAGCCGTAGCTGACGAACCGTATGCCCGTGCACATGAGTGTGCGCGGCACCGGCAGTCTGCCGCCGTCGCCGCCAGCGCGCGCCGCTGAAGATCAGGCCTTCATCGTGAGATCGTGCCGCCCTATCCGGATGCGTTTGAAGTCCCCGAGCAAAGCGAAGTGGTTGCCCAGTTCCGCCGCGACGTATACCGACCAAGGTGACAGACCGCTGCGATGCACGAGGCCCTGTGCATCCTTGGAGGCAGCCAGCAGGGTGGGCACCCTGCCGTCGCCACCCTGAGTGACCACCGTATCGAACACGTATCTGCCGAATCGCTCACCGTGAGGAGTGCTCATTATCGATCGGTATTTGTCGATCTGCTCACCTCTGCGTTTGCCATGGAGCGCAGTCCATTGCGACGTTGAAGGCGGCACAGATCTGACGCATACGCTCATCGCTGAGGCGACCCATCCGTTGGGTGAGCGTTCCCACCGACACGCTCTCGATCGAGTCTAGATTCACCGCCGATACCCTGGGAACCGGATCTTCGGTCGGCTCGAGCACGACCTCGCTGGAGAGACCCCTGATATTGCTCGTGCAGGGAGCAATCACGGTTCGGCGCAGCCGAGGGATCGCTACCGCACGGGACAACACAACCACAGGCCGCCGAGAGATGCCCGGCAACTCACACCACCAGACTTCACCCCGGGTGGGCAGACCATTCATTACGATCCGGCTGCCCGCCGGAATGATGCCAGGTCGCCCCACTCGTCTGGCTCGTCAATGGGGATGGCTTCATAGGCTGCGTAGCCTTCGTCAATCTGAGCTCGGCGATGTTGGGCGAGGAGCGCGCCAAGTGCCTCGTCGAGCAGCGCAGCGTCGTTGCTTCCCACTCGCAGTCTTCTAGCTTCCTCGAGAAGCCCTTCGTCCACTGTTGTACTGACCCTGACTCTTGCCATGCCACAAACATGCCACAAACAGAGCACCGATGCAACAGGATCAGACAATGCTTGCACTTGAGCCTGGACCCGCACAGACAACGGTCGTTCCGCCTGACCTTCGGTGTGGCGTCACGGAGGAGAAGTACCGCGTTGACGCATCTTCCACCCACACCTCCCTGATCTAGAAAGACCTTGATCGGAGGGTACGGGGTCACGACAACCGTCAACGAGCAGCCAGAAGAGTCGCCATAGCAGGTCAGATCGAAGACAGAGGCGACCGAGGGCCACGGCGGCGTGCCCGGTACCGCGGACCCGACAGTCTCGTACGATCGAGGAGCTTCGCAACCAAGGAAGCGCCCAGCTCTAGTATTCCCACCCATGAACAACTCCCGCTCAGAAGGCGGGATTTGTTCATGGTGTCCGCCTTTGACGGACACTTGGTAGCCCCGAGCAGATTCGAACTGCCGTTACCGCCTTGAGAGGGGGGTCCACGGGGCTTTGGGCGATTCTGGGGAGGTGTACTGCGGCAGCGACTTCGGGCGATTCGCCCTGTATTCTTTGAGGATTCTGGGTACCGGCGTGTGCTCGTCGTCTTTCACTATCTTTGGTCGTTCTTCATCCTTTCGCGCCCCCAGCGCGCCCCGAGGCACGGTTGGAACTCGGATTTCACAGTCTCGGGCCGTCAACTGGCGCCGGTTCGATCATCACCGCATGAACCAGGTCCTGGGAGTCCGGGACTATGGGCTCTAGTACCTACCAGCTGCTCCCAGTAGGTTCGAATGCAAGTGGTGCACCTGAGGTGGTGCTCGGTGATTCGAAGAAGGGGTGGAGATTCTTTCGTCTCTTGGATACCGACGGTGGCTGCCGATTCTGGCGGCATTCATTCTGATCGTGGCCGTCCCGGCAGCTACGGCAGCGACACCAGAGTTGGCCGCAAGCCGAGGAGATACCGACTTCAAGAACCGTGTCGAACAGGGCTCGGTCCAGATCACCCGAGATGACGGTTCGACAGCGGACATACCTTGCTCGTTCGATGAGGTCAGCAATGTCATACGGTGTACCGACTCGAACGGTGCGGGGATGATCGGCATCATCAATGAGGAGGAACCTCCGTCGATCAAGAGCGCATCAGGGACCAACAAGGATGTCAAGATCGTCGTGAGCGGGGTTCGCGACTACGTCGCTTCGTGGACCACGCGGGCTCGCCAGTATCAATGGGACGGCTGCATCGATCACGACGCCTACTTCTGGGGAAGGAATCCCGACGAATCGTTCATCAGTCTTATTTCGTCGGTCCTCTATTCGGGGCCGTGTGTGCAGGTCCCGTCGGGAGCTCACAGTATCGACTGGTGGACGCTCCCTAACGGACCGAACGGGTACTATCGAGATGGAACGACGTTGTGCAACAGTTGGGCTCCCACCAGCAAGCTGAGTGGCTTACCTTGCATAATCATCCACGACTAGCGGACCGACACCATTCGCACTGACGACGCAGCTCTCGCTGAACGTTTGATTCGTAGACTCGCCAGTACCGGGCGGGTCTACGAATCCTCGTCCGGTGATGATCCAGAAGAGGAGCTCATTGCGTGGCTGCAAGCAGATTCTCGTCATCGTGGACTGGCAACCGCCTGGCTAGACCATCCATATCCACCGCCAACCAACGCTGGCGGCATGCCAACAGAGGAGTGGGCGATGCGAGACCTGGAACTACGACGACCCATTGAGGGCGCCCTCAACGTCACCCACATTCCAGGGCGAATCATTGGGAAGGTACGCCCACGGCGACTTCGCTGGCACAAACCCAGGAGTTGACGACCAAAGGCCCAGGGAAACACGTGACCGTCACCTGGAAACCGGTTGGTTGTGCGTCGCGGACGGTTCTCGCAACGAGTGTGGCATCGCCGGGGAAGTGGTGTCGTGACAGCCGTGACAATGCTTGTACTTGATGCCCGACCGGCACGGACATCGTTCGTTTCGCCCGACCTTTGGGAAGCTGTCGTCGGGTTGCGCGGCCGGTCTCGAAGTCAACGGGACGCGTTGCGCCAGCGTCTGAAGCTCGGTCTCCCATTGTCGGAGCCGTTCGCTTCTGGCCCGAAGTCTCTCCTCGACCACATCCGCCGCTTCCTCCCGGCTCGCAACGTCGGCCTCGCGCTCCGCCAGTTCCTCACTTCGCTGTTGTGTCAATACCGAGGAATCGCCGCCGACCGAGTCGGCGACCCGGGCTAGCTCGTAGTCGATCAAAGCGGCCACGGCCCGTCCCATCGAGATCCCAGCGGAAGCGCAGTAACGTTTCCATGTCGACCACTTCGCTGGCGCTACCGGTACCCGCACCATCTGGAACCGCTCATCGCGATCGAGCCCGGCGAGTAGTCGCCGATCGAGACTCGCCAAGGTTCCCCGATCGAGGTCCATCAGGTTCTCCGATGTCTACAGGTAGACAGCAACAGAGGTGTTGCACGTGCGTGTGGTGTTGAGAGGGGTACTGCGCGAATCGCGAGCGCGATCTCAGATGCGCTGTCGACGTGAGTACCGAGCTGCAGTTCTTCCTGAGACATGGGTTCCTCCTCTGGAAGTTGCCTATGTCGTTCATGTTGAGGAAGGACCCTCTCACTGGAGTCTCATTCGAACCTGGGATCGCCAGCCCGGGACTTGGATACACCGCGGCAGTATGCGCAGACGGCCGCCAGCGCCCAACTCGAACAGCTCTTCCAGCGCGGGAACGCTCAGATCAGCGGTGTCACACATCTTCCCGGAACACTGTCACAGATGTGTCCGGGACGATCTGTCCCGATCCCCGGGAGAACACTGAGTCTGCCAATTGCCGTCATGAGACTCTGGTCAGAGGGCTGATGAGACTCTGGTGAGACCCTGGTCAGAGGGTCCCGGGTCACGATGACCGTCAGCGAGCAGGCGGAACAGTGGCCAGAGCAGGTTGGATCGAAGACAGAGGCGATCGAGGATTGCGGTGGCGTGCCCGGTACCGCGGACCCGACGGTCTCGTACGGTCGAGGAGCTTCGCAACCAAGGTCAGCGCCCAGCGTTGGCTCACTGACCAGCAGAACAAGATCGATCAGGCAGCATGGGTGAGGCCGGAGCTGGGGCGAATCCCGTGGGCCGACTGCTCCGAGCAGCTTCTGGCCGGCCGTGGGCATCTCGCTGCTCGTACCGTCGAGACGGACCGGCGTTGTCACGAGCGTGTCGAAGACCTGATCGGTGACGTGCAGCTCGTGCGTTTGAGTCCCGACCTGATCCGCAAGCTCACCACCGAGCTTGCCGGCCGGTACGCACCCGAGACCGTTGCTCGCACGATGCGGTGGTTTCGGCTCACCCTCAACCAGGCGTCCGAGACCGCCGCATCGCTTCATCACCTGCCGATGGGGTCCGGCTGCCACGAGGTCGCCGAGCGCGGATGCGGCTACTCGACGAGAACGAGGTCGCCGAACTCGCCACGGCGTTGCCCGATCGCTACGGCTCGTTGGTCATCGTGGCTGCCTTCACCGGGTTGCGATGGGGTGAGCTTGCCGGGCTTCGAGTCTCCGATCTCGACCTACTCCGCCGACGACTAACGGTACGGTCGACACTGGTCGAGGCAACCGAACAGGAGCCGACGTTGGGTCCACCCAAGTCGAAAGCCTCCGAACGAACCATCACGCTCCCCCGCTTCGTCGCGGAAACGTTGGCGCGGCATCTCGAGACGCACCCTCCGGTCGACGACATGGTGTGGACCACCGAACAGGGAGCACTGCTCCGCCGCGGGTCCTTCGGTCGGATGTGGCGCAAAGCTGTCGTTGACACCGTCGGTCTGCCGTGTCGGGTGCACGATCTGCGCCACACGCACGCCGCCTGGCTCATCGCCGACGGAGAACACCCAAAGGCCATCCAAATCCGACTCGGGCACGGATCGATCGCAGTCACCATGAACCGCTACGGGCACCTCATGGACGGCCTCGACGACCAGATCGCACCCCACCTCGACGCCCGGGCCCAATCTGCCACACTCGCAGTACGCCGCGAGCAGACAAGAGATCCTCCGGGCGTCGGGCTCTAGATTCACCGCAAAGGTGACCGATCGAAAGACCCGTGGTCATTGCGAAAGCAGAGAGACAAGGCCAAGCGTGATCGCAGCCACACCCGCGACGATGAGCAGCGAGGGTAGGTACCGCAGCACGCGCTGGTCGTATGTCTCCGATCGATGCGATCGGAACGTCCTTCGGAACGAATCTGGCCTAGTTCGCGCCCACAGGGCAACCACGATGAAGAGCACACCCATCTCGATGAATCCCAGGCGCTCCAGAAGGTCAAGACTCACTCGAATGCTCCTGTCCTCTCGCTGCCGCACAAACGGCCCGAGTGGCCCGCCAGAAACGAGACGGTACCTAGGAGCAAGGATCTGTGCCATTCTCCCGCGCCCCCATCGCGCCCCCAGCACATTCGCGACGCTCCTGACACCGCCCCTCAAACGCGCGGAATCCCTTGCCGCGCAAGGGTTTCCAGCTTTGTAGCCCCGAGCAGATTCGAACTGCCGTTACCGCCTTGAGAGGGCGGCGTCCTAGGCCACTAGACGACGGGGCCGTATTTCGACCTGATCTATTGAACCAGATCTCGCTCGGGGGGGAGGACTTGAACCCCCAATTACAGGACCAGAACCTGCTGTGTTGCCAATTACACCACCCCCGAAAGGAGCGACCGGGAAGGTTAGGGACAACTGCGACGAATGGCAACCTGGCGGCCGCCGCTACTGCATCCGCCCCAGAGCTGTGTTGAGTCTCTCCACCGCACGGTCCCTTCCCAGCGCCGCGATCGACTCGAACAGCGGCGGGCTCACCGATGACCCGGAGACCGCAACTCGCAACGGTTGCAGCCCCTTTCGCGGAGAGAGCTCGAGCTCATCGAGCATCTCACGCAACGTCGCCTCGATAGGCTCCACGCTCCACTCACCCAGTTCGCCGAGTCGCACCGCCGCGGCCGAAACGGCCTCGACCGCACCGTCCTTGGTCATCACCTTGGCCCACGATTGCTCGTCGTACTCGATGTCGCCGAACAGGAACAGCACTTGCTGCGGAACCTCCGACAGGAGCTTGACCCTCTCCTGGACGTGGGGAGCGATTTCGGTGAAGGTTGCTACCTCGGCCGCATAGAGCGCCCGCCCGAGGCCGGTCTCGACAAACGGGAGTGCGGCCGCAACGAAGTCGGCGCCCGTCATCTCCCTGATGTACACGCCGTTCATCCACTGCAGCTTGTCCGTATCGAAGATCGCAGGGTTCTTGGAAACGTCCTTCAGATCGAACCGTTCGATGATCTGCTCCAACGACACGATGGTCTCGTTCTCACCCGGTGACCAGCCGAGGATCGCCAGGTAATTCAACATCGCGGCAGGCAAATACCCGGCATCCCGATACGCCTTGAGCGCCGTATGGCCGTGCCGTTTCGACAGCTTCGTCCCGTCAGGACCCATCAGCAACGACATGTGGCCGTACCGGGCCGAGGCCGCCCCCATGGCCTCAGTCAGCAGAATGTGCTTCGGCGTCGACGACAACAGGTCCTCACCCCTGATCACGTGTGTGATCCCAAAGTCCACGTCGTCGACGGTGCTGGCCAGGTGATAGGTCGGCGTGCCGTCGGAGCGCAGAATCACGAAGTCCTCCACCTGAACGTGGTTGAACACCATCTCGTCACGAATCAAGTCGTTGAAGCGGGTCTCACCGGGTCGCGGAACGGCAAAACGCACCGTGGCAGGCTCTCCGGCTGCAACCCATTCCGCGGCCTCCGCCGGGTCCGGCTCACATCGCCCGTCGTAGGCCGGCGGACGCCCCTCCGCCATGGCTTCACGACGGAATTCATCGAGCTGCTCTGCCGTGGCGAAACTGTGATAGGCCTTGCCAGACGCAACCAGCTCGGCAACGACCTGCTGGTACCGCTCCAAACGATCACTCTGGCGGTAGCTGTCGAACTTGCCCCCGACCTCAACGCCCTCGTCCCAGTCGAGGCCCAGCCAGCGGAGACTGAGCACGATGTCCTGCTGGAACTCATCGGTGCTGCGGGCGCGATCCGTGTCGTCGCTGCGCAGGATGTAGGTGCCGCCTTTGCCCCGGGCAAACAGGAAGTTGTACAGCGCGGTACGGGCACCGCCGACGTGGAGGTAGCCGGTTGGTGAGGGAGCGAATCTGACGCGAACGCTCATCTTGCACTCCCTTGCCGCGCAACCACCGGATTCATCAGCACGCCTATCCCCTCGATTTCGACTTCGACCCGGTCCCCCGGCTCGATCGGGCCTACCCCAGCCGGGGTGCCGGTGAGGATGACGTCGCCCGGCAGCAAAGTCATCACATGGCTCACGTACGACAGCAGCTCGGAAACGCCGAACACCATGTCGGCCGTCGACCCCGACTGACGCAGATCCCCGTTGACACGGCAGGTGATCTGGAGACCCTCGAGCGGGTCTAGATCGGTGTCGATCGCAGGTCCGAGCGGACAGAACGTGTCGAACCCTTTGGCCCGCGTCCACTGACCGTCGGAGCGCTGCAGGTCGCGGGCGGTGATGTCGTTTGCTGCGGTGTAGCCGAGAATGTATGACCCGGCGTCCTCGATGCGGACGTCCCGCGCCACCTTGCCGACAACTATCGCCAACTCCGCCTCATGGTGGACTTCCTTGCTGTCGCTCGGATACCGGATTGCCTGGAGTGGGCCGATCACCGTCGTTGGCGGCTTGAGGAAAATCATCGGATGATCGGGGACCTCGTTGCCAAGCTCGCCTGCGTGATCCACATAGTTGCGGCCCACTGCCACGATCTTGGTGGGGATCACGGGCGCCAGCAGACGGGCGTGATTCCACGGAACAATGGTTTCGGTGGGCTCCCAGGCGACAAACGGCGTCCCCAGGTGTAGCTGGATACCGTCGGGATCCACCAGACCATAAGTGATGTCGTCGACGTCACTGTCGACGCGAACAATCTTCATATGCGCTCCCCGTCAGTCCCCGATGAGCGCCGTGCCGGATGCCATCCGGCTGCGCGCCTCGTCCGCAGTGAGCCGAAGCACCTCGGTGTCGAGCGAGGAGATAAACGAATACAGGTTGGCCGGATGGTGCGCCGCGGCGGCAAACCACTTCTTCCGCTTGGCGGCCAATTCCTCGCTTAGGCCCTCCGGTATATCCGGATCGAAGCCAAGCAATACCAGGGCTAGATCAACATCCTTGCCGGTCGGCGCACGTCCGTACAGCGATGACCGTGCCGAGACAACTGCTGCCAGCGCCGCATCGACGTTGCCACGATGCTCCCCCGGGGCAAGCTCGACTTTTCGCGCTGCGATCAGTGAGAGGGCAAAGCCGGAGTCCGGGCCGGTTCTCCCAAACCCTGAGCCCCATTGCATGTCCTCCGGGCCACCCAGCTCACCGGGGCGATCCGGAACCCAGCTGCGGGCCGGGTCGGGCTTGCGCCGCGGCCGGGGAAGATCAGGAATCTCGAGTTCGATGTTCGGCTGTTGTCCCACGTTGTCCTTCCGAGTTGCAGGGCAATGGTACCCCGGGTGTCCCGGGGATCAGTCACGTAGACACGGCGCTATACGAACTCGAGCCACTCCCGGTGGCGATCGAGCTTGCCGGTGACGAGGTCCGCGTAAAGCGCCTGCGCTTTGCGGGTGACCGGGCCCGGCTTGCCGTCCCCGACAGGTCTGTCGTCGATCTCACGCACCGGAGTCACCTCGGCGGCTGTGCCTGTGAAGAACACCTCGTCGCCGTAATAGAGGTCGGACCGATCCAGAATCTTCTCGACGATCTCGTAGCCCTCTTCAGCAAGCAGGGTCATCACCGCGTCACGGGTGAGCCCGTTGAGACAGCCAACCGAGATCGGTGGTGTGTAGACGACACCGTCATTGACGAGGAACAGGTTCTCGCCGCTCCCCTCGCTCACCGCACCGTCCTGATTGAGCATGAGAGCTTCGTCGTAGCCGGCGGAAACCGCCTCCATCTTGGCGAGGATGCTGTTGATATAGGTTCCCGTTGCCTTGGCATTCGGGAACGAGGAGTTGGGGAAACGGCGCCACGACGAGACTCGCACCCGGATGCCATTCTTGACGCCATCCTCACCAAGGTATGCACCCCAGTGCCACACGGCGATGGCGGTTCGCACCCTGGCACCTGCAGGGTTGAGCCCGATCGAGCCGAGCTCGAGGAAGGAGATCGGCCTCACATAGGCGGCCTCGAGCCCGTTGACACGGAGCGTCTCTTTGCTGGCCTCCACCAGGTCAGGTACCGACCATTCCAGGTGCATCTTGTACGCCTTCGCCGAATGGTGCAGTCGCACCATGTGATCGGTCAGGCGGAATACCTCGGTGCCCTCCGGAGTCTCGTAGGCGCGGATGCCCTCGAACACCCCCGACCCGTAGTGGAGGGAGTGTGAGAGCACATGAACGTTGGCGTCGTCCCAGGGGACCATCTCGCCGTCGAACCAGATGTATTTGGTGGCTTCCATGACCCTATCTTGCCACAGAGACCCGAGCCCGGGTCGACAAAGCGGCTGTCTGCCGCTACTTCAGATACCGGCCGTGCCAGTCGAGGATCACCGCGAAGCGGTCCACACGGTGCTTGGGCTTGCCGCCACGCGACAGCTCGTGTCCCTCGGGAGCGGGGAAACGTACCATCTCGGTCGGTACCCCGTTCAGCAGCAGCTTGACGAACAGCTGCTCGCCCTGCTCGATCGGGGTGCGGAAGTCACCCTCCGAGTGCAGAACCAGCGTCGGTGTCGTGATGGCGTCTGCCTCGGACAGCGGCCCGGAAAGCCACAGAGTCTCCAACTCGTCCATGCCGTCACCCAGGTACATACGGGAGAACCATGGCCCTATGTCCGATGTGCCGCTGAAGGACACGAACGAATAGAGACCTCGCTCCGCCACCGCAGACTTGTATCTGTGATCTCTAGCAATGACCCGTGCGGTGGCATACCCACCATACGAGCCCCCCATGACCCCCATCCGCTCCAGATCGAGCCGGGGGAACTGTGCTGCGGCGACATCCACCGCGGCAAGCAGATCCATCATGTCGGGTGAATCATCCCGATGCCACGTGCCGACAATCGAGCGAACATGCTCCGAGCCGTAGCCGCCCGAGCCACGCGGGTTGACGGCAACTACGCCGTAGCCCGCCCCGACGAACACCTGAAACTCATCGAAAAACCAGTTTCCGTATGCCGCGGCGGGACCGCCGTGGATGTTGAACAGAACCGGAACCTTCTCCTCACCCGGCGGCAAATAGACCCACCCCTCGACCTCGACCTCGTCGTGGCTGATGACAAAACGCTCAGGAGCTACGAGTTCGGCGGTGCCGGCGAATCCGTCGTTGAGGTTCGTCAGTTGCTTCTCCACGCCGTCTTCGAGCAGATACAACTCACCGGGATTGGTGGGCGACGTGGCGACAAACACAATCCGGCTGGCATCGCCATTCGGGCTTGCACCCGTTATCGCCCGCTCACCACCCAACAACTCCGAGGTTGCACCCTCGGCCGTCATTATGACGAGCTTCACACACCCGGAGTCCTCGACTGTGACGATGGCACTGCCGTCCTCGAGCCACTGGGGACCGCCGGGCTGGACGAGTGGAGCATGTGGCGAGAGATTCCGGTCGAGATGGCCGGTTAGGTTCACCAGTGTGCCATCGTCCTCGATGCGATAGAGCGGATTGACATCGGGGTGGCCCCACTTGTTGAGGATGCCCGTCACATAGAGGTTCCCGGACGGGTCATAGCTCAGCCGTTCCCACAGGCCGACCTCGGTGCGAGCCGTCGGCTCGCCACCCGCCGCGGGGATGGTCCACACCTGGGTGCCTGGCTCGAGTCCCCGCCTCTCGTGACGGGAAGAGGTGAATGCGATCTTCACACCGGATGGATCCCACACGATGCCTTCCTCGTCGTAGTCACCGTCGGTCAACTGCGTTGAGTCACCCGAGGCGGCATCGACCACATAGATGTGCTCGCGACGATCGCCCACCCAGCCCATGTTGTCGAGGCGATACGGGAAGCGGGTCGCTCGCCGCGGGGCGTGTTTGCGCTCATCGGCGTCGGCGCCGGCGAGTGCCGGGATCCACTCGGGGGCGACAACCGCGATGCAGCTCCCGTCCGGCGACCAGGCGAGCTCGGTCACACCGAGCTCGAAGTCGGTGACGGTTTCTGCCTCTCCCCCAGCCATGTCGAGCAGCGCCACCTGTGGCTTTGCGTCATCATCAGCTGCCTTGCGGATGAAGGCGAGCCGAGTGCCATCGGGCGACCACCGCGGAGCGACGTCGGTCGGCCCGGATGTGAGCGGGCGTGCCTCCTTGCCGTCCCACAACCAGATTCGCTTCACGTATTTGTCTGCTTCGAGGTCCATCCGGCTGACGACGAATGCGATGCGGGTGCCGTCAGGATGTAGACGGGGGTCGGATGGAGCGGCGAAGTCGCCAAGTTGCTCGGGGCGCATGAGGTCCTCTCTACGAAATCGGAGTCACTCTATCGACACGTGCCGGTAGATTGATATCGACAGGCCTATGCGCCCTGAGTCATAGCTCAGACGGTGCGCTGATACGTCCGGAATGAGCGTACGGCGAGGCCCAGCATCACCGCGGCGAGAACCATCAGCAACAGGGCGTACCCGATCACCGTTCCCCAGTCGGGATCGCCGCTTAGCATCTGGCGAGAGCCGACCACTGCCCAGTTGACCGGGTTGTACCGCGCCACCGTGCGAATCCACGGCGGCATCAAATCCGCGGCCATGAATACAGTCGACAGAAATGTGAGCGGCAACAACGTGATCAGGCTGAGACCAATGATCGTTTCTCTCTCCCGGGCAAGCATCCCCACCGATGTCGAGAACCCGCCGAAGATCGTCCCCAACAATACGGCAAGCACGATCAAGCCGGTAACGCCGACGAGCCCACCCGGATAGGTGGCGCCCGCCGCCCACCCGAGCAACACGATGATCACCGACTGAACTGTCGTGCCGGTCGCCTGCTCTGCCGTGGTTCCGTTCAGGATTGCACTGCGATGGAGCGGTGAGACCAAGAACCGGTTCAAGGTGCCGCGGTCGATCTCCTCGAGCATCGTCATGCCCGCCCATATGTTCGCCGACACCGCGTTCATCACCACGATGCCCGGGACCAGATAGTCCAGATACGACCCGCCGCCAAACCCGGGCAGCTCGGTGACCCGCTCGAACAGACTGCCGAAGAGGAATAGCCAGATCACGGGTTGGATCAGGGTGAGTACCAGGTAGGCGGGCTGCTTGACGAATGCCATGAGACGCCGCTTTGTCATCCACCACGTCTCTCGAACGATACCCGTCTTGGCAGCTGGCTGATGAGAGCTCATGCTGCATCCTTCCTTCCGGCCTCGGCGTACGCATGGCCGGTGTGTCGTAGATAGACGTCGTCGAGTGAGGGCCGAGCGACCGTCGCTGAGGCGACGTCGATCCCTGCCCGATCGAGCGCGGTCAGTGCCGCCGGGAGCACCGACGCACCATGCCCGGTTCGCGCCGAGAGCCTTCGCCGGTCAACGGAGATCTCACCGAGTTCCGGGATCGACCGGAGCGTGGCAGCAGCGAGATCGACAGCACCGGTGCCTGGCGGTAGCTCGATGTGAATCGCATCGCCGCTCAGACCGGACTTGAGCTCGTCTGGCGTGCCTGCGGCAACCAGCTTGCCGTCGTCGATGAGTGCCACCCGATCGGCGACCCGGTCTGCCTCGTCGAGGTAGTGGGTGGTGAGCAGCACGGTCACGCCCTCGGCCGCAAACGACTCGACCTCACGCCACATCGCAGCCCTCGCCTCGGGGTCAAGACCGGTAGTCGGCTCGTCGAGAAACAGCACGGCGGGACGGTGGATAAGCCCGAGGGCGACGTCGAGCCGCCGGCGCATACCGCCTGAAAAGGTCCGTACCGGTCGATGCGCCGCGTCTGCAAGCTCGAACCGATCGAGCAGCTCCCGCACTCGTTGTCTCAGCTCACGACCGCTCAGCCCATACAGATGACCCTGCAGCGACAGGTTCTCAGTCGCGGTCGCCGCCGGGTCGCTCCCGGACTGCTGGGCTACCACGCCGAATAGCCTCCGCACCGCTTTGACATGCTCGACCACATCGAGGCCACCGACGCGGGCAATGCCGGAATCCGGCTCGGCGAGGGTCGTCAGGATCTTGATCGTGGTCGATTTGCCGGCGCCGTTCGGGCCGAGCAGCCCGAACACCTCGCCGCGCACCGCGCTCAGCGACAGGCCGTCGAGCGCGGTGACGCCCTTCGGATAGGTCTTGGTCAGGTCGATAGTCTCGATCGCGATCTCATCCGTCGCACCGTCAGTCGGATACATCACTGTCTCCTCTCGGGTTGTGACCGCATCCCGGAGGCAGACCCCTATCCTGATGGCGTAGCGCTTCGGATTGTGATGCCTTCGGTGACACGATTCGTTGTCGTCAGTCCCGGTGTGGTGTTGCCGCACCGCACCGGGATCTACTTCCTACTAGGACGTCTCTCTCTCCTTCACCATGAAATCGGTGTGCAATCCACCGGAGTGATGGAATTGGCGCCACGCTTCGATGCCGGGGAAGCTCCCGTCCCTCATCTCCTCGACCACATCGCGCAGCCAATCCGCCTCCGCCTTCGCCAAGGCCAGCGAGTACTCCTCCTCGATGAGGAAGAGCCTCGGGACCTCCTCGCCGATCGCGGCGAGGCCTGCCTGCCGCCCGGCGGTTTCCATGCGCAGCCGCTGCAGACGGCGCTCCAGCAAGGCGACCGCGTGGTCCGGTGGGACAACGGCGATAAGCGACAACGCCGAGGCGAAACGGGGGAACTCGGTCTCGGGCACACTCACCAGCTCCTCGAGCCAATCTTCCATCTCGTCACGGCCTTCGGGAGTGATCGCGTAGACGGTGCGTTCGGGACGCCTGCCCTCCCGGACCGTACCCGACGGTTCGATCAGACCGTGTTTCTCGAGGTTGTTGACGACGGTGTAGAGAGACCCCCACTTGACGTCCCAACTCGACTCCTTGCCACGCTGCCGCCACAGCTGACCCATCTCATATGGGTGCATCGGTCTTTCCGACAACGTAGCCAGGACCATCAGCGCCAGCAGATTGTTGACCTTGCGTCGCTTCGCCATGATCCACATTCTCGATTACTCGCCGACGAGTATACGTCTACGATTACTCGAGGGCAAGTGCGTAGTCTCGATCATGGGCGGTTAGCCTGCTCCCCATGCACAGGTTCGTTGCCACCGGTTTTGGATCAGGTCTCATCCCCAAGAAGCTATGGGATGCCGACACCGGCGCAGGAACATTCGGAGCTGCGGTTGCCGCCTTGATCGGTCTTGCGCTCTGGAGCTCGCCATGGTGGATCGACCTGCTGGCAGCGCTCATCGCCATCGGGCTGTCGCTGTGGGCGGCCGCTCCGTTCGCCGTCGACCATGCCGATCCCAACTGGGTGGTGATCGACGAGGTCGCGGGCACACTGGTAGCCCTGATTGGTCTCACCGGCTGGCCGTGGCTGATCGCGCTGGTGATCGCCCGTCTCGGCGACATCTACAAGGTGATGCCCGGAGTCCCCCAGGCCGAGCGCCTCCCCGGGGCCATCGGAGTCACCGCCGACGATGTCGTGGCAGGTCTATACGGCCTCGCCATCGGCTGGCTGGCCACGCTCGTGCTCTAGGTCTGCGGACCGCTCCCATTCGGGCGGACGTGACGCCCACATATGGGCACTCGGTACGCAAGAAGCAACCGCCGCTCTTCCCCTCTCGTTCCGGCGGACGTGACGCCCACATGTGGGCGTGAGGTACGCAAGAAGGCTGATAGCGGGTGCGGCTACCCCTGTTGGAAGAAGAAGTACCAGGCGCCGACGGCGATGATGGCGCTGATCACCATCCACTTGATGGCGCTCTTGAGCAGCCCGACGATGAAGCCGATCACGGCGAGCACACCGATGGCAATGAGCACCTTCTGGAACGCCGGATTCGAGGACGCTGCCTCCATGAGCCCGCTGGGTATCTTGTCCTGGATCGACGTCGGCAGGTTGGAAACGACATCGCTGGGTAGCTTGTCCAACAGACCGTCCTTGATCTGGTTGACCACATCCGGCGGAAGCTTGTTGACCACGTCCGGCGGCAGATCTTCGATGGAGATCTGGGCAAGCGGCAGATACAGCAATGCGTTCATGGCGGGCAGGTTAACGCCGACTGCGCCAAATGCGTCGTCATCGGCCGAGCCACAGCAGAAGCATGTCTGCATCCACCGCAGACACGACGGGATGCTGCCCGGTCGGGAGATTCATCCGATTGACGATCACGGTGCGCAGCCCCGCGGCAGCAGCCGCGTCGGCTCCCAGTGCGGTGTCCTCAACCGCAATCGACGCCGCAGGGTCGATGCCGAGTCGTACCACCGCGGCACGGTAGATGTCCGGTGCGGGCTTGCCATGATCTACTTCGTCGCCTGCGACGGTTACGTCGAAGTACCGCTCCAGATCGAGCACCTTCATCTTCCGGTCCAGGTTCGCCCGAGCACTCGAAGATGCCACCGCTAAAGGCACCCCGACCATGGCAAGGCGTCGCACTGCCTCGATAGCGTCGTCGAAACCGTCGAGCTCGGTTGCGAAAGCAGCGAAACATCGTTCATCCACTTCCTTGATGATCTCATTGTATGGAGGCAGATCTGCCGTCGCTGCAAAGTGCGCATAGGTGTCGAGGTTCCTCGTGCCGGTGCATGCCGCCACGTCCTCATCGGCGACAGCAACGTCAAACGGTGCAAGCACGTCGGTCCAGGCGCGCCACGAGATGGGCTCGCTATCCGCAAGCACGCCATCGAAATCGAACACGACCCCGTTCATCGGCTGACTGTCCGCTCGATGCGGTTGAGCATCCTTCGCAGCCGCAGCTCCATCCACCAATGAGCGAGAGGCCCCAGCCAGGACGTCACTTCAGACCGCTGCTCCAATCGCACCCTGGTGGCGATGTGCTCAGGCTCGACGCGCGGGGAGATCATCAGATCGAATCGGGTCGGTTCACCGGCGGCTGCGACCACACACGACACTGCAGATCCTGCCTGCCAAGACTCGATCTCGACTTTGTGTTGCCTGCCGGAGAACGGGCCGAGCTTACCTTTGACGAAGACGTGCTGGCCCTTCTTTGGCAGCTCGGTGCCCATGTACCCAACGATGCCAACTCCCGCCCACTCCCCGAGCCGCGCCGGGTCGGCGACGAGTGCCCACACCCGGGTCGGATCTGAGTCGATCACCCGCTCCGCGATCGAGGTGATGGCTGCACGCTCGCTCAAATCGCCCCGGCTTTCCTCCGGATGAGTTCCGTCACCAGCTGCGGATCGGCTTTGCCTCTCGTAGCCCTCATCACCTGACCGACGATGAAGCCGATCGGCTTAACATCACCCTGCTGGATCTTCTCGAGCACATCCGGATTCTCGGCAAGGACACGGTCGACTTCACCCTCGAGCGCGCCTGCGTCGGAGATCTGGGTGAGATCGTGGGCAGCAGCGACCTCGGCCGGGGTGCCCTCGCCCGAGAGGACATAGCCGAGGACGTCCTTTGCCGCGGTGCTGGATAGCGCGGCTTCCGCCACCATTGCTGCCAGCTCGTGGAGATGCTCTGCAGCAAGCGAGGTGTCCGCAAGCGTCACCTCATTGCGGCGGAGATACGCGACCACATCACCGGTGAGCCAATTGGCAACGGTGCTTGCATCTGCCCCGAGCTCGAGCGCGGCGTCGAACATGCCGGCGAGATCTGGCGCATCGATCAGCGTCGCTGCGGCCTGACGATCCACGCCTGCGGCCACCAGTCTGCTCCGGTGTGCGGCCGGCAGCTCAGGAAGCGACGCCACCACACGCTGGCGCCAAGCCTCATCTATGTGCAGCGGCACCAGGTCCGGCTCTTGGAAGTAGCGGTAGTCCTCCGACTCCTCTTTCGACCTCATCCCGGACGTCTTCCCGCTGTGCTCAGCCCAGTGACGGGTCTCCTGGATCACCGTACCGCCGGACTCGATTACACCGATCTGGCGCTCGATCTCGTATGCGACCGCCCGCTGCAACGACCGCAGCGAGTTCATGTTCTTCACCTCAGCCCGCGTTCCGAACTCCTCCTGGCCCACCGGACGCACCGAGATGTTGGCATCGAAACGGACGCTGCCCTCCTCGAGCCGCACGTCGGATACGCCGAGACTGCGGACCACCCGCTGCAACTCGGTTGCATATTCACGGGCCTGATCCGGGGTACGGATGTCGGGCTCGCTCACGATCTCGACGAGCGGCACCCCCGCGCGGTTGAAGTCCAAGAGCGAGTGATCGGCGTCGTGGATACGACCGGTCTCACTGCTGTGGATGCTCTTGCCGGTGTCCTCTTCCATGTGCACCCGGGTGATTCCTATGGTCACCTCCTCACCATCGACGTCGATGTCGAGATGTCCGTTAATGCACAGCGGGACGTCGTACTGCGAGATCTGGTAGTTCTTCGGCAGGTCCGGATAGAAGTAGTTCTTGCGGTGGAAGAGCGAATCCTCGACCAGCTCACAGCCAAACGCCGCCCCGATACGAAGGATCCCCTCGATCGCTTCCTCGTTCGGCACCGGCAGCGCACCGGGCAACGCCAGACACACCGGGCAGACGGTGGTGTTCGGCTCCGCACCAAAATTGACGGCACAGCCACAAAACATCTTCGATCTGGTCTGGAGCTCGACATGGGTCTCGATCCCGATCACGGCTTCCCATTCGGTCATGCGGGCCTCACCTCCGAAGTCGCCAGTGCGGGTCTGGCATCAAAACCGGCAAATCGTTCCACCTCGGCGGCGAGCCTGAACAGCTGCGCCTCGTGGAGGGACGGGGCCATGATCTGGAACCCGATCGGCAGCCCCTCGCCGTCGAGACCAATCGGGATCGAGCCAGACGGATCACCGGCGAGGTTGCTTGCAATGGTGCAAACGTCGGCGAAATACATGCTGAGCGGGTCGGCCGTCTTCTCCCCAATGGCGAACGCCGTTGTGGGGCTGGTAGGAGAGACGAGCACATCGACCTCGTCGTAGGCAGCGGCAAACTCGTCACGCAACAGCGTCCGCACCTTCTGCGCCTGCCCATAAAAGGCGTCGTAGTAGCCGGCCGAGAGCGCATAGGTGCCCAGCAGGATGCGCCGGATCACCTCCGGCCCGAAGCCCTCCGCCCTGGTGTTCGCCATCATCTCCTCTGTCGTATCCCCATCGACACGCAGCCCGTAACGAACCCCGTCAAACCTGGCCAGATTTGCGGACGCCTCAGCGGGCGCGATCAGATAGTACGCAGACAGGGCGTACTCGGTGGCGGGCAACGAGATCTCCTTCAGCTCGGCACCGGCATCGGAGAGCTGGTCGTACATCTTGCGGCATGCCGCGTTCACCTCAGGTGCGATGCCGTCTCCGGTCAACTCGGCGATGATGCCGACCTTCATCCCCTTCACGCCCGTCTCCAGCAGCGTCGAGATGTCCGGGTAGTCTCCCCGATAGCTGGTGGCGTCGTGGATGTCGAAGCCGACGATGGACTCGAGGATGGTGGCTGCGTCGCGCACGTTTCTGGCGAAGGGCCCGATCTGGTCGAGCGACGAGGCAAACGCGATCAGCCCGTAGCGACTCACCAGCCCGTACGTGGGCTTCACGCCCACCAGCCCACACAGCGATGCAGGCTGCCGGATCGAGCCACCGGTGTCGCTGCCGAGTGCACCGAGAGCCGAGCCGACGGCAACCGCGGCCGCCGACCCTCCCGAGGAACCGCCGGGCACCCGATCCGTGTTCCATGGATTGCGGGTCGGACCGTATGCGGAATTCTCGGTCGAGGACCCCATGGCGAACTCGTCGAGATTCGTCTTGCCCGTCACGACGGCACCACCGTCGTTCAGCTTGTCGATGACCGTGGCGTTGTAGGGAGCGACGTACCCACTGAGGATCTTCGAGCCCGCCGTTGTCTCCATGCCTCGGATGGACATGTTGTCCTTGATGGCGAGTGGGATGCCCTGGAGCGGGCCACGATCGACCCCTGCCGCAAAGTCTGCATCAGCCTTGCCTGCGGCAGCACGAGCACCCTCCTGGTCGAGAGTCAGGTAGGCATGGAGATGTGCCTCGGTGACCGCCGCCCTCTCGATCACGGCGTTGGTCAGTTCGGTGGCGGTGAACTCACCGCGGCGCAGCCCGGCACCCGCGGCCGCTATCGACAGATCGGCGAGATCGGTCATGATTCCCCCAATATCCGCGGCACCCGGAAGTAATCGCCTTCACGGGCAGGCGCCTGCTCCAGCACCTCGTCCCGATCAAGCGACGGTCGGGTCTCGTCGGCGCGGAAGGCGTTTGTCATCGGCAGCGGATGCGAGGTTGGAGCCACCCCTTCGGTCGGCAACGCACCCACACGCTCCGCATGCTCGATTATCCCTTCCAGCTGGGATCCGTATGTGGCGAGGTCCTCATCGGAGAGTGCGAGCCTCGCCAGCTTGGCAACTTTGGCAATATCAATCTCAACAGGCATGGGGCGAGAATAGACCCGACCGGTGCCGCGCCAAGTTGTCACGCCGCAGAAGCCTCGGTGATGCGGCGTTCTCAACCGACACCCCCGCAGCGGACTAACGTCGTAGATCTCGCCTCGGATGGGCTCCGGGGCCTAACAAGCGCGTTGGATGAAGGCTGAAACTGGGCGGAGGCAGGTCGGTGTGTTACGCCGAGCATTTGTGCTCGGGGTGTCTTTCCTGTTGTTCGCTCTCCAACCGACACTTGGGGGCGCTGCGGTGATCACAGACAATTTCGCCACGGCGGACGTCTCGGTGGCATCGACGCCCACCGCGTTCTATACCTACTCGGGGGGGACTGCGAACGCCTGGACGGATGCCACCGACTTCGACGCAGGCACCTACACGAGCACGGACGGATCAACACTCCCGGGATCGGTGGTACTTGATCTCATCGGCCCTACCGGTGTGACCGCCCCCGACCCGGCCGTCACCTGGTGGGATACCGATTGGAACAACCGGCGCTGCTATTCGCTCGACCACACCGCGACGGATGCAGCCACGGTAACCGAGTACCCGATCCGCATTTCCTTCCCTATCGATGCGCTGCTCGCAGACGGGTACCTCCAGCCCGACCTCGGAGATCTCAGGGCAATCGGCACGGATGGCACAACGGCGCTTCCCCTGTGGGTAGACAACACGGAGCCCGACGCCCTGTGGATACAGGTGGATGAGATCACAGCCGGCGCCACCCAGTCGGTATGTATCTACTTCGATTACACAACGGGCGATGCTCCGGTTCCCGCCAACCACACGGAAACGGCGGTATTCACATACACCACACCCAAGGATGTCTACTACACCGTCGACGGTACCTTCACCGCCCCGGGCGCGGACATCAATGTCGTGTCCTACATAGACAACAACACAGTCTCACTCGACGGGGCGGCCGCGGTTCCACTCGCCGCCGCCGGTGACCTGACCACATTTGCCGCGGCCGACGTGGCCTCAGGCTCCGTCCTCTCGGTGCTCGGGCCGATCGCGGCGACGGGTGTCGGTGACGGCACGGACTCGCTCGTGCCCATCTCGTTCGCCGGCACCTCGTACCTCGCCCCGGTCAGCCGGGACGGCCAGCAGTTCTCGTTCCTGGCTCCGTTCGCCGACGCCACCGTCGATATCTACGACGGCTCCACACTCGTCAATACGCTCACCCTCACCGCGGGCACACCGTTCACCGATACCGCAGACGACATCACCGCGGGCAACACCGCCATCATCGAATCGGACGTCCCAATTCTGGTCACCCACCGCTCCTCGACAGGAGGGGATGCGCTACCGCTGTACCCGGCGACTGCAGGAGATTTCTATGCCGTCCGCTCCACCGAGACTCTGATTGGCTTCGGCACCGACGGGACCAACCTCGACGAATCACAATCCGACGGGACGGTCGCAGCCACGGTCGGCAGCCGGGGTGAAGCCATTGCGATCACAGGCGGAGGCACGCAGGGGGGAACCAGCGCCGACGGCATTCACTTGACCGCCGACCAGCCCATCGGAGTCATCGGATCTGAAGACGGCGACGGCAACGAGGCAACCACGGTCCTGCCCGCCTTCGAGCTGAGCTCCCAGTACTGGCTCGCCACCGATTCACAATACGTTGCCATCGCATGCCCCACCACGGGCTCGGCAGACGTGGCGCTGACGGTGACGGCCCCGGGACAACCCGACCGCCCCGTCACCTGCAGTGGCGGCCCTGATGTTGGTTGGGCAGTGGACACAGCCGATCTCACCGTGACCGGCGTCGGTATCTCGATCTCGACGGATGACGGCTCACCCTTCTACGCCTACTACGAGAATCTGGCGACCGATGATGAAGTCGGGCTGCTCGGTCCCAGGCAGGCCAGGCAATACACCTGGCCCGAGCCCGTTGTCACACCGGGTACCGATGAAGGCCTCTACGAGACGGCGGGTATATGGGAGAGCGCCGCCATCGATGTCGGCGCAGGCAACGAGATATACGGGATCGTGTCGCTCGCCGGTGACACGCCGACTGACACCTCGCTGCAGCTCCAGATAGCAACGAGCGCCACCGGCACCCCGACCGCCTTCGTCGGACCCGACGGGACCTCGGCCAGCTTCTTCACCATCGACACCCTTCCCGCGGTCGCCGACTTCAGCCACGACGGCGACAGACTGCTCAGAGTCAGGGTCGAGCTCGAAACGACCGTCCCGACCACGTCACCTCAACTCGACGCAGTCTCGGTTGACTCCGGGTTGCCGCAGATGAGCCGCTCACTGGGCTCGGTCCCGACCATTGCACTCACCACCACCCTTGACCCCACGGTGACGACCTCATACCTGCTACGCGTCAAGACAACCGACCCTGATTTAGCGGGTAGCGAGGCAACCGTCGTCTACCGTGGCGCGGTGAACCTGGCCAACCTCGCCGCCGAGAGCATCCGGCTCGTCAACGCCGCTCTCGCCGTAGACAGCGTGCAGCAATCGACGTCGGTTCCCACCGACCCGCCGGTTGTGTTCCAGGCGGACCATCCTTACTCGGTGGTGCTGGATCACGCAGCAATCGGTCCGGGAACCAGCAACGTCACTTTCTCGTGGGCGCTCGACTATCAGGCGGGGCATTCCGTCTATATCGAGACCGACTTCGCTGTAGCGGTAACTGCACCATGAGTGATCGTGACATGTTCCCCCATGAATTCCCGCCGATACCGCTCGACGAGATCGAGCTGGCCCCGACACTCGGCACCGGCCCACCGGAAAAGACGTACGAACGACTGGTGCTGACAGCCTTCTCGGCATCACTGACAGTGTTGTTGTCCAAAATCGCCGCAGTCTTGCTCATCGGCAACTTCTCGGGAGCGACGATCACCATCCAGTTCTTCCTCGGATTCCTCCCCTATTTCGGGATAATCGCTGACCCAACCACGTTCACAACGATCGTCACCTTCTCCACCATCGCGATGATCACCGCCGGGCTAGTTCTGCTTATCCGCCCTGTCCTACAGAGTGGCTGGGACAGCCAGTCGATATGGGGCCGCGGCGTAGGCCTGGCTATAGGCGCCGAGACCTTCCTTCTCGAGGCGCTCCGGCATTGGGTGTGGCCGCAGGTGCTCCGCTGGGATTGGGCGTGGCTCGCCGGTTTTGAGCTCGTGCTCGGCGTTGTGCTGTTGATCACCGCCCTTAAGCAGTCAGAAACAGGATCCGATACAGTGCGTAGGTCTCGCGGCTCGCGCAGAGAGACAACGGAGGACAATCGATGACCAACCCATGGACCATGACACGCCGATGGGCGGGCATCCTGGTTGCGATGATGATGATCGCGGTGCCCGCATCCGCAGCAGTGATCACGCAGAACTTCATGAGAGCCGACGTAACTGTCAACGCAGCCTGCTTCACCAAGACCGCAGGCACGGACGCGTCAAGCGGGTCCGGGTTCCTCACCTTCAACGGCGGAGCCACCATCCAGGACCCGAGCGGCACCGTAGACCTGATCCAGGAGACCATGTCGGTGCAGGGATTCGCAGGCGATCGCCTGCTCTACACCGACGCCGTTCACTTCAACAACGGCTGTGACGGCGGAATTGCCGTGACCTTCGTCTCCGAGAACGATCCGGAAGGTGGCCTCGCCGTCGACCCCGCCTACGTCTCAGGCAATTTTTGGGACGACATCGACGTATCCGTCTACATGGCGACTACTGCCACACCGACGGGCACCCCGGGATCGTCCGGCGACTGGCAATTGATGATGGCCGTCTCACAAGGATCGGTCGACGATCAACTCGCCTCGGTGAACATCCCGGCGGGGGCAACCCGTTCGATGGCCGTGGTCATCGACACCGACGACGGGGTAACCACAAGCGCCACAGGCACGCTCCGCTGGACGGCCCAGGCAACCCACCCGTAGCCGCCGACTGCCGATCGTCTGTCGTTCGTCAGCGTTCCGGGTCGCTCAAGTCCTCCAGCAGCAAGGCCAGTTCGGCTGATGAGTCCTCGAGACCATCGATGAGGAATTCTCTCAGGGTGTCGAATCCAACCTCGAGTTGCACGAGCGGGATCGACTCCTCCTTCTGATGGGCCAGACCCGGATCGCCCGGGCCGTAATTGATCGCAGGAACCCCCCGTGCGGTGAGCCGGGCCACATCGGTCCATCCTTGCTTAGAGGTTCGTGCCGCACCGCTTGTCTCGAGCAGGCGATCGAGATGGACATTATCGGCCACCACCTTCCCGGCAGGAGCCCGATCCTTGACCACAACCATATCGGCCTCTGCCGCGATGTCACGAAGACGCTGTTCGGCCTCGTCGAGGTCGTAGATCGGAGGGAATCGATAGTTGAGATTGATCCGAAGCGAGGAGGGCAGCACGTTGTTGGCGATACCGCCCTCCGCCATCGTCACGGAGAAGACCTCACGGAACTCGAGGCCGTCCAGGTCGACTAAGTGTGGCTCGAGCTGGTGCATCGAGGCCAGCCACGAACCCGCCTTGGTGACGGCATTCTCGCCCAGCCAGGGGCGGGCACTGTGAGCCGATTTTCCCTCGAAGAACACATCGGCGTTCATCGCCCCGTTACAGCCGAGTTCGACACCCAGGTTGGTCGGCTCGAGCACAATGGCGAACTCGGCTTGATTCAGCCATGGAGCCTGGTCGAGAACGTCCTCCAGGCCGTTCTCAGCCATCGGGCCTTCTTCCTTGTCGTAGAAGACGCCGACCACGTCGTATGGACCAGTTCGCACCGCATCATCCTCGAGCAGGTGGATCATGATGGCGAGACCGGACTTCATGTCGACAGTGCCGAGCCCGAACATCCGGTCACCTCTGACGACGGGATCGCCGTTGTCCTGCATCGGGACCGTGTCGAAGTGGCCGTAGAGCGTGATCAGGGGCCGTCCCGTCTGCTTCCCGACCACCAGGGCGTTCCCAACCCGGCTCACTCCCTGCATCGTCCACACCTTGAGCAAACGCTCAGCAACTGCCGTGCACAGCCTTCCCTCGTTGCCGGTGACCGAGTGGATGGAGACCAGTTCGGCGAGTGTGTCGTGGATGGCGGTCATACAGGTACCTCGAATACGCGAAGAGCTTCGTTTAGTGATGTCTTGCGGTCGGTTGACTCCGAGCGCTTGCCGATGATCAGCGCACACTGGAGTTCGTAGCTGCCCGCAGGGAACTCCTTGGGTCGTGTCCCGGGAACGACGATCGAGCGAGCGGGGACGTGACCGCGGTATTCGACAGGTTCGTCACCGGTGATGTCGATGATGGGCGTCGACGATGTGATCGTCGTGTTGGCGCCCAGTACCGCCGCCTCTTCGATGATTGTCCCCTCGACCACGATCGACCTGCTGCCGATGAATGCACCGTCTTCGATGATCACCGGCCTGGCGCCCGGCGGCTCGAGCACACCGCCAATGCCGACACCACCGCTCAGATGCACACCGCTGCCGATTTGGGCACACGACCCGACGGTTGCCCAGGTGTCGACCATGGTGCCGGTGCCCACGTAGGCGCCGATGTTGACGTACCCGGGCATGATGACGACTCCGGGCTCGCAAAACGCCCCGTAACGTACGGTCCCTGGTGGGACGACACGGATCCCGGCTTCGGCCAGGCCCTTCTTCGTAGGGATCTTGTCGTGATACTCAAGAGCCCCCACCGTCATCGTCTCCAGCTTGGCGATGCGGAAGTACAGCATGATCGCCTCTTTGACCCAGACGTTGACCTGCCACTCACCATTGACCTTCTCGGCGACTCGGACCCGGCCTTTGTCGAGCGCTTCGATGGTTCTGACCACGGCATCTGCCGCAGCGTCGAGCAGATCGAGGTCGGCATACGCTGCCGATATGGCCTGTTGATCGCTGGTCAGCTCAGACACGAGACGAGTACCTCCACGGCTTGCTCACACTCTGCAAGGGTAGGCACCAGCGCTAGTCGGAGGTAGCCCTCACCTCCCGGGCCGAAGAACCTCCCAGGTGACACGACGACACCGCCGGCGAGCAGCCGATCGGTGATCGCCAGGTCGTCGTCGACGCGTACCCACAGGTAGAGCCCGGCCTTCGAAGCGACCACCTCCATGCCGACCCGGTCGAAAGCGGTGCGCAAAACAGCACGCTTGGCCGCAAAGACCTGGCGACGCTCGGTTGCGTGCTTGTCGTCGGACCAGGCAGCAACGGCCGCGGCCTGGACGAACTCGGGCGAGGCGGTACCCGTTGCGGTGCGCAGCTTCTTCAACGCCGCAATCGCCTCGGCGTCCCCGACGATGGCGCCGGAGCGATAACCGGTCATACCGGACCGTTTCGAGAGCGACATGAACGCCAGCACCCCTTCAGCCTTCGAACCGGTTATCTGGAGTATCGACGGCGGCCCTTCGGGGAAAGCGTCCGGCTCATAGAGGTCGGCGTAGCACTCGTCGGACAACACCATCGTGTCATGGCTACGCGCCTTTGCGTAGAGCTCCTCGAGCTCAGCGCGGCTCGTCACCGCACCTGTCGGATTATGCGGAGTGCACGTCCACAGGAGCCGTGCCTTCTCCCAAACCTCCTCCGCGACATCACCGGCGCGGAGGACAAAATCTCCCTCGAGGACGACCGGATGGGTGATCGCCCCGGCAAACAGCGCCCCGCGCTCATAGATCGGGTAGCCGGGGCTCCCGTAGACCACTGTGTCGCCGCGCTCCCGATCGACAAAGGCGAGCGGCGTGTTGAACACTGCCTCCTTCGACCCCGAAGTGGGGATGATCTGGGTGTCGGGATCCACCACGACGCCGAAGCGCCGCTCCAAATAGGCGGCAATGGCAGCACGCAGAGTGCCGATGCCTGCGGTGGTCGGGTACTGAGAGACCACGGGCACCGCCGCCCGCAGCGCGTCCGGTATGAACGAAGGCGTCGGCTCACGCGGGTCCCCAATGGAGAAGTCGATTACCTGCTGCCCGGCGTCGCGCATCGCACGCGCCCGTTCATGGACGACTGCGATGGGATAGCTTCCGAGCTGTTCGAGAACGGGGTTCAATCGCATCGGAACACGGTACTCGACTTATGATCTCCCCGTGAACCGCTACCGAATCATCTTCACGCTGCTCGGCCTCGCCCTCGCCGCCGTCGCGTTCGCCGCCATCGCCTTCGCCCCGACGGGCAATCCCGAGAACGTGCCCTCAGTGGTCGAGTCGTACTCCCCGCTGAACAACGCAACCGTGCTCAGACAGATCGGCATCGACATCGATCTGCCGGTCAACTACGAGATCCAGCTCGTCGTCGACGGCATCACCATCCCCGCAGACGAGATCGACGTCATCCCCGAAACCGGCATGTTCTCGTGGCGTCCCGACGAGACGACGATCATCCCTGAGTTCACCCCCGGCATCCACACCGTATGGGTGCGTTGGAACCGCACCACCGGCCTTCCCGATCCAGGCGAATGGACCTGGAGCTTCCGGGTGCAGTAGCAGCTCCACCACAACCGCAGCAGCCCCCGAACGAACGGGGGCTGCTGCGCTACCTGCGGTGGGAGGGATACCGCACGTGAGTCAAGTGACTAGGCGCCGGGAGGCAGGATCACCTGGTCGATGACGTGGACGACACCGTTCGATGCCGGCACATCGGTTGCCACCACGTTGGCGCTGCCGTTGAGAACGACACCACCGTCGACAACCTCAATTGCTATGTCCTGTCCCTGCATGGTGGTTGCTGAGTCGAGCCCGATGACATCTGCCGCAAACACCTCACCACTCACAACGTGATAGGTGAGGATCTCGGCCAGAGCCTCCGGATCCTCTAGCAGGGCC
This sequence comes from uncultured bacterium, assembly GCA_963777645.1. Lineage (GTDB taxonomy): Bacteria > Actinomycetota > Acidimicrobiia > Spongiisociales > UBA5794 > JAAETI01. Next base: position 459,457 of record CAVZRA010000003.1, on the reverse strand, counting down.
TCGAGTGTGCCCTCAGGAAGAGCGGCGAATGCCTCGTCGGTCGGAGCGAAGACCGTGAACGGACCGTCACCCTCGAGGGTTTCGACCAGGCCCGCAGCCTGGACGGCGGCCACCAACGTCGTGAAATCGTTTTGCACCGCGACGTCGACAATCGTCTGCCCGGTCATTTCCTCTTCCGCAATCGTGGTCACCGGCGCCGCGGTCGTGGTTGTCACAGCTTCCTCTTCGGAGCTGCTGCACGCTGCAATCGCCAGAGCCATAACGGCCATCAATGCAACGAATCGGATCTTCATTTGGCGACTCCTCTTTAGCGAACCCCTCAGGGTCTTTAGTGCTAAATTCGGAGCAATGACGCAAAGCGGATGAATACGGTCCTATCCGAGCGCAGATGGCCCTTCATCGAGGAGACGCTGGAACGCCGGCTCGTCGAGTACCGGGACACCGAGTGACTCCGCCTTGGCGAGCTTCGAACCGGGCGAAGCCCCCGCAATGAGCGCCGACGTCTTGCCGGACACCGACCCGGTCACGTTGCCTCCTGCGGCCTCCAGCGCCGCCTTGGCCTCATTGCGGCTGAAGCTATCGAGAGTCCCGGTGACCACAAACGACATCCCGGCGAGCAACGTTGCCTCTTCGCCTTTCGGCTCTGGCTCAGGATCGGAGAGGCGCACACCCGCCTCCCCCAGCCGGCGCACCAATTCGACGTTGTCCGCATCCTCAGACCAGGAGCGTACCGAACGGGCGATCTCAGGCCCGATGCCTTCGATGGATGTGATCTCTTCCTCGCTCGCCGCCATCAATGCCTGCATCGAGAGGAACCGGGCGGCAAGAGCACGGGCGACGGTGCCTCCAACCAGATCGATCCCGAGGGCGGTGATCAGCCTGCCGAGCGGTCGATCCTTGGCCGTTTCGATCTCGCCGAGCAGGTTCCCGACGGACACCTCACCCCAGCCCTCGAACCCCAACAGGGTTTCCCGATCGAGCGTGAAGATGTCGGCGGGGTCTTTGATGATTCCCTCGTTGAGGAGGAGATCGACGGTTCTGTAGCCGAAGCCCTCGATATCCATCGCTCCCCGGGACACGAAGTGGGCCAGGTACTCCCGCAGCCGGCTGGGGCAGGAGAAACCGCCGGTGCACTTCGCCTTCGCCTGGCCCTCGGGAAGGACGATCGGATTCCCACAGAATGGGCAATTGGCGGGCATGTGCCACTCGGGTAGGCCCTCCGGGCGCCTGGACAGCACCGGCGCTACCACTTCCGGGATGACATCACCGGCCCTGCGCACGATGACCGTGTCACCGGGGCGCAGGTCTTTGCGGTGCAGCTCGCCCTCGTTGTGCAGGGTGGCGTTGGTGACCGTGACCCCACCGACGAACACCGGCGTGAGCACCGCATAGGGTGTGACCGCACCGGTACGCCCCACATTGATCTTGATGTCCTCCAGGATGGTCGTCTTCTCCTCGGGGGGAAGTTTGTAGGCGACAGCCCAGCGGGGGCTCTTTGCCGTGAACCCGAGCTCCTGCTGCTCACCGAGATCGTTGACCTTCACCACGACCCCGTCGATCTCGTAGTCGTTGCGATGCCGCCCTTCGAGGGCGCCCGAGACATAAGCTTCGATGCCGGCCAGGTCTCCGATCCGCTTGCTCGCCGGGTTGACGCGCAGCCCGAGCTCCGAGAGCCATTGCAGCGTGTCCCAATGGGTGGAGAAGGTGGGGCCGCCTTCGACCCGACCCATCTGATAGAGCCAGACCGACAGGGTGCGCTCGGCCGTCTTGGCGGGATCCTTCTGCCTCACCGAGCCCGCCGCCGTGTTGCGAGGGTTGACGTACGGCTTCTCCCCCAGCTCTGCCTGACGCTCGTTCAGCTCCTCGAAGGCGCTCACCGGCATGTAGATCTCGCCACGAACCTCTAGTAGCGGTGGAGCCGAGCCCTGCAAACGGAGCGGCACCGCATCGATGGTGCGGACGTTGGCCGTGATGTCTTCTCCCACCGCTCCGTCACCGCGGGTCGCCGCACGCACCAGACGACCCTCCTCGTAGACGATCGAGACGGCAAGACCGTCGATCTTGAGCTCGCACACGTAACCGGACGGGTCCCTACCGAGAGCACGGCTCACCCTGGCCTGCCACGCCGCGATCTCTTGTTCCGACTCGACATTGTCCAACGAGAACATCCGCTCGAGGTGCGTGACCGGCGCAAAGGCGCTGGCGACGGGGGTGCCGATGCGTTGTGTGGGCGAGTCGTCCACAATGAGCTCGGGATGCTCACTCTCGAGCGCGATCAACTCCCGCATCATGTCGTCGAACTCGATATCGGAGATATCCGGGTCAACGAGCACGTAATACCTGTAGTTGGCACGGTGCAGCGCGGTGCGCAGCTCCTCTGCCCGCTCTCTCAGATCACCATCCACTCTCGACCTCTTCCACAACCCGCCGTAGCGCATCCGCAACGGCTTCCGCATCGTCTACCGACAGGCCTGCCATGCCGCAGGCCGGCGTGAACATCGCCTCGGCCATGAGCGACTCGAAAGGTGCTCCTGCGACGACGAGGCTTGCCACAGCCGTACCGTACCGGCCGAGTATGACATCCGTGCTCGGGAGTGGACCGGCAGTCGTGGGAACGATGCCCCACATCACCCTGGCACCTGCACCCAGAGCTGCGGCCACGCTGTCGACGTCACGGTAAAAGCCGCTGCCCAGAGCGGCGACATCCCACGAGAACCAGTCGAATCCGAGTTGGGCGATACCACCCCAGTCCGTGTCGGCACAGCAATGGATGCCGATCTCGACATCGAAGGCGTCCACAAGGTCGATCAGGGCCTTGGCGGCTTCACCCGGTAATGACCCGCTGGTCCCGAGAGCCGCCAGCGCCGGCTCGTCGACCACCAGGATGATCGATGACACATCGGATTCAGAGCGGATCCAGGCGAGATGCTCGTCGATTCGTGTCTCGAGTTGCTCGGCAACGGACCCGATCAAGTTGGGACCGGTCACTCCCCCGGCCCGCAATGCGGCAGCGAGAGTCACCGGGCCGGTTACCTGGGTCTTGATTGTGTCGGTGGCGACTGTAGCCAACAGCTCGGCCGCTCCGACAAAGGCCTGATCTCTGGCCCCGGGTGGCATTCCGAGCGCAAGCCCGGTCTCCCTGGGACCTGCGCCGAGTATCCCGTCACCCCACTGCACCAGCATCGACTCCTGCGGATGGCGTTGCGGCAACTGCGGTAGATATGGGACGTCGGTCGTCTCCGCAACGAAGCGAGCAGCCTGACGTGGATCCGTGTGGGGCAAGCTCCCCACACCGGTCCTGCGCACGGTCACCTGACCGCCTCGCTGATGACACCGCCGCCGAGCACTTCGTCGCCTCGGTAGAAGACCGCAGACTGGCCGGGAGCGACTGCCGGTTGTGGCTCCTCAAACAGCAGCTGCCATGAGTCGCCAACCGCTTCCAGCCGTGCGGGAACGGGCTGCGACCGGTAGCGAATCTTCACATCGACCCTGCGGTCATGGGGCGGCGAGCCTGCAACGAAGGAGACCTCCTCGACGAGGCAGCCCGCAGCAAGCAGCTCGTCACGCGATCCGAGCGTCACGGTTGCGGTCTCAGGCTGGATGGCCACCACATAGCGGCGCTCCCCCAAGGCGACGCCGAGGCCTTTGCGCTGGCCGATCGTGAAGTCGACCATTCCACCATGCTCACCGACCACGGTCCCGTCGCTGAGCACGAGCGGACCGGGGCGTGCTGCGTCGGGGAATCGAGATCTGATGAACGATCGGTACGAGCCGTTGCCGACGAAGCAGAGATCCTGGCTGTCCGGCTTGGCCGCGGTGCGCAGGCCCATCGTCGCCGCGCGCACGCACCTCGGTCTTGGTCATCTCGCCGACGGGTAGGCGCACCTTTGCGAGATCGCTCTGATCGAGCATGTGCAGCACGTAGGACTGATCCTTGGTACCGTCGACCGCCTTGATCAGGTGGTAGCCGTCGTCGTCGCTCCGGATCCGGGCATGGTGCCCGGTCACCAACACGTCGCAGCCGAGCTCACCGGTTCGCTCCAGCAGCACGGAGAACCGCACCCGTCGATTGCACTCGATACACGGGTTGGGCGTCTTGCCTGCCGCATACATCTCACCAAAGTGGTCAACCACCTTCTCGGTGAACTCGTCGACGTAGTCGAGCACGTAGTAGGGCACGCCGAGCTGGGCCGCCACCCTCCGCGCATCCTCAGCGTCGGACACAGTGCAGCAGCCGGCAACGGGCATCTCTCCGTTTTCGCCTTCCCACTGCTTCAGAGTGACCCCGACGACGTCGTAACCCTGCTCCAGCATCAGGGCGGCCGCCACCGAGCTGTCGACACCACCCGACATCGCAACGAGTGCCTTCATCGCAGCTCCCCTGTGACCCCGGCGACCAGTCTTGCGGCACGGGGCCCTGCGTCGGGCTCTGTGGACCAGCCGAAGGTGAAGCGGACACATTCGGCCGCCTCCTGGCGGGTCATCCCCATGGCGCTGAGCACGTGGGACACCTGAACCGCACCACTGTTACATGCAGAGCCTGCCGCCGCGGCCAGACCTTCCTGATCGAGCCGGATGAGCATCGTCTCGGCCTCGACACCGGGGATCCGAAAATGGCTGTGCTGCACGAGGCGTTGCCGGCCCGTTCCAGTGACCTGGATGTCGGGTATCAGAGCGCCCAGCTCGGACTCGAATTCGTCGCGGATGCGGTTGATCCTTGCCCTGGTGGCAGCCCTCTCGGCGACGGTTGCCTTCATGGCGGCGACCATGCCGACGATCGCAGCGACGTTGTGGGTACCGGAGCGGCGGCCAAGCTCCTGGCCCCCGCCGTGTATTACGGGCTCGAGCACGATCTCACGGGAAACGTAGAGCAGACCGACTCCCTTCGGCCCACCAAACTTGTGACCTGCCACCGAGATCATGTCGGTGCCGGTGGCGGCGACTGTGATCTCCTCGGTTATGAACGCTTGCACCGCGTCTGTGTGAAACAGCACGTTTGGTGCAGCCGACCGTACCGCGACCCCGATCTCCTGTAAGGGAAACACCACTCCCGTCTCGTTGTTTGCCGCCATCACCGAGACAACTGCCGTCTCACGATCGACGTGGGAAGCCAGCCCGGCGACATCGAGCCCACCGGAGCGGTCGACACCAGCACGGTGGATACGGCACCCCAGCCGTTCCAGGAAGTCGACCGACTCTAGGACCGCCTCGTGCTCGACTGCCGTCGTCACCACCCCACCCCGACGACCACCGGCAAGGGCACTACCGACCACGGCCAGATTGTCGGCTTCGGTCCCACCACCGGTAAATACAATCTCGAGAGGGTGGGCGGCGCCGAGCAGCTCGGCTGCTTCCTCACGTGCCGTCTCGAGCGCATTCTTGGCATCACACGAAACGCCGTGAATCCCCGACGGGTTACCGAACACATCGTCGAGGTACGGCGCCATTGCCTCCCGGGTCTCGGGACGGACGCGGGTCGTTGCAGCATGGTCCAGGTAGAGCATGAGGCGACCAGTCTGGCAGACCACGGCGCTAGCCTCGACGGCCTCACAACCGAGGAGTGCCATGCGAGCCCTGCAACTCGTCGCCCCCGGCGAGCCGCTGCTGATGAGCAATGTGGCCGATCCCGTGCCGGGACCGGATGAGGTCGTTGTGGACGTGGCTGCGGCAGGCATCTGCAGGTCCGATGTTCACTACCGCGCCGGCTTTCCGCAGGTCGGGCCGCTGCCTTTGATACTCGGCCACGAGGTAGCCGGGATCGTCGGGACCACCGGAGCCGGTGTCAACACCTTGGGCCGGGGAGATCGGGTGTGCATCCACTATCAGATCGGCTGCGGAGACTGCGCATATTGCCGCAGAGATCTCGGGCAATTCTGCCGCGATGGGAGGATGATCGGCAACGGACGTGACGGCGGGTATGCCGAGCGGATCGTCGTGCCGGTGCGCAACGTGATCTCGGTCCCCGATGAGGTACCGCTGGATCATGCTGCGGTGATGATGTGCTCCTCGGCAACCTCGCTCCATGCGCTGCGCAAGGGACGCCTCGGGCCGGGCGAGTCGGTTGCGGTGTTCGGTGCGGGCGGGCTCGGTATGTCGGCGATTCAACTTGCATCGATCCTCGGTGCCGAGCGGGTGTACGCGGTTGACATCAACCCGGTGAAGCTCGACGCAGCCGCTCACCTGGGCGCCATCCCTGTCGACGGGCGATCCCGGCCCGTCGACCAGCTGCTCGCAGCCGGCGGTGTTGACCTTGCGCTCGATCTGGTCGGATCCGGAGCGGTGATGCAGGACTGCCTATCGTCGCTGGCGCCAATGGGTCGAGCGGTCGCGGTGGGTTTGACCGCAGACACATTCTCGGTCGGCCCCTACACCGACCTGGTCACCGGAGAGTCGGAGCTGATCGGGGCATCTGATCACACAGCAGCGGAGATCGCCGAATTGCTGGACCTCGCCGCGACCGGTCGGCTCGATCTGAGCAATGTCGTGCAGCGACACATTCCGCTCGACGCCCACCAGGTCAACACGGCGATGGATGAGCTGGAAAGGTTCGGCGACGCGATCCGTACCGTGATCCTCCCGAACCGCTGATCGCCGCGGCCACTCTGCGACTACCGGCTACGGGACATCGCCTGCGACACGGGTCAGGAACTCCGAGACGGCGGCGTTGTATCGCTCTGCGTCGATGTTCCATGCTTCGGTGCGCCCTGCCCCATCGAACCTCTCGTACGTGACCAGGTTGGGCAACGCGTCGGCGAACGCATCAGCGGTCTCCACCGGAGCGACCTGATCGTCGGTTCCCTGGATGAGGAGCATCGGGACGTCGAATTGGTCTATCCGATCCATCTGGTTGAGCTCGGACCACTCGAGACCAAACCGGATCCTGGCAACCGTCTTGGCGCCACTGTCCACCAAACCGGGGATATTCCGCTCAGCAGCGATCCTGTCGACAACTGCCCCGAGATCGAAGACAGGCGAGTCCATGGCCACACCCAGAATGTCCGATGTGTAGTCGGAGTTGTGCAGCGTCATCATCGCAATGTCGCTCCCCATTCCGTAGCCAAAGAGCACGAACTTCTCCGCCCCATGACTCGGGTTGCTGGCGTAGGTCATCGCAGCCTCAACGTCTTGCCATTCGGTGAGGCCCCACCGGTAATAGCCTCCGTCGTCGGGCGCCGCCGAGTCGTTGCGATAGGTGATGATCAACGTCGGGAATCCCGCCTCTTCGATGACGGGCAGGATGCGCAGTGCTTGCGCCCGCTCGTCGAGCCCCTCGCCGTGGATCAGAATCACCCATGTGTCCCGTTCCCCAGGAATCAGCCAGGCGGGGTTGACCCCGAGCATGCCCGGGATACGAACCTCTCCGTAGTCGATGGCAAAAGCCTCCGTCGGGTTGCTGCCGACCGCATAGTCATCGAAGCTCACCATGTCCCCTGCGATGAATCGCCCGCTCAGAGTGCGAAACGAGCGCTCGATCGACTCGGCATCCTTGGTGATAACGGCGGCCATTTGGCCGTACGCGCCATCGTCATTGGTTACGCCCCAGATGCCGGGACGCTCGGTCAAATCGTCCCTGGGCAGCTTGATCCGTCCGGCACCCACGAGCTCGATCTCGACCTGCTCACCCTGTGGCCGTTCGTGCGGAATGAGGAGGTCATCGGCGATCACAGAAGAGCCTCGAAACGCTCCGATGAACAGGCCGAGGAATAGGCCGATGACGATGCCGATACCGAGAAGCTTCAGCCAGAAGCCGATCTTGCTCTTTTCCACCCGCCGACGTTACCCGCGATCGTGCTATTTGCCGGAGAAGGTGGCCTTTCCTTTCGACACGAACGCCATGATCCCTGCCCGGGCATCCTCGGTGGCAAACACATCTTCGAAGGCGGCTCGCTCCACGCTGAGCGACGATTCGAGCGCAAGCCCGTTGCCTTCGCCCATTGCCTTCTTGATGGCCCAATAGGCCCGGGTCGGGCCCTTTGCCCATTCCTCAGCGTCTTCCAGGGCGACATCAATGAGGTACTCGGGGGCAACTACCTTGTCGGCGAGATGGATGTCGGCGGCCTCGTCGGCAGCGACGTGGCGACCGGTGAAGCACATCTCCTTGGCTACCCGGAAGCCAACAATCCGCTGCAGACGCTGGGTACCGCCCGCTCCGGGGATGATCCCGAGCTGGATCTCCGGCTGCCCGACCTTGGCGTCGGTTGCCATGTACCGGAAGTCGGCGCCCATCGCCAGCTCGAGGCCTCCGCCGAGGGCGTAACCCGAGATGGCGGCGATCGTCGGTTTCTGGAGAGACTCGAACCGGAGAATGGCGAGGCTCAAACGGGACGCTTGCGGCTCTGGCTCCCCGCTTTCGAAAGCTGCGACGAACGCTTTGATATCGGCACCTGCGGCAAAATGCTCCTTGCCGTTGATGACAACTGCACGGATCGATGGATCCTCAGCTTCGGCAACGGCAGCATCGATGTCTGCGATTAGCTCATCGTTGAGCGCGTTTACGGGTGGCCGGTCCAAAGTGATCTGGGCTACGGCGCCATGAACTGCATACTCGACCAGGCTCATCTTGGCCCTCCTCGGTTCTGTCTACTCGGAGGCTACCCCCAGCGATTCCAGCAAGCGGGTTGCAGCCGTCCAAGGGTCGAGCATACGCCTCGCGACCTGGTCAGTTAGCGCGGCCCATTCCCCGTCCGGGACCGAGGCGCGAACCCGTTGTCGTAGTCCAGCGAGCAGAGAGGACTCGATCTCGGCGACCATGCGCGCAGTACGGATACGGGGTAGCTTCCCGGATGTCTCGAGGAAGCTGCGGTGATCGCGGGCTGCAGCCCAGATCTCCTCGACCCCGTCACCGGTCGCGGCAATCGCAGGCAGGATTGGCGGATTCCAGCTGCGCTCGCCACCCAACTCGAGCATCTGGGTCAGATCTCTGACGGTCTCGTTGACTCCCGGCCTATCCGCCTTGTTGACGACAAATATGTCGCCGATCTCGAGCAAACCCGCTTTTGCAGCTTGGACACTGTCACCCCACCCCGGGTTGACCACGACCAGCGTGGTGTCGGCATTGCTGGCGATCTCCACCTCGGCCTGGCCAACACCGACCGTCTCGACCAGGATCTCGGGAAAGCCGATGCCATCGAGCACTGCGACCACCCGCGGTGTCGCTGCTGAGATACCGCCGAGATGGCCCCGGCTTGCCATGGAGCGAACGTACACCCCTTGGTCATCGATGTGATTCTGCATCCGCACTCTGTCACCGAGTACTGCACCCCCGCTGAACGGGCTTGAAGGATCAATGGCAACGACGGCGACCTCGCTGCCGTGCTCCCTGATGTGCCCGATGAGATGATCAGTGAGCGTCGATTTCCCCGCACCCGGAGCGCCGGTGAGCCCGGTTGTCCATGCCTTGCCACCGCTGGTGAACAGCTCGGCCAGGATCCGTGCGCCGGCCCGACCTCCCTCTTCGACAAGGCTGATCAGCCGCGCCAGTGACCTCCGGTCGCCATCGCGGGCTTTGGGAATAAGGATCGCCGGATCAGAGATACGCGCCATCGTCGCAGGAGCCTAGCGAGCCACGGCCTTCTTCTCCGTTCGGGAGAACAGTGGTGCACCCGCACCCTTCTGCTCCGCTCCGTTACGCGTCCCTCGCGAAAAGGGAGGACAAGAGAGCGAGAAGCCAAAGCAGCTCGAGAGCTCAGACCGAGATGACCTCGGTGACCCCGGGGACCCGGTCCTGGACGATTCTCTCGATACCGGCGGTGAGGGTCATCGTCGAAAGCGGGCAGCCGCCGCAGGCACCAACCATCTGCAGGGTGACCTTGCCGCCCTCGGTGCCGAGCAGAACCAGATCTCCGCCATCGGCCTGGAGAGCGGGGCGTATGTACTCGAGTGTCTCATTGAGTAGATCCATGTCGATCACAGTCGACCCCGGCTCATCGAACCTATGGTCGGTGGGCGACGCCACCTCGATGATGGAACTCTGTTGCTCGTTACTCATGTTCTGTTCAAGTCCTTGCGGGTGGGTTTCATTCCCGATTCGCACTATCAGTGTAGGGGAAAATACGTCACCGATTCCCAACTCATGAGCACCGGCGAGGATCTCTGCATCGCTCAGCATCGTGGCAATCAGAGCCGCACGCTCGGGGCGGTGCATCCGGTAGAGGTGGTACCAATGCCGGAGCGGGGCGACAGCGATATCGACGCCTCCAAGCGGTATCCAACGCTCCACCATCACAGGGAAATGGGCAATGGCATCATCTATGCCAACACGCAGGTCGCCGATCACGTCGATGCCGACCATGCCGTCCCCGGCGGGCCACTGCGCTCGTATCGACCACTCCGACCGCCACAACTCTGTCTGCGGACGATTGACGTGCTCGGGGAAGATCTCCTCAACTGCGCGCCGGTCCGATCCCGAGACAACGACATCGATGTCCCCGACCGGTATGTCGAACCCGTTCAAGACGAGCATCACACTGCCGCCAACGCAATAGTCGAGCCGGCGATCCTCGAGCTGTGCTCCGACGTCGACCAGCGCCGACTCGATGCGGGCGGGAAGCATGTTCACCTCAGGAATCCCCACAGTGGGCTGGGATCGTACACCTCGCTGCCGGCATGTTCCCTCGCTCGGTCCCGTATCGACTCATCTCGGCGGCGGCGTGACCTTGATCACTTCATTGCGTGAGCGCAGCGCGGTGACCACGTCATCCATCGTTTCCGAGCCAATCCCGACGATCTCACAGGTGAGTTTGCGGATCCCCTCGTCTTCGACCATCGAGAATCGGCCAACCGTGGCACCCACGGAATTCAGTGTCTCGAACAGCGGGGTCAGAGTTCCGTGGCCGGCGTGATACTCGATCACGAGCGGGTGAACCGCTCCCCGCCTCATGTACTTGCGCACCGGGGCGAACCCGATCATCGTGGCGAGGGCGATGAACAGCGCCGCCGGGGCAAGCAGAAAGTAGCCGAATCCTGCGGCGACCCCGAGCGCTGCCGAGAACCACAGGGTCGCTGCGGTGGTGATCCCTGTGATGGTGAGACCACTTCTCACCATCCCGCCTGCTCCTATGAAGCCGATCCCGGTGACGATCTGCGCCGCAACACGGGCGGGGTCGGCGACGGGCGATCCTGCCGCAATCTCCACACCGGCAACGGCGAACAGCGCTGCCCCGGTGGCGACCATCGTGTGGGTGCGCAGGCCGGCGGTCTTCTGCTGGACCTCGCGTTCTGTGCCGAGAATGGCGCCCAGCAGTGCAGCCAACGCCACCCGGCCAACCATCTCCAGTTCACTCATGGGCATGTTTGCTTCGCCTTTCCATGCCCCACGATACGCCCGGTTGGGCTATCGGACGCACAACACGGCCACGGTATTCAACGTGGCTGAAGACTTCTGGTGCGAAACAGTGGCGAGTCTATTGGCCCGATCGCGTGGGCAACCACGACCAGGCCATCCCCCGTCCACCAGAACGAGTAGTCACCCGAGGGAAGCCGCACCGGCTCATATCCGGGTGCCTCGAGAGCGAACGGACCGTCGGCGCTGACAAAGATCCTCGGTAGCTCGACGAGTAGGCCAACCCTCACCGTGTCGGGCAGCATCGCACCGCCGTCTTCGGGCACGAGGCTGTAGTAGTGGTTGAGGATCTCCCGGTACGAGGAGCCCTTGCTCCCCATAGCCATTGCCCCCCACTGGCTCATACCGATCCCGTGGCCCCAGCCTTCGCCGACAACAGTCAGCGCGCCGGCTCCACCGGCCTCGCCCGGAGGAAAGGGAGACGGCCGCCGCACCGGCGGCTCGTAGTGGACCGAGAATGTGTATGAGAGGATCGACTGCGGCCACCGCCCACCGTTGGGGCGGGCCGCGGGCATCAGCCCGGGATACAGCTCGGGACCATGCACGTTGAAGACCGCCCGGAAGTCGGTTGCTTGGATCGAGGTGACGCCGAGCTCGCTGTGCACCTCAACATGCTCTGGACCGTTGCCTTCACCAGGGCTATCGAGCACGACGTCGTCGATCCGTCCCCCAAACCAGTACCCGGCCGCAGCGAACACCCTGCTGAACTCATCTGCGGTCAGGGTCAGCTCCCAGCGCTCATAGGGCGTGAACCCCTCCTCGGGAGAGTCGACTGCCTGGAGGTAGGGAACTGTGGCGCCTCCCCAGATGTCCTGATTGGACCGGGTTCGCGATCCGGCGCTCGACGAGTAGAGCGCCTGCGCCGGGTTGCCGTCGTAGATGAGTATCTCGTCGTTGGTTCGGGCGACGGCAGCTGCCCACGACTCGGCGGTGTCGGCTGTGCCCCGATACACCTGGCAGTACTGGGATGCACAAATGTCGTAGTCGTATTTGGTGCCGTTTATCGAGCGGCCGCGATGCAGCGTCCACGCCAAATAGCTCCTCGCTGCCACCACCTGTGCTGCCAGCGTCTCATCCGGCCACGACGTAGGCACTTCAGCGATGCCCATCAAATAGCCGTCGATGGTCGTCTGCTCTACCGCAGCTAGCCCCGCGGGGTGGGGTGCAATGTCGATACGTCCTTCGTAGGCGCCCCGACCCAGCTCGAGCGCGCTGCCTGCCTCAGGCTGCAACGAGACCGCCGCCACCTGCTGTGAGACCGAGATCGGTGACTGGTCGGCACCAACCTGTCCGGCAACAAGCGCAAATATGAGCAGGAAGGTAACTACGGCTACTCCGAACGATCGATATTCGCACCGAGCCCGGCAAGGACATCAACAAACCCGTCATAGCCGCGATCAATGTGCTCTGCATCACGAATGATGGTCTCCCCCTCTGCGGACAATCCGGCGATGGTCAGGGACGCGGCGGCACGAATGTCACAGCCGTCGACCTCACAACCGCTCAGCTCGTCGACACCACGAATCACCACATGCTGGCCATCGGTGTGGATGTCCGCACCCATCCGGTTCAGCTCCCCGATATAGCGGAACCTTGCGGCGTAGACGTTCTCAGTAAAAAGCGACGTGCCTCTTGCTCTGGCCAGGAAGGCCACCATTTGAGGATGCATGTCCGTGTGGAAGCCCGGGTACGGAAGCGTTGCGATGTCTTGCGCCCTGGGCCGCTTGGGGCCGGTGACATGGAACCAATCCTCACCGCGTCTGACCTCGCAACCGGCTGCCTCCATCTTCCGTAACTCCATCCGCAAGAAGTCCGGATTGCACGCCTCGACCTCGAGCCGACCACCGGTGGCAGCCACCGCCAATGCGTAGGTCCCGGCGACGAGACGATCTGCGACAACCGTGTGATCGGCGGGATGAAGCTCAGGGACCCCGACAACTTCGATGGTGGCGGTGCCGGCACCTCGAACATCGCCACCCATGGCATTGAGGAACCGGGCGAGGTCTGCCAGCTCAGGCTCTCTGGCAGCGTTGGCGATCACAGTCTTGCCCTTGGCGAGCACTGCTCCGAGAAGCAGGTTCTCGGTGGCGCCGACACTGGGGAAGTCGAGGAAGATCTCGGTGCCGCGCAATCCGTCCGGGGCGCTGGCGTATAACACCCCATGCCTCAGATCGAATTCGGCACCCATCTGCTCCAGACCCTCGATGTGCATTCCGATCGGGCGAGAGCCAAAGTCGTCACCACCCGGGAGAGCTACCCGGGCGATCCCAACCCGGGCTAGCAGAGCACCGAGAATCAAAATCGACGCCCGCATCCGGCGCACCAGATCGAGGGGTGCCTCTGGGTTCAGGGTGTCCGGAACGTCGACCTCGAGAAGCGATCCCTTCCTGGTGCAGGAGGCGCCTACATGATCTAGGACCTCTCCCATGATGTCGACGTCGAGAATCCCCGGTACGTTGTCGAGCCGGTAGTGGCCGGGGGCAAGCAACATCGCCACCATGTGCTTGAGCACGGCATTCTTGGCCCCGTGAACGGCAACACGGCCTGATAGCGGCTTTCCCCCAATGATTCGGATCGACGACATGGGTCGAGTCTACGACCGGTCCGGGGTAAACCCGTGTCTCGATCGGCCGACCCGCAGTGCTAGTTCGAGTACTCTCACGCCATCCGCACAAGTGAGGAATAATGCGCGTCGCAATTGGATCCGATCACGCAGGGTTCGAGCTCAAAGAGGAGCTCAAGTCGCTCATCGCCGCAGCAGGACATTCTGTGCTTGATCTCGGCACGGACTCGACCGAGTCTGTCGACTACCCGGATTTCTCTGCGGCCGTCGGCCGTGCAGTACTCGCCGATCGCGCAGACCGGGGCATCGTTGTGTGCGGTTCCGGAGCGGGGGCGGCTATCGCTGCCAACAAACTCGACGGCATCCGCTGTGCCCAGGCAGGTGATACCTACACCGCACACCAGGCAGTCGAACACGACGACGTCAACGTGCTGGCATTAGCTGCACGGGTCACCGGAGGCGCCGTTGCGGAGGAGATCGTCAACGCGTACCTGGGTGCCGAGTTCATTCCGAAGGAGCGTTACATCCGACGTCTCAACAAGGTCCTCGAGATCGAGAGGACACATACCTGACCCACCGGGCGGTGCACCCGCCGGGTAGGATGACGTCTCCCGCGCTCCCAACAAGGAGACCTCGTTGACGACGATCACGCTCGTCCGCACAACCGGAGATCGCTGATGGCTCTGCGTCCCATCATGGCTGCCGGTGGCGTCCTGTATCGCGATGGCTATCCGGACAGCGGACCCGAATTCCTCCTTGTGCATCGCAACCGCTATCACGATTGGTCGCTGCCGAAGGGGAAACTCGACCGCAAGGAGACATTCGAGGACGCCGCACTCCCGCGAGGTCTACGAGGAGACCGGGATCAAGCCGTCGATGCGAGACTATCTCGGAGCGGTCACCTACGAAACCCAGCGGAACCGTTTGAAGCTCGTCAAGTACTGGCTGCTCAAGGCGAGGAAGGGCAAATTCAAACCGAATCCCGAGGTGGATCGGGTCGAGTGGGTGGGCCTGCACGGCGCCATGGCACTGCTGTCTTACAACCGCGACGCTCGGCTGGTGGAGCGCGCCCACGCCACGCTGACCAACCCTTCGGCTACCCGCGTCTACCTGGTGCGGCACGCCAACGCCGGGGTGAGGTCAAAATGGCAGGGGCCGGACAAGAAGAGACCTCTTACCGAGAAGGGTGTCCTCCAGGCTCAAGGAGTCGCCGCCATCCTGGCGAGACATCCGATCACCGAGATCTGGGCGAGTCAGGCCGTGCGCTGCTCACAGACCGTGGAACCCTTGGCCGCCAACCTCGGTCTCGATGTGCAGGTGAGCAAGAAGCTGAAGGAGTACACACCTCTCGACGAGATTCACGAGTTCCTGGCATCGCTCGGCCCCGGCTCGGTGGTCGTCAGCTCCCACAAGGATTGGATCGGGCCTCTCATCCAGGATGTGTACAGCCGGGGTGTCCACCTGCGTGGAGTCCGGAAGTGGCCGAAGGCCTCGGTGTGGATCCTCGACCTGCTCGATGGTCAGGTCGTTTCCGGCTTCTACGAGGGTCGCGGCTAGACGGCGGCGACCCAGCGGGCGGTCGACACCGCCAGATCGGCGATCACCTCATCATGTGTCAGGCCGGTGCGCTTGGGTACCTTGAAAGAGTGGTCCCCGTCTTCGATGACGGCTACGGTCGCACCCGCGAGTCCGTCGGCAAGCGACCGGATCAGATCCGGAGGGCTGAGCCGATCTCTCGAACCACAGAAGAACAACTGTGGGCTCCCGATCTTCTCGAGATGCGATGTGTCCCGCGGCTGGCGCTTCCCCATGGGAACAAGCGGATACCCGTAGTAGATGAGACCGGCCGCGGGCCAGCCCTCATCTCCCGCCAGATGGGATGCGACCCGACCACCCATGGACTTTCCTGCGAGAAAGACACTGTCGCAATAGCCGGCGAGACGTGTAGCGGCCGCCCGATGCACCGCGAGCAGCTTTGGCAGTCGATCCGGTGCTTTGCGTCCCACTTCCGTGTACGCGTAGTTGAAAGTCAGCGTCGTGAAACCGGCACCCGCAAGCGCATCACGGAGCGTCACCATGAACGGGTGATCCTGCCCGGCGCCTGCTCCGTGAGCGAGGAGTATGCCGGTGCCGCTCTCGTGCCGTGGTATCGCTAACCGAGCGGTCACCCTCTCACCGGGACCCCATTTGACAGCAAGCCGTCGCGTCATGGTGCGGTCATCGTATACAACGGTTCACGGATTCTCGCTCCCCGGGCCGCAGCGGTCACTCCCCGGTGTCCCTGATGAAACGGAGTGTGACACCGTCCCCGGTGAGCACCAGAGCACTGTCGATCAACTCGTACCTGGCCACCATCTCGAGACCGGCGAGATACGTTTTCTCGATTGCGGCCACGTCTGCGGCTTCACCGCCGTCGGCTTCACAGGTGAGCTCCGTCACCGAAGCAGTGCCATCGGGCCACGACCACACGCCGTCGACAAGCGACACCGGATAGAAGTAGCCGTTGCATCCAGCAAACCCGCTCGCAGAGTTGCGCTCGATAATCAGCGTGATCGGGTTGCCGGAGGCAGGAGCCAGCGGTGCACCGGACACAGTCCCGGACTCGAGTTGCCACTCGCCATAGGTTGGCAATACCGGCGCAACGATGCCTCCCCTTACCGAGTCGAGGAAGGCGGAGGCAACGGGGTCGTCCGATTCGATGCCAGATGTTGCGTCGATGATTGCCTGATTGATGGTGACTGCATCACAGTCGAGTTCCACGATGCGAGCATCGAGTTCGTCGCCACGTAGGTTGAGCGCAACGAGCGAAGTCGGCAAATTGTCGG
Organism: uncultured bacterium; assembly: GCA_963777645.1. GTDB lineage: Bacteria > Actinomycetota > Acidimicrobiia > Spongiisociales > UBA5794 > JAAETI01. The sequence continues at coordinate 442,728 of CAVZRA010000003.1, read as the reverse complement.
GGTCGCCCTGGGTGGCGGCGAGGTCTGTTTCCTCGAGCGTGTAGACGTAATCGTTCACGAGCCTTATGCCCACGTCGACCAGCTGATCACACGAGTCGACTTCGAGTGGCTGTTCGACATCGAAATCTGGCCCGGTGCATGCGGTGGCGAGAAATAACAGCGGCAGGACTGCCGCCAAGACGATCCTGCCGCTGCCTCTCATCCGGTGCAGACTAGGAGACTGTTGAACAAATGCCGCGCAGGTTCGCTACACCAACCTGCCACGGGAGCCGGTGTCGATCAGTTGAAGAGACCGCTCTGCGATATTCCTTCGATCATCATCTTGCCGAAGTCGGTCTTTGCGGTCAGATTGGGCACCCGCTCCTCGAAGAGGGTCTGGAGTTCGGTGTCGGTGCAGCTGGCATCGCTCGCCCGCTGATCCAGCTCGTCGAACTTCGTCTGCATGTCGGCAACGAACGCCGGCTCATCACCGGTGCTGAATGCCTGCATGTCGTCAACCGACATGTTGTCGAACTCGTTGATGAGGTCCTGGAACACCGCCATACCATCATCAACGATGTCGGCGCAGGATCCAGCCGAGCCACCACCACAAGATGCGGCTAGAAGTGCAAAGGCACCGGCAACAAGAAACAGTCTCTTCATTGGGTCTTCCCCTGGTCGTGTGACATTTTCCCCCGCCCGGCCGATGCCGGAGCAGCGGGAACCTTAACCCTTGTCGGCAGAAGCCGGGGGAAAGTTGAGATCGATCTCGTCGACGATCCCAACGATGACGGCTCGGATCGGGCCCGTGGTCAGTCCGAAGATCTGCCGGGCCGAGTTGCCCTCGTCGATGATCAGTACCTTCTCACCGACACCGGCACCGACCCGGTCGACCGCGATCGTGTAGCCACCGGTGCGGTTGCCCTCGACGTCTAGCAGGTCGCAGACCATCAGCTTCTTCGAATCGAAGAATGGAAAGTTGATCGTCGAGACGACATTCCCCGCAACAACCCCAACCTTCATGTGACGTCGACCTCATCGACAATCCCGACGATGGCGTGATCTACAGGGACAAAGCGCTCGGGCATCGCCTCTGCCGCTTCGCGAGAGGCCACGAAGTACACCAACTCGCCCGGCCCGGCCATTTGCACGGCGTCGGCCGCAACCAGCGGTGACCCTTCGGGCTGCTCGTGCTTGTCGAGCGGCTGCACGATCAGGAACCGGACACCCTCGAGCCCCTCGGACTTGATGGTCGCAACGACTGTGCCCTGAACCCTGCCGAGTTGCATGTCATCGGCCCCGTTCTATGGCTCGCAGCACGATCCTATGCCGGAACCGTAGATCCGATCGGAGGTTGAAGGCCATCTCCTGGGCGAGCTGAGGGATGATGCGCGCCTCGAGCAGGTGGCCTGAGGCCTCGCTCCATTGCTCTGCCGCTTCGACTGCGGCCTCGACATCGGCCACCGCACCCGAGAACAGCACGTATCCCTTGCCGCCAAGACCGTCGGCCATCCGTACCGCGCTCAACTCGACGTATGCGGCCTTGACGCCCGCATCCGCAGCTTGCAGCACGGTGGCAATCCGATCTGTCTCAACGATGCCGAGGGATTCCCCCGACAACCAGGCGGCCTCCTCGCCACCGGAGATCGCCCCGGTAACGGCGGGGTGGATGTCGGGAAGGAACACAGAGTCGAGCACCGAAGACCCGCCCGCTTCGAGACCAACCCCGAGCGCTTCATCGACACTGGCGGTGTCACCGCTGACCAGCACGAGATACTTGCCAGGATGCACCGTCCCGGCATAGATCGAGCCAAGCGGAGACGCCTTGACCATGGCGTCGCCCGAGGTGATTCCAACCGCTATCGACGCAAACTCGATCAGCGCCACCGCCGGATCGGTTCCCGGGGCGTTCGTGGTCAAGTCAGACATAGTTCAGCGCTCCCACCACAGTCACCCGACGTACCCTCGAGAAGGTGCGAGGACGGGTGAGACCCTCGCCGGTTGGCGACGCAATCGAGAATGACGTGAACCCTTCGCCGCCCGCACCCAGTCCCGCAAAGTTCGGGCCGTTTGCGATGAAGATGCTGCAATTCATCTCCCGCGCCATCTTGGTGATGGTTGCCACGTTGGTCGAGTGAATAGATGCCGTGTGACGGAAGCCGTGCTCGGAGCGAACAGCCAGGTCGATGGCAACGTCGACGTCCTTGACTCGCACCACCGGCATCACAGGCATCATCTGCTCAGTCCAGACGAGCGAATGGTCCGGGGGAACCTCAGCGAGGAGCAGCCGGATCGAGGGATCGGTGCTGACGCCAATGGCACCGAGGATCTTGTCTGCATCCTTGCCGATCCACTCGCCGTTGATCAATCCTGGCTTGCCGGGATCGCCGAGCTCCTTGAAGATCACCCGCTCCAGCCGCCTCAGCTCGTGTTCTTTGAGCCGGTAGGCACCATTTGCTGTCATCGCCTGGACCAGACGATCGGCAACCGAGTCGACGACGATCGTGGTCTTCTCATCGACACAGATGATGTTGTTGTCAAAGGAAGCGCCGTTGACGATATCGCGGCCGGCCTTCGAGACATCGGCAGTCTGGTCAACCACGGCAGGCGGGTTCCCCGGCCCCGCCGTTATCGCTTTCTTCTGCGTCTTCAGCGCTTCCTTGACGACACCAGGCCCGCCGGTGACGAGCAGAACTCTGACATCGGGGTGGTACATGACCTCTCTGGCGCTGTCGAGGGTCGGATTCGGGATGGCGGTGATCAGATCCGGGGGGCCGCCCGCCTCGACGATCGCCCGGTTGAGCAACTTGATGTTCTCGACGGAAACCCGCTTAGCGCTCGGATGCACGTTGAACACGACCGCGTTCCCAGCGGAGATCATCGCGATGGAGTTGTTGATGATCGTCGACGTCGGGTTCGTCGTCGGCGAAATCGAGCCCATCACACCGTACGGAGCCCATTCGGTGACCATCATGCCGTCGTCACCGGTGACTACGTGTGGCTCCAGGTCTTCAGGACCGGGCGTTCCGATGGTGACGAGTCGGTTCTTGATGGTCTTGTCGTCGGCACGACCCAGACCGGTCTCCTCACGCGCCATGTAGGCCAGCTTGCGACCTTCCCGAAGCATCGCTTTGCGCATCGCTTCAACCATGGTGCGACGCCCATCGAGGCCCATCCCCCGCACCTGGGTAAATGCATGGCGAGCCGCGGCGACCGCGGCGTCGATCGTCGGGTAGATGCCGTCGCCAAGCAGGTCCTCGTCGACCGCCAGCTGGTCGGCAGCATGGAGCGCGCTCCCGGCGGAGCCCGAGATCTCGGCAGCAGCGACACGTCCCCTGACACGCTCGATGATTGCCTGGACGTCGTGGTCGTTCAGCACGGTGAACTCACTTCTGATACTTCACGTCGCCGTTGACTTCCCACGTGTCCACAATCGCCATGATCACTGCATCGCAGGGCTTGTCCTTCGTTAGCGCAGTCTGACGGGCTGAGCTTCCCGAGGCGTACATGACCACCTCATCGACTCCGGCTCCGACCGCGTCTGTGGCGACCACGTAGCCACCCGTTTCGTCGTTGTTGACATCGAGCTGACGCACGACGAGGAACTTCATGCCCTCGAGCAGCTCTTCCTTGCGGCTGGCAACGAGAGTCCCGACCACCTTTCCCAGATGCATGGATTACCTCCTCCACCGGGGCCCGTGCGCCAATCGGCGTCACGAGCCCGGGGTTGCGTCGGGTGCTGAGAGTCCTAACCGAGCTCCTGCGCCGCTTCCTCCTGCCGCCCCAGTGGCAGCACGAGATCGATATTGAGATGCGGACGGGCGATGACGTGAGTCGCGATGACCTCGCCGACCTTCTCAGCACCACGGACACCAGCCTCAACCGCGGCCTTGACCGCGGCAACGTCGCCGCGCACGACCGCCGTCACATAGCCACCACCGGTCTTCTCGTACCCGACGAGCTCGACCTTGGCCGCCTTAACCATTGCATCGGAGGCTTCAACCATTGCAGCAAAACCTCGAGCCTCGATCATTCCAAGAGCTTCAGCCATCCGAAGCATCTCCTTTCGTTACGTCGGTCACGACTTCTCGCGCCCGGAAACGCCTTCGAGCGCGGCCACTGCGGCCCGCCAACCGACGTCGATATCTCTTTCCTCACCTGCAAGATACATGCGGCCCATCGAGCCGAACGAGCGGACTTCGAGAATGCTGATGTTCGCAGCCTTCTCCGCCTCATTGGCGGCAAGAGCCGAGTAGACCGCAGGCTCACATTCGAGCACGTATAGGGTCTGCCCGGGGATGATCATATGACCGTGCCGATCCCGGTTCACCAGCTGGGCGTGGTGATCGTCGATTCGCCTGATGATCTGGCTGGACAGCAACCGTGGCTTGATTCGATCGTCCTCGGCGAGGCCGATCGCCTCCAGGATCGCTTCGCCTGCAGCCCGGGTCTCTGCCTGCTCGGGCGAGTGCACCTCGAGGACTCCGTAGTAGCGCTCGATGATCTGCATCCCGGGCCAAACCTTGGTCGCCTTGAGTGCGACGTCGGTGAGCCGGTTGATCTCGATCCCGGGGGCTACCTCGACCCAGAGCGATGCGTCGTAGGCAAGGGGTAGAAAGCCCTTGGCCACAGTGCCAAGGAAGGCTGCATACTGCGGTTGCAGGCTATCGAGAAACGCATACGATCTGAGCTCAATACCGGTCGCCATTGCTACCTCCCTTGTCCCCAGCCACGATCTGAACGCCTGCCGATGCCCCGATCCTGGTGGCTCCTGCGGCGATCATGTCTTCCACATCCTCGACCGTCCTGACTCCCCCGGACGCCTTGACGCCCATGTCAGGGCCGACGGTCTCCCTCATCAGGGCCACGTCGTAGACGGTGGCGCCACCGGGGCCGAAACCAGTTGAGGTCTTGACGAAGTCGGCCTTCGCTTCTTTGGCAATCGACGATGCGATGACCTTCTCCTCGTCTGTGAGCAGAGCAGTCTCGAGGATCACCTTGCACAGGCCACCAACTTCGTGGGCTGCTTCTGCAACCTTGGCGATGTCGTCACGCACGAGGTCGTAGTCACCCGACTTCAACGCACCGATGTTGATGACCATGTCGACCTCACGGGCGCCCTCCCGCAGCGCCCTGCGGGCCTCTGTTGCCTTGACCGCGGTCGTGGTTGCTCCCAGCGGGAACCCGATGACGGTGCAGGTCACAACGGAGGTGCCGCGCAGCCGATCGGCGGATCGTTTCACCCAGGTGGGGTTGATGCATACCGAGGCGAAGTGATATTCCTTCGCCTCGTCGCAGAGCTTGTCGATGTCCGTCGCCGAAGCCTCCGGTTTGAGCAGCGTGTGATCTATGTATCTGGCGAGATCCATCGGTACGTCCGATGCGTCGCCGTGGAAACTCACTCGATCGGCGCCGTTGTTAACGACACTGCGCACCCCCTCGGGGGTGTTGCACACGTCGTAGCGCAAGGTCAGTGCTGCAAGCACCTCCTTGGTCACGGCGTCGATCAATTGTTCGCGGTCCATGGTTCTCCTAGGACTTGAAGTAGCGTCGTTCGATTTCGGTGATCTTGTCGACTCGCCGGGCGTGCCGGTCGCCGCCCCATTCGGTAGCGAGCCACTCCTGAACGATCTGCCATGCGAGGTTATCCCCAATCAGCCCGGCACCCAAGGTGAGCACGTTTGCGAGGTTGTGCTCCCGTGAGTTGCGAGCTGTCGATAGGTCGTAGCAGAGGGCGGCTCTGATGCCGGGCACCTTGTTGGCGACCATCGATGACCCGATGCCTGCCCCATCGACGATGATCCCCCATCGTGCTTTCCCGGTAGCAACGGTGCTGGCGACCGCGTGAGCAAAGTCGGGGTAATCGACCGACTTGGTCGAGTCGGTGCCACAGTCGATGACCTGATAGCCCTGCTCCCGCAAGCGGAACCCGAGCTTCTCCTTCAGCGGGTACCCGCCGTGGTCGGCGCCAATAGCAATCACGTCCTTGCCCTGCACGTCCTTGTCAGAGCCCGGTGCCAGAGCAGCCGGCTCGGGCATCGCGGTCTGGCCCCCTTGTTTCTCCAGAACACCGTCAATGATCCTGGAGACCATCTCCCGGACTTCTTCAGGGCTTGGCCGACCGGGTACACGGCCATCGACACGACTAGACATCACAGTCATCCTAGGAGAATGTCGGTCCGCCAGGCACAGTTGTCGGTATCTCAGCGTCGGAGACAACTACCCGACCCGTTGCGGAATATGATGCAGGTCTATGACCAATCGTGATCCGGCTTTCATGTGGGAGACCGAGGCGATCCGTTCCGCCGCGCACCGCGTGGCGGAAGAAGAGATCGACGCTGAGAACTCGGCACGCTCATCAGATCACTGGATGACGCTGCGTGAGGCGAGCCGCAACACCGGGATACCCGTGGAGACACTGCGGAAGTGGGCGCGCCGGGGGACCATCCCGTCCTATCTGTCCTCCGATGTCCATGGCACCCGGATTCGCTTCGTCGACATCGAGGGTGTGACGAGACGCGCCGACGATCTGGGAAGAGAGATCACGCCCCAACCCCGGGAAAGCCGATCTGCTGCTCCACCCCCCGAGCCTCCGCCACCCGAGCCTCCGCCCCTGTCGCCACCGCCGCCGACGACGCCTTCCCCGGCGGAGCCACCACCGGGATCGATGATCATCCCTGTCGATGCCTGGAACAAGATGCTCACCCAACTCGGCAATCTCCACGAGGCCGGTCAGCAACTCGCCGAGGCGCGGGAAAGGGCAGCGAAAGCCGAGACCGAGGCCGGCTTCCTGAGAGAGCGTCTCGCCGAGCTACGCCGTCAGGTCGAAGCGACCCAACGACAAGAGCCGGCCCCACCACCGCCACCACCGGATCGGCCGGAACCCGCGACGCCAGCCGACGAGAGGGTGTGGGACTACGCGGTAAGGCGCATCCGAGGCTGGAGACGAGGGTAATCCCCTATTCACTATCAGGGTCGAACACGATTAGCCTCCCGCATATGGAAACCCCAGCCATCTCGGCACACGGACTCGGCCACGCCTACGGTGACTTCGTGGCGCTGCACCATCTCGACCTCGAGGTGCCTCCGGGGCGCGTAGGACTGGTGGGTGCGAACGGTGCGGGAAAGACCACGCTGATCAAGGTCCTGCTCGGCATCCTCAGTCCCACCGTCGGCAGGGTCGAGGTGCTCGGGTACGACCCGGCGGTAGATCTGATCAAGGTACGCAACCGGGTCGGCTACATGCCGGAGGGTGATTGTCTCCCGGTCGAACAGAGTGCTGCCGACTTCGTGTCTTACGCCGCCGAGCTCGCCGGTGTCCCGCCCCGCGAGTCCCGGCAACGAGCATCCGACATTCTCACGATGGTTGGCCTCCACGAGGAGCGGTTCCGCTACCTCGGCGACTTCTCGACCGGCATGAAGCAGCGCACCATGCTCGCCCAGGCAATCGTGCACGACCCTGAGATCGTGTTTCTCGACGAGCCGACCGCCGGGCTCGACCCCGCCGGTCGTGAGGAGATGCTCGACCTGATCAGCAGACTGGGTGGTTTCGGCATCAACGTGCTTGTCTCCTCCCACGTCCTGCCTGACATCGAGCGCACCTGCGACTGGGTGGTGATGCTCGACGGCGGCCAGGTGCTGCGCAACGGGCCTATCTCCGGCTTGACCGAGACCGGTGTTGTCGAGATCGAGCTCCTCGATGATCCGCACGCGGTAGCCGATGAGTTGAGACGACTCGGCGGTTCGGTCGAGATCAAGGGAAACTCGATCTACCTCGCTTCGCCGGAGCGCGATCCGTTCCTAATGGCACGCGACGTGTTGGCGACATCCGGAGCGACACTGCGCAGGATGGGCCAACGGTCGACGACGCTCGAAGACATCTTCCTTGGGGAGGCACCGTCGAATGACTGAGCAATCGGGCGCTGTATTCGATCTCGGCTACAAGCCATACGAGGGCACCCGCCTTGGCAGGTCGGGCGCGATTCGAGCCATGCTCAAAGACGGTATGCGTCGTGTGATGGGCATCCGGCGCAAAGCACGCAGGAAAGTGTATCCCTGGATCCTGGTCAGCATCGCTGCGCTGCCTGCGGTGGTGTTCGTCGGGCTCGCCTTCTTCATGAACACGTTTAGCCCCGGGGCCGATAGCCCGTTCGGCGGCCATGCCGAGTACATGGGTTTGTCCGGGGCCATTGTGATGTTGTTCGTCGCACTCGCCGCACCCGAATTGCTCATCTCAGATCGCGAGGAGGGTGTGCTGTCGGTGTATAGCTCTCGTCCAATGACCGCCTGGGATTACATCACAGCGAGAGCGGGAGCCCTGGCTGCGGTAACAGCGTCGTTCGTGCTCTTCCCCAACATCCTCATGTACTTCGGGTTTGCCGCTCTCGATAGCAGGGGCCTCGGCTCGGCACTCGTGGGGAACATCGGCGATCTCGGCAAGGTAGTGCTTGTGACACTGGCCTATATCGTCGGCTACGGGGCGCCGGCGCTTCTCATCAGTACGTACGCCAAACGCACAGGGCCGGCCGCGGGCATATACCTGGCGATCATGTTCGGCTCTGCGGGCTTCGCCCAGGCGTTCCAGGACGTCAACTTCACGGGAGCCCGGTATGGGACCCTGCTCTCGTTCCTCCAGCATCCCGAGGTGGTGCGTGCCTGGGTGTTCGGCCAGGGCCAAAATGCGGCACCGATAGAGGCGGGGTTCGAACCATGGGCGTCATTGCTGGTGATCATCTTCATTGCGGTGATCACGGCCATCTTGATGCACCGCCGATACAAGGTGGAATTATGACCACCGGGCCCGAATTCGTCGCCGCACCCACGGTCGAGGTCAACGACGTCTCGAAGTGGTTCGGCCAGAAGGTCGCGGTCTCGGGCATCAGCTGCTCATTCGGTCCAGGGTTGACCGGTCTGCTCGGACCAAACGGCGCAGGCAAGACCACCCTGTTGCGCATGCTCACGGGCCTTACCCTGCCGTCACAGGGTGACGTGCTGGTGAAGGGAAAGCGACCGAGAAGCAACGTCGCCCGCTACCGGGACATCGGTTTCGTGCCCGAGGAGAGCGCCCTTTACGGCAGCCTTACCGGCACCGAATACGTGGCGTACGCGGCCCGACTCTCCGGAGTGGCCAACCCTGAGCAAGCGGCGAAAGAGGCGATCGACACAGTCGCGCTCGGTGACGCAAGCGACCGCGCCGTCGGCGGGTACTCGAAGGGCATGAGGCAGCGGGCCAAGGTTGCAGCCGCCCTGGTCCATCATCCTGAGATCCTCGTTCTCGACGAACCGCTCAACGGGACAGACCCTGTCCAGCGCGCTCACCTGATCGGTCTGCTCCACGAGTTGGCCGACCGCGGCGGCACAGTGATCGTCTCTTCACATGTGCTCCAGGAGGTGGAGCGAATGACAGAACGGGTCATCGCGGTAGTCGACGGTAAGTTGGCGGCGGCAGGGCACATCAGCGCCATCCGCAGTGCCATGTCGGATATCCCCTACCGGGTGGCCATCGACTGCGATCAACCTCGCCAGCTCGGTGCTGCCCTGCTCGACAACCAATCAGTGGAGAGTGTCTCTGTCGAGACAGACCGGATCCACGTGGAAACCTCCGACCTCGCCGGGCTCGGCAGGGTCATCGCCGGGCTGGCTCACCGGCTCGATACCAGGCTCACCCGCTTCTCACCCGAAGACGAATCACTGGAGAGCGTCTTCCGATACCTCGTGGGGCGACGATGACGGCATTCATCGCAATCAGCCGGGTCACCATCAAACAGACACTTCGCTTCCGGCGCGCCGTCGGCTTGCTGCTGCTATCGGGTTCGTCTGCGTTCATGTACCTGATGGCGGTTATCGGCTCCCGCGGCAACTTCGACTTCTCGGACGAGAACGCCTTCCAGGCATTCGCCGGAATCACCATCGGCACGTTCATGAACATTGTCATCCCTGTGGTCACGCTGATCATCGCCACCTCGGTTCTCGGTGACGAGAGGCGTGACAACACGATGTCGTTCCTGGTGCTTCGCCCAATCAGCCGCTACGTGATAGCAGCTGCCAAGATCTTTGCCGCCTTCGTCGAGAGTTTTGCGATGGCCGGTCTCGGTGCGCTTGCCCTCGGGATCATCGTCGGTCTCCGCATCAACGATTTCTCCTATCTGCTGCCCCTGCTGGTGGGAACGGCTGTTGCCACCGCTGCCTACTCCGCCGTTTTTGTTCCTCTCGGCTATCTGCTGAAACGGGCGACCCTCATCGGCCTCTCCTACGTCTTCATCTGGGAGAACGGAATCGGAGGTGCCGTCCCTGCTGTTGCCGGCATCTCGCCGTGGCGAATCGGGCTGAGCGCGATGACAGGTCTTGCCCCGGAGCGGTTCCTCAACGAACTGCCAACGTTCGCGACGGGGTCGATCGTCCCCGGCGCCGGTGGCGCCGTCATGAAGGCCGTTGTGTTGACCGCCCTCAGCGCCGGCCTCATCGCGTTGATACTGCGCAACCGAGACCTCGCCACCTGACCTCCGTACGCCGCCTTGCCGTTTCTGCCGTCTCCTGAAGCAACAACGAGGTCCCGCGTGCCGCGCAGCGGCACACATACTCGCAATCGCCGGGTCTGCGACTAGCTTGACGCTGTGAGCAAGTCATTAGGCAGACGAATGGGCACGGCGGCGCTGATCGTCTCGGCCGGAGTGCTCATATCCAGGATCCTCGGCCAACTGCGCGACGTCATATTCGCTTCCCTGCTCGGGGCGAACGCCTCAACCGATGAGTATGTCGCAGCGTTCGCCATCCCGGACTTCCTCAACTACCTGCTCGCCGGAGGTTTCCTCTCCATCACGTTCATCCCCATCTTCTCCCGGTACCTTGCCAGGGACGACGAGGAAGGTGGCTGGGAAGCACTGAGCGCAATCATCCGCCCGGTGGCCATCGCCATCATCGGGCTCGTAGCCATCGGCTGGATTGCCGCTCCGTCAGTCATCAACACGCTGTTCCCACGCTTCACTCCACAGCAGATAGACAACACGATCCGTTTCACCAGGATCATCCTCCCGGCCCAGATCTTCTTCGTTCTCGGCGCACTTTTCACCGCGGTCCAGTACACCAAGGGTGTCTTCACCATCCCGACGCTTGCCCCGATCATCTACAACCTCGGCATCATCGTCGGCGGTGTCGGATGGGCGATGGTGAAGGATGCGTCACCGGAGGGATTCGTCTGGGGTGCGCTGGTCGGGGCATTCATCGGAAACTTTGCCCTCCAGTGGTGGGGTGCCCATCGGCTGGGCATGCGGCTCCGCCTGGCGATACCGTGGCGAAACCCCGTGCTCCGCGAATACCTCCTGATCGCCTTCCCCCTGATGATCGGTCAGTCGATTGTCGTGCTAGACGAGACGTTCTCGCGAGTATTCGGCCAGTTCATCAGTGAGGGTGCTGTGTCCGAGCTGAATTACGCGAGACGCACCATGCTGGTGCCCGTGGGGGTGATCGCCCAGGCGGCCGGTGTCGCCGCGTACCCTTTCCTCGCCCGGCTGTTCGCCGAAGGGCGAATCAAGGAGATGAAGGACACGGTCGATCGCGCCTTGCGCTACGTGCTCGTCCTGTCGATCATTGCTGCGACCCTGATCGGCTCGATGAGCATCCCGATAGTCAGGGCTCTGTTCCAGCGAGGCAACTTCACCGCGGCGAGTTCGGTGGGAACCGCAGATGCCCTGTTCTTCTATGCCTTCGCCATCCCGGTCTGGGGTGCCCTGCAGATCCTCAACCGCGCCTTCTATGCGCGCAAGGAGATGTGGACACCAGTCGTCGTCGGAACCGCGGCGACCATTGTCGCCCTCCCCCTGTACGCCTTCCTCCAGAACACCTTTGGGATCCGTGGCGTAGCACTTGCCTCGACCCTCGCATTGGCGGTGTACGTCACCGTGCTTGCGGGGATCTGGTACTCGGCGATCGACACGATCCGATTGCGGTTGCTCCTCGCAGACACGAGCCGGGTCATCCCGCTCGCCGTGATCGGCGGGTTCGCCGCCTATGCCGTCGCCCTCGGCATCAGCCGGGTCGTCGACATCTCAAAGCTCGGTTCCATGTCAACGACGGTCATCTCAGTTGCCACGGTGATTCTGGGATCCGCCGCGTTCGCCGGTGTTGGCATTCTCCTCGGCGGCATCCTCTACGACTGGCTCACAGCTCGCGCCAATCGGATGGCTCGAACGCCATCGTCGCGCTGACTCAGTTCGTCGCTGACTCAGGCTGTCGGTACTTGCGAGTTCTTGCCTGCGATCACCCGTGCCGGGTCTTCGATCAGCGCGGCGAGGGCGAGTTCGGCGGCACCGATCAACTCACCGTCCGATCCCAGGGTGCTCGGCTTGATGTCAACCATGTCGAGCGGGGCTCGAAGAGCCCTACCCACCCCTTCGAGCACTGCCTCCTGCATGTAGTCGAACAGCCGGTAGTACAGACCGCCGAGGAGCACGACTTGCGGATTGAACAGGTTGATCAGATTCGCGATGCCTATGCCGAGCCAGCGGCCGGTCTCGGCGATGGCATGCAGGGTCTCCCGGTCACCCGATGCAGCGAGGGCACTTACAGTGTCGATGGCAGCCAAACCCGACGTCACCGATAGCGCCGGGACCCGGCGCAGCAGCGGCTCCTCTCCTGCCTCGGTCTCCCAGCACCCGGTCGCCCCGCAGCGACAGGCCCGCCCATTCGGGTTCACCATCATGTGGCCGGCCTCACCGGCGTAGCCCGCGGCGCCGAGGAGAGGCCTGCCATCGGTGATGACACCGCAGCCGATGCCCACCTCTCCTGTGAGATACACCAGATGTGAGCTACCGCTGTATGCACCGCGTCGGTACTCGCCGAGTGCACCGAGGTCGGCGTCGTTGGCAATGCGGATCGGCACCGCGAGACCGAGCTCCTGTGCAAGCAAGTCGCCAAGCGGCAGATTGCGCCAGCCGAGGTTCGGAGCGAGGTGGACGAACCCGTCTTCACGCCGCACCACGCCCACGATGGCAACCCCGATCGCTACGAGATTGTGCTCTGGCCCCAACGCGGCCAGCAAAGGTCGAGCAAGGTCGGAGATGTCCTTCACCGAGATCTCAGGATCGGAGTGCTCGCGTGGCCTTGCTATCCGCACCTCGTTGTAGATGTGGCCGCCGATGCCAATGGTTCCTGCCGCTACCGAGTCGACGGAGATCTCGAAAACAAGCGCCACCGCCCCTTCCGGGCGAATATGGACCACAGGAGACGGCCGGCCCGGGCCGGAAATAGCGACACCCGGACTCTCCCGTACCAGTCCCAGGTCTGTCAATTCACCGATCAGATCGGCGACAGTGGAACGATTGAGTCCGGTGAGATTGGTCAGCTGTGAGCGTGACGCCGCCTCCCGGAGGTGGACGTGACGCAGCACGGTCGCCAGATTGTGCCGCCGCAGCTCTTCTGCGGCGATCCCGCGTACCCGCTTCGGGACAGCGGAACCTTTCCCCTTGGCCAATCGAAGCTCCTCGCTTTTGTTGGATTGTCCACTATAATGGGCACTCGACAAGGCAACAGCGCGGCTTCTTGCCTCGATTCGTATCGCATCCCGCTTTTCGTCCGTGACCGGGCGATCCTGCAAAGGGCATATATATGCGCCAACGAGCAGTGACAGACTCGCATTTTGTTGCAATGTCGAACATTTGTATCGTATGCTCTCGGAAGACGAGTTCGCTCGTCTGACCAAATGGGCTAATACAGATAGCCAACGTGGGCCACCGGCCGATTTGTGCCGGCCCCCAGGAGGAGGAACAAGAAGTGTCCATACGCAAACTTGTCGCTTTCCTCGCCGTTTTCGCAATGCTCGTTGCAGCATGTGGCGGAAGCGACAACGGAACAACGACTACCACGGCCGCAGGTGCGGGTGAAACCACCACCACGGCAATGGCGGAAACAACAACAACCGCAATGGCGGATACAACAACGACCGCAGCGGCGAGCGATCTCGTCGTCGGCGTGTCATGGAACAACTACAACGAAGAGCGCTGGGCGCGTTGGGATGAGCCTGCCATCAAGGAGTCGCTAGACGCCGCCGGTGCCAAGTACATCTCGACCGATGCCGGTTCGTCCGAAGAGCAGCAGCTCGCGGATGTCGAGAACCTGATCGCTCAGGGAGCAAACGCATTGATCATCCTCGCTCAGGACGGCACGGCGATCCTGCCGGCCGTACAGAGCGCGCTTGACCAGGGCATCCCGGTCGTCGCATACGACCGCCTGATCGAGAATCCAGGCGCCTTGTACATCACCTTCGACAATGAGGGAGTTGGTCGTCTGATGGCCCAGGTCATCTATGACATGGTCCCGACCGGCAACTACATCATTATCAAGGGCAACCAGGCCGACGCCAACGCAGACTTCCTGCGTAGCGGTATCGAGCAAGTCATCGGCAGCGCCGTGACTGCCGGTGACATCAAGATCGTGGGTGAGACCTACACCGACAACTGGGCCGGTGACCTGGCCCAGACCGAGACGGAGCAGTTCCTGACCCAGGCCAACAACGACGTCCAGGCTGTCGTGTCCGAGAATGACGGTATGGCGACTGGTGTCGTCGCAGCCCTCGAGGCAGTCGGTCTCGCCGGTTCCGTTCCCGTCTCCGGACAGGACGGCGACGGTGCGGCCCTCAACCGGATCGCTCTCGGCACCCAGGCGGTGTCGGTGTGGAAGGACGCCCGCGAGCTCGGCAAGGCAGCAGGTGCGGCAGCCGTTGCACTGGCGCAAGGCACTGCCCTCGCAGACGTGCCGGGCGTTGTGCAGTTCGATTCACCGGGTGGCAACTCGATGACCACGATCTTGCTTACCCCGATAGCAATCACCCAGGACAACCTCAATGTCGTACTGGATGCAGGCTGGATCACCCAGGATGCCCTTTGCGCTAATGTCCCGGCAGGGACCGTGGACGTCTGCGGTTGATGCTGAAACCGTGATCTTCGATCAATAGACAGGCGTCGCGCCCCCGCAACCCGGGGGCGCGACGTTCGTCCAGGACATGTGGAGGGAGAACAGCGTTGAGCGATACACAGGGTGCCAACAAGGAACCCGTCGAGTCGTCGGTTGAAGCGTCCCCAGGCGGCGCATCCCTGCGGCCAGAACGGCAGATCTCCGATTATTGGACCGGATTGGTTCGGCTCTTCAGATCCACCGAAATCGACCCGCGCCTGATCGGGATGCTCGCAGCTCTGGCGATCATCTGGCTGCTTTTCCACGGGCTTTCACCCGGCCACACCTTCCTCACACCGCGCAACCTGTGGAACCTGTCTGTCCAGACCGCCGTGGTGGCAATCATGGCGACCGGGATGGTGCTCGTAATCGTGACCCGCAACATCGATCTCTCGGTGGGATCGATGTTGGGCATGATCGGCATGGCAATTGCCCTCCTCCAGGCCGAGATCCTCCCGAAGTGGCTCGGCGTCCATCACTGGTCGATTTGGCTCATCGCCGTCCTCGCTGCATTGGCTATCGGAGCGGCGGCAGGCGCATTTCAGGGCGTGATCATCGCCTACGTTGGCGTCCCGTCGTTCATCGTCACACTTGGCGGTCTCCTCGTATGGCGCGGCTTTGCCTGGTCATTTGCCAGCGGCCGAACAATCGCCCCGATGGACGCCACGTTCCGCCTGTTTGGTGGTGGCGCCGACGGTTCGCTCGGTTCGTCGATGAGCTGGGTAGTCGGCATCATCGGCTGCGCTGCACTCATCGCCATGGTGTTGAACTCCCGCAAGCAGCGCCGGCGTTTCGAGTTCCCGCTTCGGCCGATATGGGCAGAAATCCTGTTCGTAGTCCTCGGATGCGGCGCCGTCCTCGGCTCTATCTACGAGCTCAATCACTACTTCAAACCACCCACGCTCGCCGCGGGGCGAACCGATGTGCCCTTCGGGCTCGCCTACCCGGTCCTGATCACAATTGGCGTTGCTCTGATCATGACGTTCATCGCAAATCGGACGCGGTTCGGGCGCTATGTCTACGCCATCGGCGGCAATCCCGAGGCCGCCGAGCTCGGTGGTGTCAACACCAGATGGATGATCGTTCGCACCTTCATGACCATGGGAATCCTCGTTGGCGTCTCTGCCGTGGTGGCCACGGCCCGCCTGAACGCAGCGACTTCCGGGCTCGGGACGCTTTCCGAGCTGTATGTAATCGCAGCAGCGGTAATCGGTGGAACCTCATTCACCGGGGGAATTGGGACGATCCCCGGAGCCGTGCTCGGAGCGCTCGTGATGCAGTCGCTGCAATCGGGGATGGTGCTGATGGGGATCGAGGCTGCCTATCAGGACATCATCGTCGGCATTGTCCTTGTGATGGCCGTCGGCCTCGACTCGTCCTTCCGGAGGAGGGTGGCCCGATGAGTGACGGAGGCAACATGACGGTTACAGAAACAGAAACCCGCACACCACTCGTCGAGCTGCGCAACATCAAGGTGGCTTTCGGCGGCGTTCACGCCGTCGACGACGTAACGGTCGACCTCTTCCCCGGTGAAGTGGTTGCCCTGGTCGGTGGCAATGGAGCCGGCAAGACCACACTCGTCAAGGCACTGTCCGGTGCCCACCTCGCCGATTCCGGCGAGATCTACATAAATGGCGAACGTGCCCACATCAACAGTCCAAGGGATGCAAGGGCGCTCGGGGTGGAGACGATCTACCAGACGCTGGCTCTTGCGGAGAACCTCGACGCCTCGGGCAACATGTTCCTCGGTCGCGAGATCATCACCCGATGGGGCACCCTGGACGACAGCGCCATGGAAGATGCCACCCGTCGAGTGATGGGTCGCCTGAACCCGAAGTTCTTGAACTTCAAGGTACCGGTCCAGTCCCTTTCCGGCGGTCAGCGACAGTCGGTCGCCATTGCCAAGGCCGTGCATTTCAACGCCAGGATCCTGATCATGGACGAGCCGACTGCTGCTCTCGGGCCTGCCGAGACCGCCCAGGTCGGTGAACTGGTGAAACAGTTGAAGGCCGAGGGTATCGGCATCTTCCTGATCAGCCACGACATCCACGACGTGTTCGATCTCGCCGATCGTATCAGCGTGATGGCCACCGGCAAGCTCGTCGGCACGGTCGACAAGGAAAAGGTCACCAAGGATGAGGTGCTGGCGATGATCATCCTCGGCAAAGAACCAGGTGAGGCGAGCGAGGTCGAGATGGAGCACCTCCACGACTAACGCGTCGCCGGGTGCTCCGGACCGGCAACGCCCATTCCCGCCACTACGCGAGAACTGGCTCCCATCAGGGAGCCAGTTCCGTCTCTGGGTGAGTTCTCTTTCCCAATTGAACCATCGACCTGAGTTTGCCGCGCAAACTCAATCCTCTCGCCACAGGCGAGAGGCGGCTAGCTGGGCGGGTACACCCCTGCGGCCTTGGACTCGTCTGTCTGCCAGAAGATGTCCGAGATCTCCTGAATGAGATCGATCAGGCCCTGAGCCACGGCCGGATCCATCGACTTCTTCGCATCCCCCGCCGCCTTGGTGGCACGCCAGAACAAGTCGTGCAGATTGGGGAATTGCTCAACGTGGTGCGGCTTGAAAAAGTCAGTCCACAGCACGTCTAGGTGATGCTTGGCCAGCTCGGCGCGCTCTTCCTTGATAATGATGCATCGTGTGCGGAAAACCTCGTCGTCCGAGGCGTGGTACTTGGTGCAAGTGTTGAGCACCGACTTGGCTTCAATCATCGCCTGTGCCGGGTCATAGACCCCACAGAAGAGATCGCAGTGTGCGTGAGCCACCCGACCGGGTCGGAATATTCCCACAGGTCACCTCCTCAGGTGTTTGCCATTCTTACGCGACCATACACTTGAATGTACCCACCAAAGGACGCGTCCAAACACCGGAAGAGGTCGTCGATGCACAACCGCCGCAAGCTGGCAGTCGGGGGCCTCGTCACCGCGGTCTCATATCTATCGCTGCGCGGCAGGTTCCGCCGCTACGAGATCGTGGAGCGATCAATGCGCCCGACACTCGACCCGGGGGATTTCATCATCGCCGCCAGGGTGCATCGGCTGTGCCGGGGATTGGTTGTCATCTTCAACCACCCGGAGGTGCCGGAACTCGAATTGGTCAAGCGTGTTGTCGGACTTCCCGGCGAAAAGGTGACCATCGACAACGGACAGGTAGCGATCAACGGTGCGGTGCTGGCGGAACGGTGGGCGGACGGCCCGACCCTGCCCGCGGGCGAGTGGCAGCTCGAGGGCAATGACGTGTTCGTGCTCGGAGACAACCGGGTGGTCTCATCGGGTGACAGCCGCAGCCTGGGGTCTATCTCATGTGACGCCATTGGCTGGCGGGTCGCCGTGCGCTACTGGCCGCCGGGCTCTGTGGGCCGGATCACTCCGCAGGCTTGACTGCCCGGAACAGGAGATCGATCGCATCTCCGCGCATGCCTTCCTTGTCAACATGGCGAATGACCCTCTTGTTCTCTTCGATCCGATATCCCGGAAAATCCGCTGCGATCGTCTCCTCGTCGTAGAGCCGCTCCGGCGACGGTGGCCCGCCGATGCCCCCGTCCAGGTTGGCAAGGTGGTGGGCAATGACGAACACCATCCCCGCAGGGGCGAGCGCCAGGTCTACCTTGCCGTGGATGAGCTTTCTCGTCGGCTCGGCCACCTGGATGTACGCCAACAGTACGAGGTCGTACGTCTCCGGGCTCGGCTGCCAGTGCTCTAGATCGGCGGCCATGAAGTCGACATCGACACCCGCCTCCTCTGCGATTGCCTTCGCCTGGGCAACAGCGACGTCAGAAATGTCGATGGCTGTGACCGCGTGCCCCTGGCTCGCAAGCCAGATGGCGTTACGCCCTTGACCCGTCCCCAGGTCGAGGACGCGGCACGGCCCGAGACCGGCGAGATGGGTGACTACGAACTCGTTCGGCGCCGCTCCCCAGACGGACCCCTTCTCCCGATACCGGTCGTTCCAGAGTTCACGTTGATCCATGGGCTCCATCATATGCCGATGTGCTTGGATGCCTCGCGCAGCGTGAGCCCCGACCAGCGGTCACGATGCAGGCGCAGGAAATCCCGGACCCGATCGGGCTCGGTCTTGGCATACTCCCGAAGGACCCAACCGATCGCCTTGCGGATGAAGAATTCTGTTTCATCGGCGCGTCGCAGGCAGTGGTCGAACAGAGTCTCGTAGTCGGTGTCCGCCTTGTGCTTGAGCGGTGAGAGCAGCGCCGTGCGACGCAACCACATGAACTCGTCGTCAACCCAGGCCTCGATGATCGGCTCCATCACCGCCCGCTCGTTCCGGTGCACCAAGCCAACACAGTTGGCGGCAACGTCGTCGACAAAATCCCACCAGGCGCCTTCGACGATGATTCTTCGATAGAGATCTAGGTTGTCGCTGCTGATGAATCGCCGGTTGCTTTTTGCAATAGAAATGGCGAGGTACTTCTCTTCGCGATGGGGCCGGCCCCACAGCGCGGTGATCTGCGTCCGATAGGCCTCGTTGTCAACGACCGGGAACCGGCCTCTGATGATTCGAAGCACCTCGACACGCTCCTTCTTCTGCACTCCGTAGAAGGGCATGTCGGTCTTCATGTATGAGGCCATCGCCGGTGCCTTGCGCGGGTCGGCGAGTCTGGCCAGCTCGGCGGCGGCCAGGGATGCGACAGAGTCCACGCGCGCACGGTACCAGGCAATGCCATATCCGTTGTTCCCCGGCAAGGTATACACTCCCCATCCGTGAAACTCCTCAAAACTCTCGTCCTCGCTATCACGCTTGCAGTCGTGGCTGCCGCGTGCGGTGGCGACGACGCGACAACTACCACAGCAGAACTCACAACACTGGCTCCGGTGCAGACCACAGCTGGCACCACCACGTCGTCGAGCACATCGACAACCGGGGAGTCCACCACCACATCGGAGCCACTGACACCATCACCACTAAACGGCATGGGTGTCGAGGATGCATCGCTGCTCGACCGCCGGGTGATCGCGATCAAGATCGACAATCACTGGGATGCCCGCCCCCAGTCGGGGATAGAGCAGGCCGACGCCATCTACGAGCTACTCGTCGAAGGCGGGCTCACCCGTTTCATCGCCCTGTTCCACAACTCCGACACCGAGTACCTGGGCCCGATCCGCTCCGGACGACCCACCGACCCGACACTGATCAAGTTCCTCGGCGCCCCGCTGCAGATCTCAGGAGCACAGCCATGGGTGTCGAGCCTGATCGTCGGTGACGGCGTTAACCTGCTCGGAGACACCGGCGCAACCACCTTCCGGATCCATACCCGCAGCGCACCGCACAATCTGTACGGCTCGACTCTGCTGATGCGTGACGAGGCGGACAGGCGAGGCTACCCGGACGATCCTCCCGCCGAGCCAATGTTCAATTTCGGTGATCCGACGCCGGGCGAGCCGGGGGCCAACCGGATCAACCTCGACTGGTCGGACAATCCGGTCGTCCACTGGGAATGGACCGGAACCGAGTACATCCGCTTCAACGGTGACACCCCGCACAACTGGCTCAGCGCACCGGTGGACGGTGAGGACCAGGTGGCGACCCAGATATCGACCGACACGCTCGTAGTCCTCGAAGCGCCCAAGTACTGGGCCAGCTCGAGCAGCGGCGCCGGCTCGGCAGTACCTGCGCTCCACACCACCGGGACGGGAACGGCGTATGTGTTCTACGACGGGAAGGTCGTCGAAGGTCAATGGCAACGAGACACCATCGATGAGCGCTTCGAGCTGACCCTCGAAGACGGCACCCCCATCGTGGTCCCTGCCGGCCGGATCTGGATCTCGGTCTTCCCCGACAACCAGCCCATCACCTGGGAATGACCGAGCTGCTGACCTCGGCCGCGGCCATCGCTACCGCGGTGGCATCTGGTGCGGTCCGGGCAACCACTGTGGTCGGCGAGCACCTCGAGCTTGCTGAGCGCAGCCAGGAGACACTCAACGCTTTCACATCGATCGACTACGACGGTGCCATGGCCGCGGCCGCCGCAATCGATGAGCGGATCGCCACCGGGGAACCGGCTGGGCCGCTGGCCGGAGTACCGATGGCGCTCAAGGATCTGATCGATCAGGCCCAGCGACCAAACACGGCCGGGAGCAGCTACCCGACCGTGCTGCCGACGCACAGCGCGCCGGTAGTGACCCGGCTCGAGCAGGCAGGTGCAGTGATCATCGGACGAACCGGGCTCCACGAGTACGCCTTTGGCTTCTCCAGCGAGAACCACTGGTTCGGACCTGTGCGCAACCCATGGGACACTGCCCTCTCGCCGGGCGGGTCCTCGGGCGGCTCCGGAGCGGCGGTCAGTGCCGGCCTGGCGGCAGCAGCAATCGGGACCGACACCGGCGGTTCGGTGCGAGTCCCGGCGGCGCTTTGCGGAGTAGTCGGGCTGAAGGTAACTCATGGCCGTGTACCGCTCACCGGGGTTTTCCCCCTGGCGGCAAGCCTGGATACGGTGGGACCGATCGCCCGCAACAGCAATGATGCTGCCCTGGTGTACACCGCCATCGCAGGCTACGACTCCGCAGACCCGTGGGCGTCCCCACGGTCGGTAGTCGAGCCCGGAGACCCGTCCCGGCCGGACTCGATCACCATAGGTATCCCACACCCATGGGTAGACCGCCCCACCACGGATTTCGTCGCCGCCTCGTTCGTCACTCTTCGCTCCGACCTGAGGTCCGCCGGTTTCACCGTCGTCGATCTCGAGCTCCCCGGGCTCGAGCCGTCGCGACGGGCAGACGACATCACCTACCCCGAGGTAGCCATGGTGCACCGCGATCGGTGGCACGACCATCCCGAGACTTACGGGCCCGAGGTGGCACAACGACTAGCTGAGGCATTCGACATCGCTCCGAGGGCGTACGTGGCGGCGCAACAATGGCGAGCCGGCGTCACCCACGCAGCTGAGGAAGCCCTGACCCGATGCGACTTCCTGCTCACCCCGACCGTGGCCGCGACCATCAAGCCCATTGGTGAAGACGAGATCGAGGTCGCAGGGAGGCTGGTCTCGTACCGACCGGCCCTCGCCCGGTTCACATCGTTGGTGAACCAGACCGGGCTCCCGGCTTTGGCGTTGCCGCTCGACCAGGACGGCACCCCGCCACCGAGCGTCCAATTCATCGGACGTCGCTGGGAAGAAAATCGGCTCCTCGAGCTTGGCATGGAGCTCGAGCGACTCGGAATCAGCAGATACCGCAAACCTCCGTGGTGAGGATCGTTAACAACGTGCGGCGACCTGCATAGACTGGACCCCCGGTGCGGTGCACATTTGCGGCACGTTCCAGGCAAGCAGACGCAAACCGTGGCGATCAGGACGCCACCCATAGGAGCTTCCACTATGCAGGAAGAAACCCTGTCTACCCCCGAACCACCCGAGAAGCGGGATCGGGTGGTTATTCGTTTCGCCGGCGATTCCGGCGACGGCATGCAGCTGGCGGGGACCCGATTCACCGAGTCCTCAGCAGCGTTCGGCAATGACCTCGCAACGTTCCCGGACTACCCGGCAGAGATCCGGGCGCCCCAGGGGACCATTGCTGGTGTGTCATCATTCCAGGTCCACATCGCCGATTGGGACATCCTCACTCACGGCGATCAGGCAGACGTATTAGTTGCCATGAACCCTGCGGCGCTCAAAGCCAACATCAGGGACGTTGCGCCCGGCGGATTGATCCTCGCCAACGAGGATGCCTTCGACGAGCGCAATCTCGACAAGGCCGGCTATGAGAGCAATCCGCTCACCGATGGCAGCCTCTCCAGCTATCACGTCATGACGGCACCAATGGAGAAGCTGACCAAGATTGCCGTGGCAACCACCGGCGTCAAGGGACGCTCGGTCCTTCGCTCGAAGAACTTCTTTGCGCTGGGACTGATCTCCTGGATGTTCAACCGCCCCACCGATCCGATCCTCAATTGGGTCGAGCAGAAATTCGGCGCGGACACACCGGTGGGTCAGGCAAACGTCGAGGCTTTCCGCGCCGGTTTCAACTTCGGGAACACAACCGAGGAGTTCCATCACACCTACCAGATCCCGCCTGCGAAGCTGCCCAAGGGCACATATGCCAACGTCACCGGCAACCAGGCGTTGGCCTGGGGTCTCGTGGCAGCAGCACAATCGGCGGGCCTCACTCTCTTCCTCGGCTCGTACCCGATAACGCCCGCCACCTCCATTCTCGAGGCCATAGCGAGACTGAAGCACTTCGGGATCAAAACATTCCAGGCGGAAGACGAGATCGCCGCCGTCGGTGTGTCTCTGGGAGCTTCGTTCGCAGGGCACCTGGCCGTGACCACGACGTCGGGCCCTGGTCTCGCGTTGAAAAGCGAGACACTGAGCCTGGCGATAATGACCGAACTGCCGCTCATCCTGATCGACGTGCAGCGTGCAGGTCCTTCCACTGGGATGCCTACCAAAGTCGAGCAGGCAGACCTGATGTTTGCCCTGTACGGCCGTCACGGTGAGGCTCCGCTCCCGGTGGTCGCTCCCCGATCGCCAAGCGACGCGTTTGCGGTTGCGATGGAAGCGGCCCGCATCGCCATCAAGTACATGACCCCCGTCATCGTCCTTTCCGACGGGTATCTCGCCAATGGTGCCGAACCGTGGCGTGTACCGGACTTCGACAACCTGCCTTCAATCGAGGTGAAGTACGCCACCGAGGCCAACGGGCCCGATGGCGTGTTCTACCCATATGCACGCAACGAGACGACGGGCGCCCGGCCGTGGGCAATACCGGGCACACCCGGTCTCGAACATCGCGTCGGCGGGTTGGAGAAACAGGCCCTCACCGGCAACGTGTCATACGACCCCGACAACCACGAGCAGATGACGGCGGCGCGCGCAGCAAAGATCGAGGGAATCGCCAACGATATCCCGGACGTCGAGACACACGACCCCGATGATGCCAAGCTGCTCGTCGTTTCATGGGGATCCACGTATGGCAGCGTTCGTGCCGGGGTCAACAATGCGGTGAAAGACGGTTATCCCGCGGCACACATTCACCTGCGTCACCTCAACCCGTTCCCGAAGAACCTGGGCGACGTACTGGGCAAGTACGAGAAGGTCCTCGTCCCCGAGCTGAATCGAGGCCAACTAGCTGCGGTGCTGAGAGCGAAGTATCTGACCCCGACCGTGACCTTGTCGAAGGTGCAAGGTGCACCATTCATGGCAAATGAGATAACGAAGAAGATCATCGAGCTGCTCGAGGACCAGTCATGACCACAACTATCGAACCCCGCTACACAAGAGCAGACTTTCAATCAGATCAAGAGGTCAAGTGGTGCCCGGGCTGTGGCGACTACACAATCCTCGCCTCTGTGCAGAACTTCCTGGCGACTCTCGACATCGATCGGGAAAAGCATGTGTTCATCTCCGGAATCGGGTGCTCATCCCGATTCCCGTACTACATGAACACATACGGGATGCACTCGATCCACGGTCGTGCCCCGGCAATCGCAACCGGGGTGGCCCTTGCCAACCCCGACCTGACGGTCTGGGTCATCACCGGTGACGGCGACGGGCTTTCGATCGGTGGCAACCATCTCATTCATGCCCTGCGTCGCAATGTGAACCTCAAGATCCTGTTGTTCAACAACCAGATCTACGGTCTCACCAAAGGTCAGTACTCGCCGACCAGCGAAACCGGCAAGAAGACCAAGACGAGCCCGATGGGCTCGCTCGACTACCCGTTCAACCCGGTGAGCCTCGCTCTCGGCGCCGAAGCCACCTTCGTGGCCAGGACTATCGACATGGATCGTGACCACACGGCCAGCATTCTCGAGGCCGCCTATGAGCATCACGGCACTGCATTCGTTGAGATCTACCAGAACTGCAACGTCTTCAACGACAAGGCGTTCCAGATCCTGACCGGTCGTCAGGAGCGCGACGCCAATCGCATCTACCTGGAGCCTGGCAAACCAATCGTCTTTGGTGAGAATCATGAGATGGGTGTCACCGTCGGCATTGAAGGCGCCCAGATAGTCCGTGTCGAAGACGTCGGGATCGATGCCATTCAGGTTCACGACCCCACCCGCCCCAACCCGGGTATTGCGTTTGCGTTGAGCCGATTGGCACACGGCCCGAGCGGCCCAACGCCGATTGGCGTGTTCCGCAATGTGCAGAGAGACACGTACGGTGACCTGCTGCGGGCACAGATCGAGCAGGCAAAGGAGCGGAACAAGAGCGCTTCGCTCGCCGAGCTCGTCGAGCAGCACGGAACCTGGACGGCCGAGTAGCGGGAGATTGATCGCCACCCTCCTAGTCTCTACGGCTGGTGGAAACGGTTGAGATCAACTTCAGGAAATGGAACGGGCAACGCCACTGGCAGTTCACGATGAACCGCCTCGGTGAGGATGTGCACGGCTTGTGGTTGTGGTCGCCGCCCGGCGCCGTCATGCAACGCGGCCTTGAACCGCCGCGACGCGCTCCGGCGCTGAACGTGAAGCTGATCCCCGACGGCAAGTGGTGGACGGCTATCTGGTCCTACAAGCGCAAGGTCGACCTGTACGTCGACATCATCACTCCCCCTACGTGGAACGGATCCACGGTGGCTATGGTCGACATCGACCTCGACGTGGTGCGGACGGCCGATGGTCGCGTCGCGGTGCGCGACGAGGACGAGTTCCTGCAGCACCAGGTCGCAATGGATTACCCACTGCGACTCATCGACACTGCCCGGGCCACCGCCGCCCGCATCGCTATCGCCGTCGAGAACCGCCACGAGCCATTCGGCGACGTGGGCGTGTCCTGGATGAACCGGGCTGTCGAATTGGCTGGGCTCGATCATGGCTGAGCAACTCGTCTCGGTGATCATCCCGGTACGCAACGAGGCAGCGTTCATCGAAGCAACGATCAACTCTGTCCTCGCTCAGGACTACCCGGGCCCCATCGAGGTAGTGGTGGCCGATGGGATGAGCAACGACGGCACCAGGGCCATTCTGGACCGTCTCACGGGGAGTGACGCCAGGGTCCGCTACGTCGACAACCCGACAGGGCGAACGCCGTCCGGTTTGAACCTCGCCATAGCGGCGTCACAGGGGGACGTCATCGTGAGATGCGACGGCCACGCAGAACTGCCTCCCGGCTACATCAGCACGGCGGTCACCGTCCTGGCGGAAACGGGTGCGGTCAACGCTGGTGGCATCCAGCGTGCGGTCGGCGTCACCTGGATGCAGCGTGCCATCGCCTGCGCCATGACCTCTCCGATAGGCGTTGGCGACGCCCGCTTCCACTATGGGGGAAAAGCCGGTCCCGTGGACACGGTCTACCTCGGGGTGTTTCGACGCGACGCCCTGATCGCAGCCGGAAGCTTCGACGAGACCCTCACCCGAAATCAGGACTACGAGCTCAACATAAGGCTGCGCGACAACGGTGGGATGGTGTGGTTCGACCCCCGACTCGAGGTGACGTACCGGCCAAGGCGGAACCTGCTTCACCTCTGGCGTCAGTACTTCGAGTACGGCCGGTGGAAACGCCGGGTTGTTCGCATGCATCCCGGGTCGACAAGACTACGCCAGCTCATCCCGCCGTTGTTCGTCCTCGCCCTGCTCGTTTCACTTGCATTGGCGTTCACCCCGTTGTCGTGGCTGAGCCTGATCGTCCCCGGCGTCTACCTGCTCGTCCTCGTGGCGGGCACACTCCAGCAGCTGGCGCGGACCCGTGACGCGGCCGCGTTGGCGTTCCCGGTCGCCGTCACCACCATGCACGTCGCCTGGGGGGTCGGCTTCCTACTCGGCGGCTAGCGACGCGTAGAACTCACGGACATCGCTCTCGGGCCACGCGTACTCGTCCCGGATGGCGGCAGCCCCATCCCGGGCCTCCTGCCGCAATGCCTCGTTACCGATCGAGGAGACGATTGCCTGCGACCACGCCTCGGTATCACCTGGGCGTACGAGGATCACACCGCGTCTGCCTGCAATCACCCGGCGCGTGCCCGGGAGATCGGACGCAAGCGTCGGAACCCCAACCGCGAGATATTCGAGCACCTTTGTCGGCAGCGAGTTTCTGTAGTTGGGCGTGTCGAGCAGCGGCGATAAGCCGAGTTGGCCGACTGAGGTGATCTCGAGAGCCCGGTCCAGCGTCACATAACCGTGAAGCCGCAGATCGACACTGTGCCGAGCGGCGATGTCGAGAAGCTTCGCCCTGAAGTCGGGAGCACACCTGCCCATGATGGTGAACGTGGCAACACCGGCCCGACCCACAGCCTCAACAGCCATGGCGAGGCCACGCGCTTCGGTTACGTCGCCGAGATACACGACGCCGACTGTGGGGTCTGCTGCACGTGGAGGTGGCGGGGCACCGATCAGGTAGTTGGGAAACACGGGATGAGGGCGGCGAAACAACTCTCCGTATCCGGACTCAGCCAGCGTGATCGCCATGTGCTTCTCGGCAACGTGAAACAGCCGGCCGAAGATGCTTGCCAGCGGACTCCGCACCGGTCGCGGAAGCCACGGCTTGGTGCGCAGTTGAGCAGGCACATTCTCGTGTACGTCGAAGACGATGGTTCTCCCGAACAATGCGGCCAGTAGTGCCAAAGGGAGCAACTCGGGATCGTGGACTGAGGCAACGTCGAATCGTCGTCCCAGCAGGAGACGACCGGCGCCGAGCCAGCGACGCAGTCTTCCTCCGGGTAGCTCGCGCCAGATGATCCCGTCCGAGTTGATCGGCCCTACTCCCTTGCCGGCAAAGGTGACGTCCCAGTCGTCCTGCAGGGTCCCGATCAGCTTGTGCCTGATCCGGGGATCATCGGCAGGGTGGACTGTCGAGAGTACGAGAAGCCTTTTGCTCACAGCGATTCGACATTACCGGGCTCGGTTCCCCTCCGCCGGTACGCACCCCTGGCATCGAGTACGAGCGGTACCTCTTTCGCGATCCGATCGAGGTCGAGTATCTCGTGATCGGTCAGCAGCACGGCGACGGCGAACCCGGTGAGCGGCTCCCCATCCTCGACCGCGGCGAAGCCATGACTCTCGATGCGCTCGGCCCCGACGAGCGGATCGAGCACGTGAACCTCGGCGCCGCGTCGCTGCAGATCCTTGAGAACCTCGATCGAGGCAGACTCACGGTCGTCTGCGACATTTGGCTTGTAGGCGATGCCCACACCGAGGATCTTCGTGCCGAACACGGGTTTGCCTGCGCGGTTGAGCATGTCGGAGACCCGGGACGCGGTGTACGCCGGCATCTTGGTGTTCACCTGCTCGGCGAGATCGATGAACCGGGTGGCAAAGTTGGCCTCTTTCGCCCGCCAGGCCAGGAACTGTGGGTCGAGCGGGATGCAGTGGCCTCCGACGCCGGGGCCCGGGTAGAACGCCTGGAACCCAAACGGCTTGGTAGCCGCGGCGTCGACGACCTCCCAAATCGATATGTCGAGCTCGTGGGCGAGCTGAGCCATCTCGTTGATGAGCCCGATGTTGACCGCCCGATAGGTGTTCTCGAGCAGCTTGGCCATCTCGGCGGTGCGAGCCGATGATACGGGATGGACTGTGGCGACAATGCGAGCGTATGCCGCCGCCGCGACCTCGGTCGACACCGGCGAGATTCCACCGACGACCTTGGGAATGTCACCGGTCTTCATCTCTGCGCCTGGAGAAACCCGTTCGGGTGAGAACGCGACGAAAACGTTCTCGTCCACAACAAGGCCCCGCTTGCTGACGGCAGGCACGAGGATGTCCTCTGTGGTGCCGGGATAGGTGGTCGATTCGAGAGAGACGAGCATGCCCGGCCTGGCAACGATCTCGACAGTGTCCGCGGCTGCCTTGATATAGGAGAGATCCGGTTCACGGTTACGACCGAGCGGGCTAGGAACGCAGATGAAGATGGCGTCAGCTCGACTCAGATCGGCCTCGTCGGCTGTGATTTCCAGACCCGCCGCAAGTGCGGCAGCAAGCTCATCATTCGACACATCTTCTACCGGCGAGACTCCGCTCTGAAGCATCTCGACACGACGCGGCGACCGATCGAATCCAATGGCTTTGAGACCATTCTGGACCATGGTCACGGCGAGAGGCAGCCCCACATACCCGAGGCCGATGACCCCCCCGGTCCAGTTTTCCTCGGCAAAGAAACGAGCGCGATCGTTGTTCATTGAAATCCTCATTGCGTACGTCCAAAGGAGTGTAGATGCGATACCGTATCAGCGAAGTGCCCGCGCCAGGAACGATGCCATCTGGTCCCGCAATACCGGGTCGGTAGGGCAGAAACGGTCGTTCGCCGGCGGATTGCAGCCGAAAGTGATCCCGGCCGCCTTGAGACGATCTATTTCGCCTTCAAAAATCGACCCATCGTCGTCAACGAACCAATCGCCGATACCGGGATCGTCATAGCTATAAGCCCGGACGAGGAAAGCGGCCATCTCCCCGCGTGACACGGCATCGGTAGGACAGAACTTGGTACCGTCCGCGGTACATCCTTTGGTGATCCCGGCTGCGGCGAGCCTGTTGATATCTGACTCGAATAACGTGCCGTCGTCATCGGTGAACCAGTCACGACCACCGTCATCGGTCAGACCAAGCGACCGGACCAGGAAAGCAGCCATCTGGCCCCGGGTCACCGTCGCACCGGGACAGTACAGGTTGTTCACAGGAGGGTTGCAGCCCTTGGTGACGCCCTGGTCTTCGATGTAGAGGATGTCGTCGTCGTGCACGTTCCCGTCGATGTCGTCGAAAGCTGGCAGCGCCTGGTCGCCAAATTGGACATCGAAGTAGATGGACTTCAGGCCGAACAGTGATTTGACGGACGCGCTCGAGTAGTCCTTGGTGACCAGCACGCCGTCCTTGACTCCTGTGAAACGAACGGTGCGGGCGCTTGTGGACGTGTTCCTGGCAGTTACCGCTGCCGACGTCACCGAGTCGAGACCGACCTTTGCGGCGACGGTGCCCGTGCTGAACGTAACCGTCCAGCTGGCGTTGCCATTGAGGGTGGGGTCGAGGGCCCATGGATCGGGAACGCTGGTGTAGTACGGGATGGGGTCCGGGAAGGCCACCCATATCTCGTTGGCGTTCTCGGTGGCTCCGCCGCTCGACGACGAGTAGTACGCCCTGACAACTCCACCGTTGGGGGCATCCGGGTGTGTGATGACCTCGCCCGCTGTCGACTTGACCGCGGCGATCCAATCGTCGATTCCGGTACCCACGTGACCCCAACCAACGTAGCGCTGATCGACTGTCGAGTCCCGAACGTCACACCATGCGGCGCACCCGTTGTCACCCGGTGGATCGCGATAGATCTGGAGCTCACGAGCGTACGAGCGGGCGGCGATCGCCTGTGCCTTGAGTGCTTCCATGCCACCGGACTGGCCCCAGTAGTAGGGCATCTCCGATATGCCGAGGACGTAGTCGTCGATGTCGAGCTCGACCGACAGATCCATTCCGCCGGGGCCGACCCTCAAGTGCAGATCACCACGTGCATATTCGCATGGCTCGTAGGTCCCCGCATTCCAATCCATCTGCTCACACGGTGTCTCTTCAGCAGGGTTTGTCCAGCGGACCTCGATCTTCCGGGACGGCGTTTCCACCCACCCGTCCCAGGTGATGTCGGCGTCACACGGGCCGCTACCCGGCTGATCGGCGACGGGCGCTCCTGACGCATCCTGGATCTCGAGTGAGCAGGTGTTTGCGGTGGAGTCCCAATCGATCACCAATCTGTAGTCCTTGTCGAGCTGCCACGAATCGGTCCCGCGGGTGACGATCACCGGCTCAGAGGGGGACACCAGGCCGGTCTCGTGAGCGATGAGAACCAGATGCGACCGATCCTTCTCGAGGTTCACCCAGAGATTCTCCCTCGGGGCGAGACCACCTTCACCGATGACTCCGATGCTGGTGCCCTTATAGAAGTACTGCAGAATCTGCTCGGCCGACCACCCCTCTCGCGAGGCTCCATACGCCCCATATTGGCTGAGCCCGACACCGTGACCCCAGCCGGAGCCGATGAACGAGAGCGTGTCGTTCGTCTCTTGGGCAAACGCGGCACCTGGCGGTACCAACATGGTGGCAACGAGCGCCAGCACTGTGAGGATTCCCGGTCGCCGACCTTTGCTGATCACAGACATAAATCCAGATATCGACAAACCCGTGGCCGCCTTGAGCGACACGGGCAATCAATGATCGTACATGTCGCGACCTTATGCGAGAGTGCTCGCTCCATAATCTGGCACTTCACCACACCGAAACGCAAGAGGAGGCAACGCCGATCAGCCGTCGATGAGCGGCAGCGCCCTTGCGATGAAACTCGCCATAACGTCACGACGCACATCATCATTCGGGCAGAACCGATCGTTCGCCGGTGGGTTGCAGCCGAGGGTTATCCCGGACGCCCCAAGCCGATCGATATCGTCTTCGAAGATCGAGGCGTCATCGTCTACGAACCGGTCGGTGCCACTCCCATCGGTCAGCCCGAGGCCGCGCACCAGGAATGCAGCCATCTGTGCCCGGCTGACTCGCTCGTTGGGGCAGTACTCGTCGTTGTCCGGTGGGTTGCAGCCGGCGGTTATCCGCGCGGCAGCCAGCTTGTTGATGTCCGCTTCGAACACCGTTCCGTCGTCATCGGTGAACCAGTCCCGGCCACCGTCGTCGGTCAACCCCAGTGCCCGCACCAGGAAGGCAGCCATCTCGCCCCTGGTTACGTGGCCGGTCGGGCAGTAGTCGTCGTTGAATGGCGGGTTGCACCCTTTGGTGACTCCGGCGGCGGCGATGATCTCGATGTTGTTCTGGTGGATGTCTTCGTCGTCGTCACGGAATGTGCCGTCAAAGACGTATGGCGGGCTGTTCGGGTCACACGTCCAATTGGGGCTGTTGTGCCAGAAATCGGTGCTGACCCCAGGGAGAGCGGTATTGCCAAGTCGCACCGTCAAGGTTCCGGTGTCGTCCCACAACCAGAGATCGCCGCGCCCGTCACCGTCGTAGTCGTTAACGAGCACGTCCATCAAGCCGGCGTCGACGGGCACGCTGAAGGTGGCGTCGACGGTTTGATAACCGTTGGGCAGCACCCGCACGATCGCTTCCCCACCGTTCCCGGTGACTACAAACAAGTCCGGCAACTCGTCGAGATTGGGATCACCGAGCGTGAACAGGCTCCCGGTCGTGTCCCCGAGACCGGTGTCCACTGAATCCAAGAGGGTCGCAAAGTCGTCGCTGCCGCTGTAGATGTCGATTGTGGTTGCTCCGCCGCCGTGATGGATCACGTACAGATCGACGTAGCTGTCCCGGTTGTGGTCGCCGAGCAGGTAGTCGTCGCCGACGACGACCGGGATGGTGGTTGCGATCGTCTTCGACTCGGAGAATCCCGACGGCTTCAATGAGACCTCGATGCTCAACTCGCTCCCACTCGTATCGAGCAGTAGCAGATCGTTCCTCCCCACCCGCGAGTAATCGCCGAGCAAGGGGATCCGGTCGCCGACGGTGACATCGAGCGCATGGTCCCGCCCGATCGCACACCACGTGTGCTTCCGATCGCTCTGGGAGTACTCGAGCCTCGTGCCGTTGTCCCTCGGCACGAGCTGGAACACATCTGCCAGCCCGTCACCGTCACCGTCACCAAGCAAGTACCGGTAGTCGGATTTCGGAGTGCCGAACTCGGTACCGGTGGAGAGGGCGACCTCGCTGTAGTTCGCGGCCGCGGTGTCGGCCGGATACGCCATCGGCGCATCGCCGTAACCCGGTGTCGCTGCGGGCCCCATCCATGAGAAGTGCATCGGGTCTTTGCTAGTCGTCCAGTCGCCGCCCCAGCAGAACCCTGCATCTTTCCACGCCTGGATGAACCATCCGGGCAGGTTGGTGATCAGCGTGCCTGAGGAGCTGTACGGATTGCTGGCGCTGTTGATGTCGATGGCAACACCATGGGCATGCAGGGAAACCTGGTACCTGCCTCCGATCGTACGGGGCGAGAAGCCGAAGGTCTGGGTCGGTTTGACCGCGTAGTAGTTGCCCTTGGCCTGCTCGGCGGCAAGGTTGGCGGCAGCCTGGTTGAACGCCGGCAGGGCACGCTCATGAATCA
The DNA here is from genome assembly GCA_963777645.1 of uncultured bacterium. Lineage (GTDB taxonomy): Bacteria > Actinomycetota > Acidimicrobiia > Spongiisociales > UBA5794 > JAAETI01. The sequence goes on along the minus strand of CAVZRA010000003.1, from coordinate 409,822 downwards.
GCACCTTGTAGCCGCCGGACATCGGCATCGTCCACCAGACCAGCGAATCCTTGATCTCACCGATGCTCCTCCCCAGCAGGTCGGCGCGAGGCCCACCGATGAGCTGGCTGTCAGGCAGCGATCCCGTCTTCGCCGCATAGCTGCCATTGGTCGAAGGCTGCCCGCATGCCCACGACTCGCTGGTTGAGATCGTGGCTGTGCCTTCACCAACCGCAGCTGCCGCCGGTGAGGCCGTCGGTAGCCCGGCAAGAGTCACAATCACGGCGAGCACGAGCCCGATGCGGTTCATCATCCGGACATGACCTGAGACACCCCAAATACCGGTAGGGGACGAAGTCCGCCACACACACCCATCGGCAGTGGATCAGCCGCCGAGACGACCATTCAATTCGCTCCCAATCGCATCAGATCCCCAGCAGAGTTCATGATGTAGAGACGGTTCTGGCTATCGATTCCAAACGAGGTCACCCGGCCGAGGCCGCCAAACTCGCTGGACCAGTTCTTCTCAGATTCGAGCACACCGTCCAGATAGCGGAAGCTCCGGAGCTCGCCTCGACAGTAATCGGCGAAGAAATAGTGACCCTTGAGCTGCGGAAGCTCATCACCACGGTATACGTAACCGCCGGTCACCGAGCACCCCTGTGCGTGCGAGTACTCGTAGACGGGGAATGTCAGCCCGGTCTTGCTGCAATCGCTCGGACCGCTCGGGTCTGCGTAACAGTGGTCACCCTCGTAGTTGTCCCAACCGTAGTTGAGCCCAGCCTCGCTCACGGGGGCGACGTCGATTTCCTCCCAGGAGGCCTGACCTACATCGGCGATATAGAGCAAACCGCTTGCGGTATCGATCGAATAGCGCCACGGGTTCCGTAGGCCATACGCCCAAATCTCGTCTGCTCCGCTCGAGCCGACGAATGGATTACCAGCCGGGATGGTGTAATTGCGATTCGGGTCGCCGGGAAAGTCATCGCCGTCTACGCCGATGCGCAGCAGCGAGCCGAGAAGCGACGTGTTGTCCTGGGCTACCTCTCCGGGGTCGCCTGCGCTCCCGCCGTCGCCAAATCCTATGAGCAGATTCCCATCCGAGTCGAATGTGATGAGGCCGCCATTGTGGTTCGTATACGGCTGGTCGAGCCCGAGGATGGTGCGAGCAGATCCGGGATCAGCTACTTCGGGGTCGGAGGAGACGGAATACTCGACGATACGAGAGTCACCAGAGGTATTGGTGTACGAGATATAGAAATGACCGTTGCTGGCGTAATCCGGGTGGAAAGCGATGCTCAGCAGACCCTGCTCACCGACACCCGACACGAGGTTGTGCACATCGAGGAACACACCCGGTTTGAGCACGTCATTCTCGACGATGCGGACGTATCCACCTTTCTCGACAACGAACACCCGCGGGTCTCCCGGAGGTGATGTGGCGTACACCGGATAGTCGAGACCGGTCACCACTGTCTCGATGACGGGCTCGGCGGCCGGCGGCGGCACGATCGGGTCGAGACCCTCGGCGCGGCCCAAGAAGGAAGCCATCTGGTCGCGCTGAACATACGAATATGGGCAGAACTGATCGTTGTCGGGAGGATTGCACCCTCGGGTTACTCCTGCCCGAGCCAGCCGATTGATGTCTGCCTCGAAGACATTGCCCTCATCGTCAGTGAAGTAATCAACCGGCCCGGGATCGGTATATCCGTACGCTCGTACCAGGAATGCGGCCATCTGACCCCTGGTAACTCGCTGCTGCGGGCAGTATTCGGTGTTGACCGGTGGATTGCAGCCCTTTGTTATCCCTGCCTGAGCCAGTTTGTTGATGTCCGCCTCGAACAGGTTGCCATCATCATCGGTGAACCAATCGCGCCCCCTTCATCGGTGAGCCCGAGGGTGCGAACGATGAAGGCGGCCATCTGGCCTCTGGTGACATACCCGGTCGGGCAGTACTGGTCGTTGAACGGCGGATTGCAGCCTTTGGTGATCCCCTCAGCGGCGATGGCTTCGATGTAGCCCTCGTGAATATTCCCGTTGTCGTCTGTGAAGGTACCGCCTGGAGGGAGTGCCGCCCCGGCCGGGACAACCATCACCACCAACAGAACCGCCACCACTGCAGATACAGAGAGAGTTCGCATGGTGACTGACGATAGTTGCGGCCGGGGCCAAGGGAGCGCGTGATCGCCACCGTCGATCTCGAGATCGGAGCTACCCCGGACTATTCCCCGTCGAGCACCCTTGCCAGCGAAGTGGCCGCCCGGAGCTGACGGGAACGGTATACGCCGACCGCAGCGGCGAGTCGCTCCCGCACCGTGCCATCGGAGCCGATTGATCCAACCAGCTCGGAGAGGCGCTCTCCCGACACCTCATCGCTCCGGATGGCAAACCTGTCGCTATCTACGGACATGGCGAAATCACGCACCTTGGGCCGGTACTCGATCGCAACGAACGGCGTGCCGGCGGCGGCAGCGATGACGGCTGCGTGAAGACGCTCAGCCACCACGACATCGGCCGCGGCGAGCAACGCAATGCCTTCGTCCTGTGCTGCATAGGCGGCGACGTACTCGGCGTCCGCCGACCCGGAGCGATGCATTATCTCCATGATGAATCGATCATCACTCGGATGACACGAAAGGTATGCCACCGGATGGCCCTTCGCCCGGAGGGCCTCCACCATGGCGGCAAAAGCGGCGAACACCGCTTCGTCACTGTCACCAAACAACTGGTCGCGAGTGTATGCCGGGCTCACCACCACCAGTCCGTCGCGACGCTCCACCGGCCGCACCGGCTCGATGGAAAGAGCGGGATCGCCGAGGATCTCGGTCTCTCCCGTGAAGCCCCATTCCCGCAGAGTCGCTTCCGATCGAGGTCCCCGAACCCCCACGTAGATGCATGAATCGAGGAAGTCCAGCCACTGATCCACCGGTTCGGTGATTCCCCAATACCCCGGATCGGCAACACCGGTACCGAACACTGCTCGCTCCACCCGCGGACTGTCATGGCGTCGTAGCGCCTCGAGGTAGGTGAGACGGTTGATCAGCGTCCCCCCTCCCAGCAGCAGCAGACGAGCCTGAGGAGCTTCGTACCCCACGACTGCGTCGGGGAGGAGTTGTTGCACTGCCCGCAGCATGATCTCGTCACCGAAGTTCTCCCGACCGAGCCAGCCGATGTACGAGACCCCCGGTTTGGCACCGTCGACCGGCTCCGGGTCGAGTCCGCCGCGAGGCTTGGTGTCCAACCCAACGGGTCGATAAGGTTTGCGCTGCGCCTTGGCCAAGGCATACTTCGCGACCGCACGCACCGCTCGCCTCGGGCCTCCCTTGGTGAGATCATCCATGAGGTGGGTCCGCTCCCCCGTTATCTCAGGGAATTGCGTCGGCAGCTCATCGGCCGGGCTCAGGGCCGGGATCGCGACCATGCCGTCGCGAAGCGCCTTCGTATCAGATAGTCGCTGCACCGCCCGCCACAACTCGGCGGGACCAAGACCGGTGTTGGCCAGCTTGGCCCACTCTCGACGCCGGGTCATGGCAAACACGGGCAGGCCGCCCCAGGATGTGTCGATGTCCGCTATCGCCTCGTCATACAGGTATGTCACCGTTCCATCGCCGGTAACGATCTGATAGCCGCTTCGCACTATCGAGGTCCGCGGGTTTGCGTCCAGGCGGCGTACGGCGCGACTCGCCAGGCGATGGTCGAGCGAGGCCCAACCGTGTAGAACGGCGAGGTACTCGCCGCGGCTTGCGGCGATGGCGGCTGTGAATGCCGATGCCGCGTTTCCGGTTGGGGGAAGCACGGTGATGCGCGGATCTCCTGCCAGCGCCTCACCGAGTTGCTCGAGTTCGGCGTCCCCGCCGGTGAATATGACCTCGAAGTCCGTGAAGCTCTGCTTGAGTAGCTGCTCCCACACCTCCACCGCTCGATGGGCGACAGTGGGCGCAATCACCCAGGTGACCTTGGGCACCTCGTAGATATAGCCACGCCGGGACTTGCGATAGAAGCGATGCGGGATCTTGGCCTGGATGATTCCGTCGTTGGCCGTCCTCGAGATCTGCCTCCAATCGGCCGAATCGCCGGCATCCTGCTGGGTCTGATGATAAATGGCGGCATCATTGTCCGGGACAAAGAAACAACCGTCGTTGAAGAGTCGCCACCCGAGCTCGGTGTCTTCACCGCCCCATCGATCGAAATCCTCCGAGAAGCCGCCGACTCTGGCAAATTGGTCGCGCCGGATCGAGAAGTTGGACGATACGAGGGACCTGAATGCCTCGTCGCCGAGCCGCAGCCCCGCCGTACGGCGATAGAAGACACGACGGAAGTCATCAGGAACGAGGTCCCCGCCAACCGGGGCACTCGTCGTCACCCGGTCACGCAGACCCGAAGCGCCTCGTCGCAGCGCATCAGTGGTGATATCGGTTGTGTCCATGTGGTGCCGGGAGCCGATCACGACAAGGTTGTCGGCGCGCCGCTGGCGGGCCGCATGATGGGCAACCAGATCCGGATCCGGGATGCAATCGGCATCAATGAAGATCAGTACATCGCCGTCGGCTACGCCCGCTCCGAGATTGCGGGCGCGCCCGGCTCCATAACCATCGTGGTCCTGGCGAACCAACTGTAATGGGAGATCGTCGGCGAAAGCATGGGTGACGGCGGAAACGTCTTCTTCCGAGCCGTCATCGGCAACGATCACCTGGTGCGGCGGTCTGCTTTGTGCAACGAGTCCGGCCAGCGTGTTGGCGAGCAACTCAACGCGGTTGTATACGGGGATCACAACCGCGACACGCACCTCCGGCCCGATCGCCGATGTCGTAACTCCGCGATAGTCGTTTTCGGGAGCAATGTGCCGTGACATGCCCTCTCCGGTCAGGTGGTGATGGTGCGCTCGTGGGCAAGGACCCGGTACGACTCCGCGTTGAGATCGACTCTGAGAATATCGCCATGGTGCGTGATAGTGGCGTCCGGGAGCTCTCTGACGGCATATTGCTCGATGACGCTGATATCCCCTGCCGCATAGATGTAGCGACGGGCCGCCTGCAATGCCCGGTTCAGATGCTTGGTGCCCTCGGGTCCGATCGCCACCGCCTCCATGGTGTCGGGATTGAGCCTGCCGATTCTCTCCTCGCCGTCCCAAACCTCCCGACTCGCGAGTTCGTCCGCGAGCCCTGGCAGGCCAAATTGGGCAAGGCGCTGCAATTCCACGTCCTCATCGATCAGCGCTGCCATCGGGCTCAGAGTGGATGACGACTCTTGCTCGACCCCGGCCTCGATGGACTCGATGACCTCGATCAGATCGTCGACATTGTGATCGTACGTGTGTCGGGCCATCGCGTACTCGCGGGCCTCAGCGGTAATCCCCGCCATCTCGTCGGGCTTGGATAGCAGTCGTTTCACCTGTGCAACAACATCGTCCTCGAGCACGAAGTAGTACTTTCGGGGAAGGATGAGGTCGGTCCCGGGTAGATCGTCAGTGATCAGGATGGCACCCGAACCGATCGACTCGAGAACACGCATAGTGATCGGGTAGTGCCTGGTACCGCCCTCATTGAGAATGATCCGAGCCTCGGAATAGACCTCCGACATCTCCTGAGCAGAGATGTCGGATTTGAACGCGGTGTGCTTCTTACCGAAAGCATCTTCAAGTGCATCGACGAGCTGCTGCCGCCGCGCATAGGTCCCGCCCTTGCGGCGCAGCTGACCACCAACCATCGACACGTCGTACTTTCGCTCGCGCCATGGAATCGAGGCATCCACCAGCTCGGGAGCAACACCGAAAGTGAAGCGATGCACCGGCACCGGGAAACGGTGAGCGAGATGCCAGGAATGAGCCATCAACACGGCGTGGGCACCGTAGGCCTCTACGAGGCGCAGATTCGTTGGTATGTGGTGCTCGCCATGGTGGACCCAGAAGACAACCGGGATTCCGGGATTGGAGCCCTTGACTTGAAGCGCCGGGTAAGGACCTTCGACAAATAAGACGGCATTCGTGTCGGCGGGTATCGTGCGCCAGTCGATTCCCTCGGTGTGAAGGTCGACCTTGATCCCTGCCCGCACCATGGCTGCCTCGAGGTACTTGCCCGGGTTCGTGTCCGTCTTCCGATAACAAAGGGCGATCCTCAAATGCCGGTACCGACCCGGCTCCGGCGTGTAGGGCTCTTGCGTGTCGGCCGGCGTCAAGAACGGGGCTCCAGGTCCTGCCGGTGAAACGCTCAGCTCGGGATGATGCGGCGCGAGATCCACGAGGTCTCGCGGACCGGCATTCGGCCAGCGCGGGTCACGCACCACGGTCCCTTCGGTGCCGGCGACAGCTGCTGCGGCCACCGGGACGGCTGCCTCGGAGGTTGGATAAACGATGTCAGGTCTGTTCCTACGAACCGCCTCTGCCAACCTCGCATAGTGGAGACGCCTTCGCATCCCTCGGGTCTGCATCCTACGGAGTATCTTGCCGAGGCGGCCCCGTCCCACCGGGTACCTGGTGGGAACGAACTCGACCTCAACTCCGTCGGTCGAGCAATCCGCGGGGCGCCCGCTTGCGACAACGAATACTTCATGGCCGACGTGGGCAAGACTCCTGGCGAGTGTTCTGGCTCGGGGGTCGTTGCAGTACCGGCCAACTGCAACCAAGCAAATACGCATGAGTAAGGATGCTAGCTGCCCGATAGCATCAGCCGGATCCTGCTCGGTGCACTTCGCAGTACGCTCATGTTCTGTATGAAGATCTGCATGTTTGTCAAGAACTCGTTCGAATACGACGCCCGCGTCACAAAAGAGGCAAAAACACTCATCGAGGCCGGCCATCAGGTAACCGTCGTCGCAATCCACGTGCCCGGAACCACCGCAGAGCGGGAAGTCACCGCCGATGGGATCAACGTGATCAGAGTGAGCCGGCTCAGTTTTGGTCTCGGAACCCTGAACAAGATCGCCGCCCGGTATGCAGGATCGATCGAGACTCGTCACTCAAGGCTCACCGGTGAGGATGTTGATGAGGATCGAGCGCGGGAACTGAGCGAATGGCTGCCGACCTCGACCGCAACCCCCGGCGACAAGGTCGAGGTCGTTGTGGAGAAATCCGAGGCAGCACCGGCGGGCACCCTGACCCGTCTCTGGGGCCGATTGACGACCCCGGTACTTCGGGGGCTCGCCAGGATGGCCCGCTTCGGATTCAAGGGAGTGAAGTTTCTCGTGGGCAGACAGGGAAGAGCTCTGAAGACGTGGGCGATCAACCGACGCATGATCGAGATCGGACTCGAAGAGCACGCGGACGTCTACCACTCCCACGACCTCAACACTCTCTTCATCGGCTCGAGGTGCAAGAAGGGAACCAGCGGTGCCCGGCTCGTCTACGACTCGCACGAGCTACAAACGGAACGCAATCGTATGACAAAGTGGTGGCGACGCTGGGCTGCCTGGAACGAGAAACGGTGGCTCCCGTACGCCGACGCGATGATCGTCGCTTCCCCCTCCTGGATCGAGATCAACCGCAAGAAATATGGGAAGGTGCCGGACCCGGCAGTGAGCATCATCAACACCCCAGCGCTCGAGGTGATCGAGCAACCCCGTGACCTCCGTGGTGAGTTGGGCATTCCGGGCGACGCTCCGATCCTGCTGTACCAGGGCTCGATCCAGGAGAACCGCGGAATCGAGCCTGCCATCGACGCGATCACATTGCTGCCCAAAGCGGTGCTCGTAGTCGTCGGCTACGGCTATTACCGTCCCGTTCTCGAAGCCGATGTGCGCAAGCGTGACCTCGCCGATCGGGTGAAGTTCTTCGGCCCGATCCCGAACGACGAGCTACTCGGATGGACCGCAGCCGCGGACATCGGGATGTGCAACATCATCAACTCGTCGCTCAGCTACTACACGTCGCTGCCCAACAAGCTCTTCGAGTACATAATCGCCGGCATTGCGGTGATAGGGTCCGACTCCCCCGAGATCGGCCGCGTTGTGTCGGAGACGGGTGTGGGTGAGGTGGCGGACCCGGCCGACCCCGAGAGCCTGGCGAACGCTGCCCGGCTCATCCTCGGCGATCTCGACAGGTACAAGGCGGCAACGGGACCGGCAGCCCAGCGGTACAACTGGGGCAACGAGGCGAAGAAGCTCCTCGGGGTGTACCGCGGGCTGGAGTAGCCCGCGCTCACTCCGCGGGTATGAGGTAGATCGTGAAGCATCGGCAACAGCACGTCCTGGTAGACGATCTTGGGCACGTCGGCGTCCTCAGCGAGCAGTGCCCGGGTAGAAACGAGGTAGGGCTCTTCGTCTGCGCTCTGCACCCGCATCGTGATAGGGACATCGGGTTAGCCGATCGAGCGAGTCGCAACCGTGGTAGTTGTCGACGAGTCCGGAGCCGTGGTTGTCGATGCTGCGGACGTCGACGTTGTCGCTGCACTGGTCTCGGTCGACTCAGATCCTGAGCATCCGGAAATGGTCAGCAGCAACACGCCAGCATCACAACGATGGGCGATGCTGAAATGGACCTCGTCCCCCGGTCCTTTGCAGTCCGCACGAATCAGAGCCCCAGCGCCCTCACGAAGAACGATGCCATCTCTGCACGACTCAGCGGCCGCGTCGGGCAGTACTCGGTGTTGTCGGGCGGATTGCACCCGAAGGTAATGCTGTTGAACGCCATTGCGTTGATGGACGCCTCGAACCGGTTCCCGTCGTCGTCGACGAAGAAGTCCGACGCATCGGGGTTCTCGAACCCGTACGCCCTGACAAACAACTCTGCCAACTCATCGCGCAGCAACGGCTCGTTGGGGCAGTATTCGGTTTCGGTGCACCCGAATGCGATGCCGGCTTCGGCTAGAGCGTTTATGTCGCCCTCGAAAATGTTGCCGGTGTCGTCGGTGAAGTAGTCGGTCTCGGAATCGGGCAGGGCAAGGTTGCGGCGCAGGAACGCCGCCATTTCGCCACGGGTGATCTCACGACCCGGACAGTACATGTCGTTGAGAGGAGGATTGCATCCCTTTGTGATGCCGAGCTCTGCGATCTTGTCGATGTCGGCCTCGTGAACAGAGCTGTCGTCGTCGCGGAAGGCCCCGTGGCTGGCACTGTCGAGCGGGGCGGTGATCACAATTGCCGCGTCAACGTGTGGGGTTGGATTGAGCACGACTCCGTCGGGATCGTGCAGCTCGAAATGGAGATGAGACCCGGCGTCCTCTGCGTTGCCGCTGTCACCGACGTAGCCGATCAGCTGGCCGGCTTCGACATGAACACCCTCCTCGATCCCGGGTGCGAAACCCCAGCCGAGACCGTCGTCTGTGCCCGGCGTGTCGTTGTTGAGATGGATGTACCAGGAGGACCAGCCGTCGTCGTGATTGAGCGCCATGGCACAGCAGTCGCCGCCTTGCTCGTCGTGCATCCACCCGACGGTGCCCGCGGCGACGGCAACAACGGGGATCATCTTCTCGGCCATGATGTCAACGCCCTCGTGGGTGCGGCCTCCGGAGCGAGGAGCACCGAAGGTATCGGTGTAGTGGTTCTCGCCTACCACCGGGAAATACATCGATGCACCGTAGATATCCTCGTCGGCGCGTGCTTGTGGTGCCGTAGTGCCCGGAGCGGCCAACGCTGCTGTCACGAGCACAAGAGCGAGCAGCGCTCGCATCGTCCCATTCATGTCACTTCTCTCACTCGCTTCTGGGATCGCTACGCCACAGAAGCGTCGCCGATCTTGCTGCGATGAGGGCCTCTACTCCTCATCCAGCAGCGATGCCCCTTACGAGGGCAAAGCCCTCTCGCCCGCTGCTGATTCAGGTTTGATCGGCAAGTGTGTGGAGAATCTTAAGTCTGGCCCCTCCACTATGGGAAGGCTCGGCGTTGCTAGCAGCCGCTCACTGGAACGTGACGTCGATATAGCGTGGCACTACTTCCAGCCATACAGAGCCTGAAGGCACCGTGAACTGTGCCCCGGTATCGTCGAGGAACACCCAACCATCCGACTGCGCCGCCCGCAGCCATTGACCCGTAATGACCTGACCGTTGTGGAACACCATCACGTCACCGAACCCGATTACGTCGAAAGTCGGGACGTCGGCCCCTGCGGTATCGGTGTAGCCGGCGGACCGTTGGGCTGCTTTGAGCACGATCACGGTGTCGGTGCCGAAGCCGGTCAGCTCGGCGTCGTACTCGGGGTAGATCTGAAACGGCTCGCCGTTGACGATCCGGGTGTATTGACCACTGCCCGAGTCGTATTGCCACTCTACGTCGGCAACACCGGAGAAGGGAATGGCCACCGACGTTCCTGGCTGTCCTGAGAACTCGGCGTCGCCAAATGGGAGCACTGCGACCGGTGGTGCACCCTCGCCCGCCTCGATCTCGATCAGCGGGATCGTGGCCACCAGGTGATACGGCTGACGCCGCTCGATCTGCTGGAAGAGCCCGTCTGTGCCTTCATCGAGTATCTGAACACCTGCTGCGAGGATATCCCGATATACGAAGTCACGGCCTCCGGTGGTGACGAGCAGCGGTCGCCACGGCGAGAGCAGGTCTGCGTCGACCGGTCGCACCGATCGGATCGGTCCGATGACGGTCGGCTCATTCTCGAAGAACATCGCCGTCAGCCTGGTGATGCCACCTTCAACGGGCGCCTCGATGATGAGCTCGGCGTCCTGGATACCGATCGGAGGCCCGGCCTCGATCGAGTTGTCCACCTTGACTGCGACGACGCGGTCGGCACTCGTGCCCTCGAGCAGCTCCCCGTTGAGGGGGTTGCGATCGAGTTGCACGGACTCGTCTCCCTGCGCCTGGTCGTCGGCAGTGGCCGCACCAGTGGTGACGGTGACGCCTGGGGTGCCGACCGTGATCGTCGTCGGTCCGTCTGCGACTGTCGAATCGTCTCCCTCACCGCCACCACCACCAAGCACCATCACCACGATGGCGACGACGGCCGCCAGTACGACGACTCCAATGCCACCGTACAAGCCGGGGTGCTGCTTGACAGTTTCGATCAGGCCCTGCAGGCGAGTTTCACCCGACGGTTGCTGGTCCTCCACCAATGTTCCACTCCTCGAGATTGAGAGCTGATGGTATACGGTTTTCGCAACTAGGTCTGCTATCCGAGCAGCCCGTAGATCACATCGGCGGCGCGATCCTCCGATGCGACCTCAGGATTGATATCCACCTGTCTCGCAAAGAACGAAGCAGATCGGGCCCGATAGTCACCACGCCAGCCACGAGCTTCGCGGATCGCTTCGGCAAGCTGGCCGGCATTCGCAGTCGTGCGGAACGCGTCACCACCATGTGCAAAGGTCGACACTCGCTCACCGTGTGGGTTGTGATAGACGAACGGCACACCAAGGGCCATGGCCTCGAAGGGCACGGTCGAAAACCGACTCACCAGGACGGTTGCCCCAGGCAATAGATCAGACGTCGAGATCGTGCTGACGTGGGGAATCTGGTTGAGGCTCTCGCCCACCGACGTCTGAGACGTGACAGTGAAGGGCACATCGAGCTCGTGGCAGGCGGCCACAGCACTCTCGAGCCAGGCCCGCTGCTGTGCAGCATGCTCCCGTATCTGAGAGGTCGCGTTGATGAGCACGCTGTCGCCACTGATCGGCACCGGACCTGCCCGGTACGCTTGCTCCAGCCTGGTGCTGCCAACAATGAACCGCCTGCCATCGATCAGGTCGAAGTCGTTTCTTCCCTGGCACAGGATGTATTCCGCCGTCCGGTAGGGCTTGCTCTGCTGTGCGGCATCGGCGCCGAAGAAGTCGCTGGCACCGTCCACCTTGGTGAATGTCATTGCGCCTGCATCTCTCGCCGCAGCAACGATATCTCCGGGTTCTCCCCAATCCTCCATCGTCAAAACAGCGCTGAACCCTGCCACAGCACTACCGATCTCGGAAGGGGTGTACGGAGAACGGATACCGAGGGCGTCGGACAAAGGGGTTGTGTGCATTGAGTCTCGCCGGGTGGCGCCGACCACAGTCCGATAACCGCGCAGTTCGAGTGCACGTGCCAGGGGAATGAGCTCGGTTGAGTGATGCGACGCGCTCGGCACGATCAGGATCGATGGATCTCCAGCCAGAACCGGTCGTGGCGTGCTCAATCCGATGTCCCGCTGGCGATTCGTCTGATCGCTGCCGGCAGCGACCGCATGTCATCGACAACGACGACCTTGTCGCCGAAGATGCGAGCTTCACCCTCAGGCCGAAATCCAACAAAATGCACGCCGGCGGCGCAAGCAGCCTCCAGATCGGCGGGTTGATCACCCACCATCACCACCTTGGCGGGGTCCCCGTCACGCCGGTCGAGGTAGGCCTGGATGATGTCGGCCTTGGAGGCTGGACTTCCTTGAACCTCATTGAACCAGTCGCTCATGCCACGTTCGGCAATGATTCGTTGCAGTTCACCCGTCGGAGTTGCCGACGCCACCAACATGGTCACCCGACTCGCGAATAGAGAGAAGAATTCGGCAGCGCCACGTACCAGTGGCGACGCAATCACTCTGTCGGTCACAATGCTGCCGAACCTGTCCGCCAGTTCCTTCATTCTCTGGTCACTGCACGGACGGCCCAACATCTCCTCTTCGCAGTAACGGATCTTGTCGAAGCGGGAGACGCCCACATTTGCGAGGTGATAGTCACGTACCGCGACGGCAAACTCGTCACCTTGCTCGTCGAGATACAGCTGGTAGAAGGCCTCTGTCTTCACATCCGCCGAGTCGCAGATCGTGCCGTCGAAGTCAAACACCAAAAAGTCGAGCACGCCCGCCAGATCGACCATCAGTCGAGCCGGCTCAGGGCGCCCATCAGGTTGAGCAACGCCTCGCTCTCCATCAGTTGTCGGGCCTCTTTGGCGTACGACCCCATGTGCGCAGTGAGCACGACATTGTCCATGTCCCGCAATATCCCGTCGTACGGCTCGTCGGCGAACACATCGAGACCGGCCGCTCCAACCCGGCCAGAGCGGAGGGCTGAAGCGAGCGCCGCTTCGTCAATCACCCCGCCACGTGCCGCGTTCACGATGACCGCTCCCTCCGGCAAGGCATCAATGACCTCATTGCTGATCAGATTCCTGGTTTCCGCCGTGAGTGGAACGTGGATAGTCAGCACGTCGACTCGAGACGCGAGGTCCATCACGGTGCGAGCACGGTCATACTCTGCTGTGGCCACGAACGGGTCGTAGTAGACCACATCGGCTCCGAACGCGCCGATGAGATGAGCCACTCTACGACCGACCCTTCCGAGACCGACGATCCCGACAACTCTCTTGGCGAGCAGGGAGCCCATGGCTGCTCTCCACACTCCCTTTCGTATGTTGCGGTCGGCCTCCGGGATATGCCGCAGTGCCGCCAGCATCAAGCCCAGTGTCAACTCCGAAACCGCCGAAGCAGTCGCTTGGGGGGTGTTTAGGCAGACGATGTCGCGGTCGGCGGCAGCGTCGAGATCGACCGCGTCGAACCCGGTACCGCAACGGGATATCACCTTCAGCTGCGGATTCGCATCAAACACCCTGGCGGTGAGCGGTTCCACACCGGCGACGACACCGATCACTGCGGATGCGGCGAGCAACTCGATTACTTCGTCCTCAGTCAGCTTCCTGCCATACGCAGATCGCACTATCTCCCAACCGTGCGCCCTGAGATCACTGAGCATCGGGTTACTCATGTCGAAGTTCGACGTTGTGATTGCGATGGCTCGCGGTTGCACCGGGGCCCTTTCATGGAACAGGAGCGCTGATGCCAATAGGCTACCCTACGCTTGGCCGGTACGGCCGATCCGAAGCGCCTGGAGATGCCATCTCAATGACGTTGCTCAAGGAAAAGATATCTGCAGGCCGCACCACCATCGGGTCGTGGATTCAGCTGGGGGAACCGGCACTGACTGAAATCCTCGCTACGGGAGGGTTCGATTGGCTGTGCATTGACTTGGAGCACACCACCATCTCGCTTGCCTCAGCCGGGGAACTCATCCGCATAGCCGAACTGGCCGGCTGCCCAACGCTGGTCAGGCTGAGTTCGCACGATCCTGCGCAAATCAAGAGAGTCTTGGACGCCGGAGCGACGGGGATCATTGCTCCGATGGTCAACAACGCCGATCAAGCCGCCGCCATCGTCAGTGCCGCAACCTATCCGCCCAGGGGAACTCGTGGCGTTGGTCTGGCACGAGCGCAGCGATACGGTGTCGGGTTCGCCGAGTACCTGGAGCACATCGAGGATGCGCTGGTGTGCATCGTGCAGATCGAGCACATCGAGGGAGTCCGGAATCTGGACGAAATCCTGGCTGTCAAAGGGGTCGATGGGTTCTTCGTCGGGCCTTATGACCTCTCTGCATCGCTCGGCCTACCGGGACAATTCGAGCACCCCGACGTCGTAGCGGCGATGGATGCTGTGGGCTCCGTAGTCGGAAGGTCTGGAGTGGTTGCGGGGATACATGTCGTCGCGCCAAACCCGGACCGGCTTCGTGAGGTGATCGGCAACGGATATCGCTTCGTTGCCTATGCCTCGGACATGCTCTTCTTCGCTCACCACTTGGCGGACGTCACTACCGACATCACAGCGATCAAAGGAGATGCGGAGTGAAGAAGATAGACGCCTTCATCCCCCTCAAGGGAGCATCTGAACGTGTCCCGGGCAAGAACATGCGCCCGTTTGCCGGTCGCCCTTTGTTCCACACGATCCTGGGCACACTCCGGCAAGCAGCGAGCATCAGGAACATCTATGTCGACACCGACAGCGAGGTCATCGCCGACTCCGCGTCGATATTCGATGGTGTGACCGTGATCAGGCGGAAGAGGGAGCTGCTCGGCCATGAGATATCAGTCAACTGGTTGATAAGGGACTTCCTCGCGGATCACCCCGACGTCGGCCATCTCGCACAGACACACTGCACCAATCCGCTGCTGACGAGCCAGACTATTGATGCCGCCATCCAGGCATATTTCAGCCATGGGACGGCAACGAGCCTGTTCACCGTGACCCGAATCCAGGCGCGCCTGTACGACAAGGACATGAAGGCAATAAATCATGACCCACGAGAGCTGCTACCGACCCAGGAGCTCGAACCGGTTTATCTCGAGAACTCCAATCTCTATCTATTCGAGCGTGATGCCTTCTTCGAGGAGGAGACCCGGATCACCTCGAACGCGATCATGTGGGAGATGGACCCCTACGAGGCCATCGATATAGACGAGGAGAAGGACTTCCGCATGGCAGAGGCCCTCCACCACGGCATCGACGAGGATGGAAACCTGATGGCGAGATGCGCGGTTCCGAGGTTCTGGACGGCACTGACTCGACCGGCCCGCACCATCGATACTCCCTGACGAGCTGACGAGTATTCGGCTCCTATGAGTGAACACGACACCGACCGACCAGGAGCTCGAGAGAGCAGCGTCACAATCTCGAGTTGCTGCAGACGCACGTGGACAATCTGTACGCGGAGAACCTCGCTTTCCGGGATCGGATCGAACATCTCCACGCAGATCGCGGAGACACTGAGAACACGGGCGCGGCATCTCGAGAGCCAGCTCGTGGCTTTGCGGAACCGAAAGACGCAATCGCATCGTCAGCGTTCATATCGGATCTGTTTCATGGGCCGCATACCGCTCAGGAAGCTTCGTCAACGCCTCCGCCGAGCTGTTCAACCCTCAACCACCTCTGCCGCCGACCCCGACAGGGCCAGCGTTCACCATCGCTGCACCGTCGTTCGTTCACCCGCTGATTCCCGAAGTCGCTTCCCAGATGCGTCACCGCCGCAGCGACCCGATCTGAGGGTTGCCGCGATCATGGACCCGTTCTCCCGGGCGGCGTTCTCCGTACGAGTTTGCCTACATACTGTCCCGATCCTCCGCAGATGGCAAAGCAGCTTGCCGATCAACCGGACCTCTTGCTGGTCGAAAGCTCGTTTGCGGGCAATGAGAGCACATGGACAAACCAGATCGCTGGCTTCTGCCCGCCACGTCCTGCGCTCCGCGGACTGACTGACTGGTGTCGACGCAACGGCATCCCCTCGGTCTTCTGGAACAAGGAGGACCCGGCCAACTTCGAATGGTTCATCGGCGCGGCCTCCGCTTTCGACTGGGTATTCACAGTCGATGTCAACTCGATCAACAGGTACCGTCGGCGAGCTCGGTCATAATCACGTCCGGGTGTCCTGCCATTCGCCGCACAACCCAAGATCAACTATCCCGCCACCTGCCGGCCAGGAGCGGACCGGCAATGTCGCATTCGCCGGAAGCTACTACGCAAGGAAGCACCCCGAGCGGCGCCGTCAGATGGAGATGATCTTGCGACCGGCGCTCGACTACGGATCTCGACATCTTCGATCGAATGGGACCGAGCGGCGATCCTCGGTTTGCGTGGCCCGCCGCTTATGAGGATCACCTCTGCGGCTCCCTCTCCTATCCGCAAACCACTGAGGCGTATCGCCGCTACAAGGTGTTCCTCAACGTCAACACGGTCACCGACTCCCCGACAATGTGCGCCCGACGTGTTTTCGAGTTCCTGGCAAGTGGTACCGCCGTCGTGTCGGGACCGGCACGCGCCTTGGATGAGATGGTGCCAAGCGATGCAATCCTCATCAGTCACTCTGCGAACGAGACCAAGGAGCACCTAGAAACGCTGATGGCGTCGCCCGCAACAAGGGCCGGCTTTGGTGAAGCCGGGCAGCGTTGGATTGCTGACGGCAACACGTACTCGGATCGAGTCGACGAAGTATTGAATGCCACGGGGATCGCCTAGATACTCGACGTCATCGCGGTGCATCAGCCAGGGTGTCGCGCCACATCACTTCGGCACCGCCCCGATAGAACCGATCGCGAGCCAGACGCTTGGCCTGAATCGCTTGCTGGCCATAACCGGTCTCGCCGATGCCGAGCATCCACTCGGCCGCAGCCGGGGTATCGGGCCTGACCCAATCACGCCCGATGAGATCCTCGACCCCGGGACGATCCAGCGCGACGGGTATCGCCCCCGATAGCATCCCTTCGATCATCGCCAGATGGAAACTCTCTACATCACCGGTGACAGGATCCACCCGACCTTTCGGAACCACGAAGGAACATCGCCGCCAACACGATCGAAGGTAACCGCAGATCGGAGAAGCGGATCCCTTCTTATTCGCTCGAATTGATCCTCGAAATAGCTCCGCTCGTCCTGGTCGCTCCATACCCACTCCAGGTCCCACGGGAGCGATCCCTTGAGAATGAGTCGGTAGCGATGATCGTGAGTCCGCAGAGATGCGAGCAGATCGAGAGCAAGGTCGAGTCTCTTCAGCTTCGGCAGGTAGCCGAGGAGGCCGAGATTGAATTGCGACCCAGGAAGCTTCTGCCGATCGAACCCAACGTGATCAACGAGGTTAGGTATGACGCTTGTCTTTTCCTCGGGCCAACCAAAACGCTCGATGGCCGCGAGGCGGATGTGGTCACCTACAAAGACAATCCGCTCTACCCCATCCACGTTGAGATCCCAGGGCCATGGCGACTCGAGCTCTGTCCGATGGAATCTGACGAATACCGGCTGGTCTGTTCTGGCATTCTGGGAGTACCACACGCTGTTCGCCAGACACCACTCGGCAACGATCACATCAGCCCAGCGGACCATCGCCTCGCTGCTCGCCTCGTCGTGACGATTGTGACCGAGCCACTCATCGGTACGAACGGTCGCACCGGCATCCTGCCAGTCGTCAAGTAACCCGGACGCGAACTTCAGGTCATGCGACGCAACCGCTATCTTCAGACCATCCAGCTGACGGTAGGCGGCGAGCTCGATCTCCGGTTCGAACAACGACTCTAGATCTCGAGCCACTGCCGAAAACGAATGCTGCGAAGCGATGCCAACCACAGCAGAGCGCTGATTCTCGAGCACGTCAGGATGCTCCGCGGCGAGCCGCAACGCGTCGCTGAGCTCCCGATATCCCTGCACGAGAAACGGGTAGTCGGTTCCAAACAGGTCTTCGTGCATCAGCGTTCTGTTGGCGACCACCGGCACGCCCGCTGCCGAGTACTCGAGAAGCTTGGTAGAGATCTCCCTGCTCTTATCCAGAGACTCTGCCCGCACGGACACTGCGATGTCGGCCTGGCGAAGGCTCTCCAATACCGCTGAGCGCTCCAGTGCACCCAGCCAGTTGACTCCCTCGCTACTGAGCGCCGCACGCACCCGATCCGGATATTCGGGATCGTCCGCGGGGTTGTGGATCTTGTCTCCTGCAACGGTCAGCTCGAGACCCGGGAAATCGGACCTCAACTCCTGAACCGAGCGCACCAACTCCTCGATCCCCCAAGCAGGAGCGAATTTGCCCGCATAGAACACCTGCAGAGCTGTGTTTCGCTCACCAGGTTCACGAGCGGAAATCCCATCGGGAATCATCGGCGGGAGCAAAGCGGTCTTGGAATCGGAATCGGGGAAGTAGCTGACGAGGAAGCTGCGCAGCTCCTCCGTTTGACAGAGGATCCGGGCAGACTTGGCGAACACCAAGCTCAACTGATCCAGGAAGACGTCTGTAACGTCCTCCGGCTGCTGCGGGATATCAGTGAGATAGGGCCAGAGCCTTCGGTCATACTCATCCGTTTGAGCGAGGATCAACGTGGCTTCTCTACCGCGAGTGATCAACACACGGCACGGATTCTCCGAGTCGACGGCAGCAACCGCGGCAGCGATCTCACTCCCAGATAGACGCTTCTTGCCAACGAGCATCGAGGGCTCGTGCAGTGAGACGTTGGGAATCTCCCGAATGTCGTTGACCAGGAGAGTTCGATCGATGTCCGCCTTGAGAACAACGTGGACATCGATGTCGAGGTATGACAGGACTGACACGAGGGAAATGAGCCAGATGGACGAACCGTCCACGTAGTTGAGATCTACATCGCCGTAGACAATGACGACGAACGGCGAGTCAGCTGTGGATAGAGGCCGACTAGCGCACATTGTCTGGAGGCACCATGTAGATGTGCAATCCGATGCCGTGCGAGTCCCCGGGAAGACCGTGCCTCCGCACGAAATCACCAGAAACCAGACTCAGTGTCTCCGGGACCTCACCACCGTAGGTGTGCGCTTGATCCCAGCTCGCGGCGATGGCCACCAAATCGGCGTCGGGTGCAAGCCTCGTGCCAACTGCAAGCCTTCCAAGGCTCTCCGAGCCAATGGCCTGTTTGGTGCTAGCGACCCATGCACCGCGGGATTCGTCTCAACTGCTCCCGATCAAACTCACCCGAATCACCCGCGTACACCACGGGAACGCCCCAATCCCGACCGTCGTTGCTGCCGCGTACAAGTACCTCAGCTACATTCTTCATACCTGCCACGGCCCTTGGTTCGATGTCGGACGGGACGAGAAGTGATATCCCTCCCTCGTCAGGCTCGAACTCCACTCCGGCGATCGTCAGAATGCTCGCCAAGCGATCTGCATAGGTGTGTCCCGATACCACCGCATCGATTCCTGCTGCCGAGCGTTTCCTCCATCCACCCGGGTCCGACAGGAGCGCGCCAATTGCAGCATCGGCGGCATCGGCACCCTGCACCGTCTCCACGATACCGGGGAACATGCTCTCGACTCCGACGCTCGGGGTGCTGACAACGGGAGTGCCACTGGCGAGCAGCTCAAACACTCGTCGCGAGAACATCGTGGGTGAGTCGACCACGGAATTAGCATTGAGAAAGACTGCGTGTCTCCGGTACACCTCGGCCATCTCGTTGATATGGCACAGTTCCCGCGATGTTTGGTCGGAATCGGTCCGGGAAACCAAACGAGTCGGTCGACCTCGACCATTCATGCGATCATAGATGACGAGCCCGTGCCGCAAAGCCCCTTCGAGCAATCCCTCGAGCTGCATGCGCCGTTCCGGGTGTCTGTTTCTGTAGAAGGCGCCAGCGAACACTGGGCGTGGGTCACGATGCTGGAGACTCCCTGCTGGGTTGTGGAGTGTAGCTGAGCAGCGAACGGCAGGACATCGACAACACGATCGGAGTTGCCACCGGGAAGCGCTCTGTAGCGCTCGACCATGTTACGTCGGTGGTGAACACTACGTCAAACAACGACGCTGCTTCCTTGAATTTCTCGAAATGGATCGGGTCCTCCTTGTTCCAGAAAACAGTCGGTATCGAGTGGGATCGACACCACTCGACCAACGCATTCAGGTCTGGCAAGCCAACAGATCCGGGGTACGAATAGGCACCGACCTTGTACTGCCACGCTCCCTGGTTTCCCTGCCATGCCGATTCAACGAGAAGTACATGGGGCTGCTGAGCCTCCAGAACCTCAAGCCAGTTGTTGGGGTCGGCATCACAACTGGCACTCGGGGGCGAAACAATCATGCGACATCTCGTCGAGGATCGCGGCAACTCGCACGTCCGCAAGCTTGGGTTTGTCGGGGGCCGCCAGCGACATCGTCGCCGGAGCCGTGACGACCAACGGCTGGAGCCTTGGCACGTTTGGTAGCGTCGACTCCGTATCCTCCTCCTTGCCCTGCGCCGAAGCCTTGGTTGGCCGGAACTCGGCGGCCCTGGGCAGCTGTGCACGCAGGTGGCGACTTAGGTTCGGTAGCACAGGATGTTCAGCGGTCTCTCTTGGCAGCTGCGAATGGCTGAAGAGAATGCTGACAAGGTCAAAGGGCAATACCAGGACAGCGCAACGGCCTGCGTCGCACCGCCCCGATTGCCCGGCCCATGCGATGCCATTTGCGTTCCCGAGTCGAGGCCGCTTTCCACCGTGCCAGCGCAAGCCGATTCTGTAGCTTCCACCTATCACGTTCGAGCTTCTCGATCCGCTTGCGAAGGTCATACTCTCGATCGAGGGCAGCTGCGCGCGTGGACTCGATCGTCGCCCGGTCACGCTTGGCCCGGGCGTCTGCGGCTTTTCGCCTGCATAGCGCTCCCTTCATTCTTCTGCGCTAGCTCTGCTCGCTCGAGACGTTGCAGGTCACTACGTAGAGCTTCCAGGCTCGCCTTGGTCCGGACAAGTTCGGCAGTCTTAGACGCCAGCTCCGCATCTTTCCGCGCCACTAGCGAGTCCCGCTCCGCTGTTACGTGCTCGAGTGCCTTTGCATGGGCGGCAGCTTGAACCGTGCTTGCCTGGTTCAGCTGAGCCACATTCTTCTCCGCGGCGTTGAGGGATCGACGTGTATCGAGCCATTCGGCATCGAACTGAGCGAAGGCTCCATCGACGACCGCCATGCTCTCCAAGACGAAGGCTTCTCGTTGCTCCACGGTCGGATCCTGCGCTAGGCACACGACACGGAAGTAGTGGTCAACAATCTCCACGGAGTCGACGACCAGGTGCCCCCAGAGCAGACGAAGCAGGTTATTTGGATAAAACGTCTGCTTGTGATCGTGATGGGGCGACAAGCCGAAGGGTGTCGATAGCGCGATCCGACCACCGGGCCGGACAACCCGCTTGAGCTCACGCAAGACGCGGCCGGGGTTGGTCAGGTGCTCGATGACCTCGCCCAGCAGGGCGCTATCGAAGCTGTCATCGTCAAATGCGAGATCGGCAGCATTCCCCACCTGGAAGCGCACAAGCGATTGCGTCTCACTCGGTTCTTTGGCGAGTTCAGCATTTGCGTAGTCGATCCTCGAATCCTGGATATCCACACCGACGACGGAGAAACCCTCGCGGCCGAGCAGAATCGCGGCGATTCCTTGGCTGCAACCGACGTCTATGACGCGCTCGCCCGACATTTGAGAACAGAGCCAATGGATTCTGCGCCGGGCGCGTTGTTGCAGCGCGTCACTCCATATCTCGCCCTTGTATACCTCGGAGATACGATCGTCGTTCACAGACGCCCGCCCCGAGAACGCCACGGTTTTGCGCTCATTTGTCTTTCCTCCGGCTTGACAAGCGTCGTGGTCTTATGAAAACGACAGCACCAGGTCCTCGGCGATCCGCTCACCGGCCTTACCGTCCCATAGGGGCGGGCATCTGGGTTCCCAGTGCGAGCCTAGGGCCGCCGTCGCCGCCGAGACAATCGCATTGGGATCGGTCCCGACGAGTTGATTTGTCCCATACGAAATGGTTATTGGCCGCTCCGTGTTTTCACGAAGTGTCAGGCAGGGGACTCCGAGGACAGTCGTTTCCTCCTGGATGCCGCCAGAGTCAGTTAGCACGAGCTTCGCGGCCGAAACCAGCGACATGAACGCCAGATATGGAAGGGGATCGATGATCAGAAGATTTGGGTGCTCCTCGAGTCCGAGACGCTCGAGTCGATCTCTCCCCCTGGGGTGCAGTGGCAGGACTACTCTCACGATGTCAGCGACCCGATGCAATCCATCGATGAGACGCCGAGCCGCATCGTCCGAGTCGACGTTTGCGGGGCGGTGCAAGGTTACGACTGCATACTCACCGGCGACGCCGATACTCGATAGGACCTTCCCCGAGTCAAAACGTGGTCGGAGCCGCAGAAGAGTATCGATCATCGTGTTGCCGACGAATCGCATCCGGTTTGGATCGATGCCTTCGTTTGCAAGGTGGGCCATTGCCTCTGCGCTGGTGACATAGAGAACATCGGAAATGGCATCGGTAAGTACGCGGTTGATCTCCTCCGGCATCGTGCGATCGAAGCTCCTCAGGCCCGCTTCGACGTGTGCAACCGAAATCCCAAGCTTGGTGGCTACGAGCGCAGCCGCGATTGTCGAGTTGACGTCGCCGTAGACGATGACTGCCCTCGGTCGAGACTCGGTGAATTCCCTTTCGAGCTCGATCATCAGGTTTCCGGTCTGGACCCCGTGGGAACCCGATCCGACGCCGAGGTTCGCATCGGGTTGGGGAATCTCGAGCTCCTCGAAGAAGACCTCGGACATAGCCCTGTCGTAGTGCTGACCCGTATGGACAAGCCTCTGTGGCATCTGCCGACTCTTCAAAGCTGCGATTACGGGAGCCGCCTTCATGAAGTTGGGGCGAGCACCCACGATGTGCACGTACGGAAGCAAGTCTGTTGAGTGCTCACCCATTACGTGTTCTCCAGTGATCAAAGCCAATCCTCGTAAATCTCGATTAGGTCCTCAGCCGGAGCAGACCGGCCGGACCTTCCCATTGTTGATCCAGGCCGCGCGGTTACCGAAATCGGCGACGCTGGCGAGCGATTGAGATACGAAGGCAATCGTCCCTGCCTGTCGATCATATTTCGCATCGTCTTCATGCTCTTGGTTCGGAAAGCCTCATCGCCAACTGCAAGTGTCTCGTCGAGCAACAAGATGTTGGGCTCCATGGCCACGCCGACAGAAAATGTCAGCCGAGAGAGCATGCCTGACGAGTAGGTTCGCGCAGGCCGATCGATCAAGTCCCACAGTTCGGCGTACTCGACGATCTTGTCAAAGCGAGCATCGATTCCTTTCTTCCGCAGACCGGCCGCGAGACCAGCCAGGTAGACGTTGCGTCGCCCGGATAACTCGAAACTGGAGCCAGCACCCAATTGCAGAAGTGTCGACGTCTTCCCGTAGACGTTGATCGAGCATTCGTCTGGGCGCAGCGTTCGAGCCATCACCCGGAGCAGGGTGCTCTTCCCCGCTCCATTGCGACCAACAATCCCGAAGGCTTCACCTTTCCTGAACTCGAGGTCGATCCCGTCCAAGGCCACGAGCTCTTTGGCTTCTCGATGACGCATTCTCCCGAGGAAACACCGCCCAGCAGTTGATACATCAGTCTTCATGCCCACGAGCGAGTAGCGGTAGAGCTGGGCGGCCCGTGGCACGCGCAGACGTGCATGCGAAGAAGTGGCCATAGGCCGGGCAGTATAGGTCGGACTGCGGATTCCTGGTGCAGTTGCCGTCACCCAGCAACGCCCGTTCTGTGGGAACTCCGGCCGGGCACTAGGATCCCGCCGATGGGCCTAGGCAGACAACCGATCGCTGAGGCAAGACCACGCGGCCTACTAGAACGCAGACGTCGCTGGCTGATGTCCGTCGCATTTGTTTCTGCCGGTCTCTACCTCACGAACGCTGGCATTCAGGCCTTTGCTGCATCAACTGGCCTCGGCTTCTGGATCCTCCCCTACGGGTTGCTTCTCCTCGGCAGCGTCGGGTTCCTTGCTCACTATCGTTTCCGCCCCGTCGACATCGGTCTCTTGAGCATGGCAGTGGCCGCAGTGTGGACGTTCGTCTCAGATTCACAGCCGTTCTCCGATTTCGCCCAGTTCTACGGTCTAGCGAGGGACTTCGCCACAAACCACACCCTCGAGTCCCTGGCCGCGGCCAAGAGCACGACCACCGCCCTCTACTTCGGGCTCTGGATGGATCTGGCGGGATCCAACGTGGCTGCTCCGCGCATTGGTGGCGCATTTGCGCTCGGTGTTGTTGCCCTCTGTACAGCGACGTTAGGACGGCGACTAGGTTATCCCTCGTACGCCTGGAGATTCGCAGGGCTGGCCCTCGGTCTTAGTCCCGCGCTGCTCGTGTACTCCCCGGTGATAGGTTCGGAACTCCCTCTGTTGGCTTCGCTTATGGCCGGACTATGCGCCTTTGTCATTGCGCTCGAAGCTCGGGACCCTCGGCTTTGGTCACTTTCCGCTGGGCTCCTGCTTGGTGCGGCCTATCTCGCAGTGCCAATCGCCTCCCTGTTTGGGATTGCCGCATTCATGCTCGCCGTGGGACGCTGGTTCTCGTCGCGGACTCCTACCAACCGCCGGATGGCCGCTTGCCTCCTTCTTGGACTGTTGGTCTTTCCAACGGCCCAAACCCTCCTGAACTGGCACGAAATAGATGTTATCTCTCCGAGTCCATATCCATGGACTGCTCTAGCCGTCCTCCAAGGAACCAGCAAAGACTGTGGAAACGGGTGGTGCCCGCAGGACCACGATCTACTTGAACTCGCAGGCTTCCTGGATGACGATGTACCAAAGGCCGAGGCTGATGCCAGGGCTATGGATCTGGCAAGAGATCGGTGGCTGGACGACCCTATCGGCCTCCTGTCGTTCTCACTCACGACTAAACAGAGAGTGCTGTGGGGTGGTGAGTCGCAACTCGTGTACTGGTCGCTGTACAAGTCAAGCCGATACGAATCATGGGACAGCGCAGGATTGGATTTCATGCGACACGGGAGTCGATGCGTACTTCTTCGCAACGATGCTCCTGCTCGTCCCCGCGATGATAGTTGTGGCGAGATATCGGTCACTTCGATGGACCGAGGCAGCAATAGCGCTGGGGATTGCGGGGACAGGCTTCGTCCATATCGCTCTCGGCGTACAGCAGCGGTATCACCTGGTGTTCATGCCATTCGTTTTTCTGCTGATTGGACTCGCCATCGCGAAGGTGTCTGAGCGTACGGCCGTTCGCCGCCAGAAACTCAAGAGCCCTGCTCACTGATTCGCCACCCGATCCAAGAGTGCAGGAGCAATCTGCAGTGATGCTGCTGTCCAGGGGCGCATGCCGTGGAGTGCGTCGACGGCGCGCTCCTGAATCTAGTGGGAGAACCACGGCCGACCGGCAAGGCGAACAAGTCCGGTCATCCCTTCGTCAATGAGACCTAGCACAGCAACGGCAAGGTCATCAGCGGCGGTTGGGCTACCGGACTGATCGTCAACAACATACGCCCGTCCCGTGATCTCACTGACCACAACCCGGCTGACAAAGCTGTCGTGGGTTGCGGAGAACAGCCAAGACGTCCTCACCACAAGACTCCCCATGTGGGCCAAGGCGTGCATCTCACCAGCCAGTTTCGAGCGTACATAGGTTTGACCGGTGATGGAATCGACGACTCGACGTAGGGTTCCGATGCCTCTCCGTCAAACACATAGTCATCGGAGAACGTGACAAATGGGATCTGCTCGGTTGCTGCGTAGCGCGCCGATAACCTCAACAGCGTCCGCGTTGATCACCATCGCATACGACGAGGCCGCTTCCGCGCCATCAACGTCATTAAACGCGGCGCAGTTGACAATGAGCCTCGGTCGGTAGCGATTCAGAGTGGACTTCAAGAGACTCAGATCGCCAATATCGACCTCTCGACGCCGTTGGACACAAGAACCTGGATCTAGGTTACGGAAGGCCGTACCCAGCTGTCCGATGCCACCAAAATGGGAGCCTCACGGTACGTCAGTCTCCCGCCGCAGCAACGCCCACGGCGGCGATCGCCGACGAGAGACGTGATCTTGCTAGAACCGACTCGACGCCTTGACCACGGGAATCAGCGGTGACCTCAGCGAAGTCGTCGAGCATTAGGGCGAAATGATCAGCTGCCGGTATCGGGATCACCTCCAGGTTCCCCGATTGGTGTCGTATCCGCAGCTCAGTTCCGAGATCAGCGGGCTTCGCAAACGCCCGAGCAGCGATCACTGTCGCCTGTCGGCACCAGACCTCGATCTCACTTCTATAGGCACGGCCGAATCCCCAGTCGAGGAAGGCGGCTGTGCCCCCAGCGCTCAATATCGCCGATCCACCGGTGTCAACTTCGAAGGGCTCGTCGGCAGTCATTACCGCACCGCTAAGCCGAATGTCCGTCCCCAGGATGGCCACCGCGGCCGCCAGAGGATAGAAACCTGCATCCAGAAGGGCTCCGCCACCCATCGCCGTCGAATACCGGAAGTCCGTGGGATCTCGGTGGGGAAACCCGAATCTGGCGGTTACCGATCGGATCTCCCCGAGTGTTCTCGATTCGAGCAGCGACTTCAGAGTCCGGAACTGAGGATGATGAAGAAACATGTCTGTTTCTAGAGCAACTCGACCCTGTGCAGTCGCAGCGGCCATCAACTGGACAGTGTGGTCAACGTCGCTGGTGATGGGCTTCTCGCACCACACATGCTTCCCGGCTCCTAGGACAGCCATTGCGGCGGCGAAATGCAGACCGGTCGGTGTTGCGATATAGACAACATCTACGTCGTCTGCCTCGAGAAGCTCACTTTCGTGGCGGCAGGCCCTGGCACCGGTAGAAGCAGCAGCCTCCTCCAGCACTCGCGGGTCGTGGGTGTGGACCGCAGCAAGCGAGACATGGGCGGCCCCGACAAATGCAGGCAACAAGTTGCGTGTCGCGTGTGCCCCTAAGCCCCACAATCCAACTCGGAGCTGGCCTCCGGTTGTTGGTGTCTCCATGCCCACCCCGCCCAAGCTACTCGCGTCCACCAGACGCGAGCATCAAGTCACAATACGCAATAAGGCAGGTGTCCTCGCCATCGTCAATCTCGGCAACTGCCAGGTGATAACCGGAACTTCGCGCCACCGGAAAGCGGATGCGAAGCCGGTAGCTGGAGCCGAAGTAGATAGGCTTGAAGAACGCATACCGATACCCGAGGAACACCGTCCCCGCCCCCGGATACACCGTCCCGAATTCCCTGGAAAGAATGCCGTTGGCAACCAGGCCGTGAGCGAATGCGCTCTCAAATCCGTGCTCGGACGCAAACTGATTATCCGAGTGGAGTGGATTCGTGTCGCCGGTCAGTTCCGCATACTCCGCCGACATCTCCGGTGAAACGGAGAAGGGAATCTCGCGCTCCGGACCCGTGCTCGCACTGAGCAGAGCGTTGACATGCACCGTCACCTCGCTCTTCAGGACGGTGAAGCCGGACCGAATCCATGCCTTCTGTACTGGCAAGATTCTGCGACTGCGTTGACACAGTCATCTGGCTGAATCCACGGCGACGACTCTCGTCGCGGGTCAGCCGGATGATGTCTGTATATACGCCCCTCCCGGCTGCCGCCGGTCGGACCCCGTAGAGGACTCCCTCCGATGCTTCACTGCCCACATCAAACCGGCAGGTTGCAAAGCCCAGGATCTCATCGTCTTGCATCACGAGGAACGCTTCTGTCTCCTCGTTGGTCGCATAGGTCTCGGCCCATTCCACATAGCCTTCGAGAACATCCTTGAGTGGAAGGAGCCGGTTCGAGTTGTAGTGATTGGTGTATCCCGGGAAGATCTCGCGCACGAGTCCGGCCAACACCGGCAAGTCATCGGGGCCGATCGATTCGAGCCGCAAACCAACATTTCGAACAGGGTCAGATTTCCTAGACAGGTCGCTGATGTAGTGAACGAGTGTATCCGCGACAAGGTACGGCGTCCCGATGCGATCGAGTCCGCTCAACTGGTGCTGATTCACGGACGGCATCCGAAGGATCACCAGATCGGCTCTGGCATCTCCGATCAACCGCTGCAGTGTCCGCACATCGAGATTTTCGACTGAGTGTCTGTATACCCTGCAGTCCAAATCGATCCGACTCGGCCGCTGAATAATGCACGAATTCTGCTCCCCTCCGCTCGCTCAAATGTGGGCGATGATGCCTCGATGTGTGGGTTCACCCAGGCGTTGTAATTGAGGCACTCCTTGATCTGCCACATGCTCATCCACCGGAATGAGACTCAGGACGTCCATCTGTCTGTTCCCTCCGGGACCTCAACGATCATGCCACGGTTTCGCTTCAGATGCAGTCTCCCGCCGTCTTCAGATAGCCACTGCGAATAGAGAACCCGTGCCCCGTTCGCTTCAGGTTCCTCGAACAACTCGGCGAAGCGCGGTTTGCGGCCGGCGTGAGCGCGTTTCAGATTCGAGAAGGTTGCCTGCAGCGTCGGGCTCATCTGTATCTTCTCGTAGTTGCCGGGCTCCGCTTTCGCTTCGATGAGGTAGTGGGGCACCCCGTCGATCCGCATCCTGAGGATGCCGAGCAGCCCCCCGTCGTATCCGACCTGCGTGAGGATCGGCTGATCCCAGCCCTCGGAGCCCACTTCTCGCTCCGTGGTCTGGGTCACACGGACACCATGGACGGTGAAGAACTCGCCGGACTCGTGGCTGACGTTGCCCGTAACGGGATCGATCAGCCAGCCGCGAGTCTCGTTGAGGGGGATATCGGTGACGTCCATCGTGCAGTCGGCGCGCTGGTGCTCGAACCACGCCTTCAGGGAAGCCAGATCGCCGACTTGAGACCAGTCGCGGGTCGACTCGACGTGAACCTCAAGCCGCAATCGCGGGATCTCCGTGCTGAGCGGGCCCAGATACCGCTGGTATGCGGCAACTGCCTCATCGAATGCCACAGTGCGTTCACTCATGCGTATGCCTCCTCGATGGCTTCGCAGACATACTCGACATCGCCCACGGTCATCGAATTATGGAACGGGAGTCGCAAGACCCGGCTGGCGAGATCCTCAGTGACGGGAAGATCCTCTGCCTTGTAGCCGAGGCGGATCCCCATCGGCGACGAATGTAGCGGCACATATCCGATGTAGGCGCTGGCACCCCGGTCCAGGAGATGCAGCCGGATCCGCTCCGTATCGTCGAAAGTGTCTGCCACGATGAAGTAGCTGTGCGCGTTCAGCGTCCTGCCGGGCGGGATCTCGGGAACACGGAACGGGAGGATGCCACTCTGGGGCCGCAGCAATCGATCGTACGCTTCGTAGACAGGCCGTCGCCCCGCCATGATCTCGTCGATGTGCTCAAGCTGGGCGAATAGAAAGGCAGCCTGGAGCTCACTTGGATAGAAGCTTGAGCCCAATTCGATCCAGGTGTACTTGTCAACCGCGCCTCGAAGCATCTTGGTGCGGTTGGTGCCCCGCTCCCAGATGTCCTCAGCTCTCTCGAAGAAGGAAGCGTCGTTGATGAAGAGCGCGCCCGAGAGGCCGGCGTGAACGTTCTTGGTCTCATGGAACGAAATCGTTCCTAGCGGAGCGATCGTCCCAAGCCAGCGGTCGTCGATCTTTGCGTCGAGACCTTGCGCGGCATCCTCGACCACTCGAATACCGGTACCGTTGACCAGTCGCTGCATACCGTCCAGATCGGCGCCTATGCCACCGTAGTGGACGGGAACGACGGCCTTGGTTCGATCGGTGATGCGCCTCTCGACATCGACGACGTCGATGTTCATCGTCGCGGGCTCCACTTCACAAAAGACTATGCGCGCCCCGGTCCTGAGAAAGGCAGACGCGGTCGTGGCAAAGGTGTATGACGGGAGGATCACCTCGTCGTCCGGGGTCAGGTCCAGAAGCAGGGCGGCCATCTCGAGTGCCCCGGTGCAGCTGTGGGTGAGCAGTACGTGCGGCACGTCGTAGCGTTCCTCGAGTAGTCGTTGCACCCGCTTCGTGAACTGGCCGTTGCCGGCAAAGCTGCCGGAGGCCAGCACCTGCTCGAGGTACCCGCGCTCGTGCCCGGTGACGTGCGGCACGTTGAATGGGATGCGTCGGAAGCTCGCCAATGCCTACCTGATTCGCTCTCGAACAACCCAACGAGGCGGTCGGCGTACCTCCGTCATCACAACGGCGATGTACCGCCCAAGTAATCCAATAGTGGCCAGGATGGCACCACCGAAGAAGAGAACCGCCAGGAAGGAAGACGTCCAACCGGGCGGAGTTTCAGCGCCTCCAATGGCACGGATGAGGTACACCAGTCCGACCATTCCAGAAACAAACGAGACGATGAAGCCAAACCCTGTAATCCAGAAGAGAGGAGCAGCAGAGGTTTGCACGAGGTTGTCGAGCGTGACCTTCACCGCTGATGAGAACCGGAAATTCGACTCGCCAAACGCCCGCGGCGAATGGCGAACATCAACATTGTGTACCGACTCGGCAACTTCAAGGATGAGTGAGGGTAGGACCGGATGACGGGTCCCGTGATCGACCATGGCCTCGCCAACGGAATGCCGAAATGCTCGGAAACCCGTGTGTCGTAGGTGGCTCCCATGCGGAACCGCAAAGTTCTGTACGCGTTCAAAGATTCGGCTCCCGATGCTGCGAAGAAAGCCATCGTTGCCACGCTCCCAAGCACCAATCACGACATCCCAATCGGGAGCAGCGTCAAGCGCTCTCAGCAGAACGGGAACCTCCTCAGGCGGATGCTGCAGATCATCATCCATCGTTACGATGACATCTCCCCGGGCTTCCGATATCCCGCAGAGGGTTGCCGCCATCTGCCCGACGTTCCTCTGTAGCCGGATCGCACGCATGTCGGGGATTGCTTCGGCGATATCACGTAGGCGATTCCACGTACCGTCAGGAGATCTGTCGTCAACAACTATGTACTCGGCAGTTCGCTTTTCTTCTGCGAATACCGCAACAAGCGAGGTGAGCAGCTTCTCCAGCGACTCTGCGGCTCGGTATGCGGGGATAACAACGCTGACATCGGGCCGGTCGGATGGCATGGGCGCAGCCTAGCCGCGTTTGGGCTCCCGGCTACGAGCCCGAGGCGGGACTACGAGGCCGAGCATGACCAGGCCGACGCCCTCTCCAACCGCAAACGCGAGCGCCACAAGCACGACGGGATCAAATTCCACGACCAGCAGCACAGCGAGGGCCGCAGCCAGTCCAACCAGCCACGCCACAGATAGCCTCACCCCCATAGCTGCGGCCGAGTACAGCTGCGTTGCCAACAACGCGCCCAGACCGAGGCCAACCCCTACCCCACCCAGCACCGCCGCCGTCGTCGGTGGAGCGAATCCCGGGCCATAAATGTACGAGACCAAGGGGCGCAACAACAGACCGGATCCGATCGCACCGAGTATCGCGGCCACGAAACCACCCGCCATGATGCGATTGGCCCATGTCCACAGTACGTGAGCGTCGGCTCGGTGGGCCACGGCTGTGAAGTCCGGCAGCACCCGAGCGACCAGGTTGTAGGCCGAGGTCAATGGCCCGCGCAGCAGCGCAAACGATGTGAAGAAGACACTGACTGAGGCTGCGCTCCCACCAACGAAGCTGACCGCGATTGGCCCGCCTGCAACTATCAACTGGCTTGCCGCCGTCGCGACAACGAGCCACGCGAGGAAGCTTCCCGGCTGCGCAACAGCCGTATCCAAGTGGTCTTCCTCAGTCCATCTGAAGGGACGCAGCACCAGAGTGGTCAGAGGGGCCACGATCATCGCCATAGCGAACGCATCTGCGCTTCCTCCTGCTATCGCTGCCACGATGCCCCCAAGCACCAACGAGGCAGCTTCGAGTGCGACTGATGCTCCATAGGCCGCAAAACGGCGAGAACCAGCGAGATGTCCACGCGCCGTGGTCATTACCGCCCGCGCCACGACGATCGCTGCTATGTACAGTATGTATGCCTTTTCTCCTGCAAAGAAACGCTCATGGGTAATAGACGTGAAGGTGACGCCGATGACCATGGCCAAACCCGCGGCCGCCAGCATGTCACGGCGGATCGCTCGGATCTCAGACGGTGCCCGGGTAACCACCATGGCTCGGGTCAGATGCTGTTCTGCTGGCAGGAGCAGCACAGTGTGGAGCAGAAACATCAAAGTCCACAGAACAGCGACTGGAGCAAACCCGTCCGGTCCCAGGGCTCTCGTGCCAGTAGCTTGAAACACCAAGACGGCGACAGCCATGAAGGCAGTCGCAGCAAAGATCGCGGTCGTCCCCTGGCGGTCTCGCGTTAGGCTCGATCGGCTCAAAGCGACCCCGGCGCTAGAGACGCATCTGGTCTTCCAGATTCGCCGATCATTCGAACACCATGGCGTCCACGAGTGGCAGGGCCGACAAATCGCGCTCCGAGATCACAGGCTCCATACCATCAAGCGGCCAGTCCACTCCCAACTGCGGGTCGTCCCATCGGATGGAGTGCTCGCTGTCGGGCACGTAGTAAGCGGTCATCTTGTACAACACATCCGCAGTCTCAGATAGCGTCAAGAATCCGTGAGCGAACCCGCCGGGTATCCACATTTGACACCGGTTTGCTCCCGACAGCTCAACACCAACCCAGCCTGCAAACGTCTCCGAGGCAGTTCGCAGGTCCACAGCAACCGTGAAAACCCGTCCGACAGCCACCCGTACCAGCTTGCCCTGAGGGTTCGGCAACTGATAGTGAAGGCCACGAAGCACACCCAGGCGCGATCTGGAGTGGTTGTCCTGGACAAAGCGATCTCCGCATCCAGTGATCGTCCGAAATTCGTTGTCGCGCCACGACTCCATAAAGAACCCACGAGTGTCTTCGAGCACCCGTGGCTGGATAATGAGAATGTCCTCGATGTGTGTCGATCGAGCTTCGAATCGCATAGTCCCCACCGCAGGTCTCCGCATCGTTGGCCAGATGTCGTAGTCACGCAGATGGAAGGCTACCCGCTCGAAACGATCTGGACTGGTGTTCAAGCTAGTGTGGCAATCCCCGCAACGGAGAATCTAGACAGTGCTTCTTGTCACCGGCGCCGCCGGGTTCATTGGCTCAAATCTTGTTCGCTACCTCCTTCGTCAAGGGACCGACATTGAGATCTTGGCGCTTGATGCGCTGACCTACAGCGGTCACCGCGAATCGCTGGGGGCCGCTCTGACGGATGATCGAGTTGAGTTTGTCCACGGTGATATCCGCAACGCAGATCTCATCCGTTCGCTGTTCTCCGAACGTGACATCGAAGGCGTTATCCATCTGGCGGCCGAGAGCCACGTAGACCGCTCCATCGACTCTCCCATGGACTTCGTGACAACGAACATCCAAGGCACAGCGACTCTGCTTGCCGAGGCCGACCGGCACTGGAAGCAACATCCAAACCGCCGCTTTCATCATGTGTCAACGGACGAGGTGTTCGGAACGCTCGGTACCACCGGCTACTTCTCCGAGTCCAGCCCTTACAGTCCTCGAAGCCCATACGCCGCCTCCAAGGCGGCATCGGACCACCTGGTCCGCGCCTGGGGCGAAACGTATGGGCTCAACGTCGTCATAACGAACTGCACGAACAACTACGGCCCATACCAGTTTCCCGAGAAACTGATACCGGTCACAATCGATCGGCTCAGTCATCAGAGTCCGATTCCCGTGTACGGGGATGGCAGCAACGTACGCGATTGGCTGTACGTCGCAGACCATTGCGAGGCGCTGTTCGAGGTATACAGACGGGGAACTGCGGGTGAGACGTATTGTATCGGAGGAAGATCTGAGGTCACCAACCTCGACCTTGTCAACCGGATATGCGACATTTACGACGACCTGACCGAGCGGAGCGCGGGCACTTCGCGGAACCTCATTGAGTTTGTCACGGATCGGCCTGGACACGACTTCCGATATGCGATGGATATCAGCAAGATCAGCTCCAAGCTTGGATGGGCACCGTCGGTCGACCAAGACGAAGGCCTACGCAAGACCGTGAAGTGGTACTTGGAGAACCAGGGCTGGGTGGAAGCAGTTCGTAATGACGACCACGACCAATTCCAGGAGCGGTGGTACAAGTGACGGAGAGCAATCGGAGAGGGATCCTGCTGGCAGGTGGACGCGGCACCCGCCTGTATCCGTTGACTGCGAACACCAGCAAACAGCTGATCGCCGTGTACAACAAGCCGATGATCTACTACTCCCTTTCGACGATGATGCTGGCGGGCATCCGCGAGATCCTGCTGATCTCCACAGATCGTGATCTGCCCGCGTACCGCGACCTGCTCGGTGATGGATCGAGTTTTGGCATAACGCTCACCTACGAATCCCAATCAGAGCCTCGCGGCATTGCAGAAGCCTTCCTGATTGGAGAGGAGTTCCTCGGAGACGCGCCATCGATGCTTGCCCTCGGTGACAATCTGCTCTACGGCCGGATGGATTTTCTTCGTGGAGCTTCGTCCGACACCGGCGGCGACGCCATCATCTTCGGCTATGAGGTCGCAGATCCGACTGCATATGGCGTCGTGACATTCAATGATGATGGCCGCGCAACAAAACTGGAGGAGAAGCCGCTCAGCCCATCGAGCCATTGGGCAATCCCTGGCATCTATTTCTATCCCGCTGGTGTAGCTGATGAGGCACATCATCTCGAACCATCTGACCGTGGCGAGCTCGAGATCACAGATCTGAATCGTCGGTATCTCTCCATGAACCGGCTCAAGGTCGTGCCAATGGGTCGTGGTATCGCCTGGTTCGATACGGGCACTCCGACAGCACTTCTCGATGCGGCGAACTTCATCGAGGCTATTGAGACCCGGCAGGGATTCATCGTCGGATCTCCGGAGGAGATCGCACTGACGCAAGGCTTTGTTTCGAAAGACGAAATGGCGGCCCACATTGCACGGCTGCCCGCGTCGGACTATCGCTCGTACCTCTTGTCCCTCGTCGGAGAATGACGATCCCAAAGCCGGTCAGCAGGGCTTGTCGTAAGGTCCGACAGAATGGGTCGCATAGCTGTTGATGACCTTCACAGGCCCGCCGGATCGCACGAAGCACCCACTTCCCTGAGTCGACGCTCTTCCGGCGACGACCGAACTCGAGGGAGACGATATTGGAGTCAGGTAAGCTCTCGAAGTTCGCAACGCCGTCCTCGTGACTCACTCGCAGATGAGACCATGCCAGAAGGGCACATAGTTCATCGACTTGCATCTCGCCACGGTGCTTCACTTGCAGGTCAGAAGATCGCCGTCAGCTCTCCACAAGGCAGATTCGCGATGGGAGCAGCACGGATCAACGGCCGTACGTTGCTCGACGTCTCAGCTCACGGCAAGCACCTCTTCTACCGCTGGCAGCGAGCAGAGACGCTCCACATTCATCTCGGCCTATGCGGTAGGTTCCGTACGTTCGCTGATAGCCCTCCTCCCCCGACGTCGAATACCCGGCTCGCAATGGCCGGCAACGGCATCACGACTTACCTAGCCGGACCAACGACGTGTGAGTTGATCGATCCCTCGCGTGAGAACGAGATCAAAGCCCGACTCGGTCCCGACCCGCTCAAAGCCGGGGCCCCCGGCAACAATGCCGCACAGCTCGCCGAGAACCTCGAGCGTCGCAGGATTCCAATCGGCGCCGCGATCATCGATCAACGCGTACTAGCCGGACTGGGCAACATCTACCGGGCCGAGGCGCTATTCCTCAGCGGTATCAATCCTGCCACCCCGGCCAATGAAGTACCTCGACCCAAGATCGATGAGCTGTGGCAAACGAGCGTCGCCCTCCTCGAGCGCGGTGTCCGCGAGGGAAAGATCGTCACTGTGGAGCGTCCCCGTGGCCTGACCAATGCAGACGGTCTCTACGTCTATCAACGGGAGCGCTATGCGTGCCGGCGTTGCGGGGGATCCATCTCGAGTACCACAATGGCCAATCGGACCATCTGGTGGTGTGAGACATGTCAGCCCGCTCACGCATAGAAGGGTTGCGGTAGTAGGCCAGAAAGTGCCACTCCAACTCGGGCTGCACCGTCTATCAACGGTGACCCTGCGGCCACAGACCCAACTCCTCTGCACCGTCGTTGTGCGGAGCACAGAAGAGAATCTCGAACTATGACTGGGGACGATCACAGAGGCAGCGTGCATGTTGAGGCGATGTGGTCCATGGCCCGGTATAAGCAACGAGACCCGTCCCGGTACAACCACGTACCCATGGAGTCCATCCCGGAATTCATGAAGCAGACGTTCGAGACGATCGAACAGCTCGTCGATATGAGGCCGGGTTTCATCGTCGATTTCGGCCACCTCCACGTTGACGCAGCTCTGGCTCGACTCTTCGACTTCATTGACCCGACAATCGACGAAACCCACGTCGCGGACCTCGTCAGACGGGCCCAACGGGCAACCAAGCGAGATACACGGCTCGAGCGGCAGGCTCGACCGTTCCTCGGAGTCAGGGAGGGCTCATCCACCGTGGACGTTGGCGACCCCGATGGAGCCTGGAGCGGCACACGCAGCTACATCGATGCTTGTGTCGCCAACTACGAGCGGCTTCTGTCTTCACAAGCCTCGGAATGAACAGGGCGAATTGGGCACTGCATTTGCGGAAATCCGAGGTTGTGGCTCGCGCCGCTATGACGGCACTGCCTCGTCGCTAGCGGAGCTGATCCGGGCAACCAAGCCCAGAACCTGTGTTACCGAATCCTCAAGCGATTCACCCGTACCCACCTTGGCGTCCGGGTGAAGTGGCTCCTCGTAAGGATCGTCGATCCCTGTGAAGCCGATGATCTCGCCCGCCCTAGCACGTGCATATAGACCCTTGGGATCCCGCCTCTCGCACTCCTCGAGCGAAGTTGCCACATGCACCTCGGCAAATGGCAACCCGGCATCCTGGTGCGCCAGACGGACCGCGTCCCGATCGGCTCGGTACGGGCTGATCACCGGAACCAGGACCACGAGCCCGGCATCCGCCATCAACCGGGCTACTTCGCCGACCCGACGCACGTTCTCGGCACGATCCTCAGCGCTGAAACCGAGATCGGCGTTGAGGCCGTGGCGAACATTGTCGCCGTCGAGGGTGTAGGCGGCGATGCCCGACGAGATCAGGCGCTCCTCGACCCAGTCGCAACCGTCGACTTCCCGCTCCCGGACAATCCCGTGAGCCAGATAGTCATCCCGGGACCACCGGTGACAGCCGATCGCTGCGCCCGGCCGACCGCACCGGGGTGCCATGTGACGTTCTCGGTCATTGCGCCGGGCCGGTGATCATCCCGGCACCGACGGTGGCATTCGTGCTCTCATCGACGAGGATGAACGAGCCCGTCTCCCGGTTGCGCCGATACTCGTCGTAGAACAGCGGCT
Source organism: uncultured bacterium (assembly GCA_963777645.1). Taxonomy (GTDB): domain Bacteria; phylum Actinomycetota; class Acidimicrobiia; order Spongiisociales; family UBA5794; genus JAAETI01. The sequence goes on along the minus strand of CAVZRA010000003.1, from coordinate 372,578 downwards.
GGGTGGTGCGTATCCGAATGCGGCCAATCTCGTTCAAGGCCAGGCTGATCCGCCGACTCGTCACGGTGCAGCGTGTTGATGTCGAGATCGGTATTGCAGATCCGAGATCAATGCACGCGCCCAGCGGGTTGTGTGCTTGATGGCGTACTTGTTGCCAGGCCTGAGCTCTGCCTGATCGGCCATCCAACAGACCATCGCATCGATGTCCTGGCCAACCTCGGGCCTGTTGTGGGGGCGACAGATCATGTCGCCGCGGGAGATATCGATATCGTCCTCGAGCCGGATCGTCACCGACATCGGTGGCACTGCCTCGTCGACCGGACCGTCGTAGGTGTCGATCGCGGCGATCTTGCTCTCAGAAGCCCGAAGGCAACACCATCACGTCGTCACCCGGTTTGAGCACACCACCGATCACCTGACCGGCGTAGCCACGGTAATCCTGATGCTCCATCGTGTGGGGACGGATCACGTACTGCACCGGGAACCGGACGTCGATCATGTTCCGGTCGGACGCGACGTAGATCTCCTCGAGCAGATGCAATACCGACGGGCCGGTATACCAGGGGGTGTTCTCGGACTCCTCCACGACGTTGTCGCCCACGAGAGCAGACACCGGGATGAAGCGGAGATCATGAATATCCAGCCGGGTAGCGAACTCGGTGAACTCTTCGACGATCTCGTCGTACCTCTCCTCGGAGTAGTCAACGAGGTCCATCTTGTTGACACACAGCACGAGGTGCGGCACCCGGAGAAGCGAGGCGAGGAATGAATGGCGGCGGGTCTGCTCGAGGACACCGGCACGGGCATCGACCAGAATCAATGCGATGTCTGCGGTGGAAGCGCCGGTGACCATGTTCCGGGTGTATTGGATGTGCCCGGGGGTATCAGCCAGCACGAACTTTCGCTTCGGGGTAGCGAAGTAGCGGTAGGCAACGTCGATGGTGATGCCCTGCTCCCGCTCGGCCCTGAGGCCGTCGGTCAGCAGTGCCAGGTCGACGTAGTCGCTGCCCCGGTTCTTGCTGGCCAGCTCGATCGCTTCGAGTCTGGTCCTGGAATATCTGTTTGGTGTCGTAGAGCATCCGGCCGATGAGCGTGCTCTTGCCGTCGTCGACAGATCCGGTTGTGGCGAGTCGGACGAGTTCCATTGACATTAGAAGTAGCCCTCCCGCTTGCGGTCTTCCATCGCCGCCTCGGCGGTGCGGTCGTCGGCCCGGCTGGCGCCACGTTCGGTAATCCTGCGTGGCTGAGACCTCGGCGATATATCCTCGGCTACGTCGACTGGCCGTGACGCGAACGCCCCGGTGCATGACATGTCGCCGACGGTTCGAAAACGGACGGTTCGCTTCGAACGCTTCCTCGTGGTCGTACTGCTCGATGTACGGAGAGACCGCCATCAACATCCCATCCCGCTCGAAGACTTTGCGTTGATGGGAGAAGTAGATCGAGGGCAGTTCGATTCCCTCACGCTCGATGTACTGCCAGATGTCCATCTCGGTCCAGTTCGAGATCGGGAACACACGCATGTGCTCGCCGGGTCGATAGCGCGGCCGTTGTACAGATTCCACAGCTCGGGTCGCTGATTCTTCGGATCCCATTGACCGAACTCGTCGCGGAACGAGAACACACGCTCCTTGGCCCGTGCCTTCTCCTCGTCCCGCCGGGCACCGCCAAAGACGACGTCGAACTTGTTCTCGGTGATTGGCTCGCAGAAGTGGCTCAGTCTGGAGTCGGTTGCGGCTGGCTCGGTGACCCATCTGCTCCTGAACCCGACCCTGATCGATTGCGTCCTGCACCGACGCCACTATCAGCTCGGCCCCGATCTGGGCGATGGTGCGGTCCCGGAACTCGATAACCTCCGGGAAGTTATGGCCCGGTATCTACGTGCATGACCGGGAACGGGAGACGGGCAGGGTGAAACGCCTTCATCGCCAGCCACAGCAGCACCGCCGAGTCCTTGCCGCCGGAGAACAGCAAGACCGGCCGCTCACCTTCGGCGACGGCTTCCCTGATGATATGAACGCCTTCTGCTTCGAGCGCGCTCAGGTGCGAAGAGATGATATTGCATGACGGCGGCGAGAATAGTGCCGACTGCCGGCCTGGAGATCGCCAGTAGGCGCCTGCGATCGCTCGACCTCAACCCAGAATTGGTCCCTACCCGTCCCGTATCGACGGGAGCCCGGCTCCCGGTCCCACCAGATACATGATCATGCCGGCCACAGATCCCAGCTCATCGGCGCCAGCCGGGCATTCTGGTACGTGCTCGTCGTCTCGAGCGACCGCCTGGCGGGGACGACGAGCAGGACGAGGGAATCATCCGAGCTGCATGGCACTGACGCGGGCCGGGTCAGTATCCCGGCCGCCTCGCACGCTGCCCTCGCCAGATCGAACCAGGTCGCCGTGGCGGGCTGGCGAGGTGCAACAGACCGTGGCAGCCGCTGTCGACGGCCTCCAAGTCATCGCCGCTAGCTCCGGAACCGGGGTCGGGCTCCCCCACTGATCGTTGACGACATCTGACCTCGCCTTTCGCTGCCTTCGCCAATATCGTCGCCACGAAGTTGGGATGGGTCGCTGAAAACAACCATGAGGTGCGCACCACGAGACTGCCGGGATATCACAATGCAGCGTTCTCCCCGAGCAGCTTGGAGCGGCCGTAGGCGTTGATCGGGTTTGGTTTGCTCGTCTCGGTGTATGGCTCGTCGGTCTCCCCGTCGAAGACATAGTCGGTGGAGAACGTGACGAATGGGATGCCGAGCTCGTGCGCCGCTGCCGCCAGTTCGCCGACCGCTTCACCGTTGACGAGGTTGGCCGTCTCCTCGTCGTCTTCAGCAGCGTCAACGGCTGTGTATGCAGCACAGTTGATGATCCGATCCGGCGGCAGCGCCTCGACCTTCGATCGAATCCCGCGATATCGGAGAGGTCGAGAGTCGCCGGTGGCCCGGGGCGGTGGCACCGGGGAGCAACCGTCGAAACGCAGTCCCTACCTGGCCCGAGCCACCGAGGATGAGGGTCATCTCGACACCAGTGGTTGCCACCAGTCCCGATGCTCCCGGTACCAGGTCACAATCCGCTCGAGGCCTTGATCGAGATCAGTGGCAGGCATCCGTTCCGCAGATCGCAGGTTCGACGCGTCGGCTGCGCTGCGGCGGTTGTAACCGAGTCTGTCTATTGCGGTCAGAGCCATCGACGGGATTGTAGGAACATACGACGGAATCGGTAAGGCAGGCTCACCCCACCGCCGATTCCTCTGAAAATCCGCGATGGTTGCGTAATCTGCCGAGCCAGCAATGGTCTTCTCTTCAGTCACATTCCTCTTCTTCTTCCTCCCGATCTGCCTCGGTGGGTACTACCTGCTGGGTCGGCGGCTGCGCAATGCCTGGCTGTTGCTGTCCTCGCTCGTCTTCTACACCTGGGGTGGCGGCGCTCTCGTCTCGCTGCTAATCATCTCAACGGTGGTCGACTACGCCATGGGATGGGTGGTCGTCAACGGCATTCGCACCGGCCAACGCAGACCTGGTGCGGCTCGGAGTCGTCGGGTCCGTGGTCGTCAACCTGGGCTTGCTCAGCTACTTCAAGTACGCCAACTTCTTCATCGATCAGATCAACTCGCTCGGGTTCGGCAACATCGCCTGGGACTCGGTGGTGCTACCGATCGGGATCTCGTTCTTCACGTTCCAGTCGATGTCGTACACCATCGATGTTTCCCGGGGTCGGGTCGAGCATCTCCGCAATCCGCTCGACTTCGCCCTCTACGTCACGCTTGTTCCCGCAACTGGTGGCGGGACCGATCGTCCGCTTCCACGAGATCTCCGACCAGCTCCACAGCCGGGTCGTCAGCATCGAGAACTTCGCCCTCGGTGCCGCCCGCTTCTCCCACGGCCTCGCCAAGAAGGTGCTGATCGCCGATTCGGTGGCGCCGATCGCCGATGCCGCCTTCCGTGCCGATCCGGGCGGGCTCGGCCCGGCTGGCGGCCTGGCTCGGTATTGCCGCGTACACCATCCAGATCTACTTCGACTTCAGTGGCTACTCCGACATGGCCATCGGGCTCGGGTCGATGTTCGGCTTCACCTTCCCGGAGAATTTCCGGCGGCCGTACTCGGCAGTTTCGATCACCGACTTCTGGCGCCGCTGGCACATCACCCTGTCCAACTGGTTCCGCGACTACCTGTACATCCCGCTGGGCGGCTCACGCCGGAGCCCGGGAAGGACCATGGCGAACCTGTGGATCGTGTTCGTGCTCGTCGGCATCTGGCACGGGGCCAACTGGACCTTCCTGCTCTGGGGCATCTACCACGGCGCCTGGCTGGTGGCCGAGCGGCTCACCGGCCAACGCCCCGTTGGAGATGGTGCCTCGCTGGCCCCGCTACGGCGGGCGGTCACTCTGCTGGCGGTGATGGTCGGCTGGGTGATGTTCCGCAGCCCGACGGCTGGCCACGCCTTCAGCTACCTCGGGGCGATGTTCAGCGCCGGCGGCATCACCCCGCAGGCGCTCATCAATGCGCTCGACACCCGCGCCCTCCTCGCCCTTGCCCTCGGCGGGCGCCTCGGTGCTCCTCCCAGGCAACGTCGTCGGTGGCCTGCTGGTAACCCGCTGGCGGGGCGCAAAGGGCACACGGTGCGCATCGCCGAGGTGGCAGTGGCCCTCCCCATATGTGATGATCATCGTCGCCAGCGGCTCCTTCAGCCCCTTCCTCTACTACCAGTTCTGATGAAGGCTTCACCCTCCTGCGTTGCTCCGCTCCGCTCCTCCCAAAGGGAGGACGAAATGACGGCCACTCCGTGCAAACGAGGAGAGGTGCAATGAAGCGCCTTGAAGCACGAATTCTGACCGTGGTCTTCATTGTGCTGATCTCGGTACCGCTGGTTGCGTTCGCGGTCGGCTTGCGGCCCGAGCCAAACCAGAACCGACCGCCAACGCCTCTTCCCGAGATCAGCGTGCAGGGCATCCTCGACCGGGAATTGACTCCGCGACTCGATCGGTATCTGGAGGACTCGCTGATCATCGCCCCGACTGCGGTCGCCGCCGAGGCATGGACCGATGTGGCTCTCGGTGACAACCCCAACCCCGAGGTCACCATCGGCACCAACGGGTGGCTCTACTACACCTACTCGCTGACCCGGCCTTGCCTCTCCCCCACAGACATCGATGCTTTCACCGATGTGATGGAAAGGGCCAACCGGGTGGTGGTGGCAACCGGCCGTGACCTGATCGTGGCTATCGCCCCGGACAAGGCGACGATCATCCCCGAGTTCCTCCCGAGGATCTCGTCACATGTGTGAGAGACAACGCATCAGCGCTCGATGCGCTCAGCGGCCGGGATAACCTCGTGACGGTTTGGGACGAGATGAGCACGGCACGAGCGAACGATTTGCCTGTCTACTTCCGGCTCGACACACATTGGACCAACGAAGGTGCCGCGGTCATGGCGAAGGCGCTCGTCGACCAACTGGCACCGAGCCGCTGGGATGCCGGGGCCGTCCAGCAGGTCGACACCGTCGACCACGAAGGCGACCTGACCGTGCTGCTGGGACTGCCGTCGAGTGAGGAAACGGTTGAGCAGGAGGTGGTGCTTCCTGGAGATCACACTCGCAACGAGCGAGCACTGCTGACGGCAACAGGCAACGAGTACGACAAGGCAGTGTCGGTTGACTTCGCATCGACCGAACCTGTGATTCCCGGGCATACGCTGGTGATGCACGATTCGTACGGCTGGGCGCTCACCCCGATGCTGGCGCCCTACTTCCAAGACGCGTCCTTCATCCACGAGACAAACCCGGCGGCCGGCCACATGTGGAACGACCTCGAGGCGGCGGACACGATCATCCACGTTTCGGTGCAGCGTTCCCTCCAGGACATCATCACAGGGCCCGACCTGGCCGCAGAGTTCGTCGCAGGATTCGCCGACGAGTTCGACCCGATTGAGACCGGCACCAGAACAACAGGCGATCACCTGGAACTGGCCCCATCGACCGAGGACAGATACGTCGTCGTCGAACTCGCTGCCGGCACCGAATCAGCCGAAGTCGCCTACAACGACGTCACTGCCAAGCTCAACCCCGACTCCTCCCGTGCCGCGTACTACGTCGGCCCGGGTGGGACGATGTATTTCGCCGGTGAGGTCGATTACCGAATCGTCTCGGTGGGCTGACGCACACTCTTTGCTGCGTCGACGACCGCTGCTATTGCGATAGGAAGTCGATCAGCGCTTCGATCACTCGGTCGTCGACGTGGCTGCCGATATCCTCAGCGGAGAGGGCGGTGATGTCGGTCTCCGATACACAGTTGAGTGCGTGAGTAACACAGTCGAGAACCACGGTGGTGTGCTGCGCCCCGGATTCGGTGAACAGCTGATCCCACGATTCCGCCTCGACAGGTGGCACGTTCCAGTCGTAGTCGCCACCCAGAATGAGGACCGGCTGTGTGAGATCCGGAACCGCAGCCAGTTTGGCTTCGGCAAGATCGAACCAGCTATTCCAGAAGGCTGCCGACACACCGGCAACTGACTGGTCGCCACCGTCACGGATCTGCTGCAGACCTCCCAGGGTGGTCTCGAGATCGGCCATCCCGGGGGCGGCCTTGGCTTGATCCTCGGTCATGCCGAGAGACTCCAGCAGGTCGACGGACGATGTGTACTGGAATTCCATGATCTGATCGATAGGCCGATAGGGACCGGCAAGCATGACCCCGCTGGCCAGTTGCGGATCGTCCTGCAACAGGACCGTGATGAATTCGGCGCCCTGGCTATGACCGGCTACGGAAACACGAGAAGGATCGACTTCAGGCTGTTCTCGCAGGAAGGCAACCGCAGCCTCGACGTCCGCGATGAAGTCACCGATCACCAGATCGTCACCGGGGAGCGGATACCCGTTGTCGGCACATCCGTTGAATGGACCGCATGTCCGCTTGTCGTAGGTGAGCACCGCAAATCCGGCTTGTTGCAGTGCGTCACCCAGTTCGGAGAAGATCGGGATCTCGAAGCCGAAGCCCATGTTGAGCTGACCGGTGATCACTTCATTACGGGAATTCGGGCCGCTCCCATGTATCAGGATGACGCCGGGGGCGTTATCTCCTGCGGGCAGGCGTAGCGTGCCGGCCAGCTCGAGGTCCCCCGAGGTGAATGCAACTTCCCTCGTAGTGCCCGTGACAGGCGCCGATGTCGGGGTTGGTTCCTCGGTGGTCGTCGTGGTCTCGTCAGGGACCGTCGCCGGGGTCGTAGTACTCGCCATCGTGGATGAGGTGGTGGTCGTAGTCGAGGTCTCCGAAGTCGCGGAGTCTGCACATGACACGGCCAGACAGCACAGCGCAATCAATGATATGAATCGCCACATGTCTTTGCCTTTCTTGGAACCTATAAAGTCTACATTATTCTAGTGTATATAGAACTTTGCTCTGATTCAACGATTATGGGGTGTTAGTTATCCACTAGCTCGTCGACCACCGCAGCGAATCGCTTGCTGATCTTCAGGTAGTGAGCCTCCCGGGCCATGGTGTAGGCGGCCTTGCCGTGCTCCAGACCGAGCTCCCTGGCGGCGATCATTGCGTTTTGTAGTGCCAGCGGGCCGTCGCTCCAGCTCAGAGGAATGCCGGTGGTTTCGTCGATCTGGCCCGCCAGGCAACCCGTCGCCGCTGCCACGACGGGGCGAGCGAACGAGTAGGCGAGCAGTAGTGCACCGCTGTTGAGCGCAGTTTGATGCGGGAGCACCACAACATCGGCGGCGTTCATGTACAGCTGGATGTCGGCATCCGGGACCGGATTGAAGTTGCTGATTACCTTCGGGTTGGCCCGGGCACTGTCGGTGATCTGGCGTATGCCCTCAAAGCGGCCGGGCTTTCCAACAAGCAACAGCCGAGCATCCGCATCGACTCGTGACACCTGTTCAAAGGCGCCGAGCAGACGATCGATGCCCTTGTAAGGACGGATCTGGCCGAAGTGGAGGTATACAAAATCCTCGGGCCGAAGCCCCAGCACATCTCGCGCCGTTTCCCGGTCGACCAGGTTCGGATAGACGTCGATGTAGCTTGGATGGGGAATCACCCGCACCTTGCTAGGTGGAATCTCGAACCATCCGGAACACGCAGCCACCGTCTCTTCACACATCACGTGGATGATGTCGACCCGATCGGCGATCTCCTGGCGCAGCCGTGCCTCCAATTCCCGATCGGCGCATTCGTGCGGTAGCACATTGTGAATCGTCCAGATCGAAGGCACTCCGTTGGCGTGCATCTCGTCGATCGCTTCGAGGAACCGGCGATGCCGCACCAGCCGGTCGTGCTCGTCTGTGGCATCGCCTAGGATCGGAGCAGTCCAATTGAGGTGGAAGACGGCCCGTCGTTGCTCTGCCGCCCGGATGGTCGCGGTGAAGTTGAGGGTATTGTCGACCGGAATCGCCACACTGCGGCGGGCTTCGAAGCTCTGCCCACATCATCTCGGTGTACGGGTTGTCCCGATAGTCGGGGTAGTAGCCGAGCACTATGCCGTCGCCTGCAAGCTCCTCCGCCCCCAACCCGTCGATATGGGCCGCAAACTCCGCAGCCCGGCGGCGATAGCCGTGCCGATCGACGACCACCGCTTCGACGGTGTCTGTAACCTGCTGTGCGGTAGCGGATCCCAAACCCTCGTCGATGAGCGAGAACAGTTGACGGGCCGACGAGAACACACCGACGTCTCCCAGACCGAGCGGCTCCAGCCCAACCGACCGGTTGGTGAGCACCTGTGCGCCGCATGCCGCAGCTTCGAACAGCCGCGAATTGACGTTGCCGTAGGGGGCAGTGGTGTGGTTGAAGTCGTCGAGCACGATTTTCGCCTGGTTGTAGAGCGCCGGGAGGCAAAGAACGAGACGGGGCCGTTGGCGTACGGCACGAGCTGAGGGGCGATCCCCCGCTGCTGGCCGTAGAGGGCGAGCGGGAAGTCCGGCTCCTTCTCCTTCAAGAAGGCGAAGACCTCACGCTCCCTCCCCCACTGATTCACCGTCGAGACGACACCCCACCTGTCCGACCCGGAACCGTTGCTGGTGAACAGCTCGGTATCCACCCCGATCGGCAACAATCCGGCGGGACCGGGATAGACCCTGGCCAACGCATCGAGCGATGCTTGCGACGATGCCAGCACCAGGTCATACAGCGCCAGCCACGGCTGCTCGACCCACACGTCGGTCTGGTTGCGCACCCAGGCGACGGTCGTCAGGCTCCGCGGGCAGCCGGGTGATATCGACCGTCTCCAGCATCGCAACATAGATCTCGGTCCCTTCGGGGATGTTGTACCAGCGATCCTGGGGCAAATAGACCACCTCGAACCCGACCTGCTCGAGGTAGCGGCCGAGGCCGACGGCGGTGTAGAGATCGCCCCTGCCGGCATCGAGGTCATCGGTGTAGACGGCGACGGCGACATGACTTCGCTCCACCGCTGAACTTGCCCTGTCCAGCGCCGCCTCGTATTCGGCACGCATCGCCGTGTCCTCGACCAATTTAGCCCGAGGATGACCGCGTGGTGTGGATGGTGCCGGTTCGGCGACAGTCGTCTGCGGTACCGGCCTCGACCGTCTGACCAGCCCTGCGGGCACGTGAAAAGCCGACCAGGCGGCCCGGCCCACCTTCCAGGTACGGGACCTGTAGACGTCGGCAAGTTCCTTCTCCAGCCGTTTGATCTTGCGCTGCGCCTGCTCCAGCGCATCGGTAGAAACCCCGCTTCGCCTCTGCAAGTGCCTGCTCGTACCGCTTCCGCTCCGTAGCCGTGATCCGCTGCTCACGCGCCAGACGCCTGCTCCAGCTCGGCGACCCGCTGCTCCAGGACTGCCCGGTCCCGTCGCACTCCGGCAATGTCGGTCTCGAGGTCGGTGACCCGGGCCTCGGCAGCTCCCTCGCGATCGGCCAGTTCGGCGTTCGTGTCACGCTCCGCAACCCGCTGCCCGCTCGGCGAGCTGCGCCTCGGCGATGTGCAAGCCGCTCCCGCAGGTCGGCGATGGCACCGGCGGCATCGGCGGGCTCCGCCCTGACTATGAACTGGTACGTCTGCGCTTCGGGTGAAGCCTCCAGCATCCGGTCTCGCAGCTCCGCGGGCAACGCCACGTCGTGGATGGCAAGCGAAGTCTGTTCGGCGGTGCGGCGGGTCCGCTCGATCCGGGTGATGACAGAACCCGGACCGCTCCAGCAACTCCCGGAGACTGGCCAGGGTGAAGAACCGCAAGATGGGTGGAGTCCAGCAGCCCGGTGTCCTGGTAGGTGAATCGGCCGTTGATCAGCTCGGCCAGCACTGCTTCGTGGGCCGGCGTTCGGGATCGAGATGACGAGATAGCCGTCTGTCGGCGAGCAAGCCTCGCTCATCGATCGTCGCCAGCAGCGACAGCCCGGGGTTCGACGAGATGTTCCAGCACGTCGGCCATGACGATGACGTCGAAGCTCTCCCCTGCCACCGCTTCTGCCCAACCCGGGTCGGCGAGATCGGCGGCGACCCCGCCCCACACCCCGTTCCCCGGCTGCCGCCAGCGCCTCGGGCGAGTGTCAACACATGTCACCTCCTTGGCATCGTGTGTTGCGAGGTAGGAGGCGCCACCATCCCGGGCCCGGAGCCCAGGTCGAGAACGCGAGGACCGCCGGAACGCACCAGTCGGTAGACGCTTGCCGCGGTGTTGTTCTGCTCGTCCGGGTCGAAGCTGTATTCGTAGTCGGCCATCTCACTCACCGGGCCTGCCCATAGCGTCAACGTTTGCTCTCGGTCCGGTCACTCCGGCCTTCCCATCGTCGAGGGCCCAGGACACCAGCTGGTTGTAGGTATCGAGCCATTCCGGGGCACGCTCGGAGACCCGGGCACGCCAGCCCTCGATGAACCCGTTGAGCCCGGCGACGATCCTCTCGTCGCTGCAATCGGTGAACTTGTGGGCGAACAGGATCCGCCCCCGGATGTAGTAGTAGGTGTAATACGGCGCAGGGAGGTGTGTGGCAGATGCCTGGAAGTGCCAGACCCTCGCCAGCGGATTGATGACGCTCTTCCAGCTGTGCTGAGTCGCAGCGGTCACCTGGAAATCGGTCTCCTCGAAATAGAGGAAGTAGTGCTCTGGCAGCAACCCGACATCGGAGAAAACGGCACGTCGGACCAGCATGCTCGTCCCCGCCACATAATCCACCTCATAGGGGTCTCGCTGCGGCGTCGAGGACAGTGGCTTGCCCCGGCCGATGCTCTCGGCAACTGCGCCGCCGTCCCAGTCGATGTGGCCCCCGGCAAACTGGATGATCGGAGGCTCCGAATCGCCAAAGAGGTTCAGCGAGCCGGCAAACCCGGCGTCGGGCCGGAGCGTCATCGTCGTTAGCAGACCCCGCAACGTGTCCGGTTCGACCTCGGTGTCGGGGTTGAGGATCCAGATGAATTCGGCGTCCCGTTCCAACGCATACCGGATCCCGACGTTGTTGCCACCGGCGTAGCCGAGATTCTCCCCAGTTTCGAGCACGGGCACGGCCGGTCCGAGTGCGGCAGACAGTTGCCGGGCGTCGCCATTGCCGGATGCGTTGTCGACAACGACCGGATGGATGATCGCGGCTGGTGCTGGATCGCAGCGATGCCATGCAACGCAGCGTGTCTGCCGGGTTCCGGTAGTTGAGCAGAACGACGAAAACCCGGCGGGCCTTTGCTGAGAAACACCCGGCGAGTATAGAAATCGCCGTCTGTTCTTATCTGCCCGAGTTCGCTATGGTTTTATGTTTCTGGGGGGTAGCGTTCTTGGAAGGCGTCCCTGATTGGAAAGGACGTCGTGATGCGTCGGTGGAAGCGACTTGCAGCATCTCTGCTTCTCGTTTTGCCTGCAACCGCGATCCCCTCTCCCCCCGGCAAGCGCCGCCAACACCGACCGTCTTCTCCCCGACAACGACTGGGAAGCCGGGGTCGTCGCCGCACCAGACGGTGTCCAGGTCGACAGTACCGCCGGTGTCCTCGACGGCGACCCGCTGGGTCTGGTCCCCAAGCTCCCTTTTGTGCAGCGCTACTCGCTAGATACCGACCACTGGGAAGTATGGCTGTGTGGAGACACCGGCTACAGCATGGGCCAGGCAATCGCCGATCTCGAGGCGGCAACCGTCGACTATTTCGACGCCATGTCCGGTGGACGCTACGCAATCACCTACTCGCCGGGTGGCACCAGTACCAACCCCTACTGCATCGATGATCTGGAGTACGGGGACATCCCCCCATCGGCAACCCCGAAGGGCTGATCGTCATCGACTCGGTGACGGGTGGCGGCTATGCGTCTCCAGGCCTGGTGTGCTCTGGCATCAGATTCGACTGCCCTTGGATCGATGACAAGTTCCCCGAGAGCGGGCGATTCGCGGTTGTGGGCGCCTATGCACTTGTCCGAGTTTCGGATCGGTCGCCACCCACGAAATCGGCCACACCATCCATTGGCCCCACTCGAATTCGGGCCAGGGTGACGACTACGACAACCCGATGGACCTGATGAGCGGCAATCTGACCACCGGGGGCTACACCGAGCCCCGGCCGTATGGGACGGCGGCGTTCAACCGCTACCAGGCAGGCTGGATCGAGCCTGGCGACGTTATCATCGCAGGAGGCGCTTCCCAGCAGATATCGCTGCAACCATTTGACAGGGACGGGAACCCAGATGCTCGTCGTCCCGACGCCACAGACAAGGCGTCTTCTACTCTCTCGGGGCGCGCACCTCCAGCACATATGACCCGATCCCGCAGCAATGGGAAGGCGTCGAGGTGTACAAGATCGACCATGATTGTGACGACCGGCGGGTTCAACGGTTTGTGCCCCGGCATCTTCCGTGACCAATACAAGAGCCCCCCAGCCCGAACGGGTGGGACATCGTCCTCCAGGTCGGCGAGAGCATCACCCTCGAAGGCATCGTGATCGATGTGATCGGCCGAGACGGCGACGGCTTCGTGGTCGCCGTCACCGACCCCGCCGCCGGGCTGCCCTTCGTGATATGGTGGCAGCCCATTTCATCGACGACATCGTGTGGCTCGCCGATGCCGAGATCACCAAGGGCTGCAATCCGCCGTACCAACAACCGCTTCTGCCCTGACCGCCACGGTACACGAGGGGCGAAATGGCAGCATTCCTGGTGCGAGCTCTCGGGCTCACCGACAATGGCGGGGGCAATAGCTTTGTCGATGATGACGGATCGCTGTTCGAAGGCGACATTGCCAAGCTGGCTGCGGCGGGGATCACCAGAGGGTGCAACCCGCCCGACAACACGATGTTCTGCCCGAACAACCGTGTCACCAGAGAGCAGATGGCGGCATTCCTGGTGCGGGCGTACCACCTGACCGATGACGGCGGAGGCAACACCTTCACTGACGACGACAATTCGGTTTTCGAGGCAGACATTGCAAAACTGGCTGCAGCCGGGATCACCAAAGGGTGCAACCCGCCCGCCAACACTGATGTTTTGTCCATGTCAATCAGTAACCAGAGAGCAGATGGCAGCATTCCTGCATCGGGCAAGTACCGGGTGACCAATAAACGGCTCGCCGCTAGCCTGTGTGCGCCACAGCTGCGGTAGGGGTCTATCCGGAGGAGAAGCAGACAGATGAGCGCATTTCACGTATCACTGAACAACCGGCGATTGGTGCTACTGGCGTGCACTGTCGCTGGTGGCGTCCCTGATCGCGGTCGGTGCGCACGCGCCCGTGGCGCAGGGCCGACCGAACGAGACCTTCACGTTTGCGGGCTCGACAGACTACCGTCGCCGAGGACGCGGGACGTCCATCCTCGTACCGGCGTGACGCTCGCAGCAACGCGAGCGAATCTGCTCTCGAGACACCTCCATTCGAAGTCCAACTGGCCGGCTCGAGCACCGCGATGAATGGCAGTGACTTCGCGTTCACCTCCCCAACCATTTTGAGTTGGGCTGCGAACGATGCGCCATCCACAAAGAATGTCACGGTCACGATCACCGACGACACCGTCTACGAGACCAGGCGAGACCATCGTCCTCGGCCTCGCAAATCCTCCAGGTAACGCGCGACGGCGGAGACCTGCACGCACACGATCACCATCAACGACGACGAGACCAAGCCGACGATCTGACTGTTCGGCGACCGCCTCACCGACAGAACAGTACGGCAACATGTTTCACCGTCTCCAACCCGGTAGCGGCTACCCAGCATGACATCAACTTCGACTACACCACCTCGGCGACGGCACCGCCACCGGTGGCTGGATACCGACTACACTCACCGGCGGAACGGGGACTATCACCGCCGGCGGGACCGACAACGCACCTTCAACGTCCCCATCATCAAGACAGCCTCTACGAGGGCAGACGAGTCCTTCCAACTGACTTCATCGGCAACGTCCGGGAACGCCAACAGCCCGGCCGCAACCGCCACCGGAACCATCAACGATGACGAGACAGGACCGACGTTGACGATTGGGAACGCCTCAACTGACAGGACCGAACGGCAACATGGTTTCACCGTATCCAACCGGCAGCGATACCCAGTGTCATCCGATCTCTTCATACACCACGTCGAGCAAGCGGCTCGGCCACCGGCGGTGGAACCGACTACACACTCAACTCGGCGGAACGGGAACTATCGCCGCGCGGGCGGGACCTCGACAACAGTCAACGTCCCCATCGTCGACGACACCATCGATGAGCCGAACGAGACCTTCCAACTGACCGTCACCGTAACCTCCGGCAACGCCACCGACCCAGCCGGACCCAGGCACCGGAACCATCAACGACGATGAGGCCAAGCCGACGTCTTTCGGTGAGTGCCCCACTGACGAACGAGAATGCCGGAACACTCGACTTCGTTTCACCGCCTCCAACCCGTCCTGTACCCAGACGATCACCTTCGACTACACCACTCGCCGACGGCACGGCCACCGCTGGTGAACCGACTACAATCAACCGGCGGCAACGGGGACTATCACCGCCGGCGAGTACCTAAACAACCGTCTACGTCCCCATCACCGACGACACCCTCGACGAGGCAAACGAGACCTTCAACTGACTATCTCGAACGCCGCGAACGCCACCACTCAGCCGACCCAGCGGCACCGGAACCATCAACGACAACGACGCTGCAACCGTCGCCTTCACCTAACGACATCACCGTCGATGAGAGTGACATGGCAACGCCACGCTGACCGTCACACGCACCGGTGGCAACCTCGCAGACGGTCACTGCCAACTCGGCTACCTCCGACGGCACCGCCAACTAGCGGGTCCGACTACACCACGGCGCAGGGCCTCGATCTCTATCGCACACCGGCGCCACAACCGACACCATCGTCGTACCCATCCCGGCGACAACTTCTACGAGCTCGACTGAGACGATCAACCTAACCCTGTCCTCGCCACGAACGCCACCATCGGCGACGGCATCCGGCCTGACCGCCCACATCACACGACAACGACCCCGACACCGCAACTTCCTACAACCCGAGCTCGAACGCCCAGGAAGACGGCGGGAGATCCACAACGCTTCGGTGTCGCTGACCATCCCAGGGGCGCCACCCTCGCTCGAGCGGTGACAGTCATGCCTATGACCGACGGGCAACGGATCCGCCAGCAGCGGCGGTGCGGCGACTATACGTTCGCCGAGCAGACACAGTCACGTTCGACGCCGGGCAGCGGCAACACCAACACGGCAGACAGTCAATATCAACGACGACGGCATCCGTGGATCCAGCGAGACAATCGACCTTCGGCTGGATGACACCACGGGCCGCAACGCAGTCGGATCCGCGACCACGCACACACCTGATCACGATCATCGACGACGAGTCGCGCAACATTGTCGTGACATCTCGACCGACAGCAGCACCGGTTGTCGCCGAGAACGGTGGGACCGACACCTTCGCCGTCCATCTGACCAAGCTGCCCGACCGCCACCGTCACGGTGACCCTGGCGAAGACATCGCTGGGTGACGAGTTCAACATCAACAGGACCCAGCTGACCTTCACAACCGGGCAACTACATGGATGATCAGATCGTTACCGTCACCGGCGTCAACGACGACTACGCCGACGGCAACCTCAACGGGGTCATCACACTGTCCGCCGGCGGGCGGCGGCTACATCGGCGTCACGGGCATGGAGTCCGTGACCATCACCGACGACGACACCGCCGGGGTCACCATCGCACAGTCCGGCGGCACCACCGGCAGTGACCGAAGGTGGCGCTGCCGACACCTACACCGTCAAGCTGACTGCCCGCCCGACGTCGGACGTGACGGTGAGCTTCACCTATGACAACACTGAGCTGGGCGTCAGCCCCAACCAGCTTGATCTTCACAACCAACAACTGGAGCACAGCCCAGACCGTCTCCGTGACCGGTGTCGCCGACGGTGTGGCTGAAGCCACCGAGACACACATCATCGCACACAGCACAACCTCGGCCGACACTGCCATTCAACGGCCTCGACGGTCGCTACGGTGAGTGTGAGCGTCACCAACTCTGACGCACTCCAGGTGACCATCGACGGTCCGTCAGTCGGCGCACCTGGTGCGGGCTCGACGTTCCGTGCCATCGAGAACGCCAGCGGTACCGGCACGGTCGTCTACCTGTGGCAGGTGCTCGAGGGCAACAGCGTCTTGCCCGGCGTCCAGGGCACGAAGTCGACATTCACATTCACGCCGGACCATGGGGGCAGCTACTTCATCTGGGCCCAGATCCACGATGACGTCAGCCCTACCACCCAGTTCTTCATCCCGTTCACCGTCCTCGGTGATATCGGAGGCAACGTATTCACTTCGGACATCATCTGGCTGGCCGAGGAAGGCATCACCAAGGGCTGCAATCCACCCGCAAACGACGAGTACTGCCCGACCGCCAACGTGACTCGTGGGCAGATGGCAGCGTTCCTGGTGCGGTTCCTCGGTCTCAGCGACGATGGCGGCGGCGGTCTGTTCACCGACACCAACGGGAACATCTTCGAGAACAACATCGACATTCTCGCCACCGCGGGCATCACAAAGGGCTGCAACCCGCCGGCCAATGACAAGTACTGCCCCAACGACAACGTCACGCGTGGCCAGATGGCAGCATTCATGGTCAGGGCCCTCGGCTTGACCGACGACGGCGGCGGCAACCTCTTCACGGACGACAACTCGTCGGTGTTCGAGCACAACATCGACATCCTGGCCACCGCCGGGATCACCAAGGGCTGCAACCCCAGCCAGGGCAACACCCATTTCTGCCCCAACGACAATGTGACCCGCGGTCAGATGGCCGCATTCCTCCACAGGGCGGAGAGCCTGCTCCCCTAAGGGGCACCGAAATTCGAATGGGCCCGGGTAATCCGGGCCCATTCCATTTAGTCACAGCAGGCCCATTACTCTTCGTCCCGGACACGACGAAGGCACAAAGGGCCACACAAAGATGAGCAGTGCATCAGCCGACGTACTCAAGCTGCTCATATTGGATCAGCACGGCTTCATCGGATCGCATCTGATCAATGCGGCACACGGCACAGGCATGCACGTTCTCGGATTCTCGCCGCGATGTCGATACCGACAATCGGTTCTTGCGTTCGCTGAACACAACGCAGATCCCAACCGTCTCTGGTGACGTCTCCGACCCCGAGCAGATCCTCACCGTACTCGAGCGCTACGGCCCTGATGTCGTCATCGGCGCAGTTGACAGGATCCCGACGGCCCCGGCCTCCCCTGGTTGGTTCGCCGGCTGCGAGGTCAACTACCAAGCCGCTCGAGCCACCGTCGACGCCTGCACCGCGCTTGCGCCCGAGCAACGGCCATTCCTGCTCTGGGTGGGATCACAAGACGAATACGGTCTCGTTCCCGGACCATGGCATGAGAAACTCAACGCTGAGCCGACTTCTCCCTACGCAACCAGCAAGCTGATGGCCACCGACCTGCTGACAGCGGCTATCAGAACCGGCACGGTCACCGGCTGTGTCGTCCGGCTTCCTTTGATGTTCGGCGAAGGTCAGGCCGATTCGATGCTGATCCCCCGGTTCATCATTACGGCCCTGCACGGGCTACCGCTACCAATCGATGATGGAGACCCCGTCTTCATGCTCGGTTACATGCCGGATGCGGCCGAGTGGATGATCCGTCTAGTCAGCGCTCACGACGCCGTCACGTTCCCACAGATCATCAACACACCCGGGTACCGACCCGCCACGATGCATGAGCTGGTCCGGCTGCTCGATGCCCTGCTGCCGGACCAGATAGTCGCTGACCCTCGATACGATGCCTCGCTCGATAACCGGGCCCCGTGGCCGGATACCACATTGGCGGAGAGGATCAGCATGGGCCAGGTGTTGGAGACACCCATCGATCTCGCCCTCGCTCAGACCGTCGAGTGGTACGACCGCAACCGCTGGTTCTGGTTACCCGGCCCCCGCGTCTCACAGCCGCGAGCCTCATCTGTGACCTGCGATACGGGCTGATCACCCGCCTATTGGGCACCAAACCCGGACAGGACGGTCCACATGGACTGCCCGAGTATCAACAGATCAAGCCATGGTGACATGTGCTTGACGTAATACAGGTCGTAGGTGAGTTTCTCGACGGTCTCGTACTCACCATCGGCATATCCGAAATTGACCTGCGCCCAACCGGTCACCCCGGGACGGACCAGATGGCGATAGCCGTAGAACGGGATTGTCCGCTCGAACTGCTC
Organism: uncultured bacterium; assembly: GCA_963777645.1. GTDB lineage: Bacteria > Actinomycetota > Acidimicrobiia > Spongiisociales > UBA5794 > JAAETI01. The sequence goes on along the minus strand of CAVZRA010000003.1, from coordinate 353,966 downwards.
GGTGAACACCGGTCGCTCCGGCCTCGGGCCAACCAGGCTCAGATCACCCTTGAGTACGTTGACGAGCTGGGGAATCTCATCGGCCCGGAAGCGTCGCAGAAACTTGCCCATGCCGGTGAGCCTGGAATCATTCCGGCTCGTGAACTGTGGGCCGTCCTTCTCGGCGTCGAGAACCATCGTGCGAAATTTGTAGAGGGTGAAGACATTGCCCTCGCGGCCGATGCGCTCTTGCCGATAGATGGCGGGGCCGCTCGAGTCAATCCTCACCGCCACCCAGATCGCCGCGGCCAGCAGCACCCACAACGGAGAGGTGAGGGCCACAAGCGTGATGTCGATCGCCCGTTTGAAGTTCGCATACTCATTGCGCAGGACCGGAGCCGATAGCTCCCAGCCCTCTGCAAGATGGACCATCGGCAAACGGCCGGTGTACTCCTCGTAGACCGTCGAAAGCGCTCGGACCGGGTATCCGGCGAGAGTCCACGAAGACACAAACTGCGCCATCCGATCCGACATGACGGGCCGGAGATCGACGACAAGGGCAACGGCTTCGGGAAGCTCAGCAGGTGGCTCGCCTGCCGGGTCATAGACATCGATGACGTTGGTGTGCTCGGCGTTGCGAAGGTCTTCCACCAGCGCCTTCTCACCGGTGACGACGATCAGATCCTCCGCCCACGGCCGCAGGCGGCGCAGATACCGATGCACCAGGGCTCCCGCCACCCAGATCCCGATCACCGCGGCGAAATACGGCCGCGACCAATAGGGCCGCACCAGGACGATCCCGACCGCGGTGAACGAGGCACTGACGGCGACGATGGCTAGAGCACGGCCGTACGAGGGCCGCGGTGCGCCCCGTGCCCACATTCGGAGGCTCGTATACGAGCTAACGACCGCGCCTCCAACGAGCATCGCCAGCATCGGCCAGATGTTCTGTGACGGCCGGGTGCCCTGCCATGGGAACAGCTCACCAAACGTCAAATATGACGCAAGCACCATGGCAAGGGCGAGAGCGAGAATATCCGAGAGTAGGACTGAGAGAAGAAACCTTCTGCGCATTCCGAGAGAGGATACCGGTTCTGACGCCGTTCTTCAGACCCGGCGGGCTATTGTCCCGACATGCCGCGAGCCACCTTCACCCATCAAGCCGTCGCCACTGCGACCCCGGAGGCCGTCTGGCTGAAGCTGCAGGAAGCGGAGACCTGGGCGAACATCGGCCCTGTCGAAGAAGTAACCAGCGCCGAGAGCGATGACGAGGGCAATCTCGAGTCGTTCCGATGGGCGACAACCGTGGCGTCGAGGCGTTACCCGGGCACAGCGTCGGTAACGGTCGCCGACCCGCTCCGCAGGATGGTCCTCGATCTTGATGCCCGGGAGGTGGTCGGAAGCCTCTCCACCGTGCTCACGCCAAATGGAAACGACACGACGGTGGTCACGGTCACACTCGAGGTGAGCACACGGGGACCGTTGTCAACGGTGTTCTTCCCCATCGTCTCCCAGGCAATCGCCCGCGGCCTGCCTACCCAGGTGGATGACTTCGCCGAATCTCTCGGCTGATCACTGGACTAAACGGTACGCGCTCAGTCTGCGGCCGCGTCCGCTTCCTCCATGGCGCGTTCCTCCGATGCCTTGAACTCCTCGGCCAACCGCAACGCCTCGTCACGGCCACCCTCGGTCTTCTCGGCGCGGTCTGTGAGCAAGGTCACGGTGTTGGAGTAGATCTGGAGAAAGCCGCCGTAAATACCGATCGCCGTTACCCCACCATCGGCATCGGTGATCACAACAGGTCCGCTGGCGAGCGCCGCCATGGTCGCCTCGTGATCGGCAAGGATGCCGATCTCCCCTTCGGTTGTCCTCGTCGAGATCATCTGGGCGGCACCCGACCAGATCACTGCCTCGGGTGTGACAACATCGACGTGGAACAGTTTGCCGGCCATTACTGCGACTCCATCTCCTTGGCCTTGCGCATCGCGTCCTCGGCGCCGCCGACCATGTAGAAGGCCTGCTCCGGCAGGTGATCGAGCTCGCCGTTGACCAGCATCTTGAATGACTCGATGGTTTCCGCAAGCGGCGTATTCACACCGGGCTGCCCGGTGAACGCCTCAGCAACGAACATCGGCTGTGCGAGGAACCTCTGGATGCGGCGGGCCCTGGCCACAATCAGCTTGTCCTCTTCGGACAGCTCATCGATACCGAGGATGGCGATGATGTCCTGAAGGTCCTGATACCGCTGGAGTATCTGCTGGACTTCGGTTGCAACGCCGTAATGCTCTTCACCGACGACCTGGGGGTCGAGCGCCCGGCTGCCCGAGTCGAGCGGATTCACCGCCGGGTAGATACCGAGTGCGGTCAATGGGCGGGAGAGCACCGTGGTTGCGTCGAGGTGAGCAAACGCAGTGTGCGGTGCCGGGTCGGTGATGTCGTCCGCCGGCACGTAGATCGCCTGGAGCGAAGTGATGGAACGTCCCCGCAGCGAGGTGATCCGTTCCTGGAGCACACCCATCTCACCGGCAAGAGTCGGCTGATAGCCGACGGCAGACGGCATACGACCGAGCAGGGTCGAAACCTCGGAACCGGCCTGGGTGAAACGGAAGATGTTGTCGATGAACAACAGCACATCCTGGCGCTGTACGTCACGGAAATACTCAGCCATCGTCAACGCCGATAGGGCAACCCGGAGCCGGACACCGGGAGGCTCGTCCATCTGGCCGAAGACGAGTGCTGCCTTCTCGAGCACGCCCGACTCTTTCATCTCGAGGAAGAGGTCGTTGCCCTCACGGGTCCGCTCTCCAACCCCGGCGAACACCGACACACCACCGTGCTGCTCGGCAACACGGCTGATCATCTCCTGGATGAGCACCGTCTTACCGACACCGGCACCGCCGAACAGGCCGATCTTCCCGCCTTCCAGATATGGGCAGATGAGGTCGAGAACCTTGATGCCCGTCTCGAAGACCTTCTTCTGTGGCTCCACATCCTCGAATGCGGGAGCATCACGGTGAATTGGCCACCAGTCTCCTGTGAACTCCATGTCAGGAGCATCGAGGGCGTCGCCCCACATGTTGAAAATGTGGCCGAGGGTCTGGTCTCCAACCGGCACGAGGATCTCGGCACCGGTATTGCGTACCGCTGCGCCACGAACCAGACCGTCGGTCGGAGCGAGAGCAATCGCACGCACGGTGTTGTGCCCGATGTGCTGCGCTACCTCGAACTTGACGGTCTTTGACTCGCCGGCGATTTCGAAGTCGACTTCGAGGGCATAGAGGATCTCCGGCAGCGCGTCATTCGGAAACTCCACATCGACGACCGGTCCGGCCACCTTGACGATCCGCCCGGTTGGGAGTGCGGTGGTTGTGGTCAATGTCTCTCCGTCCTTTGCCTATCCGTTGGCCAGCGCTTCGGCGCCGCCGACGATTTCAGATATCTCCGTTGTGATCTCGGCCTGCCGAGCCGAGTTCGCCGCACGTGTCAGGAGACGAACGAGCTCTTCGGCGTTCTCGGTTGCCGCCTTCATGGCTCTCCGGCGGGCCGCATGCTCGGAGGCGGACGCCTCGATAAGGATGCCGAAGATGGTCCCCTCCAGATAGCGGGGCAGCAACCTCGCCAGAATGTCCTCCGCCGACGGCTCGAATGTGTACGCCACCGATGGGCCGCTGCCCTCTTCGACTTCGGGCGGCTCGATCGGAAGCACCGGCCATTGCACCGGCTTCTGGGTCAGTGCCGAAACATAGCGTGTTGTGAACACCTCGACGGAGTCGACCCGCTCGCTCGCGTAGTCCTCGAGCAGTGTGTTGCCGATTGCCCTGGCGTCGGCGTAGACGGGCCGATCGGTGACACCGAGCCAGGTGTGCTCGATTCCGAACTTGCGGTATGCAAAGTACGACCTGGCCTTCTCCCCGACGACATAGAGGCGAACGTCGATACCCTGTTCATCGCGAAGCTCGTGCACCCGGTGTTCCGCCATCCGGATGATGCCCGAGTTGTAGCCACCGGCAAGGCCGCGGTCCGAAGTGACGACAACCACACCGGCCGTCTTCAGCTCACGCCGCTCGAGCAGCGCATGGCTCACCGCACCCGATCCGGCACCGAGGTTGCGGATCACATCGTTCATCTTCTCGGTGTACGGCTGGTTCTCGGTAACCCGGACCCGGGCCTTGGCGATCCGCGAGGTGGCAATGAGCTCCATTGCCCGCGTGATCTTCATCGTCGACTCGACGCTCTTGATGCGCCGTCGAATCTGCCGTACTTCGGCGGAAGCCACTAGCCCTCCCTGGAAGCCTTGTAGGCGTTGATTGCAGAAATCGAGCCCGTCCGCGGGAAGCTCACCGGTGTCCCTGATCTCGTTGAGCAGACCGGAGTATCGCGTCCTGACGAACTCGAGAAGGCCGGCTTCGAACTTCCGGATCCCCTCGAGCGGCACATCGTCCATGTGACCTTCGGTGACGGCAAAGATCGAGACCACCTGTTCCTGAACCGGCATCGGTGCGAACTGGCCCTGTTTGAGGACCTCGACCACCCGGGCGCCACGTTCGAGCTGAGCCAGTGATGCAGCGTCGAGCTCCGACCCGAACTCGGCGAACGCTTCCAGCTCACGGAACTGGGCGAGGTTGAGACGTAACGGGCCTGCCACCTTCCGCATCGCCTTCACCTGCGCAGCACCGCCCACCCGGGATACCGAGATACCGGCATTGATCGCCGGCCGGATACCCGAGTAGAACAGATCGGACTCGAGGAAGATCTGGCCGTCGGTGATCGAGATGACGTTGGTCGGGATGTACGCCGAGACGTCGTTTGCCTTGGTCTCGATGATCGGGAGGCCGGTGAAGGAGCCGCCTCCGAGCTCGTCGCTCAGCTTGGCACACCTCTCGAGAAGCCGGCTGTGCAAGTAGAAAACGTCGCCGGGATACGCCTCACGGCCGGGAGGGCGGCGCAGCAGCAGTGAGATCTCGCGGTACGCAACCGCCTGTTTGGAAAGATCGTCGAAGATCACGAGCGCATGCTCACCGTTGTACATCCAGTACTGGCCGATTGCCGACCCGGAGTACGGGGCGTACATCTGAAGAGCTGCCGCGGTCGAAGCAGGAGCGGCAACGATCGACTGTGTACTCCATCGCTCCGGCCTGTTCGAGCGCATCGGCAACCTCTGCGATCGTTGAGGCCTTCTGGCCGATGGCGACGTAGATGCACTTAACGCCGAGACCCTTCTGATTGATGATCGTGTCGATCACGATCGCCGTCTTGCCGGTCTGGCGGTCGCCGATGATCAGCTGGCGCTGACCCCGGCCGATCGGCGTCATCGAGTCGATGGCCTTGATGCCGGTCTGTAGCGGTTCCTTCACCGGTTGGCGCTCGACCACCGAAGGCGCCTGCGTCTCGAGAAGCCGGGTCTCGGTGTACTCGACCGGGCCCTTCCCGTCGATCGGATTGCCAAGCGGGTCGATGACCCGTCCCAGCAGCCCGTCACCAACGGGCACCGAAAGCACCCGACCGGTTGAGCGAACTTCATCGCCCTCTTCGATCCGGGATGCCTCACCCATGATGACGCAGCCGATGGAGTCCTCGTCGAGGTTGAGGGCCACGCCGGTGAGACCGCCGGGGAATTCCAACAACTCGGATGTCATTACGTGGGGAAGACCCACAACCCGGGCAACACCGTCACCGACTGAATCTACGTAGCCGACTGTCTCGGCCTCGATGGATGGAGACCATCCTTCGAGGTTGCGCCGGAGTGCTCCGGTGATGTTTTCGGGAGTCAGGGTTAGATCAGCCATTCGCTATGCCCATGCCTCTCGTAAATCTTGGAGTCGGCTCCGCACCGACCCATCAAACAATGTGTCTTCAACCTGGGCCACCAGCCCACCAACCACCGAAGGGTCAACAGTCACATGCAGCTTCACCCTCTTGCCGGTCACCTCCGACAGCGTCGCCGCGAGCCGCTCCTGGGTCGCAGCATCCAGCTCGATCGCGCTGGTGACATCGGCGACCACCTCACCCTCGGCTTCAGCTGCGAGCTCCAACATCCGCTTCGCGATCGCAGGCAGGTCCTCGATCTTGCCGACTCCGACGAGCATGTTCACGAGTGACACGGTCACCTCTGACGCCCGCTTGCCTATCAGGTCGGAGATGATCGACTGCTTCCTCTCGAAAGGGATCAGCCGGTCGCCGAGAGCGCCCACCAGCTCCTCAGACTCGCCGAACTCTGCTGGCGACGCTGAACAGCTCGTCCGACAGACGATCCGCGTCACCCTCAGCTTCGACGATGTCGAGCATCGCACGGGCGTACCCATCAATGTGGCTGGTAACCATGATCAGCCCTTGCTGCCCAGCTCGTCGATGAACTGATCGACCAGCGCCTGCTGGGAGGCACGATCGAGGTTCCGACCGACCAACTTCTCGGCCACGTCCAGAGACAGGCCTGCAACCTCACGGCGCATGGCTGTCACGGCACGTTGCTTCTCGGACTCGAGCTCTGCACCGGCCCTGGTCTTGATGGCGGCGGCTTCACCCTCGGCCCTTGCCACGATGTCCGCTCGTGCCGACTCACCGGCCTGCCGAGCATCCTCGACGATCTTGTTGGCCTCCTGCACGGGCATTGGCGATTGATTTCTCGTAGTCGGCCTTGAGCGCCGCGGCCTCAGACTTCTCGGCCTCGGCGGCCTCGAGGTGTGCCTTGATCGCCTTTTGCCGATTCTCGAGCATACTCGTTGAGGGCTGGTGCCGCCACCCTCCAGATGAACCCGAAGACGATGACGAAGGCAAGAACCCCGACGATGATCTCGTTCACGTCGCGCGGGAGCAGCAGGTCGATTCCTGAGGGCTCAGCGGCTCCTTCGGCAGCAAGGAGCAGCGATAATGACAGAATCACGTGAAGCTCCTTAGGCGATGAAGAACAGTACGAACCCGATCAGGGCAAGCGCTTCGGTAAAGGCGATGCCAAGGAACATCGTTGTTCGCACCATGCCTGCCGCCTCGGGCTGCCTGGCCATGGCCTGCACGGCATTGCCGGCGACGATGCCGATGCCGATGCCAGGGCCGATTGCGGCAAGACCATACCCGATGATATTCAGTGAGCCACTCAGCTGACCAGTCAAGCCGGTGGCCGCCTGGGCCACCAGTTGCACTGCAAGGAGTGCTGCCATTTCCGTTCTTCCTTCCTATGTCGGACGATATGAAATAGAACTCAGTGCTCGGGATGCACGGCTGTTTGCACATAGACCGCGGAGAGCAACGTGAAGATGTATGCCTGCAGAACCGCAACGAGAATCTCGAACGCGTAGATGGCGAGGCCGATGATCAGCCAGCCGGCGCCGACCGGGACTTTTGCAATCCCTCCCTGGCCCGTGATGAAGATGAAGCCCGAAACCAGCAGCAGAGTCAGCATGAGGTGACCGGCAACCATGTTGGCGAAGAGCCGGACTGCAAGGCTGAAGGGACGGACGAGGAAGGTCGAAACCAGTTCGATCAGCCCGACGAGAGGTCGCATAGCCATCGGCACCATCGAGGGCCAGGCGATCTCCTTGAGGTAACCGAGCCCTTGCTCCTTGAAACCCGAGATGACGAAGATGAACCAGGAGAGTATCGCCAGCGTCGCAGGGACCACCCACATGCGAGAAGTGATCGGGAAGCTCACAAACGGTGTCACCTCGAACAGGTTGCCGACCAGAACAAACATGAACATCGAAAGCAGCCACGGGAAGTACTTCAGCCCGTGCTCCGGTCCGATGATGCCGATGGCTATTTCGTCTCTCACAAACGCCACAAGCGCTTCTATCGCCGCACCGAACTTGGTGGGCACGAGCCTGTTGCTTGTGGCGCACGATGCCGAAATAGAGAAGACCGATCACGATCAGCGCAGCAAGAACCGTAAGGACCATTGTGCGGTTGATTCCCCATGCCAGAACGGGTTCTCGAAGAGCTCGTTTACGCTTTCCGGCACACAAATGATCTCGTCCGCGGTATTGCACCCGGCAGACGCGAAGATCAACTCCACTCCAACTCCTTTTCATCGCCTCGTGACAGGGCCACCGCTTCCCACGACAGCAACACGAGATAGCTCACAATCGCGGCGACTCCCATTGCCAATCGGTCTATATCCATCATCTGCCCGACGCCGATCATCACCACGGTGATGAGAATCAAACGGAGAAGGAACCCGAATAAGGCAGCCGCATGATAGAGGCTCAGGGACACCGACGCAGCCTTTGACATTACAAACCCCGCCAACAGGAAATTCACGACAACGATCGCAACCCCGATCGCCGCTGACACGGCTCCAAGACCACCGCGGAACACCCCGAAGACGGCAATGAGAACAGGAGCCACCAGCAGAGCTCGTCGGGAAGTCGCTAGCCCGATCTTGATCTCGATGTTGGGTGCCCCGGGAGCAGCCGCATACCTCGTAGCAGCGTCACTGTACGGTTCATCGGCCACGCCGTCTTGCCTCCGCCTGGTGCTCCGAGAATCTCCGAATACTTCCATAGCTTCATCGACCCGCTGGCAAAACCGGCCAAACCAAAGATGATCGCAAACACCGGTTGTGTGCCAAAGAGCCAGTCGACCCCCAGACCGATGAGTAGTCCGGCCACGATAGAGGAGATCAGATCCACACCCGAAGACCAACCTCCGGTGATCGCCTCTTTGTTGGGGACGAGTTTGCTGCCGAGCCCGTCATTGGTCATCTTGGTATCACCGGTTACGCGCGCCTTGGTCGTGCATGCGGACGTAGCCTAACAACGTCGGCGGCCGAGGGGAACGTAGTTTCAGGACCGCGTACGGCGACCGATCACACATGACCCGGGAAGGACGCTGGATATGCCGGGAAAGCTTCTGCGAGCTCGCGAATCTGGCCCGTATACAGGTTCACCGAATAGGGGTCGATCCGCTTGCGCAGGATCTCCACGATCAGTTTCCCGAGCAACACCATCTGCTCTTGCATCATCCCTGCCGATGTCACCGACGGCGTGCCGAGACGCAACCCGCTCGTGACGAACGGCGATCTGGGGATCGAACGGGATGGCGTTGCGATTGAGAGTGACACCGTGCTCATCGAGGAAGCGAGCGGCCACCTTGCCGGTCAGCTCCGCGTCGAGCGAACGGAGATCGACGAGGAACATGTGGTTCTCTGTACCGCCGCCGATCACCCGTAGACCCTCGTCGTCCATGGCACCCGCCAACACCTTGGCGTTGCGGACGATCTGATTGGCGTACGACTTGAACTCGGCACGACCGGCCAGCTCGAAGCAAAGGGCCTTGCCGGCGATCTGACTGTTGATCGCACCACCCTGCACGTAGGGGAAGACGGCCTTGTCGATGGCATCGGCATACTCGGCCCGGCTGAGGATGACACCGCCACGCGGGCCGCGCAGTGCCTTGTGTGTCGTAGCGGTCACAATATCCGCATGGGGAACAGGGTTCGGATGGGCACTGCCTGCAATCAGACCGATGATGTGGGCAGCGTCGACGAGGAAGATGGCACCCACCTCGTCGGCGACCCGGCGAAATGCTGCCCAATCGATGAAATGTGAATACGCCGAATACCCGGCGATGATCATCTTGGGACGGTGCTCGAGTGCAAGCCTGCGTACCTCGTCGACATCTATCTTCTCGGTGTCCGGGTTCACGCCGTAGCTGACGAAGTTGAACAGGTCGCCCGAGAAGCTCACCGGGGAGCCGTGCGTCAGATGGCCTCCCTGATCGAGCCGCATCCCGAGAACGGTGTCCCCCGGTTCGAGCACTGCCATGTAGGCGGCCATGTTGGCCTGCGAACCGCTGTGCGGCTGGACATTGGCGTGCTCGGCGCCAAAGAGCCTCTTTGCCCGTTCGATGGCGAGGTTCTCCACCTCATCGATTACGGCGCAACCCTCGTAGTATCTGCGCCCCGGGTAACCCTCGGAGTACTTGTTTGACAGAACAGAACCGACGGCCTGCAGGATTGCGGCCGGCACGTAGTTCTCGGATGCGATCAGATGGATCTGAGAATTCTGCCTTGCAACTTCCTTGGCGATCAAACCGGCGAGTTGCGGGTCGACCTCTTCAATTGGCCTCATGTCGGACATCAGGATCTTTCCTCTGTGCCTACTAAGTGTCTGAGCGAGGCTAGTCGCCTCAGCGATCAATGGTCAGTGCGGAACTGCTATTTCGAGGCTGGACGCACTCGCGGCCCGGCTCAGGGTCGGTCCGGGAAGCTACAGGTTTCGGACCGGACCGTCACGTAGCACGAGCGGTGAAGGCTCGGTGAGATCGATGATAGTTGAAGCCTGTCCACCCTTGGCCTTGCCCTCGAGGTAGACCGCCACCGTGTCACCGAACAGATCCCTGGCGTCGAGGTCGTTGAGCACCGACTCCTGACCGGCCAGATTCGCCGACGTCACCGCGAGCGGCCCGTATGCCTCCAACAACTCCAGCGCGACCGGGTGATCGGGGCATCGCAAACCGACGGTACGCCTTCCGCGAATGCCCCAACCAGGGCGGCGCAGACGAGAGGCGAGGAAGAACGAGGGTGAGCGCTCCGGGCCAATGTAGATCGGCGAGATCGAGGGCCCTGTCCGACAGCGACGCAATCGTCATTCCCTGCTCCAACGATGCCACCAGGATCGCCAGCGGCTTATTCGCCGGTCGTCCCTTCAACTCGAAGATCGCGGCGAGTGCATCCTCCCGAAACGGATCTGCTGCCAAACCGTAGAGCGTATCGGTAGGCACTCCGACGATCTCGCCCCGTTTGAGTGCTGCAACAGCTTGCTCGATCGACATTCTGTTCCCCTTACAACGGTTCGGTTTCAAACTAGTGCAGTTTTGCGTCCTCTGGAGCGCGCCCGGCAACAAAGCGCGGCCGGCCGGTCAGATCGGGCAGGATCTCCGGACGGTAGCGGGCGAACAACGCCAGGCACTCTTTCCCCTGAGTCTCGCCTATCTCGCAAAGGAGCCTCCCGCCGGGGCGTAGCCATTGTTCCGCCTCGTCGGCGATCCGTTCCAGGATCTCGGTGCCCCTAGGACCGGCCACCAGAGCCATCGTTGGCTCGTAGTCGCGGACCTCTATGGGCAGTGAATTCCACTCCCCGGCAGCCACATAAGGCGGATTCGAGATGATCATGTCGATTGTTCCCTGCAACGAGCGGGCAACAGGGTCGAACAAGTCGCCGGCGATGAACTCCACATCGAGGCCCAGGCTTGCTGCATTCTCCCGGGCCAGGTCGAGCGCCGCTACCGAGATATCGGTGGCAATCACCCTCGCCCCGGGGAACTCGGTGCGAAGGGCAAAGGCGAGATTGCCGCTTCCAGTACACAGATCGAGAATCGAGGGAGCCTCGGTCCGTCCGAGCATCGCAACAGCGAGCTCCCACATGTGCTCGGTTTCCGGACGAGGAATCAGCGCCCGCGAGTCCACGTGCAACATGAGCGGCCCAAAACCGGTGGTGCCCTCGATGTATTGGAGCGGCTCCCCGGACCGCCGGCGCACGAGCAGCTCCCTAAACCGTCTTACCTCCTCGGCGGGGACCTGCGGCATCTCCAGCAGCTCGCGGGGACCGATCCGTGTTGTTGCTGTCAACAGTCTGCGTGCCTCGTGATCGGGAAGATCGGACGCCTCGGCAAGCAGGTCAACGGCTCGTTTGGAATCGTCCCGGGGATTGACGCTATCCATCGGTCACAAAGTTACTCCGACTGGCCAAACGTCGTGTCATAATCGATACGCCCCGCCGAATGCTTTGAGAAGTCGCTCAGCCACCGAAGGTGTGTAATCTACAGTGATCGACTACACGTAGGAAGGCACGTCATGTCGTCGAGACACGAAAGACTCATGCGTTTGACCCAGCGCCAGATGGCCCGTGGTGTTGTCGCAGGACTCACCCGGTTGCGCACCGAGGACGAGGAGTTGGAGGACCCGTTCATTACCGTCAACGGGATGCGGCTGGTCGATTTCGGATCATGCTCGTATCTTGGGTTGAACCGTGACCCTCGCCTGGTCGAGGGCGCCCAGGCGGCCGTGAAGAGATTCGGGACCAGCCACTCCTCATCGACGATGTATACGTCAATCGGTTTGTACACCGATCTTCGAGGACCGGTCGCGCAAGATCTTTGGTGGAGAGGTTGCCGTCGCACCCACAACCACTCTTGCCCACATAGCCGCGATCCCGGTGCTGGTCGGCCCCGAGGACCTGGCGATCCTCGACAAACAGGCTCACACGTCGCTGCACCTCGCGGCGACCATCCTTGTCGGCAATGGCGTCACAGTGCAGACGGTCGAGCACAATGACATGGCAGAGCTTCACGATGCGATCGAGCAAGCTGCAGCCCGCTACGACAAGGTCTGGTATATCACCGACGGGCTCTACTCGATGATGGGGATCTCGACCCATCACCGAGCTACGGCCGATGCTCGATGAATTCCCGAACCTGTACTTGTACCTCGATGACGCCCACGCGTTTGGTTGGAAGGGGTTTCACGGGGCCGGCCACACCCTGTCGGAGATGAGCTTGCACGAGCGGCTCGTCGTTGCAGTCGGCTTCGCCAAGTCATTCGGGACGACAGGCGCCGCTCTCGCGTTCGGCGACCCTGACCTAGCAGAGCGGGTCGTGCTCTGCGGAGCGCCGTTCACTTTCTCAGGCCCGCTGCAGCCGGCAACCCTCGGAGCCAGCATTGCCTCCGCCGACATCCATCTGTCCCCGGAGCACGCGGAGCGTCAGGCCGAGCTAATCAGGAAGATCAACCTCACCCGTAGGTTGCTGCTGGAGTACGGTCTCCCTGTCGCGGATCTCTCGACCACACCGATCTGGTTTATCAGAGTCGGCTCCGTCGACGATGTTCTCGACACGATGCGCAAGCTGATGGGGGACGGCTTTTACGTGAATCCCTCGGCGTACCCGGCCGTTCCGCTCGGAGACGGGGGAATTCGATTCACCCTGACGCTTCACCAATCAGACGAGGTCATTGAAAGCCTGATCGCGGCAATGGCACGGCACATCCCGGCCGAGCCGAAGGTGACAATCGACCTGTCCGAATACGAAGACGCCGGGATCGATGCCATCGATGCGCACAACTGACCAGCCCCAATAACTCAACACTCACGAATAGACGCCGATAGTTGACAAGTGATGCGCATCGCGGGCGGCGTTCTGAACCGGGCCGACTCCCCGGCTCGAGTGGGGCCATATGTTGGCTCCGTATTTGCGTTGATCGCACTTGCCGCCGTCGTCACTCCCTTCCTCTCCGGTGAGACAGCCGGTGTTGTCGGAGCTTCGGGAATGGCGATCGGAGCCTCCGCCGCAGGCATCCTGCTCATCCGCAAGGCACGCACTCTCTCTCGAGACGAGCGACCGGCCTGGTCGTGGCTCGGCTACGGCCTCCTTCTCATCGCCGCCGGTATCGCAGCCGTGTCCGTGGCGGTCGGCACAACCGGATACACCGCGGCCTTTGGCATGCCCGACCTTCTCTTCCTCGCCGGCTACTCCGTCGGCATGGCCGGCCTCGCTCGCCTTCCCCATGCGACCGGCACCCTCCTCCAGAGGTTCCGCCTGCTACTGGACGGAATCATCGGCGCCGTCGCCCTAATCGCTCTCTTCTGGGTGCTCTTCTACGCCCAGGTGATCGACGCCCTCGCATCGTCACCTGCCTGGGAGCGAATAGTCGGGTCTTCTTATCCCCTGTTCGACTTGTTGCTCCTGGTGACCGCAATGATCGTGATCGTGCGCCGAAGCGTCTATCGCTACGACCTGCGGCTCGTATTCCTCGTGATCGGGATCCTCGCTCAGGCTGGGGCCGACGTCGCATTCTTCCTCCGGGGAGTCGGCAGGTCCTTCATCGATGCCCAGCCGATCTTTCCCCTTCATCTGCTCGCCATCGCCGCCTTCCTCGCCACTGCGGTGGTCGTAGACCGCCCGATTGAGACCAGGGAGTACGCCGACCGTCCGTCCACCCCGCTGTGGGCCATGTTCCTCCCCTATGGCACCGCCGCGTTGATGATTGTCGTTCTAGTCACCCGGGTCGGCTGGACGACGTTGACATCGGACGACACAGTCCTCCAAGCCGCCACGTTGCTCGTTGGCATCCTTGTCATCATTCGGCAAGGCGTCGCCATCCGCGAGAACCGCCAATTCGTCGAGAGACAATCGAGCGTCCTCGTTTCCTCGATTTCGCACGAGCTACGCACCCCGCTCACCGCGATGGTCGGATTCCTCCAGCTGCTCGACTCAGGCGAGATCACCAACCCGTCCGAGTACGCCGAGATGCTTTCCATCGTCAACCAGCAAGCAGCTCATCTGTCGGGCATAGTCTCCGATCTGACCATGTTGGCGTCCGACCAGATAACGGCGATGGATCTGAATGTGGCCGGGACGCCGATCGACGAGCTCGCCTGGGGATCCGTCAACTCGGCTCCGATCGACCCAACTGAAGTGCGTGTCGAAGCCGACGGCAACGTCATCGCCTTTGTCGACCGTGTTCGCATAAACCAGGCCACAGGCAACTTCCTGTCCAACGCGATTCGCTACGGAGGCGGAGAGGTCCACCTCACCATATCTGCGGCGGGCGGCGACCTGATCATCGAAGTCCACGACAACGGACCGGGTGTGCCACCCAAGTATGAACTGATCATTTGGGAGAGATTCGAACGAGGCAACAATCGCCTCAATGCCACGGTCCCCGGATCCGGGATTGGTCTGGCGGTGACGAACGCAATCGCCAAAGCTCACGGGGGCTCAGCCGGATACCGGAGATCGGAGCTGCTCGGAGGAGCTTGCTTCTGGATCAGGCTGCCAGGCAGAGTCCGACTCGACCGCGAGCAGGAGCGGTATCGGCCGATGCGGACCCCCACCGGCGACGCAAGGACTGCCTAGACGGGATCAGTCTCGTCCCAGGCTCGCCGCCGCCTCGTCGGCGATGAGTGCCGTGTGAAAGTCATCAAGAGCCCCGTCCAGAATCTCCGGAAGGGAGTGCAAGGTCAACCCGATCCGATGATCGGTTACCCGATTCTCCTTGAAGTTGTAAGTGCGTATCTTCTCGGCCCGCTCCCCTGTGCCCACCTGCAACCGCCGGGCGGATGCCTGCTCTCCCTGCTGCTCGGCAAGCTGCTTTTGAAACAACCGGGCTCGCAGCACCCGCAGTGCTTTCAACTTGTTCTGGAGTTGTGACTTCTCGTCCTGACACGTCACGACAACACCGGTGGGAAGATGCGTTATGCGCACCGCCGAGTCTGTTGTATTCACAGACTGGCCGCCGGGGCCGGTTGACCGGAAGGTGTCGATCTGGAGATCGTTGTCGTGAATCTCCACCTCGACGTCTTCCGCCTCGGGCAGCACCGCCACCGTTGCGATGGACGTGTGAATCCGACCCTGCGACTCGGTCTTGGGCACCCGCTGAACCCGATGCGGACCGGCTTCATACTTCAGCCGCGAGTAGGCCCCCTTCCCCTTCACCGAGAAGGTGGCATCCTTCAACCCGCCCCCGCCCGTAAAGGAGGTGTTGATCGACTCGGTCTTCCAGCCGTGACGCTCGGCAAACCGTTCGATACATACGGTAGAGATCCGCACCCCACAGAGCTGCCTCCTCGCCACCGGCTGCGGCACGGATCTCGAGGATGACGTCTTTGTCATCGTTGGGATCCTTCGGCACGAGCATGACCCGGAGACGGGTCTCCAAGGACTCGAGCCTGGCCTGCTGCTCTGAGGCGACACTCTCGAGATACGACCGCATCTCACCGTCATCCTCGGCGCCGGCCATCTCGGTGGCATCCCTCATCTCGGCGCGTGCGTCCTGATACTGCTCGAAGGCCTCAATGACCGGGCGCAGCTCGGCATGGCGAATCGACACATCACGGAAGTGGTCTTGATCGGCGAGTACCTTCGGGATCTGCCATCTCCTCGATTGTCTTGTCGTAAAGCTCTCTGAGCTCACCGAGTGGGTCGCCAGCCTGTCATCCATCGGAGGGCAGTTCTCTCTCAGCGGCGAGAGCCCGGCCTCGATCGGGCCCCGGGCAACAACAGCGGCATGCTCTTCGTCGGAAAGAGACGCCAGCAGGCTTGCCACTGCCACCTCGACCATGTCGTCAGAGGGCTCCTTGGTCGTGATGTACTGGAGCCATATACCGGGACGGTTTGCCCAGGACATCCACCTGCTATTTGCGCCCAACTTGAGCACCTCGTATGACAGACCGGCGATCACCGGGATGAGGATGATCCGTGACAGTATCTGCCAGACAAATGGCAGCGGTGCCAGCGTCAGGAACACTACGAACGCCACCATCCCAACGATGAGGATGAACGACGTGCCGCACCTCGGGTGGCGCGGGCTGTAACGCTGGATCATCTCAGCGGTGAGAGGATCTCCGGCCTCGTATGCGTGGATGGTCTTGTGCTCGGCGCCGTGGTACTGAAAGACCCGCTGGATCTCCCCCGAACGTGAGATCACCCAGATATACAACACAATCAATGCAATCCGCAGCACACCGTCGATGACCACAAACGCAAACGAAGAATCGGAGACGAAGCCCTTGAGGTAGTGCGCCGCAAAAGCCGGGAGCAGGATGAACAGCGCAAGGGCCACCACCACCGCAAGCGTCATCGTCCAGAGCACCTGACCCCTGGTCAGCTCATCCTCCTCCTCAGCGCCGGATTGGATCGCCGACCAGGAAAGAGCCTTGAACCCGAGCTGCAGTGATTCGACCAGGACAAGGACGCCACGTACGAAAGGGACACGACGCCATCGTGACTGACCGCTCAGATGAGGGAGATCGTTGCGCTGCGAGACGATCGTGCCGTCGGGACGGCGACAGGCAACGGCCCACTGTGTTGAGGAGCGCGCATCATGACGCCCTCCATAACGGCTTGACCGCCTACGCTTGCTCCGGGCGGACGGGACAACGGCTTCTCCGTCTACTTGTCGGAGGAGGCTTGGTCCTTCGCCTTGCGCTCGGTGTCGACACCAACCTTGGCATAGCGGCGCCGGAATCGCTCGACCCGACCACCGGAGTCGACGAGGATCTGCTTACCCGTGTAGAACGGGTGACTGGCACTCGAGATCTCGAGTTTGGCGAGGGGGTACGTCTTACCGTCAGTCCACTCGATTGTCTCGTTGGTCTGGATGGTCGACCTCGTCAAGAAGGCAAAGTCGGACGACGTGTCCTGATACACGACCGGCCGGTATTCGGGATGGAGATCGGGTTTCACTGCTTTGCTCCTGATTCTTGTGCAGCAGAGGACTCTATTACTACTGACCGCTCTTGGCTACCTCAGCGAGGAAAGCGGCGTTTGACTGTGTGTTCTTGAGACGGTCGATGAGCAGCTCGAGAGCGGCTCCCGACTCCAGCGCCATCAAGACCCTGCGCAACTTCCAGACCTCGGTGAGCTCATCGGGATGGAACAGCAGTTCCTCACGGCGGGTTCCCGAAGCCTCTATGTCGATGGCCGGGTAGATACGCTTGTCCGCCAGCTTCCGGTCGAGACGCAATTCCATGTTACCGGTCCCCTTGAACTCCTCGAAGATGACCTCGTCCATGCGAGACCCGGTCTCGACAAGAGCCGTGCCCAGGATGGTGAGGCTGCCGCCTTCCTCGATGTTGCGTGCCGCACCGAAGAACCGCTTCGGTGGATAGAGAGCGGTCGAGTCGACGCCACCGGACAGAATCCTGCCCGATGCCGGCGTAGCGAGGTTGTGCGCCCGGGCAAGACGGGTAATCGAGTCGAGCAGCACCACGACGTCGGTGCCCATCTCGACGAGGCGCTTTGCCCGTTCGATAGCCAGTTCCGAAACCTGCGTGTGCTCCTCGGCGGGGCGATCGAACGTCGAGAAGATGACGTCGCCGCGCACCGAGCGCTGCATGTCTGTGACTTCCTCGGGACGCTCATCCACCAGCACCACCATGAGATGACACTCCGGGTTGTTGACGGCGATCGAGTTGGCCAGCTCCTTGAGCACGGTGGTCTTGCCCGCCTTGGGCGGTGAGACGATCAGCCCACGCTGGCCCTTTCCGATCGGGGCAATCAGATCGACGATGCGGGTGAGGATGTTCTTGTGCTGACCTTCCACCTCGAGGTGAAGTCGCACATCGGGGAATAGCGGTGTCAGATTGGCGAACTTGGGGCGATTCTGTGCCTCGTCCGGGTCCATGTCGTTGACCTTCACCGGTCGGACCAGAGCCGGGAACTTCTCCTGCGCCCACGCCGGCCGGATCGGGCCCTCGCAGACGTCGCCCTTGCGGAGCTTGTTCTTGCGGATTTGATTGGCCGGAACGTACACGTCCTGGTCGCTCGGCAGATAACCGCCGCACCGCAGGAAGCCGTAGCCCTCGGGGAGGATGTCAAGGATCCCTGCCCGGACCTCTAGCTCTGACTCGTCGATGTTCTCAGGCTGACGCCGCTTGTTGCGACGACGTCGATTGCGATTGCCGCCGTCGTTCCTCGACTGATCGTTGTCGTCACGACCATCACCATTGTTCGATGTCCTTGACTCACTGCTCTGTTCGCTTTTGTCGTCGGTGCCGTCATCGGTCCTGACCGTGGCGAGTTCCTCTTCCGGAGGGAGCTCAGGGAGCATCTTCTCGTCAAATCTGTCTGAGCCAATAATTGCTGAAATCAGCTTGGACTTCTGTAGTCCGCCGTGCTCGACATCGAGCGAACCGGCCATTTCACGCAGGGCATCTAGGCCCAGCTCCTGGAGTCTGGCTCGGGTGGTCGTCATGGGCGATGGGTTCCCTTCAACGTATCGGCGTGGTTATGCCCGTGGTGGTTCTCCCCCAGGCAGCGTTTTCCCTACGAACGAGTGTGAGCACGCTTTCGGCGCAGCGAGCCGCACACGGGAGAGAGTGGAAACGGATATCGATCCGGAATGTATTTTAACGTCACCGCAGGCCTATGCAAGCGGGACTCCAATAGGATGCCATTTCCGGGTTGCTGACAGGCTACCAGCCGAGCTGCTCCAACACCGCATCGAGATGCGCCGGGACAGTCTGGATGTCGCCGAAACCCAACGCAGCAGTGTCGGGATCCTTCAAACCGTGACCCGTGAGGGTGCACACGACCGCTCCTGCAGGCAGCTCGTCCCGGAACTTCAGGATCCCGGCGACGGAGGCGGCCGATGCGGGCTCGCAGAAGACACCTTCCTTTGACGCCAATAGTCGGTAGGCGTCGAGGATCTCATCGTCGGTGACCGCCTCGATGCGACCACCCGATTCATCACGCGCCGCGATCGCCTTCTCCCACGACGCGGGGTTGCCTATCCGGATCGCGGTGGCGATCGTTTCCGGGTTGTCGAAAATCTCACCCGTCACCAGCGGCGCAGCTCCGGCCGCCTGGAACCCCCACATATGCGGTGTCTTCTGCTCCCTTGTGTAGCCGGCCCAGTAGGCGGTGATATTGCCGGCGTTGCCTACCGGCAGGGCGTGGACGGTTGGTGCATCACCCAGATCGGCTGTGACCTCCC
This sequence comes from uncultured bacterium, assembly GCA_963777645.1. Classification (GTDB taxonomy): domain Bacteria; phylum Actinomycetota; class Acidimicrobiia; order Spongiisociales; family UBA5794; genus JAAETI01. The sequence continues at coordinate 334,564 of CAVZRA010000003.1, read as the reverse complement.
AGGCTGCCGACTGCTGTCCCTCGATCCGGAATGGGTTGATCGAGTTCACCAGGGCCACATCGTGCGTCGACGTGAGTGCGAGAACGAGGGAAAGCGCATCGTCGAAGTTGCCGTCTATGGCGACGATGTCGGCGCCGTGGCTGACCGCCTGCGCCAGCTTGCCCCTGGCGATCTTGCCGGCAGGCAGAATGACGATCGCCTTCATGTCCGCTCGAGCCGCATACGCTGCCGCCGAAGCCGAAGTGTTGCCGGTGGAGGCACAAGCAACCGCTCGGGCACCGGATTCGAGCGCTTTGGAAACGGCCATCGTCATGCCCCGGTCCTTGAACGACCCGGTCGGGTTTGCCCCGTCGTACTTGAGGTAGACCGGGCGATCGACCATTGCAGAAACGGTCTTCGCCTCGATCAGCGGAGTGTTGCCCTCGAGCAACGTGACCACAGGCGTCGTGTCACTGACCGAGAGACGGTCGCGATACTTGTCGATGATTCCCGGCCAGCTCACGACTCCTCGCTTTCCACCCTGATTGCTGCGGCAACTGCGTTGACACAATCGAGGTCTCGGACTCCAGCAAGCGCCCGCTGTTGATCGGCCTCGGGGGCGCGGTGGGTGACAATCAACAGAGTCGCACCGTCGCCGCCGCCTTCCTGCCACACCGACTTGATGCTCACCTTCGCCTCGCCAAAGGCGGCGGCGATCTGAGCGAGCACACCCGGCTCATCCACCACCTCGAGCCTGACGTACCACTTGGTGGGAACAGTCCCGAAATCAGCGAGAGCCGACGGGGCAAAGCGAATCCGGGGCGCTACCTGGGCGCCGGCGAGGATCTCCCTGGCTGCGTCAATGACGTCGCCAAGCACCGCGGTCGCGGTCGGCTCGCCGCCTGCACCGGGGCCGGCAAAGAGCAGGGTGTCGATCGAAGGGCCTTCGATGAAGATGGCATTGGTTGCACCCCTGATGGCCGAAAGCGGATGTGCTACCGGCAGCAATACCGGGTGAACGCGTGCCGAGACACCGTTTGGCGTTGTCTCGGCGATACCGAGCAGCTTGATCGAATATCCGAGGTTCCTGGCGTGGGCGATGTCGGCTGCCGTGATCGCAGTGATACCGGTGTGTGGCACCTGATCGATACCAACCCACGTGCCGAATGCCAGACTCGCCAGGATCGCCGCCTTGGCTGCAGCATCCGCTCCTTCGACGTCGGCGGTTGGGTCGGGCTCGGCGTAGCCCAGGTCCTGTGCCTGGGCGAGAGCGTCCCCATACGAGGCGCCGTCCTCCGACATGCGGGTGAGGATGTAATTGGTGGTTCCGTTGACGATCCCCATGACCCGGGTTATCCGCTCCCCCGCCAGGGTCTCCGAGAGCGGCCGGATTATGGGAATGCCTCCTCCAACTGAGGCTTCGAAGAGCAGAGCAACACCGGATCGCTCCGCCGCCGCGATGAGCTCGTCGCCTCGCGCCGCGATCAGCTCCTTGTTGGCGGTCACGACAGGCTTGCCCGCTTCGAGGGCACGCAGCACCAGGTCCCCCGCGGGCTGCCGGCCACCCATCACCTCGACGACGAGGTCGACGTCAGGGTCGTCCACGAGGGCCGTTGCATCTGTGGTGAGCACACCGTCGGGGACCTCGAAGTCACGTGGCTTGTCCGGGTCTCGCACCACCACACGTCGAATCTGCAGGTCGAGCCCCGTCTTGGCTGCGATCGCCGCGTGCTCCGTGACGAGTCGTCTGATCAGCGAACCGCCCACCGTTCCTGCGCCAAGAAGGCCAATCCCAATCGTATTCATGGCTGCGACGATAGCCTTTGCAACCAGATCTGCGGATTACGCCCCACTACCCGAATACGTCGCGTCGGATCAAGTCGGCGTATTCCTCGCGGCGCACAACGAGCCGGCTGCCGCCGCCGCTGACGAAGACGACAGCGGGCCGTAACACCATGTTGTAGTTGGAGCCCATCGAGTGACCGTATGCGCCGGTGACCGGTGTGCACAAGATGTCACCGGTTGCGATGTCGGAAGGAACGTGAGCCTCATTGACGATGACGTCACCCGACTCGCAGTGCTTGCCGACGACCCTGACGACCTTCTCACGTAGCGTGCCGACCTCACGGGGCAGAAATGCCTCGTAGCCACTGCCGTACAGAACGGGTCGTGGGTTGTCGCTCATTCCACCGTCCACCGCAACATAAGTTCGGATTGACTCGATTTCTTTGATGGTCCCCACTGTGTAGAGGGTGACCGCGGCGCGGGCGACGATCGCCCGGCCCGGCTCGGCGGTGACCCGCGCTTTGATCCCGAACTCCTTGCAGGCTTGCTTCACGGACTCCGCCCACTCTGTGATGGTTGGTGCCTCCTCCCCGGTGACATAGGCGACACCGAGCCCGCCACCGATGGATATCTCACTGAGTCGGTGCTCGGTGACGAACGGGGCGAGAGCACCGATCGCCTTGCGGTAGGAATCAGCGACAAATACCTGACTCCCAATGTGTGCATGGATCCCGACGAGATCCATCGCTGATGACGCACCGGCGAGCTCGACAGCGCGATGGGCATCGCCCGTCGACACCCCGAAGCCGAACTTCGAATCAGGAACGCCGGTTTGCAGATACTCGTGAGTGTGCACGTCGATGCCGGGATTGATCCTGACAAGGACCGACGGCGACCTGTGCCCCTCGGCGACCAGGGTGTTGATCCGGTCGATCTCCTCGAATGAGTCGATGACGATCCTACCGACACCTACCTCGAGCGCCATTTCGAGCTCTCGAAGAGATTTGTTGTTGCCGTGCATCACCAACCGGTCGGCGGGAACCCCGGCGGACACGGCGACATGGAGTTCTCCGCCCGTGGCGACGTCGAGGTGCATGCCTTCTTCCCAGGCAAGCCGTGCCATTGCCTGAGACAGGAATGCCTTGGTGGCATAGGCGACACCATCACCGAACGCGACTACAGCTTCCCGGCACCGTGCCCGCAGATGGTCTTCGTCATAGACGAACAGCGGCGTCCCGTATTCGCCGACGAGCTCGAGCAGATCGACACCACCAACCGCAAGCCTGCCCGCCACGTTCGTGGCGGTGTCGGGAAGGAGGTATGAAGCAATCGGGTCGCTGATCACATTCTCTCCGGCACGTTGATAGCAAGCAGATCAAGCAACTTGGTCAGCTCGGCAAGCGTGGTTTCCACGAGGTGAATCCACGAAGCCTGCCGGATCGGGTCGTCCTCATTGAGGATGTGGCACGCCTCATAGAAGCGGCTGAACTCAGCGACCAGCTCGTAGGCATACTCAGCAAGATGGTTGGGCGCTCTGTGCTCGGCGGCTCGTTCGACTACTTCGGGAAGGCGCGCCACTTGGAGCATGAGATTGCGCTCTTGCTCTGTTCCCGGTGGCGAGACCGGTCCCGCAGCGAGCCCGCGTTCTGCCGTCTCTCGCAAGATCGACTTCATGCGCACCGCCCCGTACAGGAGATAAGGCCCCGTCTTGCCGTCAAAGGAGGTGAACCGGTCGATATCGAACGTGTAGTTGGACGACCGATGATTTTGCAGGTCACCGTACTTGAGTGCGGCAACACCCACCATCTCTGCGATGCGGGCCTTCTCGTCGTCGGTGAACTCGGCAGCGAGTGCGTTCTCTTCGATCCGTTCCGCCGCCCTGGCGACCACCATGTCGATCAATTCGCGCAATGTCATCAGACCACCGTCGCGAGTACGGAACGGCTTACCGTCGGGCCCATTGACGGTGCCGTTGCCGGGATGCTCCAGGACCACGTCGGGTGGGGCGATCCCGGTCTTGTATGCGGCCCGGAAGACCTGCTCGAAATGCAGGCCCTGGCGGACATCGACAAAGTAAAGGATCTCCTCGGCGCCGAGAGCTTCGACCCGGTCCTCGATGGTGGCCAGATCCCAGGTGGTGTATAACGAGGCACCGTCCGATTTGAGTAGGAGGAAGGGTGGGATCTCCTTGGTGTCGTCGTCGGTCGCTACCTCGATGATCAATGCCCCGTCGCTCTCGATGGCGTACCCCGCAGCCACCAGCCGGCTCACCATCGGCTCGAGCCGGTGGTTGATGGTGCTCTCTCCGTGCCACAGCTCGAAGTGCACGTTGAGCCGGTCGTAGACCTTCTCCATCGCCGCAACCGAAACATTCCGCATGTGCTGCCAGAGCGCCACAAACCCCGGCCTGCCGGACTGGAGCTCGACAACTGCGGCGCTGCGCCCTTGCCGCAAACGTGGTGTCCTCCTTGGCCCGGGCCGCCGCCTCCGGATACATCACCTGGAGATCGGCGATGCTCACTGGGGATGTCTCGGGAAAGCCGCCAGACCTGGTCTGATCGAAATACGGCCACTCGGGGTACCGGTCCTGTAGCTCGGCGAGGAGCTGCCCGTATGGCATTCCCCAGTCTCCGAGATGCACGTCCCCGATGACGTCGTGACCGAGGAACCGCATCACCCTCTTGATGCTCTCACCGATGATGGCCGGGCGCAGATGGCCGACATGAAGTTCCTTGGCGACATTGGGCCCGCCGTAGTCGACAATGATCCTCTTCGATCGGGTCGGCATTGTGCCAAACCGATCATCCAGACCATCGATGTAGCCGGCAAGGTATTCATCGGTGAGCGTGATGTTGATGAATCCTGGCCCGGCGAGCTCCAGCTTGCCAAAAGCCGCGGTGTCCCCAATCGATGCAAGCACAGCCTGCCCGATCTCACGCGGGTTCCTGCTTGCGGCTTTGGCGGCAGGCATCGCCCCGTTGCACTGGAACTGGGCGAGATCGGGGCGAGCGGAGACGACGACCTGCCCGAAGGAGCGATCGAGCCCCTGCGACTCGAACGCATCCCCAAACACCTCTGACAAGCTGGCGGCGAGCGACATAGACATCCCTGACGGTAGGCCCGCAAGGATAGGCCGAGGGCCGACAGCAGTGGCAGCTTGGTACACTCCGTTCCGCGCCCCAGTAGCTCAGGGGATAGAGCACCGGCCTCCGGAGCCGGGTGCGCAGGTTCGAATCCTGCCTGGGGCACGTTGTGATGTCGCGAGACATCGGAAACCCTCGAACCTATGGTTCGGGGGTTTTGTTGTGTTGTTGGGGTTGGGTGTCGGGGTTGGGGTTGAGGGTTAGGTGTTGGAGGATTTCGCCGGTTTCGGTGTTGATGATGTGGATGTCGAGTTCTTTGATGCGCATGGTGATGTGGGTTCGGGCATGGGTTCGATCGGCAAATCGCCCTCGGAGGACAAACGAGGCACCCGCCGCGGGGCAGCTCAGCCGTCGCTTGCTTCGATGTGACCGTCGCGCATTGTCAGTACCCGATCGGCGAGGTCGAGGATGCTGCGGTCGTGAGTGACCAGCACAGTGCCGATGCCGCGGCGATGAGTCTCTTCCCGCAGTAGCTCCACGATCTCTCTGGCACGGGCGTGGTCGAGCGCCGAGGTGGGCTCATCGACTAGCAGCAGGGTGGGGTGGTTGATGAGTGCTCTGGCGATGCCGACCCGCTGACGTTCCCCACCGGACAGTTGCCCGGGGCGCCGGCCGCTCTTGTCGGTCAGCCCGACCTCTGTGAGCAGCTCGTCCGCCTCCGCAGTAACCGCGGCACCAGTACGTCCCGCGACCCGGGCGGCGTAGATGAGCTGCTCTCTGGCTGTCAGTGCTTCGAAGAGGTTGGAGGATTGGAAGACAAACCCGATGTGGTCACGCCGGATCTGGGCTTGTTGATGAGGGGCAGCATTGGTGATGTCGTCGCCGGCGATCGACACCGTCCCGGAGTCAGGAGAGCGGAGCGCCCCGGCGACCGCCAGCAGGCTGGACTTGCCTGCGCCGGACACGCCAACGACCGCGACCATCTCGCCGGGCTCGATGGTAAGTGAGACGTGATCGAGGGCGACCACCTCTTCGTCGCCGTCTCCAAACGACAGGTAAAGGTCGTCTAGTTGGAGTGAGCTCATTCCGCACCTCCCAGGGCGATTATCGGGTCGACCCGAGTGATGCGGCGCACCCCGACGAGCACTCCGGCCATCCCGGTGAGCACGAGTGTTGCCGACGCCACCAGCACCGACTCCGGCTGCAGGGAGAAGGGCACGTCGCCGCCTGCGACGACAAGGCCGAGGGCGTAGCCGATTAGGGCGCCGACCGTGGTGGCGGCGACCAGGACGAGGAAGACCTGGCCAAGCGAGTCGAAGAGCACCGACCGGGTGGATGCGCCGAGAGCCTTCTGGAGACCGATCTCGTGACGGCGCTGAATGGTCCACACGGTGAAGAACGCCCCGAGAATCATGGCGGAGATGACGTAGAGGAAGCCTCGGATGAGCGTCATCGTCGAGGTCTCGGCGGCATAGCCGGGGGAACCGTTGTATGCCTGGGTCTTGGTGACGACATCGACGTTGGCACGGGTCGCAGCCGCGGCAAGGTCGGTTCCGCCTGGTGCGTCAATTGCCACGGCCGAGGCGAGGTCGGAGGAGTTCGAGGATGAACCGTATGTGGCCTGGCGCCAGAGGTCGATAGGTGCATAAACGACCGCCACATGGCCGTAGGTAGCTTCGGGGGCTACCGCGGCGACGGTCATGTCGATGCCGGTGCGGTCGAGGACGATGTGGTCGCCGACGCCGACTCCGGAGTCGGCAAGCCCCTGGCTGATCACGACGCCGTTGGACCCGGACGTCAATTGGTCACCGTTGGCAATTGAGGCCGCGAGATAGCCGCCCGGCTCGACGCCGAACAGAGTCATCTCGGTGGGAGTCCCGTCCGTCAACTTGGCGTTGAAGATCCCGACTCCGAGCGGTTCTGCCCGGACTCCAGAGACGTCGGCAAAGGCGGCGACTGTGCCGGAATCGACGGTGGAACGGGTGAAGGTGCTGTGGCTGTTGGGGGAAAAGGCGAGGTCGGTGACCGGGAGGCCGCGCAACCCGGAGATGCCATCGTCGACAAGTCCGCTAGCCAGACCCGACAGCATGACGGTCAGGATCGCGACGAGGCCGATGACCGACCCGACGAGAGTGAATCGACCCCAGGCGTATCTGAGATCTCGTAGTGCGAGGTACATGTGGGCTTCTCTTGTCGACGGAAGCGCCAAGTTATCTACGGACCGTAGGTAAGTCAAGTTCACGACGCGGCGTAGGAAAGCCAGGTACCATTGCTGCATGCCGCGCATCGAAGCCCCCACTGTTGCCGAGCACCATGCCGCCCGGGCGGCTGAATTGTCACGCCTTGCCGTCGAGATCGTCGAGACCGATGGAGCCGCCGCGCTTACCCTCGCGGAACTCGCCAGGCGGGCCGGGCTATCGCGCCCCTCGCTGTACAGCTACTTCCAGTCGCGCGACGACCTGGTGACAACGATCTGCGAGCAGGCGGTCACGGTGTGGGCAGAGGAGGTCATCGCCAGCATGGAGATGGAGACCGACCCACTCCTGCGGTTGCGGGCGTTTGTCACCGCTCAACTGGAAGCAGCGGCGGCAAGCAAACACCAAGCGGCATTTGCTCTGCTCGAATCCGGTCTGAGCCCGGAAGGGCGCGAGCGGGTCATGGCCGCCCACGCCCCGCTCCAGACGGCGTTGCGCCAGGCCGTAGAACAGATCGGTCTCGAGACTGCCGCAGCAGTGGTTCCGATGGTGCAGGCCGTTGTTTCGTCGGCGTATGGTCAGATCCGGGCGGGTGCCGACGCCGATCGAGTGATGCAGGGGGCGAACCGGTTCGTCGAAGGCGGGCTGGGCGCTCTCGCCCAAAGCGGTGATGCCACCTAGATGCGCACCGTTCAGCCCTGGCTCCCGACTGCAGCGTCAGTATCGTTTGTCGGGCCTACAACAGGTTTCCCAGCGCACCGGCGCGCCAGATGACCAGAACATCCAAGGTGATGGCGACGCCCACGTGGAGGAAGATCCCGGGGACAAAGCTCCTTGATCTGAGTGCCAGGTAGCCGAGGATCAGCCCGGCAAAGATGGCAGCAAACGCCTCAGGCGCCGGTTTGCCAAAGTGGATCATCGTATAAGGGACCGTCATTATGGCGACACCGAGCAAGCCGAATCGTTTGGCTAGTCCGAAGGTGAGGAACCCGCGAAAGAACGCCTCGATACCGACAAACTGGAAGGCGTATCCGAACTCGTAGGTCCAGAACGCAGTGCCACCTTCTGCGGCCCGCTTGTAGAACGGGTAGTAGCTCCGGAAACTCTCGAAGCTCGATGCCCACAACAGCAGCGGGAACATCACGAGATACATCAACCCATAGATCGGAAAATGCTTCAGGGTCCCGCGAAGTCGGTAGCCCCAGTCCCGCGGCGACTCCCTGATGAGAAAGTAGATGATTGCCGCAGGTACCAGGGTGCGGAGTACCAGTGAGGTTGCTCCCCAGTACAAGTAGGCGCCGATCCCCGGATGCGTCGCTAACAGTCCGCCGACCTCTGCAGCGACCTGGTCGATCATCCCGGACTTGACGTAATACTCCGGTCGCCCCCAGTATCGAAAGACATACAGAAGCAGGATGCCGCAGATGATGACGATTAGCGCCATCCTGTCGGCCTGCTCGTCATCGCGGGCTTCGAGATCGAGCGGTGCCTGCAACCTGTCCAGCAACACAATCCTCCGTATCGAATGGCGAGTGTACGCGCCAGAAAGCCGTTCCCGAATGACATTGTCACCAACTAGTGTTTCGCGAACTGGAGGTCTCAATGCGTCCCATTTGGAAAGGTGCCATTTCTTTCGGGCTCGTCACGATCCCGGTTGGCCTCTATTCGGCGACCGAGAACAAGCGCCCCTCGTTTCGGCAGTTCCGCGACTCCGACCACTCCCGCATCCGGTACAAGAAAGTCGCCGAGGCCGACGGCGAAGAGGTGCCAAACGACAACATCGTCAAGGGCTACGAGGTCGACAAGGAACGCTACGTGGTCTTCACGTCCGATGAGCTCCAAGAAATCATGAAGGGCTTGACCGGTGGAATCGTCGATGTCGTGCAGTTTGTCGACCGCTCTGACATCGACCCGATCTACTTCCAGAGCTCCTACTACCTAGCCCCCGAGAAGTCGGGTGTTAAGGCCTACCGCCTGCTGCTCGCCGGCCTCGAAGAGCGAAACATGGTTGGCGTTGCCAAGGTGGCCATCCGCGAACGCGAGTACCTCGCCACATTGCGTGCCGAGGAGGGTGTCATCATCCTCGAGACCATGTACTGGCCAGACGAGATCCGGGAACCATCCTTCGAGACGCTCGAAGCTGAGATCGAGATCCGGGATGAGGAGATGAAGATGGCCACGATGATCATCGACAACCTCGCCGGCACATTCGATCCCTCGGCGTGGCACGACGAATCTCGGGAAGCGGTCGAAGCTGCTGCCGCCGCCAAGATCGAGGGCCAGGAGATCGTGGCCCCGCAGGTCTCCGAGCCCACCGGCGTCGTCGACCTCATGGAGGCGCTACGGGCCAGCGTAGAAGCCACCAAAGAGAAGAAGGCCGTCTAGTCTTCGAGGATCTCGATCTCGGCTGTGAGCCGAGCCGCGGCAAGCACCAGAGTCACTGTGATGGCTGATACAACGGCTTGCAAAGCGATCATGTTTTCCGTATCGCCTGATATGCGTTGATGCTTAATTCTTGGATTTCGCGGTCTCGGGAACCGTGATTGTCAAGGCGCTGCAGGCCCTTCCACTTCCCAGGTCACAACGTCGATCGGGTCGTCGGTGAACCCCAGGAACGACGGGGCACGCACCCGTCCTCCCGCCGTCCACTCCTTGTAGCGCACCATCGCAACTAGTTGCGGCTGCACCCAGATCGATCCTCGCGGAATCTCGGCCACGGGGTGAAATGGGCTGTCCGCGATCGTCATCGCGTCGAGAGCGGTGCGGATTGCGACGAGGGACCGGTCGTTGAAGCCTGACCCGACCGCACCGATCCACCGCAGCCGGTCGCCGTGCCACAAGCCGAGCAACAGCGCTCCGAACGTGCTGGTCCGGCCCCCGGTGCCCTGGGTGAAGCCGCCGACTACCGCACGAAGCTGCTTGAAGTATCCAATCTTTCGCCAGTCCGGGCTGCGCAGGCCGGGCACGTAGGGACTCCCCAGACGCTTGCCGACGATCCCCTCGAGATCGTTGGCGACCACGAACTGCCAGATTGCGTCTGACTTCTCCGGGTACTGGTCGGCGCATACAAGTGGCGGTGGCAGATCCAACATGCGCAGCCGAGCCACCCGCCGTTCGAGAGGATCGTTGAGCAGTGGGTCGCCATCTGCAAGAAGGTCGAAAACGACGTAGGTCACCGGAGTAATCGGCTCACCGATCCCGGGAACCCGATTCATGCGTCGCTGCAACCGCCCGAAGGAGGGACGTCCACTCTCGTCCATGGCGACGATCTCACCGTCTAGCACCAGACCATCAGGGAGCTCGAGCCCTGCCAATTCGGGATACCGGGCAGTCATGTCGTTGCCGCGCCTCGATCGCAACTCGATAGCGCCGGCACCGGTGCTTGCGACACAGCGCACCCCGTCCCACTTGAGCTCAAAGACCCATTGATCGTCGTCGAACGGTTGCGGCCATGCGCTGGCAAGCATCGGCTCGTAGTGGACTATGCGCCCAGCTCCTCACGCACGAGGCGGTTGACCAGCCCACCGTCGAGATCCTGACCGGACTTCATGATGTGCCCCGTCACCCTGCCCGCCATCTTCGGATCACTGACACCCAACTCCTCAATCGCAGCTCGGACGATGGCACGGGTCTCGTCCTCTCCCGCCAGTTGGGGCAGCCAGCGTGACAGATAGTCAACCTCGTACGCAAGCTTGGCTGCCTGCTCGGCGCCGCGCTCCCCGGCGGCCTCGAACTCGGCTCGGGCCTTGGACATCTTCTTGACGTACGACGCGATCACTTCCACATAGAGGCCGTCGTCGACCTCACCCGAGAAACCGGGCGCCGAGCGGGCGACAGACATTTCGGTCTGCACCTGCCGAATGACGTTGCGGCGTGGCTTGTCACCCGTCTTTATCGCGTCTTTCAGCTCTGCGGCGAGCTCTTCTCCTATTCCCATTTCACCCTCCTGCTGAGGACCGTCGCACAACTGCGGCTTCTGGCTCGAAAACGCAACCAATTCCGGGCATGTGCAACGACCCAGGGCCTGCTCTGCGACCGTCGACATCCTCATAGCACGGTAGCCGCCAGCTTCGGTCACATGATGGTCCCTAAAGAGGGGGGCCAAAATACCCCTTGAATCGTTCCGACTCACACCCTTAGACTGCGCGGTCGAGGTCGCGTAAACTCATGTGCCCTCACTACTGAGACAACCCATGTGAAAGCGCTCACATTCACAAAGACCCCGAGGAGCGAGGCAACAGCATGCTGACACTGACCGACTGGCGCGAACTCTCTGCGTGTAGGGACAGCGATCCGGAAGTCTTCTTTCCGATCGGCACCACCGGACCGGCCGTTGGTCACATCGACCGAGCCCGCGCCATCTGCTCAGCATGCTCAGTCAGCGAGGAATGCCTGCAGTACGCCCTCGAGACCAATCAGGAATCAGGTGTCTGGGGCGGCTATCCGGAAGAGGAGCGTCGCCGTCTCCGCAAGCGCTGGCTCGCCGAGCGCCGTCGCCGTCGTCAGGAAGCACAGCGTCGGGCCTCGTAGAGGCAACGACTCCGCTTCGAGCACCTGGTGCAATCTGTGAACTGAACGCTGCGTCCTCATTGACGCGCGCCACCGTTAGCGCTCCCCCCGGGCATTGTCCCCGAGCCACGTGCCATCCGGCCCTTACATGCCTGGCAACGAATGTGCTGAGATCGCGACAAGGAACGGGGAGAGTGCTCGATCGACCGGTGTCCCGAATGAAATTGCCCGTCCCCCTGGGATCCCCGGTCGGTGCCACAGGAGGAGAAAATGAGCAAGCGTTTGCCCGCCCTGGGAGTGCGTCGCGATCGGCATCATCGTGCTGATTGTGCTGTTCGCCACAAATCTATTCACCGTCGGAAGCGCCTTTGAAAGCCTGACCGACGAGTTCCGCCCGATCATGACCGACCAGGCCATCAAGACTGCGCAGGCAGATGTTGCCTCGCTCGGCGCAGTATCCGACGAGTTCACCAACAAGGTGGCACCTGCGATAGCACAGGCGATGCAGATGACACCCGATGAGCTCAACGTCTTCCTCGGGACCAACTTCCCCGCCGTTGCCGCCGGAGTGGCCGCACTGCCGCAGGTCGTTCCCCAGTTCACCGGTGTAGTGGACCTGCTCGCCGAGCAGCAATCGAACTTCGAATCGGCAGATGCGATCCCCACCAGCAATCTGCCGGCAACCACGGTGCCCTGGATCATCCTGCTCATCGGGGTAGGAGCAATCGTCGTCGGCATCGTGATGCTCCGCAAGACCCGGTTCGCATGGCTGATCGCGGTCGGCTTCGGCGTGCTCGTAGTTGCGTTCACTCTCGTCTTGTCATTCCTGCCGAAGTCGTCTGCCGCCGACGACATGAACGCGGCCCTCAAGCCGGTGTACAACCAGGAGCTCGTCTCCGGATCGGCCCAAGCCCTTGGCGTCGTCAGCGCCATGGGCCAGCAGATGAGCGAGCAGATGCTGCCTGCCCTCAGCCAGGCGCTGGGCATGGATGCCACTCAGATGCAGGGATTCCTGAGCCAGTTCCCGGCAACAGCCGGTGCGCTACAGAACCTGGGCGATACTCTCGGCAGGTTCCAGAAGATGGTGACGGCATTCGACAGCCAGCTCGACAACTACAACACCATCAAAGACACCGCGCTGAACCCGATCGCGATGATGATCCTCGTGGCGGGATTGCTGGTGATCGTATGCGGCCTGTGGAGCTTCATGGCCGATAGGAAGCGTCCGGAGGAAACGGCCACACAGACGGAGTAGCAACCGATCTCAGAGAATTGAACGACCCCGGGTATCTACCCGGGGTCGTTTCAATCGTTCTGTCTGACCGCCGGTCACAAACCGACTGGTGTGGTTCTATCAGCCGAAGCCGATCGCACGGTCGCTGGCCCGTGCGACCTCGACAAATGCAAGCCGCGCGGCGACGATCCCGTGGCGGCCACCCTGATCGTCGGTGAGCCAGATCAGCCCTTCCTTGTCCGTGAGCCCCTTCTCGAGTGAGGCCACCGCATCGTCGACGCTCTCGACCTGCATCTCGAGCTCTCTGGCTCCGTCCATACCGATCCTCAGCTTGCCACCGTCGCTCATAGTTCAGTCCTGTCTTTGGCTTTCCGGAATCGTAATCAGTTGATGACGAGCTGGGGATGGCTCCGCAGCCGCGGCTTGCGATTTTCGATCTCGTCGGCAAGCCGGACGAATGCTTGGGCAGCTTCGCTGTCCGGCTCGGCAACCATGATCGGGGTACCGTCATCGGCGGAGGAACGTATCGCAGAGACAAGCGGAATCTGGCCGAGCAACGGCACACCGAGCTCCTCAGCAAGAGTCGCTCCCCCACCCTCACCGAAGATCTGATATCGCTTGCCGTCGTCACCGGTGAACCAGGACATGTTCTCCACCACGCCGAGAATCTCCTGATTCACCTTCTTTGCCATCAACCCCGCCCGCTTTGCAACCCGCTGGGCCGTCACCTGTGGTGTCGTCACAACCAGCGCCTGCGCCATCGGCAGGAATTGAGAAAGTGAGATCGAGATGTCCCCGGTACCCGGAGGCATGTCAACGAGGAGGTAGTCGGGATCGCCCCAGTGGACGTCGGCGAGGAACTGCTCCATCGCCTTGTGCAACATCGGCCCGCGCCAGATGACCGCCTGGTCGTCTGGTACGAAGAAGTCCATCGACATGGCCTTGACACCATGGATCTCCGGCGGGAACAACACCTCGTCGATGACAGTCGGCGGTCGATCGATGCCGAGCATGCGGGGGATTGAGAATCCCCAGACATCGGCATCCATCACACCCACCGTCTTGCCCGTTGCAGCCAGCGCCACCGCGAGGTTGGTGGTGACCGACGACTTGCCGACACCGCCCTTGCCCGAGGAGACTGCGATCACACGCGTCTTGCTCCCTGCCTGGGCCATCGGGATCGTCGTCGGCCTCGGCACCGCCACGGAGGTCTCTGGTGAGCTCGTTTCGCTCCTGATCGGTCATCGACGTAAAAGAGACGCTCACGTTGTTCACACCCGGTACCGTCCGTGCGGCGGCCGTCACGTCTCTGGTGAGCGTGTCCTTGAGCGGGCACCCCGGAATCGTCAGAGCAACCAGAACGCGAACAGAGCCGTCGTCGTCGACTTCGAGCTCGCGCAGCATGTTGAGTTCTTCGAGGCTGCGATGGATCTCCGGATCCTCTACCTGGCCAATCGCGGTACGCAACGCGGCGACATCGATCACAAAACCATCTCCTATGCGCGTAGTGAATAGAAACTATAGTGAGTATCGGTACCCTTACTTCGACGCCGCAGGAAAGCTACCGGGATGGATACAGCACAACTCGATCAGCAGCTCGGTGATCTCGCCTCCACTCTTGGCGATGCCACCCGCCGCGGCATTTACATAACGGTCCGCGAGTCTGTGGAGTCGGTGACCGCACAGCAAATCGCCGAGCTGTTCGACATCCACACCAACGTCGCCCGCCATCATCTGGACCGCCTGGTGAGCGACGGTTATCTGCAGGTGACCATGCGACATCGATCCGAGCGCAGAGGCCCGGGCGCCGGAAGGCCTGCAAAGCATTACGAGACCACCAAGAAGGAAATCTCGGTTCAATTCCCGCTGCGTCGCTACGACTTGCTCGCAGAGCTGCTGGCAAGGATGGTGGAGCGCATCGCTCCGGACACGGCAGCGGAGATAGCAGAGGAAATCGGCCGTGAGTACGGTCGCGAGCTTGCCGCCGAGATCGGTCTCGCCAGGGACATCGGTTTCGACACCGCCGTGCAGGCAGTCGCCAGAGCAATGATGGGGGTCGGATTCGAGAGCGAAGCCGTTACCTCCGAGCATGTCATCGTCACCACGTTCTGCCCCTTCGGGGAAACCGCGTCCAACCACCCTGAGCTCATCTGCAAGCTCGATCAGGGAATCGTGACCGGTCTGCTCGAATCCCTGAGCGCGGACGGCACTCCTGTGGTGACACCGCGCCTCCATCGTGACGAGGACTGTCTCACCGAGATCTGATCCCACTCAATAGTCGTTGCGAGATGCCGATATATCGGTCAGCGACTGAACAGATGGGATTTCCTTTGCCGACTGCCGCCGGACAGCAGCGCGTTCTCGGGCTGATCACAGCCTTCATGGCTGTGATTGGGCTGATGCTGGTGGTCTTCGAGGGGCCGAGTTCGGTGGCCATCCTCGTCAACGCGGCAACCGTCGCCACCGCCTTCGGCGCCATCGTCACCCGTACTCGTCAGCCCGATCACGCTACCGCGATCGCCGAGGTCTCCCATGAGCTTCGCACACCCCTGACCGGCATCCTGGGCACTCTCGAGCTGCTCACCGACTCGACCATCCCACTCGAGCCATCCGAGGTTGATGAGTTGTTGATCGCGGCGCACAGCGATGCCAATCATCTGCTCAATATCGTTGGCAACCTCCACGCCAGGTCCCGGCTCGATCGCGCCATCCTCACTCCGGAGGCGGCGGCGACCGACATCAGGACACTCATCAGCAGAGCCGTCGCTCGCTCACCCCAGGTTGCGCGACGCTGCTACATCGCAGGAGGCGCACCTGCTGTCGCATCCGGCGATCCCCAGCTGATCATGCAGATCGCGACGAATCTCGTGCAGAACATCGAGCGCTACGCACCCACCGGCGATGTCCGGATCACCTTCGAACCCAATGGTGATGAGCTCACCGCCCTGTTCCGTGATTCAGGCCCAGGCGTGCCTGCTCACCGGTCCGATCAGATATTCGACGTGTCCGCCAGCAGCGAGGGTCTCGGTCTCGGGCTCTCTCTCAGCCGTCAGCTAGCGCGCGCCATGGGCGGAGACCTCACGTGTGACAATCCCGGCACAGCCGGTGCCGTCTTTGCGTTGCGAATCCCCGCAAGCGACACAGACGTCGCCGCTGACGAGATCGTTTCCATTCTCCCAGAGGACCGCTATCAGGCGCATGCGCCGCGAGCACGCCTATTGATCAACCTCGCTGAGGCACTCAACGGCCAGTCACTGGGGAGAGTTGTCGGCGGCATCGGCAAGATCTATCAAGAACTACTGGGTGCGACCGGCGCCATTCTCTTCGTTCCCCGCCGTGACGGGAGCTTCCACTCTGCGTGTTGTCACCGTGAGCGCGTCGAGATACCTGCCACCGAGTCACGAGACCTCGAAGAGGTGTTGCTCGGCGGGATGACCAAGCAGGTTGATGACATCAGCACAGCTCCCTTCGGATCACACATAGAGATCGGAGACACTGCCGCTCTGCTTCTTCCCGTCCACGACGGAACGAGGGTGGTGGCGGTGCTCGCCGTTACCTGGAAGAGCCCCGAGCTGATTCCGACCGGTGCGCCCGTGCGGGTAGCCGAGGCACTTGCCGAACTCACTGCGTCAGCGATCGCACGCACCGCCCTCACCCGCGACATAGTGTTCGAACGACGACTGCGAGCGTCGGTGATGAATGAGCTCCCGATCGCGGTTTCCATCTTCGCCGGTGATCCGCCCCAGGTGATCGACTGGAATTCGAAGGAGCGTGAACTGCTCGGTCTCGCAGATGATGCCAGCAGGCCGAACGATCTGGTGGATAGCCAGAACCTGTTCGAGGTTCAGTTCATCGATGGTACGAAGCTCACCCTGGACAATGCCCCCGTCACCGTCGCAATTCGTACCGGTAAGGCAACCGGACCGTTCCTCTTGCGCATCAAGCGTGTCGACGGTAGCTGCATTCACACCCGCACCTACTGTGCGCCGTTCTTCGATGGTGACGGCAAGGTCGCAGGCGCCGTGGTCACATCTGAGGCCCTCGACCTGGACCTCAAAGCGGGTGTCACAACCGCCTGACGGAGGACAGCGACGCCCGATGCGTGAACGCGGCGCCGGGTCGGTTAACCTTTTCTCCATGGCGACTCTCGTACTCACAGCAATCGGCGACGATCATGCAGGATTGGTGCGCGCCCTTTCCGGTGTGATCGCAGAGCACAACGGCAACTGGGAAACCAGCCGGATGGCTCATCTCGCCGGCAAGTTCGCCGGGATCGTGCTGGTGACCGTGCCGGACAACCACATCGACGGACTGCTCGCCGATCTCAGGCCTCTTGAGGACCAGGGGATCCTCGAAGTCGCCGCGGAGCTCTCCTCAGCGGTGATGCGGGACCAGGGACAGACCCGGCTCACCCTCGAGGTGGTCGGCGTCGACCGCCCGGGCATCGTCCGCGACGTGTCCGACGTGCTGGCCCGGCAGCAGGTGAACATCGAAGAGCTGGAAACCGAGACTGTCAGTGCCCCAATGGACGGTGGCGAGATCTTCAAGGCACGCGCCACGCTGTCTCTGCCCGATGCAATCTCGATCGACTACCTCACCGAGGCACTCGAAGATCTCGCAGGACAACTGATGGTCGACATCGAGCTGGACACGGACTGACCCGGCAGGGCAAGCCATCCCCGATCATTCATTTCAGCTGGCGGCCATGCGGCGCAACACCATGTGCAGGATGCCCCCGTTGCGCAGATACTCGATTTCGACCGGCGAGTCCACCCTGACAACGCGCCATGAATTCGACAACGGAGCCGTCTGCCCTTGTTGCTCGCACTCGCACCGGCTGACGGGGCTGGAGAGTGTCATCGATGTCGATATCGAACGTCTCGGTGCCGTCGAGCCCCAAGCTGTCTGCGTTCTCGTTCTCGGGGAAGGTCAGCGGCAACACGCCCATCATCACCAGATTGGATCGGTGAATCCGCTCGTAGCTCGATGCGATGACTGATTTGACCCCGAGCTGGAAGGTGCCTTTCGCTGCCCAGTCGCGTGAGCTGCCCATGCCGTAGTCGATGCCGGCAAGCACGACGAGCGGAACGCCGGCTTCCTGATAGTCGAGGCTCGCTTCGTAAACGCTCTTGACCCGACCGTCGAGGAAGTCGGTTGTGTACCCGCCCTCGGTCCCGGGAGCAAGCTGATTACGGATGCGAACGTTGGCGAATGTGCCCCGGGTCATTACCCGGTCGTTGCCACGACGTGATCCGTAGCTGTTGAACATCCGCCGCTCCACACCGCTTTCGAGCAGGAACATGCCGGCCGGTGTGTCCGGGGCGATGGCTCCCGCAGGGCTGATGTGATCGGTCGTGATCGAATCACCGAGCTTGAGGAGCGCCCTTGCGCCGCGGATCGGCTTGGAGCGGGGCAACCTCGGGGGTGAGGTCCATGAAGAATGGTGGCTCCTGGACGTATGTGCTGGATGGGTTCCACCGGTAGAGAGCCTCATCGCCCGAGTGGATCGCCTTCCACTCTTCGGAACCCTCGAATACCGCGGAGTACTCACGAGCGAACTGCTCGGCGGTTACGTCCCTGGTGACGATCTCCTCGATCTCAGCCTGAGTCGGCCAGATGTCTGATAGGTACACGTCCTTGCCCGACGATTCTTGCCCGATCGGATCGGTGGTCAGATCGATGTCGACGGTACCGGCGATGGCATAGGCGACGACCAGCGGCGGCGATGCGAGATAGTTGGCTCGCACATCGGGGGAGATGCGTCCCTCGAAGTTGCGGTTGCCCGAGAGCACCGAAGTGACCACGAGATCATGCTCATTGATGGCGGCGCTGATCGGGTCGGGCAGCGGACCGGAGTTGCCGATGCAGGTTGTGCAGCCGTAGCCGACGAGATAGAAGCCGAGCGCCTCGAGGTCGTCCATCAGACCGGACTTCGTCAGGTAGTCGGTCACTACCTTCGACCCGGGTGCCAGGGATGTCTTGACCCATGGCTTTCTCGTGAGGCCGAGGGCCCGCGCCTTACGCGCCACCAGGCCTGCGCCAACCATGACATCGGGGTTTGAGGTGTTCGTGCAACTCGTGATGGCGGCAATGACGACATCACCGTCACCGAGATCGAAGGCAGTCTCGTCGTAAGCCACCGGCACGGAGCCTGAGGGCTCGACACCTTCACGACGGAGCCTGTCGACATCACTGGCCCACTGGGTCTTCATGTCGCTGAGGTCGATTCGGTCTTGGGGACGCTTCGGACCAGCGAGCGATGCGGTGACCGTCGACATGTCGAGCTCGAGATCAGATGTGTAGACGACCTTGCGATTGTCGTCGCGCCAAAGACCCTGCATCCTGCAGTACTGCTCCACGGTCTCGATCGCCGCCTCGTCGCGGCCGGTGAGACGCAGGTACCCTAGAGTCTGGTCATCGACGGGGAAGAAACCCATCGTTGCCCCATACTCGGGCGCCATATTGGCGATCGTGGCGCGGTTGGCGATCGGCATGTCCGCAAGACCGGGACCGTGGAACTCGACGAACTTCCCCACGACACCGTGTTCGCGCAGCATCTGGACGACGCGCAACACGAGATCGGTGGCGGTGACGCCGTCCTCGAGCTTCCCGGTCAGTCTGAAGCCAACTACCTCGGGCAAAAGCATGTAGATGGGTTGGCCGACCATGGCGGCCTCAGCTTCGATGCCGCCGACCCCCCAACCGAGCACGCCAAGACCATTGATCATGGTCGTGTGCGAGTCCGTGCCCACGAGCGAGTCCGGGTACAACTCACTTTGATCGTCAAAGACCACCTTGGCGAGGTATTCGAGGTTCACCTGGTGAACGATCCCGGTTGCAGGTGGCACAACTCTGAAGTTCCCGAAGGCCGACTTGCCCCACTTGAGGAATTCGTAACGTTCGTGGTTGCGCTCGAACTCCCGCTCGCTGTTGATCTGGAGTGCCATGCCGGAGTTGAAGGCATCCACCTGCACGGAGTGATCAATGACGAGGTCGACGGGAATGAGAGGATTGACCTTCTGTGCATCTGTCTCGTTGCCGGTCATCCGTACCACAGCCGCCCTCATCGCGGCGAGGTCGACGACTGCAGGGACGCCGGTGAAGTCCTGGAGCACAACCCGGGCCGGTTTGAATGCGATCTCGGTGTCCTCCACCTTGCCGGCGTCGTACTGGGCGAGTGCCGTGACGTCCTCATCGGTCACGGTCAAGCCGTCGTGCCCACGCAGTGCGGCCTCGAGCAGCACCTTGATCGAATACGGGAGGCTGTCGATGTCACCCATGTCTCGCAGCGCTTCGAGGCGGTAAACGGTGCGGGAACCGAGCGCGGTGCTGATCGTTTCCTTGGCGCCGAAGGGATCATGGGTGCTCATTGAGTTGGTCCTCCTGATGGTGGTTCCCTATAGATTCCCCAGAATACAGATGCTCTACACATCGAAACCTCCACAAAGAACCGGTCAAGCTAGCGGGCGACGCAAGAATCGTTGTTCTTGCGCGTCCTCGTCTTGTGAGACCCCTGCCCGGGCTCTGCTGCGGTCGCTGTGCCGTCCTCACACAATTCCCGATTCGATCGCCCTATCCCGGACGGCGCGGCTAATTCCGAAATGCCTTGCAGGAAAGCATGGTTCACGATCGCAACTAACCTCGAGGACGTATGACGAAGATGGGCACGAAAAAATGGTCAACATGGTTGATCCTCGGCGGCATCTTCGCCGTCGCGGCCACGATCACCATCGTTATCGGCACACGCCAGGCATCGAGCGATACCACCTTCCCGGACCTCGGCGACATCGCCGAGGCAGACCCCAACCTCCCCGACACATCCCAACCTGCCCCGACGTTCTCGCTGGCCACCCTCGATGGATCCACCTTTGACCTGGCAGAGCATTTTGCCAATGACGGGCGTCCTGTCGTCCTCAATCTGTGGGCCTCGTGGTGTCCCCCGTGCCGGGCTGAGATGCCTGAGATAAACACTGCGGCCGCGCAACATCCCGAGGTTGCCTTCGTCGGCGTCGCCATCATGGATGCTGCAGCCGACGCCTCCGCATTTGTCCAACAAATCGGTGTCACCTACACGATCGCGGTCGATGACGGGAGCGTCGACAACGCCTACCCGGTTCTTGGCCTGCCTGCGACGTTCTTCATCGCCGGTGACGGGACCCTGCTCAAGACCCATGTCGGTCCGGTCACTGTCGACTCTCTCAACGGCGACATCGCCGATCTCTTCGGCTCCTAGCGCCCGCGCCATTGCGGCGAACGCTTCTCCAGGAAGGCGCTGATACCTTCGGCTGCATCATCGGTCATCGCCACCGCAGTCAGCCCGGCGTGGAGGTAGTCCAGTGCAGCGTCGATTGACATGTCCTCGACGGCGTAGAACGCGTCCTTGCCCATTGCCAGCAGGGCAGGTGAAACCGCAACCAGGCGCGCCACCGTCTCGTCAACTGCATCATCGAGTTGATCCCTCGCCACGACCCGGGAAACCACGCCGAGCCTCACTGCCTCCGCTGCATCGATGCGGCGGCCCGTCGCCATCAGCTCGAAAGCGGCTCTGCTGGACATCGATCTCTGCAGGACGGCGGTGACCATCATCGGCCAAAGACCCACCTTGATCTCCGGTGCCCCGAACGTGGCGTCTTCAACAGCTATCACAATGTCACAAGCCGCGGCAACACCGAAGCCCCCCGCAAGCGCATGCCCGTTGACGCGGGCGATCACGGGCTTCCCGCATCTCCTGATGGCACGAAACAGGTCGGCGAGGGCACCCCGGGCCACGTGATCGGTGAGAGGTGCGTCAACGAAACCGCCACCGAGATCGCCGCCAGCTGAGAACGCCTTCTCCCCTGCCCCTGTGATGACGATCACCCGAACGGCCGGATCGGCGGCTGCCTCAGCGATCCGCCGCGACAACTCGGCCATCGTGTCGAGCGACAAGGGGTTGCGACGTTCCGGATCGTCGATGGTGAGGATCGCCAACTGATCCCGGGACTCATATCTCAACACCGTGGGTCTCCAATCGAGGCCAGGCGAGGATACATGCACGGGTCGGCTAACGTCGCCTCATGATCTGGCTTTTCGCCGTACTCGGAGTCTCCGTCGCGGTGTCTCTGCTGCGGGGAGGCAAGCTCGCCAATATCTCTGAGATCCATGCCCGCGGTTGGTGGCTGCTGTTCGTCGGTCTCGGCATGCAACAGCTCGCCAACTTCATCAGCACCGATCAGCGCCATCTGGCAGTCTGGCTGGTGCTTCTCTCGTACTTTCCCCTCATGCTCGTTGTGATGCTCAACCAACGCATGGCCGGAATGTGGATCGTCGGCATCGGCATCCTGATGAACCTGACCGTCATCGCGCTCAACAATGGGATGCCTGTGCTCATCGAAGCCTTCGAGCTGGCTGGTGGCAATTCGAGCGCGTTCCAGCTCGACGCCAAACACGTTGCGCTCGACAGCAGCTCGCGGCTGCCGTTCCTCGCCGACATCATTCCGATGCCCGGATCCGTCATCTCAATGGGAGACGTTCTGCTGGCCGTCGGCTTGGGAGTGTTCGTCGAGGATCAACTACGGCAACCGGTTCGGCTGTTCCGACATCGGGTGCACGGGCAACCAGGCTCGGCAGCAGACAAACGCGGCGAGGTCTGAACTCCGCTACTTGTCGAGCTCACCTCGGAATTCGAGCACACGGCGCAGTGAACTGGTCACTTTCGGGTCGAACTCGTAAGCCGAGCCCTTGTGTAGCTGCTCGAGGGCGAGGATCGGCGACATGCGACTCTCATGAACGAACTGGTCGTATGCGCTGACCACCTTGATGATCTTCGAGGCGTCCGATACCTTCGGGTCGATCTCCTGTCCGGGGGATCGATATGGCAGGTACTGGTCACCGACGATCTCGGAGACATGGCCTAGATGGGGTGCCTCAGAGATGATCTGTGACCCCCAACGGGCGATGTCGACATCGGTGTAGCCCGCTCGCAGAATGGCGGGCTCGTTGAGCGTGATCCTGCCGATGTCATGCATGTACCCGGCATACTCCAGATCCTCTACCTCGTCGGGATGCATTCCCATCTCCCGACCGATGGCAGCCGCCAGCTCCCCGGTTCGCACCGCATGACCCGATGGAGTCAGCCCGGCGACTTCCGGGATCTGTGAGAGCGCCTGGATGGTCTGGCCGTACGTCACCTTGGTGCCGTTGTAGCGCTCGAGCGCCTGGTGTGTGAAGAAGTAGGGGGCTGCCGCCACCAGGATCGCAGTCCAGCCGAGCGCTGAGTAGGCAATCCCGATCATCGTGCCGCTGAGCAGCAACACAGTTATGGCCGACCAGTCCTCGAGCCCGGCGAGCAAGAGATATCGGGGCGAGAAGTCTGCCCGTTCCAGTCCAATCAACGAGCGGACACTGGCACGGAACCCGTGATAGACGAGCCCGCCCATGATCACGCAGACGACCGCAACGTAGCCCTCTCGGGGAGCATCCTGGGAAAAGTGAAACCCGGAGATCCCCAGCAGGGTCGAGACCAGCTGGTATGTGCCCCCGAAGCCGAGGATGGCGACCACTTCGGCGAGGTACTCGGAGTTGAGCCAGGTTCGATCGAGCGGACGGTACACGAGATAGAGCAGCCACGCTGTGGTGAGCGACGAGGTGTAGATCGCAGCAGCGACAACGGCGTCGCCGACGGCAAACGGGACCGCGGCTGCGGCTGCGACTCCCAGGTACACCCGGTTGCCGCTCAGCGCCGGCACATACACCATCAGCGAGGCGGTCATCAGGCAAGCACCCACGATCACCGGCAGTGGATCTGAATTCACCTTGTAAACGAGAATGGCTGCGGAAGTCGCCAGCGCAACCAGCACCATCATCGCCATCGTGTTGAGGCGCGTCCTAGGGCTTTGCTGTTCCTCGACCTCGCTGGCGGCTGGCATCCAGTGCACTGACGGCTCCGACGACTACTTCAACCCGAGAGCGCTACGTTATCCACAGGCCGTCGCCTAAGCAAGGAAACGAATACCGAATCCCGTCTCGCTAGTGTAAATGCGAGCAGGGCGAGCACGAGGAAGGCTTTCGCAGGTGTTCGATAACGAGGAATTCGAAGAGACAATCGTTCAGCTCGACTCCGTGGAGGCTGCCCGCGTCGTCCGACAGGGCGGCAAGATCGTCGAGCTGCACGTGCTGGCGGCTCCTTCCAAGTCGCCCAAGCAGGTCTCCCGCGATATCCAGTCGCTTGCCATGGCGCGGTTCGGGGTGAATATCGACCGCCGGGTGATCTCGGTAGTCCAGTTGAACGTCGACAGTCTCAGGGAGCGCAAGACAACACGGCCAAGGCTGATGAGGATCAAGGAGAGCACAGACAACACGAGGGCAACACTGACGGTCACCCTCGGCTGGGAAAACACCGAGTTCATCGGTACCGCCAGCGGCCCTGATGGACCATCGGCACGGCTGCGTCTCGTCGGCGAGGCAACGCTGCACTCAATGGAGTCCATCTTCGAGGAGACACCACCCCTCGCCCTCGACGCTATCGGCCCCGCCAGCGTCGGCATGCGCACGGCCATGATCGCGGTCATCGTGTTTGCCAGCAAGGACGGCGAGGAGTTGGTGGTCGGCTCCGCGCTCTCACACGGAGACGACGATGAGGCTGCGGTCAAAGCAGTGCTCGATGCCCTGAACCGTCGGTTGCCAGCAGTCAGCTCGTGAGCTTGCCCGAACGGCCGGCGGACGCTTCGCTGACCTCGTCGGGGCAGCATGCAGTGGTGACACCGCACTTTCTCGCGTCGCACACCGGGATACAGGTGCTCGAGCACGGCGGTAATGCAATAGATGCTGCCGTCGCCGCCAACGCCGCTCTCGGTGTCGTCGCTCCGGAGACCTGCGGTATCGGTGGTGATTTGTTTGCCATCGTCCATCGAGCCGGAACGACACGACCGGTAGCGCTCAATGCCTCAGGGCGCGCCGGGAGTGGGGCGACAGCGGAGGCTATCCGTGCCTCCGGCATCGAGCGAATCCCGGTTGAAAGTCGGTTCGCAGTCACCGTCCCCGGGTGTGTCGGAGGCTGGCTTGCGCTCAACGAGCGCTTTGGCACCCGGACCATGGCCGAGCTGCTCGACCCGGCAATCGAACTTGCCACAGACGGCTTCCCTGCCTCACCCGAGCTTGCCTCAGCTCTGGGCAGGCTCGAGACACAACTCGCTCCACAGGCGGCAGCTGCTGGCCTCTTCATCGATGGGGCACCACCGATACCCGGAGACCAGGTACGACGGCCGACCCTCGCCTCGACGCTCAGCACCATCGGCGCCTCAGGGCGTGATGGGTTCTACGCAGGGACCGTCGCCGATGCCATCATCACCGCAACCGGCGGGTCGATCACCCAGCAGGATCTCGATTCGAACCAGGCTGACTGGATCGAGCCAATCTCGGTCGACGTCATGGGCTGGACCGGGTGGACCATTCCCCCTAACTCGCAGGGATACCTCACCCTCGCCGCGGCGTGGCTGTTCGAACAGCTCGACCCGTCCCGGGACCCGAGGCATCCTGGCTTCACCCACGCTGCCATCGAGGCGTACCGGGCCGTTGCCTGGGAACGAGACCAGTTCGTCACCGATCCGCGCTTCTCCCCCATCGACCCAATCGAGCTACTAGCTCCGGATCGGCTGACCAGGAGGCTCGAGCAAATTGACATCACGTCGCGGACAAGTTGGCCGGTACCGCAACCGGCTCCCGGTGGCACGGCCTACCTTTGCGTGTGGGACAAGTGGGGAACCGGAGTGTCTCTGATCCAGTCGAACTATCACGGCATCGGATCACGGATAGGAGCCGGCGACACCGGGTTCTTCCTTCATGACCGGGGCTCCGGGTTCAACCTCATACGCGGGCACCCCAATGAGATAGCACCGGGCAAGCGCCCTCTGCACACACTGTCACCGACGCTCTGGACCCGGTCGGGAAGGCTGAGGATGCTTCTCGGCACTCGCGGTGGTGACTTCCAACCGCAGACACTGCTGCAGATGCTCACGTATATGCGCTGGGCAGGAATGGACCCCGAGAGTGCACAACTCCAGCCCAGGTGGGCTACCCGCGAGTGGCGTGCCAGCCCGGACGCGACCGTCGCGGTAGAGCCACACCTCGAGTCCGGGACGATCGCAGGTCTGGCACGGTACGGTCACTCACCCGACCCGACACCGGGATGGATGCCCGGGTGGGGCCCTGTCTCCGTAATCACCACCGATGGCGATGACGTCGTCGGCGCCGCCGACCCCCGGGTTGCAACAACCGCGGCATTGCCTCGACGGCACCAAGCCTGACCCGAATCGATCAAGCGATCATGGCTCGGCTGCGGCAGACCGGAACAGGCTCTCGTCCGGCGGTGGTGTTGGTCGCTTCATCTCTGCCCGCTTCCGTTGCCGACGGGTGATCCATGCCAACAGGATCGCCGCAATGACGAAGATGATGACAATGGCGACACCCCACCACATGCCAAACGAGCCACGCGGGTACTGATCACGGATCCAGATGCGCCACCGATTCTCGAGACCCGCCCAGGTCGCCTGGTCGGTCTTCCTGAAGACAGAAGTCCCCTCCTGTGAGACCGCGTAGTCGATGAAGACACCCATCTGAGACCCGAGGAACTGCGGGTCGAAGAGATACGGATCGGATTTGATGTCACTCACCCATGGGATCGCATCCGCTGCCGTTCGCTGTTGCGGGTTGGGATCGTCGAGAAAGAGGGCAATGACTATTTCCGAGCGATAGCGGTCGAGTCTCCCCGTCTCTCTTGCCAGGTACCAGTGGGCGATCGTCGTCCCGAGCGGGTCCGGGTAACCGTTCTCCAGACCGAGATCGACACTGAGTTGTGCGAGCGCAATCTGGGGGAGACCAAACGCAATGGAGTCGTCGATCATCCTGGGCTCAACCGCAGAGATGACCAGTACCTTCTCTGCGGCAAACACACCGGCATGGAGTCGCTGTCCGTACACGACGTACTCCGAGAATGCGTTCGCAAGCTCAGGGCTCGTCAGACAGACCGACGATCCTTCCAGGTCACCGATCTCCCGTTCGACCAGGCCGGCGATCCTGCCAACGTCCCCGGCGAAGCGCTCAGACTCGGCCTCGCTTATCCCGGCCGTCTCCAGCGAGGTGGGCCCTTCGACATGCTGGCCGACCCAGGCAATGTTGGGAAACAGCTCGGAACAGCGCGACTGCTGGGCAGCAGCCGGTTGAGAAGTTACGAAGCCGATCGTCATGATGACGAGGCCGATGATCCACAAGTGCCTCACCGCGCGCACTTTAATCCCCATCCCGATACCAATACATGCCAATTCGCGGCTTGCTGTTAGCGCCCACCGGTATTTAAGGTGGGTGCATTGGCGTGCGTTGCGCCTGGTCGAAAGACCAAATCAGGAGCGGAATACCTCGTGCGGCCTCGCTTTCACATTTCGTTGGCAGGGTCATTGATCGTGATCCTCATTGCCGCCCTCGGCTTTGCTGCAATGTCTGCAAGGAGCCCGGGCACTGAGCCTGAACATGCAGGCCCTGTTGTGCTGCCCACAGCCCTTGATGCGAGAGTTGCCGCGGCCGCATTCGCCAGCATGCTCGAGCCGCTGGCAGTGACCACCACAACGGCTCCCAAGACAACGGCAACGCTGCGTATCGAGGAGGCCGCCACCCCGGTGGCGGCACCCACCACTACCACCACAACGACAACAACCGAGGCGGCGACGACAACTGCCGCTCCCACCACCACTACTACCGCTGCGCCGAAACCGACGACGACGACGACGACACCAACAACAACAACAACAACAACAACAACGACAACCGCTCCCCCTCCCACCACGACAACGACAGCAGCGCCGACAACAACAACGGTGCCACCGATCGAGGGCGGGGCCCGCGATGTCGAGGAGTGGCGGTCGATCGTGGCACAGTACTTCGTTGCCGACCTGGTCGACGATGCCCTGGCCGTAATGAGGTGCGAGAGCCTCGGCGACCCGCTCGCATACAACGCCGCCTCGGGAGCATCCGGGTTGTACCAGTTCATTCCCGGAACGTGGGCATGGGCCGCGCCAAACGCCGGGTTCGCCGGCGTCTCGGCGTTCGACCCCGAGGCCAACATCGCCACCGCGGCGTGGCTAGTCGAACGATCCATTGATCAGGGTGACGTCCCATGGGCACATTGGAGTTGCCGACCCTGAGCTCTGGCCGGTTTCTCGTCCCCGCTGCGATTCCCTTAGAATCCATGCTGTGCTGAAGAAAACGATTCGCTTTCTGATGGTTGCCCTGGTCGCCGGCATAATCTTGTGGCTGACCAGGGAGCGGCTCCTGCCCGAGCCGAGCGTCGCAGTCGATGAGCCTCGCCCGCACTTCAGGTCTACTCCGCCGGCGCCAAGCCCCGTGCCAGACGATCTGACGGAGATAAAGGGAATCGGGCCCGTGTACGCACGAAAGCTCAACGAAGCCGGGATACGCTCTTTCCGCGGCCTCACGGAGATAGACGCTGCCACGATCGCAAGCTCAATCGGCACAACCGAGGCATCGGTGAACAAGTGGATTGCCCAGGCCATTGCCAGGCTTGGCTGAATTGCCGCAATGTCTGCCACTGCCTATCAGCTCGATCCTGATGACCTTGCCTCCCTGCTGCCAGGCGAGCCTACCTATCGGGTAGACCAGCTCAGAGAGTGGCTGTATCAACATCCGGTGCTCGATTCGATTCAGATGACGAACCTACCGGGCGAGGTACGGGCACGGCTTCACTACCAACTCTGGCCGTTCACGATCGAGATCGAACAGTCTGCAGATGACGGCCGAACGCGAAAATGGCTCTTCCGGGCCACCGACGGCGCGTCAATCGAGACCGTGCTGATGGGCTACGACCGTCGCACCACCCTGTGCATTTCGTCTCAGGCCGGTTGTGCGATGGGGTGTACATTCTGCGCTACGGGTCAGTTTGGCTTCGAACGGCATCTCGATGCGGGCGAGATCGTCGCCCAGGTCGCATACGCCAACGCGGCAATGCGGGCACAGCCGCTGCCGGGATCGCCAAACCGCGTCACTAACGTCGTATTCATGGGCATGGGCGAGCCACTCGCCAACTACACCAGCTTGCGGGAATCGCTGCACAGAATCATCGATGTGATCGACATTGGCGCCCGATCGGTGACCGTGTCGACGGTTGGTGTCGTCCCCGGAATCCGACGGCTTGCCGACGAGCCGTGGCAGGTCGGCCTTGCCATCAGCCTCCACGCCGCTGACGACGCGCTCCGATCATCGCTCGTGCCGCTCAACAATCGCTACCCGATCCTGCAGTTGATCGAGGCCGCCTCCTACTACTTCGAGAAGACCGGGAGACGGGTCTCGATCGAGTGGACAATGATGGCTGGCGTCAACGACACCACGAGCAAGCTAGGAAGCTCGCCGCGATCGCGGAGCAACTACACGCCCATGTAAACGTCATCTCCCTCAACCCGACACCCCTCACCGATCACCGTCGCCCGAATCGTCTCGCCGTCGTAGAGTTCGTAGACGAGCTGAACAGCCTGGGCGCCAATGCCACGTACCGGGAGACCCGGGGACAGGACATCGATGCTGCCTGCGGGCAGCTCCGGATACGAAGTGCAGAGGAGAAGACAAAATGAAGCTCGAAACCGGCGACACGGCACCCCATTTCAGCCTTCACCGATGATGAGGGAAACCCCAAGACAAGCGAAGATTTCTCCGGTGAGAAGCTCGTGATCTACTTCTATCCCAAAGCATTCACTCCCGGTTGCACCGACTGAAGCCGTGCGACTTCAGGGACAACTACGACCGGTTCCTGGCTGCCGGTTATCAGCGTGGTGGGAGTAAGCCCCGATCCTGTGGAGAAACTCGCCAAATTCCGCAAGGAGTATGAGCTACCATTCCCATTGCTCAGTGATGTGGACCACGCCGTGGCCGCGGCATTCGGGGCCTGGGGTACCAAGAAGAACTACGGTAAGGAATACGAGGGAATCATCCGCTCCACCTTCGTCATCGGCACCGACGGGACCATCGAGCAGGCCTGGTACAACGTTCGTGCCGAGGCCCACGTCGGTCGAGTCGAGCAAGTGCTCTTCTCGGCGGATGACGCCATTTGGCTGACTCTCCTGCAACGCCCAACGACCATGAACCGATAGGTTGGTACACGGCTCTGACCAAACGCCGTTCAGGCCGCAACCTGCCGATCCCAGCCACAACCCGATACGATCTAGGAGGGCGGTACACCGGACACAGCTGTGTCGGTCCGCAGGCTGGACGCAACCGAGGCAGTACCCGCCGACGAGCCGCACGTGGAGTTGTTCGGACCGGCCATCAGGCGAGAAAACTGGACATCGACTCGACGTCCGTCGAGGAAGGACTTCATCTTGAAACCCGTGCGCAAGGCAATCTTCCCGGTTGGGGACTCGGAACCCGGTTCCTCCCCGCGACCAAGGCCATGCCAAAAGAAATGCTGCCGGTGGTGGACCGCCCGCTGATCGAATATGCGGTAGAAGAGGCCCGGGCTGCGGGCATCGATGAATTCATCTTTGTCACCGGCCAGGGAAAGAGCTCCATCGAAGATCACTTCGACGCACACTTCGAGCTGGAGATCACGCTGAGCGAGCGAGGCAAGGAGAAGGAGCTGGCCCTTATCAACGCTCCGAAATGCAGCCCGGTCAAATCAGCTACGTCCGCCAAATGTCACCGCTCGGCCTCGGACATGCCGTGTGGTGCGCCCGAAATCTCATCGGTGACGAGCCCTTTGCCGTGGTGCTGGCCGACGATCTCGTCAAGGCAGACAAACCAACGCTCGTCGAGCTCGTTGAGGTCTATGAGGAACACGGCGGCAATGTCGTTTCGCTCATGGAGGTCCCCGAAGACCACACCTCCCGATACGGCATCGTCACCCCCGGCGAGATGAAGGGATCAGTCGTAGAAGTCAAGGGCCTCGTCGAGAAGCCGGATCCGAGCGATGCTCCTTCCAACCTCGCGGTTGTGGGCAGGTACATCCTCCAGCCCCAGGTCATGGGTTCCTCGGACGTGGCGAGACCGGCGCCGGAAACGAGATCCAGCTGACGGACTCGCTGCGAAGCCTCGTCGGGCAGAGCCCCTTCCACGGGGTCTCGAGCTGCGCGGAGACCAGATTCGATTGCGGCAACAAGCTTGGCTTCCTGGAAGCCGGGATCGCGTTCGGTTTCGAGCATCCCGATCTCGGTGATGAGCTCCGCCGCCGTATCCCGCACCTGCTCGGATAGCCGGCTTTCTGATATCGACCCCCGGTCGGTAGGGTTTGACCTACCGTCGCCACGGTCAAAGAGCACAATCGACAAACAAAGGGAATTCCCATGGGCAAACTTCATGATTTGCACCATGAAGGCCAGTCGGTCTGGCTCGACTTCATCCGCAGGGACATGCTGCTCAACGGCGAGCTCGAACGTCGATGGTGAAGGACGGAATCCGCGGATCTGACCTCCAACCCCGCAATCTTCAAGAACGCCATCGGTGGTTCCGACGACTACGACGAGGCGATCAAGGCCGTCCCGGACGACGCCTCACTATTGGCGGTATACGAGAGTCTGGCCATTGCAGACATTCAGGGGGCCGCAGACTTGCTCCGGGGCGTCTACGACTCGAGCGGTGGAGACGACGGGTACGTCAGCCTCGAAGTATCCCCCCACCTCGCACAAGACACCGATGGCACGATCGCCGAGGCACACAGGCTCTGGAGTGTGGTCGACAGGCCCAACCTCATGATCAAGGTGCCCGCCACCGACCGAAGGCATACCCGCAATCGAAGCGCTGATCGCATCCGGTATCAACGTGAACGCAACGCTGATGTTCTCCATGCAGGACTATGAGAGCGTGGCCCAGGCGTACGTACGCGGTCTACGCCGCGCAGAGCAGCCCCATGGCATCGCTTCGGTTGCTTCGTTCTTCGTCAGTCGTGTCGACACGAGCACAGACAATGCTCTGGAGAAGAACGGCTCCGATGAGGCCATGGCGCAGCGGGGCAAAGCTGCAGTCGCCAACGCCAAGCTTGCATATCAGCGGTATCAGGAGATCTTCGAGTCTGACTCGTTTGCCGATATGGCCGCAAAGGGCGCCCGCCCAC
Source organism: uncultured bacterium (assembly GCA_963777645.1). GTDB lineage: Bacteria > Actinomycetota > Acidimicrobiia > Spongiisociales > UBA5794 > JAAETI01. The sequence continues at coordinate 302,695 of CAVZRA010000003.1, read as the reverse complement.
AGCGGGTCCTGTGGGCGAGCACCGGCACCAAGAACCCTGAGTATTCGGACGTGCTCTACGTCGAGCCGCTGATCGGCCCGAACACGGTCAATACGATGCCGCCGGCGACCATCGACGCCTTCCTCGATCACGGCGACGTGACCAAGGGTGAGCTGACCGAGAACGTCGATGGTGCCCGCCACGATATCGAGGTGCTGGCTGATTTCGGTGTCGACTTCGACCAGATCACGGCGGATCTTCAGGTGGCAGGAGTCAAGGCGTTCCAGGATTCATTCGACGATCTGCTCGCTGCTGTCGAACAGGAAGGTCAATCAACTCTGAGCGCAGTGCGTACCAGCGGGAACGCGCAACTCGAAGTTGCTGCCACCCTCGTAGCGGTAGCTGATCGAGCCACCCATGAGCTCGGTCAGCTTCCGCGACACCGTCAGGCCCAGACCCGACTGATCCCGGGACATGCTGACTCTGATGGGCACGCTCGTATGCGGCAAAAACCTTCTCTCGATCCGCAGCCGCGAATTCCTGCGCCATCGTCAGACACCGAAACGACCGCCTCGTCTTCTTACCGCGCCGACTGTCACCCAGATCCTCGGGCCGCCATAGCGAATGGCGTTTGTGATCAGGTTGCGTATCACCTGTCGGTACCGCACCGGGTCGACACAACCGAGGACACCATCGCCCGACGTTTGGATACGGGCCCGGTCCGCCAATGCGCATGCATCGACAACCTGGTCGATACAACTCCTGAGGTCGATGTCTTCCAGATAGACGGGGACCTTTCCGATATCGGCCCGGGCCGCTACCAGGAGATCCTCGATCAGGTCGGCCATCTCCCTGCTCTCACTAGAGATCAGCGCAATGAATTCACCGAACTCGGAATCCGAGAAGGTCTGCCATTTCTGTTCGAGCTCGAACGACAACCCGGCGACGACCGTCAGAGGCGTTCGCAACTCATGAGAGACAGATGCAATGAACTCGTCCTTGGACCGCATCAGCTGATCCATACGATCATGATCTCGGCGTCGTGCGATTGCGGACCCAAGGGTCGCAGCGACGGTGGCGAGAAACGCTCGATCTCTGTTGCCCGGCAGGAAACCACACCCTGCAGCCGCGATGACGCCATACACCTCATCGGAGCCGCACAGGACAGCAGCGACACCGTTCAGCTCACACCCGCCCGGCCCGTGCCCGGGTGGTAGGTCAATGACGCCTTCCGAATCCGGATCGTCTTTGATGCTGTCGAGCAGATAGTCGTGGATCGTCTCTCTCATGCGCACGGAATCGGTTTCAAAGGCGATCTTGGTCGAAAGCGACTCGAGGCCATCCTGTCGGGGTGTGACCACAGTGCAGTCGGCTCCCAGCACCGCACCGACACGTCGGACTGCCTCGCCCATGGCTTCTTCGACGTCGTTGCCCCGCAGTGCAGTTCGTGCGATTTCGGCGAGCGATTCCTGCTGCTGCTCACGTTGCTCCAACTCCTCGAGGTACTGCTGCTCCCTGGTCACGTCGACGACAACACCCTCGAAAATGGGGCCGTCGGTGTCCATCACCGTTCGATTCATGTCACGCACACGCAGATCACGGCCGCTCGCGGCACGTAGGTGCAGGATCCGGTCGGCGACCAATCTTCCGTCGCTGCCACGACCCTCCGCCCGCCGATCATCGGGATCTACGTAGAAATCAGCGGCGTTGGCGCCGCGCAGGGCGCGCTCGTCATGTAGTTCGAGGATATCGAGCAGCGCCTTGTTGAAGTCGATGATCTTGCCATCGAGCGACGTCCGGTAGGCCGGTACCGGCAACTCCGAGAAGAACCGCCGAAACCTCTCTTCACTCTGGCGCAGTGCATCCCTGGCAGCTTCCTTCTGGTCAACGGGAAAGAACGCGATCAGGATTGCAGGCCTGCTGTTGTACCGGGTTGGCGATGCCACAAGGTCACAATGGATAGTCTCACCGTTGTTTCCGGAGAGGGTGGTGTCCGCGATCTCGATTCGCTCCAGCGACGCCGACACCCTCCCGAACAGGTTGCGTACCTCGCCTACCGATTCGGGGGCAAGGTAGCCATCGAGGTCCGGCTTTCGGTCCTCCGGGTCGACGCCCAGCAGCGAGGCAACCCGGTTGTTGGCGCATGCCAAGCCATCCGCGTCGAGGATCGATCATTGAAACCGGGGCCTGCTCGAAGAGATTGCGGAATTCAAAGAGTTCTCGTCTGCGCACGATCCGATCGCGCAGCAAGGCGAGGATGAGGCCAACTGCAATCCCAACGGCCACCCATTCCATGTCATGGCTATCGACACAACCGCATTCGACCTTGATCACGTTAACTAGTCCATTGAGGGTGGCGAGCCATAGTCACCGGTTGGCTCAGCGGCCTCCCGTTCTCAGAGGAGCAGCGTTCTCAGAAGGGAAGCCCTGTTCCTTCGCACAGGAAACCCATCAACGGTGCAGCCCGTTTGCACGCATCCGTGAAGTACCCCATGAAGGCGTCGGAAGTGACCACACCCTGGGTGATCGGGTCATGGCGACGAAGTCCTTCCGCTTCAGGTCTTCGAGAAGTGGATGAGCGTCTTCGAAACCGCGTGGTGTGCGCACCAGGGAATCACCACCGAGGGTGAAGACGTCAGCAAACCGCTTGCTGCGGGTCGCACGCTTCCACCGGGCTGGCTCGGCGGCAATAGCCTCCCGGATCGCATAGGCGATCCTCGTGTCCGGTCGCCACAAGCCGACGCCAATGAAGCACCCGCGAGGTTGCAGATTCAGGTAGAAACCGGGTGCGTGCACGTCCCTCCCCATACGATGACGGAATTGCACTCCGGTGTTGGATTTGTATGGGGTCTTGTCCTTGCTGAAGCGTGTGTCACGCTGGATACGAAAGAGCGAGCCACCCACCTTGCGGGAATCGACGATGAAGTGATTGCTGATCTTTCCGAGCGGATCGGCAAAGTCATTGATGAAGTCAAGGGCAGGCTCTCTGACCCACTCCTCGTATTCGTCCTGGTGCTGCTTGAACCATTCCCGGTCGTTGTTCTCGGCAAGGTCCCTGAGGAATGCAAATAGCTTGGGGGTGAAGTATCTCTTGCTCATGGAGTCAACCTAACCGGCAGCGACGGCAGAGACCAGAGGTCCGTCATCGTCTCTATCCTTCGGTCTCATGTTTCGAAAAAGGGCGGATCGCATCAAGGGTATCGCCGGTTCGCTGGAAGCGAACCGGATCCTCGTTGCCGATGCTGTCGTCGGCGCCGGAGCCGGTATCGTCCATGTTCTCGCTCTCGCAGGCGCCGAAGTGCTCCCCGCGTCGCACGACACCGCGATGCTCGACGTCAATCTGGCAAAGATAGAGAGCCCTCCACGGCCCATCGTGCCTGTAGGTGAGCCGGGCGAACTCCCCGCGTCTCTCCCGAAACGGATCGATGCGCTTGTGATCAATCCAGCGGAGACGGACCAGATCGATCCGATCTGGCTCGACATCGCCGCTGCCGTTGCGAGGGACATGAGAGATCGAGGACAGACGGGCAGCATCGTCTTCGTGGTCCCGATCTCGCGCACGGGGCCGACGGCTCGGTGTCCGCTTTCCTGCTGAACGAGATGGAGAATCTCGCTATCGAGCTGGCTCCTAACGCAATACCGCGTCAATGCCGTTACCTGCGGGCCCATCGGCGACAACCCGCCGCGGCCAGCCGCAGTCGAGCAGAGCAACACCGCTCGGTCACGTCACGGTTCACCCTGTGGACGTTGGGAAAGCGGTGTGGTGCCTGCTCAATCCTGAACTGAGTGCGGCGATCACAGGCGCAGTGCTCACCGTCGACCGAGGAGCATCGCTGCTCCGACCCGAGTGGTGATGAGGTAGGTCTACGACAATCGCCCCATGTGGGATCCCACGATGCCGGGGTGCCGTGCCGTCCCTCTGGCCGACGTGACAGCGCGATGTCACGACACAGGAGCGACGATGGTGGGGACAGGGTCCGTTTCCCAGCTGCCGTAGTCCGGGTTGACAGAGATGTCGGCGTCGGTCACGGCGGTGAGATACCAGTCACTGACCAGATTGGAGGTCTCCTGGTCGATCAGCCCTTGCCTGAGGTCATCCAGCGTCGCCTCGGTGCGACTGTCGACCCGGATGAGATGGAATCCGTATGTTGTCTCGACCGGACCTGTGACAACACCGATCTCGGCGTTGAGCGTGACATCGGTGAATTCGTCAGTACCAAAATTGGAGCCATATGCGGCAGGAGTTGCGCACCCCAGCTCTCCACCGCTGGCGCCGGTCGAGGTATCGATTGACAGTTCCGAAGCCAGAGCGGCGAAATCCTCGCCGTCGTTGAGCCGGGCCAGCGCCGCGTTTGCCTCATCTTCGGTCTCCAGGAGAATGTGCGAGGTGCATGCGATCGTCCATGAGGCGGGGTCATCAATAAACACCTGCTGTGCCTCCTCGTCGGTGGGGGTCTCCACCCGGCCCTGCATGATCTCGATCATCCGCTCTCCGATCATGAGCTGCTCGGCATAGAGAAGGAAACCCGCCTCGGAGACCTGGTTGCCGTCCAGATACTCCTGACGCGTGCCGCCGGCGTCGGCAACGATTCCATCGGAATAGTCGGAGATCTCAGCATCGGTGAAGTCGATGTCGAACTCGTCACGGGCAGCATCGGCAATCGCCGCCCATTGGATCACCGCGGTGAGCACCTCGCGGAACTGCGAAGCATCCAAAGGCTCCTCGGCTCGCACCATGTCTTGCACGGATGCCGTCCCGATGTCGACACCGTTGACCGTGGCAGCAACGTCGTTGCCGCCACCGCACGAACCGGTAAACAGCGCCGCCACCACCGCGGCGATCACATAACGCTTCACAAGAACACCTCGAAAGAGTGGGGAGGAACAGGGGCCACGATACACCGCCCCTGGATAAACGAAATCTACGAAAGCGCCCCGTCTGAAGGTGCGCGGTTCGCGGGGTACCTCGAAGGTCACCGGACGTTCCTGTCCCGTGGTGATGGTGTCGTCGGTTATCTGATTCCAAACACCCGACGCCTTCGTGTCGTTGTCGACAGCCGATTCTTCCTGTTCTGCACTAGCGCGGCGCGCCGCAACGTCGCGGGCGGCGGCGAGAGCCAAATCGAGGCGGGCAATGGCTTCTTGAGCCGTTGTACCCAATGTCTCATCCTGCTCCGAAGAGGCCGATTCGACCGACACCAGGGCATCGGCCTGTTTCCTGGCCTCGGTGAGGATGCTCTCTGCCTGCTCGTGGGCTTTCTCGAGCGCAGCAATGCCGTCTTGCTCGACCTCGGCCCAGCGTCGCTGCAACAGCGTGCGCTCGCTGATGAAAGCCTCCTGCGCTTCGGCGAGGAGACTCTCTCTGCGCCGAAGCTTGTCCGACTCACCCTCCAGCCGCTTCTGCTCGGCGGCAAGCCGATCTCGCTCGGCTCCCAGCGATGCCTTCTCGGCCTCGAGACCCTCACGATCGAGTTCGAGCGCATCCTGATCGGCGGCGAGCGCAGCCCTGGCATCGAGTACGGAGCTCTGGTCGGCGTGTGCCTGCGACATCGTCTGTCTGGCAAGATCCTCGGCCTCGACCTCCGCGTTCGAGATGAGATCCAGAGCTCTCGCCGCGGCCGCCTCGCGCTCGTCGTGCGCAGTCCTGCGGATCTCCTCCGCCTCCGCCTCAGCCTTCGCCACTAACTCTATGGATTTGTTCGCAGCGTCTTCTCCCATTGCCGCCAGACCGCGCCTCCTCTGCGGAGGCAAGCTCGGCGGCTTCTTGCTCCGCCCGAGAAACCAGCTCTGCGGCTCTGAGCACCGCGGCATCGCGTTCTGCGCTTGCCGCCGCAAGGATTTCCGCAGCATCCGCCTCGGAAGTCGTCGCACGCTCCTCAGCGGCGCTTGCTGCGGCCTGGCGAATCTGCTCCGCTTCGCTACGAGCTGCCTCCAGGAGCTGCTCGATCTCCACCCGACTCGAGGTCTGGTCTGCGGTGAGGGCCTGTGAAATGTCGGAGGCTTCTTGCTCGGCTTTGGCAATCAACTCCGCAGCGCGGGCAACAGCTGCATCGCGTTCCGCCTCCGCAGCAGCACGTAGCTCATCGGCATCGAGCTGTGCCCGAGCTCGTACCCGGTCAGCATCGACCCTCGCCTCAGCCTGCAAGCGCCCTACCTCGGCGTCACGAGAAGCCCGCTCCCGGGCAACCGACTCCCGAACCTCCGCAGCCTCCTGTTCGGCTCTGGCCACCAATTCAGCAGCCCGCAACGCCGCTTCTTCACCGTTGGCTGCAAGCCGGGCATGCTCGGCAGCGGCGATCTCCGCCGCCTCTTCCTGAGCCCGGGCAACCAGCTCTGCTGCGGTACGGACCGCGGCCTCCCGGTTGCCTTCGGCGGCAGCACGGACCTGCGCCGCCGAAGCTTGCGCGGCAGCAACCAACCCGGCTGCGTGCTCCGCCGCATCCTGTTTGGCCACCTCGAACGCATCGCGCTCTTCCGTTGCGGTGGCGAGGAGCTGGTCGGCCGCAGCAGTCGCGGCGGCGCGGATCTCCTCAGCTCGAGCAGTGGCACGGTCCATAACCTCAGCTGCCTCAGCGTTGGCACCGGCGACGATCTCGCTTCTCTGTCGGTTGGCCTCGGCCAGCATGGACTCGGTCTCGTCCTTGGCTTCCTCAACCATCTCATCTGCCAGACGTCTGCTCTCTGCAGCTGTGCGCTCTGCGGTTGTTCGTGCGTCTGCGACCAGTGCCACGGCCTTCTGCTCGGCTCCGGCGATCGTCTCGGCTGCGGCGTGCTCGGCGTCCTGCTCGATCTGCTCGGCGCGGGCCAGTGCCGCATCGACCTTGGCGCGTGCCTCCTCCCGCCCCTTTCCGATCTCAGCGACGAGTTCCTCACGACGATCGGCCAATTCGGATTCGATCTCGATCAACCGCTGCTTGCGCAGGGACTCTGTCCGCCTCTCCGCAAGGGCGGTCAGCTCAGCGCCACGATCCTCTGCCTGGATCAACAGCGATGCGGCGACCGAACGCCGCTGCTCAACGTATTCGTCTGCGGCCTGGCGCCTGCCCTCTTCGACGCGCCTGGCCGATTCCTCTGCAGCAGATCGAATCACAACGGCCTCTTCGGCGGCGGCGGTCAACCGGGACACAGCCTCGTTCTTCAGCTCCTCGGCCTGGACGATGGCACCGTGGATGATCTGCTCGGCTTCTTCCTGCGCCTCTTTGCGGGTGATGTTGGCCGAGGCAACCGCGTCTGCGGTGACCTTCTCGACCTCGGTTCGGCTGCGCTCGAGAGCAATCGAGGCCATGTCGGCTTCCCGACGAAGCCGGCGGGCTTCCTGCTCGGCGTCGTCCCGGACCTGACGCGAGTCCCTTTCCCGCTGCTCGCTCTCGACCAACTTCTGCTCGGCGAGCTCAAACCGCTCCCCGGCTTCGGCGAGGATCTGAGCGGCCCTCTCCTCGGCTTCTTGCCGGGTCTGACGAGCGTCTTGTTCCGCCGTGGCGAGGATCTGAGCGGCAGCCGCCTCTGCTGAGGTAATCCGCTCGGCGGCTCGAAGTTCGACAGCCTCCATTTCGGCGACATGGTGCGCGGCCTCCAGCCGCATCGCCGTGATCTCGGTGGTCACCGATTCCTGCGAAGCCTTCAACTGACGCTCCAGGTCGGCGATTCGCTGCTCCGCCTCGGCACTGGCCCGTTTGACGTCGCGTTCCCGCTGGCCCGCAGTGTCAAGCCGATTGGCGACGTCCTCCCGCATCGCCGCGATCTCTTCGGCGATGGCAGCGAGTTTGATCTGGGCGGCAGCCTGATCATTCTCCGCCGCCGTCCGCATCGTCCCGGCCAGCTTCTCCGCGTCTTCGAGAATCGACTCTGCAGAACGATGTGCCGCGGCAACATCCGCTGCGGTGCGGGCAATGGCGTTATCTAGGTCGGCTCGTGCCTCGTCGACGGCAGCGAACATGGCGGCTGATTGATCCTCGGCATCTGCCTTGCGCTCGGCGATGTACTGGTCCGCCCCCGCCCGCAACTCGTCGATCTCTTCTCTGAGCCGCTGACGTGCATCTTCGGCATCTCGCCTTGCCTTGACGACGATCTCGGCGGCCTCGTGACGGGCAACGTCGAGCTGCTCATCGGCGATGAGCTGTGCGTCCACCTCGACCTTCTGCGCCTTCTTGCGAGCCGCCGCCAGCAACTGAGCAGCTTCCTCGCGTGCCGAGCTGAGTATCTGGGGAGCGTCGACCCGGGCCCGCTCGAGCAGCGCCTCCGCCTCCTCGCGGGCAGCACGTGCCTTCCTTCGGGTCACCTCGGCGTCTGTGCTCGCTACCGCAAGCGCCTCGCTCGCCGTAGCGGAGAGCGACGCAGCATCGGACCGCATCCTGGCACTTGCCGCCAGAGCATCGGCGACTTCGACCTCGGCACGCGCCCGGATCGAACTGGCGCGCGCTTCAGCGGCGGCGAGCAGATCCCGGGTGGTCTCGTCGGCATTGCCCCCCAGACGGCTCGCCACAGATGGCTTCTCCGCGGGAGCCGGAGCGGGCGTCAGCCCGGCTAGATCGATTTTGCCCGGCGACCTCGTGTCGGGAACGGGATCAGGCGGGTCTGCGACCGTGGTGGGTGATGCCGCAGCCGGTTCGACGACCGAGACCGCAGCCTCGCCACGAGATCGGAAGCGACGCCGGACGTTGCCGTCGTCGACTTCATCGACGGATGATGCTGCTTGTCGCCCTTCGACGATCTTCTTGTTCCGCTTCATCACACCGTCTCAAGGGGAAGTAGGTCGACTCAGGACGAGCTGCGATGCTTGTTGCCGCTGATGATCGCGTTGCGGAGGCCACTGCCCGAGCTCTTCGAGTCGCCTTCATCGATTCGCGGTAGGCGCCTGCCCTTGCGGGTATAACGGCTCTCACCGAGGTCGTCCCCCCCGGCCTTTTTGCCCTCTGCTGCCTCGTCGGCGGACTCTGCATCCTCGGCGCTGTCTTGGCTCTCGTCGCTCGGCTGGGCGGCTTCGTCCGCGACGTCTCCGTTGCCATGCTCGGACTCCTCGGTGGCATCGGCCGCTTCTTCGTCAACCACAGTGGGCTCGCCCGCCGCATCCTCGGGGTCGCTCCCGGTCTTCTCTTCGGACCAGTGTGTATCCCAACTCCCCCGCGAGGAGGCAGCATCGTCGGTTATCGACGGCGCGGAAACCTTCTCGAGGCTCGGCGGCTCGGGTGCCGTCGCATCAAGGCGAGCCAGCTCCTGCTCGAGCTCATTGAGAGCGTCGGTGATGGTCCCGCCGTCGCCGTCGCCGTGCGAGGCGATCTCAGCAGCGAAGGCTTCGCGATCGGCAACCAGCTCCGCCCGGTCCAGTTCCAGCTGGGCCTGGGTCTTCTCGAACTCGACGCGGCTCTTCTCGAACTCGCTGCGCTGCTTCTCCAGCTCGGCACGCAGCTCGGCGAGACGGGCGGCTTCATCGTTCTCATCGGCATGCCCGAGGACACGGCGGGCCTCGGACCACGAGCGCTCGATGATCGCATCTGCTTCTTGTTGGGCGCCTTCGAGCAACTGAGTGCCCTTGCGCTCGAGCTCCTCCCAACGGGCCTCGGTCTTGGTGATCTCACGCTTGAGCTCAGCTCTCTCCTGCTCGACCAGAGACTTGGAGGCGTCGAGGGCGGCACGCTCCTTGTCGAGCTGAGCCCGCCACCCGGCCAACTCGGTGCGCCAGGCTTCAATTGCCTCTCGTTCCTGTGCGATCTCTTGCCGGCGCAGATCGATTTGCGCACGCTCGTCGTTGGTCTGCGCCTTGGTCTCGTCGAGCATGCGCGTGACATCCGCACGGGCTCTGGCAAGAGTCTCCTCTGCATCGCGCCTCGCCAGCTCGGTTTGAGACTTCTGCGCCGCAAGCGTTGACTGCTCTATCTCGATCTCGTTGCGCTGTGCGTCGAGCTCTTCGGCCAGCTTGGCGAGACGCTCTGATTCGGCGCGGTTGGCGAGACCACGTTCGATTGCCTCTCGCTCCGCGCTTGCCCTGATCGACTCTGCCTCGGTCTTGGCCCGGTCGAGAACCGCAGTTGCTTCGGCGTGCTCGTCACGAGCCTGACGACGGCCCTCTTCTGCCTCGGAAAGCAAACGGCGAGCCTCCGCCTTGACCATGTCGGAGTCGGCGGCGGCGGCACTACGAATCTCTCCCGCAGCCTCGCCGGCGGCGCGGCGGGCAGTGACACCCTCCCGCTGGGCAGCGGCCAGCGACGCCTCGCCTTCGGCGATCAGCTTGCGCTTGGTCGTCTCCGCAGAGGCCACTATCTCGGTGGCACGCTGCTCGGCCTCGGCGATCTTGTTCGCAGCTTCAGAATCCGCTTCAGCGACCCGCTCCTGCACCGTCGTCTCGACTTCGGCGGCGAGCCTGGCGGCTTCGCCTCGAGCCGTCTCGATGATGCCGGCGCTCATTGCCTTTGCCTGCTCGACCTCTTCGATTGCCTGCTGCCTCAGACCGGCCACCTCGGCGTGGGCAGCAGCGACTCCCGCCTCCATCTCTGCTCGCTCGGCCTCGAGATCCTGCATGCTGCCTGCGAGCGTCTCTTCGCTCTCGACAATGGCGGCCATGCGAACGGCAAACGCTTCCTTTGCTTGGGCCGCCTGACGCTCGAGATCGGCCTGCCGATTGGCTGCCGTCTGCTCGGCGGCAGCGATGATGCCCTCCGCCTTTGCTTCGGCTTCGACGATGGATGCCGCTGCCTTCTCTTCATCCCTACGAGCATTGTCGGCACGGGCGCGTGCTTCCTTGTGGGCCCGCTCCGTCTTGGCCCGCAACGTGTCGGCTTCTTCCTGAGCACGGGCCCGAAGCTCTTCGATCTCAGCCGTGAGCTGGGTCTTCTCCTCGTCGGCATCCTGGCTGGCGGCGAGCCTGATCTGCTCGGCGTCACGATTGGCCCCATCAACGATGCTCTTCGACTCGAGGCGCGCACTGCGCAGCGCAGCTTCAGCAGTCTCTTGTGCCGAAGATGCCTCTGCCATCATCTTCTCGGCTTGTGAACGGGCCCCGTTGACCTCGGCTTCTACCTGAACACGCAGCTTGGCAACGTCGTCATCTGCGAGCGAGCGCACCCGTTTGGCAGCCTGATCGGCCTCCGAACGCACCCGCGCCGCATAGTTGTCTGCGGTCCTGGTCAGCATTTGGACTCTGGACTCGGCCTCCGCCGTCGTCGTCTCGGCCTCTTCGCGGGCGCCATCGATCATCTGCTGCGCCTTCGCCATCAGGGCGTTGGCCTCAGACGTCAGCTGCCCGGCCTCGGCACCGGCAGCCGCCAGCTTCTCACGAGCCTGCGCCGTGGCTGCAGCGGCCTCGGCGCGAAGCCGGGCCGCATCCTGGGAGGCCTCGGCTGCCACTGCCTCGGCGCGTGCGGTAATCGAAGCAGCACGAGCGTTGGCGGCATCAAGGGTGCCCCGCGCCAGCTCATCGAGATTTGCCCCGGTGATGCCCGCGGCGCGGGCTTCGGCCTCGATTTGCTTGGCGTCGGCAATGATCCCCGCTGCCTTCTGCTCGGCGCGGGCGAGAACAACGGCTGCTTCCTTCTTGGCGAGAACAACGCTTTCGTGGGTTGGGGAAACAGGTCCGGCATCGGTGGTTGCCACGGGTGCAGAGACGACCGGCGCCGCAGCTGCGACCCGCTCGGCCTCGTCCTGAGCCCTGGCGACGACGTCACGAGCCGTCTCCCTGGCTTCGTCTTCGATCTGACGGGCACGTTCCTTGGCCCGATCGATGATCCGCTCCTTGGCGGCGAGCATCGACTTCATCTGCTCGTCGTCTGCCTGAGGTGATCCCTCGGCCTGTGGCTTGGTATTTATCCGTCCCTCGAGATCGGCGATTCGCGCCGTTGCTTCGGCAAGCCTGGCCTCGTTCTCCTCGAGACGGGAGGTGGCATCAATGAGTCTTCGCTCTGCGAGCGCGGCTGAAGACGCCAGTTTGTCGTGGGTCTGCTGTATCTCGTCGAGATACGCTTCGACCTCGTCCTTCTCGAAACCTCTCCGGGATGTCGAGAATTTGGGCCGCACGGGCCCAGTTGGGGCATTTGCGCTGTTCATAGGACTTCCTATCGGCCAGACCAACCCTGTCTTGATCCATAAGTAGCGCCATTTGTTGGTGCACCTGATAACTAGTCACCCTAGTCACAGAGTTCTCCCTCCGGCGCAAGTTCGGGTATCTGCAGGAGACGCCGACATTGTACATGGGCCGACGCACCGGCCCATATCACCGAAACTCGCGTGTCTGTAACCAGACTGTCGAACGCACCGCAGCGAATCCCCCGAAGCCTGCCCACCCGGGAACGCGAGATACGCGAGAGCCAATAGGATTACGCGCGTTGGTCGGCAAGTGGAAGGTACCAATGAACTCGACTCCGGAGCTGATTGCAAGCGAGATGCGGCTCGGTGCCCACAACTACAAGCCCCTCGACGTTGTCTTGACGAAGGGCAAGGGCTGCTGGGTGTGGGATGTGGATGGGAACCGCTATCTCGACTGTCTCTCCGCATACTCGGCGGTGAACCAGGGCCACTGCCACCCGAAGATCTACGCAACGATGGTTGAGCAGGCTTCCCGTCTCACCCTGACGTCACGGGCTTTCCGCAACGACCAGCTCGCCCTGCTGTATGAGGACCTCGCCCGACTCACCGGCTGTCACAAGATCCTCCCGATGAACAGTGGAGCCGAGGCAGTCGAGTCGGCGATCAAAGCTGTCCGCAAATGGGGCTATGAGGTGCGCGGCGTTCCCGCCGATAGGGCCGAGATCATCGTCTGCGCCAACAACTTCCACGGCAGAACGATCGGAATCGTCGGCTTCAGCACGGATCCCGTTGCCAGGAGCGGGTTTGGTCCATTCGCCCCCGGGTTCGAGATCGTGCCGTTTGGCGACATAGATGCATTCAGGAAGGCGATTACCCCGAACACCGTGGCATTCCTCGTCGAACCGATCCAGGGAGAAGCAGGAGTAATCATCCCACCGCCTGGCTACTTCACCGAGGTGCGCCGATTGTGCACCCAGCACGACATCACTCTGATCCTCGATGAGATACAAACCGGTCTCGGCCGTACCGGCAAGCTGCTCGCTGAAGAGCACGAAGAGATCGAAGCCGACGTGACCTTGATCGGTAAGGCCCTCTCAGGGGGCTTCTACCCGATCTCGGCAGTACTGTCGAACCAGGAAGTGCTCGGTGTGCTGAAGCCCGGTGAGCATGGCAGCACATTTGGCGGGAATCCGCTGGCCGCAGCGGTTGCGCGCACCGCGATCGACGTGCTCGTCTCGGAGGGAATGGTCGAGAACTCCGCACGCCTTGGCAACTACTTCCTCGAGAAGCTCCGCACCATCCGCTCGGAGCGAATCAAGGAGGTGCGCGGGCGAGGGCTGATGCTTGCGATCGAGTTGCTACCGGATGCGGGTGGTGCCCGCAGAGTCATCGAGGACTTGCAGCGTCGCGGATTGCTGGCGAAAGACACCCACGAGCACACGCTGCGAATCGCACCGCCGCTTGTAATAACTCGCGATGAAATCGACTGGGCTCTCGAGCAGATCGATGCAGCGTTGGCTTCCTGACCCGGTCACGTGACGCCTCCCCCGGAAATCGCCCGACCGAGGCTACGGCACCGAGCGGAGCCGCCTGTCCCGGTACCCGGCGGCCATTGCATCGAGATCGAAGATCGACTCTCCCTTGGCCTGGCGCTCGACCAGCTGCTGGGCCTGAGCGAGCGGTAATGGTTTGGCGAAATAGAAGCCCTGACCGGTGTCACAGCCGAGCTCCCGCAGCTTGGCGAGCTGCTCTTTGGTCTCGATCCCCTCGACGATGGTCTGCAGACCGAGCGCCTGGCTGAGCCCGACCATCGTGCCGACGAACGGGGACGCCTTCTCGTCTTCTTCAGTGAGGCCCTTGACAAACACCTGGTCGATCTTGAGCACATCGAGTGAGAGCCTATGTAGCGACGCAAGCGATGAGTAACCGGTGCCGAAGTCGTCGATCGCCAGCGGGCATCCCAGGCTTCGCAGATCGTCGAGACGTTGCGGTGCTGCGTTCATCATCGCCGTCTCCGTAATCTCGAGCACGAGGAACCGGGGATCGAACCCCATCTCTGCGAGCACCCTCGCCACCTCGTCGACTATGGACTCGTTGTCAAGTTGGCGAGCAGATAGGTTGACTGAGACCTTGAATTGCCCCGGTTCGGGATGGAGGATTTCGATCCACTGCTTCAATCGCCTTGCTGCTTCCCAGAGCACCCACCGCCCGATGTCGTGGATCAGACCTGTTTCCTCGGCGAACGGGATGAACGTGGTCGGGTTCTGCCAACCCTTCAGAGAGTGCTGCCAGCGCAACAGCGCCTCGAAACCACGCAGGCTGCCATCAGCCAGATTGACGATCGGCTGATACAGAAGCCGCAACTCCTGACGGGCGATCGCCGCCTCCAGGTCCTCCCGCAACTTCAGCTGGGCGACCACTTTTGCATGCATGCTCGACTCGAAGACACGGAAGGTGCCCTTGCCGTCGCTCTTGGCGGCGTACATGGCCGCATCGGCGTTTCGTAGCACCTGAGTCGAGGTATCGCCGTATCTCCCGAAGGCAACCCCGATACTCACATCCGCCTGGATGTCGCGGCCGGAGATCCGCAACGGGCTGCGAAAAGCGCCAAGGATTCGCTTGGCCTTGTCGGTGGCCTCCTGGACCCCGCTGACCTCCTGGACCAGCACCCCGAACTCATCACCGCCGAGCCGGGCAATGGTGTCTTTGGCGTCACATTCATTCCGGAGCAGGTTGGCTGCAGCCAAGAGCAGCTCGTCGCCGGCACCGTGACCGAGGCTGTCGTTGACATCTTTGAAATCGTCGAGGTCCATCAGCAACACACCGATGTCGCCGCCGGTACGCCTGCTCATCTGCAGCGCGTGGAAGATCGCTTCGCTGAACTGGGACCGGTTGGCCAGCCCGGTCAATCCGTCGTGAAGAGCCTGATGCTCCAGCTCTGCCTTGAGATGGGTGAGCTCCGCCAGCGAATCCTCGAGCTGACCATTGTCGACGGCAACTGCCACTTGCTCGGACAGGGCGCCCAGCAGCTTCAGATCCGACCTCGAGAACAGGGCTGCATCGTCGAGCGGATTGGCGACGACGATGATGCCGACATGGGTCTCTCCCACACAGACCGGAGCAACCATGGCAGCAACGATCGGGAGCCGACGGTCCCCGGCCGAGGAAGCCAGCGAGCCGGACCTGTCGATGACGAACGGCGTCCGACGCTCCTGAACCTGGTTCCAGACGACGCGCCACCGCTCCAGGTCGACCGCCTCCATGGCTGCGGTGTGATCGCCCGGGCCGACGATCGTGCGGAAACCCTTGCGCTCTGCGCCAAGCTCGAGAACTATCTCGCAGAACTCCGAATCGAACATCGACCTGGCATGTGCCGCCGCCGAGAGGAGGGATCCCTCGAGCTGTGGCGAGGCGTGTAACGCCCGGGTGGCGTCGTAGAGAAGGCCAAGACGCACCCTTTCCTGTTTCGAGAGCGCATAGGCCCTGAAGCCTGCGAATAGGCCGACCGCCGGGATGATCGCCAAAAAGGCCGCTCGAGGTGCGGAGAAGATGGCCTCGGCGGCAAGCATGCCCAGCGTCGCGTTGACCACGGTCACGAAAGCTCCAAACCCGTACGCCTCGAAGCTATCAGACAACGACGACCCGACTCCCTGCACAGCACTGGCGGCAGAGAAGACCGTATGACCGGCAACGAACGCCGCAAGCACAGCTGCCATCGACACCAGCCAGCCGGTGGCGCCAAACGGATCGCCAGTGTGCTCGGCTAGGGCGAACACAGCGATCGCCACCGACGCCTCGAGCAGGCGCCGCCCCACGTGGAGTACCAGGATCGCAAGAGGCTCCCTGCGTTTCGAACCGATGTAAACCACCGTTGACAACGCGACGACTGAGAGCAGCTCGACCGGACGCACCACCAGCAGACCTACCACGAGCAGGATCGCTCCCATGCTGAACCCATGAGCCCGACTCCCATACCGGATGTTGACGACCAACCACTCGGAAAGATAGAAGCCGATCAACAGACCCCACCACGCCATGGAGTTGGGCAGA
Organism: uncultured bacterium; assembly: GCA_963777645.1. Taxonomy (GTDB): domain Bacteria; phylum Actinomycetota; class Acidimicrobiia; order Spongiisociales; family UBA5794; genus JAAETI01. The sequence continues at coordinate 286,651 of CAVZRA010000003.1, read as the reverse complement.
ACGGCAGGAGTCGCCCATTTCCACCAACCGACGAGACCGGCGGCCACGAAGCCGAGCAGAGCAAGCAACCATATCCATATGGCGGCACGACGTGCCACCCGACCACGCTTCATACGCCGGGCGGCCCTCGCCGCCACATTGAATGCGGACTTCCGATTGTTACTGAGAGTCACTCGCACCACCAGACAAGCAACAGGTGGGAGCTATGTCCCACCTGTGCAAAGGTACTAAACAAAACCGCCGGGGCGGGGAAATTCTCGAAATGGGTCGGGCGACCCACCGTCGCCTTTGAAGACAAGTCCGGCCGGTGGGCGGCAGACAGCAAAGAGTCGTCTTCGGACCGCACCGATGTGCCAATATGCGCCACAATCATGAATACAGCACAGCGGACATCGGCGTCATCGGGCTCGGCGTCATGGGCAGCAACCTCGTCCTGAACATGGACGACCACGGCTATGTCGTTGCTGTCTGGAACCGCACTACCAGCAAGGTTGACGAATTCCTCGCCGGTGAAGCCGCCGGCACGTCGATTATCGGTGCCCACACATCGAGGAGCTCGTTTCGCTGCTGACCTCACCTCGCCGGATACTGCTGATGGTCAAGTCGGGCAGCCCCGTCGATGCCATCATCGGCAACTCTTGCCCTTGCTGGATGAAGGCGACATCATCCTCGACGGCGGCAACTCTCTCTACACCGACACCATCGCCCGTGCCTTACGGCTCGAGGCAGCCGGCCTTCGTTCGTCGGCGCCGGTATCTCGGGAGGCGAGGAAGGAGCCAGAACCGGCCCGTCGATCATGCCCGCAGGCACCGAGCGCCTGGCCCCAGGTCCGACCGATTCTCCAGGATATCTCAGCCAAAGTCGAAGGCGTGCCGTGTTGTGACTGGATCGGGCCAGACGGTGCCGGGCACTACGTCAAGACGATCCACAACGCTATCGAGTATGGCGACATGCAGGTTCTCGCCGAGGCATACGACATCATGCATCGCGGTCTCGGGCTGAGCCACGACGACATGGCCGAAGTATTCAAGAGCTGGGACCACGGTCCGCTCGATTCGTATCTGGTCGAGATCACCGCAGACATCATGCGTGCGGTCGACAGCGGACGACCTCCGCTCCTCGAGAACATCCTGGATCGTGCCGGGCAGAAGGGAACCGGGAAATGGGCGGTCGTCTCGTCGATGGAGTTGGGACAGCCAACCACGCTCGCTGCAGAGGCCGTATACGCCCGCATCGTCTCATCCTTCGTGGATCAGCGGCGAGCGGCTTCGAAATCACTGGGCGGGCCGGACACAGCGACCTCGGATCCTGTCGAAGACGTCATCGCAGATCTCCATGATGCCGTCTATGCGTCCAAGATCGTCGCTTACGCTCAGGGCTTCATGATCATGGCCGGTGCCGCCGCCGAGCACGGTTGGGATCTCGACTTCTCCTCGATCGCATCGATGTGGCGAGGTGGGTGCATCATCCGCTCCCGGTTCCTGGGCCAGCTGATGGAGGTCTTTGACTTCCGATAGCGGCTACCGAATCTGCTATTCAGCGACTTCTTTGCGGAACCATCGAACGGGCCCAACCAGGTTGGCGCAGGACCATCAACCGTGCCGTTGCCGCCGGTATCCCGGTGCCCGCATACGGCTCGGCTCTTGCCTATTTCGACGGGTTCCGCTCAGCACGTTTGCCCGCAAACCTGATTCAGGCACAGCGTGACTATTTCGGCGCACATACCTATGAGCGTGTCCGACGCCCCCGCGGGGAGTTCTTTCACACCGATTGGGTCTGACGCGCGAGCTGTGACCGCATTGCGAGCCGATCACTAGGACTTCCCCCATGGCGTCAGTGATTGCGTTCGCCAATCAGAAAGGCGGAGTTGCGAAGACCACGACTGTGCATTCACTCGGCGATGCGTTCGCTGAGATGGGCCGGTCCGTGCTGCTTGTCGATCTCGACCCGCAGGCTTGTCTCACATATGCATCCGGGATCGACAGCGATACGCAGCTCGAAGCAACGCTCCACGATGTCTTTGCGGGCAGGACCGCAGCGCGTTCGGTTCTCGTCGAGAGACCGGATGGGCCCGATCTGCTTCCCTCGTCAATCGACCTCGCCGGCGCCGAGGTTCATCTGATGACCAAGACCGGCAGGGAGTTCGTACTGGCCAGGGCACTGAACCCGCTTCGGGACAACTACGACTACATCTTCATCGACTGTGGCCCTTCCCTCGGAATCCTCACTATCAACGGGCTTGACCGCGGCAGACGGGTGGTGATCCCATTTCATTGTGACACTCTCAGCCACCGCGGGGTCGGCCAGCTCCTCGAGACCATCGAAGACGTTCGATCCTTCACCAACGACTCGCTGCGGGTACCTGGCGGTATCGCCACCATGTTCGACGGGCGCACCCGGCTTGCCAATGAGGTGTTGGAGACCGTGGAGAGCGCAGCACCGGCTGACGGTATTCGAGCCACCGATACCAAAATCGGTGAGGGCAGCCGAGGCTCCCGCCCGAGGTAAGTCTGTGCTCCGGCATGCCGAGTTCTTCAAACCGGCCGTGGCATACCGGGAGTTGGCCCGGCCATCGAGAAGGCACTATGAGCAGCGACGACCCCATCGGTAAGAAGGCCCTGTTCTCACCTCCACCGACGCCGCCCGTCGGAGATCTGGAGGCGATGCTCCCACCGGAAAGGACGCTCTCTACAGCGCTGGCCCCCGCCGCAACGGCACGGTCGTCGTCGAATGCTCTCGCTGCCTGAACCACACCCGGATGACCACCATCGAGCTCGGTGTCAGGGTCGCCTTCCTCTCGCTGTGGGTCCCGGGCAAGCACTACAGCCGTTGGATGCAATGTCCCGAGTGTCAACGGCGGACCTGGTGCCGGGTACATTGGTTCGGCTGACCGCGCCGCCCTGGAATCCGTGTGCCGATGCCTACCACCCTGCCATACGCCCGACAGCGGTGAGCCACACCACCACGAGCCCGGTTGCCATCTGCGTCCAACCCACAACGCGAGCTTGCACCGGTGGTCGATGCAGCGATGCATACGCAAGCAGCCCGATTGCCGCGATCGCCACCACCGACAGCCATGGCACGATATCGATTGCGGCAAGCGCTACACGGCCCCCAGACGAGTGGCCGCACAAACGGCATAGACCCGAGCCTCTCGCCAGCGTGCCGCTCATGGACCCTGTCGTATCTGGGCCCTGACCAGACTGATCGTGGTGACGCCACGCGGCGATGAGCACGAGCCACAGCCCGAATGCAGCCGGCATAGGCCCAACCGTCGGCCAGGGCAATCGCAGTGCGGTTGACGCCCATGGCAATCGCCCCCGAGAGCTCGGCACGCAATGACCTGCTCTTGCTTATCGAGTCTGCCTGCAGCGCCAGCAACGCCGCCGGGAACGGCGACCGACGTAGGCGACCAGCAACCGTTGCTCCCCGGTCACCATGGCACCGGCAAGACCGGCAAGGGCCATAGCGACGAATACGAACCCGAAGATTGCGGCGATCGTCGTCCTCGGCAGCCAACGATGCCGGACCAGATCCGTCAATACGAGCTTGACCGGGCGTCTCGCCAGGAAAATCGATATCGCATGCCACCGCCAGTCCCATGCGGATGCCGATACGGCAACGAGCACACCAAGGAGCGCCGGCTCGAGGGTGAATCCCCAGCCACCATGCTCAACCGGCAACGCGATGCTTCGCACCGACACCCTTACCTGGCATGACCTTCTTCGCGTGTTGGGGGCCATGGGCCACAATAGTATCGGTGGAGCCCTCGACTAGCGAGTCGGATCGGGCTCAGGCCCCGTCTTCGTCCGCAACGGCGGCGTGCCCATCACGCGGCAGCTCGGCAGTGACGATGTACGTGACGTGCTCTCCGATGTTGACGGCATGATCGGCGATGCGCTCCAAGAAACGGCCGACCCGGGAAAACCCGATCGCTACCTCGAGCCCGACCTCGTTGCTGTGCTTCCCGACCATCGTGTAGAACTGCGAAACGAGATCGTCCACTTCGTCGTCGGCCCGTCAAGTCTCTCGCCAGCATCGGTTCGAGCTCGGCGAGCGCATCGATACCTTGCCGAAGACTTGCAGCTAGCACGTCACTGTCTCCTCGAGCAACGGCGTGATAGCCGGGTGCTGGGGAAATCCGTCGAGTCTCTGCATATCTTGACGCAGTTCTTGGCCAGATCACCTGATCGCTCCAACTCGTAGAGAATCCGGGTTGCCGACACGAGGAAACGCAGGTCACCGGCAACGGGCTGCTGACGGGCCAGTGTGCCGAACGTCAGCTTCTCGGTCTCGAGATACATCTGGTCGACACGATCGTCGGCCCGAAGCACCTGCTCTACGAGATCCAGCCGGCCTTCCACCATGGCATCCCCGGCAAGACGCACGTTCTCCAGTACCAGAGAGCCGATGGTGACCAGATCCTGCTGGATCGTCCACAATTGCTCTCGAAATGCTGACGCCCACGGTCGCTCAACATCGGAGTTTCCGTACCTAGATTTGGTTCGCAGTCATGGGCTCCCCCTGGGCTAACCGAAGCGGCCGGTGATGTAGTCCTCAGTCGCTTTCTCCTTCGGAGACGTGAACAGCTCGTCGGTAGGGCTGAACTCGACCAGATAGCCGGTCCGCTGCCCCTTCGTGTCGAGCTCGACGTTGAAGAACGCCGTCTTGTCTGAGACACGGGCGGCCTGCTGCATGTTATGCGTCACGATGATGATCGAGTAGTCCTCTTTGAGCTCCAGCATCAGTTCTTCGATCCGCAGGGTGGCGATCGGATCCAACGCTGAGCAAGGCTCATCCATGAGGATTACGTCTGGTTGCACGGCGATGGCACGCGCGAATGCAGAGCCGCTGCTGCTGGCCGCCGGAAAGGGACGTACCCCGCCTCGCTGAGCTTGTCCTTGACCTCTACCCATAATGCAGCCTGCCGCAACGACTGCCTCGATCAGCTCGTTCAAGTCCGACTTCGCCCTTGAATCCGCTGATCTTCGCGCCCCACGCGATGTTGTCGTATATCGACTTGGGGAACGGGTTGGGCTTCTGGAAGACCATTCCGATCCGTCTTCGGATCTCGACCGGATCGATGTCGCCGTCGTAGATGTTCTCACCGTGATAGGTGACAGACCCGGTGACCTTGGCACCGGCGATCAGATCATTCATGCGGTTGAGGGAACGGAGGGCAGTTGATTTGCCGCACCCGGACGGTCCGATGAGGGCGGTGATCTGACGTGCGCTGAAGTCGATATTCATCGGATCGATGGCGCGGAAGTCCCCGTAGTAGACCTCCATGCCCCTGGTCGCCATGACGACCTCATCGGCGGTGTTCGACGGTGCCCTGGCCTGCGATGCTTCGACACCGACCTGGATCGACCGGCGCCTTGCGACCTCACCGTCGTTACCACCCGTATTGACTCCGGGTACAACGTCACCAGTCGCCTCCTGGTCCTTTGTCGTGCTCTGTTCGTCGTGCATCGTGCTCTCTTCCAATCGGCGGGTCGACATTGTCTATCGCTCCACGTCGTCTATCGCTCCATGTCAGGGTTTCGGTTCATCGCCCGGGCGACAATGGTGAGGATGAGGACGAGCAGCATGAGCTCGAGTGCCCCCGCCCAGGCTCTGGCATGGGCCGCGTCGAATGGCCCGCGGGCTTCGTTGTAGATGAGAAGTGGCAAAGCAGACTGTGGAGCATTGACCAGCTCCGGCGTGATGACGAACGCGCCGAGCGCCGTCAGCAACAGCGGAGCCGTCTCCCCGGCAGCACGCCCGATGGCAAGCATGGATCCTGTGATGAGACCGCTCGAAGCCGCAGGAAGCACCGTCCTGGTAACCACCTGCCAGCGACGAGCACCGAGCCCGTACGCCGCGTTTCTCAGATCGTCCGGGACTAGACGCAACACCTCCTCGGAAGCACGGGCAACGATCGGCAGCATGAGCATGCTGAGGGCGAGCCCGCCTGCCAGCGTGGAGAACCCGATTGAGAATCCGATTCTGCCCTGGACGAGCAGGGCATATATGTACAACCCGATGAAGATCGATGGGACACCACTCATCACGTCGGTGAAGAACCGAATGACCGGGCTCAGCTTCCTGTCCTTGTACTCGACAACGAAGGTGGCGGTGGCGATGCCGAGAGGAACTGCGACGATCACTGCGATCAAGAGCAAGTAGAGAGTGCCGAATAGCCCATTGAGGTAGCCGCCGCCTACCTTGCGCTGCGAGAAAGGTTGTACAGAGCTGAGGAACTCCCAGGACATGGCGCCGATACCGCGTACCACTACTTGATAGACGATCAACACGATGGGGATCAGAGACAGGACCAGTGACATGACCAGCACACCGGTCATGAACCGATCTTTGCGTCTGCGACGTGCTCCAACGGCAGTGCGCGTTCGCAGGCTCGGCCGCGACTCGGTCGGCGCAATACCGGAGCTCATAGCGCTGAATCTCCTGCTACGTGACCACCGGTGAGCATGACGACACCCCGGGCGGCCATGTTGACGATGATGGTGATGACGAAGAGGACGACACCGATGCCGATGAGAGCCTTGACGTTCTCGGGTGCCGCTTCTTGAAAGGTGACAGCGATGATCCCCGCCATCGACTGGCCCCCGAGAAAGATGCTGTCGCCGATTTGTTTCGATCCCCCGATGAGCATGGCGACTGCGATTGTCTCGCCGAGCGCTCTTCCCAGGCCGAGCATTGTTGCGCCGATGATGCCGGGCCTTGCCCGGTGCAACACGACCGACCGCATCATTTCCCACCGGGTCGCCCCGAGAGCATATGCCGCGGCGATCTCGCTCGACGGCGTCTTGGACATGACCTCCCGGGTCACGGCAGTGACGATCGGAAGCACCATGATCGCAAGCACCACACCGGCTGCGAAGTAGTTGTAGGTGACGACCGGCCCCCCGAGGAATGGGATGAAGCTGAAGGTTTTCGCAATGAAATCCATCGCAGGGCGAAGCACAGTTGGGACGAAGAACAACAACCCCCACAGCCCGTATACGACACTGGGTACCGCGGCCAGCAGCTCAACTGCGTAGGTGAGCACGTTTCGGACTCGACGGGGAGCGGCGTTGGTCAAATAGAGCGCGGTGCCAATGGAAAGCGGCACGGCGATGAGCAACGCAATCGCTGATGTCAGCAGGGTGCCGACGATGAAGGACAGAGCGCCGTACTCACCGGTTATCTCGGTTCGTGACACGCCCGGGTCCCATGTCGAGCCGAACACGAAATTCCATCCTTCGTGCCGGAACACCGGCCAGGCATCGATGACGGTGAACAACAGCATCGTCGCCAGAATCACGAGCACGCTGGTACCGGCCACGGTGAGAATCCGCAGAAACCACTTGTCCGCCGACGACTTCGTCCCTGCGAGTGATCCTCTAGCGGGTGGCCCGGTCTTCGTGTCGGTTGCTGTCATCGCTCCTCCGCCCTCGTGGATATCTCCAATGTACCGGCAGGCTCTGCGGCCCCGCCAACGGGTCCGCAGAGCCTGCCGTGTGTTCTACGTCATGACGATCAACCCTCTGAGTTGATCAGATCCACCTTGGCAAGTGCCTTCTCCTGGAGAGAGTCCGGGAGCGGTGAGTAGAGGAGTTCCTCTGCCAGGCTGTCGCCCTGAGTGAGATCCCAGGTGATCCAGTCCTTGAGAGCTGCTGCCTTGTTCTCGTCGTAGCCGCACTTCCAAACGAGAAGCCAGGTAGCTCCTGCTATCGGATAGCCGTCGCCGCCGACACTGAGGATGTTGAATCTCAGGTCGTCGGGAATGTCGATGCCGTCTGCTGCGGCCGCGGTCGACTCAAGGGTCGGTGTGATCGCATTGCCGTCTGCGTTGACCATGTCGGCAACCGGGATACCGGTCTCCATTGCATAGGACAACTCGATATAGCCGATGGCGCCCGGGTTCTGCTGGATCTGGGCGGCAACACCGTCGTTCTTCTCACCACCAACTGAGTTGGGAGCCGGCCACTCGACCTCCTTGCCCGCGCCGGGCCCGTTGGCCCAGTCAGCCGACACGTCGGAGAGGTAGGTGGTGAAGATGCTGGTCGTGCCTGATCCATCGGAACGGTGAGCAACGACGATAGGCTCGTCCGGAAGGGTCACGCCGCTGTTGAGCTCAGCGATGGCCGGATCGCTCCAATTGTCGATGTTGCCGAGGAAGATGTCTGCGAGGGTGGGTCCGTCGAGGACCAGTGTGTCGACACCTTCGAGGTTGTATCCCACAGAGACCGCACCAAAAACAGTCGGGATGTGGACGGCTTCGCAACCTCTGGCATCGGCGGCCGCCGCCAAATCCTCGTCACTGAGGAAGGCGTCAGAAGCCCCGAAGTCCGTCTGCTGGCCGATGAACTGCTCGACACCACCCCCGGAGCCGATCGACTGGTAGTTGATCGACACGCCCGGCTGCACGTTGGTGTGGTACTCACCGATCCACTCCTGGTAGATGGGAGCGGGGAACGATGCACCAGCACCGAGCAAGTCGGCAGACAGATCTTGTGTTGCCGCGGATGTCGGCGTGTCGGATGCACCAGTTGTTGTGGTGTCTCCTGAGCTGTCATCGCCGCCGCATGCGGCAGTTAGCAAGGCAAATGCCGCCAGCGCGGCGACAGTGATTCGCCATTTGAGGGATCTCATTGAAACCTTCCTAAGTGTTTCCTCTGCTGGGCTACTCACTGAGCCGGAACCCGCTGCCCGTTTGCAGCCAACCGTGCTCGCCCAGTTGCAGGTGAACCCTAGGTAGGCGATATGAACCGAATCACACCCCCATGTGACACGAAAGTGAACTCTTCTGCTGGAACGCACTTGTGCTGGAACACACCTGTGCTGGAACACACCTGTGCAGGAACACATCGGTCTCCGGCTACGAAGGATGGCTCCGGTACCGGGCGATGAGTGCATTGGTAGACGCGTCGTGGTCGAGCGGCAGCGTCGGATCGGTCAGCTCGCCAATGATCTGCTTGGCAAGCACCTTGCCAAGCTCAACACCCCATTGGTCGAACGAGTTGATCCCCCAGATCACGCCCTGAGTGAACACCTTGTGCTCGTAGAGCGCCACCAACTGGCCGAGCAACGCCGGAGTGAGCTTCTGAGCCAGGATCATCGAAGTCGGCCGATTACCCGGGAAGGTCCGGTGTGCGATGAGGTCGGCGGCGACGCCGGAGGCGGCGACCTCTTGTGCCGTCTTGCCAAAGGCGAGTGCTTCTGCCTGGGCAAAGAGGTTGCCAAGAAGCATGGCATGCTGTCCCCCGATGTCGTCGGTCGCCTCGAAGAACCCGATCAGGTCGGCGGGGACGATGCTCGTGCCCTGGTGTAGCAATTGGAAGAAGGCATGTTGCCCGTTAGTGCCCGGCTCGCCCCAGAGCACCGGCCCCGTATCGGTGTCGACCGGAGACCCATCGAGACGCACCCTCTTCCCGTTGGATTCCATGTCCAGCTGCTGCAGGTAGGCGGGGAATCGGCTCAGGTCCTGAGAGTATGGGAGGACGGCGTAGGTGGGATAGCCGAGCACATTGCGGTACCAGATGCCGATGAGGCCGAGCAGTACTGGCAGGTTCTCGTTGAGTGGTGCGTTCCGGAAATGGTGATCCATCATCCTGAACCCACCGAGCAGCTCGCCGAAGGAGCGCGGACCGACGGCAATCATCAAAGAGAGCCCGATCGCCGAGTCGAACGAGTAGCGGCCCCCGACCCAATCCCAAAAGCCAAACATGTTGACCGTGTCGATCCCGAAAGCCGCCACTTCCTCCTCGTTCGTCGAGACGGCGACGAAGTGCTTGGCAATCGAGGATTCGTCACCGCTGAAGCGTTCCAGGGTCCAATCCCGGGCCGCCCTCGCATTGGTGAGGGTTTCCATCGTCGTGAATGTCTTGGAAGCGATGATGAACAGTGTCTCCGCCGGATCGAGGTCCTCGAGTACCGCCGCCAGATGGGCAGGATCGATGTTGGAGACAAAACGGGCCTCGATCTGTGGGTGGCGATAGTGACGCAATGCCTCGTACGCCATGACCGGGCCAAGGTCCGAACCGCCGATTCCGATGTTGACCACTGTGCGAATCGGCATGCCGTTGTGACCACGCCACATCCCCGATCGCACCTTCTCGGCAAACACCCCCATGGCGTCGAGAACCGCGTGCACCTCAGGGACCACGTCCATGCCGTCCACCGTGAACTCGTCGCTCGAGGAAGCACGCAACGCCGTATGCAAGACCGCCCTGTCCTCGGTGACGTTGATGTGCTCACCGTGGAACATAGCCTCGATCCGCTGCCGCAGACCGGAGGCCTCGGCGAGATCGATCAGAAGGTCCAGCGTCGTGGCGTCGATGAGATGCTTGGACAGATCGGCAACCAACTCCCCGCCCTCGAAGGTGAAGCGCTCTGCCCGTCCCGGATCTGCCGCAAACAGCGCCCGCAGATCGAGCTCGAGGTGATCGCGATGCTCCCGCAGCGCTTTCCACTCCTGTGCATCTTGGTTCAAAGCCATCTTCTCTCCGCGTCGGTTCAATGTGTCAACAAGCGCAAGCTGCCCGAACACTATCGCACCCGCAGGTCGATCCGCTCGGTAGGCTCACAGTATGCATGCGATACGTGTCCACAAAACCGGTGGTCCCGACGCGATGATCTGGGAGGAAGTACCGGACCCGGTGCCGGGTTCGGGCGAGCTGCTGGTCTCGGTCGTGGCTGCCGGTGTCAACTTCATCGACACGTATCACCGCCGCGGCATATACCCGATGGGAAAGCCGTTCACGCCCGGTCTCGAAGGAAGTGGGATCGTGGAGGCCGTGGGAGAAGGTGTCTCCAACCTTCACGCCGGGGACCGGGTCGCCTGGACCGACCAGATCGGCTCGTACGCCGAGCAGGTAGTCATCGCCTGCAACCGGGCCGTGAAGATCCCAGAGAGTATTTCGCTGATGAATGCTGCGGCGATGATGCTCCAGGGAATCACGGCCAACTACCTCGCAAACGACACCTTTCACCTCCAATCCGGGCACCGCTGCCTCATTCACGCCGGAGCGGGTGGAGTGGGACGATTGCTCATCCAGATGGCCAGACGTGCCGGCGCCGAGGTGTTCACCACCGTCTCCACATCAGAAAAGGCGGAAATCGCAAGCCAGGCGGGCGCCACCCATGTGATCAACTACGCCGCCGAAAACTTCGTGGAGGCAGTAGAGCAGGTCGCCGGTGACCGCTCCCTCGACGTCGTCTATGACGGAGTGGGGTTGGCAACGTTCGAGAAAGGCCTCACACTGCTGAAGCGGCGCGGTCTGATGGTGCTGTTCGGCCAATCGAGCGGCGTAGTGCCACCATTCGACCTCGGTACGCTCTCACGGCTCGGATCGCTGTACGTAACCAGGCCGACGATATTCGACTACATCCCGGGGATCCGAGAGCTGGAGCACCGCGTCGAAGATCTGGTCACGATGATCGGCAGCGGGGAGCTCGAGCTGAGCATCGACCGCACGATGCCCCTCAGCAAGGCGGCAGCCGCCCATCGCGCCCTCGAAGCCAGGGACACAGCGGGCAAGGTGCTGCTGGTTCCGTGAGTCCCGGTCCGGATTCGGGGCACTCCCCGGTTCCGGTCCATGGATCAGAAACTCAGCCGAGGACGATCAGGAGACCACCGACGAGCATGGCGATCGCTCCGACGATCACGATCGTTGTCTCCGAGATATCACCCGGGATCCAGCTGAAGGCGCTCAGATCCTCGCTGACCGCCAGCGCAGCGACAATGAGAGCCACCATGCCAATCAGAACGAGCGTCATCCCGAAGCTGGCCGTGGCAAATAGAGCGAGCAGCGCAACGATGATCACGACCGCTGAGGCGATCACCCAACGCACGAGACGATCGGACAACCAGCCTCGCCAGGTTTCGCTATCCAGCAAGCGCCGTACCGATTCGAGCACGCGACCCGGTCGTATCCGGGTCCTCTCAGTCGGATCTCGCCTTCTTCTCGTATGCCGGGCCTTCGTCTTCTTGGGAGGTCTGATCGCGTTTACGAAGGCGTCGCGGTTGGCCATGTTGACGATGACCTCTTCGCCGCCGAGACTCAGGTAGATCTCGGTGCCCGTGTCATCGAGGTCGATTTCGTTGAGCGACCAGCTCCCGAGACGCTCACCACCGGTGCTAACTGCTATGTCGCGCTCGGACACATCGAAGACTGCTTCCACCACATCTTCTGTCGCGGCAATTCGCAGCGACCCGACAAATGAACTCATGGCACAGGGTTCGGTATCTCAGCGCAGATCTTGAGGGTTTCGATCTCGTTGCCCGAATGGTCACCGCAACGAGTCGAGCGCCTGCTGTGTGGCCGGGCCGTACGCACCACCGAATTTGATGGCGTGCACAGCAAGTGGCGCCAACTGATAGAGCGCCACCCTGGATTCCCAGCCATCACTGAGCGGGTACGCCTCGTGGTAGGCGCCAAAGCAGTCGTGACCGAAACCGCCGAAGAGTCGCATCATGGCCAGATCGAACTCACGGTGCCCGCCGAATGCGGCAGGATCGATCAACCAGCTGACTCCCCCGGTTCCGATGAGCCGGTTGCCCGCCCACAGATCACCGTGCAGCCTCGCCGGTGCCTCGTCCGGACCGACCAGATCATCGATGCGACCTGCCACGTCCTCTAGATCGGCGACAGTCTCGACGAGGGAGGGCGCCGGAATCCCGGCACAGCCGGGCCAACGGGATGAGCCGTTGCTGTGAGTAGAAGACAGCCCAGGACTGCTCCGGTTCGTTGGTGAGCCCACGGCTGGTTGTGGTACGCCTGTCCCGTCTCCCGAAAAACGGCGCTCCCGTCCGGTGCAGCGCAGCGAGCGATCGGCCGAGCTCGACTTCTGTGGTCTCGTGTGGGTAGCCCGGCTCGATCCACTGCTGGATGAGGAACGGCGGATCCGACGACACCGCAAGGACCTCGGGGACGGCAACGGCGCCGGCATCGAGCAGCCACCGCAATCCAGCGGCCTCGGTGACGAAGAACCCGGGATCGGCTCCCGACTTCGTCTTGGCAAAGACGGTGCGGCCGTCCTCCAGCTGGACCCGGTAGGAATCGGCGACATCTCCACCGCCGAGTGGCACCATGAAGATGACATCGCAGTCGAGAGTTGCGGCAATCTCGGCACCGAGGTCAATCATGACCGCCAGTGTCCCACATACCGTGCCCACACCGAATGTGCGACACTGGCGGCATCAGCGAAGGAGCCACCGTTGGCCGAACAGCGTGCCATTGTCGCCACCGTTGCGGGGCGGGTTCAGGGTGTCGGCTTTCGCTATTCGACACAACGGATCGGGATGAATCTCGGTCTGGTCGGCTGGGTCATGAACCAACCAGACGGAACCGTCCGCACCTGGGCTCAGGGCACAGAGAAAAACGTTGCCCGCTTTCTCGGGTTCCTGGAAGAGGGGCCACCCTCGGCGCAGGTGACAGAGGTTCGCAGCGACGACGTGCCTCCCGATCCCGAACTCGCCGGTTTCCGGGTTCGGTACTGATCGATGAAGGAATGGGCTCAGCTCACAGAGGCAGGCAAGATCCGAAGGCTGCGGCCACTGGCGATGGAGGCGCTCGAGCGCTACTCGATCGCGCCGGAGCGGATGCGTCTCGTCGGCGGCTTCACCAATGTCATCTTCCGCGTCGACACGGCCGGAGGGCCATATGCCCTACGGGTGGATCTGCATCAGGACCACAGCGACTCTGATGTGGAGAACGAGCTTGGCTGGCTGAAGGCGCTTGCGGTCGATACGGATCTGGATGTATGCCGCTTTGTGGCGACTCGTGACGGCAATGGCTACATGTACGCCGGAGCGCCCGGGGTCCCCGGAATGCGACGATGTGTGCTCTTCGAGTGGATCCCCGGCCGCATCCTCGGCGCCGGACCCTCCGAAATCGGCTACCACCAACTGGGGCGGCTACAGGCAGGGTTGCACCTGCATGGCGCATCGTTTACTCCTCCCCACCGGCCGCTCACGTGGGACCGTGTGTTCTACTGGCCCGAGGATGTCGACCCTGTCGTCATCTACGAACCACGGATGGACGTGTACCTGGACTCGAAACGCCGCTTGGTTCTCGACAGGGTGATGCCGGCGTTGCAGGCGTCGTTCGCCCGACTCGATCCCTCGCAAGCACAGATGATTCACGGCGACCTCCATCCCGACAATGTCCACCGATATCGCAACAGACTGATCGCTTTTGATTTTGAAGATGTCACGTGGGGTCATCGCGTCCAGGATGTCGCCATCACCTTGTTCTACGATAGAAACCACCCCGGCTACGCGGACCTCGTCGCCGCATTCGAGGAAGGCTATCGCTCGGTCGCTACCTGGCCGGTCGCCTACGAGGGCGAGCTGGAGCACTTCATGGCGGCGCGATCGGTCATGTTCGTCAACTACGTCGCCAACCTCAACGACGATCCGTCGGACTATTACCGGGTTGTCTTTCCCCGCCTCGAGCGATTCCTCGCCGACTGGGTGGATTGAGCCCATGGCGACGACTGAGGGCTGGCCTATACAAGCAACACGAGGGTCGTTTGTAACCTATATGTCCAATTGCGCTGACAATCAGACAAACTAATATGATATTGGATTGTTGATTCGAGCTGGTCCTCTCCGACCGGGAGGGGTAGCCAAGATGAAGAATTGGCACCATAATCGATAATCAATGATCCATCTGTAGTGTTGCCCGAACCTGCCAAGGAGACACCGTGACGTCCTATCGAATTGCCCTCATTCCTGGAGACGGCGTAGGCGCAGAAATCACAGAAGAAGCCGTCCGCGTATTGGATGCGGCAGCCGCGATCCACGGCTTCGATGTCGAGACCGAACTGTTCGACTGGTCTTGCGATCGGTATCTGGAGAAGGGCGCCATGATGCCCGACAACGCCCTCGAGACGCTGTCGAGCTTCGATTCGATCTTCCTCGGCTGTATCGGCGACGCCAATAAGGTTCCCGACGATGTATCGCTGAAGATGCTGCTTGCGATCCGCAAGGGATTCGATCAGTACGTCAACTTGCGCCCGATCAAGCTGTACCCGGGAGTGTCCTCCCCCATCTCGACGGCCACCCCCGAGACCGTCGACATGTTGGTCATCAGGGAGAACACCGAAGGTGAGTATTCGGGTGTCGGTGGTTTCTTCAAGCGAGGAACTCCCGACGCATTCGCCCTCCAGACCGGCGTATTCACCTGGAAGGGTTGTGAGCGCGCCATCCGGTTCGGTTTCGAACAGGCTCGCAAGCGTGGGAAGCTCGGCTCGGCGAACCCGGTCGGCCGGGTGACCAACTGCACCAAGTCGAACGCTCTCAACTATTCGATGGTGTTCTGGGACGAGGCATATGACGCCGTGGCCGGCGACTTCCCCGATATCCAGACCGACAAAGCTCTCGTCGACGCGATAACAATGTGGTTCGTCAAGAACCCGGAATGGTTCGACGTCATTGTCGCCTCGAACCTCTTCGGCGACATCATCACCGATCTCGGTTCGATGCTCCAGGGTGGGATGGGGTTCGCTGCAGGCGGGAACGTCAACCCCGAGGGCGACTACCCCTCGATGTTCGAACCGATCCACGGCTCCGCCCCCAAGTACACGGGCAAGCGAGTCGTCAACCCGATCGCATCGATAGAAGCAGTGCGCATGATGCTCGAGACGCTCGGCGAGGACGAGGCCGGTGCCCACATCCAGCGTTCCATCATCGACACGCTCGTCGCCGGCGAGGTCAAGACCAAGGACATGGGCGGATCCGCAAGCACCGACGAGATGGGCGCCGCCGTCGCAGCCGCCATGCGTGCCTCGGCCTGAGTAACGGAGATCCGGTGGACATAAGATCACTCGAAGATGTCGCGATGGAGGGACGCACTGTCCTGTTGCGGCCCGACATCAACTCCCCGATCGATCGCGAAACCGGCAGGATTGCCGATGAGAATCGGCTGGACAAGAGCCTACCGACAATCGCATACCTGGCGGACGCCGGTGCGAAGGTAGTCATCATCGCCCACCAGGGGGACACGCTCGACTATCACAACCTCGTGTCGTTGGCGGAGCATGCGGAGAAGCTGATGAGCAAGCTCGGGCGCGAGGTCAAGTTCATCGACGACGTCGCAGGCCCCGCCGCCCGTCAGGCGATCAAGGGGTTGCACGACGGGGACATCCTTCTGCTCGAGAACATCCGCATCCTCACCGAGGAGGTATCCACGTTCGAGAACGCGGTCAAGCTGACTCCCGAGGAGATGACCAGAACCTATCTGGTACGCCATCTGGCTCCTCTCGTCGATCTCTATGTCAACGATGCCTTCGCCGCGGCTCATCGCAACGCGCCATCCCTGGTGGGATTTCAGGAGGTCCTGCCATCGGTGGGTGGTTTGCTCCTGATGGACGAGGTCAACACGCTCTCGAGTGTTGCCGACAACCCCGCCCGACCGTGTCTGTTCGTGCTGGGCGGCCTGAAGATCTCCGACGCGTTCGCAATGATGGGCAAAGTGCTCGCAGACGGCACGGCCGACAACATCATCACATCGGGAGTCACGGCCAACGTGATGCTGTGGGCCAAGGGTTACGACCTCGGTGAGCCATCCAAGAGATTCATCACCGACCGATCTCTCGACAAATTCATTCCCCTCGCAGGCGAATGGCTCACTGCATACGGCGACCGGATCCATGTCCCCACCGATGTTGCCTTTGTCGACGATGACGGAGACCCGGGTCGAGATCGAGGTCGCGGAACTCCCGACCGAAGGCTCATCATCGACATCGGGTCTCGGACTGTTGCCCAACTATGAGGGCTTGATCGCAGGAGCAGCCACCATCTTCGTCAACGGTCCTGCCGGTGTGTACGAATCCGCGGCAGGCGAATACGGCACACGGCGTCTCTGGGAGGCCGTCGCCTCGGCTCCCGGGAAGTCGGTGATTGGTGGCGGCGACACCGTCGCCAGCGCCCGAAGATTCGTGAACCTGGATGACATTGATTTTGTGAGTACCGGTGGAGGCGCATTGGTTCGGTTCCTCAGCGGACAGTCGCTTCCGATGCTGGAAGCCATGGAACGAGCAGCAAAGAGAGATACCCAATGATCAGCAAGACAAGCCGAGCAGGAGGACGACCTTCATGACCCAGACGATGACATATTCCCCGGCCGAACTGGCGGAGTTCGCCCGCCAGATCCGGGTAGAGATACTCAAGACGGTCCACGTCGCCGGAGCCGGCCACATCGGCGGTCCGCTCTCCGCAGCGGACATGCTGTGCCGCGCTGTATTTCGGCGTGATGAATATCGATCCGGCCAACCCGAAGAAGCCGGATCGCGATCGGTTCGTCCTGTCAAAGGGGCATAGCTCGGTTGCTCTCTATGCGACGCTGGCGTTGCGTGGCTACTTCCCCGTCGACGAGTTGAAGACATTCGACTCCATCGACTCACGGCTTCAGGGACACCCTGACCAGACCCTGACTCCCGGTGTCGACATGTCCTCGGGATCACTCGGGCTTGGCTTCGCAGCCGCACTCGGCATCGCTCTCGGTGCCCGTGCCGCCGGAAAAGATTTCACGACATACGTGATGGTCGGAGACGGCGAGTGCAATGAAGGTGTCATCTGGGAGGGTGCCCACGTTGCCGCCCGCTATGGGCTCGACAATGTTGTCGCTCTGATCGACCACAACAAGCTCCAGCAATTCGGGTGGACCGGCGAGACGCTGGATGAGCGCATCAGCCCCTATCTCGGCGACCAGCTCGCCAACCGGTGGCGTGCCTTCGACTGGCACGTCATCGAGATCGACGGACACGACATCTCAGCCATCCTGGGAGCTCTGGAAGAGGCCAAGACGGTACAAGGGGCGCCGATTGCAATCATCGCCCATACCGTCAAGGGCAAGGGCGTCTCATTCATGGAAAACCAGCCGGGATGGCACAGCAAGTACCGACGTCGAGCAATGGCGGCGGCGATGAAGGAACTAGGCGAACCGGAAGGAGGTGCGGAATGACTACGCTCACCATGGGCAAGCCACTTCGCGTCGCGATGGGCGAGGCAATAACTGAGGCCGCAGACACCAACGACAAGATCGTTGTCCTCGACGGTGACACCGGCAGCTCCACCCGCACGGACATCTTCGAGGCGGCGCACCGCGACCGGTTCTTCCAGGTCGGCATCGCCGAGATGAACATGTTCGGCATGGCAGCAGGCATGGCCACCGTTGACGGGCTCATTCCGGTCGTCAGCACGTTCTCTGCATTCGTCGTTTCTACGGGCACACGACTGCGATCCGGGTGCTTATCGCTCAGCCGAAAGCGAACGTGAAGATCATGGCCGGCTACGCCGGGCTACTCGCCAGGCAGCACCGGTAAGACCCATCTCATGTTCGACGACGTGTCGATCATGCGGGCGATGGCCTACATGACCGTGATCGCCCCGGGCGACGAGATCGAGACCCGGGCGGCCATCAACGCCAGCCTCGAGTTCGACGGCCCCGTCTACTTCCGGCTCACCCGTCCGAACGTACCGATCTCTCTTCGATGAGGACTACAGGTTCGAGATTGGCAAGACCGTGACGCTCCGTGAAGGCAGCGACGTGACCGTGTTCTCGTCGGGACCGCATACCGCCAGAGCTCTCGAGGCCGCGGACATGCTCGCCGGTGAGGGAATCGACGTTCACCTGGTCCACGTACCGACGATCAAGCCGCTGGACAACGACGAGGTAGTCGCAGCAGCCAAGAAGACCGGTCTCGTGGTCACTACCGAGGAAGGGACGATCGTCGGCGGTCTGGGCGGCGCAATCGCAGAGATCCTGTCGCAGAAAGCGCCGATGCCGATGAAACTGCACGGCATCGACGACATCTTCGGCGAGTCTGGTCCCGATGGAGCGCTGCTCGAGAAGTATGGGCTTTCGCCGCACCACATCGCGGACAGCCGTCCGCGGGCACGTCGCCGCCAACAAGTAACACGACACTCGAGCGTATTCAACCGCAGGTGGCATGAGCCACCTGCGGTTGTCTGTGCTCAGGATCGGGCGTGGAACCGTTGCTCCCGCTGCTCTACCAACAGACGCTGGCCGAAACAAGCGCTCAAAGTCTCGCTGTCCAGGACGATCTCGATGGGCCCGGCAGCGACGACGGTCCCGTTTGCCATCAGCAGGATGTGGCCGAAACCCGGTGGGATCTCTTCGACATGGTGAGTGACCAGAACAACGGCCGGGCTGGCGGGATCGGCCGCAAGCTCGGCGAGCGACGCCACCAGGCTCTCCCTGGCGCCCAGATCGAGACCCGTCATCGCCTCGTCGAGGAAGAGAACCTCCGGGCTCGTCATCAAGCTCCTGGCGATCACGACACGCTGCCGCTCCCCTGAGGACAACGTACCGAATCTCCTGTCGGCGAGGTGCCCGGCCGCCAGACGTTCGAGGTAGCCGGTGCGCCCGCGCCCAATCCTCATCGGAATATGTGTGGAATCTCGTGGGCACAAATGACGCATGCCGACCAGTGACGACGATGTCAATCGCTGGCAACTCCTGTCGAATCAGTTTGGCAGGGCCGGCGCCGGCGTAGCCGATCCGCTCCCTCAGTTTCCGGGAATCGGTCCTTCCCGTAAACCTCCCGAGCAACCGAACCGTTCCTCGCGGTCGGCCCCATGTAGGTGGACGCAACCTGCAGCATCGTCGTCTTGCCGGCACCGTTCGGGCCCAGCACTACCCAGCGCTCGTGGCGGGCGACGTGCCAATTGACATCCTCGAGCAGGTATCTGCCGTCACGCACCACCGACACACCCTCGAGCGCGATGACTTCAGATTTGTCAACGGTCGGACTCGCCATACCGTTCCTGGTCGGAGATGCCGCATGTTACCGAGCCCAGCCAACGCGGCCAACGGCAAGTCGCAGACGGGGGTACGGGTACTGCTGCTGGCAGGTGCCCGCCAGGTTTCCGGGCACACCGAGCCGATGTACCGATCCCAGGCTGTATGGTTCTCGACCGCCGATACAAGAAGAACTGATGCTCACTCCCAACAACTTCCCCTGCCAGAGCCACTCCGAGCCAATGAGGCCGGTACCTTCACCGAGGATTCAGTGGTACGCCGCCTTCCAGAGATCGCATGAGCACCTCGACGATAACGACTTCGAGCCGGCCACACACAGCTTGTGGAACAGCTCATCGAGGAGATCCATCACGGCGTTGTCACACCGATCGTAGAACCGTTCGCCGACGACGCAGCGGCTTGGGAAACATACGTTGCTCCCGTACCACGGGATGAGCTGGCTCGATGTGCCGTGGTTCTTTGCCGAAACGTATTTCTACCGACGTTTGCTGGCTGCGACCGGCTATTGGCAGCCTGGCACCCTTCAGGGCATCGATCCGTTTGCCTCCAACAAAGCAGAAAGATCTCGACGAGGGAATCCCGCTAGCCGGGCGGCTCGCCCAGCTACTCGGCGATCTCCCGATCCTGCTCGCAGCATCGCTATGGGCCAACCGTGTCGATCGCAGCCTGTGGCCGAGCAGCGACCAGACTGCAGCGGCACGCACCGCCGAAGTGCTCGGGCTGGATCGGTCGCAACGCCTGCTCGCCGATGACACGGCTGCGACGCTCGACCTGCTCACCGAGGCCAGAGCGATGTCCACCTCGTCCTCGACAACTCGGGTGCCGAACTCGTCGCCGACCTCGTGCTTGTGACAGAGCTGCTGAACCGGGGCCACCGCGTGACGATTCATGCCAAGCCGCACCCGACGTTCGTCGCCGACGTGACACTCCCCGATCTCGATGACACGATTACCCGTCTCAGCATCGAGCCCGGTCCAGCGGCAGGGGTGGCCGAGACCCTGAACGACGGTCCGGTCGGCCGGGACACTGGCCACCACGACGCACACGCTTCTGGGTCTCCCCACTCGCCTTCTGGAAATGCCCACCCGACCTGATCGATGATCTATCTGCAGCCGATATCGTGATCGCCAAGGGCGACGCCAACTACCGGCGCTTGCTCGGAGACCTCCATTGGGAGCCGACAGCACCGTTTTCAGAGATAGTCAGACCGTTGCAACCGGTGGTTGCGCTCCGCACCGCCAAATCACTCGTGGCGGCGGGCATCGACGAAGAGACGGTGCGGCGTGCGAGCAGCACCGATCCTGACTGGCTCACCAATGGCGAATGGGGGATGATCCAGCTCGCCCCCGAAATCTTCTAGGACCTCGCCGCGACGACCGTGGACCTGAGCGCCACGCCGGCACAGCGGTTACCGGCCAGTTTCTCAGTCGATGGCTGGAACGATTGGCGCCTCAACCGGAAGAGTCAGCGTGAAGACAGTCGTACCGTGGTCACGGCTGTAGACGAGGTCTCCGCCCATCCGGCGCGCCAGATTCTCGCGAGACGCTCAGACCGAGACCAATAGAGCTTGGCTGCGTGCCCTTCGTATGGGCCCGTCCAAACGGCTCGAAGATGGTTGTGACCTCATCGTCCGAGACCCCGGTCCCGCTATCTGCGACAGCAAGTGCCATGACATCGCCGTGACGCTCTGTGCTGATCGTCACCCGGTCACCTCCGTAGCGTGCCGCGTTGCTGATCAGGTTGCGAAGAATCTGACGGACACGGCTGGCATCAGCCCAGCATGCCCCCGAAGCCATATTCACCACACTCAGGCGCCGGCTCTGATCAGGCAGTGCCCGCAGGCTCATTTCGACCTCCTCCCTGACGTCAACCATTTCCGGTGCGAGCACGATGCTTCCAGTGTCGGCACGCGCTGCCACCAGTAGGTCTTCGACGATGTTTGCCATCTCCTGGCCTTGCTCAGCAATCAGGGTGGCAAACTCCCGGTGAGTCGCCGGGTCAAAGTGGTCGTAGTTGTCCCTCACCTCTGAGGCGAGCCCGAGAACCACTGAAAGTGGGGTCCTGATCTCGTGGGAGATAGATGCGACCAGCTCGTCCTTTGCCCTGATGAGATTCTTCAGCTGCTTCTCGGTCTCGATTTCGGTGGTGACATCCCGGGAGATGGACGCGATCGTCAGCTCCCCACGCATCCGGATTGCTTGCAGTGACACGCTGACCGTACGCGTCCCTTGCCGGCCGGGAACGGTGAGGACTCCAACCCAGGAGCCATCCTCATCGAGCGCCTTGGCCAGCATCACCGCGTCGTCCCCTGCAACTGGCTGAGCCAGGTGTACGTACTCCTCGTCGGTGACATGGCGTCTGATCCAAGCTCGTGCGGCAGAGTTCGCATATCGAATGGACCCGTCGGCGTTGGCAAGCGAAATCAGATCCGAGGTCGCATCGATGACACGGGCAAGCCTCTCTCGCTCTACCTCGAGCTGCCGTAGCGGAGTGAAATCGAAGATAGCCGATTCGATAAACCTCAGCTCCCCCGCATCGTCTGCTACTGCATTGGCGGAAATCACGGCCTCGATTGTCTCTGTCGGCGATGTGCCCATACGTGCCTCGAAACTGTGGACGGCCCCGTCGCGGGCGAGGATGTCTAGGAAACGACGACGCTGTTCGGGATCGGCATATCGCGCGACGATGCTCTCCCCTACGCTCGGATTCCGGAACATCTCCGCCGTCGCCCGGTTGTACTCGAGCAGCTCACCTTCTGGTGAGGTTCGCGTGAGCGCAACCGGCACACGCTCGAAGAATGCCCGCAGTTCCTTCTCGTTGCTGCTGAGCAGCCCACCGATGTACCGGAAGATGATCACAAAGAGGGCAGCGGTCGCACCCACCGTGCTGGCGTGCGCCACAGTAGGCAGGTCCATCGAGAAGCTCCGCTGCATCGCAACCGTTGCGGCGGCAGCGGCGACACCACCACCCACCGGATATACCCAGTCGTGCTCGACATCGACGATTCCGATCACCGCAGACCAGCCGACGATCATTGCGGGGCCTACGGCCGAGCCCGAGGCGTAGGAGAAGACGACGCCGTATGCAAGGTCGACAGACCACGCGCCCCGGACCGAGCAGGTCCGAACCTGGTAGAACGCGACGGGAACGGCAATTACGCCGGCCGCGATCAGCAGTGGCGGGCTGTGGCCCGCCACAACCAGTGCTACGGCCACGACCAGCCCGAAGACATGCATGCCCGCCCGGGCCTTGAAGTTGGGACGGAGCAGCTGCTCGGGCAGAAACGTACCGGTCGTCATACAACTGATGTATCGACTCCAACGAGATTGGCTAAAGCGCTCAACCACCTACTTCCATCCAGGGCGAAAGCTCGTTGTGAGTGAGCACTCACTCATGTTATGCTGCCCGCCGCTATGAACACCAAGACCCGCGCAAAACGGATGTCAGCCAATGAACGCCGCCAGTCGATCCTCGACGCGGTCATCCCCTTGCTCGTCGAAAAAGGGGCAGCCATCACCACGTCGGAGATAGCGGAAGCCGCCGGTATCGCTGAGGGAACCATTTTTCGTGTGTTCCCAGACAAGCGAGCTCTGCTCCACGCCGCAATCGAGACCATCCTCGATCCGCTCCCGATCCAAACCGCGATCGCTTCAATCGATGAAGACCTCCCCATCGCCATCCAGATGGCAGAGGCAGCAGCAGCCCTTGCAGAGCGGTTCGACCAAATGACCGCGCTGATGGGTGTGCTCCGCTCGATCCCGCACGAAGAGCGCGCAAACGGCGACACCCATCGCTATGCCCGCGAATCCATGAATGCCATCCTGTCGTCGGTCACCTCAATCATGGCGAGACATAAGGATCGATTAGCAATAGAACCCGACCGTGCCGCCATCTTCCTGCGTGGGCTGATCTTCACGAACGCTCACCCCCTGCTCGGCGTCGACGTGCGTCTGGCCACCAACCAGATCGTTGAGATCTTGCTCACCGGAATCCTGCGAAAGGAGGGAGACTGATGCTGATCCGGATCCTCCGCGAGTATCTCCGACCCTACAAACGAGAGATCTCCATCATCATCGTGCTGCAGCTGTTCGCCACGATTGCGTCGCTGTACCTGCCCAGCCTGAACGCCAACATCATCGACAACGGTGTCGTCAAGGGTGATACCGGCTACATCCTCCGCATCGGTGGATGGATGCTGGCGGTGTCCCTGATCTACATCATCTGCACCGTGGCCGCGGTCTACCTGGGCTCACGTTCGGCAATGGCGTTTGGACGTGACTTGCGCTCGTCGTTCTTCAGCCGGGTCGCTTCGTTCTCGAGCCGTGAGGTCGGTCGTTTTGGCGCACCATCGCTGATCACGAGAAACACGAACGATGTCCAGCAGGTGCAGATGCTGGTCATGCTCGCCTTCACGCTGATGATCTCTGCCCCGATCATGATGGTCGGCGGCATCATCATGGCGCTGCGCGAAGACGTCGGACTTTCATGGCTGGTCGTGGTCGCCGTCCCGATTCTCGCCACCGCCACCGGGTTCATCATCTCGAACATGGTGCCCGGATTCAGGCGAATGCAGCGGTATCTCGACGATGTCAACCGCATCCTGCGCGAGCAGATCACCGGCATCCGGGTCATCCGGGCGTTCGTACGCGAACCATACGAGACCACCCGGTTCAACGTGGCCAACGACGATCTCACCGGCGTGTCGATCAGCGTCGGGCGCTGGATGTCGGCGATGTTCCCTACCGTCATCCTGGTGCTCAACGCGTCAAGCGTTGCAGTCCTGTGGTTCGGTGGTATCCGGGTCGACAGCGGGGCGATGCAGATCGGCTCGTTGACCGCCTTCATCACCTACCTCATTCAGATCCTCATGTCGGTGCTCATGGGCACGTTCATGCTGGTCATGGTGCCGCGTGCCTCGGTTTCCGCAGACCGGATCGGTGAGGTACTCGACACGTCGAGCTCCGTAGTGCCTCCAACCGACGGCATCACCCGGGCCGAGATGAGGGGCCGACTCGAGTTCCGTGATGTTGGCTTCACATACGCCGGCGCCGCCCATCCGGTGTTGAGCCATGTGAGCTTCACCGCAGACGCCGGCCAGACGACCGCCATCATCGGATCGACCGGCGCAGGGAAGACGACGCTCATCAACCTGATTCCACGTCTCTTTGACGTGAGCGCGGGAACCGTCGCTGTCGACGGCATCGATATCCGCGAGTACGGGCTCGACGCTCTGTGGGACCGGATCGGCCTCGTGCCGCAACGTGGCTACCTGTTCTCGGGCACCATCGCCTCCAATCTGCGATACGGAAAGCCCGATGCCACAGAGGAGGAGATGTGGGAAGCGCTCGAGATCGCCCAGGCTCGGGACTTCGTCAGCGACATGTCCGACGGCCTCGACTCACCGGTGGCGCAGGCGGGCACCAGCCTCTCCGGTGGGCAGCGACAACGTATCGCCATCGCACGAGCGCTCATTCGCAAACCAGAGATCTATCTGTTCGATGACTCATTCTCAGCGTTGGACGTGGCGACCGACGCTCGCTTGAGACACGCTCTGGAACCAGTGACCAGAAACGCCACCGTGCTCATCGTGGCACAGCGCGTGTTCACAATCACCGGGGCCGACCAGATCATCGTCCTCGGCGACGGCGAAGTGGTCGGTATCGGCACTCACGACGAGTTGCTAGCCACCTGCCCCACCTATCAGGAGATCGTCGAGTCTCAGCTCAAGGCGGAGGCATCATGAGCGACCGCAAGACCATGCAGAAGACCGAGAGGATCTCAGGACAGATCGGACCAGGGCGTGGCCCTCACGGCGGCGGAATGATCGGTCAGAAGTCACTCGACTTCAAGGCATCAGGAAAACGTTTGATCGGCAGGCTGCGGCCTGAGCGATTCAAGGTCATCGGCGTCTTCGCCGCCGCCGTAGCCAGCGTTTCCATGATGGCAACCGGCCCACGTGTCCTCGGCCACGCCACCGACCTCGTCTTTGCCGGGGCGATCGGCAAGACACTGCCGGCCGGGATGACCAAGGCCCAGGTGATCGATGCGGCGCGGGCCAGAGGCCAGAGCCAGATCGCCGACCTGCTCAGCGGAGTGGATCTCACCCCCGGCAAGGGCATCGATTTCAGCGCACTCGGACACGTGCTACTGATCGTGCTCGCCATCTATGCCATCGGGTCGGTGCTCAGCTTCATCCAGGGCTATCTCCTCACCAGTGTGGTCCAGAACACAGTCCGTCGTATGCGCGCTGAGGTCGAGGACAAGGTCAACAAGATGCCCCTCTCCTACTTCGACCGCCAGCCCCGTGGCGAGCTGTTGAGCAGGGTCACCAACGACATGGACAACCTGAGCCAGACCCTCCAGCAGACCATGTCGCAGATGCTCACGGCAACACTGACGATTCTGTTCGTCTTTGTGATGATGCTGTCGCTGTCATGGACACTGGCTCTGATCACTCTGATCTCGATTCCACTGAGCATGGCCAGCGCCGCCATTGTCATGAAGCGCTCCCAGACCAAGTTCATCGACCAGTGGCGGCGCACCGGAGCGCTCAACTCCCAGGTCGAGGAGGCGTTCACCGGACACGAGTTGATCAAGGTGTTCGGACGCCGCCACGAGGTCCAGGTGCGATTCGAAGAAGAGAACGAGCAGCTGTTCCAGGCGAGCTTCGGAGCACAATTCCTCTCCAATCTGATCATGCCGATGATGATGTTCATCGGGAACCTCAACTACGTGGTCATCGCCGTCGTCGGCGGGTTGCGGGTTGCAAGCGGGACTATGAGCCTCGGCGATGTCCAGGCGTTCATCCAGTATTCGCGTCAGTTCACCCAGCCGGTGACGCAGCTTGCGTCGATGGCCAACCTGCTCCAATCCGGTGTCGCCTCCGCAGAACGAGTATTCGAGCTGCTCGATGCAGACGAACAGGAATCCGACGCTCACCACCCGCGTATGGTCGAGGAGTCGCATGGTCGTGTTGAGTTCGAGCACGTCTCATTCCGATACGAAGAGGATCAGCCGCTCATCGACGACCTCTCGCTCGTGGTCGAGCCCGGCCAGACTGTTGCCATCGTGGGACCCACCGGTGCAGGCAAGACCACACTGGTGAACCTGATCATGCGGTTCTACGAGTTGAATGCCGGGCGAATCACACTCGACGGACAGGACATCTCGAAGGTTCATCGCAAGGACCTGCGCCGCCGGATCGAGATGGTGCTCCAGGACACCTGGCTGTTCGAGGGCACGATCCGCGAGAACATCAGATACGGCAGGCTCGACGCCACAGACGAGGAGATTGTGGCTGCTTCCAAGGCAACGTTCGTCGACCGATTCGTGCACAGCCTCCCCAATGGCTATGAAACGATCGTCGACGACGAGGGTGGCAACATCAGCGCCGGAGAGAAACAGCTGATCACAATCGCTCGTGCCTTCCTGGCAAATCCAGCTCTGCTGATCCTCGACGAGGCGACCAGTTCCGTCGACACCCGCACCGAACTGCTGCTCCAACATGCCATGGCGGCGCTGCGCACCGACCGAACGAGCTTTGTCATCGCTCACCGGTTGTCGACGATCCGCGACGCCGACGTGATCCTGGTGATGGAGGACGGAGCCATCGTCGAGCAGGGCAACCACGATGCGCTGATCGCACGCGGTGGGGCATATGCCAATCTCTACAACGCTCAGTTCACCGGACCGCAGAGCAGTGGGATGATCCCGACCGGCGGGGTGCCGACACCGGCCGATCACGCCCGGATGGAGCCCGACACTTAGAAGTGCACCGAGCATCCCCCACCACACATGTGGTTCGGGGAGAGACCACCCGGGCACCCATCTACACTCGTGCGGTGACCATGACCCTGCTGGTCCGTGACCGGCGAGTAATCGCAATCCAGGCGGCAATTGGATGGTGCCTGGGCGGGCTCGGGCCTGCGCTGATACTCGGTTCGAGAGATCTCGACCTGCCACGCTATCAACTGTCATGGCTGGGCTCGGCCTTCGGCTTCACTCTGCTCATTGCGGGATTGCTCGGCAGCCGCGCTCTCAAACGTGGTCCGATGCCCGTGGTCGCCGCAGGCGCAGCGATGCTCATCACCGGGACAATGCTGCTGGCTTTCGGCGCAAGCCTGCCGCTGCTTGCTGCGGGCGGATTGCTGCAAGGCGCCGGCTCTTCAGCGTTCCTGATTGCGACTCCCGCCCTCGTGGTCGGCGCCGGCAGGGCCCGACGGCTGGCGCTTGCGGTCGGAGCGTCCAGCATTACGGGGCTGCTCGCACCTGGTGCCGTTGCGCTCGCAGATCAGGTATTTGCGACCGGCCGCATCGCCCTCATGATCCCAACAATCTGGATCATCCCATTCCTGGCCCCGCGCTATTGGAAGACAGCGAAGCCCATCCAGCCACCTCGCCACCCCGTGCCGTCTGGCCCGCACATGTCAAGACGCACCTGGCTGCGTTGGCTCATCATCGTCCTCGGTGTTTCCGCGGAGTTCTGCTTCTGGACCTGGGGTGCGGCACGGCTCGTCGATGCGGGTGCCTCCGATAGCGCCGCCAGCGGCCTTGCGGCAGCCTTCGCCGTCGGCATGGCGTTCGGCCGATTCATCGGCCCCATGTCAATCGGCAGCCTCGACCCGATCGTGATATCTGCGCTGGTGACTTCGTCTGGAGCGGCCATCGTCGTGGCCAACTCCGCGGTGCCATTGCTCGTTGCCGGGTTGCTTCTGGCCGGTTTCGGTATCGCCGTCGTCTACCCCGTCTCCCTCACGTTGTTGCTCGAGGACCCGGATTTGCCTCAGGATCGTCTGATCGCACTTGCCGCATATGCATCCGGAGTGGCGATAACGATCACCCCCACAATGCTCGGGCTACTCGACCGCATCATGGCGGTTCAGTACGGTTTCGGTGTCGTACCGCTGACGATGGCAGCCGTGGTCTGGCTGTCACGGGTGGTGAACCCGGTACGTAACACGTCGCGCTCGAGGGTGCGGGGATCCAAACCGTCACACCGTCAGCACTGCCGCACCCGCCACCTCGCCGTTTTTCAACCGGGTGAGGGCGATGTTGACATCCACAAGCGGGTATATGTCAGCCACCGTCTCGATCGGAATCTCGGCAGCAAGCGCCAGAAACTCTTCTGCGTCCTGGCGGGTGAAGTTGGCGACGCTACGGATCGACCGTTCCTTCCACAACAGGTCGTAGGGGAACTCGGGCACCGTGTCGAGATGGATGGCGTTGATCGCCACAGTTCCGCCGGGGCCGATCGCCTTCAGCGCCTCGACCACGACGTACCCGGCCGGGGCATACGTGATCGCCGCATCGAGCGCTACCGGTGGTTGGTCGTGGTAGGAGCCTGCCCACGCAGCTCCCATGTCGATGGCCCGCTGCTGCTCCGAGCGCGACCGTGTTGCGACGAAGATCTCACACCCCCAATATCTCGCCACCTGGAAACTGAGCAGCGCCGAAGCTCCAAAACCATAGAGACCGAGGCGACCGCCTGGCTCGATTCCCGACAGCTTCAGCGACCGGTACCCGATGATGCCGCCGCACAGCAACGGGGCCGCCTGCTCGTCGGTGAACGCCGCAGGGATACTGAAGACAAAGTCGGCACGAGCCGTCATGGTCTCCGCAAACCCACCGTCCTGATCCCATCCGGTGAACTGAGCAGACTCGCACAGGTTCTCCTGCCCGGACCTGCAATAGCGGCACTCGCCACAGGCGCCACCGAGCCAGGCAACCCCGACTCGCGCTCCCGGCAACCAGTTGTCGACACCGTCGCCAACGGAACGGACCTTGCCGACCACCTGATGTCCCGGAACGATCGGTAGTCGGCGGGCCGGCACGTCGCCTTCAACGATCTGGAGATCTGTGCGGCAGACGGCACACGTCGAGACATCGATAGCAACCTCGCCGGGGGCGGGCTCGAAGTCGAGCCGGTCCGTCGGTCGCAAACGCCGCGACTCGACCGGACCAGGTTCGATGAGTTGATATGCGCGCGCGTCATCACTACCTCTGGGTCTCACTGCAAGGGTATCGCACGCCCACGACAGGAAAGCGGTCGGCGGGAAAGCCCGGCCACTCCCCACCGGCGGTTTTCGCACGATCCTGCTCTCACGGAAGACGGCTGACCGTCGGGGCTACGAGACAGATCTGCCTCTAGGCAAGCCCGTATGCGTGGTGCGGATCGAACTCGTAAATGATGCGGCGCTCCGCCCGCAGCCGGCTCCGAAAATCGTCTTCTTCGAGCTCGCTGCCGAACCATTGGAGCGGGCCTGTGGGTCTGCGCTGCATCACCCGAAAGAGCCGCACTGAGTCGTGGATGGACCTGGGACCGTCAATGATCGTCACCGTTGTCTCCAACGTCAGAAACGAATATCCGCCACCGGCAAAGACGAACAGCGTGCACCGGGGATCTTCCCGGAGCCTCCTGGTCCGAACTCGATCGGTGGTCCCACTGCTCCGGAGCCTCCCATCGACCATGGCTACGCCGATACGGACCGCCTTGGCGATGCCGTCATCCGCCACCGTGATCATGGCGGCGGCGTGGTTGTCCTCGAGAAACTCAGTCTGGCGCTGCGATAGATCCACGTCGCCAGTGTAGGGATCGGCCATGTTCGTGGCCGACTCGTGCCCTCATCCGGTGCCGAGCATCCGTACCTCGCCGGCGGGGAGCTTCGACCACCAGTAGGCATACCGGCTGTAGATAGAGGGCTCCCTCTCTCCCAGAAACTCGAGCAGGTTCCTTGCCTCCAGAGCCAGCCCGTCCCAGGTGTCGTCGTCGAGGGAGTGAAACGCAGTTGCCTCAATGCCACCGTCGACCGGTCGCCACACCCCGGCGACGTATCCGTCCACCAACAAGGCGGGTAGCGAGTCGCCGTTGGTGCGAAGAATCACTTTGCGATACTCCTCGGGGATGATCCGGCGGCGATCCTTGTAGACCAGCAGGACGTTGTCCCACATCGGCAGCAGCCGGGGTGGTGCGAGAGTGGCCTCATCCGGGATGACCGCATCGCAGATGTCGTAAAGCTCCTCCCCGTTCGGCCCGTCGAGATGGACGAGTTGGTCGGCGATACCTGCCAATGCCGGCTTCACCTCGGATTGGCGAAGCAGCGCAAATTGACCGAAGTCGTGACGCGACGCGGGGCCGAAGGCTTCCAGATAGCGGTGGAACAAGTACTGGATGCACCCGGTCCTGTCGGGCATATCGTCCCTGGTGGCGGCAATGTACTCCGGGTATGCGCCGAACGCCCACGATCCGCCATTAGGGGCACGCCACACCGGCCCGAAGGTGCGCAACGCCCACCAAACGTAGTGCTTGGGGTCGACGTCGAGGTGTTCGGCCACCATGGCATCTACATCTGCGTTGCGGCGCGGCACAGATAGGAAGTCGAGCACATGCGGCAACAGCGCTTCGGCAGCCTCGATCGGCACACCGCTCGATCGAAAGCGTCGATCGTACAACCGGGAGTCACGGAGCGTGCCCTGCATTGCCTCGTGAAACGTCGAGTATTCGGAGGCGAGCACTGCGTGCAGAGTGATCCGCATCAACGTCGCTTTGACGATCTCGTGACTGAAGAAGGCGGCGTCGAGGTCCGCCGGTTGGAAGCCCTCGATCCGGTCCCACAGCGCGAGATACGGAGAAGGTGGCTCCTGAGCCTGCAACGCCAGCACCCGGTGCATTGCCGCAGAAACAGACAGCTGCTCCCTTTTGAGGAGCAGCTGTCTGTCGAGAGTCGCCCTGTTGAGTTGCCGCACCGTCACGTCCACGGCGGCCACTCTAGGTTCGCCGGATCCGATCAAGCAGCGAACTTCTTGCCAAACAAGAGCCATAGACCGAGCCAGCCCTCACCAATCATCGAGGGGACGGCAACCATGACCAGCAACACGCTGGCAAAGTCGCTGTAGTTGTCGAGCAGTGTGTGAGCGACCGTGTCGAGCCCATAGGCGACACCTGCTGCGATCAACAGGTAGCCGAGCGCCTTCGACACATACCCGGAGCGGATGAGCAGGTAGCCGATGATGACGAGGTGAACCCCGAACGCGACCAACCCGACCAGCCACACGTTATTGAACGACTCGAACGCAATCATCGCCTGGGCGTTGACCTGATCCGCGGTGAAGGCGGCGGCGACACCGCCATCACCGACGAGTTGCAGTGCCTGGTAGAAGAACACCAGGGCCACGCCCAGGAATGTTGTGTACACAAGCCGGAACCAGGCGGCACCAAGAGATAGGTCGTGATCGACCTCCCTCAAGATCATGTGTAGCGCCCATGAGATGAGCACATCCACGACAAAGACCACCAGGAAGGCGATCATGCCCAGCCGGAAGAGCCCGATGGAACCGGTGATGTTGGCCACCGTCGCTGCGGCATTGTCGGAATCGACCATGCCCTCCCGAACAACGAAGTTCGCAAAGATGGCCAGCAAGAAGATGGCGACATAGGAGACACCGGCAATACGAGCCGCCCGGCGCGGCGTCACCGTCTTGCGGGTGAGCGGACCGACGGAAGTTGTCATGTGGCCGTTGCCGTGAGTGAGTTGCGTTGTAGTAGTCATTGGTGATCCTTTCTCGTGATCAGTCTTCAGCGAACAGTGAGGACGGACTTGCCGAGAGCACGGCCCGCATCGAGGTCAGCGATTGCCTGAGGCACCTGATCGAATGAATAGGTATGGCCGATGGCAGGTACGACTGCGCCGGATTCGAGGAATTCTGCGAGCCGCTCGAGGAGCTCATGGCTCTCGCTGCTGATGAACATCGTCAGTCGCTGCGAAATGAATGGTGACAACAGAAGCGCCCGAATCTGACGACCGATGCCCCCGGTCCAACGCCCGCCGCCCTCTCCCCCGACGATGACGAGCGTGCCTTTCTCGGCGAGTGCCCTGCGCAGTCTGCGCACCCGATTGCGACCGCCGATGTCGATGATCATGTCGAACTTCTTCGATCCGTCCAGGTAGTCGGTGGTCGTGTAGTCGATGAAGTCATCCGCACCGATCGAGCGAACAAGATCGCCTTTGGAACCACTGGCCACTCCCGTCACCCGGGCGCCGAGCGCCCTGGCGAGTTGGACGACGTAGCTACCGACGCCACCGGAAGCACCGATAACCAGCACACTCTGACCGGAATGCAGTTTCCCGACGTCGGTGAGCGCTTGGAGCGCAGTGATCCCGGATACCGTGGCAACTGCCGCTTGCTCGTGACTGATCGGCTCCGGCTTGGCCGCAAGCTTTGCGACATCTGCAATCGCATAATCGGCGAAGGACCCGCTGGCAATGCCAAACACTTCATCGCCCGTGCGGAATCGCTCGACACCGTCACCAACGGCAACGACCCGGCCGGCAACATCAAGCCCGAGCACGGGGTTCTTCGGCTTGGTGACCCCAAACCCGGCGAGCCGCATCAAATAGGGCAACCCGGCCACCATGTGCCACTGGCCGCGGTCGATCCCGGCCGCATGAACCTCGATCAACACCTGTCCGGGCCCGGGTACTGGCGTTTTGATCTTCTCGATGTGGACGTTACCTGCCGGGCCGTATTCCCTGCGCACCACGGCCTTCATGTTGTATGGGACCACCTCGGATGCCCTGTCCTCGTTTGACATTTCAGAATCCCTTCTCGCTACCTGCTCGTACTTTGTACGACTGAATTTGGCTGAAACCTACCGTACTAAGTACGATGATGTCAACAGGTTTCTACAAGGAGTCTCCAAGTGGTCGTGAAAGCCGAAAGACAGCACCTCACCAGGGAGCGTGTTCTCACAGGTGCGATACAACTCGCCGACGAGGTGGGCATGGAGGGATTCACCATTCGCAATCTGGCAGCCGCCCTCGGGGTGAAGCCGATGACGATCTACTACCACCTCCCCAACAAAGAGGCGATCATCGACGGCATGGTGGATCACGTTTTCGACGAGATCGACCTGCCCAGGAACGACGTCGAATGGAAGATCGCCATCAGAGAGCGCTTCCTGTCGGCCCGCCGTGTGCTGAAGAGACACCCGTGGGCTCCTCCCTTGATGGAGTCACGAGTCACTCCCGGTCCGGCGACCCTGCTCCACCATGACGCGGTGCTGGGATGTTTCCGCAGGGGCGGGCTTTCGATCCAATTGACGGCCCATGCCTATGCGGTGCTCGACAGCTACCTCTATGGCTTTGCGATGGAAGAGGCAATGCTCCCCGGAAGCGAGGGCAGCGACGAACTAGTCGAGTTAGCCCAAGAGATGCTCGACGCCTATGCCCAGCAGTACCCCAACCTATTTGAACTAGCCACCCGCCACGTGCTTCGCGAGGGCTACGCCTTTGGAGACTCCTTCGAGTTCGGCCTCGATCTCATCATCGAGGGCCTCGACCACAGATTGCAATCCGGGGAGCTCGCCGACCCGATATCCGCATAACCCATTGTTGCGACCAGCGCGACGACGATCCGCACTCATCCGAGGAAATGCAGTCCCATCCACGCCCAGGCAGCGAAGATGGCAATCCTGCCCGATCGGGTCTGCAACACCCAGCGCAGCGTCTGATCGAGAGTGGGGATCGACGTCGCGCCACGACGGCCTGCCATCTCGACGATGCCGCCCGCCAATGTGACCAATCCGTAGCCGAGGAGTGTCGTCAGGCGCCAGCTCATGCGCGTCGTACCAAACCGCGCCCGGCGAGCGCCCACAGGGCAAGCGCCACCGCCCGCCCGGGATAGGTGGCGACAAACGGGTCGAGGAGAAAGCTGATCGTCGGGTGATCCGTCGAGGTCTGGACCAGCGTCGGTTGGCCGAGAAGTGCGGTCAGCTCCCACAACCCCAGGGCAAGGAACACTCCGCCCCAAACCACCAGCCCTTTTCGCGGGAGCACCAGGCGAGCGGAGATATCCGGGGCGGTGAGCCAGGCCCAGCCGACGACGAGCACGCCCGTCAACCCGGTGACGAGCGTCAAAGGGAAGGTGTGTACCGCAAATGTGGCAGACAACGCCGCGGCGAGGATTATCACCACCGGCCAGACACGCCGCTCCATCAACTCCTGGAGTGGCACCGCCGGGATATGGAGCGCCCGCCTCGAGAGTGTGCGATCACGCATGATGCGGTCGGTGAGGATCAGCGCAGCACCGGCGAACAGGATGGCACCGCGCGCCGCAGTACCCCCGGAGATGAGCTCGACAACTCCGGCTATCACCAGGATCCACGCGACCGGGTCTTCTAGGACGTCGAGCAATCTACGCATCACCGGGCAGATGCTACGTCACATCGGCCGGCGCAGCATTTTCCCCGGTGAATGCGCATACCTCTCGTGCCTGCCTAGTACTTGCCGAATTCCTTGCCCGCGGCGAGATAGGCCTCGATGTTGGCGTCGGTGGCATTGTCGATGACCGCACCCGGGGTCATGAAATATCCACCGCCCGGCGCAGCTACCTCCATGGTTTCCTTGACCTTGTCGCGCATCTGCTCGGGCGTGCCGGCCTTGAAAAGCGATGCCGGGATGTTGCCGCCGATGGCCGCCCAGGGGCCGAACTTCTTCTTGGCTTCGGCGATGTCGGTCTTGTCGAACATCCACATCGTGGTGCCGGGTGGGATGTCGCCATCATCTGCGATGATGTCGAGCCTGCTGTTGTAACCGCCCTCGACGAAGTTGAACGGGACGGCACCCTGCTCGATGATGCCAAGCATCAACTTCTTGAAGCCAGGCCAGTAGAACCGCTTGAAATCGTCATTCGACATGAACCCGTCGGCACCCTTGTGCATGACGATGTAGATGAAGGGGTTGCCGGAGGCATTGGCGTTGCCAACGGCAAACTCGATCGCCATCGGGAGCAGTGCGTCAGATGCCGCCAGCACGTCGTCCGGCCTACGGAACATGTCGAGCATGATGCCTTTCGTGCCCCGGAGGGTGTCACCGATGAAGTCGAACGGAACCTTGGAGAACCCGCCGAGCGTCCCCGGAATACCGTGGACGGCCGCAAGCTGGCCTCCGAGGGCACCCATCGCACCCATGAACTCGAGCGACAGCTTTGCGGCATCGAGGAATGCCTCGAACGCCTCCTGTACCGGCGGTATGCCAAACGGGGTCATCATGAACGGCACGAACGGCAGTTCCGTGGCGCCCCAGAATGATGGCAGCATCGAGAATGCCCCCAGCGACCCGAAAACCCGGGGGAAGTACTTGCGGAGCATGAACTTCTCCGAGTCGTTGATGAGCTCGGCGTACTCATCGGCCATCATGTACTCGCCCTCCACCGCCTGATACGGCTGATGATCCGACAGATTGTGTCCCGGCCACTTGTAGAGGTTGTAGCCAAGACGCTCG
Source organism: uncultured bacterium (assembly GCA_963777645.1). Lineage (GTDB taxonomy): Bacteria > Actinomycetota > Acidimicrobiia > Spongiisociales > UBA5794 > JAAETI01. The sequence goes on along the minus strand of CAVZRA010000003.1, from coordinate 250,599 downwards.
AATACCGGGCCCGGCCAGAAGTTGCCTGCCACCTGATAGTCGATATCGAAGTCTTCGTGGATCTTGAGCGACGCCGAGGTGGCCTTCTCGTAGTCGTACATCATGTCGCCGTGGGTGAGTCCGGCATGCTCGGCGATCACACCGCCGCCGACCAGCTCGACGGGAACAGTGTCCGGCTCACGCAGCTTCAAGACGTCTATGAACCGCTTGGTCCGGATTTCGTACTTCTCCTTGGCGTCCGGGGATGCGAATTCCATTCCGCCTGCGGACGCCCAACCGGCGAGCCTGTATTCCAGCCGCTCGGCGGGGGTCATTTCGTTCCAATTGTCGGGAAGCATCTCTGTGACTCCTTGCTTAGAAATCGGGCTTGGTTCCGGTGGCGATCAAGCTGTTCCCGACCACTCTTTGGCGAGAGCAACGGCAGCCATGGCGTCCTTCCCGTATGCATCGGCCCCCGTGTAGTCACGAATGCTGTCGTCTACCTGGCCACCGCCGACCATCACCTTGACGTCGAGCCCGGCTTCCTTGAGCGCGGCAACCGTGTCCCTCATCGGGTCGTATGCCAGAGTCAGGAACCCGCTGAGGCCCACGATCTTCGCCCCGGTCTCCCTGGCTGTTTCGACGAACCTGGTGGCGGGAACATCAACACCCAGGTCGGTCACCTCGAAGCCATTGATCTCGAGCATGAAGCCGACGATGTCTTTTGCGATGTCGTGAATGTCGCCCTCGACCGTGCCGAGCACGATCTTGCCGAGGATCTCTTGCGAGTCATCGGTCTTCATGTGCGGTTTGACTGCCTCCGTCACAGATTTCAACATCTCCCCGGCGAGAATCAGCTCCGGGATGAACGCTTCGCCCTCTTCGAATCGCTTACCGATAACGTCCATTGCCTCACGGCAGGCCTCGAGAATGGCAACGGGCTCGGTCCCACCGTCGATCAACTCTCTGGCATAGGAAATGGCGTCGTCCTCACGCATGTCGGTGATGGCGGCTACCAGATCTGCGGTCGTCGTCATGTGTATTCCTTTCGGTTGCTACTCGGGGAATAGTCCGCTTCGCGATGCTCTTACATAGTTGAGACAGTGCCGGTCACGACCCAGCAGCATCTCAGTGACAAGAATCTGTGTCCGCAACCCATTGTCGAGCGGGTCGGCGATCGCCGTGTCCAGCCCGGCTGCGATCACCGGTGTCAGGAACCCGCGATTGATCTGCGCCCGCGCCGGCAGGCCAAATGACACGTTGCTGAGACCGACGGTCATATGTACGTCGGGATGGCCGTCTCGCGCCATCCGCATCGTCTCGAGCGAGACAACGGCGCTGTCGTTGTTGGTGGCGACGGTGAGCACAAGTGGATTGACGTACACGTCCTCGTCTTCGATCCCCGCAGCGCGGGTGTGCTCGATCAGGCTGCGGACAACGTCCATGCGCTCGGCAGCTGTAGCAGGAATCCCGGTCTCGCTGATGGCGAGGGCAACGACTCCGGTGCCGTATTCCACCGCAAGCGGGAGGATTCCCTCGATCCGGTCGTGCTCGCCACTGATCGAATTGATCACCGGGGCACGCTCGACCCGCTCGAGTGCCGCCCGCAACGCCGCTGGATTTGCGCTGTCGAGCACAAGCGGCGCGTCGGTGACGGCCTGGACTGTATTGACCAGCCACACCAGGTCGTCCGGTTCGCGGTCGGGCCGGGTACCCGCGTTCAGGTCGAGCCAGGCCGCTCCGGCCTCTGTCTGGCTGGTGGCCAGCGCGGTGATGGAGTCGGCATCCCGGTTGGCAATCGCCGCAGCCACCTTTTCCCGGGTGCCGTTGATCTTCTCTCCGATGATTCTCATCCGGTCTTCTCCTGGCTCGGCCTGCCTTCCAGATCCGGAAGCAGCATGCCCATGGCAAACCGTCTCCCAAATAGGGGTTGAACAGTGAGCTCCTCGTAGTCGGTGTCTTCGAGAAGCTCCGTACCGCGGCGACGCTCTGTCGCAGAGACGAGCATGCGGATCGCACCGACAACTGCCGCGTTACCAACCTGCCGATATCCCGCCCTTGGCAATCTTGGGATCAGACCGATGTCGATGGCACTGTCGACGGTGAGGAACGAGCCAAAGGCACCTGCGATGAGCACGGCGTCGACATCCTCGGGCCGGGTCTCCGTGAGCTCGAGGAGAATCTCGACGCCGGCGTGGATTGCTCCCTTTGCGAGCTGGATCTCGTTGACATCATGCTGGGTGATCACCACGTCGCGCCCGCTGCCCGATATGGTTCCCGGTGCCAAAATCAATTGGGCACCGTCTTCTCCGATGGTCACCCGGGGATGCCCCTTCTCAAAACGGCCACGCGGGTTGATCAAACCATGACGATGGAGCTCGGCGACGGCGTCGACGATGCCAGAGCCACAAAGGCCGATCGGGTCGGCGTCTTCGATGGTCTCGTATTCGATACCGTCCTCGGTGATGACGAGCCGCTCGATGGCGCCCGCCGCAGCCCGCATCCCGTCAACAATGTGGGCGCCTTCGAACGCCGGGCCCGAGGCGCATGACGTCGCTGTCATGTGCCCTAGACCGGACTTGCTGAGCACGATCTCCGTGTTGGTGCCGATGTCGATACCGAGCACGGTCGAATCGGCGAGCCCGATGCCGGAAGCGAGGATCATGGCAACGTGATCGGCACCAACGAACCCACCGATCGAACCGGGCACATGTACCCGAGCCCCCGCTGCAGCACCGAGCCGGATCTCAGCGGCGGGCACGTCGATCGGTCGGGCGGACGAGCCGACAAACGGTGATTTGATGAGCTGGTTGATGGGGTAGCCGAGCAGGAGGTGCACCATGGCCGTGTTGCCGACGATGCATGCATCTACGAGTTGGCCACGTGCCTGCCCCGCCTTGTCGAGCAGCTCACCGGCGAGATCATCGATCGCCTCCCGAACGACACGGGCTAGCTGCTCACCACCCGCGGGATCCCGGTAGGCATGCTCGAGGCGGCTGATGACATCTTCCCCGTATACGATCTGAGGATTGGCCACCCCCGAGGCGCCGAGGTCTTCTCCGGTAGCGAGATCGAGCAGGTGGGCGGCGATCTTGGTCGTCCCCAGATCAACGGCGAGCCCGAGCGGATTTGCGTTGGGTCGGGTGAGACCTACGAGCCGATCGTCCCGGACAAACGCTGTAACCGCCCATCCATTGTCTCGCAGCAATTTCCCGATAGCCCTGATCACTGCGGAGTCTGCCCCGGTCACGATCGCCTTGTGCTGCTCGGCAAGAGCATCGATGATCCTGTCGAGATCGGACCTCGGGTCGCTCAATGTCGCCGCCTGCATGGTGATCTGATATCCGGCGACCACGGGATCGAGCTCCACCGGCACGGATACTCCCGCCACCTGGAGCTGCGGTCCCGACAGCATCGAGGTGGCCGGGATACGAATGGCAACGTCGCCATGCATGAGCACCCGGCACGCCAGGCGCAACCCGTCGTCCGCCTGCGCCCCGAGCACAGCCAACTCGGCTGCATCTGCCTCAGATACGGCGCCGGACACCGGTTCGACCCGGCATAGCCCGCACCTTCCCTCGCCACCACACGCCGAGGTGAGTTCGACACCGGCATCGTGGGCCGCGGCGAAGACCGTGGTGCCCTCAGGCACGGAGATGCGACGGCCAATCGGCTGGAACCGGATCTCGTGTGTCGCGGTCACTGCCCGGTGCCCCCGATGACGAGATTGGCTGTCGTCGTTGCCGTCGTCTTGAAGTGGGAGTACTCGAACACCTCAACGTCTGTGCCCGGACTCAGCAGCGGACGCATTTCCTCGAGGACCGTGGCACAGTCGAGCGCTTTCACTCGCAATGCAGGATCGGCAGGGACAACAGCCTCCTCCAGCTACAACGGGAAACTACCACTTCCGACGGTGCAAACGATCTCCGAGACACGGTGTCGTACCCGTTGACTCGCTACACGCCATGAGCGTCACCCTCCTAATTGACGTCTGCATCAACGAGCATCTATGATCGATTATCAATTAGCGGGTACCAGGGGGGTGCGCCCGGCGGCGCCGGAGGAGGCGAAGCGTGAGGACGATCATCGGTCTTTGGTTGGATGTGAGCGGCTCGCCACTCACACGACAACAACGTAGAGACGGCAACGGGCCCCAAGGAGATCCGGGGCCGGACTGGGGGGCAATGGGCTGATGGATCTTGTCAGCAAGTCTCTCGTAATCGGTCTTTCTGAGCACGCTCCCCTTGTGCTCGCGGCCATCGGCTTTGCCCTCCTCTATCGACTCACCGGGCTGATCAACGTTGCCTACTCCGAGACGATCACGCTTGGTGCCTACTTCGGCATGTGGCTCAACACCACATTTGACCTGAATTTCTACACAGTGCTGGTTCCCGCAGGAATCATCTCCGGGTTGGTCAGCGTCGGCACGTACTTCGCAATCTTCCGGCCGGCGAAACGGCGCAGCGTCGGCGCCCTCGAGATGATCATCATGTCTTTCGGGCTGTCCATCTTCCTCCGCCACGGGCTGCAATTCGTCTTTGGCTACCCGGTTCGCTTCTACGACGTCCCGCCTCCGACATCAATCAGAGTGCTCGGTGTCGGGGTGTCTTCGTTCCGCTTGCTTGCTGTCGTCAGCGTCGCGGCCCTCGCCCTGCTTCTGTACTGGTTCATCCAACGATCGAGCTACGGGCTTCAGATCAGAGCGTTGGCCAGCGACGAAAACCTTGCACAGGCAAGCGGGATCCGTCCGCTTGTAGTCACCGTGATGATCTGGTTCATCGCCGGGGTCGCAGGCGGCATGGCCGGGGCGTTCTACGGAGTCGGGTCCAACGTGGCTCCGCTGCTCGGCTGGCGTCAGTTCCTGCTCATTTTGCTCGTAGTCCTGGTGGGGGGAGCCAGGAACATCGGTGGCGTCATCATCGCAGGGGTGTGTACAGGGGTCGCCATGGCCGCAATGACGCTCCAACTCGGACAGGTCTTGTACGGGCAACTGATCCTCATTACTGCCTTCGTGATCATCCTCAAGGTGCGCGGCAGGCGAATGGCCGGAACAGGAAAGGTGTAGCGCGTGAATCTCGATTGGCTAGATGCATTCCTGATTTCAGGCCTCTTCGACGTCGCCATGGTGACCGGTCTCGCCCTGCTCCTTCATCTGCAATTGGGCCTGGCGAGGATCGCCAACTTCGGCGTAGTCGGATTCTGGGGCGTAGGCATGTACACGTACGGAGTCCTATACATCAAGGTCGATTGGGCGATCAACGACCCGTGGCGGTTCTTGATCTGCGCCGCGGCAGGGACGATCGCCGCGGGCCTGGCCGGACTGCTGGTCGGATGGATCATCGCCGATCTCGATGACGACGGAGTGCTGGTGAGTACGCTCGGCTTTGCCACCGCCGTATTCATCCTGGCGACGACCGAGCAGGATCTCACCGGTGGCGCGATCGGAATGGGTGGTCTTCGCTTCCCGTTCGACATCGGTTCTACAAAGGCCAACGAAGCCCTCTGGCTGCTCATCCTCATTCTGCTGGTCGGCGCGATCCTGTACTACGTTGCGAGGGTGCATCGATCGCCGTACGGGCGGTTGATGGTGTCCGTTGGCGACAACGAGCCACTGGCCCGCAGCCTTGGCAAGGCGACCTTCCGGATCAAGCTGGTGCAATTTGCGCTGGGTTCGGCCGGCATGGGACTGCTCGGAGTCATGTTCGGCGTGATGGAGCGATTCCTCGAGACCAGCAACCTCAGCATCAATCTCACTCTGGCGGCCATAGTGGGGTTGGTCGTCGGCGGAACAGCCCGTGTTTGGGGCCCGTTCGTCGGTGTTCTCTTCACGGTCGGGCTGTTCGACATCGTGGTCCAGTCCTACCTCCCGCTACCGCGGAGCTGGTACAACCAGGCGATTCCGGTGCTTCGTGAAATGGCGTTCGGCGCCGCGCTGATCCTTGTCCTGCTATTCAGGCCATTTGGCGTCCTCGGCGACATGAGACGCGACAAGCTAATGAGGAGGATCCACGGTGACTGACCTCCAGGAATCCGCGACCATGACCCGACCCCGGATCCGGATCAACGGCGTCGCCAAGAGCTTCTCAGATCGCATTGTGGTCGACATCGACGACTTGACGCTCGGCGAGCGCCCCATCGAGGGCCTCATCGGACCCAACGGGGCGGGAAAAACCACCCTGATGCGGATGATCATGCATTCGACTCAGCTCGATCGTGGAACGATCTCGCTCCTGCCCACCGGCGAGCAAGAAACCGGTGAGGTGATTCTATCCAAGCTGCCGACTCATCGAATGGCCCGCCATGGATTGGTCAAGAGCAATCAGGTCATTATGGACTTCGAGAAGCTGACCATTCTAGATTCGCTGTTGCTTTCGCTCACCCCTGCCAAATACGAGCAACCGCATCGAATCTTCAGCGAAAACACCGTATTCGAGGAGTACCGCGAGGAGATCTACAAGTACCTGGACCTCTTCGAGTTTCGCGACGCGTTCGGTCACGCCGAATCGGCAGGCGAGAAGAAGCTCCTCGACATCATTCGCTGTTTGCTGCTCAAACCGAAGTTCCTGCTGCTGGACGAGCCAACCGCAGGTTTGCCCGATGTCTTGACCGAAAGGGTCATGGACGTCATCCGTGACCTGGCGGCCACCGGCACATCGGTGGTCATCGTCGAACACGATCTCAACGTGATTTGGAGTCTGAGCGACAAGGTCCACTTCATGGCCGAGGGCAGCGTGATCCTGGGAGGCGATCCCAAGGAGATTCGCGAGCACAGCACCGTTATCGAGAAGTACCTGGGAGAAGGCCATGTCTGAGCCGAGCGGATCGAACATCCTCGAGGTCCGGGGCCTGCGGTCCGGCTATCACGGAATCACCGTCCTCAAGGACATCGACCTGGATGTCGGCAACGAAGTCTTCACCGTATTGGGAGCCAACGGAGCGGGAAAGACCACTCTGCTTGCGACCCTGGCCCGTCTGATCCCCCTTACCGCGGGTTCGATCCGGTTCAACGGGGAAGAAGTCTCAGCACTCCCGGCCTACGAAACCGCCGGCCGCGGCATCGGGTATGTACCGCAGGAGGAGGGCGTCTTCGCAGACCTCACCGTCCTCGAAAACCTGCAGGTGGGTGGGATGATCGGCACCCGCTCTCGTGACGAACGGATCGGTGAGATCCTCGACCTCTTCCCCGATCTCGCCAACCTGCGGAGTCAGCTAGCGGGAACACTCAGCGGTGGCGAGTCACGGATGGTGGCCTGTGGACGGGCACTCATGCAAGACCCGACGCTGCTGTTGCTGGACGAGCCTACCGCAGGCCTTTCACCGCTCTACGTGGACATGTTCTTCGAGAAGATCACCGAAATCCATCAAACGAGAGGCGTCAGCATCATCTTGGCGGAGCAAAACGCCACCAAGGCGCTTGAAGTCGCCGATCGGGTCATGGTGCTGAGCCTCGGCGAGGCATTCGCCGTAATGAACGCAGCTCACCTGACCACCGACCAGCTCAAGGAGGGCTATCGGATCTAGCTAGGCGAATCAATAGCGAGGAAACAAACCAGGAGGAGAAACATGCAAGGAAGATCGAGACTCTTACCAATACTGGCCATCCTGTTCGCGTTTGCACTCATGGCGGGCGCGTGCGGGGGTGGCGACGATGAGGCCTCCGACACGACCGCGGCTCCTGCGGGAGACGGCGATACGACCGAGACCACCGCAGCCGCCGGCGACTCAGGCACAGAGACCACGGCAGCCATGTCGACAGATCCGGTCGTTGTATGCGAGCTCGCCTATTACACGGGTGAGTTTGCCGCATACGGCGAGTCCTTGACCGCTGATGTTGCGTTCCCAATCGATGAGGTGATCAACCTCGATCCGCCGCTCGGCCGGCAATGGGACCTGGTCAGTGAGGACATCGGAACAGTCGGCGAAGGCCAGGCCGCCAGGACGTGCCTGGAGCAGCACGGTGCCGAGATCCTCGTCAGCGAGGCCCACGGGTACCAGACCTATCGCTCCTGGCTCCTGGAGTGGATCGCCGAACATGATGGACCGCTAGGCCCATCGGTTCATGGTGGCGGCATCCCGGGCAACCTTGGTGGTACCGCAGAGGAGCCACTCTTCCGGGCGCAGGGTCTGGATGAGGCCCTTGGCTTCACCGGGATCTTCGAAGCGCAGGACATCAACGCTCAGACGATCGTGATCTTCGCTACCCAGGTCGAAGGCTTCCAGGTGGCCGCAACGGCCGCCGAGAAGGCAGCCAATGAACTGGGTATCGAGGTTCTGTCTCGCATCGACGTTCCGCCGGAGCAGGCCTCCTATCGGGCCGAGGCTCAGGCGATCGCCGATCTCAACCCGGACGCCGTAATCGTCCAGGCCGGGTCGGTTGAGTCTGCAGCACTGGTCAACGCGGTAGCCGAGGCAGGCGCCTCGCTGAACTGGATCGGTGAATCCGGCTGGGTGTTGAATGAGTTTGTTTCGGCACTCAACGAGACAGCTCTGACAACGCAGAAGAGCCTCGGCTTTGCCGGCGTTGGCTACAACGACCAGACACCGGCCTGGGACTTCTACGAGCAGCTGTATCTGGCGTCTGACATCCCGCCGGAGGGTCAGGAAGACCCTGCAGGGATCTATCACTACACGACATACGACCTAATGGTTCAGTCGGCACTTGCCGTTGAATACGGTGGCTCGTACCACGCGAGTGACTGGGCACCTGCGATGCACGAGGTCGGAGAAGCCCCGGGAACCGTGTGCTACACATACGAAACCTGCCTGGCTGAGATCAGGGCAGGGAACGACATCGACTATGAGGGAATCACTGGCAGCGGTGTGTACACCGAGCATGGTGTCAACGACCAGTTCCAGTCCTACACGCCGATCAATCCGGACGGTACATTCGGTGCGCAGAAAGTGTTCGATGCACAACGAGTGCTCGACCTCACGAATCTGATTTCCATCAAGGCCGAGTGTGACGCAAACAACGAGTGCAGCTGGTAGCTCCAGGGCACGCCTGTTTACGTGGGGTGGCAGCGGGTACCGCTGCCACCCCACGTCCTATCACAGGAGAAACTGGTTTGAGCGAGGTAGAACCTGCCAACGAATCAGAACGTGAAGCGGCCAGAGAGCTCGCTAGGAGCTTGTTCCTGCGTGACGACACGTATTACGGCTGCGCCGAATCGACGCTCGTCGCTCTCCAGGAGTTGTACGGGCTCTCCGCCGCGACCGATTCTTCGGCGGCCATGGTGCTGAACGGTGGCGTTGCCTACGGAGGCGGCATCTGCGGGGCGATCTCGGGCGCCGCGATGGCGGTCGGCCGTCTCGCCGAGTTCAGGTTGGGTGACCACCAGCGTGCCAAGCGCACCGCGCGCCTGCTCATCCAGGAATTAGCAGAGGAATTCGAAGCGGAGTTTGGGAGCCGTAATTGCTCCGATCTGATCGACTACGACATCTCGATACCGTCGGAACACGATGCGTTCATCGCAAGCAAGGTGTGGCACGAAACGTGCATGCGCCAGATCGAGTTCACGGTCTCCCGTCTCGTCGAGTTGGCCGATATCGAGACCTGGACGCGTAGAGTAGATCGGCTCGGTACATGAGGAGACTTCCGGTCCGACAGCCGGTTACAGCCGGCGTCTTGACCGGTGTTGACAACAAGAACTAACCTTGGATACTCGATTATCGATGATTTGCATATCGAGTCGATTGTCCGGGCCTAGGAGGCAAAATGAAGCTAACTGCGGTGAAACGAGAAGAAGCCCGGGTCTATGAGCTACCTGGACGTAATTGGCTCCACTACATCGGGCCGGAAATAAACGGCGCCAAGAACATAACCGTCGGCTACTCGGAGTTCCCAGGGGGATCCGCCCCCGAGGGGCATGTGCACCCCACACAGGAGGAAGTCATCTACATCATCTCGGGCAATGGTGAGCTGGTGACTCCAGAGGGCACCGCCGTGCTCGAGCCGGGAACGGTCGTTTACATTCCCGTCGGGTTGCACCATCAGACGGTGGCACACGGAACCGAGCCACTCACTATGGTCACCTCCTTCTCTCCCCCGGTCGTCCCGGGTTCATACGAAGACGACTGAACTTCAACAATCGACAGCAATCAACAAGGAGAGGGTGAGATGGGCCAAACCGACATCTTCAGGCTGGACGGCAAGGTGGCCGTCATCCCGGGCGGCAGCGGTGCCATAGGCTCGGCATTGGGCGTTGCCCTTTCCGGGGCAGGCGCCAGAATCGCGATACTGAGCCGTTCTCTGGAACGTGCGGAGACGGCCGCAGAACGAGCTCGCACCGCGGGCTCTGAGGCAATGGCGGTCGTGGCTGATCTCACCAAGAAGGAAGATGCCGATAGGGCCGTCGCTGCGGTGATGGACCAATTTGGCCGGGTCGACATCGTGGTCAACACCATCGGCGGTGGCGCAGGCAACGTTCTCCACAATGCCGAGGACTACCCCGAAGACGATTGGGATTGGATCTTCGACCTCAATGTCCGGAGCACTCTCCTACCAACTCAGGCGGCGGTGAAGGCGATGATCGCAGGCGGCCACGGCGGTCACGTGCTCAACGTATCTTCGGTCCGGGGTCAGCTCGGCATCGATGCGGGTTACTCGGCGTACGTCGCCGCCAAAGGGGCCATCGACTCGCTCACCAGGCAATGGGCGACAGAGTGGGCAAAGCACCGCATCACCGTCAACGCCATCGCACCCACATTTGTCGACACCCCCCAGGTGGCCATGTTGCTCGATGACCCCGATTTCAAGGCTGGTATCGTCAACCGGATCCCGCTGGCACGAGTCGGCCAGACCGACGACCTCGTCGGCGCCGCGCTCTTGTTCTGCTCCGATGCGTGTTCGTTCATCACCGGTCAGATTCTCACCATCGACGGTGGGCTAACGGCTACCCAATGAGCCTCTAAGGAGAAAAGACCGATGGAGAACGTGACCAGCAACATCTTCACGGAGACAAAAGTCCGTGGATGTAACCCGAGCTATGTGACCACATCAGACGGTGTAGTCATCATCGACACACCGCAGCTGCCGACTCGGGCGGTGCAGATGCGCAAGGACGCAGAGGCGCACGGCAAGATCCGGTATGTGATCAACACCGAGCACCACGTCGACCACATCTTTGGCAACTACTACTTCAAGGGTGCAGGCGAGGTGGTTCATCACCAGGGCGTCGCTGACAACTTCATGGTCGTCAGCCCCGAGCTCGATCCGTTTGCCTATGCCAAAGAGGCGCTTCCTACCGACGACCCGGAGGGTGAGGCCATCTTCCCCGATCGGGATGAGTATTACGAGGACCCGAACAAGGGCAAGATCGTCTTCGACGGAAACATGACGCTGCGCGTTGGCGGGCACACCTTCGAGCTGATCCATACCCCCGGTCACACCCCCGGCCAAGTCGCAGTTTTCGTCCCGGAAGAGCGTGCCCTGTTCACAGGTGACACGATCTTCAGCGACTGCCAGACGTGGCTGATGACCTCCAACGTCGATCAGTGGCTCGATTCCCTCGACATCATCGAGGGAATCGACGGTGTCGATCGCGTCATCCCCGGCCACGGCCCGGTAACCACCCAGGCGTATATCGCCACCCAACGGTCGATGCTGCTCGAGTGGAAGGCCGCAGTTGCGGCGGCCATTTCCAAGGGCTGGTCGAAGGAAGAGACCGTCGAGCGGGTTCACTTCAAAGAGCGCTACCCGGTCGACATCGGCCAGGAATACATGATGGATTACATCAACTCGTACAACGCAGCGTCGCTGTATGACAAGCTGACGGCACTGCGCGGCTAGAGGTTGCCCCATGGCTCGTGCCCCAACAATCCACAGCGTGGAGTCTTGCCCGCAATTGTGCAATAGACTCCTAGATCAAGGACGTAGTCCAGGAGTCGTCCCCCCTGCTCCTGGGCTGCGTTCTTCCTAATGGAGCCCTGTCCCGGGTGACGGGCAACACCCCGAACATGTGAAAATGGGCAGCGGGCCTGGCCCGAAAACAGCTGGCGCTGACACCTGAGACGGCCCGGAGCGGCTCTGAAGAGCCATCGTGGACCGGACATACATTGCGGGAGAAACGAGCCCTCGATGGGGCCGAAACCACAATCGAGTCATGCTGCGGATGAGCGCAGCATCGCCTGGCGTGCTGTCTTGCCTGCCTTCTTTGCCACAACCGCAGGGATCCTGCCGGGCTTTCTGAACGCAGGGCTTGCGGTGCAGATCCGCGACGACATCGGCCTCTCGCTCACCCAGCTCGGCGTGCTGATCGGGGTCTTCTTCGCAACGGCCGGTTTCGTCTCCCCTGCCGCCGGACGATGGAGCGAGGATCGAGGGTGGGCGACGGGGCTCCGCACCGCAGTCGCCCTCACCGCCGTCAGCCTGATCGGTATCGCCCGGCTCGGTGACGGGATGGCCACGATGGCGGTGTTCCTGATAGTCGGCGGGGTCGGCAGCTCACTCGGCCAGGTCTCGTCGAACCTGGCCGTGGCCCGCTCGGTGGTCAATCAGCGGCAGGGACTCATCTTCGGGCTGCGCCATGCCTCGGTACCAGCAGCTGCTGCCCTCGCCGGAGCCGCTGTGCCCGCCATTGCGCTCACTGTCGGCTGGCGCTGGGCGTTCGCTGGTGGCGCAGTGTTGGCGCTTGCCTCCGGGGCCGCCGTCCCCCGCCGGATCGAGCCATACCTGATCAATCCTCCCCTCACGGCTCGTGAGGGCAACGGGAAGCCGGCGACCCCGATGAAACTGCTCATCGCGCTTGCGGCGGCCGTGGGGGTCGGTATCGCAGGCATCGACGGGTTCACCGCGTTCTTCGTGAGCTACTCGGTACAGAGTGGTATCTCAGAGACTTCGGCGGGTCTGCTCCTCACCGTCGGCAGTGTCGCCGGGATGACATCTCGCCTGGTGATGGGGTGGCTGATCGACCATATAAGGGAGAAGGATCTGACCACGATCGCCTCGATGATGTTGACGGGGGTTGCAGGGGTGATCCTGCTCAACCTCGGCGGCCGACCCGGGCTGCTGGTTGGCGGGCTGGTGATGTTTGCTGCCGGGTGGGGCTGGTCCGGCCTGTTCACCTTCGCCGTGGTCAGGGCCAACCCGGAGGCACCGGCGGCTGCTTCGGGGGTCACGCAGGTGGGCAAGTATTTCGGGGCGGCGATTGGCCCCGCCTTGTTCGGATTCATCGCAGACAATGCGTCGTATCACGTCGCCTATTGGTTCACGACGGCGGCCCTAACCTTGGCGGCGCTATTGATCCTCTACGTGCGGAAACAACGCAGCAATGTCTGACTATCACCTCCATTTGCATCCCCACCACCCCACCCCGTGGACACCGCCGATGGGCGAATACCCGCCCGGGTACATCGACCAATTCGTCGAGACGGCGCTGGAACGTGGTTCCACGGAGATCGGCTTCACCGAGCATCTCTACCGGTGCCACGAATCCGAGGCTGTGTTGGGTCGCTGGTGGGAAGAGGAACCCAGCCCCGTGCTGGCAGGCGAGATCGCCGAGATCGTACGCACCGAGCGAAACCTGTCGCTGGAGCGTTATGTCCAGGTGGTGGTCGATGCCAAGGACCGCGGGCTCCCGGTCAAGCTTGGCCTGGAGGTCGACTTTCAGCCGGGGACCGAGGAGAAGACTCTCGAGCTGCTGGATCCCTATCCGTGGGACTACCTCATCGGATCTGTTCACTGGGTGGGTGCCTGGTGGCCGGACCGCAAACGGGGCATGGAGGAGTACGAGCGTCTCGGCGATCGCCCTGCGTACGAGAAGTACTTCGCCGCGGAGACGGCGTTGGCCGAGTCGGGGCTCGTAGATGTGCTGGCTCATGTGGACTTCGTCAAACGTGCCGGCGGCCGGCCCTATCACCCGCCGATCGATCTCTACGAGAAGGTTGTGTTGGCAGCTGCAACAAGCGGCACCGCCGTAGAGCTGTCGAGCGCAGGCCTTCGCCAGCCGATCCAGGAGATCTATCCCGCTCCCCTGTTCCTCGAGATGTTCCAGCAAGCCGACGTGCCGATCACGCTGGCGTCTGATGCCCACCGCCCCCAGGACACAGCCTGGATGTTCGATGAGTTGGTTGTCGCCGCCCGAGCAGCCGGCTACACGCACCATCTGCGCTTTGATGCCCGGCAGCGCATCTACGTACCGCTGCCCTAGACCAGTTCGGGCTCACAACCCGAAACCGGTTCTCGCCGACAGGGGGAGCGCACCCATGTGGCAGATGGCACCCGTCTGATACACCGGACCCATCTCGAGAGTCGGCTGCTGCCAGGTGACTCTGGCGCTTGTTAGGCTCGCGTCTCATGTGGTTACCCGAGGGGTTCCAGGCCCCGAGGTCTGTGGAAGTTGCGGACACCGGATTCCATCTCCGGCAGATCAGCCCCGATGACACCGGGCTGGACATGATCGGCGTCATGGGCTCTCGAGAACGACTGTGGTCGATATTCGGCGAGGCCTGGGGATGGCCACCTGCAACCATGACCGCCGAGCAGGACAGGGCGGATCTGCAACGCCATGCCGACGAGATGGCCCGCAACGAGTCGTTCAACTACGGCGCGTTCGATTCCGGCGAGACCATGCTGGTGGGCTGTACCTACATCGACCCACCCCAAAGGATCGGCTCCGACGCAGACATCTCGTGGTGGGTGATCAACGAGTACGTGGGCACCCCACTCGAGCACAGCCTTGGCCAGTTCATCCCAATGTGGATCGATTCGGTCTGGCCATTCGCCAAACCACGCTACCTGGGAGTCGACCTGGCCTGGGAGGAATGGCTCTCGCTGCCCGAGATCCGTTCGACAGGCTGACCCGTCACCCAAGGCGATGAAATCCGGCGCGGCTCCATCTGATCCACGCCCTCACGACGGCCAGGTTCGGCACCCGTGCTCAGATCCCCTCGAGGAGGTGAGACACCTCGGCCTCGGCACGCTCGACGCGTACACGGGTCGCGAGGATCTTGCGGTGAATCTGCGTTACCCGGTCCTCCAGCTCACGGGTCCTCTCCTGATTTCCCTCTCGAGAGATCCGTTCTAGCTCGGCTGTGGCGTCCTTGAGTTGGCGCTCCAGCCGACGGAGACGTTGCCGTGCTTCCTCGGCCGCCGCCTCAGCCTGTGAGATGTGGAAGGCCCTCCCGCTCTCCGGGTCGGTGTCGAGATGGATCGGTTCGCCCGCATGCACTGCCGCCGTCATTGGCAACCGTGTCGCCAGCGAGATCATGTCGGCACCGAGCAAATCGACTATCTGTCCCCTCCTCAGCCGCATCGGCAGCAACGCCAGCGTGGCATCCGAGCATATGGCGACAATGTCGTCGTGGTCCGCATCCGGGATGTGGACGATCTCGGCATTGATCCGCACCTCTTCGAGCATGGTGCGCAGCGCGTCCGGCGAGTCGGTCTCGGCAGAAGACAGTGAGATGAGCCTGATCTTGGCCTTGCGCCATTCGGGATCTCTGGTACACAGATAGGCGGCGAGCAAGGCAAGGCGACCCGAGTCGCTGTCATGCCAGAAAACATTCAGTTTGCGCTTCGCCGGCGGCGTCTCGGCAAACTCCGTCCACCGAGCAGCGTCTGTCGAAAGGCTCATGACACTGACACCGAGTCTGGCGACGCTCTGCACTGCCTCCACATAGACGGCGAGCTGCTCCGGGTTCGGGGACTCCGGCCAACCGAACAGCACAACATTCGACCGGATCCAGCCGATCCCAAACGACTGGACGATGACGGGCAGCGCTTCCATGCCGTCAGCGGCCAGCACAGCCCTGCCGTGGACGGCGAGACCGAGCTCGTCGATCTCATCTTGAAGCCTGACCCCCATCTCCTCGGTCTCGATACGCTTCCTCGCCCCTTCACCAATGACGATGTGAAACGCCGCGGTGAGCCCGCTGTGCCCCTCGATCCATTTGGCGAAGGTCAGCGGCCGCGACCGTCTGCGCTGATCCGCCGAGAAAAGCAGTATTTGCGGCCGCCAGTTGCGAGCGTGCTGCACTTCGTTGTCAAGCGACCGGATGCTCTCCATCGCCCGGTTGAAGTGATCGAGCCGCGGCCGCATCGGCCCACCGGGCGGGGATGTCGCGGTGCTCGAGGTACTTGTAGATGCCGGAGAGCAGGATCATGGCAAGCACGCCGGCAAGCGGGTTGATGGCGAGCATGGCGGCACCGCAGAGCAACGCCCCAACCAGGCTGGCCCAACGGCTGAACCAACGAAACCTGGGGCGGAAAGACGGGCTCGAGGCCCGCGCCTCGTAGTAGGTGGCGTAGTTGATGAGCCCGTATGAGATGAGGAAGAACATGGAGACGACCGGGGCGATCACGTTGACGCTGCCGAGTGAGATCGTGGCGAATGCGATGAGCAGGCTGAGCACCGTCGCTCGACGCGGGTTGTTGGACGGTCCGTGGCCTTTGCTGAACCAGAAGATCCTTGGTAGGACACGATCCGACGCCATTGATTGCAGGATCCGGGGGGCGCCGAGCAGAGAAGCCATTGCAGAGGACAGAGTCGCCGCGATCACGCCGGCGCCCACCAGCGCACCAACCCATGCGATATCCCGCATCGCAGTCCCGTCGTCGCCGACCAGCGAGGCGATCGGGACCTCGGCCGCGATGAACAGAACCACCGACACGTACACCACCGTCGACAGCGCCACTGCGGCGAATGTTCCCCGGGGAAGACTCCTGCTCGGATCGCGCAAATCTCCCGACATGCTCACACCCTGGGTGAAGCCGGTCACCGCCGGGAAGAAGATCGCAAACGCCGCCAATGCCCCGATCGCGCCCGGCCCCGCCCTCCAGGAGTGAGAGAGAAGCCCGGCGTCGAACGACCCAATCGCTCCCCAGTAGAAGGATACAAGAGCCGCGACGAGCAGGGCCATGATCACGAACTGCAACTTGGAGGCGACATCGGCGCCCGCCCAGGCGAACACGAATAGCACAACGACCGCACCAGCAGCGATGAGTTGCACGTTGATGCCACCATCGAGGCCCGCCATCGCAACCACGGCCTCGCTGAACCCGACGGCGTAGAACGCCACGGAGATCGATTGGGCGAGGAACAAGACGATGCCGATCGCTCCACCGAACTCGAGGCCGAGGGTACGGGAGATCAGGTAGTAGTCGCCACCACCACGGACTTCGATATTCGTGGCGATGGCCGCAAGCGAAATGCTGGTGAGAACCGATACCGACGTGGAGACCAGGATGATCAGCAAGGCGCCCGCCAACCCGGAGTTTCCAACCACAAACCCGGTGCGCAGGAAGAGGATGATACCGAGGATCGTCAGGATCGACGGAGTGAACACTCCAGCAAAGGTCCCAAGCATCGCCCCCGAAGCCCGTGGTTTGCGAACCTGACCCGATGCCTGTTGCATGGCAGGAGTATCGCAGCAACAATCGGTCAGCGGTCGGCTATGAGCTACCCCGGGGTCGATTGCGTCGCAAGATCACGGCGCCAGGGCCGCCAGCTCTTCGAACTTCTCCCGCAGCTGCTTTTCGCCTTTCATCCCCGACCAGGCGTCGACGACGATGTCGTCACCGCTGATCATGAACGATGTCGGCTGCCCGTAGACACCGAACGCATCACCACAGCGACTCGTCGAATCCCCATGAAACATTGTCGGTCAGCAACTCCGCAGCCCGCTCTTCAGTCGCGTCGAGTTCGCCGTAGCCGGCCACGGCAATGACCCTGATACTGTCGAGATAGTCCGATGCAACTGCATCGATCGATGGGGAGCTCCACCCTGCATACCGGTCACCACTCCGCCCAGAAGACGAGGTAAACGGGTTTCTGCTCGTCGCTGAGGCGGAAGGTCGAACCATCGGCCAGCGCCAATTCGAAGTCGATTGCCCGGGGCTCGTCTGCACCCTGCGATTCGTCGGACACCGCAGACGTCTCGGTGGCCGTACCCGATGCTGGAGCCGACGTCGCCTGGCCGTCCCCGGCTGACGCCCCGCCGCAAGCGGAAACCACCAGGACCAGCGCTATGAGCAAAACGATCCTTCTCACGCCCGGGATCCTATACGTCCGGGGCGCCGAACGCTGCGACGAGACACCGGACAACCCGGCTGGATATCGGTTCACACCACCCGAATCACTTCAACACGCATTTGTCTATGGCGTTGGCATGCCCGCGGGAGACGCCACACCGGTGACATGGCTCAACACGTCGAGCGGAATCGCGGAGGAAATGACAACCCCGTCGAGCGGCGTGTCGAGCCACACGGCCGGGCCCGTCGACCCCATCGCAAGTGCAGCCCACCCGGAAACAACTAGCGCTGTGACACACCCGACGATGAGCACTGCCCGGTATCGTCACTTCGCAGCATTCACGACACTCTCCCCTCGAGTCATGCGCAACGATACCCATAATTGCGTAGTCGGCGACAACAGGACTGCGTGGTGACTCAACGTTGGGGACGCCGCAAGCGCGGTCGGCAGACTCATGGGAGGGCCCTTTTGATCCCGATATCGACGACGGTGCGCGCCCGGCCGTCTCAGGCCGACTCGATGCGGTCGAGGATGTGGTGCACAATCGACGGATCGGCGAGGACGTCGTGGTGGCGGCGCCCCCCAATCAGGACTCGTTCGCTGACTGCAACGCTCTTCCCACCGGTTGCGCTGCAGGGCCGAACCACGAGATCACCAACGAGCGAACCAATCGGATGTGAGATGTCCGCCGTCATCACCGACGCAATCGCGAGATGGTCGACACCGGCAAAGACAGAGGGCAGCCAAGCTCCTGTCCCGAGATCGCGAATTCCCTCGCTGCGCTGTGCCAGAAACCCTCCTAGTGGTCTGGTTTGGGGTGTCAGTAGCAGCGCCCGTGATGCCGCATCTACGCCCTTTTCGATCGGCGATCCCACATGCGGTGTGGCAATGGTGATCAGATGGTGAACCGTATCCGTCCATCTGCCGGCGTTTGATCGACCGGAGGCGATCGCGGCCCGCGCTACCAGCCCGCCCATCGAGTAGCCGACAAGCGCAATCTCGGTTACGGGAACCGGCCACGCCGATGCCAGATCCTCCAGCAAGGCCGAAAGATCTCTCCCGTTCGCCGCAACCGCACGGCCGGTGTTGTATCGGATCAGGACCGGCGTCAACGACGACGACGCAAGCACGTCCGCCATGCCCGGAACGGTGTCCGATGGCGAAAAGCAACGCTCGGTCTGACCGAGGCCATGCAGCAGCACAACCAGCCCGCCGGACGCTTCCGGAAACGCCTCGGCCACGGAGGATGGCTGGAGGCCGATGGCCGAACCAGCGCGATCTCGAACGTCCATACGGATCGCCATCCTCGACCCTCGACGGTCCAGTTCGTCGCCCCATACTGCGTTGGCGAAAGCCTGGACTGCATCCGATCGTCGCGTCGGACCGCTTGTTGACGGTCCACGAATCACGTCAGACACCCTGCCCGCCGCAGACGCGATCGCTCTGACGCTTCGATAGACGCTGGCGGCCGCACCGGTATGAACGCCCGGGCTCTCCGACCTGCTAGGTCCGGCCAGTCGGAACCATGGCCGTACGACCGCTGTGTGCATCTCCTCGACGGTCGTGGTCAACCGCTCAACGGTAAGCGCAAACAGTTCGCCCCAGGGCCGGGCGAGCTCACTCACAATCGAACACTCTGCAGACCACGTTGTCATCTTACGCAAGGCCCGACGCCGAAGGTCGCGATTCCGATCCCTGCGGAGCCGCTTTAGTTGGCAGCGAAGATCCCGACAGGAAGGTGTTGGACTAGCCAGCGCCAGCATGGGTCAATACGGACGGACCAGGAGGAACCCTTGGGCGAATTCAGCTCGGCCTCTCAGATGGGCGCCCCGTGATTCGCAGTAGAAGCCGCAGAGCGCAGACTTCAGGGTTCAATAACCGGCTTGCCGAGATGGCCGAGAAGATGGACTCGGCGCGGGATACCTCCGTGGTACGACGACCCGTCTTCAACAAGGCACTCGAGGTCGTTGCGTATGAACTCGTCCTCGGCAGCGGCCCGGTCACCGACATAGCAGTAGCCGACAGGAGCGAGGACGGAACCAGGCGTCTCCCAGTCAACTCCGCCTTCGAGGTCGACCTTGCAATTGGTGACGGCAAGCCGGTGCAGATCTCGGTTTCGTCGTCCGCCATCGAAAACGGAATATCAGCTGCACTCACACCTGACCAGGCAATGCTGATCATCGGGCATGGGTTCGAGGCATCGGACTCGACCGTGGCCACGCTCGAGAGTCTTCGCGCTCTCGGGTTCCGGATAGTCCTCGATGATCTGCCGGCAAACCCCCAGCTCCATCACTTGGTGCGGCTAGCCCACGGTGTGAAGATCAATGTCGAGCATGCCACAGCCGCCACAGTGTCCAAGCAGATTGCGGTCCTCAAGTCGGCTAGCGTGCAGCTCGTCGCCGATGGTGTCGCCAGCTACGACGAACTGCGCAAAGCCACAAGACTCGGCTTCACTCACTTCCAGGGCTCGTTTCTCAGCCGACCCGATGGCTTCCGCAAGACACGGGCCCCGGCGGGCCAGCTCGCCTCACTCCAGCTGATCACATTGCTCCAGAATCCAGACGCGAACATATCCGATATCGCTGAAGTAATCCGACGCGACGTCAATCTGAGCTATCGGATCTTGAGGGTGGTGAACTCGGCTCAGTATTCGCTGCCGCGGCCGCTCGGGTCGATCGAGGAGGCGGTGATGCTGGTCGGGACCAGGCAAATCGTCTCCTGGGTCGGGATGATGAGCTTGTCCGGCCTCAACAACAAACCGAGTGAGCTAACCCGCGCGGCAATGGTGCGTGCCCGCACATGTGAACGACTCGCCGGGTGCCTCGACCGCACCGACGTGCAACGCTTCTACATCGTCGGTCTGTTCTCGGTAATAGAAGCACTCCTCGATATTCCCGCAAGGCAGGCTGTCGGGAGTCTCCCGCTCAACGCGGAGGTCGTTGATGCGATCACATCCGGCGGAGGAATCATGGGTGAGGTGCTCCGCGGAGTGATCGAGTATGAGGCGGGCAACTGGGATCGAGCTCACATCATCGGAGTCGAGGACCAGACGCTGAGCGATGCATTCCACCTGGCAGTCCTCGAGACCGACAGGGCATGGGCCCAGATCAGCGGTTAGCAGGAGCCGGCGGCTCCCCGGGTCCCAATCAGACGCCTTTGCAGAAACAGAACGGATGACCGGCCGGGTCGGCATAGACCTGAAATTCCCCGTCGCCCTCGACATCGGCGGCCGACTTGAGCAATCGTGCGCCGAGAGCGATGACCTCCTCGTGAGCACTTGCCGGATCTTCAACGTAGATGTCGAGATGGATCTGCTGCTGTTGCGGCCCACCCGGCCAAACCGGTGGCACGTGATCCGGAGCGAGCTGGAAATCCATCCGCAATTCACCCTCAGCATCAACGACACTGTGCCAATCGTCCTCAACAACAACACTGCCACCGAGCAATCCTGCCCAGAAGCTGCTCTCTGCCTCGAGGTCTGCGGCGTCGAACACAACAACCTGCCGGGTGATCTTCATACGACCGTTCCTTTCGCTTGCCCGCATCGTACGAACCATTGCGGACATTGCCTGTCCGCATTAAGCAGGCCGTCTACCGCGGGCGATCCACGCGATGTGTCGAGACGATGCGCGGTCAACCGGCGGCTATTGCATTGAACGGCTGCTGGTGCCGAGCCGGTTGCGTAGTAGCAGCGCAACCAGGATCCCGTTGACGATCAGCACCAACCAGTCCGCTGAGAGCGCAACCACTTCGAACCGGTCCTGGCGATCGAGGCCGTACGCCGCGGCATAGAACACAAGCCCGATGGCCGGGACGATGAACCCGGCAGCAAACACCGAGCGGATCGCACGCACCATCCTGTCGGCACCGATGACCATCCATGTCGCAAACAGGAACGAGAGGCTCATCAAGAGGTAACCGATCTCCTCCAATGCGATGAACATCCCGTGCGGGTTGTACATGGTGAGGAGAGCAATCCCTTCTGTCTCACCGGCGGCGAGGCTGGCGGGCACCACCGACGCTTGGCTGAAATAGGTGGCGACCAGCACCACCGTGGCCGCCACCGCCAGTGCCGCCGCCACTTGTCCGACCACGTTCGTGTTCGCCAACACGGATCGCAGCGAGACGATAAACACCAGGTAGGCAATCACCAGCAAGATGGCGACATAGATCCATAGATAATCCCTGGGGAATCGATCGACAGTTTCGAGATACGGGTAGCTGATGCAGTCACGGGGGCAGTTGTTACCTGCGATGGGGACCGCCATAATTCCCAATGCCAGAGCGATCGCGCCTAGCACGGCCATGATCCACGCGACGTGCATCGTAAATCGGGCGTTGGACCGGCTCGATCGTTCGTGCGCCAGCTTCGCAGCCACGAGATCTACCTCGGTGCCTGAATTCATGACCCACCTCTCGACTGCTACCCATCGCAATCGTGACCGCTCGGACACCGCACCGCCAGAGGATTACCGAACTGTCTCGAGGGCCGTACGACCCACGGGTGCCGACTCAGAACCCGGCGTACCACCAGCGGTCAGCCTCGGCTCCGCGGACCGGGTCGGCCTCGGCGACTACGTCCTTGATACCGGTGCGAGGTGGCGAGAAGATGTCGATGAGCCGACACCCATCCTCGAACGTCCGGCCGGAGTGCGGCACGTTGGACGGATAGACAACGATGTCACCGGGTCCGACCATCCTACGGATCTCCCCGACGGAGATCTCCATCACACCGTCGCGGACAATACTGATCTGTTCCTCGGGATGAGCGTGCTCGGGGAAGCCGCTATGTGGCGGGAATGTTACGAAGTTCAGCGAGATGTTCTCTGCGAAGACGGGCCGAAAGAACAGGCCTGCTGCGATCTCGTAGCTGGCGTAGTCGTCGATGTGGATGATCGATGGTTGCCTACCTGTGTCGCCGGCCTCACCACCAGACGAATCGAAATAGGAGAACGCACCCCCTGCCGGCTCTAGATCACCCGGAGTATCACCCATAGCTCCCTCCCGTAGAGATCATGCGCCACTTGTGGGTGCGTCCATAACCTACCTCTCCAGGGGCACGGCACGCAGCAGGGTTCGCCGGGGCAGGAGCACCCGACCCCCACCCAAAGGGAGGGCCGTTGCTCCTTGGGGCATCCTATGCCCGCCCGGCGGCCGCCTCGTCTTCCCTGGTGCGTCCGGCGAGGCGGATCAGGTCCTCGTGGAGCTCGAACCAGACATTATGGAAGCTGTCGATACGCGGAGACGCCAGATAGTTCGTCTCGCCGGCGGCCACTCTCTCGGCGGCACGTAGCAGGCGCTGCCGGTACAACGACAGACGGGGTAGACCTTCGGCAAGACCCGCCAGCCATGATTGGCGTGTCCTCGTGGAGCTGCTCGGAAGTCCGCAAGCACCGCGGCATCGTGGGCCTCATCGCTATGATCGTTCAAGCGCAGGCTTCCCATCGACCTCACGCATCTGCCAGCCGGTCATTATGTTCCTTCATCCGCAGGTCATATGGCAGCAACTCATCCAGGGCTGCTTGCCGCGTTGTCCGCACCCCAGCTCTCCCGATCGGCTGCGATCCGCTCCGCACCGATGGCCTTGCCGTCCTCGGTGAGCTGGAACATTCCCGCCAGCGCCGACCCACCGATGACCTCGGCCAGACCGTCTGCTACGGCCGCATCCAGAAGACCGGCCACCACCTCAGGCGTGCTGAAGAGCAGCGGATGCCACGTCGTTGGGAGTCACGAATCCTTTGATGTTCAGATATGTGAAGCACCTCCTCACGTGTCACCTACGGCGCCATCGTTTCGCCTGTGGCAGCAGCCAGCTTCTTCCTCGGCTGCGATCTCGATGCCGAGCTCCTTTGCCCAGGACAGCAACACCGCTGCCTCAGGAACGATCTGGGACCCGCTGGCAACGGCGCCTGCGAAAACCTCCCCGGTGCTCCCGTCGACTGTCAACAATCTCACCCGGTCCGAACACGGCTCGCCGATCGTGACCGAATCACCATCGATGGAGACGTCGGCGGCACCAACAACCGCGGGCACACCCCAGCCTCTGGCGACGACGGAGGCATGGCTAGCCAGCCCACCGGTAGCGGTGAGGATGCCGGCCGACTTTGCCATGCCGTGCACGTCGTCGGGTGAAGTCTCCTTGCGAACCAGCACCACCTCGATCTCGCCGGCCTCGGCCATGGCGACGGCTCTTTCCGGAGTCGATTGCGATCTGACCGGACGCCACACCGGGCGAAGCACCGAGACCGACACAAATCGGGCGTGGCGCCTTTGTCGAGCTTTGGCGGGAGCAAGTGGCGGATCGACGAGGTACCTGATCGACTCGACGCACGGCCTCGGCACTGTCTTACCGGGAACTCGTCGTCCTCAGCCATCTCGATTGCAATCCGCAACGCTGCCTGCGGGCTGCGCTTGCCGATCCGCGTTTGCAGCATCCACAACTTGCCCCGCTCGATCGTGAACTCGATGTCACAAACGTCCGCGTAGTGGTGCTCGAGGCGCTGTCAGCATACGTGCGAAGCTCCTTGGCAACCGTCCGGCATACCGATCGTCGAGCACACTGATCGGCTCGGTCTCGTGGGTCCCGGCGACGACGTCTTCGCCCTGTGCGTTGAACATCAGATCGCCGTAGACCGGAGTTCTCGCCGGTCGCGGGGTTCCGGGTGAATAACACCCCTGTGGCGGAGTCGTCGCCGATGATTGCCGAAGACCATCGTCTGGACGATGACACCGGTGCCGAGACCATCGGGGATCCCTTCTCGCTCGCGATAGCTGCGGTGCCCTGGGGCTGTTCCACGAACGGAACACGGCCTCGATCGCCCCACGCAGCTGCCGCCAGGGATCCTCCGCTGGCTCTTGCCGACTATGTCCTCATATTGGTTGACGAAGCGGTTCCAGCACCCGTCCACGAATCCTCGTTGCCGTGAGCGTGACGAGCCCTCTGGCGGTATCCGGATTGAGACCGAGATTGAGGATCGTGTCCATCATCCCTGGCATCGAGATCGGAGCGCCCGACCGGACGCTGACGAGCAACGGGTTGCGTCGCTCCCCGAAGCCCCTGGCCGACTGACCGTCTCTAGCTTGCTTGATATTGTTCGTTCGATCTCCGCGTCCAGACCGTACGGCCATCCGTTGGCGAGGTATTGACGGCAGGCTTCCGTTGAGATGACAAAACCGGGTGGCACCGGCAGATTCCAGATCGTTGGTCATGACACCGAGATTGGCCGCCTTGCCGCCGACGAGAGAAGTCACCTCTGAGAGAGGTAGGCCGTGTGGGTGGTTGAAAGCGTAAACGTAGGTCACGATCGGTCCATCCTCGATAATCGATTATGTAGGAATACTACGTCCTATCGGCCTTCGGTCAATTCATCCTGACCCGGTCGCGAGCTTGCCCATCCAGCCGGGCGGAGATCCTTGCGACAAGACCTGGAATCCGCTGTTGCACAGCCGATTCCATACGCTCGGCGATATCATTGAAGAACGTCGTCGCTTTCGATGATGTGGGTCTGGGATCTCGATCCCCTCCCCCGCCATCAGTTCGGTCTTGTCCATTGCTCCGGCGCAACATGCGACACCGCCGCCATCTGCTGAATATCCATGCAAAAACGAGGTCGGCGTCTTCAAGCTCCCGCTCTGGTCATCTGCGCGCGCGCGGTGAGAGGAGAGATCGAGACCATGCGCGGTCGGCAAACGCCACACCCCGGTCGGACGCAGCGTGGCCTTCGGGAGCTTCGGTACCCGCCGAAGTCACAACCACACCCTGAGACTGCATCTCGGCCTCGGTCCAGCCAAGTGCAGACGCAAGCGCCGAACGCAGCATCATTTCCGCCAGAGGTGAGCGACCGATGTTCCCGGCGCAGAGCACGAGGATCGAGAACCCGCGTCGGTGCACCGGTCATGGCTCGACTATGACCTTCATCGCACCTTCACGACGCTCATTGAACGTTGCCAGCGCAGCCGCAAAGTCATCGAGAGGGAACCGATGGGTGATGAGGTCCTTGGCGCGAATCGTGCCGTTGGCAACGAGCGGGAGGACGTGCCGCATCTCCCCTGCCGACGCACGAACCCCGACGAGTTCCTTTTCGTAGAGAACGAGCTCCTGGAAATCGAGTTTCACCTGGTCGACCGGAATGCCCACCGCAGCGATCCGCCCCCCTTTGCGGAGGGCCGGGAATCGACCACTGGAACGTGTCGGCCACTCCGGCGCAATCCAGAATCACGTCGGCGCCGTGACCATCGGTGACTTTCTTGATGCATTCGACCGGATCGGTCTTCTCGAAATCGATCGTCTCGTTGCCCATTGCGGCAGCTTGCTCGAGACGCTCACCCCGGCCGACAACGATCACCCGGGCGGCGCCACGCACCCTGGCCGCATCGGCCACCAGCAAACCGACCGGGCCAGGCCCGAAGACCACGACGGTGTCCCCGGGTCGCACTCCCCCACGATTGGCGGTGTGCAGAGCGATTGATGCGGGATCGACGACGGCACCGGTTGCGTAATCCATGTCGTCGGGGAGTCGGAAGATCGACTTGACCCCGTGCAGCACGTACTCGGCGAAGGCTCCCGGGTAGTTGTGCCCGTACTGGCGGTGCACGTCCATGTTCCCGTAGTTCTCGCAGAGGTTGTAACGCCCCTCCACGCACTTCTGGCAGTTGCCACAAGCATCGTGGGAAGTTCCGCAAACTCGGTCGCCCACCGACCAGCCAAGACTGGCGGCCTCACGACTCACCTCGACCAGTTCGCCCGCCCATTCGTGGCCTGGCGTGAACGGGAACGAAGGTGGCCAGAAGCCCGGGTAATGCCCTGCGATCAGATGAGCATCCGTCCCGCAGATAGCGGTCGCATGCACCCGTGCCACGACCTCGCTAGGGCCGATCAACGGCTCCGCGACCTCTTCGATAGCGAAGACGTCCGGCTCTGCTACTACCAGAGCTTTCATTTGATTCTCCCGAATGTTGTTGGGTTGGTCTAGATCATTGCCAGCGGGTCGACCATCGAGCCCGTGGCTCCCTTGATCTTCAGCGGCAACATGACAAAGAGGAACTCATAGACCTTGTCGCGTGCGATTTCCTCTAGATAGATGCTTTCGAGAAGATAGATACCGTTCTCAATCAGCAGCTTGGTGTGCACCGGCTGTGGGTTGGCGGGCGAGCCACGATCGGGCGTCGGCATGACCTCATAGGTCTCGGTGTCGGTACCGGTGGCAATCAACACCGCTCTCCAGCAACCACTCCGCCGCAGACAGATCGGGACCTGCCGTCAGGTGCTCGTTCATCCGATCGGCATCCGGCCAATACTTCAGATAGCCGGTGCGGATCAGCACCACATCCCACGGTCGCACCTCGACACCCTGTGCCTTTGCGACGGCCTGAAGCTCATCGGCTCCGACCGGCTCATGAGCCGGCAGCGCATCGACACCGCGATAGGCGGGCGGATCAAGCAGCACACCACGGGTGAAGAAAGTCGGCAGCTTGGAAGCATCGCCAAACTTCGGCCCGTGGTCGGTCATGTGCTCTTTTGTGTTGCCCCCGCCGTACCAGTGGTTGTCTTCTCCGATGGTCATGTGGGCAAGCCCGTCGATGTGCGCACCCGAGTGGGAACACGCCATCAGGTACTCGGCCATATACCCCAGGTTCACCTCATTGGGTGGGCCCCACGGCTCCTCGTTACCGGCGATGATCCCCGGTGGGGTCCGGTAATTGACGACCTGGAACGGCGGATGCCCCGGAAAGAGTG
Organism: uncultured bacterium; assembly: GCA_963777645.1. Taxonomy (GTDB): domain Bacteria; phylum Actinomycetota; class Acidimicrobiia; order Spongiisociales; family UBA5794; genus JAAETI01. The sequence continues at coordinate 222,915 of CAVZRA010000003.1, read as the reverse complement.
GCATCCCGGGAAAACGGGGCACCGACAGCGAGTACTGCTTGCCCGTCTTGACATATTTGGCCGCATCGACAACCTTCGACGCCGGCATGTCTCGTACCGGCCCGACCTCCAATTCAGGGTTCATTTCTTCTCCTCCTGCATGGCTTCCCAAACACGTTGTGGGGTCATGGGCAGGTCACGAATCACCACACCTGTTGCTTCCCGAATCGCCGCTCCGACCGCCGGTGCGGTGACGAGCAGGCTGCCTTCACTCACGCCCTTGATCCCGTAAGGCCCCGGGCCGTCCGCGTTCTCGATGCTCTCGCTGTGCAACTCGAGCGGCAGGTCCATGCTGGTGAGGATCCGATAATCGATAGCGCCGATATTCCGCACCCGACCTGCGTCGTCGAAGATGTAGTGCTCCATCAACGTGTGGCCGAGACCCTGAATGGCGGCTCCGTCGTCCTGAGACTTCACCTGCAACGGATTGAGCGACCGGCCGACGTCACCAACTGTGACGTGCTTGATCAGAGTGACATGGCCCGTCTCTGTGTCCACCTCGACCTCGGAAGCGGTGCAGTTGAACTCGAAGAACGCAGCCGTACCACCGAGCGGGTGGCTCGGGTCCTTGTTCTTGCGCATCTCGCCGTTCCCGATGACCTCGCCGCCTAGCGGAGCCAGTGCCTCCTGGATCACCTGGATCAAAGGAACTTCACGGTCGGGCAGAATGACAACGCCTGCCTCCACTTTGATCGCATCCACGTCCAAGCCGTACACCTTGGAGGCCATGGTGACCACCTTCTGTTGCACGTCCTGACAGGCACGCAGCACCGCAGTCCCCATCAACACTGAGGATCGGCTCGCCGACGTCTGCTGGTCATACGGCACGATCAGCGGTGTCGCCCATGACCACCCGCACCTGGTCGAACTCGACACCGAGCTCGTCAGAAGCGATCTGGGCGAAAATGGTCCTCGCCCCCTGGCCCATATCGGACGTTCCCGCAGTACATGATGGCGCTGCCGTCGTACAGCAAACGAACGGTCGAATACGAAAGACCGGTGGTCGGTCCCGACTTGAGACCAACCGCGATGCCGCGGCCCCGGTTCGGCGCAAGCGGGTCACCCCATCCGATCCTCTTCGCCGCGGTGCGCACCGTTTGCTCCCAATCTCCGTCGGCGCGCTCCAGCGGGATGAACTCCTCACCGAAGCGAGCCAGATTACGAAGTCGGATCTCGAGGCGATCGATACCGAGCTGTAGTGCGGCCTCGTCGATGAGCGACTCACGAGCCCAGCTGATCTGGGGAATCCCGAAGCCACGGAATGCGGTAGATGGCATCGTGTGTGAGACGATCGTCCTGCCGATGATCTTGACCGCAGGCACCCGGTAGGGGCCTGCCGCCGAATAGCTGGACTTGCCGACGACACGGTCGGCGATGTCCACGTATGCGCCGACGAGGAAGTTGGTCTCGATGTCCTGGAACTTGAAGTGACCATCGGCGTCGAATCCGATGCGTACCCGAATCTCGGCCGAGGAGCGGCGCACCAGCTGGAATGTCTCGTCGAGCGAGAGCACCAGCCGGCAAGGCCTACCGGCCTTGAGTGCCATGAATGCGATCAGCGGCTCGTACTTGGGGATCTGCTTGCCTCCGAAACCGCCGCCGGGATCCGGTGCGTAGACCCGAACCTTTGAAAGCGGCAGCTCGAACATCTTGGCGATCATCTTCTGCAGCAGGTACGGGTGCTGAATGGTGCTCCAGATGGCGAGACCGCCGTCTTCAGGCGCCGCCATGAACCCGTGAGGCTCGATGGCGAAGTGCGTCACCATCGGAAACTGATAGGTGTCCTCCAGTACGAGATCGGATTCGTTCGCCAACTCCTCGACATCGCCCCAGCCGAAATGCTTCTCGCTGATGATGTTCGTGTTTGCGAATGGATCGCCGGCAGGCCGAATGGAAGGATCCTGGACGAGCACGGCATCGGGGGCGAGTGCGGCGCGCGACTGAGAAGACGCCGTTGGCTAGCTCCTCGTATGTGATCTTCACCAGCACCGCGCACCTTCCTCTGCAGCGTCCTTAGACTCAGCGGCGATAGCGGCAACGGGCTCGCCGTGGTACTTGGTCTCACCGTCGGCCAGGATCGGGCGATCCTGGAACTGCGGGCCGAAACCGTGGCATGGGCTTTGGTAGATCATCCAGCGGTGAAGACAAAGGCGACACCCGGGGACCTGCTCGGCCTCGCTGGCGTCGATCGAGAGGATCTTCGCCCTGGCGACATCGAACGTGATCAACTTGACGTAGAGAACGTCGTTGAGCTTGATGTCCGCCATGTACTCCTGGTGACCGGTGACCCGTCCGTAGCCACCACCACGGTTGCGGAGAAGCGCCTACGTTATGCATCGAGGGCCTCCTTTGCGGCGGCCAGGACCGCCCTGGTGATCTGTTCGTATCCGGCGCATCGGCACAGATTCCCGGCGAGATCCTTCCTGGATCTCCTCGACGGTCGGATCCGGGTTGTGCATCAACAGCGCCGTCGCCGACATCAGCTGGCCGGGATACAAAAGCCGCATTGGGCGGCGCCTTCATCGAGGAATGCACCCTGCAGCGGGCTCAGCCCGCCCTCGCTCTCGAGACCTTCGACGGTGAGCACTTCGGCACCGTCGACTTCTACCGCAAGCATCAGGCACGAGTTCATCGCACGTCCGTCGACGATGACGGTGCAAGCACCGCACTCGCCGACGACACAGCATTCCTTTGTTCCCGTTAGGTCGATCTCGTCACGCAGCACCTCGAGCAGCGTGTGGTTCGGCGCCACCTCGAGCGTGCGCGGCCGCCCATTGACCGTCGCCTCAATTGTGATCGTGTCGCTCATGAGACCAATTCCTTCGTCATTCGGCTGATCGCTGTCTTCCAGGGCCCTCGCACCCAGTACTCGCAACATGGCGAGCCGGTAGTCGGGGCTTGCCCGCAACGATCTTCGGCGACGGGCTCGCTTGCCGGAACATCCGGTCGAGTGGCCTCGGCTTTCTCGGCGATCGGAACCGCCGGGTCGGCAAGCACCCCGCTGTCGTCGATCACCAGGAAGGCCCGTGGGCCCGACGCTGCCGTAGGCAAGACGGGTATTTCCGTCTCCATCGACGCCACAACACAATGTTATCGAAGCCAGGTCGGTACCTCGACGACGGGTCAGCCGGGTATAAGCAGCGCCAAATGCGCCGTCGGGCATCGGAATCTCAATGGCAAGCACCAGCTCACCACGCTCCAAGCGCCGTCTTGCCCGGGCCCGACGATGAACTCGTCGATCGGAAGATCCGCCGCACGCCCGCTCGGCCCGGCGATGACGATGGTTGCGTCGTACACCAGCAGCGGCGGAGCGGTATCGGCGGCAGGTGACCCGTTGCATATGTTGCCTGCAAGCGTGGCCCGCGCCCTATCTGCACCGACCCCACCACGACCGCTGCCTCGGCAAGGGCCGGGAAGCGCTGCTGAATGAGACTCACTGGCGGTGAGATCGGCCATAACGGTGCCTGCGCTGATGGAGACAACCCCACCACGCTCGGTGATCGAGGGAGCGAACTCCGGGATCCGCTTGACGTCGATGACGACCTTTGGCTCGGTCCACCGATTTCTCAACTCTATGACCAGGTCTGTCCCACCTGCGAGTATACGGGCGTCTGGCCCATATTCCTCGAGCAGGCCGACCGCCTCGGCGACCGTCTCAGGTCGCGCGTACTCGAACTTGTTCATGACCTGCCTCTCAAATGACCTTGTCTACCTCATCGAGCAGCACCTGCGGGTTGGCCGCACGGATCATGAAGTACGGACGTGGTGCCTGAAAACGGGCCGCAAAGTCGGCACTCTTGGCACGAAGCTGCCTCGGTGTCCACCATCGGCATCACGTGGCCCGGTGCGAGCAGCTCGTTCAACAGGAAGTAGTTCTGGAGACTGTGCAGTGTCTGGAACTGTGCTTCGAACGCTCCCAGTTCGGTTGTTACCCCGTCGTAGTTGCCGTCGATGGCAGGGACGATCACGGCATCGACATTGGTCGGGCCGTCGAAATTGTCCCAGGTGGGCATGGTGCCGAAGAACTTCTCAACACCTTTGTTCGGGGAGGCCTTGTCGGCTCGCTCGGTCCCCTTGGCGCGCTTCTTCAGGAAGACATCCTCGGAGCCCATGACGGCAACACCGTCCTCGTTGATGACTGTGGTCTCGGTCGCTACCAGAAGCCACCCCGCCGGCACGCCTCGATCTGACCCATGCTCTTGCCGTGGTTGGACTCACCACCGAGGAAGAGGATGGTCTTGCCCTTGTAGTTGACCGCAGCAGAATGGAACGGGTGTAGTCCCTCGGCTTCCATCTTCAGGGCAAGCATCGTAACGATGACCTTCTGCAGCGGGCCGGCTTCCCAGTCGCCGACGAACTTCATCTGCTTGCCATCGTACGAAATGGACTTTTCGCCGTCCTGTTCCCACAAGATGTCGGGGTCGGCAAGGGAGACCTCGGACTCGAGGGTGACTGCAGCAAGGCGATAGTTGAGGAAATTCATGTCCTCGAGAACATGATGGCGCGGCTCGGTGCCGTGCACGTCGACGCGCAGCCTGGCGCTTCCGCCTGAAAACTCCTCTGAGAGCTGCAACATTCCTATCTCCTTTCAAACTGCCTGCGGCAGTCATTGGCACTATTTACGTTTTCGTGGCGGCCCAGCAGCAGGCACCGACCTCTGCCCAGCGGCTATCCGCACAAGACCTTTTCATCTCTCAACCCCCGGAATCATTGGTTGCACATCGCCAAACACGGCTTCATCCATCTCCAGAACGAGGTTCTCAGCCTCCCGGGCGTGAAGCCGCATGGTCTCTGCGGCACGGTCTGGGTCCCCATCTACCAATGCCGCGAGGATGGCGAGGTGGCGGTCACCGAGCCAGTTCAGATCGGTGCCGGGAACCATGGCGGTCACGTAGGTGCGAGCGTACGGCTCGAGCATCGACCAAACCCTCATCAATGTCTTGTTACCGGAGGCACGAACCACAGTGGTGTGAAACGCAGTGTTCCGGAGCGCATGCCCGTGCGTGTCACCTTTCTCGGCCATGGTGTGCATTTCGTCGATTAGGCGCCGGAGCTCATCGAGATCCTTCTGATCGATCCGGCTGGCTGCCTGCCGGGCCGCCAGGGCCTCGAGCTCACCGCGGACTTCCATCGCCTCGACCAGATCTATCTTGCTGGGCTTGCGCACGCTGGCGCCCCGGTAGGGTTTCATCTCGACAACTCCAAGCGTTGTCAGGTCGCGGAGGGCCTCACGCACCGGTGCCTGGCTCACCCCGAGATCTCTCGCTACCCGGGTCTCGATGATGCGCGACCCGGGGCCAGCTCTCCCTCGAGAATCCATTGCAGAATTCGATCCTTCACCTGCTCGCTCAACACGCTACGAGCCACCGGATCGGAGCGGCGCTCATTTCTGTCAGTCATACCATGGTCCCTTCAGCCATCGCGATGCCTTTGAGTCGCCTAACGATATCTTTGATTGCCCTATTCGTCGGTATTCCCTCGACAATCGAGCCTTGCACAACGTCGGGTACTCCCAGAGGTCGTGCCCGGCAGTCAAGCCGACGTATGGCGAGCGCTTCATGCCCACTCACGATCACGCCCTCTCCCGGATGCCGGTCGCCCATGAGCGATAGAACTCGTCGAGCTTCTCGGCCATCGCCACTGGCGAATAGCGGATCGTTGATATGTGTGTCCATCTCGATCCGTTCTACGGAATCGTCCAGATGCACCCGCAGGGATTCGATCAGCGCCAGGTCGGCGTCAGGGTCGTAGAACACACCGCCTCGCATCCCGTACTCAGAAAAGCCGCGCAGCGGGATGAACACAGCAACCGGTCCGTTCGCCTTGTTCACCTTGTCACTGAGGATGCGGCCGAGCTCGCTCATCTCATCGGCGTTGCTGCGGATCAGAGTTATGGCGTGGTTGTGCTCGTACGACCACCGGTTCTTGTATCGATCCGGGACTGCGCTTGGAGGCCGGAATGTGATCTGATCGACCGCACCGGGTGCGATCACCTGTGGCAGACCGAGCTTGCCCGCCATCTCGAGCCGGTCCGGGCCTGCGGTCGTCGTGCCCCCGGCCAGCTCGTCCATGATCTCGGTGGTTGTCACATCGAGCACAGCCGTGATGTGGCCACTCTCCATCAGCGCCTCCATGGACCGACCGCCCGGCCCGGTGGCATGGAACACAAGGACCTCATAGTCATGACTTTCGAGCCATTCCCTGGCCACGTTGACACACGGCGTAGTCGTGCCGTACATCGTCGCCCCGACCATTGGGTGGCCATGCTCTTCGTGTTGGAAAGCCTCGTAGCCTCTGGCCATACCCGAAATAGCGGCTGCCGCGTTCGAGAGGATTCGCGCAGAAAGGTTGTTGATGCCCGCAAAATCGACCACTGAATACATCATTGTCACATCTGAGATGTCGACATATGGCGAGGTGTCGCCGGAGGCCATCGTCGAAACCAGCAATTTCGGGAATCCCACAGGAAGCCGGCGCATCGCGGTGCTAACGAGCGAAGTGCCGCCCGAACCGCCCATCCCCATGATTCCGTCGATGATTCCCTCGGCAAAGAGCCGCCCGACGATGGCAGCGGCACCTCTCGCTTGAATGGCCACCGCGGAACCGCGGTCGGTCTCCGCCAGATCCTCGAGATTCGATCCTGCGGCAGCGGCGACGTCTGCCCTGTGTAATTGACGCGGTAATCAGGATCAGCCTTCACACCTGCGTCGATCATTACGACCACCGATCCGGCCCGCTCCACACGGTCCCGCAAGTAGGCGTACTCTTCAGCCTTGGTATCGAGTGTCCCCAAAAGCGCGACCGTAGCCATGGTCAAGCCACCCGATCCCTAGGTTGAGGTGGTAGTAGCCCGTCATCACACGTGTGCGGCATCGACTTGAAGTCGCAAGATGAAAGCTCTTTTCGAGTCCGTGTCCCACTCGTCGCTCTTCTTGTCGAGTCATCAGCGGTGCCGGCCAACGTGCATCTTTTGTCAAAATCCTCTATCTTCGATAATCGATTACTTGAGGATACGGACTTGACCATACTCTCGTCAACCCGGAATCCGCATCTGACCGGTGGCTTGCCCCAGTTGGATGCCGGCAGCGGTCGGCTCGAGCCTGCCGGTCACCACGCCGAAAATCCATACCCCCAGGAAGTCGAGAATCATCCGTAAAATCACAGCCAGGAGGCTTTGATATGGAGATAACCCGTGATACGAGGCTCGCTCTCTATGAAGGGATGGTCCGTGCTCGATACTTCGAGCAACGTGCTTACGACCTGTTCATGCAGGGATTGGTGAAGGGAACCACACACCTCGGTCTCGGCCAGGAAGCGGTAGCAGCCGGCTTTGCGGTCGCAATGCGCCCCGACGACATGACCTATTGCACCTATCGGGGCCACAACCACACCCTGCTTCGAGGTGCGCCGATGGGCCCGATGATGGGTGAGTTGATGGGTCGCGCCAACGGCATCTGTGCCGGTAAGGGCGGATCGATGCACCTGACAGACGTGACCAAGGGCGCCATGGGCTCGTACGCCATAGTCGGTGCCCATCTCCCCGTTGCGGCCGGGTCCGCATGGGCAGCGCAGATGCGCGGCACCGATCAGGTAACAGCCTGCTTCTTTGGTGACGGCACAACCAACATCGGGGCGTTTCACGAGGCCCTCAACATCGCCGCGGTCTGGAATCTGCCGGTGGTCTTCGTGTGCGAGAACAACCTCTACATGGAATACACGCCGATCGGCGACGTAATCGCGGTCGAGCATCCGGCGGCAGATCGTGCCTCAGCCTATGGTCTGGAGCGGATCATCGTCGACGGCAATGATGCCGACGCCGTCTATGAGGTTGCTGTCACCGCGTTCGAGCGTGCCAGACGTGGTGAAGGCCCGTCACTCATCGAGGCACTCACCTACCGGCACAAGGGTCACTCCCGTGCCGACCCGGGCAAGTACCGCCCCGACGACGAAGTCAAACAGTGGCTCGACCGCGACCCCATCAAGATCTATCGGGATCGACTGGCAGGACTCGGGGTACCTGCGGATGATCTGGACGCCATCGAGACCGCCGCGCTTGCAGAGGTAGACGGGGCGACAGAGGTGTCGAGGGACACTCCTCCTCCCGACCCGTCGATTCTGATGACAGATGTCTGGGCTGATGGAGGTTCATCATGGCGGAATTGAGCTATCGCGACGCAGTCGCCCGCGGCCTCGCCCAGGAGATGGAACGCGACGAGCGGGTAGTGCTCATCGGCGAGGACGTCGCCAAGGCGGGTGGTGTCTTCAAGACAACCGTTGGCCTCTACGAGCGTTTCGGACCGCAGCGGGTCCGCGACACCCCGATCTCCGAAGAAGCTATTACAGGCATGATCATGGGCGCCGCCATGAACGGGCTGATCCCGGTCGGCGAGCTCATGTTCAGCGATTTCCTGGCAACGTGCTGGGACATCGTCACCAACCAGATCGCCAAGACACGCTATATGACCGGTGGCCAGGTGAGGTTGCCGCTGGTGATTCGCACCGCAAACGGTGGTGGGGCCCGCTTTGGCGGTCAGCACTCCCAGAGCCTGGAGAACTGGGCGATGGCCGTTCCCGGATTGAAGGTGGTCGCTCCCTCGAATTCCGCAGATGTCGTTGGTCTCATTGCAGCCGCGGTGCGGGACCCCAACCCGGTCGTCGTCTTCGAGCACAAGGTCCTGTTCGCTGAGAAGAGCGAGGTACCCGACGGCGAGATCGTCGACACGCTCGGCACCGCGCGCGTGGTGCGTGAGGGCACCGACGTGACCATCGTCGCCCTCGCCGCGATGGTGCGCAAGGCGGTTGCGGCCGCAGACGAGCTGGCAGCAGAAGGTGTCTCGGCCGAGGTGGTCGACCTGCGGTCGCTGGTCCCGCTCGATACCAGGACGATTCTCAATTCCGTCGCCAAGACTTCACGACTGGCGACGGTCGAGGAGAACCCGCGCCTGGTCGGTTGGGGTGCCGAAGTCTCGTCGATCGTCGCTGAGGAAGCGTTCTGGGACCTCGACGGCCCGATCATTCGGGTGACCACACCTCATATCCCGCTACCAGCGGAAGGTGGCCTCGAGGACCTGGCAATACCCTCGGTGCCGAGGATCGTCGACTCCGTGACAAGGATGCTCGGCTGACGAGTCGTCTGACGGGCTCCGTTGACAAAAGAGATCCCGGGCCACGCTCTATCGCAAGGGCGTGGCCCGGGATCCTGCATCGCCACGGGGAGGGGGATCCGTGGGCGGTGGCTTGTCTTGCGTCAGGTCCTGGTGATGGTCCCTTCCCAGGTACCGACCTTGTCACCCTTCAGTGCTTCCTCATTGAACCAGAAGCTGGTGACTGCCTTGGTCTCGGTGTAGAACATCACCCCATCGCGGCCCATCACATGAAGGTCGCCGAAGAAGCTGCTCTTGTGCCCGCTGAACGGGAACACCGAGATCGGAACCGGGATTCCGACGTTGACCCCGACCATGCCTGCGTCGATACGACGGGCAAACTCACGGGCGTAGTAGCCACTCTGAGTGAAGATCGACGCCCCGTTTGCGAACTCACTGGAGTTGATCAGCTCGACACCCTCGTCAAAGCTCGATACTCGCTTGATGTAGAGCACCGGTCCAAAGACCTCGCGCTTGCCACATTCCATTTCGGGGGTCACTTTGTCGAACACTGTCGGGCCAACAAAGAAGCCGTTCTCGAACCCTTCGACCTTGAGGTCACGGCCATCGAGCACTAGCTCGGCGCCTTCCTCGATCGACTTGTCTATCCACTTGAGCACAAACTCCTTGTGCCCTGCGTTGACAAGCGGGCCCATGTCGGTGTCTTCGTCGTAGGCCGGGCCGATCTTGCGGTCCCTGGCCAGCTCGGCAATGGTCGCCACCAGCTCGTCGGCTATCTCCTCCTCGACGGCGATCACAGGCAGCGCCATGCATCGCTCCCCGGCACAGCCGAAGGCGGAGTTGATGATTCGCTGTGCGGTGGCCCGAATAGGTGCATCTCTCATGATGAGAGCGTGATTTTTCGCTTCGGTCAACGCCTGCACCCGCTTGCCACTTGCAGCTGCGGTTGAATAGATGTGACGCCCGACCTCGGTGGAGCCGACAAAGCTGACACCCTGCACCTTGGGATGGACCAGCAAGCGCTCGGCCTCATGGCGAGAGCAGGTGACGAGATTGAAGACACCCGGCGGAAGGCCTGCCTCCGCATACAGCTCGGCAATCGCCATCGCCGTCTGCGGGACGAACGATGCAGCCTTGAGCACGAATGTGTTGCCGGTTGTGATCGCCAGTGGAGACATCCAACCCATCGGGATCATCGCCGGGAAGTTCCATGGGACGATGCCGGCGAAGACGCCGAGGGGCTCCCGGAATGTGACGGTGTCGTAACCCTCGGACACGTTCATCAGGGAATCGCCCTGCATCGTCACCGGGAGGGCACAGGCGAGCTCAACGACCTCGATCGCCTTCAGCACGTCTCCCCGCGCCTCGTTATACGTCTTACCCATCTCGGTAGCGAGGAGCTTGGACAGGTCGTGCAGCCTGTCCTCGAGCAGCATCTTCATCTTGAACATGACCTGTACCCGCTTGGTCAGCGGGGTGTCCCGCCAGCCGGGGAACGCAGCGGCGGCGGCCTCAACGGCAGCATCTACCTCTTCGGCGGTGCACCGGGGAGCCTCGGCCATCACCTCGCCGGTGCTGCTGTCTGTGATCTCGTAGTAGGACCCACTGGTCGTGTCCTTCCACTCTCCACCGACTAGGTACTTGAGTCGCTTGGTCATGTCGCACTCCTCCGGTTGATGGGTGTCACCTTCGCCCTAAATAATCGATTATCGAGAATATCACGATAATCTGCGAAAGTCGAGTGGATGTGGGTCTCTCCTCCCGACCTGGCTCAATCCGCCCTGAGACCGCACCGCGCGACGCAGATCCTCGCCGATATGACGCTCGAGGAAAAGGTAGCGCAACTCTCGTGCATAGCGCGGACTTCCGAACGTGCCCTGGCTGCTCGACGCGGTTGCGGGCGACGCTGCCGCAGAACTCGTCCGCCGTCATCCGAACGGAATCGGTCGGCTGGGACGACCATCGCAGCGGCTCGAGCCTGCCGCCGCCGCTCAGCTGGCCAACGCCATCCAAGACGCCCTGATAGTCGGGACCCGTCTGGGTATCCCTGCCCTGTTCAACGAGGAGGATCTACACGGCCACATGGCCATCCCTCCGCACCGAATGGGGATTCGAAGGAATGGTCACCTCTGATAGCTTTGGCGTTGCCCAGTTGGTTGACGAGCACCATGTCGCAGCCGACCAAGAGGAAGCCGCCCGGATAGCGATCCGCGCCGGTGTCGATTGTGAGGTCCCGGAGGGACGTTGCTTCGATTCGCTGGTAGATCAGGCCCGATCGGGACAGATCACTGTGGACCTGATTGATCGTGCCGTGCACGCGGTGCTTATGGCAAAGCAGCGCCTGGGGCTCCTAGATGAGATACCCCGGGTCGACGCCGACCTTGCGCCACTGATCCTCAACAATGAGAAACACCGACAACTCGCGCTCGAGGCGGCGATTCGTTCCGCCACCTTGCTCAAGAACGACGGCTCGGTGCTCCCATTGGATCCAGATCGACTGTCAACCTTGGCAGTCATCGGGCCAAACGCTGCCGACCTGCATCTGGGCGGCTACTCCAGGGAGAGTGGGCGAGGGGCATCCATCCTCGAGGGTATTCGTGACCGGATCGGTACCGCCCGCGTGACATATGCCAAAGGCTGCCAGATCAGCGAGGGAGCCCAGGGAGCGGCAGCCTGGTGGGCTGACGAGGTATACCTGTCTGATCCTGCGGCTCAGATAGAGCGCATAGAGCTAGCCCATGACCTTGCGGCGCAAGCCGATGCGACGGTCCTGGTGATCGGCGGCAATGAGGCAACAGCACGAGAAGCATGGGCGTCGGATCATCTAGGGGACCGCGCGTCGCTCGAGCTCCCCGGCGCCCAGGTACAGCTCATCGAGAGTTACCGCTACCGGAACCCCGACCATCGCAGTCGTGATGGGCAGACGACCTCTGGACCTCAGGCCTGTGGCGAGTCACTGCGAAGCCGCGCTCCAGATCTGATACCCGGGCCAGGAAGGCGGCAAGGCGCTAGCCGCGCTGCTCTTCGGGGATGCCAACCCATCCGGAGAGCTGGCGACAACGCTGTCGGGTCATGTCGGTCGCACCCCGACCACCTACAGAGACAGGCCATCCATACAGCGCTGCAACCTGTTCGATTCGACGCAACCGCTGTTCCCATTCGGCCATGGGCTCTCCTACACCACATTTGAATACGGGACCCCGGTTGCCGATCCCGCCGTCATAGGATCCGGCGAGACGGGCGCGGTAAGCATCGACCTCACCAACACAGGAACGCGGGCCGGTGCTGAGATCGTCCAATGCTACGTCCGCGATCGAGTTGCGTCGGTGACGCGCCCGATCCAATCGCTGTGTGGGTTGAGGTCGGTTCATCTCGAACCGGGAGAGACGGCTGTGGTGACAATCCCGATCACGGCCGAGGCGCTATCGCTTCTCAACCGAGACATGGACAGAGTCGTTGAGCCAGGTGTCTTCGAGCTCCGCATCGGTGGGTCCTCACAGTCCCTGGCCACCACGGAGCTGATCGTCCGTTTGCATGACAAATGCAGAGGCCCGGGGTCGAGTATCACGACCCGGGCCTCTTGCAGCTAGTAGTCGCTTCTAGAGGATCTCGACGACACCATTGCTGCCGTCGACACGCAGCCGGTCACCAGTCTTGATCTCACGGGTGGCGACACCGGTTCCGGTTACGCCCGGAATCCCGAACTCGCGAGCCATGACGGCCGGGTGCGCCACCATGCCGCCTGCATCACAGACGATGCCGCCGATGATGGCGAACAACGGTGTCCACGCCGGGTTGGTCATCTGGCAAACGAGAATGTCGCCGGACTTGACCTGGTCGAACTCCGCAGGAGAGGAAACGACCTTGGCGATGCCCTCGACAACACCCGGAGACACGGCAAGACCTTCGACCCTGCCCTTGGTGGTCGTATCGAAACCGAGCTTCTCGGGGAAGCCCCACAGGTTCAGATACGGGAACTGCAGCTGGTCTTCGGTTGCGGTACCGATGAAGTCCGGGGGACGGATCTTCTCGTTTTCGGCCCGCTCGGCACGCCGCTGAGCGACGATGCTCTTGGCATCGAAGTTCTCCGGGTCGCCCATCAAGTAGCGCAGCTCGTTGTACTTCAGGTAGATCGTGTCGTCCGGCTCGGTGAGAGCGCCCATTTCGACCAGTCTCTGTCCGATACGAATCAGCACCACCCGCGTGTGCTGGTGGGTGCCCTGATCGATGTAGAAGTGGTGGTCGGGGGTGAGCGGCGCCATCTTGAGGTTGATGGCGTTTGCTGCCCGCAGCGCTTCCTTGGCTTCGCCGTCGGGGATCCCTTCGAGCAGCTCTTCTGCTGCCCGCTTGATGTCCTCGGCGAGCTCGGCGACGATCGGCTTGTGGTCGTAGTCTGAGTCCAGATAGCCCTTGATGACGTCGAGCACCGGCTCCGGTGTCTCAAAACGCGACGGGTAGATGAACTCGTGGCTCCACACGGCGTGCCAGCCAAACTCACGCTGGTAGCCTGCGAGGCCCTCATCGATGAACTTCTGGCCCTCGGCCGTCGTCTTGAGTCCGGCCAGAATGGCGGCACCGTTCTCGGCCTGGAACGCAGCCTGCAATACCTCGCTGCCCTTGACCTGATCCTTGAGACCGACCAGCACCGCGATGGCATCCCAGTTCCGGTCCGAGCTCGAGTTCTGCAGACGACCAAGGATCTCCTCGTGCTTCTTGGTGATCTTGTCCTCACCACCGAGCGCTGCTCCAAGTGTCCCGCGAAGCGCCAATGTCGATGACAGCTGGGCGAAGTTGAGCATCCAGTGGATCTTCCAGTGCCGATCGAGGATATCGATCGCATCTTCGAGAACTACCGCCCATTCCATGAGCGAGATGTTCTCCCAGTCGTCGATCTTCTCCTCGAGGTATGCCAGGTTCCTGGCCATCTCCGGAACGAGACGCCCGTGCCACCAGTCCGGGAAGTTCTCGCCGTAGACCGGGAGCACTGCACCCAGATACGCGCCGATCTTCGCCGCATACTCGGGATCATCCTTGGGAACCCGCGGGTAGTAGACGTTGCCGAACTCGGTCGACGGAACGGCCATGTCCGGGTCACACGGGACTGCAGCCGTGTACAAGTAGCCATTAACGACTTTCTTGATCCAGTCCGACGCAAACGGGGTGCCGAACCTGCGGAACATGTGATCGCAGGTCATCACCCAGTTGGCAATGTCGTCGTACATCGGCGACACGGGCCGGGGGCAATGCAGGTCGTCGTAGACCCAGAAGAGATCCTTTTCTTTCTCACTTGCCCATTCGATGGGAAAGCTCTCGTCACCCAAGAACTGAGCGACAACCTTGCTGGTATCTGCCATTCGGCAAATCTCCTTCCTGTCCGGCGTGCGTTTCCGATGGCCAACGAAGGCCCAAAGTCACCGAGGAGCCCCCTTTATCTCGGGTCCCCCAGCCGTCCGATGACAATCCCGAGCCAGACGCGACAAGACACGCCTGATATTGGAGGTTGGCCGTGGCGACCCGGGTCCGACGATCGATAGGTCGCCAAGCGGCCATGGTTGGTCATTCACCTTGCTAGCCAATGAAATCGGCGTTTCTAGCAATCCACGACTCCGATACAAGACGATCCTCGATAATCGATCACCCATAGACTACGGACGAAACTCGGGCCGGTCAACTCCAAATCATCTGGTGGTTGAACAGCAAGATGCCGCACCATGCTCCCCCGGGCGCAACCCGCCAACAGATGAGCGGGACCATTCCCAGGTCCCGCTCATCCCGCTCAGGATTAGCCAGATCTACGAGTATTGCGTGACCGGTTCCGGCTTCCCAGAATCGGCCGACTTCACCACCGCCTCGAGGATGGCAACGTTGCCGAGACGTTCCGCGTTGTTGAAACGATATTCGACCCGCCCTGCCACTGCATCGGCCCAGTGCTCGTAACCGGCCTTGACCGGGCTTGCGGGCTCGAAGTCCGTTCGCGTCTGCTCGGTATCGCCGCGGCGACGCACGAAGAATTGAGTTGTGCCGCCCGGGTCGACATGCTGGGTCTCCCGAGCCTCGGCCCATGCGTGGCTGCCGTAGACGGCAAATCGGGCGTAGTCCGGTGTTGCCGACAGCGCCGCGATGTAGCCGGTAGTGCCATCGGCAAACTTGAGGTGGGCCGAAACCACGTCACCGGTGGGAATGACCAGGATTCGCTTCTCGACGTATGCCTGAGCCTCAGCTGCGTTGCCGACCAGGCTGAGCATCATGTCGCTCAAATGCACGGCCATCCCGGTCCACCCGGCGGCCGGAGCCTCTTCCTTGCTACCCCGCCAGTTGTCCGCCGCCATGTTGAGCCAACGATCATGGCTCCAATGCGCCTCCATGTGGATGATGGTGCCGAACTCGCCGGCATCAGCCATACGTTTGATCTCTTCCCATGCAGGCTCAAAGCGACGCTCATGGCCGATGCCCATGGTCACACCGGCCTCGTCACAAGCCCGGACCATTCTGACTGCACTTGCCTCGGTCAGCGCGAGCGGCTTCTCGCAGAAGATCTGCTTGCCGGCGGCGGCCGCCTGAATCACCGCTTGCTCGTGGAGTCGATGCGGGATGGTGAGAATCACGCCTTCGATATCGGGGTCATCGAGCGCCTGCTGGTAGTCGGAGTAGACCGGAAGACCATGCTCGCTCGTAAAGCGCTCTGCCATCTCGGGTGACGGGTCAACACCACACACGACCTCGATTTTGTCACTGTCCTCGAGGACAGAGGTGACCTGACTGCCCCACCATCCGAGCCCAACCTGGGCAACCTTCAACATCCTTGCTCCTTCGCTATTGCCCGGCCGGGGGTTTGTCCCTACCGGCTCACTACTTCTCCGTGACTTGTGTTTGCTTGATAGCAAGCGCCGCCAACACCTTCTCAGGCGTAATCGGTAGATCCGTGATCCGGATACCGACGGCATCAAACAGCGCGTTTGCGATCGCTGGCGGTGTCGCCGCAGCGGCGGGCTCCGCAATCCCCTTGGCGCCAAAGGGCGCTTCGTCGTGCACCGACTCAACGAGGATCGACGTGATCTCGGGGATGTCGAGAATGGTGGCGACCTTGTAATCGGCGAGGCTTCCGTTCTGAATTCGCCCGTTGTCGAACTTGAAATCTTCGAAGAGCCCGTTGGAAACGCCCATGATCACTCCCCCTTCGATCTGCTGCTCGCAGGTCATGGGGTTGATGGCCTTGCCGACATCGGCGGCGGCCGCCACCTTGATCACACGAACTACACCGGTCTCGATGTCGACCTCGACCTCTGCCGCCTGTGTACATAGCATCCAGAAGATGCTGCTGATCCACTCTTGACCCGGGTCGGCCTTCAGCAACGGCGACTCGGCCGACGAATAGCGCCCACCGGCGGTCAACGAATACACCTCCGACGAGTACTTCGCCAGCAGATCCACGAGAGTGACAACGGGTGCGTCGTTGGTGTCGTAGATAACCGCGTCACGCATCGTCAACTCGCCCGGATCGACCTCAAAGTGGGCTGCGGCCATGTCGAACAGCTTTTCTCGAATCTCTGCGGCGGCAGCGACGATGGCGTTACCCATGTGATAGGTGGTGCGACTCGACGCCACCGGGCCGTTGTACGGAGTCAGGGCAGTGTCGGTCTCGCGAACTGCGACATCGGCCAACGGCACGCCGATGGCGTCCGCTGCCATCTGCGCAAGCACGGTGTCCTGGCCTGCCCCGATCTCCGGAGCGGCACTGACGACCGAAACGCGGCCATCGGCTTCCATGTTGATTATGCAATTGGAGCTCGACGGAGTCATCGTCGGCTTGATCATCGTCGCAATGCCTTTGCCCCGGCGCAGGTGCGGGGCGGGTTCCCGGTCGACGGAGCCCCAACCAATCTCGGCACTGGCGCGCTCGATCGTCTCGCGCAGCCCGACGCTGTGCATGATCTGCCCGTTGATATAGGCGTCGCCCTCTTCGTAGCCATTCTGGAGACGAATCGTGACGGGGTCGATGGCGAGCTTCGTTGCGATCTCATCCATCTGGGTCTCGCATGCGAATGTGACCTGGGTGGTCCCATAACCGCGGTATGAGCCGGTGATCTGCTTGTTCGTGTACACCTGGCGCGACAGGATCTCGATGTTGGGAATCCGATAGGGACCGATGATCGTCTGCGAGCCCCGGATGGCGACTCCCACCGTGTATGCGGTGTAGGCCCCGCTGTCCCACAAGACCTCGGCTTGCCGGGCGGTGAAGATGCCATCCCGGGTCACGCCGGTCTTCAGCTTCATGATTGCCGGCACCCGGAGCTGGGACGCAATAAGATCCTCCTCCCGCGTCAATTCGACCCGGACCGGCCGACCTCCGACGTTGCGAGCGAGAGCGACTGCGATCGCCTCAGAGATCGGTACACCCTTGCCACCGAACGAGCCTCCAACCTGGGTCACCTTGAGCCGGACCTGACTGCTGTCGAGACCGAGCCCGTCTGTGAGTGTCTTGCGTAGGAAGAAAGGTCGATCGGTCGAAACCCACAGCGTGTACCCGCCGGTGTTGGGATCGTACTGGGCGATCGACGCATGAACCTCCAGAGCGACGTGGCTCAGTGCATGCACCGAGTACTCACCCTCGACGATGAGATCGGCGGCGGCAAACCCCCGTTCGAGATCGCCCCGGCTGTGCCGATACAGCGTGTTGATGTTCGTGTGAGGCACGATCTCGCCGCCGCCGCGCTTGTAGGTGTGAAGGTCGGGGTGGACCAACGGAGCATCGGGGGCAAGTGCCGCCCACACATCGGCCACGACCGGGAGCTCCTCGTAGTCGATGCGGATGAGGTCACGGGCACGCTGGGCATCGCGCTCGGTCGCCGCCGCAACGGCAACCACCGGTTCGCCAACGTAGCGAACCCGATCGACGGCGAGAAAGGGTTGATCCTCGATGGCCGCACCGAATTTGAAGGGAAAGTCCTTTCCGGTGACGATCGCATGGACACCCGGCGAGGTGAGAGCTTTCGAGATATCGATGGAAACGATTCGGGCGTGTGCGTAACGGCTTCGGAGAACAGCGCCATGCAACATTCCGGGGAGGTTCACGTCCACCGAATACACGGCACGCCCGGTTACCTTGTCTGCGGAATCGACTCGCGGCGCTCTTGTCCCCACGTACCCAGTCATACATCCACTCCCACTGCTTCGGATACTGCCGCGACGATCTTCGGATATGCGCCGCATCTGCAAAGTACCCCACCGAGCGCGGTTTTGATTTCCTCGGCGTCTGGCGTACCGCCCTTTCGCAGTAGTGCTGTTGCCGTCAGCACCATCGCCGGAGTGCAGAATCCGCATTGGAAAGCACCCGTGTTCACGAAGGCCTCCTGAACCGCAGTCAACTCGCCGTCCTCCGCAAGACCTTCAACGGTCTCGATCGAGTGCCCATCGGCGTCCCCGGCGAGGACGAGACAAGAGGTGACGGGCTCCCCGTCGATCAGTACGACGCAAGTGCCGCATTCACCGACACCGCAACCTTCCTTGGTCCCGGTGAGAAACAAGTTCTCGCGCAGTACTTCGAGGAGGGTCAGCGTCGGATCCACCTCGAGATGAAGATCCTGGCCGTTGACATTGGTGGTGATTGACCTCGTCATGCTGTGACCTCCGCACCGGCAGAGCGCGACGGCAGCCGTGAGCACCCGCCTGGCCAGTACCTCGGCAAGCGTCGTGCGGTAGCCGGCGCTGGCTCGCATGTCACCGATTGGCCTTGCATCAGAGCCCGCGGCGCTGGCGGCGGACGCGATCAGCTCTGCCGAGATGGTTTTGCCGCGCAACACCGCTTCGGCTGTCTGCGCCCGCATCGGCGTCGGGCCAAGTGAAGCAAGGGCGATGACGACAATCGATCGACTTCCCTTCCTCGCCGAGCTCAATGCTCGCCGCATACCCCGGCAACGGCTATGTCCGTGCCGCTACCCCTCTTGCCGACTTTGGCGTGGGCGGACCCAAAACGAATCGGTGGGTTGGGGATGAAGAACGAGGTGATGATGTCCGTGTCGCCGAGAATGGTGGCGCCCGGGCCTGCATACAAGTCTTCGACCAGATAGTCGCGGGCTCCATCGCTACCGACGACGCTGGCTATGGCTTCGCTGACGATGAGCGCAGGGCCCAGGTCAGACGCGGGTGACGCACGGCCGACGTTGCCACCGACGGTGGCAAGGGCACGCACCGGTGGTGAGGCGAGGATGGAGGCGGCCTGCGATATGGCGGGATGACGAGCTGCAATCAAGGTGGACTCTCCAACCAGGGTCACTTTTGTGAGTGCTCCGATCCGAATCCCGCCGTCTGTGTCCTCGATCCCGGCGAGATCGGGAATCCCCTTGATGTTGACAACAGCACGTTGGCGTCATTCGCCCCATCTTCATGTCGACGATCAAGTCGGTGCCACCTGCAATTACCCTGCCGCTCTCCGCCCGCGGCAGCAAGGTCGGCGATCGCTTCGTCAAGCGACACAGGCTCGTGATATGTGAAGTCGCTGAGTCGCTTCAATCTCTACGCTCCCGGCCGGTGGGTCATGTCGTTTCCATGGCGCAGAGCAACTCCAGCACGACACCGTCCGGAGCATCGACAAACGCAATCTCGTAGCCCTCGGTCCCGGTCGCCGCACATAGACCTTGAATCCTTGCTCTTCGAAGCGGGCCAGGATCGCATCCATGTCATCGACCTCTACGCCGAAGTGCTCCAGACCCCAGTATGGGATCGGCTGCGGTTCCGCCATCGTGGCCGCCACCTCGGGTGGATGCCCGGTGATGTTGATACGGGTTCCGTCGAGCTCGACCGGTGTAAACAGCATCGAGCCGAGCCAGAACTCGGGAACGATCGTGGCCCCGAACATGTCCGCCCACCACTGTGCAGTCTCCCTCGGATGTTTTGACTTGATGTGGGCATGATGAAAGGTGCTTACCATGATCCGTCCCTTGATAATCGTTTATCGATAATACCGTCGACAGTAGGCGCAAGCCAAGCGAGGAGACCATTTATGAACAAGTCCGTCGTCGTAACCGGGGCAAGCAGCGGTCTGGGAGCCCACATAACCCGCCATCTCGTCGCTGCCGGCGCCAGGGTCACCGCCACGGCCCGGCGCCTCGACCGTCTCGAGGCACTTGCCGCAGGACTCCGTGACGCTCCCGGTGAGATCCGCATCATCCAGGCCGACGCCACCAGCGACACCGACGCCGCGGCGACCATGCAACTTGCGGCCAGATCAGTTCGGTGGTGTCGATGCGTTGGTCAACAACGCCGGGATGGAAGTCCCGGGTCCGATCGAGGAGCTCCGACAGGAAGACTTCGAGACAATGCTACGGACCAACGTCATCGGCCCCTATCTATACACGAGAGCCGCACTCCCCTATCTGAAGATGCATGGCGGATCGATCGTCAACCTCGGATCCACCGTGGTGACCAGAGCTCCTCGATTCCGCTTCGGGTACGTGGCCACCAAAGGTGCCGTCGAAGCGATGTCGCTCGCACTGGCCGGTGATCTCGGCCCCCGCAAGATCCGGGTGAATGTGGTGCGGCCCGGGCATTGTCCCGTCTGAACTGCGGGGATCGACAGAGGCCGAGGAAGCCGAGGCAATGAAACAGCGGGTGCCCCACATCCAGGCGCTCGAAGCCGTGGGCAAGGGAACGGACATCTCGTCCGTGGTCTCGTTCCTCATCTCGGATGCGGCCGAATGGGTGACAGGTGCGGTCATAGATGTCGACGGCGGCTATGCGCTCGGGGTATGGCGGCCCTGACGCTCAGCTCCGGCCGCTGTACGCTCCGCCTCGTTCAGTGCACGCAGAGATGTGATGTGAGAGAGATGGCTCAGCGCCTGGGGAAAGTTGCCGAGTTGTTCTTGGTGACGCGTGTCGTACTCCTCGCTGAATAGCCCGATGTCGTTGGCTGTTGCCATCACCCGGTCAAACACCTCACGAGCGCGCGCTGTCTTCCCCTGGCGAGCGAGACACTCCACCAGCCAGAAGGAACAAGCGATGAATACTCCCTCGTCTCCTGCGAGACCATCGGCTGCCGAATAGCGGCGTATCAATCCATCCTGGCCGAGATCTTCCATGATGGCGTCTGTCGTCCGGATCATCCTCGGATCGTCGAAGTCCACAAATTCCACCCAGGGAAGGAGCAGCAGGGACGCATCGACGCCATCATCGTCAAACGCCCGCTTGAAGATCCCGCGACGCTCGTCATAGCCATCAGACTCGACGGCGGCGCGGATCTCGTCTAGTGATCTAGTCCACACCTCGATCGGCGCTTCCTCGTCCAATTGCTCGGCAAGCTCGATCCCGATTTTGACGGCGGACCAGGCCATGGCCTTGGAGTGGACAAAATGCAGCGGCTCACCCCTGGTCTCCCAGATGCCACGATCCGGTTGGTCCCAATTCTCACGGATGTGCTCGACGAGCTCCTTCAGGAAGCTCCAGTAGATGCCGGAAGGGCGCGTTCCTTCCATGTGCCAGCGCCAGGCGAGCTCGAGCACGGAACCATAGGCATCGAGCTGTCGCTGGCCGTAAGCCCGGTTCCCGACACGTACCGGTTGTGATGCTCGAAATCCTGCGAGGTTCTCGATCTCGTACTCGTTGACGCGAATCTCACCCGAGAGGCCGTAGAGGGGTTGTACGTCTTCGGCGCTTCCTGCGGTGGTGCGCTCGATGAACTTGCGGTAGGCCGTGGCCTCCTCGTCGAAGCCGAGCTCCAGCAACGCTCTTGCTGTGAATGCGGAGTCACGAATCCAGGTGAAGCGGTAATCCCAATTTCGCTCACCACCCAAGTGCTCGGGAAGACTGGTCGTCGGTGCCGCCACCATCGCCCCCGTCGGCTCGAAGCACATCGCCTTGAGAATGATTGCCGAGCGAATCGCTCCCGGGTCCGTTGCCTTGCCACGGTCGACCCAGCCACGCCACCATTCGATTGTCTCCTCGACATCCTGTTCTGAGCCGAGTGACTCCGGCACGACATCGGGATCGATAGCTGCAGGCGCCGCATAGTCGAGCGCGACGAGGAAATGATCTCCGGCGGCCACGTCGGCCGCTCCTACGAGCCGGTGTGGACCATCCTGGCGCAGCGGCAGGTCACTCTTGATGACCAGCCCGGTGCAGCCTCCAACCGCGCTGAAGATGTCGGAGGCGTGTTGCCTGATCCACGGCTTGACCGCCCCGTAGGCAAATGCGGGTGCGAACGTGGTCCGCATCGGGACCGTTCCCGAAACACCCTCGATGACCCTCACGATCCGATGACGGTCGGCAGAAGGGGGCATGACCATGCAATCGATCACCCTGACTACACCGCTGTCGGTGACATGCGTCGTCTCCAGGACCAGAGTCCTATCGAGGTAGCGCCGGGTGGTACCGGCCGCATTATTCGGGGCGAGACGCCAGAAGCCGCCAATTTCGGGGTCGAGGATGGCGCCCATGCAGCTTGGTGAATCGAATCGCGGCAGACAGCACCAATCGATGCAACCATCGTCGGCGATCAACGCCGAACCATGACAGTCACCGATAAATGAATGTGAGGCTATCTGATCGATCATGATCGAAGGCCGGCAGATGACCCGGTTCTCCTTTGGCAGGTGTCTACCCGCCGCGGGTGCAGCCAAAACGTCTGAAGCTGGCAGACGACACGAAACTCTTGCTGCCACAAATGTTAGTGACTAACATCTGTCTCATGTCGCGAGCAGAACAAACGAAGAGACGTCTCCAGGAAGCAGCGGTGCGGCTGTTCGCCGCCCGCGGCTACGACACCGTCACGGTTGAAGAGATCGCGGCCGCCGTCGGAGTTTCCCACATGACATTCTTTCGCCACTTCCCCACCAAGGTGTCGGTGCTCCTCGACGACCCCTACGACCCGGTCATCGGTGAAATGGTAGCCGCCGACCGACCCCGGCCTGCCTGCCATCGAGAGGATCCGCCTTGGCCTGCTCACCGCATGGGAACACGTCGATGAGCCGGACGATGAGATCACCCGAGCTCGCCTCCGCATCCTCACCGAGCATGACAACATGATCGCGGCAGCCTGGGCGAACAACCGTGAGACGGAGAGAGTCATCATCGCTGCCCTGGAGAAGACCGGTGTCTCCCCTCTCGAGGCGCGGGTTGCCACCGGTGCCGTAATGGGGGCGATGATGGCGGCGCTGATCGATTGGGGTCAGGACGAAGACTCCGGCTCTCTTGGTGATCGCGTCCGGTTCGCCGTCGACTACCTGGGAGGCTCCGATGTCTGAGACCGCCCCGCTGGAAGCCCGCAATCTGGTCAAGAGGTACGGGGACGATGAAGCGGTCTCTGGTATCGACCTTGAGGTCGTCTCCGGAGAGATCCACGCCATCGTGGGCCTCAACGGCGCTGGCAAGACCACCCTGATGCGGATGCTGCTCGGCATGGTTCGACCAACTTCGGGTATCGCCATGATCGGCGGCCAGGATGCCCAGAACGCAACGCCCGAAGTCTGGGCGCAGGTGGGATGCCTCATCGAGACCCCGTTCGCATACCCGGAATTGACGGTTCGACAGAACCTCAGGGCCGCGGCTCTGCTGCACGGTCTCGCCGAGGATCACATCGATGCCGCCGTCGATCAGATGCTCGCCGATTTCGAGATCTCCCGGTGGGAGTACAAGAGGTCACGGGCACTCTCACTGGGCAACCGGCAGCGACTCGGCCTGGCTTCGGCGGTCATCCACGAGCCGTCGATTCTCGTCCTCGATGAGCCGGCCAACGCCCTCGACCCTGCCGGCGTCGTTTTCATCCGTGATCTGCTGCGAACCACGTCTGCTCGCGGCACCGCGGTATTGGTATCGAGCCACCACCTCGACCAGCTCGCCCGGGTGGCCCACCGCATCACAATGCTCCATCGCGGCAGAGTCGTTGGCGCCCTCGACCCTGGTGGAGTCGATCTCGAACAGCAGTTCTTCGACAGGGTCTACGGGATCGACCAACAGCTGGGCGCAGCATGAGGCGGGCGATCAAGGTCGAGATGCTCAAGATCCGCCACTCGCCAGTGGTGTGGACAACAACGCTGCTCGTCGTCTTGCTCGTCCCTCCGCTGTGTCTCGGTTTTGTCGCCGCTGCGTCTGGCAACATGAGTGGAGCCCTTGGCGCCAAGGCAGAAGCGATGGTCACCGGCGAGGGGTGGGACGGCTATCTGAATCTGCTCGCTCAAATCGCGGCGGTCACGCTCTTCATCGGCCCTGGGGTGGTCGTTTCATGGGCATTCGGCCGGGAACACGCCGAGCACACGTTCCCCTCCCTGTTCGCCCTCCCGGTATCCCGACGTGCAATCGCCACAGCCAAGTTCCTCGTGCTCGCCGCCTGGGGATGCATGCTGACTGTCCTGCTGCTGGCAACCTCGGTTGCGACCGGGCTCATCGCCAACGTCGGCCCGCTCGGCGATGTGGACCTCCTGGCCCGGCTTGGCACGTCTCGGTCTTGCCGGGGTGCTGACAACCATCATCGCCCTGACGGTCGGGCTGGTTGCCAGCGTCGGCCGAGGCTATCTGCCCGCAATCGGCGCCATCATCCTCCTCACCATGGCGGCACAGGTCGCGGTCCTGTTCGGCACCGGTGGCTGGTTCCCTTATGCATCGCCCGGACTGTTTGCCATGGCGGGCGCCGATGGCATCCCCACAATCAACACCATCCAGCTGTTGCTGGTACCGATCACCGTCGTCGCCGCCGGTTGGGCAACGGCCGCCTGGTGGCAGCACGCAGAAGTCTCCTGATCGGCCCCGTGCCCATGGTCCAACCTCCAGGCCACCATCGCCGCCGATAGACTCGAGACGGCGACACCGGAGGGATAATTGGCGAAGTCCGTCGTGCTGGAGATCAGGGGTGTCGGTGGAGCAACCGCCGAGGAGATCCTCGGTGGCCGGGTGACCCAGACCGCCGGTGATGAGCTCGCAGGGTTCTACAGACCCGATGAGCCCGGGTCCCGGGCAACCGAGGCGTACGAATGGGGGCGCCTCACGTCGGGGAGCCGAGCCTCTGCGTTGTGGTGGGTGCTCTTCCCTTTCACCCTGATCAATGTCGCCGGGTGGATGTTCCGCCCCTCCACTACAGAGCAGAAGCAATCGGACGAGAGAGTGCGCTCGTCGCTGTGGTGGTCCCGACTGCTGATTGTCGGCGGCGGGCTGGCCATCACCGCGGCATACGTAATGTGGATCACCGCCCTCACCACCGAGATGGTGGCCTTTGGCTGCCGGGCAGATGGCGCTTGCGTCGACCGCTGGTACATGGCTCCGCTCACCTTCTTCGGTCAGGACAACAGCGTCTGGCTTGTGACATGTGGTGTCGGCCTCGCTGCCCTGTTGATCCTGGGCTTGTTCCTGTTCATCCTGCGCACCCAGGACAGGCTCGAGGGATATGAGACAAGTTCGACACGGCGACTGATCGGGGTCGCCGTCAACCGCCGCACGAGCAGGCTGCGCCGCAACACCAAGCTCGAGGACCCCGCCTTCTGGTACAAGTGGGCTGAGCACAGACGTCTGTTCCGCTGGCATCTCGGACTGACGATGACGCTACTCGGCGCCGCCGCAGGACATGCCATCAACACCGCAGGTTGGAGGGCCCCTTCGGTCAACGCCTGGCTGGCGATTCTTGCGGTGGTGATGGCCGTCGTTGCGATGCTATGGGCGTTGACCGGGCCGGAGCGATTTCGTGAGACCGGTCGGGTCGGCGAAACGACGAGCCAGGACCTACGCAGGAGAGTCTTGTGGCTGGCAGCGCACGTGGTGCTGGCAGTTGCCGGCGCACTGATCGGCTGGGCGCTGACCGCGTGGTTGCGCAACGAAGATTCGGGTTTCGGGTTCCTGGCCGCGGTGCGTGCGTTGTCGGTGGTGCTCTATGTTGCCGCCGGGCTCATGGTGATCGTGCTTGCAGTCCGCAAACGTCGCACCGACGTCCCTGCCACATGGCCGACGACATTGATGCCCGGGTTTGCCGCCGCGCTCGCCGTGATCATCACCGGATCCGGCTTCGCTGCCGTCGCCAGCCTGCTCGGACGCTTCCTACTCGGAGCGGATTGGGTGAGCACCAACGGCTTTGACATCGTCATCGTCGATATCTTCATGCTTTCGCTGCTGATCACTGGGGTCGTCGTTGCAGTGCTCGTCCTCCGCTCGGACAAGCCAACCGACTCGGTGCTCGAGGACTACTTCGACACCGTCCCTCCGGACGCTTTGCCCGACCGGGAGAAGGGCTGGGTCGACATGGTGGCGAGAGCCAGAGTGATCGCGGCACTACCCCGCGACGCCGATTACCTGCTCGCTGCGCTGACTGTTGTCATGTTGGTCCTCAATCTTGGTCAGGCCGCGGCAGGCAGATTCGACTTCTCACCCGGGCCGGACGGGGCTTTCGCTTCCCCGTTGTTCGGCATCCAGGGTCTTGCGTTCCTCCACAGCGTTGCCGCGACCGCAACCGTCCTATACCTATTCCCCGGAATCCAGCTGATCAGAAGGATGAGCAAGTCACGAGATAGCAGGCGCCAGCTCGGCAAGGTGTGGGACGTGCTCAGCTTCTGGCCACGGCGCTTCCATCCCCTGGCGGCACCGTGCTACGCCGAGCGTGCCGTCCCCGAATTCCGCAATCGTATCCGCGACCATCTAGCCACGGGGAAAGGTGTTGTCGTCTCGGCACACTCTCAAGGAACGGTGATCGCGTTTGCTGCGTTGCTCCAGATTGCCGCAGAAAGCGACCCCCTCGACATCGCCATGACCGAGTTGATCCCCGATGGCACCGCCGCCGAGACAGCTCGAGACGCAACAACGACCCCTATCCGAGTGACCTTCAACGAACTCGATACGATCGTGCAGCGGTCGCTGGAGGCGAATGGTCGCGAGACGGTTGGTGAGCAAACGTCGGCTGCAGTGACTCTGCAGCACGCCGGGCTTGTCACCTTTGGCTCCCCGCTCAGCAGCCTCTACGGCCCCTATTTCCCATGGCATTTCGGGACCCCAGGGCGATTCCAGGAGCTACGCGACCAACTGGCGGACCTCGGAGACGCAGGTCGGGCCTGGCGCAGCCTGTGGCGTCCCACCGACTACATCGGGCAGCGGGTGTTCATCGCACCGGGTGGTGTCCTCTCCCCCGCCGACGAAGACGCAGATATCCGGGTGCTCGAAGCGGCTCAGCCGTTGTTCCCGTATCAGTCACACAGCGACTATGAGCGCGAGCCTCACGTCCGTGACACCATCGCCGGCATGGTGTCCGGGATCGAAACGCTGTAGCCACGGCCTCGCCATGTCCAAACGGCGGCGCCCACCGCGATCACACAAAACAGTGCCTGCCATCCCCCGGCCCCCAGCAATTGCGGGTCCGGCGGGTGGTAGCGAACGATCTCGATAATCGCTCTCGCTGAGGCGTAGATACCGATGAAGACCGCTCCGCTCGTCCCCGGCCGCATCGCACCGGTGCGGACAAAGCGGTGGTGCACCCACCAGGCGACCCCGGCAGCAATGAGCGCCGAACCCCCGTCGTAGACGGGCACAGGATGCACCGGCGGCGGGCCCAGGAAGAGACGATCGAGCAAGTTGGATGACCCGAGATTGGCAACGTGGGCGTTCGACCCCGACGGGTATGTGATCCCCCAGGGGAGGTGGGTGGGCAATCCGAAGCAGCAACCGGCGCACATGCAGCCGGTTCGAGCCACCCCGATCGCCAGACCGGCCGGCACTACCGCCGCGTCGAGCATGATTCCCGCTGGAACGGCGACTCTGCCAGAGAGCGGCCACGACACGGACCCCGCAACCAGCCCCCCGCCAACGGCACCCCAGATGGAAAACGCGCCGAATGAGGGTTCGAAGACCGAGGTCCCGGTGCCTGCTGCACCGACCAGCCGCGCCCCGATGGCAGCCCCGACGCCTCCCGCCAGCACTGTGATCAATGCCCGGCGAATCGGGACTCCACGTCGCACCGCCACCAGCAACGTACCCACCACCGCAAGCACCGCGGCAGTTGTCATCGCCAACCGGTAGGCGGAAACAGCCAGATGCAGAGGGCCCCAATCAACGACGACTGCCGGGTGCAATTGCGCTATCCCCTCGTCAGTGTGAAGTCGCCCCCAAAGGTCAGATTCTCGACACCAACCATCACCCACGTCCCCGTGATCGACTCTGGCGTCCCGTCCTCACCGAAGGACACGGCTCCCTCGAGCACAAAACTCCCCGAGTAGCCGTCCGCGGCGAATGTGAGCGGGATCGACACTGTATTCCCCGACATGCTCCATGAAGTCGGCGTGGTTGCGATCTCGTCGCCTTCGGGACCCGACATCACGGAGGTGACCCCACCTGACACGCCGGAGCCGTCATCAGCCAGCGTCACTACGACGCTGAAGGTGCCGCCGAGTAACTCGGAGTACACCTGCTCGCACTCCTCCTTCGTTATCACCTCATCGCCGTCGGTTCCGGTGACGACCAGATCGCCGTCTGCCTCGACGGTGCCGATCACCAGCGCACCGGAGTACGTCCCTGCCACCGAGACCGACTCGAGGGTGAGGACACAGCAGCTGCCGGCCTCGGTGCGACACACTTTGGCGCTGACAACGGATCCGGGATCGGCAAGGGTTGCCTCCCAGACGGCGGGCGATGCCTGCGAAGCTGTTTGGCTCGAGTTACCCGAAACGGATCCCTCTCCGAACAGCTCGAATGCCATCGTCCCCGGCTCGTCGCCTTCGACACCTGCGGTGATCTCGAACACCCCGTAAGACCGCTGAGATGCTTCGACTGCAAACCTCGCCGCAGCGAGGAGCTCGTCCTTGTCCAGGGCCGGTTGTGGTGGATCGGCGGCGGCTCGCGCCTTGTTGATGGCGGCCAGGACCGCATCGTCGACCCGCATGATCTTGCCACCCACGGAATCCGGGATGAGCTTTGAGGTGTCGGCGTCATCGCGGGCGGCAACCCCGTCCCTTGCTGTGTCCTGGAGGAGCCGCTGGATCTCGGCGGCGGTCAGATCCGGGTTCACGGACTGGATCAGGGCAATCGCCCCGGTGACCATGGGTGTAGCGAAGGAGGTGCCCGAACCGGTGAAGACCTGATCGGTGGTTGGATCTATGCCGAGCGGTACATTGACCCCGGGAGCGGCGATAGTCACCTCACCGTCGCCGGACGTCGTGTTGGTGAATTTGGCGGCGTCGCCCGTCTGGTCAACTGCGGCAACCGTGACAAGGTTCGGAAGCTTCAGCCCCCCGGGGAAGTAGTTGTCACCGGTCAGCGCCCCAGACTCATTGCCTGCCGCGGCGACAAACACGACTTTGGGATATTTCTGTCCCATCTTCTCGAAGAAACGGCGATACACACCCGCATACAGGCTCCAATTGCGGGACGGCCTATCCGGCCCGTAGGACATGTTGATGATCGTGGCGCCCTCTTCGACCTGCCGCAATATCTTCTCGAGCGTCGGTATCGTGTATACCCCGCCCGTTGCATCATCCACGATGTGAGCAGGGTTGTCGGGATCGGGGTCGTCAACCCAGCGGCTCGGCTGGTTGTCGTAGATGTTGTCGACAGTGACGGTGAGTTGACTGCCCAGAGCCGATGCCACTCCGGCAACACCACCGTTGTCGGGATCAGCGGCAATGATGTGGGTGACCGAGGTCCCATGGTTGAGGTGACCTAGATCCGGTTCGCCCTTGTCGTTCACCGACCACTCGTCGGTGGTGCCACGCGGTGTGAGTATTTTCACCGCGCCTTCGTCCTCGGTCGATGTCGGCATGAAGGCACCGTCGACCACTCCGACATGCACTTTGCCTTTCTTGATCCCGGAGGCGGCGATGATGTCCCAAGCTTCCTGGAGTCCAATTGCCTCATAGTGGCCGGCATTGTCGCCCTGCTGATAGGAAGGTGCGTTGAGCGGTGATGTCGACTCACAGGCGGTACCGAGCTGATGAGCCTCCACATCCCCTGCCGCGCCGGTCACCCCGGGCACCGCAGCCGCCGTCTCGATGGCGGCATGCAGGGTCTCGGAGCTGTTGTCGGGGAGCTCGATCTGGTAGAGGCCGATCATCCCCATGGCACCGATAACCGTCCCGCCCACTGCCTTCGCCACCTCGTCGGCTACTGCGGCGTCTTCCGGGTCGTCAACGAGGATATTGATGCGCCCGAGGGCAACCGTGCCCAGATCCTCGAAGTACGCAGTCTCGAACCCATCGGGGTATTCCGGGATGACCACCACCTCCGTCGGTGGTGTTGTCGTGCTGGTTGTGGTTGCGACGGCGATGGTCGACGAGACGCCGGACGTCGTCGGGGTCGTCGGGTTGGCGCTGCTCTCCTGTTCGCCCCCCGAGCAGGAGACGAGGAGCAGAGCAAGCACGGTGGCAATAGTGGCAAGGCGGCGCGGCGCCGGGATGACCCGAGCTGACATCGAAAATACCTCCACATTGGGCACAGGAATCGCAGCAAACCCGCCCATGTCGTGTTCTTGGATTTCGCGGCCATCGGCAAACATGGCCCCCGGCTTGATCACAACCTGGTCCCCGATCGCCAGGGACCACCGACGCTTGAAGAGCGCTGGAGTGTGACGAACCTGTCCTCACCGACCCGGCTGTACACCGATCTCGGTGGCCTTGAAGGCGAGCCACACCCTGGATCCGGGCTCCAAGACCGAGGTCGGCCCGCGCGCCTTCGGTGACCTCAACGGTGAGCGGGAGCGGCGTACCGGTTCGCAGACGGACCCTCGGTGCCAAGTTGCTCGACACGTTCCACTGTTGTCTCCCAGCTGTTGCGGGGGCTTCCCTCCGGTGCCCGCGAGTAGACAGAGATCGCGGTGGGATGCACCGTCACCAGCACCGGGCCCTTGATCTCATCGTCGGCGATGTGCAGGATACCTGGTCCCCACGTTCGACGACCCCGCCGAGCCGACCTGCCGGCGACCAGGTTGGAGCCCGCCAGATCCGCGGCGTATCGGGTACGAGGCCGCAGCCGGATCTCATCAGCCGACCCGCTCTGGGTGATGACACCGTGCTCGATGATGTGGATCTCGTCTGCGAGCAGGAATGCCTCGGTCGGATCATGCGTGATCACCAGCTTGGGCCCGGCAAAGGCATCGAGATGCTCTTCGAGCGTCTGCCGTAGCTCGGAGCGAGTAGTCACGTCGAGTGCTGCCAGCGGCTCGTCCAAGAGCAACAGGTCCGGCTCGTCACGAGCGCCCGTGCCAGCGCCACACGCTGCGCCTGGCCACCGGAGAGATCACCTGGCTTGCGGTCTTGAGGCTGCCGAGACCGAGACGCGCCAGCCAGGCACGGGACCGCGTGGCGCCTCGTCCCGTCCGATCCGGCGGCTGCGCAGCCCAAAGGCGACGTTCTCCAGCACCGTCAGATGGGGAAACAGCAGGTACTCCTGAAAGACGACACCGATCTTGCGCGGACTCAGCAGCCATAAACAACGCCCGATCCGGATTGTCGAGCACGGTACCATTGAGGCTTATCTCACCGGTGTCGATCGGAAGCAACCCGGCGATTGCGGCAACTGCCGTCGACTTGCCAGACCCGTTCGGCCCGAGCAGTGCGACGGTCTTCCCGGGCCGGATCGTCAGATCGAGGTCAAGCCGGAACGTCTCCGATCGACGCAGCAGCAGATCGACACTCAGCCCCAGCGCCGTCACAGCGCCCTCCCCCACCAATCGCGAAGCGCAACGATGACCACCAGCGAAACAGCCACCATGATCAGGCTGATGGCCACGGCGGTGTCCCGATCGCTCTCGAGCGCCACATACACCGCAAGCGGCAGCGTCTGCGTCCGGCCCTGGAGATTGCCGGCAAAGGTGATGGTCGCACCGAACTCGCCGAATGCCCTCGCCCAGGTGAGGACCAAGCCTGCCACCAGCGAGGGACCGATCATCGGCAAGGTCACCCGGCGGATCACGGTCCAGCGCCGGGCACCGAGGGTGGCCGCTGCCCCCTCGTAGCGTCGGTCCATGTTGCGCAAGGCACCTTCGACGGTGATCACCAGGAACGGCATAGCAACGAAGGTGGCTGGCCACGATGACCCCCCAGGTCGAGAACGGCAGAAGCAGCCCGGTCGCCTCATTCAGCGGCTCGCCGACAAGGCCACGCCTGCCCAGCGCAAACAGCAGGGCGGCGCCACCCACTACCGGGTGGCAGAACCAGCGGCAGAGTGACGATCCCGCGCAGATGCGCCCGACCGGGAAAGTCGACCCGAGCCATGAGCCAGGCCAACGGCACCCCGACAACCAGGGCGATGGCGGTGGCCGAGATCGAGGAGATCATCGACAGTCGTGAGTGCGTCGGCCACTACCGGGCTGGCCATGAGCTCCGGGAGATCCGACCAGGGACCCGACCGAGCAGACCCAGCGAAGGGCACGACGAAGAACGCAACGCCCACCAAACCGAGCACGATGAGCAGCAGCGGAGGACGGACTGCGGGTGCAGGTCCGACTGGCCTTTCGACGGCTCATGGGGTGACGCGAACCCGTACTCGCCGAGAATGGCCTCGCCCGCGTCGGACAGCACGAACGCTACAAACGCCTCGGCGATGTCGCCATGGGTTTTGTGCGTTGGCAGAGCACGGCGATCGGGTATTCGGCAACGACGTTCTCGTCCATCGGGATCTCGACACCGTCAACCGCCGCCACCGGCCGAGGCAATATCGGTGACGTATGTGATACCTGCATCGAGCTCGCCCGCCTCGATCTTGGTCAGCAGCGCACGAACATCGGGCTCGTTGGTATCGATCGGCGGGTACACACCCCGGCTCCGGCAAGTGCCTGTCGGGCAAAGTCGCCGCACGGCACTCGCCTCCGCACAAAGCCCGATCAGCAACTCCTCCCGGCCGAAGTCCTCGAGCCCGGTGATGCCTGCCGGATTCCCGGCTGGAACGGCGATCTGGAGGAGATTTGTGCGCAAACATCTGCCGGCTCCCCCCGCGACCTCGCCCGCTTCAACAACCTTGTCCATATTCGACATGTTGGCAGAGGCAAATACGTCAACGGGCGCACCCTCGAGATTTGCTCCCGCAAGCGCAGAGCTGCCTGCCAGGTTCACCGCCACATCGACCCCGGGATTGGCAGCTTCGAAGGCCGATGCGATCTCGCCGAACGCATCGGTCAGCGATGCCGCCGCCGACACGAGCAGCTCTCCCTGCAATCCAGTTGCCATTGCGGTCGTCGAGGAGCTCGAGTTGCTGCATCCGGCAGGCAACAACATCGCCACCACTACCAGCAAGAATCTGACTCTTCTCATCGACTCCAGTATTCTCATTGTGACTACTACTATTATCAATGAGACTACACCCACCATCACAGGTGCGCAAAGCGACGAGACCGCGGCTGTGGAGACAATGACGAACCAGCTTTCAACTACGGAATATGCCGTACTCGGCATGCTCGCCGAGGGACCGAGCCACGGTTTTGCCCTCTCCAAGTCGTTGCAGGCCGACGGCGAGATCGGCCGGGTCTGCAAGGTCAGGCGCCCGCTCGTGTACCGCGCACTCGACAGACTCGTTGAGACGGGTTACGCCGAGCCGGTCGCCACGGAGAAGGGAGATGCCGGACCGCAGCGGGTAATCCATCGCATTACCCGTCGGGGTCGATACCTGCTGAGAAGTGGCTAGCGGAACCGGTTGAGCATGTCCGCGACATCCGTATCGAGTTCCTGCTCAAGCTCGCCTTGCTGCGCCGCAGTGACCGTTCCCCGCTCGACTTGATCACGAGACAGAAGGCTGCGCTTGCACCAACCATGCGGGCTCTCGATGACTCGACGCTAGGCACCGATGATCATGTCGAGTTGTGGCGCCGTCACAACGCAGCTGCCGCTGGTGCCTACCTCGACGATCTCGAGCGGCGGTACCGGGCCAAGGACCTGTGATCTCGAACGGTTATTGCCGGCGGTCATTGCCGCCGTGCCCTAACTAGCAATCAGCTCCGACCCTGTTTGCCTCGATACACCCACACCTCGACACGCTCCAGTGTCACCAGACCGTCACCGATCATCTGCATCGAGAGTGGGGAAGATGGCCTCGATCCGCTCGTAGGTGTCGACGCACTCGATGAGCATGGGCATATCTTCGGAAAGACGCAGAATCCGCGCCGTATGCAGATGGCTCGACTTGCCAAACCCGGCAATGCCACGCAAGACGGTGGTACCGGCGAGACCCTCCTTGCGAAGCAATTCGAGAATCGCCTGGTAAAGCGGACGACCATCGTATGTGTCGGATTCACCGATGAAGATCCGGAGGAGCCGATTGTCGGATTCGTGGTTCACGAGACGCCTCGCTTTCAGATGGCCAGGTGATACCCGACCGCGGCCAATGCCACCCCCAGTGTCGCCAGCACAGTGACGTTTGCCAAGGCCCGAATCGACGGGCGGGGCAACACACCGAGCCCGATCGACTCGACCATCCATGTCGAGAACGTGGTCAGCCCGCCGGTGAACCCGGTCGGCGGCCGTCCACCACAGCGACCCGTTGCCTGCCGCCAACGAACACGCCGAGCAAGAACGCCCCGAGCAGATTGACACCTGCGGTACCAACCGGCATCGTCGAGTCGGCTCCGGTTCTGGATCCATCCGGAGAGCACATATCGGCTCAGGGCGCCAACCGAGCCCGCCAGAGCTAGCGACCAGGACTGTCATCGGCTCGCCCTCCCCAAACGCTGCCCGAGCCAGGCCGCGCTCAGCCCGAGGATGGTCGAACGCGACTACGTAGCCCGCAGCGACCGCCCACTCCCCGTCTCGAGCAGGCGAAACACCTCGACGCTGAATGTCGAGAAGGTTGTGAATGAGCCAAGGGCACCGATCCCCCACAGATGCAACGACCACCGTCGGGTGACCGCACGTTGTCGTCTCGCCAGGAACAGACCGAGCAACAGAGACCCGGACGACATTGATCACCAGGGTCGTGGCAGGAAACCGGCCAGGCTCGACCGGGCAACAGCAAGCCGATCCAAGCCCGAGCCGCCGGACCCAAGCAACACCACCGGCGAGGACCGCAGCGGCGGCATACGAGCCTTCGCCACCGATTCGGCAATCGGCGCCGAGCTCCGAGTGATCTGCTGACATGTCTCCTACCTGACAATGGGTTTGTAGGAGCCATCAGCCAGTACGGCGCTTCCGGCGAGCCCCATCGCCGTCGCAGCATTGTAGGCGCAGCCAACCGGCCAACCGGCAGCGAGCCTGCAGGATGACGCGACGACCGCTGAAACGCCTCAGTGCGACTCGCGGCTCACCTTCGAGCCGCTCGACCCGATCAGGAAGTCGAGGTCCGCTCCGGTATTTGCTTGCTGCACGTGGTCGACGTACAGGCGCTCCCATCCCCTGGTGGGGTTGGCGAACGCGGCCAGCGTCGCCTCGTCCGCAGTGCGTCTCGACAGCTCCTCGTCCGAGACCTCGACGTCTATCCGTCTCGCATTCGATGTCGAGGTTGATCGATGTCTCCGGTCCTGACGAGCGCCAAAGGCCCTCCTGCCGCCGCCTCGGGAGCAACGTGGAGGACGACGGTCCCGTAGGCAGTACCGCTCATCCGCCCGTCGCACACACGGACCATGTCCCGCACTCCCCGCTCGAGCAGCTTCTTGGGAAGTGGCATGTTGGCAACCTCCGGCATACCGGGGTATCCCTTCGGCCCACAGCCGCGCAGCACCAGGACGGAGTCTGCATCCACGTCGAGATCCGGGTCATCGATCCGGTCCCGGAAGTCTTCGATGCTGTCGAACACAACGGCCCGCCCACGGTGGTGCAGGAGCTCGGGTGTAGCCGCCGCCGGCTTGATGATCGCTCCGTCCGGAGCCAGATTGCCCCGCAAGACGGCAATCCCCCCTTCGTCGACCAGTGGCGCGGAGCGGTGGCGGATGACCTCGGTATCCCAGATGGGAGCCTCGTCCGAGATGATCGACGAGCGGCCTCC
Source organism: uncultured bacterium (assembly GCA_963777645.1). Lineage (GTDB taxonomy): Bacteria > Actinomycetota > Acidimicrobiia > Spongiisociales > UBA5794 > JAAETI01. The sequence continues at coordinate 186,919 of CAVZRA010000003.1, read as the reverse complement.
CGGTCACGGTCAGGCAGATGGGTCGAGTAGATCGCGGACCTCGCGCAAGCACCGCGAGCAGGCCACCGGCCCTGTGAAAGTCCTCCATCAGGAACCGGCCGGCAGGCAAGCAGGTCGACCAGCACCGGGCACCCTGGACCCGATCCGATCGAAGTCGTCGATAGTCAGATCGATGCCAAGACGGCCTGCAATGGCCAGAAGATGGACAACAGCATTTGTCGAGCCGCCGATGGCGGCCAGGGCAACAATGGCGTTGTGAAATGATGCTCTGGTGAGGATCGTGCTCGGCCTGCGATCGGCCGCCAACCATCTCGACGGCCAGTTTCCCGGTGCGGTGAGCCGCCTCGAGCAGACGGCTGTCCGGTGCGGGGATGCCGGCGACACCCGGGATGATGGTGCCGAGCGCCTCAGCAACCAGCGACATCGTCGACGCGGTGCCCATCGTGTTGCAGTGCCCGGCGCTGCGAATCATCGACGACTCGGATTGAGTGAACTCCTCCTGTGACATGGTGCCGGCGCTAACCTCCTCGGAAAGACGCCACACGTCGGTGCCACATCCGAGCGGCATCCCCCGGAACGTCCCGGTCAGCATCGGCCCACCGGGAACGGCCACTGCCGGCAGGTCCACTGAGGCTGCAGCCATCAGCATCGATGGGTTCGTCTTGTCACAGCCGACGAGCAGACACGAGCCCATCGATCGGATTGGCACGGAACATCTCCTCGGCCGCCATCGCCGCCATGTTTCGCCACAGCATCGCGGTCGGGCGTACCTGGGTCTCGCCGAGCGATACGACGGGCAGGTCGAGAGGGATTCCTCCAGCCTCGTAGACGCCGTTGCTCACCGCCCGCGGCAATCTCATCGAAGTGGGCGTTGCACGGCGTCAGATCGGATGCGGTGTTCGCGATCGCGATCTGCGGGCGACTGCTGAAATCGACGGGAATACCGCGGCGCATCCATGCCCGATGGATGTAGGCATTGCGAGTCTCGCCCGCATACCACTCGCTGCTTCGTAGGGCCACCGTCGCGCTCCTCCTGTGAAGGTCGTGTTCCGGTATCTAGTCTGACAAATCCGGAACCGCATGCATGGTATCCATGCAGTCGACCTGAGGAGAAACACATGCACCTGATGCGCATCGGGGCACGCCGGAGCGAGAAGCCTGTCGCCCGCGTCGACGAGGAGACCTACGTCGATCTGTCCGACGTCGTCGACGATTTCGACGAGGCTTCTTCAGAAGCGGTGGCCTCGAGCGGTTCCGACCGATCGTCGCCGCACGGCCACCACCGGGAGGACCCCGATTCGACGGCGAGCGCATCGGAGCGCCGATCGCTCGGCCGCACCAGATCCTCTGCATCGGGCTGAACTTCGCGACCACGCTGCCGAGGCGGGATGGAGGTACCCGAACGAGCCGATCCTGTTCAACAAGTCACCGAACACCCTCATCGGCCCGAACGATGATGTCCGGATCCCGAGAGGGTCGACCAAGACCGACTGGGAGGTCGAACTGGGCATCGTCATCGGGACGCCGCACCAGCTATCTCGATTCGGTCGAGTACGCTCGCGACGCCATTGCCGGGTACGTCATCGTCAACGACATCAGCGAGCGGGCTTTCCAACTCGAACGCGGCGGCCAGTGGGTGAAGGGCAAGTCCGCCGAGACCTTCAATCCGGCGGGGCCATGGCTGGTCACACCCGACGAGATCGATGATGTCCTTCAACTGGGCATGTGGCTCGAGGTCAACGGTGTGCGCCGCCAACACGGCAGCACGAAGCACCATGATCTTCGACCCTTTCTTCATCGTGCACTATCTGAGCCAGTTCCTCGTGCTGGAGCCGGGCGATCTGATCAACACAGGAACCCCGCCGGGTGTGGGCATGGGGTTCGATCCTCCGGTGTGGCTGCGTCCGGGGATGTCGTCGAGCTCGGCATCTAGGGCCTGGGCTCACAGCGGCAAGTGGTAGTGAGCCCAAGATGACCACGTCAACAATGCGCGCCTTTGTGCTGACCGGGCCAAGGGAGTACTCGGTGCAGGAAGTCCCCAGACCGGTCCCGAAGCCGGGAGAAGTCGTCGTCGATGTCGAACGGGTCGGAGTCTGTGGCACCGACGTCGAGTTCTTCACCGGTGAGATGGCTTACCTGCACGATGGCCATTCCGCCTACCCGATGCGGATCGGCCACGAGTGGATCGGCACCGTCGCATCCGTTGGCGACGATGCCGATGCTGCATGGCTGGGACGAACAGTCACCGGTGACACCATGCTCGGTTGTGGCACGTGCCGTCGCTGTCGCCGCGGCCACCAACATGTGTGTGCGCAACGAACCGAGGTCGGGATCCGCGGGGACCGCGCCGGAGCGCTCGCCGAGCAACTCGCCGTACCCATCTCGTCGCTCCACGTCATTCCCGATACGGTTGACGTCGTGCTCGGCGCCCTGGTCGAGCCGGGAGGCAACGCGTACCGGGCGGCCCGGGCAGCAGGCGTCGGCTCCGTGGACCGGGTCCTGGTCGCCGGTCCCGGGACCATCGGGTTGCTGGTCGCGATGTTCCTGAGAGCAGAGGGGGCGGAGGTGCATCTGCTCGGGAGGAGCGAGCGCTCGCGGTATTTCGCCAGCAGCCTCGGTTTCTCCAACACCTGGACCGAAGATGAGCTTCCGGATCTTCCGTTCGACGCGGTCGTCGATGCTTCAAACGCAGCCCATCTCCCGACTTGGCTCTCGATCTCGTCGAACCATCGGGAAGGGTCGTCTACATCGGCCTCGCCGGCTCACCAAGCTCGGTCGACACCCGCACCATCGCCCTCAAGGACGTCACCGCCGTCGGTATCCTGTCGGCGTCACCAGCGCTTGATGCCACCATCGCTGCATACGCCACCGACTTAATCGATCCCCGACCGCTGGTGGCAGCTACTGTCGGCCTCGATCGGGTCGGCGAGGTACTCGCCGGACACCGCCCCGAGGGAGCAGGGCCGGGGCCGAAGATCCATGTTGACCCGAACCTTCACGAAGGAGCATCGTCATGACCGAGTTCACCGGCCTGATCGCAATCGTCACCGGCGGAGCAAGTGGAATTGGCGCGGCGACTGCCCGCCTGCTTAGCGATCGTGGCGCACGAGTCGTCATCTTCGACCGCAACACCGATGGAGCTCCTGACGACATCCTCGCCCTGGAGTGTGATGTGGCAGACGGCACCGCGGTCAACACCGCGGTTGCGACTGTCGTGGAGCGTTTCGGCGGTATCGACATCGTCATCAACAACGCAGGCATCAGCGCAACTGGTGACGTCGCAGACAACGACGACGAGGAATGGGCACATGTGCTCGATATCAACGTCACGGGAATGGCCCGGGTAGCGCGTGCCTCAATTCCCCACCTGCGCATGTCCGATCATCCCTCCATCGTGAATACGTGCTCTGCGGCGGCTTTCGTCGGGATACGACAGCGGGCCTTGTACAGCGCCAGCAAGGGAGCTGTGCTCGGCTTGACGCTTGCCATGGCCGCCGATCACGTTGCCGAAGGAATCAGGGTCAACGCGGTGGCCCCCGGCACTGCGGACACTCCGTGGGTGGGCCGACTTCTCGACGCTGCGGACGACCCGATCGCCGCAGCCGAGGCACTTCGAGCCCGCCAGCCACTAGGACGTCTCGTGACGGCCGACGAGGTCGCCGCGGCCATCTTGTCGCTTGCCTCACCTTCGGCAGCATCTATCACCGGTGCCATCCTCAGGGTCGACGGCGGCATGTCCAGCCTTCGTCTCTAAGAGAGGGAGCACCGCCCGGTGATCGGCCTCCGCCGGGCCACTCGGTGTGGCGGCCGGGCCATTCGGGAGCGGGTCCACCGTCACAGTCTTCTGAGGCCAGGGAGAAATCGCCGCAACTAATGCCACGGCGCATCACCGGCCGCAACCACTCAACGTTGTTCCCAGATAACGGGATTGGCGGGATGTTGCTACATATGCCTGTAATCCACTTGGTAGGTCGGCCACTCAGCGTTGCTTTGCCCGCCCCGCCAGTTGCCTTCATAGGCCCACACGTCCTTGTGCATCGCAGTGGTCGATCACCTTGGTCGGTAGACGTCGCGCCGGTGCTGGATCCGATGGATGAGAACGGTTTCTTGGTCGTCGAAGATCTCGTAGACGATGCGATAGTCACCGCGCCGTGCCGAGTGGAGCCCTTCGAGTTCGCCGAGTAGTGGCTTCCCGAGCCGCTGGGGATTCTCAGCGAGAGGCCCGAAGATGGCCGCCAGGGCAGCATGACGAACCTTCTCTGGGAGTTGGTCGAGGTGGCGCAGACCCTCAGGGGTGATTTCGACTTCGTACACGACGTCGCCTCAGACGTGATCTGAAAGGCGAAGTCGCTTGCCTTGAGAGGCCTCTCGGCGTGACCGTCGCAACGACTTCATCAGTTCATCGTCTCTGAGGATGTCGAGTGACTCCTCAAGGGATTCCAGATCGTCGGGGCTGATGAGCACAAACGAGGGTCGGCCGTTTCGGGTCACCAAGATGCGGTCGTGTTCGACTTCGATTCGGTCGGCCAGCTCGGAGAGATGTGTCTTGACTTCCGAGAATGGGAGGGTGTCGCTCATGCTTGTCAGTATAGGTCAGAATATTGACCTATCAATACCTTCGTTCAGCTCAGGCAAACAGCGCAATATCAACATTATCCGAGCGAGAACGCCCCGATCTTCTGGTGCGCCGGAGCGGCACATGTGTGCTTGGCACGGTGGCTACTCGCGATGGCTTCTGGGGCTAGTCGATGCTGCCCTGTGGTACTACCCATTGGCATGATTGTCCGGTCACTGATGCGATGAGGTCGAAGTCCGCGTCGTAGTGCAAGACGGTATGGCCGGCTTGTTCTGCGGCTGCTGCAATGAGTAGATCCGGGATCTTCCGGCCGCGCTGACTGCGTGTCGCCAGTAGCCGTTGGATCTGGCGTGCCCGCGCAAAGTGATCTGCTGTGGTCTCGACAAGTACGAAGGCGTTGAGCGCACCGACAAGTGTGTCCCATTCGCGGTCGTTGCGAGCGGAGTAGCCGATCTCGAGGTCGCTGATTCCGGCGCGGGCTGCACGGCCGATTGTCGCCAGCGGTTCGACGACTGCGCGGACCGAAGGTTCACCCAATCTGGTGAGCACACTTGTGTCGATTAGGTGGCTCACCGCCACGCCTCGGAGCGGTCGGTGAGGTCGGCTTTGGCAAGTACGTCAAGCGCACTTGTCACGTGAGGGTCTCGGGGACCAGCCGCGAGGAGAAGTGCTTTGTTCACCGTGTCTTTGATTGTGTCTGTACCGAGTTCTGCGCGTGCTTTGCTCAGTGCTTCATCGTTGATATCGACTAGATGCTTGCTCATACGATGAGTATATATCGCACTGGCATCGTATATCTATACCCACGAAACAGGCACTCTCGATCACCAGATCCCGGGCGATAAAGCGCATATCGGTAAGTGTCCGAAAGCAGCGCGTCCACGCTCGGTTGGTCGACGACACGCGGCAACAATGAGTAGGTCAAGTGCGCCGCGTGGGCGTCCTTGACTGCGCACCGCGGCGAGGAGCTCGCAACCGGAGCGGCGAGCCCAACGGGGCGACCCAATTCGCGGGTCGCCCCCCTCAATTGGATCAGTGCACGTAGGGGCTGAGCACATCCCTCGCCAGCAGGAATCCGCGCTTGACGAGCTCGTCGGTCTTCTCGAAATCCCGATCCTCGTGCTCGATGATGATCGGGCCGTCGTAGCCGACGCGATAGAGCGACCGGAACACCACAGGCCAATCGACGTCGCCGAGCCCGGGGAGACGGGGTATCTGCCAGCCGATCCCGGAAGACAGTGAGCCATTCTCGTACAGCCCCTCGGCATCGATCATCACGTCCTTGGCCTGGAAGTGGTAGAAGCGATCGCCGAACTCCAAGATGGCGCTCTCGATGTCGATCATCAGCCACACCAAATGAGATGGGTCGAAGTTGAGGCCGATCGTCTCCCCAAACTCCTCGAACATGCGTCGCCAGATCTTCGGGTTGTATGCGAGGTTGTGACCAGACGGCCATTCATCCTTCGAAAAGATCATGGGACAGTTCTCGATGGCCATCTTGACGCCGGCGTCCTGTGCCGCCGAGATGATCTCGGGCCACACCTTGGTCGCCTTCTCCCAGTTCTCGTCCTGAGTGAGTCGGGCGTCGGCACCGATGAAAGTGTTCACCACCGGTACACCCATCTTCCCAGCGGCGACGATCACCTTCTTGAGATGATCGATAACCATGCGAGCGTGCTCATCATCCGGGTGGAGTGGGTTCGGGTAATAGCCGAGACCCGATATCTCGAGACCCTTCTGTGTCATGCTGTCGACGATCTCCGACGCTGCTGTCTGTGACAGACTGTCGACATCGACGTGGCTCGTCCCGGCATACCGTCGCGTGTCGCCGCTGGTTGCAGGCCAGCACGCGATTTCAATGGTTGTGAACCCATTGTCGGCGGTCCATCCTGCAACCTCCTCGAGAGCCGTCTCCGGGAACGGTGCGGTCAGTAGCCCTAGCTTCACATTTTCCTCCTCATCGTCAAGCCAACCTGTCCATCTTCGAACGGTCGGACCTCATCTCTCAACTGATACCCAGCGTTGCTGCTCGTGGCTCCTGGCAATGGCATCAGTGACCAACACTGCATCATGACCATCGGCGAACGTCGGGTACGCCGGAGCCTCGGCCGGTCTGCCCGCAGCCACGTCTGCGTAAACCTTGGAGAACAAAGCCCGGAACGTGTCTGGGAACCCTTCGACGTGGCCCCCCGGGTAGCCGACCAGATCCGCCGCGGCCGGTGCGTATAGCCCCGCATCGCGCGAGAGGATCTCATTGGGTCGACCGCGATGACCGATGAAGAGATCGTCCGGTTCGGCAGAGAACCACCGCAACGCCGAGCCACTAGCGGCGATCTCGTAGCGGAGTGAGTTCTTCTGGCCCGCCGAGACCTGCGAGATGGTCACCGCACCCCGGGCACCATCCTCGAACCGCAGGAGGATTCCTGCAGCGTCATCGCTCGCCATCTCTTCTTCGACGAGATCCGCGTCGTCTGCAACCGCGGCAAACGTCTCCACCGGACCGGCCGGATGGCGACGCACCGGCACCAGGGTATGCAGATCGGCCATCACCTCGACGACACGACGCCCCGATATGAACCGGGTCAGATCCAACCAGTGCGATCCGATATCGGCAACGGCGCGCAGCTTCCCGGCTTGCTCCGATTGCAGCCGCCAGTTCCAGTCGGTATCGAGTAGCAGCCAGTCCTGGTGGTATGAGCCCGTGATGAATCTCGGCTCACCGATCTCCCCCGCCGCCACCATCGACATTGCCTGATGATTGGCCGGATAGAAGCGAATGTTGAAGCACACCGCGTTCACGAGGCCGGACGCATCCGCACGCGACACGAGGTCGGCGGTGTCGGCCGAGCTCAGCGCAAGCGGTTTCTCGCAGACGACGTGTTTTCCTGCGGCAAGCACCGTGCGTGCCTGATCAGCGTGTGCGTAGTTCGGGCTCGTGATGTGGATGACATTCACATCGGGATCAGCCGCCATCTCTTCGATCGTCGCGTAGACACACCCGACACCGAGAGCCTCCGCCTTCGTGGTAGCCCGCTCCGGCGTAGATCCCATCACCCCGACCACCTCGACGCCGAGCCTGCGCAATGCCTCTATGTGAGCCGCACCGATGAACCCGACCCCCACCACCGCCGCCTTGATGCCGTTGTAGGTCATACGACTCCTCTCAGCTCCAATGTCCACCCCAAGGATAAGCGGTAGGCCGGTGACTGCAGCGAGTAGCTGAACTGTGCGACACGGCGACGCTCGCTCCTGCGGCACACACTGGATCGATTGAGAGACAGACAAAGAGCCGGTATAGAATGATATCCCGTTGGGTGATCGATTATCGAGGATGGTATGCGTGGCCGTAGACAACCCCACCGGCACCCTTCGAAGAGACACCCGACCCATACGAGATGGACTGCTCCCGCAGTCCCCAGGAGGAGAGAGACCTATGACCGATAAGAGATGGTTCAGGTTCTTTATTTTGCTGGCAGCGCTGGCAATGCTTGTCGCTGCCTGCGGAGGTGACGACAGTTCAGGTACGACTACGACCGCCGCAGGCGGCACGGAAACGACAGCCGCGATGGCGTCGTACGCAATCGGCTATTCGAACGGTGGCAGCGTAGGCAATGGCTTCCGTGAAGAGCAGGTCTGCACGGCCAAGGCCGAGGCACTCGCCTCGGGTGAGGTATCCAAGCTCGTAACGATCCACCGCAACACCGATGCCGCCGGACAGCTGTCCGACATCCGTGACCTGATCGCCGCCGACGTTGACGCAATTGTGTTCAACCCGAACGACCCGGATGCGTTGAATCCGGCGCTCGAAGAGGCGAACGCCGCCGGGATCAAGACGATCTCAGTTGATGCATATGTGACGAACCCTGACACCTACAACCTGTACAACAACCAGATCGACTACGCCTATCTCGGCGCCAAGTGGCTGTTCGAGCAGCTCGGTGGAACCGGCAACGTCTACTACATGCGTGGCCTCGCCGGCCACCCGGCAGACTCCGACCGTGACATCGGCTTCAAGCGTGCACTCGGCGAGTACCCGGGAATCACCGTGCTTCCCAGCGAAGACGGTGTACACACTGGATGGGACCCGGCAACGACCACCCAGCTGATCAACGATTGGATCGCTAGCGGCCAGTATGCCGACACAGACGGCATCTGGACCTCGGGCATGGACTCGCAGGTAGTCGACGCAATCCAACAGGCCAATCTGGACTTCGTGCCGATCGTCGGCGCCGATCTAGGTGCCTTCGTTGCACAGCTGCTAGACACGGAGAACTACCCGGGCCTGGTTGGTGCAGCCGTTACCAATACTGCCGCCGTCGGTGGTGCCGGTGTCGGTCTTGCGCTGAAGCTGCTCAACGGCGAGACCGTTGACACTGCGGCCGACGCTCCATACCCGAACACCGTGCTGTTGACCCCGGTCCTCGCCGACAACGTCTCGGATTCGGGCAAGGCTCTGCTGCAGTCATGGCAGGTAGACGGGCTCGATCCGCTGTGGCCGCTCGGCCTCCAGATCGAGGGCTACACCGATTACACGCCCGAGCAGGCAGTCGCCTGTCAGGGCCCCGGTGAGTAACCGAGCAAGCTAGATGATGAAATGTGGCTGGTGCGCCGATACCATTCGGCGCACCAGCCACATCATCCCGACCTAAGGCAGCAATGACCCAGGGCACCACTCAGTATCTTCTCGAGGCGACTGATGTGTCGAAACATTACGGTGCCGTAACCGCGCTGAATGAGGCCTCCTTGAACGTGCGTCCCGGCGAGGTGCACGCGCTGATGGGAGCCAACGGTGCCGGTAAGAGCACCCTCGTGAAGGTACTAACCGGAGGGATACGCCCCGACGGCGGCACGATCAAGGTCCGAGGTACCGAACGCAAGGTGCACTCGCCAGCAGAGGCTCGCAAAGGCGGTCTCGTTTCGGTGTATCAGGAGCCGGCGCTGATCCCCGACCTTGACATATTCTCCAATCTGCGGCTCACTCAAACACCGCTGCAGCCGTTCCTCGAGTGGATGAGTACGCTCGGTCTCGAGGACCTCGATCTCGGCAGCATGGCCCGTGATCTTCCACTTGCCTCCCTACGCATCATCGACCTGGCACGCGCCTTAGCCATCGAGCCAGACGTGCTGATGCTCGATGAGATGACCGCCGCTCTGCCCGCCAACCTCACCGAGCGTGTGCTCGAGGTAGTCGGCAGCCAGCGCGGTGGCGACCGCAGCATCATTTTCATCTCGCACCGGATGACCGAGATCGCCGCCGTTTGTGACCGCGCCACAGTCTTGCGTGAAGGTGAGAGTGTCGGCGTCGTCGACGTCGCCGATCGAGATTCCGCAGACCGCATCGTCGAGCTGATGCTCGGGGAGGTCGTCGCGGCCGACACTGCGCGGACCGCAACCACACCAGCGATCGACCACGGCAGCACCCTTCCCCGCATTGAAGTCCACAACGTGGGCGCGGCCACCCGGCTGCGCGATGTTTCCTTCAACCTCTATCCGGGAGAGGTGCTCGGCGTGGTAGCCCTTGAAGGCCAGGGACAGGATGAGCTATTCGACATCCTCGCCGGATCCGAGCGACCCGCCAGAGGAGAGGTGCTCGTAAACGGGACCAGCGTCTCGTTCCGCCATCCTGCTGATGCGATCCGAGAGGGGATCGTCTTCGTCCCGGCCGATCGGGCCGAGGCGTTGCTCATGCAGCGCTCCGTTCGTGACAACGTCGCGCTCCCCTTCAGCATTCGACTGCCAAAGTGGGGACCGATCAGCGCCAGGACCGAGAAGCCCAAAGTCGACAACGCCATCGGGCGGCTCCAGATCGACACCCGCGCCCAGCGTGAGGTTCGGTTCCTGTCTGGTGGAAACCAGCAGAAGGTGACGATCGCCCGGTGGGTGGCCGGCCGAATCGAGGCAATGTTGTGCTTCGACCCCACCCGGGGCATCGACATTCGCACCAAGCACCAGATTTACCCGCTGCTGCGAGAACTGGCCGCATCCGGTGCTGCCATCCTGCTCTACACCTCCGAACTGAGGGAGATCCAGCTCGCCTGCGACCGTGCCATTGTGATCTTTGGTGGGGAAGTCGTCGCCGAGATGGATGCTGCCGACGCCGATGAGTCGAGCTTGTTGAGGGCGGCGCACAACCTGCGCTCCGATGCGCTGTTGCCGGAAGAGGTCATCTCCGGGTCTGCCGATACCGGGGAGGAAGGCCGATGAGCACCAGCGTCGAAGCCATCGGGGCGGCAACGAGCAAACCCAGGACCGTGGTTGCCAACGTCCTGCGAAGAAATATCTGGACTCTCGCGCTCGTCGGGATCCTCGCCCTCTTGCTTATTGCCACCAAGATCATCCAGCCGACCTACGGCCCAAATGGCATCCAGGGTCTCGCCGTATCGGTGCTGCCACTTGCGCTGGCGGCGGTGGCGCAAACCTGCGCCGTACTCGCCAGAGGCATCGACCTGTCCGTCGGATCGATGATGGCGCTGACGAGTGTCGTGGCGGCATCCGCCATGGACGGGCGGAGTGGGGGCTACGCCATCCTCGTCGTCCTCGGCGTCCTCGTTCTCGGTCTCATCATCGGGGCCGTGAACGGTGCACTCGTTGTGTTCACGAGGGTGCCCGACATCGTGGTCACCCTGGCAATGCTCTATGTGTGGGCCGGAACCGCCCTGCTCGTGCTCAACACCCCGGGCGGGGGTGCCGCCCATTGGCTGAGCAATCTCACCAGAGGGCATCTGCTCTCATCGTGGATTCCCAAAGCGGCTGTGGTGATGCTCGTTGTCATCGCTTTGATCTGGATCCCGATCCGCCGCAGCCGTGCCGGGCTCGCGCTCTATGCCGTCGGCAGCGATCCCCTTGCTGCCTTCCGCAGCGGGGTCTCGGTGACCCGCACCAAGATCTTCTCGTACATGCTGGCCGGGCTGTTCTCGGCTCTTGCCGGGCTCTCGCTCACCGCCAGCACCGGCATCGGTACTCCGGTCCCCGGCCCGTACACGCTGATGAGTGTCGCCGCAGTCGTGCTAGGCGGCGTGAGCCTTGCCGGCGGACGCGGCGGGGTGTTCGGACCCGTCATCGCCGTCGTGATCCTGTCACTGCTGCGCACGGACATGACGTTCCTCAATGTGAACACCAACCTGGCGACGGTGGCACAGGGCCTGATCCTGGTCGTAGTCGTGATGATCGGAAGCCTGATCCAGTTGCGGAGGGAAAAGTGAGCGGCGCAGCAGAGACCACAACAACGCGCCGTCCCCGCTGGACCACGGCATCCGGGATACAGGCCCTCTTCCGGGAACGCCCGATCGTCCCGCTGCTGGGACTGCTCGCCGTTCTCGTTGTCCTCAGCGAGGTCATCAGGCCGGGCATCGTCAATCTCAACTGGACCGGTGTGATGATCCGGGCCGCGGTGCCACTCGCCATCCTGGCCGGATGTCAAACCATGACGATGCTCACTGCGGGTATCGATCTATCGGTGGGCGCGGTCGCGTCGATGTCAGGGTTCCTGGTAGCGACGCTGGTCAACGACACCGGCCTCGTGGGTGCCATCGTGATCGCCCTCATCGTTTCGGCCATAGTCGGCATCGTCAACGGGATCGGTGCAGGTGTGTTCCGCGTCCACCCGCTCATCATGACCCTGGGCATGAGCCTCGTAGTTCTCGGACTGGCGAACGTGTGGCAGTTGCGGAAAGTGCAGACCGGGTCGGGCGTGCCCACCGAGTTCCGCCAGATAGGCGGCAAGTTGTTCGCCGACGTGCTCCCCGTGAGCTTGCTGGTGTTCGTGCCACTTGCGCTGCTCATCATCTTCACACTCAACCGCACCGGCTTCGGCAGGCTGCTCTACGCAATCGGGGACAATCCCGTCGCTGCCCGGCTGTCCGGCGTGAAGTCCTGGCAGGTGCTCATCGTGCTCTATATGATCTCCGGCATACTCGCCGGGATCGCCGGCTTCCTCTACTCGGGGTTGACCAACGTGGCGAGTGTCACGCTGGTCGACTCTTCGATGCTCCCATCGGTTGCTGCGGCTGTGATCGGCGGCACCTCGATCCTCGGTGGTCGCGGTCGCTTCAGCGGCACCATCGTCGGGGCACTCATCCTGACGGTGATCTCCTCGATCCTGTCATCTCTCGGATACCCGGAGGCGGTACGCCAGATCCTGTTCGGGTCGATGATCGTCTTTGTGGCTGCCGCATACAGCCGGGTCACCGAATCGTGATCCCAGCCAGGATCGTTGCCCCGTGATGGTGCTGAGGCGGTGAGGGCGAGCCAGTGACGTCTTTGCATCTCGGCCTCGATCTCGGTGGCACCAACATCAAAGTTGCGGTGCTTGCCCGCAACGAGGGCAACTTCGAACTCGTGGCGACCGACTCGGTGGCAACCCGTGCTGAGCAAGGCCCGGAATCCGTTACGGCAACTCTGGTCGAGGCCGGGCGGGACGCACTCGAGAGATATGCCTCGGTCACCCTCGGCATTGGTGTCCCGGGAAGCTTCACCGCAGACACCGGGCAGATCCTCCTGTTCCCGAACCTCCCCGGAGCGTGGCACGGCTTTCCACTACAAGGCAGACTCGAGGAGGCTCTGGGACTACCAACCGCGATGATCAACGACGCTCGGGCCTTCACTCTCGCCGAGAGCCTGCTCGGAGCAGGACGCTATCACCGGGTGGTCGCCTGCATAACACTGGGTACCGGCGTTGGCGGGGGTATCGCCATGGACGGCCGTCTCTACGAGGGAGCTTTTGGTGTCGCAGGTGAAATTGGGCATCAGACGCTCGATCCCGATGGGCCCCCATGCGGCTGCGGCAACCGCGGTTGTCTCGAGGCGCTCATTCGCTCCGATGTCTTTGCCTCAAACGCGGGACGGGCCACACCGCGTGAGGTGTTCGAAGGCGCTCGAGACAACGACCCACAATGCCTGGCAGCGATCACTCAAATGGCCGACTACCTCGGAGTAGCGCTCGCAAACGTGGTCGCCATACTCGGGCCGGATTGCATTGTCGTCGGCGGTGGCATCGCAGAGGCGGGCGATCTGGTCATCCGACCAATCGAGGAAGCGTTGCGCCGCAGGGTGACGTTGGTGCCGACCAGCGAGATCACCGTCTCCCAAACCGCGCTCGGGCACAACGCCGGGGCGATCGGTGCCGCCCTCGCAGGTGCATTGGCCGGCTAGCGATCCATCTGCCTAGGAACGCGTTTGACCGGTTCGCTCCAGGTAGTCGTCGAGCATGACGGCCGTTGCCGTTGCGCCGCAACGCTCAGCACCGGCTTCGATAACGGCGAGCAGAGCATCGAGCGTGCGAACCCCGTGTGCTGCCTTGACCTTCATCCCGGGAGGGATGTTCGCTTTCATGAGCCGAAGGTCTTCGATCGTCGCACCGGTGGGCGCGTACCCTGTCGAGGTCTTGACGTAGTCGGCTCCTGCTGCTTCGCACAGGTGACAAGCGGTGATCTTCTCCTCGTCGGTCAGGTATGAGTTCTCGAAGATCACCTTCACCAGCGCGTCTCCCGATGCGGCGACGACGGCGGCGATGTCTGCTTGCACTTCGTCGTACAACCCACTGCGAAGGCGGCCGATGTTGAGCACCATGTCGAGCTCCACCGCTCCATCGGCACGAGCCTGCTCTGCCTCGGCGACCTTGATCGAGGTCTTCGAGTCACCGTGGGGGAAGGAGATCACGGTCCCCACCGCGACGTTGGTGCCTTCCAGCTCGGACGCTGCCAACGCAACGTCGGCGGGCCGCACACATACGGAAACGACCTTGTAGTCGGCTGCGAGCTTGCAGCCCGCGATGATCTCGTCGACGGTGAGCATCGGCTTGAGCAGCGAATGGTCAATCGTTCCGGCGAGCTGTTCGTAGGTGACGTCTTCGACGCTGAGTGATACAGGCTTCATGACCTCAGTGTCGTCGCTTCCTCGAGGATTGTCCAGATTGCACCGGCGGGGCTGACCGGGCGCTACACGCTCCCGATTTCCTGCCCCGCCGATCACCTATCTACGCTGTTCGACGTTAGCTTCACAACCAATATTCCAATACGCCGGAAAGTGACTCGAGATGCAGGTTCGATACAAGAAGTGGATCAAGTGGGGTCTCATCGGTGGTGCCGCGCTGCTCGTCGTCATCCAGCTGGTGCCATACGGCAGGTCACACCAGAACCCACCGGTGGTTGCCGAGCCGGTATGGGACTCAGCGCAGACGAGGGAACTCGCCGTCGTTGCCTGTTTCGACTGTCACAGCAATCAGACCAACTGGCGGTGGTACTCGAATGTAGCCCCGATCTCCTGGTGGGTGCAGCACGATGTCGATGAGGCACGTGCGACGCTCAACTTCTCCGATTGGACACAGGCGCGGCGAGCCAATGAGGCGGCCGAAGTCGTGCGCGAGGGTGAGATGCCACCCCGCTATTACCTGATCACGCATCCTCAGGCCCGGCTCAGCGATGCCGACATCGCTGCGCTCGCCGACGGTTTGGCAAAGACGTTGGGTAACTGACCCCTTACCGGCGGCCGGAAGGCACCGGCACCACCGCCGTATCTATCTTGGTCCCGAAACAGCAGGAGACAGGTAATGAAGGCAGACGAGTCTCGCTATCTGGACAACTTCAAAGATGAGGTCAACAGCGCTTTTCTCTATCGGGTCGCCGCCGAATTGGAGAAAGATGAGACTCTGCGCGGTGTCTATGGCAGGCTGGCCGAGACCGAGGCGAGCCACGCCGACCTGTGGGCGAGGCAGCTCGAAGAGGCCGGAGTGGCCGTCCCCGACCGTGCGCCGGACCTGCGGACCCGGATCCTCGCCCGGCTGGCACGGCGGATGGGGACGTCGGTGATCACCCAGGTGATGGCCTCCACCGAGATGTCGGGCAGAACCATGTACGACGACCAGCCCGAGGCCGCGGGCACGTCGCTCCCCGCCGACGAGCGATCGCACGCGGTGATCCTCGATGCCCTCCGCAAGGAAGCCAAATCCGGGGTGCGCGGCAATGTGCTTGCCAGGCTCGAAGGTCGACACAAGGCCGTTGGCGGCAACGCCCTCAGGGCCGCCGTGCTTGGCGCCAACGATGGGCTGGTGTCCAACACGTCGCTCGTGACGGGTGTGGCAGGCGCCGCCTTCTCTGCTTCGGCAGTGCTGCTGTCGGGTCTCGCCGGTCTGCTGGCCGGGGCCGTCTCGATGGCGCTCGGCGAGTGGCTGTCGGTGCAGAGCTCCCGGGAGTTGCACCAGGCGCAGATTCAGACCGAGCGCGACGAGATCACGGCCATGCCTGAGGCCGAGGCCGAAGAGCTCGCCTTGATCTACGAGGCGAAAGGCATGTCGTCTGAGGAGGCGACCAGAGCAGCAAGAGACATCATGACTGACCCCGATGCCTTCCTCGACACCAAGGTGCGAGAAGAACTAGGTATCGACCCCGACGAGCTCGGAGGCTCGGCGTGGGAAGCGGCAACTGCTTCGTTCTTCCTTTTCGCCATCGGGGCAATCATCCCGGTGCTCCCTTTCTTCTTCCTCACCGGGGGTGCCGCGGTGCTTACCAGCCTTGCTCTCGCCGGTGTCGGTCTGTTCCTGCTCGGTGCCACTACGGCGCTGGTGACGGGAACCGGAGTGCTCCGCACCGGAACCCGTTCACTGCTGCTCGGCCTCGCTGCTGCAGGAGTCACCTATGGGATCGGATCTCTCCTCGGCGTCGCCGTCGGCGGTTGACCGGGACCACTGACCGGCTGGATATCGTCCCGACGGCATCGTCCCGACCGGTAGATTGGCCGGAGTGCTCATCCTGTTGCCACCCTCGGAATCCAAGACTCCGCCACCAGATCATGGCAATCCGGTGGATCTCGAAGCATTGTCCTTCCCCGAGCTGACGCCCGTCAGGAAAAGCGTGCTCGAGGCTCTCATCGCCACCAGCTCGCGCCGCGACGCACTAGACCGGCTTCTTGCGGGAAAATCGGTTGCCGCTGAAGTGGAGCGAAACGTCCAGATTGCAGCGCTGCCAACCCGGAGCGCCATCGACACGTATCGAGGCGGCCTCTATGAGGCGTTGAGCCCGGGCACGCTGACGACGACCAGGCGACGACTTGCCACCAGCCTCGTCATCGTCTCCTCGCTATGGGGTGCGATTCGGCCTGGCGACCAGA
This sequence comes from uncultured bacterium, assembly GCA_963777645.1. GTDB lineage: Bacteria > Actinomycetota > Acidimicrobiia > Spongiisociales > UBA5794 > JAAETI01. The sequence goes on along the minus strand of CAVZRA010000003.1, from coordinate 170,241 downwards.
TACCGCCCTACCGGCTCCACATCTGTTCCAACCTCGTCGGTTTGATCTCACTCGAACCGTTGTGGCGGAGCGTCGTCGGACCAGTCCTCGCCCGAGCGGCTGGCAAACGGGGAGCAGTCATCGACCTGCGGTCTTCTAGTTACCGGGCAGTCGGAATGCCATTGGGAATTCCCGACAGGACGGTGACGACCAGGGTCATCGGCAGCACCGGCGGGCGCCGGGTGTCCAGCTTCGCATCGAAACAGACACGGGGCGCCATCGCACGGTATCTGCTCGAATCCGGTACCGACCCCGGCTCACCTCAGGAGGTTCTCGAGGTCCTAAACAGACGTTGGGACGTGCAGCTGGAAGCACCACAACGACCGACACATCCCTGGCAGCTCTCGGTGACCGCGATCGGCTGAGCCCCGGGAGCGTGCCGGGAATTCCGTCAGCATCAACCGAGATCTCTACAGCATGCAGCGGCCCGGTGACGGGTCACGGGGACTGTCGAAAAGCGTTCATAGAAACAGGGTGGCTACTGCCAGGAACCCGGCGAAGCCGACCAGGTCGGTGGCAGTGGTGAGGAACAGGTTCGACCCGAGGGCGGGATCGAACCCGAGCCGTTTCAGCGTCAGGGGAATGGCGGCTCCGGCAAGCCCGGCAAGCACGATGTTGGTCCATGAGGCGAGCATGACCGCGGCACCTACGCGCAGCGGGTCGGTGCCGCCATGCAGCGATTGGAGGCCAAAGCCGAGCAGTCCGGCGAGGACACCGACGACGAGACCATTGACCAGACCGATCCCGGTCTCGCGGGCAAGCACCCTGCGACGGTCTCCTCGCTGGATGTCATCGGTTGCCAGACCGCGGATCACGACCGCAAGGGTCTGCGCCCCGGCGTCACCACCGATCCGGGCCACGAGCGGCATCAATGCGGCCAGGACCACAAATGCGGTGATGATGTCGTTGAACTGGGAAATGGCAAAGACAACTGTCGACGAGATGACCACATCAAATGCAATCCAGGGAAGCCGATGTCGGATGGAACGCCGCACGGGCGCATGCACCGAGTCCTCTGCCGTGGTACCGACGGCAATGGCGAAGTCCTCGGAAGCCTCCTCCTGCACTGCGGCGAGCACGGCATCGGTCGTCACCATGCCGAGGAGACGATCGCTTTCGTCAACGACCGGGATACCGAAGAAGTGGTATCGCTGCACCAGATCTGCCACCACGGCACGGTCGGTGGTCGTGGTGACCGCAATCGGGTTCGCTGCCATTGCCTGCTCGAGGCCGTCGCCGGGTCGGTGGAACACCAGATCGCGGAAAGACACAACACCGAGCAGCCGCTGCGAGTCGTCAACGACATAGACATAAGAGAGGTCCTCGTACTCCTCTCTGAGATGTCGGATGCGCTCCATAGCCTCGCCAACGGTGAGCCCGACCGGTAGCGATGCTATGTCGGTCGTCATCAAGCCACCAGCCGACTCGGGATGGTGGCCGAGCAGCTTGCGGACCTCGCCGGAGAACTCCTCTGTCGATGCTTCGAGCAAGCGGTCGCTTGTCTCAGGATCCAGCTCGGCGAGCACGTCGGCCGCCGCATCGGGTGCCATCTCCTCGAGTATCTCGACCGCACCGGCCTCGGGGAGCTCTTCGAGCAGGGCCGCGGCAAGCTGATCACGCACCTCTTCGAACAGCTCTGCCGCCTGCTCCGGATCGAGCCCTGCAATCAGTTCACCGGCTGCCTCCTCGCCAACCGCCTCGAGAATGTCGGCAGCGTCCGCCGGGCTGGCTTGAGCAATCAGCGTCCAATCGGCAGCATGGGCGCTGATGTAGTCCTGCGCCTCCTGTGGCTCGCTCCGAGCGATCGCCCGCAGCCATCGCGCCATATCGCGTGGGGTCCGCACCGCCCGCCGCACCACGCGAGTCGGGAGCTTCGGGCCGGTCACGACGGGTCCTTCCGCACCAGCAGGCAACGGGGGCACATCGAGATCACCTGGCGCAAACGAGAAGTGGTAGACATGTGAACTCCTCAACAATGCCGGGTGCGGGTACCCCCGGCCGGAAGCTCACACCATGAGGATCATGATCGAACCGCAGAGGGAGAACGCACCCTTTGATCTGGGACTAGCAGCGGTCACTGACCGCGACCTCCTTGTTCGACCTACAGCTACTTGCCGGCCGGATACCGGTCCGGCGCCCGAATCATAGGATCGTCACAATCGACCGTCTGTCAGTCGGCGTCGAGGATCCGGGTGGCGGCGGTGATCAAGTCCTCATTTGAGCCCACGACATCGCGACGGGTCAGGTAGTGCCGCTCGAACACGTCGGTCGAGATGCCGATGTCCTCGAGGATCTGACCTTCTGCCTTCCCAACTCTGACCATCCGTCGCGCCGCCACCCGCATCTCGATACCGTTAGGCAGAGGTTGGAGGGCAGAATCCGGCCCGGCCAGTGTGCGCAGGATCGAATGCGTCCACACGTTGGCACCACCGGCGCCAGTGTTGCCCGATGTGCTGATCACCTTGCCGATCCCGTGGTCGATGAAGCCTGCAGCGAAGATATCGGTGGCGCTGTAGCAGAGCGCATCGACAACAAGCACCACGGGTCCCGGATACACATATCCTCGGTTCTGGTTCGCAGCCGACACCGGCGTGATCGGAAATGCCCGGCTATATCGCTCGCCTGTGGTCACCGACACCTCGAGGGAGTCACGCCAGTCTGAGAAATCGATATCTGCAAACTGTGGAGAGGGCGAGTGCCGTCTGCACACATCGAGGATGAGATCTGTGTTGGCAAACTCGGCGCGGGATGGTCGGATCGTATGGCCGGTGAGTAGTTGCAGCAGACGCTCGGCGGCGTGGATGACACCACCCCCGTTTCCCCGCACGTCGATGATCAGGCCGTCCTGGGGCATCGACCTGACGAGCCGCTCGAACTCGTCAACGAACTCGTCGACATCCGGGGTCATGAACGTGTAGATGCGGAGATAGCCGTGCTTACCATCGTCGGTCGCTCTAGCCCGGAAGATCCCCGGCATGGTCGAGCCAAGGGGCGACGCGTCTGTAGCCATGGCCGTCTCGAGCACATCTCCCCTTGCGGCGAACTCGGCTTTGGCGACGTCGCGGGCGAATAGCCACTTCCGCGCCTGACCGACGGCATAGGCGCCAACATCGATGCCGAGGGCGATCTCGCTCGCCTCAGAGAAGCCGGAGAACAGCGGGGCATCGACCCGCTCGAAGATCCAATCCCTGCGTATCTCGCGTACTTCTCCTGAGCGATCGCGGTAGCTGATCGTCACCCAATCCTCGTCGGGTGGGAGGCTTACCATGAGGGGTCGGACCGTCAACGCTGCCAGGCCCCTGGCAAAGCTCGCAGACGGGTTCCCACCGGCCTGAACATCGGCGTTTCGCTCGATTGCAACCCGGATGGGAAGACCATTCCAATGGAGGATCTCCACACCGGGAACGAAGGTGGGGTGCCCGGCGTCCGGTGCTACCCGCGTCACGAGATAGTGAGGTTCCCTCTGCCCGTCTTGCCCGTCGAAATACTCTTCGATCAGGAATGGGAGAACGGCACGGTAACGCTGGAACGGTTCCGGTAGGACATACACGGTGTGCAGGTCGCGCACAGAGCAGAAGATCCTGGTCAAAGCGTTGTGGAACGCGATCTCGTCGTCCAGATCATCTTCAGATTGCCGTTCGATCCTGTGAGCAAGCAGACGGAGTTGCTGGACCGGGGCAACCGCATGGTGCGCCTCCTTGAATCGGAGGTGAACGTATGCCTGCTCGAGAAGCAAGGTCGCTTGCCGCACGATGGCAAGCCGGGCAGGACGATCGAGCCCATCCGCCTCGGTGGCGGTGGCGGCATCCACTTTGACGACGGCTCCCGTCTGCGCCTCGATGTGGGACGGCGCCTTCCGGCTGTAACCCTTGAACAGCGCCACCTTCACCGGGTGCGGGAGGTTGCGTTGTGCGGCCATGGTGTCCCACAGCACGTCATCGTCGAGGGCGGCGAGCCGATCCAACTCGATAGAGCCGAGCAGCTCGGAGAGCGGGACCGAGATCGCATCCGAGGGGCCGAAGGCCCCGGTACGGATGCGATCCCTGGTGCGGAGCCGGGGACGATGAGCGATTCCCTGCCCGTCGACGTGGTCGAGCTCGACGAACCAGCTCCCTTCCAACCCCGGTAGGGAAGCGCCACCACCGACCATCACCTGCATCGGCGGACCTGTTGCGGTGGCAACTCCGACGAGACGCCCTTGTTCGAGCGATCGAGCCAGATCCGGGAGATTGTGCAGCGCATTTGCAAGCCGGGTCTCACTCTCGAGAACCGAAAGATCGACCATCGCGGTCTCGACACCCTCCTGGGACAGATTGAAGACCCTCCCGGTGCCGGCCACCTCGCGCGGCTCGAGACCATCGATGCCACGCATCAACCGGGAGCGGCCGTAGCGGCGAGTCCCGTTGATGACGACGAGGGCGATGTTGGATTCACGCGCTTTGACGAGCTTGGCATAGGGATCACCCGACTTGCCGCCTACGACGACAAAATCGGCGCGCTTGCCACGCTCGATCGAGCCGAGGGCGTCGCCCCAACCGACAGTCTGCGCCGGGTTGCTGGTAACCATGCGGACGAGCTCGAGATCCGTCAGCGGAATCCCCTTGTGATCGCACCAGGCACGGGCCGTCTTCAGCTCCATCAGCTGGTTCTTGCTACCCGATGGTGACCAGTCGCTGCCGAGCGATACGGTTGCTCCGTCTTCAAGGGCGGTTGCGACGTCGGTGGTGTCACCGTAGAGCAGCAGATTGCTCAGCGGAGACCAGACGATCGATCCTCCCCGGATCGCCAGGGTCTTGTAGTTGATGCCGCGCAGCCCGGTGCAGTGAATGCCGACCAGCGCTTCGTTGATAGCCCAGTGGCGATTGTCGATCTTGAGGGCGCGGAAGTGGTCATTGGCGACTGTATCGACGCCTTCAGCTAGATGGAGAATCAGCTTGCTGCCCTTCGCTGCCTTCGAGCCCAACCTGGCGAGGAACTTTGCTCCCGATCCGGCTTCCACGTCGCTGATGCGGTTGGATGCCTCAGGCAGGTCCTCGTCGTTGGTCTCCTCGACGTTACGTACAAGACCCCGGTAGTACTTGGTGATGCCGGCGTTTGAGAACAACGCGACACCCTGGGAGGTTGTCGTCCCGCCCACGAGACACTTCAGCTCGGACCAACGCACCACAGCCTGGACGAGCCCCTCGGTTCGCCCCAACACACTCATCGGGCCGCTGATGAGACGCCGGTAGTCAGGGTGCCTGCCCCATTGGTCACGATTGTCGTATCGCTGCGGCACATTCCACAGCGGAAGCGCGTTGTAGGCGAGATGATTGTGCAGCTCGATCATGCCGGGGAAGACCGTGCCACCGGTCGCCACGACCGGTACATGCTCGAAACCCTCGGGAGCAGGAAGGTCAGCCGCCTGGACAGCGGCGATGGTGCCACCGTCGATATAGATCCGCCCGTCGGCGATGACGTCGGCACTCTGGTTCATCGTGACGATTCTGCCGTCGAGAACCCAGCGGGAGCCCGTGAGCGGATCGAAGATGGGCGTTGCCATGGTCAGGACCCGGCGACGGCGGCCGATTCTGCCGGTGAGAGGGGCGCAGGATCGAGCGCGAAGACCCACCCGGGCAGCATCAGCTTGTAGTAATCGGGTGACCGCTTCGAGCCTCGCTTCGGCTTGAGGGCACGATCGCCTGACGTGCCTTGCCAGCGTGGCACACCATACGGGAGATCAAGACGGGGTATCTGGCCTCGTGACCCGTCGAACTGGAATGAGGCATTCGACCGATCCTTGTGGTAGTTGAGGTGCGAGAGCGTGTCGAGGGCGTCTTGCCAGTCTGAGGCCGCCCCCGATTGGCTCCATGCCTTCATCTCGACGACGGGGAGCCCGGGAGGGGAAACAGCGCCGACCATCCGCTTGCTCATCGGCCCGACCGCGACCAGCACCTTGTCGTGTCGGTTTGCCGTTGCCGTATCGGCGAGGATCGCCGCATACACGTCCCGCACCCGTGGATCGTCCACGATCCTGTTGCGGGCCGTCGTCGAGACGTCGAGGGTGTCGACAGGCAACACCCGATAGATCACATAGCTCTTGGACACTCCCGCCGCATCGAGGAAACGAGTTAGATGCTGGCCCGCCTCACCGGTGAGTGCCCTGCAGGTGAACAAATCGTCGTGAGATTGCTGGTCGGCGAGCAGGATCAGCGACGCCGCGGAGGGCCGGCCGCGGTAGATGGGGCCCATGCCGAATGACGGATGAGCGTCGGCGCCGAGGTCCCGGAAGTCTGGCCAGGCAAGCCCGGGACGGCCGCCCATGAGAAGACGAGCAAACGTCGGCTTTGGCCCGCGATCGCAGTCTCGATAGCTGTCTATGGGTGGTTCGTACGGAAGATCATCGGGTCCCTGCTGGTAGCCGTCGCTGCTCCCGGTCGCCGACGACGTGTAGGTGAGCGATGCACCATCGTTGTTGTACTTGCCGGAAGCAGAGAAGATCTGAATGCCCCGTTGGTCATCCTTGCGGTTGCTCGACGTCGAGCCGCGACCCAGGCGCCAGTTGACGCCGATCGGGAAATCGGCAAACGGGATCGGCTTCGACGAATAGGTGAAGGACGAAGCCGTCTGCCTGGTGCCATCGAGATCCTCGGGCAACCAGCTGGAATCGGCTTTGTCCCACTTCTCGATCTGCTTTGCGGCTCGGATGAAGTCGGCTTTGATGTTGGAGATACCGCCGGACGCGGCACCGCCGGGATGGACAACACCAATGAGCCTCGTGTCGGGACCGACCACCGATCCATCGGCAAGATGCAGCTTGTCGGACTTGACGCCGGTGGCCCCACGAGATTCCACCCATGTCTTGACCGACTCCTTGGCTGCGGTACCGACGGCAATCACGAGGTGCAGATCGTTGCGCGCCGCCACGTAGTCGAGGATCTCGTTGCGGTGACGGCAGATCGGCGAACCCGGGTCCTGTGCCAGCCAGCGGATGTCGGCACCGCTGTACTGGCCGTAAATCGAATAGATGAACGTATTGAGGAAGAGATACGAGCGGGTGATCCCGATGTGATCGAGGAGATGCTGCATCCGCGAGCCGGACCCACCGGTGAAGGCCCGATGGGAGAGCGCCTCGTCTTGCCCTCCCTCTTGTCCGATCAGCAGCACCTTGACCTGATTGTCGCCAAGCCTGCCCCGATAGAACACGGGGCCATGATGCCAACGGAATTTCTCCCGCCCCATCACAGCCTCGCCCAGCGCCCGATAGTTTGGTGTCTCGCTGAACAGACGCGCCCAGCTTCTATTGAATGGCGGTCCTCCGTCGTGATCCCATGGATCTCCGCGACCATCGGTGTAATCGACCAACCTCGTCCTCCCGTGTCCGCACCGACCCGCTCCACGCCACTCACCGCATCAACAAACGTAGCGGTCGAGTCCACCGATTGGGCATGAGGATTGCGGAGATCAGCGGCCGGTCGGCGGCGTGTAGCGGTATCCCATCCCCGGCTCGGTGATGAAGTAGCGAGGAGTGCTCGGGTAAGGCTCTAGCTTGCGCCGGATCTGGGCCATGAAAACCCGCAGATAGTTCGTCTCATTGCCGTAGTCGGGCCCCCACACTTCCTTGAGCAATTGAGCCTGGGTCACCAGCTTCCCCGGGTGACGGACCAACATGTCCACGATGCCCCATTCCGTTGGCGTCAGTTTCACCTCTTCTCCCCCAGGCCTGGCGACACGCTTTGCGGACAGATCGACGGTGAAGTCCTCGGTGGTGACGATGGGTAGATCATCGCCGATATCGGTCTCGCGGCGCAGTGCCGCCCTCATTCTGGCCAGTAGCTCGCCCATGCCAAACGGCTTTGTCACATAGTCGTCAGCGCCGGCATCTAGGGCTGCGATCTTCTCTTGCTCCGAGTCGCGCACGGACAACACGATGATCGGCACCATTGTCCAACCCCGCAGACCCCGGATCACATCTATGCCGTCGATCCCGGGAAGCCCCAGATCGAGGATCACGAGATCAGGTCGATGATCAGCCGCCTTGCGAAGCGCATCCTCACCGGACGCAGCCGAGTCGACCCGGTAACCGAGCGCCTTCAGGTTCACACCGAGGGCGCGCACTATCTGCGGCTCATCGTCAACCACCAGAATTCGTGCCGCTTCAGCCATGCACTCGACTCTCCAACGCGATGGGCTCATCGACTTCGTTGCCGATGTCTAACCCGATAACCATCGTCGTACCACCACCCGGCGTGTCCTCGATCGTGAGCTCGTTACCCATCGCCTCGAGCAGCCCCCGAGCCACCGCCAACCCGAGGCCAACCCCACCGCCTTCGGGCGAGTCACCGAACCGTTGGAACGGGAGGAAGACCGTCTCCCGAGCCAGCTCGGGGATCCCGGGCCCCTGATCGCTGATCCGCAGGTCGATCCGCCCGGACACCTCCCCGGCCGCAATACGGACGGGATGACCTGGTGGCGACCACTTCAACGCATTCTCAATGAGATTTGCGACCACACGTTCCAGAAGATCCGGATCGGTGTGTACCGGAGGCAACGTCTCGTGAATCGCCACAGACACCTGATCGCCACGTGTGCGCAGACCCGAGAGTGCGGCCGAGACGATCTCGTCGAGACCCAAATATCGCCAGTGCACGCTAACCGCACCCACCTGGACACGGCTTGCATCAAGCAGATGGCCGACCAGCCGGTTGAGCCGCTCGGTCTCTTCGAGGGCGGTGCGCAGGAATTGCTCAGTTTCCTCAGGGCCCCAATCCACCCCTGTCTCGATCAGGCTCGTCAACGATGCCTTGATCGTTGCCAGCGGAGTCCTGAAGTCGTGCGACACGGCGCTGAGCAAGGCGGTACGGAGTCGATCGGTCTCGGCCATTGCCTCAGCAGTCTTCGCCTCGCGCTCCAGATCGGCCCGCTCGATGACCTGGATGATCTGCGTCGCAAATGCGCGCGCCACGGTCCGATCGTCGGTGGTGAGCTCACCTCCCGAAACGACCAGGGTCACATCCGGTGTGATGTCGATGGCGATGATCCCCGCTTGGGCTCCGGCGAGCTCGCGAGAGCCTTCCGACAGGAGTGTCTCCCAGCCGTCGCCGGCTCGCCGCACCAGACTCACCGCATCCAGATCGAGTAGCTCGCGCAACCGATGCAAGAGGGCGTTCTGGTCGTCCAGGGCGAAAACCCGGTGGTTCGTGGTCGTCATCGCAGCCAATGCTTCCGCCTGCGCTCGAGCCTTGCGTGCCTCGACGGTGCGCCTGCTCGAGTAGCCGACCAACAGACCGACTGGAAGTGAGATCAACAGGAAGATCGCGAGTGCGAGCACATCGTCGGGATTCCGTATGGTCCACGTCTCGAATGGCTGAGCAAAGTACCAATTGGCGAGTGCCGGACCCGCCACCGCGGCAGCAGCGGCAGGAAAGACACCTCCGATCCCGGCGATGGTCACTGCTGCCAGCAAATAGATGAGGAGCGTATCGCGCAGCCCCAGCTCACTCCGAAACGGGACCAGAACGGCGGTGAGCGCGGGAAGCCCGGCGACAACCATCGCCCACGCGATCATGCGACGGGCACCGGCGATCGGTTGGGCAGAGGGGCGCCGCACCGGTCGGGGCTCACTGGCACCGTCGTAGGAGATCACGTGGATGTCGACGTCATCGGCCTCCCGAATCACTCTGGCAACCGGTGATCGATGCCGTAGCTCGTCGAGCCGGGAGCGGCGAGATGCGCCGAGGACGATCTGGGTGGCGTTCTCGTCCCGCGAATGAGATGAGGGCCGACCCGACATCGTCGGCGACGATCTCGTAGTAGCGCCCACCCAGCTGCTCGAGCAACTCGATTAGATACGTCGGCCCGGCGTCGTTCCGGCTGTTCCTGGCATCGGTCGGCCTAACGTGGACACCGACGAGATCGGCACGAGACCGCATGGCGAGTCGTGCCGCCCGGCGGACGACCGCCTCGCTGCCGCCCGCCCCGGTCATGGCAACAACCACCCGCTCCCTCGTCTCCCAAGCTTGGTCGATGCCATGCAGGTTGCGGTATCGAGCCACCGCCTCGTCGACACGATCGGCCGTCCAGGACAGTGCGAGCTCCCGTAAGGCTCCCAGGTTGCCGGGTCGGAAGTAGTTGGCGACAACGGCGTCGACTCGTTCCGCCGGATAGATCTTGCCTGCCGCCAGACGATCGCGGACACCTTGTTGGGTGAGATCGACTAGCTCGATCTCCTCGGCCCGTCGCACTACCTCGTCCGGAATGGTCTCTCGCTGGACAACGCCGGTGATGTCTGCGATCACGTCGGACAGCGACTCGAGATGCTGAATATTCAGCGTCGAGAGAACATCGATACCGGCGTCGAGGATCTCCTCGACGTCACGCCATCTCTTCGTGTTGCGCAACCCCGGAGCATTGGTGTGGGCCAACTCATCCACCAGGACGACCTCCGGGTGCCTGGCGAGCACACCGGCGAGATCCAGTTGCTGAGACGCGATCCCATCGTCACCGATCAAGCGCGTCGGGATCCGCTCGAGGGTACCAACCATCTGCAACGTGTCTGATCGTCCATGTGGCTCCATGAAGCCGACCACGACATCACGGCCCAATGCTCGCATGCGGTGGCCTTCATCCAACATGGCATAGGTCTTGCCGACGCCAGGAGCCGCCCCGAGGAAAACCTTCAGCGTGCCTCGGCTCACCATCTCCAACGACCTCGGATCATCGAGTTCCACTCGCACACAAGTCTTGTGTGCAATGCGAACGTTAGATCGTGCAGAAACGGGATACATCTGGATTGCAGGCATACGGAGATCATGGCTTGATCGATCCCGACCGCGCCGCTTCACGGATACGACGATCAGCGCTGCTTCGCAGGTGATAGGGAACGGAGGTGACCGCAATACCGAATTCTCCAGCAAGGGCTCCCTTGATGGAGAGCCCCGTCTGGTTGTGGAGAAGCTGCGTGATCCGCCCAGGCACAACGAATTCGGGGACAATCGCGTTGATCAGTGTTCCCGGAACTGCGGTGCGGCGTCGCTCTCGCAGGTACATGACCAGTGGTTCCGCAATAGCGCGATATGGGCTCTCGAGAGTCACAAGCGGGAAGTCGAATCCGGCACCCGCCCACTGTTCCTCGAGCCGCTGTCGCTGCACTTCGTCGATGGCGATATGGACTGCGGTGACAGGAGGTCCGAGCTGCTCGGCATACGAAAGCGCGCGACGCACCGGTCTGGTTAGGTCTGCAACCAGAACCACCTGTTCGACGTGGCCGACGGGGACAGGTGATATCCGACTATGCCGGGAGCGTCTGAGCACGTTGAGATCGGTGACCACGACCCTCCGCTCGAACAGCAATCGTGATCTGATGAACAGGCTCTGACGATGAGCCAACACCGTGCGCGGCGACCGCGAGCGGACCCGATCGGCGAGGACGACCGTCACCAACGATTCGGGATGGTCATCTCGCTCCTGCCGGATGCGATCTACTACCCGGCGCGGCACCGGAGCGCTCTCACCCTTGAGCACCTCGAGAGGGTGGTCGGGGTGCGCCGCATCCCACGTATAGAGGAGATCATCTGAGTATGCCTCTTCAGCGTGCACGCACACGAGTGACTCGGAGTTGAGGAGCCTGGCAAAGCTGAGCGCACGATCGGTAGCTTCGTCGTGATGGGAGACGAGAACGATTGTCCGCCCTACCTGCAGCACTGGCTCGTCGGGTACTTGTCGTAGTTGCACACCGACGCCGAGGTAGTGCCGCCGCGTGGCGAGCATGATCGAGACCAGGATCGGCACGAACAGGATGACGATCCACGCGCCGCGGGCAAACTTCACCGACGCCACCACAACAAGAACGACTCCCGTGGTCACGGCTCCTACCGAGTTGATCGCCACGGAGCGACGCCATCCCGACTCTCGGGTACCCAACCAGTGCCTGACCATTCCCGCCTGGCTCAGGGTGAAAGCAGTGAAGACGCCGACAACGTAGAGCTGAATGAGCCTTGTCACGTCGGCACGAAACATGATGAGCAGCAAGGAGGCAGCAAACGCCAACGTGATGATCCCGTTGGAAAATACGAGCCTGTCGCCACGGTTCTGGTACTGCCGTGGCGTCAGCCTGTGCTTGGCGAGGATTGCCGACAGCCGAGGGAAGTCCTGGTAGGCGGTGTTGGCCGCGAGTACCAGAATCGCCGCGGTGAAAACCTGAAGGGCGTAAAAGCCGAGGCCACCGTTGAAGACGGCTCGCCCGATCTGGGAAATCACGGTGCCGTAGTGGTTGATCGTGTCCTCCGATATGTGAACGTTGAACCACCGGGCAAGAGTCGAGATGCCGAGGAACATCGATATCGAAATGGCGCCCATCGCACCGAGCGTGGCAGCGGCGTTCCGTGACTTTGGCTCGCGAAACGCCTGGACACCGTTGGCGATGGCCTCGACGCCGGTGAGGGCAGTGGAGCCGGACGCAAAGGCACGGAGAATGAGGAACAATCCGGCGGCGCTCACCTCCGGTTCGATGTTCGCCGTCGCCGAGACCGCGGTCGGGCATTTCCCGGCAACACACTCTGAGAACCCAACGATCAACATGACTACCACCGTTGTCACAAACAAGTAGGTGGGAATCGCAAACATGGTCGAAGCTTCCTTCACACCTCTCAGATTTGCCAGAGTCAGCAGTAGAACGAATCCGAGAGCGAGCTCAACCCGGTACGACAACAATCCGGATGCCGCCGATGTGATGGCTGCCACGCCTGCCGCCACTGAAACGGAGACTGTGAGGACATAGTCTGTGAGCAGCGCCGCCGCTGCGATCGCTCCCGCGCGTATGCCCAGATTGTCGCTGGCGACGATGAACGCCCCTCCACCGTCTGGGTACGCCTTGATGGTTTGGCGGTACGAGACGATCACAATCAACAGCAAGGTGGCGATTGCAAGCGACAACGGGGCGAGCCACCGGAATGCGGCGGTGCCGGCAAGCGCCAACACCAGCATCGCCTCCTCGGTGGCATAGGCAACCGAAGAGAGAGGATCGGAGGCAAACACCGGAAGGGCCAACCATTTGGGGAGCAACTGATGCTCTTCCTCGTGGCTGGCGAACGGTCGCCCGAACAGACGCCTTTTCAGGCCCGCACCGGGCCTCTCCGTCTCCATGTCGACTCGTTACTCGCCCTTCGCCCCACCGATGACACAATCCCGCGTTTGCGGTGCTTCCTGTCAACGTACCGCAGGATGATCCGCGGATCCGGCAGTCTTTACGCGCCGCTAACGCGCCGGCCCGGAATCCTGACGATGATCCAATCAGAACGCCTGGTGGCTCCGTCACTGCTCCCAGCTGACGGCTATCTCTCGTTCCACGCCTGGTAGCGGCAGCGAGGCCGCTTCCGCTTCGACGATGCCCTGCTCTTTGCCCGTCAAGCGTCGCCAGGGCGCCACCGTCACCCTGTGCTGAGACCGCCGCCAGGTGCCGACGATGTCGCCACCTACCAGCAAAGCACCGGGCCACACCCGCGACGTCCAGAGCGAGGACCGCCGCGGCGCGTCGGGGACGAGGAGCGACCGATCGTCGCCGCGGAGCAGGTAATAGGAGTCCCCGCTCGGGAGCAGCCGGGCCGGTGCTGCAGGAAGGGGATCTGCCATGAAATCCGCTTCGTCCGCCGAGAGTATCCAGGCGTCACCGATCGGGGTATGCACTGGAGTGAGCGATCTTCGCACGGGGTCGAATGTGTCCGCGCCATCGCCCTTGCGTATCCCCGCCCATCTGATGAATGCGGAAGCGGTGGACGGGCCGTAGATGTGCAGATAGCGACGCACCAACTCGCCGCGAGCTTCGGCCGGATCCATATCGGGCGGGGGCGCCATCCGGATCGAAGGTTGACGGGCACCATCCCATCGCAGCAGTACTCGCCCTGTCGGGGCGGCATATCTGAGGGCGTTTGGCTGCACTCCAAGGGCATGGCCCGCCTGCCCGAACGGCATCTCGTCGCTGCCGAGCAGGTCCTCGAGACGGTCGGCGAGGGCGTAACCTGCGTCCCGGGCCGCTGCGGCAGTCGGCAGCCTCCCCAGTGTGAAGATGGCGCGGTCACGGGCGGCAACCACAAACACGCTGAATCGCGGTCCCCAAAGTTGGACCAGCGATGGATCGTCGAGGACGGTTGGCTTGGTTTCGACGACTCTGGCATGGATCGAAAGCAAGGCGCCCCGGGGCATGGAGTCCTGAATCCCGGCCCAAGCTGCCCGCCGGAGGGATGGGGCGTCGGATAGCAGTCGCTGGTCGAGCGCACCGACCCGGCGCCGATAGGAGAGGATCTGCTCCCGGCTCAACACGAGCCGGCTAGTTGCCATGATCACGACTCATCTGGCGCCGCTTCCTTCTCCGGTCGAATCTCGCTGTCCTGCCGCCACGAAATGGTACCGTCGCCGGGCAGGGGAGATCGGTGTGAGCATCAACCAACAGATCAGGGACAACAGGACCGCCGAGGTGACGATCACCGTCACTCGAGACAACGCACCGGCGCCAAACCACGAAGTGGTGGTCGCCCAGCGCAACCATCGTTTCCTGTTCGGCAGCGAGGGCTTCGAACTGATCCCGCTCGCCAACGGTGAGGTGGAGGGCGAGTCCCTCACCGACGACGAGGCATACCGGGACCGGTTCACGCAGCTGTACAACTTTGTCACCTTGCCGTTCTATTGGGCAGGATTCGAGCCGGAGCGGGGGCATCCGGACACGAAGCGGATCCTGCGGGCGGCGCGCTGGTTTGCCGACCTCGGCTGCACGGTCAAGGGTCACCCTTTGTGCTGGCACACGCTGACCGCAGACTGGTTGCTCGAGTTGTCCAATACCGACATCATCGATGCCCAGGTAGGGCGCATCGGTCGCGAGGTCATTGACTTCGCAGGGTCCATCGAGATGTGGGACGTGATCAACGAGGTCGTGATCATGCCGCGATTCAATCGTTGCGACAACGGGATAACCCGGATCGCCGGGCAATTGGGCCGGGTCGGCATCGTCCGCACCATGTTCGAGGCGGCTCGAGCAGCCAATCCGGATGCCACGCTGCTCATCAACGACTTCGACATGTCGCCCGACTACGAGCACCTCATCGAGGACTGCCTCGGGGCGGGTATCGAGATCGACGCGATCGGCCTCCAATCCCATATGCATCAGGGCTATTGGGGACTGGAGAAGATCCATAGTGTGTTGGAGCGGTTCGCACGCTTCGGGCTCCCGTTGCACTTCACCGAACTATCGCTCGTCTCTGGTGAGCTCATGCCTGCTGAGATCGTCGACCTCAACGACTACCAGGTCGACCATTGGCCCTCAACGCCCGATGGGGAGCAACGCCAGGCGGCCGAAGTGGTCGAGATGTACTCGACACTCGTGGCTCATCCCCAGGTCGAGGCAATCACCAATTGGGGGCTCCGCGACGGCGGTTGGCTCAACGCACCGTCCGGCTACATCCGGCGTGACCTCTCCCCAAAGCCGGCATACGAGGCGCTGCTCGGGTTGGTCAAAGGCGAGTGGTGGCTCCCACCCACCCAGATGCGCACCGATGATGCCGGCAGCGTGACCTTTCGGGGTTTCACAGGCGAATTCGAGCTGACTGCCGGGGGGCGCACAGCCGGTTTCACCGTTGCGACGACCGGCCAAGAATCCGTCGACGTGTCGCTGTGACCGGATCCAGTCGGTCCAAGAACGCCTGAGCCTCGCCGATCCGGTTACCTCCCAAAGCGCGGCCGGCCGTGCGAGAATTGCGCCGAAGGGCCGAGACAACATATCGAGATTCGCAATCGGCCCCGCACGCATCGAGTGCCTCGGAGGGGGTTGCCTATGTCCCGCACGTTGAAGCTTCTGATCGTTCTCCTACTGTTCACGGCCGCCGCATGCTCCTCGGACTCCGGATCGAGTTCGACACCCCAGGACGCCGGATCCGCCGCAACGACCGCCGCACCCGCATCCGGGGGTGGAACGGAGACGACTCAGCCAAGCGGGACTACTGTCGCATCGACCACGACCGCAGCAGCCGGGTCCAACCTCGACATAGATGCATGCGCGCTGCTGACGGCCGCCGAGATCAGCGCGACCACCGGTGTCGAGTTCGGCGATGGGACCATCAACGAGACCATGACCCGTGACGGGCAGGTTGTATGCGACTGGCTCTCCACCGGCTCCGAGTTTGCCACTGCTCAGGTGTTGGTCGTCGGCGGCGACGTGTTCGATTCGAATCAGTCGAGTGCTGAAGAAGTGTTCGGGCTCACCACGAATCCGGTCGATGTCCCCGGCGCCGACCGCACCTATGCAACCGCCGAGGGCAGCATCGTGGCAATGGACATCCACGGGAAGTTCGTCCAGGTGGCGTACATCCCTTCCGGGCCAGGCGAGGTTCTCGACACAACACTGGCGCTCGCCGAGATCGCGGCAGGGCGCATGCCCTGACCAACCGCGACCATCGCGGCGCCGGCTGAGTGTCGCAACCCAAACCCACTCACTCAATGTCTATTGACTCATCGAATGTTGAGTGATACTCTCGCCGTATGGACATAGAGGAACGAGTTCGTCGCTACGCCGCCCTGGGAGACCCGGTGCGTCTGGCAATCGTCGACGATCTCGCCATGTCGGATCGTGCTCCCGTCGAGCTGGGGTCCCGTCACGGTTTGGCGTCAAACCTGCTGGCTCATCATCTCGACGTACTCGATCAGGCAGGGCTGATCGAACGCTCGCGATCCTCCGGTGATGGGAGACGTCGCTACATACGGTTGCGTCGGGACGCACTCACGGAGTTGCGGGTGGGGATAAGCCCCCCGGCGGGCCCTGTCCTCTTCGTCTGTACCCACAACTCCGCTCGCTCTCAACTGGCCGCAGCAGCCTGGTCGGCGACGTCAGGTCTACCTGCGGTGAGCGCAGGGACACATCCGGCCGATCGAGTTCATCCCGGGGCTGTGGCAGCTGCGGCTCGAGCCGGATTGGACCTGTCCGATGCGGTCCCAAGACGGTTCGGCGACGTCGCCATCGAGCCGGCTCTCGTAGTCACGGTATGCGATCGGGCACACGAAGAGCTCGAGCCCGGCGCCGATTGGTGGCATTGGTCCATTCCTGATCCCGTCGAAGACCCGTCGCCGGACGCCTTCGACATGACCCTTGTCGAGGTACTGGCTCGAATCGACTCGATAACGGGAGACCCGCATGAGTGACATACAGCTGACCACGGAACAGCACTATCTCATCAGACAATCGGCGCAACGGCTCAAGGACGAGTTCTCGGGGGTGTTTGCGGTAGAGACAATCGAGCGATTCATCACCGAATCCCAGGACACGCTGGAACGCGGAGCAAAAGTCGGAACGTGGTTGCCGATCCTGATCGAACGGTTCGCCCGGTATCGTCTCCGGGCATTGGCAAAAGTAGAGGGTTTGATGGCAGACCAGCGACCTGCAGTACTATTTCTCTGTGTCCACAACGCAGGCCGATCGCAAATGGCCGCCGGGTGGCTGAGACATCTCGCAGGAGACGGCGTCGAAGTCTTCTCCGGAGGATCCGAACCCGCCGCCGGCATCAACGAGACCGCCATCGAAGCGATGGCCGAAGTGGGCATCGACATCCGCACCGAGTTCCCCAAGCCGTGGACGGACGAGATCGTCCGCGCCGCCGACGTGGTCGTGACCATGGGGTGTGGCGATGCCTGCCCACTGTTCCCCGGCAAACGGTACGAGGATTGGGAATTGACCGACCCGGCCGGCCAGCCCATCGACGTAGTCCGCGGTGTGCGCGATGACATCAAGGCACGAGTGAGGGAACTGATGGCAAGCCTCGACGTGCCGGTGGTCGCCTGATGGCTCATCGGGACGCCGCTGAGGGGGCGGTACTCGAGCGACTATCGCTACTCGATCGATTCCTGCCGCTGTGGATCGGGCTCGCCATGGCCACCGGCCTCCTGCTCGGCCGTCTCCTCCCCGATCTCAACGACTGGCTCGGCAAGGTCGAGATCGGCACTGTCTCACTGCCGATCGCGATTGGGCTGCTGGCCATGATGTATCCCGTGCTCGCCAAGGTTCGCTACTCGAAGATCAACGAGGTAGCCACCGACCGCAAACTGATGGTTACATCGCTGGTGCTCAACTGGGTGATTGGGCCTGCACTGATGTTCACCCTCGCCTGGCTGCTGCTCCCCGATCTGCCCGAGTTCCGCACCGGGCTGATCATCATCGGGCTCGCCCGGTGTATCGCCATGGTCCTCATCTGGAACGACCTTGCCTGCGGCGACAGCGAAGCCGCTGCCGTTCTTGTCGCCCTCAATTCGGTCTTTCAGATCGTCGCCTACTCGGTCCTCGGCTACTTCTATTTGCAGCTACTCCCCGGGTGGCTCGGCCTCGACACCACATCCCTGGACGTGACCATGTGGGAGATCGCCAAGATCGTGCTGGTCTTCCTCGGCATCCCCCTCGCCGCCGGATACCTCACCAGACTGTGGGGTGAGCGCAGTCGGGGTGTCGACTGGTACGAGACGCGGTTCCTGCCTCGGATCGCACCCTGGGCTCTGTATGGCCTGTTGTTCACCGTGGTCATCCTCTTTGCTCTCCAGGGTGAGGCGATCACGAGCCGCCCACTCGATGTCGCCCGGATTGCATTGCCCCTCCTCGTCTATTTCGGGTTGATGTGGGCAGTCTCGTTCGCCATCGGGTTGTGGCTACATCTCTCCTACGAGAAGAACACAACCGTGGCCTTCACGGCAGCGAGCAACAACTTCGAGCTCGCCATCGCCGTAGCCATCGGTGTCTTCGGCGTCACTTCGGGGGAGGCACTCGCCGGTGTCGTCGGCCCGCTCATCGAGGTCCCCGTGCTGGTCGGACTTGTCTACGTTGCCCTTTGGGCGCGCCGCCGTTTCTACGCGGCGTCGATCTGATCCAGGTTCTACGCGCTCGTGGCGGTTGTGCTCGCCGTAAGTTGCGTTCGTACGGAGCACGGTTGAGTGATCGCTTCTGACATGCACCCATCGAGACGCATCGAGACACGGCAGCAGCCATCACTCGGCGAGCCTTGGCACGACGAGCGCGATCACGCCCAGCGACGCGATGCCGACGGCGCCAAACACTGCTGTGGCGATTGGCTCGGCAACGTTCCCTGAAGCAGCCGCCGTCGCCAGGGCAACGCCGATGACGACAATCGGAGCCGAGACCACAACCATGGCACCCAGTTCAACTGCGACCGGCGACTCTAGTTCCGGATCGACGAGCGCCAACAGAGCGAGCCCCGACGCGGCAGTCCCTGTAACCGTTCCGAACAAGGCGAGGGTTCGCTCCGAGCGCCACCGATCGATCGACCTGCCCGCGATCATCAGCACGATGCCCGTGGCGGCAACCGTTGTGATGATGACGAGGAGCATCGGCCCGATGACGCCGCTGACCGCCTCCCAGGTGAGCGAGCCGAGAATCGCAACCGTGAGCGCATCGACTGTCCACAGCGTGACCCGGCGTGTCTCGGCGCCGTCGATCACAATCCCCCACTTGCCAAGGAGGCTGCGAACGCCCATGCCGACGAGCAGGCAGACGAAGAACAGCACACTGAGCACCAGGTCCCGGACGTCCCCGCCTACCGCACCGAAGCCGTGGTACACAAGCTGGTAGATGACCGTATAGCCGGCAATGAGCGTGACACTCATGATGAGCGTCGACCGGGTAATGCTGTACCCGTGGGTGATGGCCCCGGCCGGTAACGACCGGCCACGCACCAGCAGCAGCCCGCCCAGATATGCAATGAGGAAGCCGACCGAAGCGATGGTGACCCCGATCGAGGCAGCGTTGGCGAATCCATAGTCCGATTCCCAGAGCCGGCCTATCGACAATGCCTGCCCGGGTCCCTCATTCAGACCCATCGGTGCGAGAAAGCCAAACCCGGCGTGTAGCGAGGTGAACCCGACCACGGCGAGGCCCCCAATCGCCGCCTGGAGCGAGAAG
This sequence comes from uncultured bacterium, assembly GCA_963777645.1. Taxonomy (GTDB): domain Bacteria; phylum Actinomycetota; class Acidimicrobiia; order Spongiisociales; family UBA5794; genus JAAETI01. Next base: position 150,284 of record CAVZRA010000003.1, on the reverse strand, counting down.
GTCGCCCACTGGCCAACCCCCATCCAGACCGCCCCCTTGCGCAGGCTCGATTCACCGGACGGGGTCAGCCCGATGGCGAGGAACGAAACTCCGAAAAGGTGATAGGCGGCATCCTGCCATGCCTCGGGTGACGCCGGGAGAAGACCAAAGGCACGGACAACCATGGCGACCAATCCACCGAGAATCGCCGCCGGGATTATGGCGAGCAGCGCTCCTCGTGCCGGGATGATCCTGCGTAGCAGCAGACCGACGAGCAGTAGCAGTGCAGTCCCGACGAACGCGACGATCATCGGTAGAGGTGCTGGAGGAAGGCCGAGATCACGGCGCCCCGTGCGGCAGGCTCGAGCGAGTCGATGGCAGCGTCGATCAATGCCCGATCTCGCTCGAGGTCGAACGAATCGAGCAGCATGCCGATCATCGCCGGATCGATTGCACCTAGATCTAGACCGGCGAGGGGTGACGGCCCCGGCGGTTCCAGAGGAGCCGTTTCAATGAGATCTCGGGCAAGCTCCTTGGCCAAGGAGAGGTGCGCCGCCGTGATCGTGAAGTGCATGTGGGCAGGTGAGTTGGCGAAGGATGGAGTCACCCCGATCATCCAGCCCCGCTCCTTCATCCTGGCGGCGTGGGTGAACACATCGGCGGAGGTCACGCCAAACAGTGGCGCATCGGGCTCGGTGACAAGATCAACCACGCCGCTGGGACGGATCTCGTCCAGCAGCTCCCCGGTCGCTTGCCACGACTCCCCCGCCAGCCGGCGGTATCCCTCGGCGCCGAGATGTTGCACCGATGCCCATGCTGCGGCAAGCGGCGCACCGGACCTCGTCGACTGGACCGTGGCGTTGGCGACCGGGTACCCGGTCCATGAGGCGGTCGCAAAGTACTGATGGGACCTCCTCTCGGGGCTGCGGTAGAGCACGAGCGAGGCACCCTTCGGGGTGTATCCGTACTTGTGTAGGTCGACCGAGATCGAGTCGACCGAGTCGATGGTGAAGTCGAAGTCGGGGGCATCATCGAGGAACGGCAGCACCATGCCACCGACGCAGGCGTCGACATGGAACCAGCAACCTGCCTGGCTAGCGATCTGCCCGAGGTCTGCAACCGGGTCGACAACACCGTGGGTGTACGACGGAGCCGAAGCCACCACCAGGGCTGTGTTGTCGTCGATCGCCTCCGCAACGGCTCCCGGCATACCCCGGAAGTCGCCGTCGACGGCGGTGGTGCGTATCTCGAGATCGAGATACGCCGCCGCCTTGTGAAAAGCGGCGTGGGCGGTAATGGGAGCAACCAGGTTCACCTTGCCGTCAACACCCCGTGCCCTGGCCGCGTCCCGCGCCGCTTTGACGGCGAGCATGATCGATTCGGTGCCGCCCGAGGTCACCGACCCCATTACTTCGGCGTCGCCATGAAGGATCGAGCGAGCAAATGCCACGAGGTCGTTCTCGAACTTGAGGAAACTAGGGAATGCGGTCGGGTCGAGCCCGTTCGATCCGGCGAACAACCTCATCGCCTCGCTGGTCAGCGGCTCGAGGTCGGGCCCGTCGAAAACATAAGTGAAGGCCCGTCCAAATCCCCACGCCCCATCCCCTGCAGCTATGTCGCGCAACTCGGAGAGGACTTCTGCAACCGTTCGTGAATGCTCCATCGGACCAGAATACGTCGCGACTTTCGTGCGTGCCCGGGAGACAACAATCCGCAGGGACTCTGGTGCCTGGTACCGAGCCGCGCGCGCCAGACGGCATGGTCACATATCGGCCGGTGGAATCGACAAGAACGTCACATTCGCCGCTGTCACCGACCCCATCATCAACCGGGGGATCGATGCCGCTTTCGCCGAGAAGTACCGCCGATTCGGGACCGACAACGTCGAGCGCATGGTGGCACCGGAAGTGCAGGCTACGACCCTGAGGCTCGAGCCTGCAACGTCCGGATCCTGAAGCTCTCGTTACTACCCCGAGCCGACGAGCTCACATCGGGTAATACTGACCCGGGTCTTCGATCGTTATCCACCGAAGCACAGTGAACTGGTCGATGACCGCCTTGCCCCCGAAGCGCCCGTACCCGCTCCCCTTGACCCCGCCAAAGGGAGCCTGCGCCTCGTCGGCGACGGTCGAGCCGTTGATGTGACAGATCCCGGAGTCGATCCTCGACGCCACCATAGAGGCGCGAGGGATATTCCGGCTGAACACCGCAGCGGACAGACCGTAGTTGGTGTCGTTGGCGACCCGGATAGCCTCCTCATCGCCCGACACCCGGAACACCGCCTTGACGGGACCAAAGGACTCCTCCTCGTAGATCCGCATCTCCGGGGTCGCTCTATCGATGAGTGTCGGCTGGACGATGGCACCGTCGCGGCCACCGCCAGCAACCACAACCCCACCCTTCGCAACGGCATCCTCGATCAACTCCACCATTCGCGCACCGGTCTCGACCGATACCAGCGAGCCGAGAGGGTTATCTGAACGCGGGTCACCCGCGGTCAAAGCCGAGACTCTCTCCCCGAGCATGGCGACGAACTCGTCGGCAATGGCCTCGTCGACAACGAGACGTTCGGTGGACATGCAGATCTGCCCCTGGTTCATGAAACAGCCAAACGAGGCGGCGTTCACGGCACCCTGGAGATCTGCGTCGTCGAGCACGAGCAACGGAGACTTGCCGCCGAGCTCGAGCAAGACCGGCTTGAGATGCTCGGCAGCGAGCTTGGCGATGATCTTCCCGACGCGGGTCGAGCCGGTGAAGTTCACATGGGCAACATCCGGGTGCTCGACGAGAGCGCCGACGACTTCCGGGGCATCTTCGGCAGCGTGGACGATGTAGTTGATGGCTCCGGCGGGCATACCTGCGCTCATCAGCACTTCGACGATCATCGCATGGGTGCCCGGTGTCAGCTCCGATCCCTTGAAGACCATTGTGTTCCCGGCCGCGAGAGCCATTGCCACCGCCCGGGTGCCGAGGATCACAGGGGCGTTCCACGGCGCCATACCGACGCAGACACCGATGGGACGTCGCACCGCCAGCGAAAGAGCGCCCGGCTTGTTGGTCTGCAGCACTTCCCCAGTGATCTGGGTCGTCATCGCCGCAGCTTCTCGCATCATCGAAGCCGCAAGGTAGACGTTGAATCCCCCCCAGGCACCGGTGGCACCCGCTTCGGACATCATCAATTTGATGAAATCCTCGGTGCGCTCCTCCATGAGGTCGGCTGCCCGCAGCAACACCATCCGTCGCGCCTCGGGTGTCTGCTGCGCCCACCCGGGGCCTGCCGCCTTCGCCGCGGCAACCGCGGCATCCACATCCGCCGCCGATGCCGCAGCCACTGTCGTGGCAACCAGACCGGTGACGGGATCGATACGGTCAAACGTCTTTCCGCTAGCCGCCGCACGTGACTCGCCGTTGATGAGCAGTTCGATCATCATCCAATCCTCCTCGGTGGATACTCCGCTGCAGATCGGTATCGGGACCGGTCTACCTTTCCTGTCTCGCCTCGAGCCGCCCCCGCCCGACATCTCATCTGATTCACTCGCACCTCAGTGCACGTCCGCACCTCAGTGCACGTCGCCCCACCTACCAAGTATGTCAATCACAGACAACATGTGGTCCTCCATTGCCGCTGCGGCCGCCTTCTCGTCGTGAGTGACCACACCGTCGACGATGGCGGCGTGCTGTTCGAGCGACTCTGCCTGCCTGCCCGGCATCATGGCAAGACGATATTGGCTCTGCACGGCACGGTTTCGTAGATTCTCGAGAATCTCAGCAGCCACCCTGTGCTGACTGATCTCACGCAGCCGTCGGTGGAGATACTTGTTGAGCCCGGAGTACTTGGCGGCGTCATCGTCTTCCACGGCCTGCCGCATGTCGAAGATGACACCGCGGAGCTCGTCGGACTCGGTGTCCGTCACATGTCTGGCCGCACGGGCCGCGGCCAATGCCTCGAGCGCTGCACGCGCCTCGGTGATCTCGATGGCCTCAGCGACCGTGACCCGGCGCACCAGAGCGCCGCGGTTGGCCTGCCGCTCAACAATGCCCTCGGACTCGAGTTGGAGGAGGGCGGCGCGCACCGCGGCCCTACCACAGCCGTACCGCTCACAGAGATTGAGCTCGACCAGATGCTCGCCAGGCATGAACACGCTCTCGAGTATGTCCGATCGAAGTCGATCCACCACCGAACTCAAGATTCCATCTCCTTCCATCCCGTGACTGCAACTTGTCGGCGTTCGATTTCCTCGAAAAGGACAACCGGCGGTCGAAGTAGTCATGGACAAACGAGGCGGGCGGGGCCGCCCGGCGGCGGCCCCGCAACGTCTCACTGCTGTTGTCTACTCAGTTGGCGGGGTAAACGAACTCGCCGGCTCCCGGTACCTGCGGCCAAATCAGGACGACTTTGTCGCCCTGACGTTGCATCAGCGGGTTCTCGATCGGCGACGTCCCGTCCTCCCGGAAGGTGATGTGACCTGCCACCGTGTCCAGATCGGTTGCAGCCAGCGCGTCCCGAATGGCCCCATGATCGAGGTTGCCTGCACGCTCGATGGCATCGGCGACGATCTGTACCGCCGCATAGGAACCACCGACGACCGGATCGGCCGGGCGGCCTTCTTCCTCGATGTGACGCTGATTCATCGCGTCGATCCCGGCGTAGCCGAGATCCGGATGCCACCCCGCCGAAAGCACGACACCGTCGCCAACGGCGCCAAGGTCGTTCCAGGTGGGAACGTCGGCGGCGCGGACCACCAGATTGAACGGTGGCTTCCAGCCGAGCTCACCCATCTGCTTATAGATGTTGAACCCGTCTGGCGGCGTCGGCAGGCTCAGCAGAGCTTCTACATCGGCGGCCTGGGCCTTGAGGATCATGTCGGTGAAGTCCGTACTTCCGGGGGCATACTTCTCGTGAAGCACGATCTCGTAGCCCTGCTTGGCGGCTTCCTCTTCCCAGAGCGCCCCGAGCTCCTCACCCCAGTCCGTCGCCTCCTGGAAGATGCCGACCCGGGTCGGACGTCCCCCTTCCGGAAGCAGCGTGTTCAACATCTCGAAGACCGATTTGGCGATATCGGGTGACTTCGGGAATGGCGAGAAGTAGTACCGATAGCCCTTCTCGTGCAGCGCCTGCAAGGCAGTAGCCACTCCGAGATATGGAATCTGGTTCTTCTCGGCAACCGCGGTTCCCGCCGCGTGCAACGGGCTGGCGAAGCCACCAAGGTATGCCGAGATACTCTGCCCCGCCATCTCTTCCATGATGGCCGTCGTCTTGTTCGGATCAGACTCGTCATCCCTGACTATCAGCTCGAGCGGCAGGTTCTTGTCGTATTCAGCGACATAGACACCGCCGGCCTCGTTGATGGCGTCGACTGCGTACTGATAGCCACGCAACACCTGGGCCCCGCCACCGGCGAAGGCGCCTGTCTGCGGGACAACCGCCCCCAGATAGATGGCATCGGGGGCCTCCATCGAGCCCGCAGTGGTCTCGGTCGCTCCCGCAGTCGTCTCCGTGGCTGCCGTCGTCTCCGTGGCTGCCGTCGTCTCCGTGGCTGCCGTCGTCTCCGTGGCTGCAGTCGTATCGCTACCGCTGTCGTCGCTCGAGCCGCACGCAGCAATGAGCAACGCAAACACCGCAAGCAACAGCCATATTCTTCTCTTATTCATGTCCCTCATTCATTCGCTCCTTTTCCTCCTGCTTTTCTCCCTCGGATTCGGCTTCCATCGGTGTGGTGGGATCGCGCCGTTGTCTCGATACCACCTCGTAGATTCGCTGGCCGCCCTCCACAAACCCGCCGGGGAGCAGGAGGACCACCAGAATGAAGAGCACGCCGAAGACGATGACTTGCAGCTCCGGGAAGGTCGAGCTGAGCAGGTCACGGCCGGTGACGAAGAACACTGCCCCGATGAGCGGCCCGACGATGGTCCCCACCCCGCCGACAAAGACAACGGTGATCGCATCAAACGTCCAGACGACGCTGAAAGGGAACTGTGGGTAATAGCTGGCGCTGAAGAAGCCGAACACCGCGCCGGCAAGCGCGGCAAGCACGGCGCTTATTACGAAAGCCGCCATCTTGTAGGCGAAAGCGTTGACACCGGTGGCGCTTGCAGCTTCCTCGTCCTCACGCACCGTCATCATGCCGAGACCGATCTTGGATCGCTTCAGCCACGCAGCGAACAGCACGGTCACGACTACGACACCGAGCGCCGAGAAATACCGTCCCTGGAACTCGTACGCCCGTAATGCCTCAGCAGGCAGGGATGAGATGCCGGGCCAGAGGTTGCCTGCGGTGATGAACACGGCGACGGCGAGCGCCAGGGTCCCGACCGAGAAGTAGATGCCGCGGAAACGCAGCATGGGTACGCCGACGATCGCCGCTGCCACCGCGGTGACGATGAGTGCGACGACAACGGCGAACGGCAAGGACCTACCGCCCAGCCACAGCTCACGTGTGATCAGGGCCCCAAGGCCAAAGAAAGCGGCGTGGCCAAGGCTCACCTGCCCTGCGAACCCGCCGAGAACGTTCCAGCTAGAGGCAAGCGCGGCCAACACGTATGTCTGTATGGCGAGGGTGAGGAACCTCTCGTTGTCGCTGAGAAGCCCAAAAGCGACCGTGGCGGCGAGGATGAGCAGCCACCACATGACCTGCCATCCGGAGGTCGAACGACCAACACCGGCCGTTGCCCGCCACGGCATCAGCGTCATTATGAGACATACTGTCGCGGCGATCGTTGGGCACCTGCTCAGACATGGGTCCCCTCTCTCCCGAACAGGCCTTGAGGCCTGAAGCTGAGCACGACGAGGAAGACGACGAGCGCAACAACACCCCGGTAGGCGCTACCCACCCACACCGATGCCAGCCCCTCGATGAGGCCGAGCAGCGCTCCTGCCATGACGATGCCGCGCATGCTCCCCAAACCGGCGAGGACAATCACGATCAACGCCTTCAGCGTCCATCCCAGCCCGATGCTCGGACTGATGCTGTAGCCGAGACTCACCAACGAACCGGCGAGGCCGGCAAGACCTGCAGAAATGGCAAAGGCGATCATGTACACCCGGCGCACATCGATCCCGGTGAGCGAGGCGAGCGTCCAATCCTCTGACGTGCCACGGACCGCGTGGCCGAACGTGGTGCGATTCAGCAGCCACTCGAGGGCAAACGCGGCGAGGATGGCCACCACCAGCCCAGCCGAACGTGCCCACGGAATTCGAACCCAGCCGGTCACCACCAGGGCGCTGGAGGAGTATCCGGTGACGATGGTGCGGTCATCGCCACTGAAGATGAAGACGGCGATCGCCTGGAGTATCAGGACAAGCCCGAATGAGATCAGTAGTGAGTTCTTGATCCGGGTCTCTATGTCGAAGCGAACGACGAACTTGAACAGCAGCCAGTACAGCACCATGCCCAGAGCGAACAGCACGCCGAAGACCAGGGGGATAGAGACGAGCGGGTCGACACCCATCTTGGAGAACAGGTAGAAGGCGGCGTAGCCGCCGAGCATCACCAACTCGCCGTGAGCGACGTTGAGCACCTTCAGCACTCCGAACGACAAGGCGAGGCCCAGTGCAACGAGCCCGTATATGCCACCGACCAGCAACCCGGATACCGCACTCTGGATGATCAGCTGTCTCATCTGAGGCTCAGAGTACGCTTCGCGGACACTGGAATTGGTCATGAGATCCGAGCTCGATCCCTGGACTGCGACATGCCCGAGCTCGAGGACGTAGGCATAGTCGACGAGCTCGAGGGTCATCTCGACGTGTTGTTCCACCATCAACACCGAGACGCCGCGCTCTCGGATGGCTCTGATCTCGTTGAAACGTGTCCTCGACGATGATGGGGGCAAGGCCAAGCGATGGCTCGTCGAGAACGAGCATCTCCGGCCTGGCCATCAGGGCTTTGCCGATCGCCAGCATCTGCCGCTCGCCACCGCTGAGGGTGCCCGCATGCTGGGCTACGTCGCTCGGCGAGTCGCGGAAAGATCTCGTAAACGTCACGCAGGCTTGTGTCTCTCATCCCGCGTGACCGCTTTGTATACGCACCGAGGTCCAGGTTGTCTGCGACCGTGAGGCTGGCGAAGGTCGCCCGTGATTCCGGGATCATCACCAGACCGCGCTCGACGATCTGATGGGTAGGCACGCCGACAATCGACTCACCCTGAAACTCGATAGTGCCTGTGATTGTCGGCAGGAGGTTCATGAGGGCTCGGAGCGTCGTCGTCTTCCCGGCGCCGTTGGATCCGATGATGGCCACCAGAGACCCGGACGGCACCTCGAAGGAAACATCCCAGACAACCTGGAGGTCCCCATAACCGACACCGAGATTATCGACCTTGAGCATGGTGACTCCCGAGATAGGCCTCGATGACTTCCGGGTTGCCGACGATCTCGTCGACAGACCCCTCTGCAAGCTTCCTGCCCGCGTCGAGCACGATTGCCCGGTCGCAGGCGCCGGTGATCGCCTTGATGATGTGCTCCACCCAGATGACTGTCACGCCAGACGCATTGATCGTCTTCACCAGCTCGACCGCCTCGGGGATCTGGCTCGGAGAGATGCCGGCCATGAACTCGTCCAGCAGTACCAACCTCGGTTTCCCGGCGAGCGCTTTGGCGACCTCGAGCCACTTGCGCTCGAGAATCGTGTACGACGAGGCTTTCTGATTCGCCTTGGCGCTGAGCCCCACCAGCTCGAGAACCTCCATCGCATCAGCAACCGTCTCGGCTGACCGTCTCGCACCGGCGCCACCGAACAGCCGGCCGGCAAGGACGTTCTCGAGACCGGTGAGGTGCTGGAACGGTCGCACGACCTGGAAGGTACGTGCGATGCCCTTGTGTGCGATCTGATGTGGTGCCAGCCCTGTGATGTCTTCCCCGAGGAAGTGAATCTCACCCTCGCTCGTGGCGATCCGGCCGGTCACCGCGTTGAATGTTGTCGACTTGCCCGAACCGTTGGGGCCGATGAGACCGAGGATCTCACCCTCGGCGACACGGAAAGAGACCTCGGTGAGAGCCTTGAGACCCCCGAAGCTGACTGAGACGTCCTTCAGCTCTAGCAAGCGGACCGCCCCTCGCCTCGTGTAGCCGTGTGTTCGATGTCGGACCGGATCGACAGGGGCTGGGGATCACGGCAGTCGGCCGCGGCGGCGGAGTGTGTTCTCGCCGCGTCTCCCGCGTGGTCAAAGCTACTGAAAAGGTAGCTCACAAGTGCGTTCCTCCCGGCCGCGAGAGCCGCTTCGGCTCCTTAGCCTTCTCCTCCAGGCGACCGCAGCCTAGCCACTTGTCATCAATCTTGTCCACAATTTTGTGGACGAAGTGACGACAATCGTTCTATGCTGTTGCCATGTTGTCGCCCTCCCAGCCCGTTTCTGCGAGGTTTCCCGGTGCTAGCTTTGCCGTCCCGAGCAGAGACCCATGGCAGTGAACCTGGAGGGATACGCAGCAACGAAGGGGATATTCACATGGCAGACAAAGAATCTCCAGTCGATCAGCTACGCCGGGACATTCTCAGCGGTCTGCATGCGCCCGGTGAGCGGCTCATCGAGCTGGATCTCTCCGAGACGATACGGCTGTGGTCGAGAACGCCGTGCGTGCCGCATTGGTGCAACTCGAGTCGGAGGCACTGGTCGATCGCAAGGTCAACAGGGGAGCCGTTGTCCACCGCATCGACGTGTTTCCGAGGCAATCGAGATCACCGAAGCACGAGCAGTGCTGGAGAGCCTGATCGCACAACGCGCCGCCAGGAACGCAACCCGAGCAGACGTCGCACAGCTCGAGCAGATCATCGAGGGGATGCGCAATGCGGTGGCCGGGAACGAAGCTGCTAGCCTACTCCGAGCTCAATCGAACGCTCCATGCAGAGCTGGCCCGAATCAGTGCGCACAAGGTAGCCGAGAGCCTGGTCGACAACCTTCGCCACCGGGGGTTGCAGAACCAGTTCCGGCTCTCCGTCATGCCGGGCAGGCAGGCGGTATCACTCGAACAACACGCCGCAATTGTTGCTGCGATCGTCGCCGGAGACGAACAAGCCGGCATCCGAAGCCATGCTGGCGCATCTCCACTCGGTGATCGAGGTGCTCGAGCAGTGGAGTCTCACCACATGACACGATCGGCCCACCCGTGATCATCGACTGCCACGGCCACTACACGACTACGCCGCCCGGTGTCGGCTCGTGGCGAGAGGCGCAGATAGCCGCGGTCACGGCTGACCCAACGTTCATAGGCTCCAAAGGCACTCTCGACGTCACCGACGACGAGATCCGGGAATCCATCGAATCCGCCCAGCTCGCATTCCAGCGCCAGCGAGGAACGGACCTGACGATCTTCTCGCCACGGGCCAGCTGGATGGCTCATCACATCGGCAATTCCAACACGTCGTTGTTCTGGTCGCAGCACCAGAACGAGCTGATCCGCCGGGTCTGCGACCTCTTCCCCGATAGCTTCGCCCCGGTATGCCAGCTACCTCAGTCACCGGGTACCTCGATCGATGTCTCGGTCCGAGAGCTGGAGCGATGCGTGCTCGAGATGGACTTCATCGGATGCAACGTGAACCCCGATCCCACCGGCGGCATGTGGACCGGCCCTCCCCTGTGGGACGATTACTGGGCCCCGCTTTGGGAGAAGATGTGCGAGCTCGATGTCCCAGCCATGATCCATGTCAGCGTCTCGACAAACGAGAATCTATTCACAACGGGATCTCACTACCTCGGAGCGGACACGACCGCATTCATGCAGGCTCTCAGCTCCGGGTTCCTCGAGAAGTTCCCAGGCCTGCGTCTGATCATCCCGCATGGGGGCGGTGCCGTCCCATACCACTGGGGCAGGCTCAAGGGCATGGCTGAGGACAAAGGGTGGGACTTCGATTCTCTGATGGACCACATCTACTTCGACACCTGCGTGTACCACCAGCGGGGCATCGATCTGCTGCTCGATGTTGTGCCGACAGACAACATTCTCTTCGGGTCTGAGATGATCGGTGCGGTGCGCGGCATCGATCCGGACACCGGCCGCTACTACGACGACACGAAGTTCTATATCGACAACGCCGATCCATCGATGACACCACACGGAGGATGATCTTCTCCGACAACGCACTCCGTGTCTTTCCTCATCTCAAGGTCGGTGGTGAGCGCAATGAGCAATCGTGAGAATCCCGACGTGTCATTGTACGCGAGTATCCCCAGAGCCGATGCATCGGTGGTGGCAGGCCTTGCCGGAGCCGGAGTCTCCACGGTCCACGAAGTCACAGGGTCGCACCGGGTACATCGGGCCTCACATCCGCCCGATCCAGGACGGGGCACGAATCGCAGGCAACGCCGTCACGGTTTCAGCCATCCCGGCGACAACATCATGATTCACGCCGCGGTCGAGGTGTGCCGACCAGGTGACATCCTGGTGGTCGCCAACACCGGGCCTTCGTCACACGGGATGTTCGGCGATCTCCTGGCCACTTCATTGACGGCAAGAGGCGTCATCGGTCTCGTCATCGACGCCGGTGTCCGCGATGTCGCCGAGTTGCGCGAGATGGGCTTCCCGGTTTGGTCCCAGTATGTCTCGTCACAAGGAACAGTGAAGGAGACACCTGGCTCGGTGAATGTCCCGGTCAAGATCGGTGATGTCACCATTGCGCCCGGGGATATCGTCTGCGCAGACGACGATGGGGTTGTCGTCGTGTCACACGGCTCAGCGGAGGCCGTCATGAAGAGCGCCTTGGCCCGGATCGAGCGCGAGGCGACGAAACGGCAGCGGCTCGCTGCAGGCGAACTCACCCTGGAGATGGATGGGCTCCGCGACAAGCTGATAGAGATGGGCGTCGAGTTCGTCGACTCAGTCGAGATCGAATAGCCCCACCCGCACCTAAATAGGAGGAAACGAGATGACCGCTCCCCCATTCCGGGCCGACCACGTCGGCAGCTTCCTCCGACCACGCGCTCTCATGGACGCCCGAGAGGCCCGCGCCGCCGGCCTCATCTCCAGCGGAGAGCTTCGAGAAATCGAAGATTCCTACATCGGCGGGGTCGTGGCCGCACAGCAAGACGTCGGGCTGCGTGGCATCACCGACGGTGAGTTCCGCCGCATGTTCTTCCACGTCGACTTCCTCGAGCAGCTCGATGGCGTGACCGTAGAGGAGGGTGACTTCCTGGCGACTTTTCGTCAGCGACGATGGCACCGAGGTTGGGTTCAAGCCCCCGACGATGAAAGTCACCGACAAGGTCCGGCACGGGCATCCCATCCAGGGGCCCGACTACGACTTCCTATCTTCAGTGGTCACCGAGACACCCAAGGTCTGCATCCCCGCTCCCTCGATGCTGCACTTCCGTGGAGGACAGGGAGGGAATCAGCACAGCCGCCTATCCGGATCTCGACGTCTTCTTCGACGATCTCACCCGTGCCTACCGCGAGGAGATCGCCGATCTCGCCGCACGTGGCTGCCGCTACCTGCAGCTCGATGACACCAATCTCGCCTACCTCTGTGACCCCGAGGTCCGGGAACGCACTGCCGCAAGGGGTGAAGACCCAGACGAGCTCACTCGCCTGTACTGCAGGCTCGTCAACGATGCCATCGCCGAGGCGCCGCAGGACATGGTCACTGCCGTTCACCTGTGCCGTGGCAACTTCCGCAGCGCCTGGGTCTCTCAAGGCGGGTATGAGCCGGTCGCAGACATCCTGTTCAACCAGATGAATGTGGACGCCTTCTTCCTCGAGTACGACGACGAGCGATCCGGCGACTTCGCTCCGCTGCGGCTGGTCCCGAAGCACAAGCGGGTGGTCCTGGGGCTGATGAGCTCCAAGAAAGCCGAGGTGGAGCCGCGCGACGAGGTGATCGGCCGTATCGAGGAAGCGGGCGAGTACATAGACCTCGACCAGTGCGCCGTGAGCCATCAGTGCGGATTCTCTTCAACCGCACACGGCAATGAGCTGTCCGAGGACGATCAGTGGAGGAAGCTCGCCCGAACCGTTGAAGTCGCAAACGCAGTGTGGGGCAGCGAGGACTGAAGGGAACAGTCATGAGAGCGAGAGTTGTCATCGTCGGCGGCGGCCCTGCGGGGACGCTGCTGTCGCACATCCTGGATGCTGCGGGCATCGAATCGGTGGTCCTGGAGAGAAGGTCGAAGGCATACGTGCTTGGCCGGATCCGGGCCGGCGTCATCGAGCGCGGCGGCGTCGAGGTGCTGCGACAACTCGGGCTCAATCGGATGGACCGCGACGGCTTCGTCCACGAAGGCATCAACCTCGCCTACTCGGGAGGGATGTTCCGCATCGACTTCGACGCACTGGTGGGGTCATCTGTGATGATCTACGGGCAGACCGAGGTGCAGAAAGATCTCTACGAAGCCAGGGAGGCAGCTGGCGACAACGTGATCGACGAAGCCGAGGATGTCACGCTGCACGATTTCGACACCCATTCACCATACGTGACCTACACACGGCACCGTGTCGAGCATCGCATCGAGTGTGACTTCATCGCAGGCTGTGACGGATACCACGGGGTGAGCCGGGAATCGATGCCGGACGGTCTGCTCCGCACCTACGAGAAGGTGTACCCCTTTGGATGGCTCGGCATCCTCTCGGAGACACCCCCGATCAACGATGAGCTCATCTACGCGAATCATGAACGCGGCTTCGCTCTCTGCTCGATGCGTAACGAGATGCTCAGCCGCTACTACGTGCAATGCCCCCTCGACACCAGCCTCGACGAGTGGCCCGACGAGCGTTTCTGGAGCGAGTTGAAGATGCGCCTCCCCGCGCACGCGACCGAGTCGCTCGTCACAGGTCCCTCGATCGAGAAGTCCATCGCCCCGCTGCGCAGCTTCGTCGCCGAGCCGATGCGGTACGAGCGGCTCTTCCTGGCGGGCGACGCCGCCCACATCGTTCCGCCGACCGGGGCAAAGGGGCTGAACCTGGCGATTTCCGATGTCGTCTATCTGTCGCGGGCACTGATCGACTTCTACTCGACGGGCAGCACGACTCTGCTGGATGAGTACTCGGACACGGCGTTGGATCGCGTGTGGAAGGCCGTCCGCTTCTCCTGGTGGATGACAACGCTCATGCACCGATTCCCCGACGACGGCGAAATCGGTTTGCGCATCCAGGAGGCCGAGCTCAAATACCTCTCCGAATCGGCTGCCGCCCGGACCGCCTTGTCCGAGAACTATGTCGGGCTACCCCTGTAGGGATCAACACACGATGCCCACCCTCGACGGGAACCAGCTATCGGCGTATCTGCAGCGCATCGGTGTGGCGCCACCAGAGCAGGCCGATCTAGCCGCGCTGACCCGGCTTCAGCTCGGGCATCTGCTCAGCGTCCCGTTCGAGAACCTCGACATCCACCGTGGGGTTCCGATCGTGCTCGAGCCGGCAGCCATCTTCGACAAAGTCGTGAACCGAAACCGCGGCGGTTACTGCTATGAGCTCAACTCGGCGTTTGCCGCACTGCTGATCACCCTCGGGTACGGGGTTGACACGGTTGCTGCCCGTGTCGCCAAGGCCAACGGCAGCTTCGGTCGAGACCTCGCCCACATGACTCTCATCGTCGACATCCCCGGCGAGACCGTGCCCCATCTCGTCGACGTCGGCTTTGGTGATGCCTTCACAGTGCCCATCCCACTCAGACCGGGAGTGACCAGAGAAGACCGAGACCGGATGGTTCGCCTGATGCAGACCGGCAGCGAGTGGGTCTATGAGGAGGACCGGGGCGACGGATGGCGGATTCAGTACGCATTCACCACCCAGCCGCGCCGGCTCGAGGATTTCCGTGCGATGAACGAGTGGCAGCAAACTGCCCCCGAGAGTCACTTCACAAAGGGCACAATCTGCAGCATGCTCACCGTCGAAGGCCGGCAGACCGTCTCCGCCGACCGGCTCATCCAGACCCGGCGCGGGCAGCGTTCAGAGACCGTGCTGGCTCCGGGACAGATCGACGAGATCCTTATCCGACAGTTCGGGATCGTGCTCGATCAGTCCGGCCTGACGGATCGATTCGGGCGTCCCGGTTCACCCGGCTTCTGACGGTCGGCACACGACCACGGGGCGCTTCGAGCCCGCAACTACCGCATGCGCCACACTGCCGGCGAAGAGGCGGCTCAAACCGGACCGACCATGTGTGCTCATGACGACGGCACCGTCGTGACCGGTGAAGTCGATGATCGCTTTGGCCGGATCCTTGATATGCAATACCTCGAACCCCGTCCTGACCCCGTGCAGGGCGGTCAGATCGTCGGCGAGGCTCCGCACGTAGCCGGACTCCCGCGTGAACGGTGCCGTCCCGAGCTTCTGCCCCGCAGCGGCCTCGGTCTTCTCCGAGATCACCGAGACTACCCATACGGCGACACCGAGGGTCTCGGCGAGATCAGCGGCGACGTCGAGAGCTTGCTCCGAGATGCTCGAGCCATCGACGGGAACAACGATTCGATCAATGGGCGCTCCCGGGTCCAGATCGACATGAGGCCCGATGAGCAATACCGGCCTGCCCACGCCACGGACCACAGACTCAGCAACCGATCCCACGTGTCCCTGATGTGGCAGCAACGTTGCCGCGGTCGCCATTCCCACGAGTGTGTCCGGTCCTGCCTGCTCCACAATGACCTCGGCCGGGTCCCCCGACATTGCCGCGACGGCTACGTCCACATCCGGGAGGAGGCGTTCCGCCTGGGACCGCAGCCACGCCTCGGTGGTCTCGGGATCATCGGAAACGCCGAATAGCCGCAACGACAGACCAAGCCTGCCGGCGACCCTCGCCACCACAGGCACGGCCCTCAGACTCGGCTCGCGACCGTCGAGCGGAACCAGCATCTCCGACATTGCGCTGATCTTCTCGACGCTCACTGCGAACCTCCGCCGCTCCATCGTACGCGACTTCGTGCCGGCACGTCCTCCATCCAGCTTATCGCTGCTTCTCATCTCGACCCTCCCCGACATCGACATCTCCCTGGCGCACTCGCATCCCTGCAACACGATAGCCATGAGCCTCATCCGGCAACCGGCTTCATCCGCTCGAGAAGTTCTGTCGAGGCGAGGTCACCGCCGGTTGATGCCGGGCCCGGAACTCCCTCGGTGACACCCCGCTCTGTGACCGAAAGAACCGGGCGAAGTACGAACGGGTCTGCGAAGCCGAGATCACTTGCAATGCGGTGGATCGGCACGGTCGAGTAGGTCAAGCGACGGCGTGCCTCGATCTCGAGGCGCCGTGTGATGAGCTGAAAAGCGGTGGCTCCGGCAACCGCACGACAGACCCGGTTGAGCGAGCTCTCTGAGATGTGGAGAGCCTTGGCGTATCGCTCCGACACGCCAATGCTCGGTGAAGTGGTCTTCGAGCTGCCTCTGAAATTCGCCAAACAGGTCGGAGCCGACAACCACCGCTCCCGGTCTCACGGAATCGATCCGACTCGCGCGCGAGCAGAACCAGCAAGGTCCGGGTGAGCCATTCGATGGTTGCCACCCTGCCGATGTCGACCATTTCCTGTTCGCGCAGGATCTCGGTCGCCAACGACTCGAGTCGACCGACCAGAGCGTCGCCCTCCTCGCAGCGAGAGGGTCACGGCTCCGGCAAACAGTCGAGACCTGAGCCACGCCTCGATCGGGGAGCCCTCGAGCTGACCATCGGGAACGGCCAGGATGAAGCCAGATGAATTCGGCTCGAACTCGAACGCATGCACAACACCGGCGGGGATAGCGATCACGGCAGGCGCACCGAGATCGTGACTGTCCGCATCCAGGGCGGCACGCACGTGACCGCTGAGCAAAAGTACCACTTGATCTAGACCGGCATGAGTGTGAGCGTCGATAGACCAGTCGAAGATCTCGCTACGGTCGCGCAGCCGCTCGATGTGGATAAAGTCGACTGTGGAGCTGGAAGAATCGCCGTATAGAGCGAATCTCGGGAACAGGCGCCCCGCCATGGCCGCGACCCGAGCCCTCTTCCGCTCCGCCCTAGGTGCTTGTACTCACAACAGCTCATTCACGTTGACCGGATAGTACCGGAATAGGGACAGATCGTACCCCGACATGACTATTCGCACCGCTACGCTCGGATGGTGTTCCACGCGTAGTCGGCGCTCGTTTTTCGTCGTACCGATTGGGACAGAACAGGAGGAGGCTTGGCAATGGGTTGGACGGAACACGACTACGAGAACATCCCGGGCACGTATGTGTTCGACGGGAAGACCTCTCACTCGTCATACGCCTTGAACAAGCTGTTCTACTCCTTCAACAAGGAGAAGAACAGGAGAGAGTTTGCCGAGGACCCCGCAGCTTATGCAGACAAGTTCGGGCTGCCTGAGGACCAGAAGAGCGCTCTGCTCGCTGGGGATTTCCTCTCGCTGCTCAAGATGGGGGCGAACATCTACTACCTGGCCAAGCTCGCCATCCCGAGCGGGACATCGGTCCAGGACGCCGGTGCTGGCTTCCACGGCATAACAACCGACGAGTTCAAGGCTCTGCTCTTGAGTAACGCGGAAGGATTCGAGGAGAAGCTCGAGAGGGCAGGAGGATTCTGGAATGGGTAAGATCATCGGCGGCATCACGACATCGCATATCCCCGCTGTCGGCAACGCTCTCGCCGACCCGGAGAAGCGAAACGACCCGTACTGGAAACGCTTCTTCGACGGATATGATCCCGTCAAGGAATGGCTGGCAGACGTCAAACCGGATGTGGCGATCGTCGTCTACAACGATCACGGCTTGAACTTCTTCCTCAACACCATCCCAACGCTCGCCATCGGGTGCGCCGACGAGTACAAGAACGCAGACGAAGGTTGGGCACTGCCACAACTCGAGGTCTTTCCCGGCGATGCCCAGCTCTCGTGGCACCTTGTCGAGTCGTTAGTGAATCAGGAATTCGATCCCACGATGTGTCAGGAGATGCTGGTCGATCACGGCTTCGTCGTCCCGATGCAGCTGATGTGGGGACACCTCGAAGGCTGGCCGGTACGGGCGATCCCGCTGGCGATCAACACCGTGCAACACCCCTTGCCCACCGCCAGGCGGCTCTACAATCTCGGCAAGGCACTACGCAACGCTGTGGAGTCGTACCCGGAGGACATCAAAGTCGTCGTCCTCGGCACCGGTGGCATGTCACACCAGCTGCAGGGAGAGCGTGCCGGGCTGATCAACGTCGACTTCGATCTCGCCTGCATGGACAGCGTCATCAACGATCCGGAGTGGCTCGCCTCGAAGAGCATCACTGAGCTCATTGAGAACGCAGGCACCGAGGGAGCCGAGATCATGATGTGGCTGGCGATGCGTGGAGCGCTGCACTCAAACGTCAAGGTGGTGCAGAAGCATTACCACGCCCCGATCTCCAACACCGGGGCAGGTGTGCTCGTTCTCGAGAATGCATGAGCGAACCACGTACTGGGTGTCTCATGCTCACGGTTCGTCACCCGTAGGCGGACAGTGAGCGGCACGACGACGCGTGCTCATTCTCGGCCTCGGCGAGGTCGGCCAGATCTTGGCCGACGACCTCAGCAAGACAGCCGATGTCGAGTTGGGCGCCTACGACATCCGTTTCGAAGACGACGGCAGCATTCCGTCCCGTGCAGCGGCGGTCCGATCCGTCTTGGCGAAATACGACACGGCGGCACAGGCGGCCGCCGCATCCGACATGATCGTCTCTGTCGTGACGGCGGCCGAGGCAGTGACCGCGGCCCGATCCGTCGCCGGATCGCTGACCGCGGGGGCGTACTACCTGGATCTCAATTCGGTGTCACCGCAAAGCAGGCAAATAGCTGCGGAGACGATCGCCGCGGCCGGGGGACGATTTGTGGAAGGAGCGGTCATGGCACCGATCGGGCCACGCCGCATCGCCTCGCCGATACTGCTCGGCGGACCTTACGCAGTTGAGTTCTCCGAACGAGCCGCCGGGTTGGGGCTCTCCGGTGCTCGCGTCTACTCGGAGGAAATCGGCCCGGCTTCTGCCGTCAAGATGTGCCGCAGCGTCGTCATCAAGGGCATGGAGGCGCTGCTCGCCGAGGCGCTGGCGGCGGCAAGGTATTACGGGGCCGAGGGTGCAGTGCTCGAGTCGCTCGGGAATCTCTTGCCGCTCGAGAATTGGCCGGGCAAGGCACGCTACATGATCTCGCGCAGCCTCCAACACGGGGCACGAAGAGCCGAGGAAATGGAGCAGGTGGCCGCCACGGTCGCCGGTGCCGGGCTCGAGCCGGACATGAGCGAGGCAACGGTGGCACGACAGCGTTGGGCGGCCCGGTACGTCGCAGGCGTCGATGCTGCACTCCCCGACATGCTCGATATGCTGCTCGGTAGCCCTGACGAACGGGAAGCGCCTCATGGATGAAGGTTGGCTGATCTACCACCAGAATCCATCACGCCCTGAGCTCGTGCTCCCGGAAGGTGCGGTCGACGCTCATTGTCACGTCTTCGGCCCTGAAGCGACGTTCCCCTACGCACCGGAGCGCAAATACACCCCCACCGACGCACCAAAAGAGCGTCTCTGGGCACTGCGGGATCATCTCGGCTTTGCCCGCAACGTGCTGGTGCAGGCCTCGTGTCACGGAGCTGACAACCGTGCCTTGGTCGATGCACTGCTGGATGCCGCAGGGCGGGCACGCGGGGTCGCCGTGGTGACCCCCGACATCACCGATACCCAGCTCGCCGATCTGGACACCGCCGGAGTACGGGGTGTCCGCTTCAATTTCGTGCGGCGTCTGGCCGACCCTCCCCCACCCGAATCGCTGCTCCCGCTCATCGACAGGGTCCGACGCCTCGGCTGGCACATCGTGCTTTACTTCGAGGCCGCCGACCTTCCCGGTCTCTACGACTTCATCGCCGGGCTGCAGACGATTGCCGTCATCGACCACATGGGACGTCCCGATGTGACCCTCGACCCCGACGGCGCTGAATTCGGGCTCTTGCTCCGGCTCCTCACTTCGCACCAGCATGTCTGGTGCAAGGTGAGCTGCCCGGAGCGCCTCTCGGTCACCGGTCCACCGGACTATCGAGACGTGATCCCGTTCGCGACCCGCGTCGTCGCTGCCATCCCAAACCGGGTGCTGTGGGGGACCGACTGGCCACATCCCAACATGAAGTCACACATGCCAGACGACGGCAAGCTCGTCGACTTCATCGCGGAGATCGCACCCACGGACGAGCTACAGCGTGCGCTGCTCGTCGACAATCCCCGCCGGTTGTACTGGCCGGAGGAGACAGCCCGATCCAAAGCAGTCGAGAAGGGAAGAGACATGAAGGTGATACTCGCCGGCGCCGGCGCGTTCGGGATCAAGCATCTCAACGGCATCCAGAACATCGATGATGTCGAGGTGGTGGCACTGGTGGGACGAACCCTCGAAGCCACCGGGCGGACCGCAGAGCAATACGGCATCGAGAACGTCTTCACGGATCTCGACGACGCTCTCGCCATTCCCGATGTCGATGCCGCGATTCTGTGCACCCCCACGCGGATGCACGCAACCCAAGCCATTCAGTGCATGAAGGCGGGCAAACATGTCGAGGTCGAGATCCCCCTGGCCGACAATTGGGCCGACGCCCAGGAGGTCGACCGGGCACAGAGGGAGACGGGGTTGGTGTGCATGGTGGGCCACACCCGGCGTTTCAACCCGTCGCATCAGTGGGTGCACCAACATATCCAGGCGGGCGAGCTGAACATCCAGCAAATGGACGTGCAGACCTACTTCTTCCGCCGCCAGAACATCAATGCCAAGGGCGAGCCGCGGTCATGGACCGACCATCTGCTGTGGCACCACGCGGCGCACACCGTCGATCTCTTCCAGTACCAGACCGGCGAACGGGTCGTTTCCGTCCACGGCATGGAGGGCCCATACCACCCCGAGCTCGGCATCGCCATGGACATGTCGATCCAGATGCAGACGGAGAGCGGTGCCATCTGCACCCTGTCTCTGTCGTTCAACAACGACGGCCCACTCGGCACGTTCTTCCGCTACATCTGTGATAACGGCACCTACCTCGCCAGGTACGACGACCTGGTCAACGGGTACGACGAGCCGATCGATGTCTCCGAGGTGGCGGTCTCGATGAACGGGATCGAGCTCCAGGACCGGGAGTTCTTCGCTGCGATCAGTGAGGGACGCGAGCCCAACTCGTCGGTCGGCCAGGTATTGGACTGTTACCGGGTTCTCAACGAGGTGGACCTCCAGCTACACGGATAGGTCCACGCCGACCGGGCAGACGTCAGTAGCTGCGCGGAAAGACGTACCCGTCCATGAGCTTGCGCGCCGTTCTGATGATCCCGGCACGACGCACGACGGGCACACCGTCTTCGGTTGCCACAGCGACGGCGGCAGCGAAGCTGCCGGTGGGGTGCTCGAGCGTGAACACATCGCCGCGGCGAGCTGACCGGCCAGGATGGTCGCAGCCGATGATCCGGGAGCAGCGCCGCGGTCGCTACGGAGACTGCACCGAGCACTCCGATCGCCTGATGGCATCGGTGCGGGATGAAGGTCCTCGTACACAGGTCACCGCCTGCTTGCGGCGGAGCGACCATGGTGAGTTTGGGCACGGTTGTCTGGGAAACGTCGCCCAGGTTCATCATGTGCCCTGCGGTGAGCCGGATCGCCTCGAGCTTTGCTCGCAGGGTCTCGTTTGTCTCCAGCTCTCCACACGACTCGTAACCAGTGATGCCCATTGCTGCGGCGGTCATGACCACGACGGGCATGCCGTTGTCGATCAAGGTCACCGGGACTCCGTCGATCTCATCGACGACGTTGCCGGTCGGCAGCAAGCTGCCGGTGCTCCCTCCGGCGAGCCCCTCGAAGTCGATGGTGATCGGGGCTGCCGTGCCCGGGACACCCGAGATAGCGGTCTCGCCTGCATACTCGGGCATTCCGTTCTCGACATTCGAATCCGGAGATGGCGACGCTGTCGGTGTTGAGCATGTGGATGCTGACCCTGGTTGGCCCCGTCCCCGCAGGGACGAGGCCACGCTCGACGGCGAAAGGCCCGATACCGGCGAGGAGGTTGCCACAGTTCTGCCGGTCCGTGACGATCGGCTCGTCGACGCCGAGCTGGAGAAACAGGTAGTCGACGTCACCGACACCGTGGTCACACGGGGACACGACTGCGACCTTGCTGGTGAGCGGATGAGCGCCACCCATGCCGTCTATCTGCCTGGCGTCTGGTGAGCCCATGAAGGCGAGCAGCAATTTGTCGCGTTGATCCTGGTCGGTGGGCAGGTCGGACTCGAGGAAGTAGAGGCCTTTTGAGGTTCCTCCGCGCATGACCATGCATCGAGTTCCCGGTCCGGTGATCGCTCAACTCAACTCCTCGTTCCGGTCGCAATCATCCCCATCGAGCTGCTCGCCCCGCCACACGGTACCGCGACGCGGATGCGCACGATCACACGTTGTCGATGGCAGTAGCGAGTGACTTCGAGCCGGGCGGGATCCAACGACCCTCGCCACGACCACACGACGATGTCGACGCCTGCGGCGAAGTAGGAATTGGCCAGATCGACCCGGGCGATCAGATCGTCATCGGCCGAGAACGGAAGGTGGATCGAGCGTGCGATCTCGCTGGGGTCACGTCCGACGGCAGCGCAGTGCTCTTCGAGTACCCCGACCAGCTCGGCAAATTCGGCGGGGCTTTCCGGAAAGAGGCCGTCCCATTGGTCGGCGAAGCGGGCCACAGTACGCAGCGTCCGCTTGCGACCCTTGCCCCCGATCACGATCGGGATATGCGTTTGTAGTGGTTTTGGCTCGCAACGGGCGTCGGTCAGCTGGTAGTAGGCACCACGGAACGTCGTCGTCTCGTTCTCGAGTAGTGAGACGATGACCTCCATTCCCTCCTCGAATCGATCGGATCGCTCACCCGGTGTGCCCAATTCGAGACCGTAGGCGTCGGACTCCATGAAGTTCCAGCCTGCACCCATCCCGAGCTCGAACCTGCCACCGGATATGTAGTCGATGAGTCGCCGCCATGTTGGCCGTGATCGCAGGATGGCGGTGATGCATCCCGTTGACCATGGCACCGACCCGGATCCGGTTCGTTGCCTGGGCGAGCGCCGCCAGCGTCGTCCATCCTTCGAGATTCGAGCCCCTCATACGGCGGTGCCAGCGGGTAGAAGTGATCCCAATTCCAGGCGGACTCAAATACTCCGATCTGGTCTGCTTCACGCCAGATCGTGAGCATCTCTGCCCAGGTTGTGTGCTGCGGCGGGGTCTTGATTGCGTGCCGCGGAGCCTTTGCGATAGGGGTTGTCATCGTCTCTCCCATCGGGCTGCCAACACGTAAGGCAACCTTACACTCTCGTCGACCGAGGACAGACCGAGGCCACTAATGTAAGGTAGCTTTACTTTGCATATCGGGAGGTGCCATGGAGCTGACGGGAAAGGTTGCGATCGTCACCGGAGCTGGGAGAGGGCTGGGGCTCGCCTATGCCCGGGCCCTTGCCGCCGCGGGAGCATCCGTAGTCGTCAATGACGTCGACGAGACATCGGCAACGGCAGCAGCGGAGTCCATCGAAGCCGCAGGCGGCAACGCGATCGCCTACGTCGGCCCGGTGGGCAGCTCCGAGGTAGCCGACGCGATGGTGGCTGCCGCGGTCGATCGCTTTGGCCGTCTCGATGTGATGGTCACCAATGCGGGAATCCTCAGGGACCGCACCCTATGGAAGATGTCCGACGACGAGTTCGACGCCGTCGTCGACGTCCACCTGCGCGGCACCTTCACTTGCGCCCGCAGCGCCGCCCGCTACTTCCGGGACGCCGGTCACGGGGGGCGGCTCATCCTCGTTGGCTCCCCTGCCGGGCAACGCGGCAACTTCGGGCAGACCAACTACGCAGCGTGCAAGGCGGGGATCACGGCATTCGCCAGGACCTGGGCGATGGAGTTGGCACGCGCCGGTGTGACGGTCAACTGCATCGTCCCCACCGCCGCTACCGAGATGACCAAGACCATCCCGGTGTTCGCCCCGCACATAGAGGCATTGGAAAACGGCACTCCCCTGCCGGCGTGGATGCGTCAGGAGCAGGCGATCGGGACACCCGATGAGGTGGCCCCGCTGATTGTGTTCCTCGCATCTGACGCCAGTGCCGCAGTGACCGGGCAGACCATCGGCCTTGGTGGCGACAGGCTCGCCGTCTGGACCTATCCGGAAGAAGCCGAGGTGGTTCTGCAAGAGGGAGGCTGGGACGCCGACGCCATCGCCGCGGAGTTCGACGGTCGTCTCGGGGAGGCGCTGCAGCCTTACGGCATACAGATGCCCCGGGACCCGGCCACAGGCAACGAGTAGAGGAGATCGACATGGCCCGCACCGCAGGAAGTGCCTCCGAGATTGTGGCTCTCATCGGCGAGGAGCTCGGCGTCAGCGATTGGATCGAGATCACGCAGAAGCGCATCGACACCTTCGCCGACGCCACAGATGACCATCAGTGGATCCACTGCGACCCGGAGCGGGCGGCTCGAGGGCCGTTTGGGACCACCATCGCCCACGGTTATCTCACTCTCTCGCTCGTCATCCCCATGCTCGAGCAGCTCTTCGTCATCGAGAACAAGACAACGTCAATCAACTACGGGCTCGAGAAGGTACGCTTCACCGCCCCCGTCCCGGTTGGCTCGCGCATCCGGCTCAGAGCGTCACTGCTCGATGGTGCCGAGGTTCCCTCTGGGGTGCAGGTCACGCTCCATTGCGTGGTCGAGATCGAAGGCCAGGAGCGGCCCGGCTGCGTCGCCACGGTGGTTCATCGACACCTGTTCTGAGACGGCTGCACCGGGGACTAGGTCAACGCAACCGCAAGCGGGACCCCGATGACGCCGATCAGCAATGATGCCGAGATGGCGCGGGCGGAGACGTCGGCGTCGAGCGACGCCAGGCTGGTGAAGGTGAGGGCGGTGAAACCGATGGGCGACGCCGCCCCGATGATCACGACCAGCCTGGTCACCCCGGTGAACCCGAAGACGAGCGTAAGCGCCACACCCACGACGAGACCGCCGAGCATCCGAAGCGCAACGGTCGTAGTGACCAGGCCCAGGTGCTGACGCGACGGCGTGAACAGGATCCCGAGCGCGATCAGGATCAGCGGTCCGATCAACGACCCCAGCGGAGCAAAGAAGCCGTGCAGGATGCGAGGCAGCCCGGTTCCGGTGGCGTTCAGTATCAGCGCCACCGGCAACGCCCAGGTGAGCGGTGACGTGAGGGCCCGCCGGACGGCAGCGCGGAGGTGGCTGTCCTGGCCCCCGAACCGATACGCCAGCGGGTAGGCGACAAGGGTCACCATGAAGGCATTGCCGATGTCGAACAGCACCAGGTCGGTGAGCCCGTCCTGGCCGTACCCGGCGAGGATGAACGGGATGCAGAACGCGGTGTTCAGGATCATGGCGCTCAGCGCAACCGATCCGAGCCGCTCCCGCTCCAGACCTCGCCGTGAGCCGTAGACGAACGCCATCGCCAGACCGGCAGCAGACACCAGCGCCGCACCGATCGGCAGCAACGCTTTCTCGGCGGGGAGATCGGCACCGGACACGGTCACCAGCACTAGCGCCGGAAGAGCGACGAAGAAGATGAATCTCAGCAGAAACTCACCGTCGCTCTTCGAGGCATGGCCGGTTCGGGCCAGCCCGATGCCCAACACGAAGAACAGGGCGATCGGGAGGACTGTTGTCAGGCTGTCGCTCACTGTGGCTCGAGGTCGAGCAACCGGATGGCATTCTCGCGAAGGATCAATGGCCGCACCTCATCGGGAATGTCTAGTGTCTCGAAGTCGGCCAACCATCGATCAGGGGTGAGCAGCGGGTAGTCGGTGCCGAAGAGGACGCGATTGCGAAGCATGGAGCCTGCGTAGCGAACCAGCTGGGGCGGGAAGTACTTGGGGGACCATCCGGAAAGATCGATCGAGACCTGCGTCTTGTGCATGGCCACCGAGAGTGCTTCGTCCTGCCAGGGGAACGACGGGTGGGCCAGGACGATGCGCAGCTCGGGAAAATCAACTGCGACATCGTCGATGTCCATAGGGTTGCCGTACTTGAGCCTGATCCCGCCACCGCCCGGGAGACCGGTGCCGATCCCGCTGTGCCCGGTGTGGAATAGGGCGATCGACCTCGCCTCGGCCAGTACCTCGTAGAGCGGGTAGACACTCCGATCGTTGGGATGGAACTGCTGGAGATTGGGGTGAAACTTGAATCCCCTGACCAGACCGGAACTCACCAGATCGCGGGCCTCGGCGATGCCTTCAGCCCCCCGACGAGGGTCGATGCTGGCAAAAGGGATCAACACGTCGGGATGCGCCGCGGCCGCCTCGAGGACATCTTCGTTCTCGAGGCGCGGCTGGCCGGTGGTCAACTCGTCATCGACCGGGAAGACGACGGCCATCATCTTCCTCTGCCGGTAGTAGTCGGCGACCGCCGCCCCATCCGGCATCACCGGCTCACCCCGGAAATACCGGTTTGCCGCCTCCCTGAGCTCCGGCGACAGATGATCGTGACCATCGCTGCCCAGCTCGATGTGGACGTGGAAATCGATGGCTACGACATCGTCGAGCTCTAGCCGATCCAACTTCACTCCGTTCCGGTGCGCCAACCGCCGGCGTATGCCTCGCGAGCATCCTGCGAGTACGGCGTTGGCGCCACACGGACTCGGATCTCGGTCTGTTGGTGCCGCTCGACGGTGCTCTTGGCGGTGCCTCCATTCTCCTCGCCCCACAGGAGAGTCAGCTGGTCGCCAATCTCAACATCCGCATCGACCGTCCCGAGCGAGATGAACGCCCGATCGTTGAACGTGTAGCCGCTGAACATCGAAAAGCCGACGACCTCGCCATTACGCAGCACGGCGTCGTACGTTGCCGATGTGTAGTTGGACAGGGGCAAGTCGATGTACTTGAAGTTCTGGCCCGGCGCATCGAACAGGGAGGCCCAAACACGGACAACGTCGTCGGGGTTCCATTCGAAAGTCACCTTCTTCCGCTGCGGCGTGTCCGCCATCGCCTCGAGGGCAGAGCGTCCGACGAAGTCGTGATCGAATGCGATGTAGAAGTCGTAGCCGAGGGCGTGCGGGGTGAGGTAGTAGTCCTCGATGTTGTCAGAAACGAAGCTGCCACCGATCGAACCGCTGGCTTCGTAGCTCGTAGCAGGCAGCCACTCCCGGTACGGCTTCATCTGCTCCCCGGTGTAGACCGCCGGTAGCGGGGAGGGAATCCACCCCGATTCCAGAGTGTTGGTGGCGTATGCCCGGGAACCGACCTGACGCAGCCCGAACTCCTCGCCTGCTGCGAGGATGGCAGCCTTGACCTCGGCGCCCTCTGCGTATGGGCCCCAGATCTCGACGCCCGGCTCACCTGCCATGCCATGGCGCAGTGCAGGAACCTGGCGACCGGCCACTGTCATCGTGCCGACGTTGAAGAACTTGATCTTCTCGAGCGGGCCCCCGTTGAGCTTCTCGATTACCTTCTGCGCGTTTGGCCCCTGAATCTGATAGCGGTAGTGCCGGCGGACCACCGGCTGATCACCAGGACGGGCAGGCGACCGGTCGTCCCGCTCGTACTCCACATCCCAGTCGCCTGTCTCTGCGTGATACTGCACCCAGCTCACGGTCGGGGCCCTGCCGACCATGTTGAACTTGTCCTCAGCAGGACGGAACAAGATCACGTCACCGATGACGTGACCGTCGTAGCTGCACGGGACAAAGTGCTTCGCCTTCGTGGTGGGAAAGTTGGCGAAACTGTTGATGGCGAGGCTCGAGAGTAGATCGAGAGCGTCCGGCCCCTCCACGGTCAGCTCCGCCATATGGTGGGACTGGTCGTAGAGCACCGCCGCCTCCCGCCAGGCGCGCTGTTCGTCGCGCCAGTTGGAGAACTCGGGTGCCACCACCGGATACACGTACGCCCCGATCTGCGAGTTGCGCAACATGTGCACCGGGTTGTCGACCTCGTTGAGGACATCTTCGAGACTCTTGCCGCTCATGCTCTCTCCCTCCGTCCGCTCCCACACCGTCACCTCGATGAGAACCACTGGTGCGGCGGAAGCTCGTTTCCCGCTCCTGGCGTGTCTCTTCCTTGTGGGTAGCGACACGCAATATCAAGTAGCATGATATTCATCCTTGGCTGAGTCGGCAACGGGTAATCCCGATTGTGCTCGCCACGGCACTCGACAGCAGGAGGGAATCAGTTGAGTAGTGACCACGACGCGGGGTGGATCGGCAACGCCATCTTCGAACTGATCCCGATGAAGAGCACGCTCGAACGCGCAACCGCGCTGCCCGCAGGCGCCACGGTATCGGTGACCGCATCGCCCGACAAGGGGATGTCGGCAACTGTCGATCTCGCAGTCGAATTGACCCGGCGCGGGTTCCATGTCATCCCCCACCTGTCTGCAAGGGCAACCAAGACCAAGCTGGAGCTTGCCGGGATCGTTGCCGAGCTGGGTCGAGCCACCATCACTGACGTCTTCGTCGTGGGTGGCGATGCCTCCGACCCGGGCGAGTTCTTCGATGCCGCAGAGCTGCTGACCGCACTCGACTCCATCGGTCACCCATTCCAGCGGATCGGCGTGACCGGTTACCCGGAGGGTCACCCAGCCATCACAGACGAGAAGCTCCTGACCGCGCTGGTCGAGAAATCGCCACACGCATCATACGTCGCCACCCAGATGTGCTTCGATGCCGCATCGATCGCAGCCTGGGTCAAAACCATTCGGGAAGCAGGAGTCGACCTCCCGATCTGGCTTGGCGTGCCAGGTGCAGTGGACGCCACCCGCCTCTTGACGATCGGAGCCCGGATCGGAGTGGGGCGGTCGTTGCGATACCTGCGCAAGAACAAGAACATCACCAGGGTGCTACACGGCGGCACGTCGGCAACGGATGACCTGCTGGAAACTCTCGACCCGCTTGCCGCCGAGCTCGGCCTCGATGGTCTTCACGTGTTCACCTTCAACGCCGTTGCCGACACGGTCGAGTGGTGGCAGGATCGCCTGGCCGGAGGCTAAGAGCCCCTTTCCCAGGTCGACGAATGTCAAGTAACATGACATTGCAGGGAGCAGGAGGATCACATTGCCGGTTGTCAAGAACTTTGGGCTCGGGTCGTGGCCACAGCGCCGCGCTCGCATGACCCCCAACCGGGTCGCCTTGACTGACGGTAACCAGGCAATCACATACCGGGACCTGGCCGAGCGCAGCGCATCGCTCAGCAATGCCTTCCGGGACATGGGTGTCGAGCGTGGCGACCGTGTCGCCTACCTCGGACCAAACCATTTCACCTACTTCGACGTGATCTTCGCCGTAACTGCCATCGGAGCCATCATGGTTCCTGTCAACACCCGGCTCGCAGCTCCGGAACTCGCCTACGTGCTCGAAGACTCCGGCGCCGGCGTGATCGTCGTTGCCCCAGGCCATCGCGAGGTATTGGCAGCAGCCATAGGCACCGACCCCGCCCAGAGCGTGATCTCCACCGACACCGAGCTCGATCAGCTCATCGCTCGCGCCGACTCGCGGTGGATCGACCAGGAAGTGCATCTCGAGGACGTCGCCATCATCATGTACACATCCGGTACAACTGGTCATCCCAAGGGGGCCATGCTCACCCACGGCAACCTCACCTGGAATGTCACCAACGTACTCATCGACCTCGACTTCCATCACGATGAGGTGGCACTGATCGTCGCTCCCCTCTTTCACATCGCGGCCCTCGCCATGATCAGCCTGCCGCTCCTGGTCAAGGGCGGGACCCTGCTGTTGCAGCCGAACTTCGATCCTACGAGGGCTCTCGAGCTCATCGAGGAGCACAAAGTGACACAGATATTCGGTGTGCCCACCATGTTCAATCTCATGGCCAAGACGGACGCATGGAACACGGCGGACATATCGAGCCTGCGTGCGATCATGTGCGGCGGAGCCCCCGTGCCGAACTCGACCATCGAGACATACCTCGACCGCGGGGTGATCTTCCTCCAGGGCTATGGCATGACGGAGACGTCCCCGGGACTGCTCTTCCTCGACGGACCCAGCTCGACCACCAAGGCGGGATCGGCAGGCGTGCCCTCTTTCTTCACCGACGTCCGCCTCGTCGATGCCGAGCTCAGGGATGTCGCCCCGGGGGAGCCTGGCGAGGTGTTAGCCGCAGGACCCAACGTGATGCGCGGCTACTGGAAGCGGCCGCAGGCGACCGCGGCCGCGTTCAGCGGCGACTGGTTCCACTCCGGCGATGTTGCCACCGTCGACGAAGACGGCTATTACACGATCGTGGATCGCGTCAAGGACATAATCATCTCGGGTGGCGAGAACATCTACCCGGCGGAGGTTGAAGATGCGCTGCTGTTCCATCCCGCCGTTGCGGAGGCCGCGGTGATCGGTGTGCCGGACGAACGGTGGGGCGAAGTGGGCCGTGCCATCGTCGTGGCCCGAGAGGTGGTCACCGAAGACGAGCTGCTGACTTTCCTCGAGAGCAGGATCGCCCGGTACAAGCTGCCGAAGTCGATCGTCTTTGCAGATGAGCTGCCCAAGAGCGGCGCAGGCAAGATCCTGAAACGCCAGCTGCGGGATACGTACAAATGAGCGAACAGGAATCGAAGAATCGTCCCCGCCTCGCCTATGCGGTTGCTTTCCTGGAAAGAAGCCTGCGGCGCGCCCTCAGCGAAGCGTTGCGACAATTCGAGCTGAGCCTCACTCAATACACGGTGCTTTCGCTGTTGGGGATGCAAGAGAGCCTCTCCAACGCTCAACTAGCCCGCCGCGCCTACGTGACCCCACAGGCGATGAGCGAGATCGTTCGGTACCTGGAATCCCGCAAGCTCGTGGTGCGCAAGCAATCACCGGATCATGCTCGCATTCACCCAGCCCGGCTCACTGCAAAGGGTCGTACCACGCTCGACAAGTGCGACGCTGCAGTCGACAGAGTCGAGCAGCGCATGATCGATGACGCTGGCCCGCAAGGGGACGGTGATTTGGTGCGGATGTTGATGAGTTATGCCCGGGTGCTGGAGACCGGAGGTCGTTCGGCGTCGGCGCAGTAGCGCCCCGTCATCGTCTCCAGGGCTCGGCGCCGCCTCAGACCGTGTCCTCGTCTACCCAGTCGAAGGTCTTGGTGACGGCCTTCTTCCAATTCCGGTACGTCCTCTCCCTCTCCGCTTCGGGCATCCGGGGAATCCACCGCTGGCCTTCGGCCCAGTTGTCGATGACATCCTGCTCACCAGACCAGAACCCCACGGCGATGCCCGCGGCGTATGCGGCGCCGAGCGCGGTGGTCTCGGCGACAACGGGACGAACCACATCGACACCAAGCAGATCCGCCTGGAACTGCATGAGTGTGTTGTTGGCGATCATGCCCCCGTCGACCTTGAGCTCGGTGAGTGGAACACCCGAGTCTGCGTTCATGGCATCGAGCAGCTCCCGGGTCTGGAAGGCGGTCGCCTCCAGGGCGGCGCGGGCAATGTGGCCTTTGTTCACGTAGCGGGTGAGGCCAACGAGCGCACCGCGAGCATCGGATCGCCAATAGGGGGCAAACAGGCCGGAGAATGCCGGAACGAAGTACGCACCACCATTGTCTTCCACCGAGGTGGCGAGCTCCTCCACTTCAGGCGCCGAGGAAATGATGCCCAGATTGTCCCGCAGCCACTGGATCAGTGACCCGGTCACGGCCACGGAGCCTTCCAGTGCGTACACCGCGGGTTTGTCACCAATCTTGTAACAGACCGTGGTGAGCAGACCATTCTCGGACGGCACAGGCGACGTCCCGGTGTTGAGCAGCATGAAGTTGCCCGTGCCGTACGTGTTCTTCGCAGTTCCCTGCTCGAAGCATGCCTGACCGAACGTCGCAGCCTGCTGGTCGCCGAGGATGCCTGCGATCGGCACACCGGGGAGCATGCCGTGCTCACGGCCAAGCCCGTATACCTCGGATGAGGACCTGATCTCGGGCAACATCGACATGGGGATACCCATCTCCGCCGCGATCTCGGCATCCCAGGCCAGAGTCGTCAAGTCCATGAGCATCGTCCGAGAAGCGTTGGTCACGTCCGTGACGTGCACCCCTCCTTCGATACCGCCCGTCATGTTCCACAGGAGCCATGTATCGGTGTTCCCGAACGCGAGCGCTCCCGCCTCGGCCCTGTCTCGGGCCCCGGGGACATTGTCGAGAATCCAGCGTATCTTCGGACCTGAGAAGTACGTGGCAAGGGGCAAACCAACCCGATCCTTGTACCGATCGGCACCACCGCCCAGCTCGCCCAGGTCGTCACAAATCTGCTGCGTCCGGGTGTCCTGCCAGACAATGGCGTTGTACACAGGCTCTCCGGTGGTCCGGTCCCACACAACTGCGGTCTCGCGCTGATTGGTGATTCCCACGGCGGCGATGTCCCGATAGGTGACATCGGCTCGGGTCAACGCAAGGCTGACCACCTCCCGGATGTTTCCCCAGATCTCCACTGCGCTGTGCTCCACCCACCCCGGCTTGGGGAAGATCTGCTCATGCTCCATCTGGCCAGTCGACACGATCGACCCGGAGTGGTCGAACACGATCGCTCTAGAGCTGGTGGTGCCCTGGTCGATGGCAAGGATGAAGTCAGCCATTGTCAGTCCTCCTCGATTGCGGTGGGTGTGTGCTCGGTGCCTGCTGCACATTGTGCCATTGAGGCACAGCGTCGCGATGTCGCCTGTGGTTGCCGAGTGATGGCCCGGCCGGGAATTCCCGGCCGGGCCATCTCCAATCGTTGCACAGCCTGCACGGCTGCTGCTCCTAGCTGAGCTGCACCTAGCTGAGGATCCTCCACAGGGCAAAGTCCCCGCTCGCTGCCAGGGTCCAGACCATGTACGCCGTAACCATGAAGGATCCGACCCAGATGCGGCCGGTCTTCCTGAAGAAGTACGTGTACAGGCACGAAATCAGCGGCCAGAACACCAGGAGGGGTATGTAGTAGATCCCGCCAAGACCGGCTCCGGCGGCGCTGCCTGGACCGAAGGGCTGAGTGCCGCCGCTCAACAGCGGGATATAGAGAATCAGAATCCACACCAACGCGCCAAGGGTCAGCATGATCGAGTTGACCAGCATCTCCTGCCACATCGGAGCCTTGCCCTTCTTCCAACGAAGGAACCCGGCGAATAGCAGCCCTTGCGCCACGAAATAGATCGCAAACGGAATCAAGTAGCCAAAGAAGGCAAGCCATCTCACCGGGCTCATCGGCTGTAGATTCACTACCCAGGCGCGGAAATCAACATGCCATGTGGCCTTGATAAACGCCAGTAGCGCGTACAGCGGAACGAGGACAACCGCCACGAACAGCAACGATCGGCCGATCGCGTACCAGTCGATGCCGCCTTCGGGCTCGAACACACCATAGCTCTCCAGCGTGCCACCCTCCTTCTTGGTCACGGCGAAATGGTTGAGCGCAACTAATGCCCATGCGATGACACCGACAAGGACCGCCCACACCATGTAGATGTTGGTGAATGTCTGGGGCCATAGGGTGTTCACCTTGATCCACGAGTTCATGAACATGTGGTCCCAGACCCACAAGTACAGCAGTGGTCCCAACGCAGTCGTAATAACTGCACCGACCCACCAGAGGCCACCCGTGAGACCCCGATACTCGGGCACCGGCTTGACCAGGGAGGCGAACTTGCGGGTCCGAAGCACCAGACCGCCCATGGCAAACAAGAACAGGAACGCACCGGCCAAGGCCGCCATCGTGCCCAGGAACTTGATCGGCCAGATCTGGCCGAGGCTGCCCATCTCGCTGCCATCGGTGAGCGTCATCTGCATCCAGGTGATGGCGTTCCTGATCGCTGACGGTGAGTCGGTGGACAGGGCGTGGTCCTCCCACGGTGTGTAGAGAACACGCGCCGTACCGTCGGCGATTGAGCCGTATACCTGATCGCGGACAATCGGGCCATCGGTTCCGAACAAAGGCAGCAGTGCCGGTGACATTGTGGCGTCGCCGCCCTTGTCGACTGCGATCATCAGACCGAGCTCGGTGAAGCTTCCGATGTTCCAGGCCACGTTGTGGAGGCCCATATAGGCATCGACGAACGGTGGGCCAGGAGGATTGGGCTCAGACTCCATGTAGAAGATCGAGTTGTAACCGTCGGGCTGCGATAGGGCTGCAGAAGTAGCGGCACAAAATCCGCCCTGAGACATCCCGAGCAGCCCAATTCGCTTTGTATCGACACCGGCCACACCTTGGAGATAGGTCAATGTCGCTGGACCACCGCACCCGATTTCCTGATTGGCGCCGTTGGATGAGCCGTGCCCGGTCATGTCCGCAGAAACGACCACAAACCCGCGCCTCGCCATCTCGAGCGCCGTGTTGGACATGTACTCTTTCGAGTTGTTCAATCCGTGCCACATGGCGATGCCCGGGGCGGGATTCTGCGGCGACACGCCCTCCGGCATGTACACGAACGCGCTGAGCTGGTGGCCGTCACCGACGGCGATCGTCACCTCGGTGACTGTTGTGCTCCCAAAATCGGTGTGCACCCACCTTGCCAGCATGCTGCCCAGCACCATCAGAACGAGCGAGATCACTAGTAGCAACTTGGTCCTGTCTGAGAACCAGGATCCTCTCCGTTTTGTCGGAGAATCATTTGACATTGTCATATCTTCCTCTACTTCCCTTTCTCCTTCGTACTCGTATGGGACATCGGCACAAACCGTGCTTTGTGCCACAAATCGTGGGGACAAACCGTGCCACCGGCATGCCCACCACCACAAGCCATCTCGAATCGTCTGCGCATCGAAACGCTCGCCCGTGATCGGGACGTCGTCGTCCGTTCGTCATTCACGACATGAGCCTGCCCTCGGGCAGGCGCGCTCGATCCAGCTCCATCGGAGCACGACCACCTTCGACCCCGTGCCTCCTGGATGCGACCGTGCTCACGCCAGCACAACACCGTGGCTATCCAGGGCGACCAAGCCAGGTGCGCCGGTTCTCCTCCAGGTTCTCGCGTTCCTCTGTCGCCCCGTCCGTTCAGAGGTATCGCGTTGTGGTCCTTATTGATCTCTCCTCCCGTCACAGATCATCATATGCCCGTGATCACCCGCTCCCCGTCTGCCCAATGGACTCGGTGGAACCACGAGCTAGAGCGTGCTCGAGTCTGGCATTCCCAGCGACCGCGTCGAGGAACAGGCGAGCTGCATCCCGGTCGTCGTGCAACTCCCTCGCCCCCGCTTCGGCCGACGCCAGCGTCGTGTATTCCACGATCTCGTTGTCGATCCTATCCGTGTCCCATCCGAGCAGTGGGGCGATGATCGATGCCACTTCCGCGGCCGCACCCACACCGCGCTCAGGAAGCTCGAGCGCGATATGCGTGCGACGCGAGAGAACATCGTCTAAGTGGAGAGCACCCTCGTGTGTCGCCGAATATACGATCTCTGATTTGAGGTATTGCGGTGCAGACGCGAGCGGCTGAGCACTCGACGCATCTGCCTCACAAATGGCAACGATCTCACGCACCTTGTCTCCGTACCGACCCAGGAGATGCTTCACCATCGACTCGCTCCAGCTGAAACGCTCCGACCACAAGCCCGCGTCTGCCTTGACTCCGACGAACTCGGCGGCGCCGACGATCGGCGTCATGTGAGTGACTGAGGGCGTATGGGCCGCATTCTCACCCAGGGCGTGATCTACGGCGTCACGAGCCATCACGCGGTACGTAGTCAGCTTCCCGCCGGCAATCACGGTGAGGCCGGGGGCGGGAGAAGCAACGGTGTGCTCGCGAGATACCTTGCTCGAGCCGGTGCCAGGCTTCACGCCCTTCTGGAGCAGTGGCCGCAATCCGGCAAAGACCGAGACGACCTGATCCTCGCTTATCGGTTTCGCCAGAATGGCGTTTGCTTGGCCGATCAGATACTCGACGTCGGATGCCGTAGCCAGTGGGTTCGATCGATCCAGGTGCCAAGGGGTATCGGTCGTCCCGATCAGCCAGAAGTCACCCCAGGGGATGAGGAACAACACGCTCGTCTTGGTCTGGGTGACGACCGCGGTATCGCCTGCAATGGCGTCACGGGGGACAACGATGTGAACGCCCTTGCTGGCAAGCACCCGGAGGCCGCCGCCCGTCGCCGCCATCGTCTGTGTCTTTTCGGTCCAGACACCGGTAGCCACGATCACCGACCTGGCCGCGATCTCGAATGCCTTGCCGGATTCGAGATCCACCGCAGACGCCCCTCGCACTGCCCCACTTTCGTCTCTCAGCAGCCCGGTTACCTTGACCCGGGAGAGCGCGCGAGCGCCTGCGCCGCGGGCGGTTCTGATCAAACTCATCACGAGCCGAGCATCGTCGACCGTGGCATCGAAGTAGGTGATGCCGCCGACGAAGCCGTCCGGGCTCAGCCCCGGGAACAACCGCTTGAGTCGCTGCTTTCCCAGATGCTGATGCCTCGGTAGCTTGGCATCACGCCTACTTGCGCCCAGCATCTCGTAGAGCGCCACCCCGGCACCGATGATCGGTCGCTCCCACCTTTTCAGAGGGAAGATGAACTTCTGCGGCAGAACCAGGTGTGGCGCGATCTTGGTGATGAGGAGGTCTCGCTCGGTCAGTGCCTCGTGAATGAGCTTGAAGTCGAGAGTCTTCAAGTAGCGGAGCCCACCATGCACCAGCTTGCTCGATCGGCTCGAGGTTCCTGCGGCCCAGTCGTTCGATTCAACGATGCACGTCTCGAGACCCCGCGTCGCGGCATCGACGGCGATGCCGGCACCGGTCACTCCACCCCCTACGACCAGCACATCGAGTTCCGACTCCCCGGCGGAAGAAGAAGCCGAGATCTCCGCAATCGCTAGCTCACGCGACTCGGAGTCGAGCCGATCGTTTCCCATTGCTACTCACTCCCAGGGCTGGCTCCGCCGACCACTGAACTGATAGATACCTCATCGGGTAGGCTCTTTGCAAGACTTCTCAGATGTATTGCACGAATGTGCAGAAAGGTACACGATGACGACGAGTGGAGAGCGCGGAGCGTCCCGGGACGAGGAGGAGATCCTGGCCGCGGCGTCCATGTACTACCACCAGGATATGAAGATGGATGCCATCGGGCGGCGGCTACACCTCTCCCGGTCAACGGTGTCACGGATGCTGAAGCAGGCCCGTCAGCTCGGGTTGGTCGAGATCGCGCTACGACCGTCCCCCACCAGATCGTCGAGCCTCTCCCAGGAGGTTGCCGATGCATATGGTGTCGAGACCTACGTAGTTCCTGTGTCCGGTCTCGCCTCGGAGCAGGAGCGACTCACCCAGACGGCCGTCTTCACCGCAAGACTGGCGATGCAGTGGATGGATTCCGACATGATCATGGGCGTTGCATGGGGAACCACAGTTGCCGCGGTTGCAGCCCAGCTCGGAAGAAAGGCAACACTAGGAAGCACCATCGTGCAGCTGAACGGAGCTGCAAATACCAGGACGTCCGGTGCTCTCTATGCGGAGTCTCTGCTCTCACAGTTTGCCATCGCCTTCGATGCTGAGATCCAGCTGTTCCCGGTGCCCGCCTTCTTCGACTTCGCCGAGACGCGCGAGGCGATGTGGCGCGAACGCTCGATCGAGCGTGTGCTCGATCTGCAGCGGAGAGCTGATGTGGCGCTCTTCTCCGTCGGTGCTCTCTCCGGCGAGGTGCCCAGCCACGTCTACACGGCTGGCTATCTCGAGCCAGAGGACCTGGACTCGTTGAAGGAGGAAGGCGTTGTGGGCGATGTGTGCACGGTGTTCCTCCGGGAAGATGGCACCTATTCGGACCTGATCCTCAACGAGCGGGCGACCGGGCCCACGCCGGCAGAGCTTCGAGTGATCCCGCGTAGGCTCTGCGCTGTGGCAGGCAACTCTAAAGCCACTGCGATTCGTGCTGCACTTCGCGCCGGCGTCGCAACACATCTCGTCATCGACGAGCGAACCGCACGGGAACTGATCGCCGACTCGTAGCCGTTGTCTTGCTCCGTGCCGAGGTCTCGAGAGCGTCCGCGGCCATCTGCGGCGTCCGAGGTCAATGTCAGAGAACCGGCCACTGCGGTGTCGGCGAGCGACGAGCCGCAAGCGGATCACTCGCCCCCACCATCGGCAACAATGGGGCCATGCGATCGACACCGCCGGAACACTGCGGACACGAGCACCACCGCTCGTGCAGCGCACGGCGCAACACCCAGAACCATCGCCTCGGCCGAATGGGCACCGTGATGCGGAAGGAGACGACCGGCGGATGACGACATCCGACGGAGGACCCGAAGATGCGACCGGCGTCCCAAGCTCCTCCCGCCTGCAAGCGATCACCCGGATCTTCTCGTCACTGCGGATCCCCAACTACCGGCTCTACTTCATCGGACAGGTGATCTCCCTCTCCGGAACCTGGATGCAGCGCGTGGCTCAATCCTGGCTGGTGCTCGAGCTCACCGGAAGCGGAACGGCGCTTGGTGTGGTCTCGGCTCTGCAATTCCTCCCGCTTCTTGTGTTGGGCCCGTGGGGCGGCGTTCTCGCCGACCGGTACGACAAACGACGCGTGCTGATTGCCACCCAGGCCATCCCAGCAGTGCTGGCGGGCATCCTCGGGCTGCTGGTCGCCACCGACGTGGTCACGGTGTGGATGGTGTACTTGCTGGCGGTGGCGCTCGGGTTTGTACAGGTGGTGGACAACCCCACCCGTCAAACTTTCATCCACGAGATGGTTGGTGCCGACGACCTCACCAATGCGGTCAGTCTCAATGCGGTGGTCGTCAACGTCGCCAGGGTGATCGGCCCAAGCTTCGCCGGTGCGCTGATCGTGACCATCGGACTCGCCCCATGTTTCTTCATCAACGGCGTCTCGTACGGTGCCGTGCTGATCGCCCTCGCTCTGATGAAGCCGGCTCGCTTGCTACGAGCGCCCACACAGTCGCGACGACCCGGCCAACTCCGGGAGGGGCTCCGCTACGTCAGGAACACACCGGAGGTGCTGGTCCCCCTGCTGATGCTGGCAACCGTCGGCACTCTCGCCTATGAGTTCCAGGTGGTGATGCCGCTCCTCGCCAAGTTCACCTTTGGTGGCGATGCCGGGACCTACGCCACCATGTCGGCGCTGATGGGAATCGGAGCCGTCGCCGGGGGGTTAGCCACCGCCGCCGGTGGACGCAGACCTGCGACGTCGCTGGCATGGACGGCGATCGTGTTCGGGTCAATCCAGTTGCTGACGTCGATGGCGCCGACCCTGGGCATCAGCTATGCCGCCATGGTCCTGCTGGGTGCCGCATCCATCCGGTTCCTCGCCCTCGGCAACGCAACACTTCAGTTAGCCGCGGAACCCGCCATGCGAGGCAGAGTGATGGCGCTGTGGGCAGTCGCATTCCTCGGATCCACGCCGATCGGAGGGCCGATCGTCGGCTGGGTCGGCGAGCACATCGGGCCTCGCATCGCCCTCGGTCTGGGCGGGGTGGCAACCCTGGCCAGCGGGATCCTTGCATACCGGGCGCTGGCGAGGATCGAGGCACGAGCCGGAAACGGTGGTATCCCAACCCCCATCCCCCCACCCAAACCGGCCTGAGAACCTGCAAATCATCGGGTCCCCGGCTGCTTCCCGGGCGCGGCAGACCGGCCAGGTCACGACATCATGTCGGGCGACCCCGGTCGTCTGCCGGTTCCGGCCGCGAGGAAACCCGCCCCGGCGCCGCGGGCGTCAGAGCGGGTTCCGATCATCCCTACCGGCCCGGCCGACCCAGGCGGCTGGGAGGTATCAGGCCAGATCAAACCGATCCAGGTTCATGACCTTGTCCCAGGCAGCCACGAAGTCCTCTACGAACTTCTGCCTGCCGTCCTCGGATCCGTAGACCTCGGCGATGGCCCGCAGCTGGGAGTTCGAGCCGAAGACGAGGTCGACGGCAGTGCCGGTCCACTTGATCTCGCCGGTGCCCCGGTCCTGTCCCTCGTAGACGTGCTCTGTGGTCGACACCCGCCACTTGATGCCCATGTCGAGCAGGTTCGTGAAGAAGTCGTTGGTCAGGACCCCCGGCTGGTCGGTGAAGACACCATGGCTGGACGACCGGAAGTTGGCGTTGAGCGCGCGCATACCGCCAACGAGCACCGTCATCTCAGGCGCAGTCAACGACAGCAGACTCGCCCGGTCCACCAGCAGCTCCTCGGGACGGCGCTTGTCACCAGCGCGCGTGTAGTTGCGGAACCCGTCGGCCGTCGGTTCAAGCACGGCGAATGCCTCGGCATCCGTCATCTCCGCGGAGGCGTCGGTGCGGCCCGGCGTAAACGGAACCTGCACATCGTGACCCGCCGCTTTGGCAGCTGCCTCGACTGCGGCACATCCGCCGAGGACGATCAGGTCGGCAAGCGAGACCTTCTTCCCGCCGGTCTGCGAGTTGTT
Organism: uncultured bacterium; assembly: GCA_963777645.1. Lineage (GTDB taxonomy): Bacteria > Actinomycetota > Acidimicrobiia > Spongiisociales > UBA5794 > JAAETI01. Next base: position 110,099 of record CAVZRA010000003.1, on the reverse strand, counting down.
GAACTCGGCCTGAATCCCAGCGAGGCTCTCGAGCACGGTCGCCAGCTCAGCAGGCTCGTTGACCTCCCAGTCCTTTTGCGGAGCGAGACGGATACGGGCACCGTTGGCTCCGCCCCGGCTGTCGCTGTCGCGGAACGTCGAGGCGGCAGCCCAGGCGGTCGAGACCAACCGGGAAACCGGCAAGCCAGAAGCGAGGATCTTGCTCTTGAGCGAATCCACGTCCTGGTCGTCGACGAGGACATGATCGACAGCTGGGACCGGGTCCTGCCAGATCAGCTGCTCGGTGGGAACCTCGGGCCCGAGGTATCGAGCCACGGGGCCCATGTCCCGGTGGGTGAGCTTGAACCAGGCCCTGGCGAAGGCGTCGGCGAATTCCTCCGGGTGCTCGAGAAAGCGCCGCGAGATGGGACCGTAGATCGGGTCGACCCGCAGGGCAATGTCCGAAGTGAGCATCATCGGGGCGACCCGCTGCGACGGATCGTGGGCATGCGGAGCGGCGTCGTCCGCAGCCCGATCCGTTGGACGCCACTGGTGAGCGCCTGCCGGGCTCTTGGTTAGCTCCCACTCGTAGCCGAACAGCGTCTCGAAGAAACTGTTGTCCCAGGCAATCGGAGTGGGTGTCCAGGTGACCTCCAGCCCGCTGGTGTAGGCGTCACCGGCCTTGCCGCTGCCGTAGCTGTTCTTCCAGCCGAGTCCCTGCTCTTCGAGCGGAGCACCCTCGGGCTCGGGACCGACATATCGTTCCTCGACAGCGCCATGGGTCTTGCCAAAGGTGTGACCTCCGGCGATGAGGGCAACTGTCTCCTCATCGTTCATAGCCATGCGAGCAAATGTCTCGCGAATGTCCTTGGCTGAGGCGAGCGGATCCGGGTTCCCGTTCGGCCCCTCGGGATTGACATAGATCAGGCCCATCTGGACGGCGCCGAGCGGATTGGCGAGCTCACGGTCGCCGCTGTAGCGCTCGTCACCGAGCCAGGTGTCCTCAGGCCCCCAGTAAATGTCCTCCTCCGGCTCCCAGACGTCTTTGCGCCCGCCGCCGAAACCGAATGTCTTGAAACCCATCGACTCCAGGGCGACGTTCCCGGCGAGGATCATCAGGTCCGCCCACGAGATCTTGCGGCCGTACTTCTGCTTGACCGGCCAGAGCAGACGACGTGCCTTGTCGAGGTTGGCGTTGTCCGGCCAGCTGTTGAGCGGGGCGAAACGCTGCGTGCCGGTGCTTGCCCCGCCGCGACCGTCATGAATGCGATACGTCCCTGCGTCGTGCCAGGCCATCCGAATCAGAAGCGGCCCGTAGTGGCCGTAGTCGGCGGGCCACCAGTCCTGTGAATTGGTCATCACCGCGGCGAGGTCGGCCTTCACCGCGTTGAGGTCGAGACTCTCGAACTCTGCGGCGTAGTCGAACTCCTCGCCCATCGGATCGATGAGGGGCGAGTTCTTGTTGAGCATCCGCAGATTCAGCATGTTCGGCCACCAGTGCTGGTTGGCCATCGACCCGGTTGCGGTGTATGCGTCGTGCAACACCGGGCACTTCGATGCGGAAGCGCCTTCCTGTGCGGGCATCACGTTGTCTTCGTTGCTCATTGCTGCTCCTTCGCTACTCATGTGGGTGTGGGTGTCATGTTCAGGTATCGCCATCGGTCGCGGTGCGGCAGTCGGGGCAGTAGCCCCAGTAGATGACCTCCGCTTCGTCGATGGCGAACCCATGATCGTCGGATGGTTGGAGGCACGGCTTGCTCCCCACCGCACAATCGACATCGACCGTGCGACCGCAGCTGCGACAGACGAGGTGGTGGTGGTTGTCGTTAACACGGTCCTCGTAGCGTGCCGGGGATCGGGCTGGCTGGATGCGCCGGATGAGGCCCTTTTCGGTCAAGGTGCCGAGGGCGTCGTACACGGCCTGACGCGAGATTGCGCCGATCTCGGACCGTACGAGGTCTTCGATGTCGTCTGCCGTGCCGTGCGATCGGTTGGAAACCGCCCGGAGTACAGCGAGCCGCTGCGCCGTCACTTGCACACCGTGCTCTCGAAGGAGATCGGTTGGCTCCGGCGATCCTATCGGCATAACTGCGTTATCCATCTGATTCTGTACTGTATCAAAGATTGTACTGAACCCGCAAGAAGGGGCGCGGGTCTCTGCTCTAGTCCTTCGGCTAGGTTCGGTTGCTTGTGCGGTAGTGGTGGCGCCAGATGAGCCGGTAGATGCCCAGCCGTTCTGGTAGAGCGCGAACCCCGGGTATGTAGGGGACGAGGACAAGGCCGAGACCCAGGACGGCGACAATCGCCAGCACGATGATGTCGCCGTTGTCCGAGGTGCTACCCGGCGGGATCTGGTACCAGAGGGAGACGGGAATCAGCCATATCTGGCCGGGCCAGTTTCCGACTGTGGCCGCCATGCCCCACTCATCGCCGGCCACGCCTGCGGGGTCACCCAGGTTGGCGAAGTAGTCGCCGTCGGCAAGGAAGAGCTGCGACCGGGTGTAGTCCATGACGAAGAATCCCGGTTGGTCAGGGGTGTCGTCTAGCAACGCCGCGTCGACGGCTCCGCTCCGGGCAAGTGACAGCATCGTCTGGAGCATGGTCGGGAGTGGTCCGGCGCCCTCGGGCGAGACGGTCGCCGACGACGACGGGTTCGCGGCGAGCGTCTTCGAATAGCTGTCGATCCATTGCAGGCGCTCCTCCGGGGTAGCCGCCCGGTACGTATCGACGGCCGTCGCCAGCGCCGACCCGTCAGTGACGAATCGGCCAAGCGGCTCGAGCACCAGGTCACCAGCAGGGTCGATCGGGATCGTGACGCCGGCGATGCGTTGCGGCGAGAAGAAGCCGAACAGCGATTGTGCGGCGTCCGGGTTGTCGGTGTAGGGCGGCCCGTACTGAGCAGTGTCACTCGTTCCATCCAACTCGGCCAGCGTTGTCGCGAGGAAGCCACCCGGATCCTGGGTAGCCCACTCCTTGAAGGTGACGGCGCCACGCTGCGGAGCACCGAACAGAACCGCAAGCGCAAGGGCGAGCACGCTCATGATCACGAAAGCCGCAACGATCTCCTTGAGCAGGTCGTAGGACCGGTAGGGACCGTCCCAATCCTCGACGGGGCGAGCGGACGATCGGGATGTCATGCGGCCACCTCCTGCGATTCCGGGGCTTCCTCGCCGATAGGCGGGCAGACCCCCCGGCGCCTGACGAGAAGGATGTGGATTGCCACAACTACCGCCACGGTCAGAGGGAGGACAACGACGTGGACGGTAAGCACCTGCTGGGTATCGAGCAGGTTGAGGAACGCTCCGACTCCTACGGCGTTGAGACCGTCCTTTGCCTGCGTGGCGATCCATTGCGCCTCGAAATTCTGCTGAGAGACGTATCCGGTGAGGGCGGTGATGGTGGAAGCGAACAATGCGATCACGCCGATCACCCAGGTCAGCCCCCGCCTACCACGCCACGATGCCTGTAGGAACTGAGCGATGAGGTGGAGGATCATGAAGAAAAAGAAGAGTTGCACCGACCACAAATGGGTCGCGTCGGAAAACCGGCCAACCGACGACGTGTGCCGCCAGCCCGGGCCTGCGGCCGCAAGGACGATCCCGGAAATGACGATCACCCCGAGCGAGGCGAGGGTGGCAACACCGAACGTGTAGGTCCACGACGCCACGTACACGGGCTCGGACGAGGGAAGCAGCCGGCTCCACGGAAACTGGTGCCGGACCCAACTCCGAACCGATCCGGTCCATCCGCCGCCACGGTCCTCGATCTCGGGATCTGTATCCGGGTCGGCCAACGGCGCCCGGGGGAAAGGCGCGGCAACGGCGACTGCGAAGACCAAGACAACCAGCGCGACCATGACGAGATTGGCGATCGTGATGCGGAACCATCCAAGTTGGATCACGTGTTGGGTACCACTCAGATCGATCATGGGTGCTCACCTCCAGAGCGCGACAGCGTCGCCAGCATCTGGGGAACGGGCGGGTGCCTATGAGTGCCGAAGCGAGGCATGATCCTCCGTCTCGGGCGACCCTTGAATCCTACAGCGACGCACATGTCGATGCGGTCCGAGCAACCCGAGATCTCGCGCGGTCGCATCGTCGGGTCTTGCCGGATTCGCAAGTGGCTCGAGTCCGGCATGGATACCGCCGGTGTCGTACCTTGCTTGACGCGAGATCGCACCGATCTCGGATCGAACGAGGTCTTCAATGTCAGCAGGCCGGACCGTCCGGCAGGCTGAACACTGCCCGGATTACGGCCAGGCACTCAACCGTCAGCTCACTGGAATCGAGCTTCTATGACAGCCTGGGGATCGCCAAGAGAAGCCGCCTGGTTGTTGACGCGGAGCACAAGATCGTCAACTGCACCATGCCACTGGCAGTAGGTGCTGCCTGCGGCACCGTCACACTGAGCGCTGCTCCATTGATCGTCGCCGCTGGGAGCGCGGGAGGCGAGCACCTGATAAGCGTCATCGGTCATGAGCTGATGCAGCCGATCCAGCTGTCCGGACTTCCATGCCTCGAAGGCGGCCGCGGCGTAATCGGCGGCGTTGTCCGGTAGAGGGGCCATCGGCGTCGAGGTTGTCGTCGTCGAGGTTGTCGACGTCGGTGTTGCCGTTGTCGTCAGTATCGCTGTTGTTGCTGTGGTCGTGGTCGAGGTGGTAGTCGTTGCCGGTGCCCCGCCACCTCCGCTGCAGGCAGCAAGGAGGACCATCAGCCCGCCGACAAGAATTGGACGAGCAGCGAAACGGCTCCAATTGGTGGAATTCATGAGAGGTACCTCCGGCAGATCGAGGTGTTCGCTCTACCCGATTGCCCAAGCACACTAACGCTCAGGATCACCTCTTCCGGCATCAAGGGCCACTTCGGCGGGGTGAAGCCAACACCACCAGCTTCCGGGCAAGCGCGTCGATGAGATCAACGTGTGCCGTGGTTCGCTGCGTAGGTCCCCTTTGTCTCCCGGTACAGGGCGATGAACGTTCGGTACCCGGCGATCGTAGATCGCGATGGCGGCATCAGGCTCGTAGCACGCAGCTATTCGAACCAACCCGGGCGAGGCCTAAACGCCCTCCACCAAAGCAAAGACCCGGTCGAAGCGCTCTAGCGCATCGTCGATCACCGCATCGGTGTCGGCCATGGAGGTGTACAGCCGGGACCCCGCCAGCGTGATAATGCCGTGCGCCCCGTACGCCGCACCCATTTGTTCCATCAGCTCCTTGCGGGTGTCCTTCTCCTTGAGGAGCTTCACAGGGTTGCGCACGTCGAGCAGCATGACACCGCTGCACTCGAGGTGAACGATCGAGCCCTGGTTGTAGATGACGTAGGGAAGGCCGTACTTTTCGATGAGGCGTTGCAGGCCGCGGGCGAGCCGATCACCGGCACGTCCGGCGATCACCGGAGCATTGGTGCGAGCCATCTCCTCAATGGCGAAATAGCCGGCAGCACACGACAGCGGGTTCGCCGACAAGGTACCGCCGACCTGGATGTGCGCCCCGGACTTGCCGTCGATCCCGGAGCCCATGACCGCCATGATCTCGGAGCTCCCACCGACACCACCCGCCATCGGGTAGCCACCGGACACCGCCTTGCCGAGCACGGTCAGGTCCGGGATGACGCCGAAGTACCCGGAGGCACCGCCCATTCCGACCCGGAATCCTGTAACCACCTCATCAAATATGAGCAGCGCCCCGAACTCGTCGCAAAGCTCCCGGACCCTGGCGTTGTAGTCGTGCGGGACGGGACGTGTCCCCGATTCGGGCCCGAGCGGCTCGACGATGACGGCAGCGGTACCACCACGAGCCCTGTTCTCGATGAGCTTGCGCTTCAACGATCCGAGGTCGTGCGGAAACACTTCCCGGGTGCGGGCCGTCGCCCCGAACGGGATTCCCTTTGCATTCATCCTGTAGGTGCCGGGCACGCGCAGCCCGTAGACCATGGTGTCGGACCAGCCGTGGTATGCGCCGCCGACCTTGACCACCATCTTCTTGCCGGTGAAGGCCCTGGCGGCCCGGACTGCGGCCATGACTGCCTCAGTCCCCGAGCCGAGAGCTCGATACATCTCGATGTGTGGCATGAACCGGTGGATGACCTCGGCGAGCTTCAACTCGTACTCATGAAACAACCCGGTGACCGGTCCGGACTCGCGGACTACTGCGGCAACCTTGTCATTGACCGGCGCATAGTTGCTCCCGAGGATCGTGGGCCCACCCGCCTGGAGGAAGTCGATGTAGGTGTTCCCATCACGGTCGGTGACGTGGGCACCTTCGGCCTTCTCGATGGCAAGCGGGAATGGGTAGTTGAAAGCCAGGTTGTGTTGCACGCCGCCGGGGATGCGGGCCTTCGCTCTGCTGGTGATCTCCTTACTGGCCGCGCACTTGGTCTCGTAATAGTTGAGCACATCGAGTAGAGCATCGTGCCGCAGGCCCCGAACCGGCTGCGCCAGCAGCGCATCGAGTCGACGCATCGTGTCCTCAACATCCGGATACTCGCTGATCGCATAGCCCAGGCGGGCAGACTCGCTACCCGGGATCTCGACTAGCTCGGTGTCCGGCTCCAGCGGACCCGCTCCGGCGATCTCGTGTGCGACGGCGTCGGCGCTCGGCAGATCCTCGGCAGCGTCGACCCGGACCGGGGGCACCGAGTCCGTGATCTGAGCGGCGATCCGTTTCTCGTCTTTGCGGAGCTTGGTGAACGCAATCTCTCTGACCCAGCCGGGGATGGTGTATACCATGCCGGTTTCGGTCAGCAGCCCCAGCAGGTAGGCGATCGACACCTTTTCGAGCAGTGCCATGTTGAAGACCGCCCGGTCGGGGTCGGTACCGAGGGCGACGATTCCGTGGTTGGCGATGATGAAAGCGTTGTCGCCGCCGGCCACCTTCTTCTCGACCTTCCTGGCCAGGAACCCGGTTCCCGACGGGGCGTAGTCGATGATGGCCACCCGCTTGCCGAGAAAGCGGACCTGCTCGTCGGTCAGTGCGGGGATCTCTCGACGCAGAAACGCCAGCGCCGACGCATACGGCTGGTGGGTATGCACGATGGCATTGACGTCCGGTCGCTGCCGGTACACGTTTGCGTGCATCCCGGCCTCGATTGACGGCTGCATGGACGGTCCCGATGGATCGGGGACGTGTTCGCCGTCAAAGTCGACGATGCAGATATCCTCGAGCCTCATCTTGTCGTAGTCGTAGTTGCTCGGCGTGACCGCATAGAGCCGACGGCCCGGAACCCGGACCGACACATTGCCCTCCGTTGCTTTGAGATAGCCCCGCTCCAGCATGGTTCGACACATGTCCACCACGTGCTGGCGCGACATCTTGTGCTCCACGGGAGCCTCCTCTTGTCGACCGCTCGTTCCTGGCATCTATCATGACCGATCCAAGGACAGACTTCTACATCACCGATGCAGCGACTTCTTGGTCTTGATCTATCATTCCGTGATAGATTGTGCGAGTGACCAACCGGACTCTGTCCCCTACTCCGTGGCGGCGACTGCCCGCTGAACTGGTCCCGGCGCTACGCGCCAGGCTCGATACCGTCGTGGATGTGGTCACCACCGAGATCACCGCATCGGTATTCGCCGGTGTCGACACCGCCAGGATCACACAGGATGTCCGGCGTGGGGTCCGGGTTGCGGTTGAACGTTTCCTAGAGCTGGTCGGGACCGACGAAGCCGCCATGCCGGTCCCCGTCCGCGAGACCTTTGTCGAGCTCGGCGCAGCCGAGGCACGAGAGGACCGCACCCCGGAGACGTTGTTGTCGGCCCTCCGGACTGCGGCGCGGGTGATGCTGCGCACGATGTCGGATGCCCTCGCCGATGTCCGACCGCTCGATACCGAAGACCTCATCGATCTCTCCGATGCCATCACGACCTACGTCGACGAGCTCGCTGCCGCCAGCACCGACGGCTTCACTCTGCAGCTACGCGAGCTGGCGGGTGAGAGCGACCGCCGGCGCAGACTATTGGCGGAGCTGCTGCTACGGGGCGATGCCTCAGAACGCGCCGTGATAACGGCAGCCGACGCCATCGGATGGCGCCGCATTGAGCGACTCGTCCCGATCTTGTTGCCACCGGAGCAAACACGTAGGGCACAGTTCCACTATCGGGAGGACGCGGTCGTTCTCGAGCGAGAGCACGAATCCGTCCTCGTGCTTCGCGACGGCCCTCACACGTCTCGAGTGCAGCTAGCCGAAACGCTGCACGGCAGAGCGGCCGTAGTCGGCCCGACCGTTGACTGGCCACGTGTCCCCGAAGCAGCCCGACTAACGAGATTGACCCTGCAGCTCATCGCAACGGGTGAAGGCGACCCACCGGATCCGGCCGATCCGATCTTCGTTGAGGACCACCTGGTGCCGCTGGCGCTTCGCGGTGAGCACAGCGCCTTCGCCATCCTCTCCGAGCGCAGATTTGCCTCGTTTGCCGGCCTCAGGGAGACGACCAGGGAACGGCTGTTGGATACCCTGCACAGCTGGTTACATCACTGGGGATCGCGCACCGAGGTCGCCTTGGAGCTGCACATCCACCCTCAGACCGTTAGCTACAGGATCAGACAGCTGCGTGATCTCCTCGGAACCGATCTCGACGATGCCGCCGCTCGCTTCGAGCTGCTGCTCGCCCTCACCGACCGCGCTTCACGGTCACGTTCTTGAACAAGGCGGCACCACCCAATCAACCGGGTGTGCCGGTGACGCCCGCGCTCTCCCGAAATCGATTCGCTTGAGGGTCCTTCATCTGAGTGACCAGCCCTGCGCTGACCGCAAGTAGCCCCAACGCCAACAGGAGCGAAGGGGTGAATGATCCGTCACTGCTCTTCATGGCTTCCATGACGTATACGAAGACGACGGCACCCTGCCCAAAGAGCTGAGTCAAGCCATTCGAGGTTCCTTCCGGAGTGGGGTATGTGATCTCAGCGGCGTATTGCATGCCGGTTGGTATGGCACTGACGAGAAAGAACCCGAGAACAACAGCCGAACCGAACAACAGAATGCCCGACGTGGCAAAGGTGAGCCCAGCGAGACCGGGGATTGCACCGACAAAAGCGATCATCAAATAGCGCTGGCGCTTCTGCTGTCTATCGGAGAGCATCGGCAACACAATGGCGCCTGCGAGCCCACCGGCAACCATCAAAGCACCTAGCGTCCCTGCGTCCGTTGGCGTGAAGCCGCGCGGCCTGATGATGTTCTCGATCCAGGTGGTGACACCGTTGAATATCCCCAGCCCGATGAATGCGACGACGAGGAACAGCAGGAACGGCTTGACCTTGAGAGCGTGCTTGAGGCCGTCGAGCACCAGCGCACGTGATTGTTGCCCGGGATCACAAGGCGGGGTGGGTGGTGTCTCTCGAGCCAGTAGCAAGAACAATACGGACGAACCGGCTGCGATTGCGCCGTACAGCAGTTGCACGGTCGAGATCGCCATGGTTTCGATCAGCATGGGGGTGAGCGCCAACCCAAGCGCGGTGCCGACGAGGTTGGCCAGGGTCACCATTCCCACGGCCGTAGCCCGGCCCTCGACGGGAAACCACTTTGCCGGGACGGTCGTCCATGCGTTCAGCAAGAACGGCTGGGCGACGGCTATGCCTGCCGTGCTCGCCAGCACGAAGCCGTAGTTGGAGCCGGCTAAACCACGCAGCACGCCAAAGACACCCATGAGGGCGGCACCAATCCCGACTGCAACTCGGAACCCGTACGTGTCGATCACCCACGAGGCCGGGATGGACAGGGGGACAAAGGCAATCATGAAGCTCATCGCCAACAGACCTATCTGCAAGTCGGTGACGCCGTAGAAATCTGCTGCCGGACCGGTGATCGACGCATACGTGATCCACAGCATCTGGATAGTCAGATTGATGAACATGAAGACCGCAAGCACCACCCAGCGGTAGGAATACAGCTGATATTGCCTGGCCACGCGAGCCCTCTTTCCTCCGGACCGTTCGACACCGATGGAGTTTCGGGTCTAAGCGTCGATCCCCGCATCGGTAACAACGTTGCCCGGCGACGATAGACAAATGGACACGCCTGGTGCACCCGCTACCGACAGATGGCCCTGCGGCGATTGCGACAGGCGGAGCTACGACGGGCACTCACTTTGCAGGCGATTACGCTGGCATCATGACCCAGGACGAACTCGCCAATCTCGCCCACTTGCGGCGCGCACGTGATCTGATGGACCGCGAGTACGCGCGCCCGCTCGACGTCTCCGCGATCGCCCGTGCTGCGCTGATGTCGACGGCACACTTCTCACGACAATTCCGGGCGGCCTATGGGGAGACGCCGTACAACTACCTGATGACACGGCGGATCGAGCGGGCCAAGGCGCTGTTGCGTCGCGGCGACATGTCGGTGACCGACGTCTGCTTTGCGGTCGGATGTACGTCGCTCGGCTCATTCAGCGCACGCTTCACCCAAGTCGTTGGACAGACACCGTCGGCCTACCGGGCTCGTGACCACAGCACCCTCGCCAATGTGCCAGGGTGCATCGCCAGGGACCTCACCCGTCCCATCCGCACATCGAGCAGGATCGGAGAAGCGCGGCGAGTATCTGTTCTGTAGGTTTGCCGGCATGGATATCACACTCTCGCAATGCTTCGTAATAGTCACTGATCCCGACCTCGCAATAACCTTCTACCGCGACACGCTCGGCCTCGACCTGCTCAACGATGTCGCCCGGCAGGGCTCCCGCTGGATCACCGTCGGCGCCGCCTCACAGCCCGGCGTCTCGATCGTCCTCACCAACTACCTGAACGGCAGCCCGGCCGACAACGATGCGGTCGCATCACTCGTCGCCAAGGGCGCGCTGAACGGCGTCCATTTCCACACCGACAACCTCGATGCCACCTTTGAGAGGGTACGCGAATCGGGTGCCGAGATCGTTTCGGAGCCGGCCGATCAGTTTTGGGGCGAGCGCGACTTTGCCGTGCGAGACCCGTCCGGCAACCTCGTCCGTATCGCGCAAGCCTGAGCCAGTTGACCACCGAACAATCTGAACCGAGATGAGACCTATGAAAACAATGACATGCATGCAACTGGGTGGGCCATGTGATTTCCCGCTCCACGGGAATACCGCGGATGAGGTGATCAAGGCGCAGGACAAGCACCTCAGAGAGGTCGTTGCGGCCGGCGATGAAACGCACAAGGGTGCTTTGAAGGACATGAAAGGGAGATGGAAGCACCCCATCGCAGGAATGTCGTGGTACCGGAATGCCAAGCGCGCTTTCGCTACTCAGCCCGAAGACTGATGCACGCCGCCGATAGTCATGACCTTATCCGGGTTCAGAACGCTCGTGTCAACAACCTGAAGGACGTCAGCGTTGAGATCCCGAAGCGTCGTTTGACGGTGTTCACCGGGGTTTCGGGATCCGGGAAGAGCTCGCTGGTGTTCGACACCATTGCAGCCGAGTCCCAGCGGATGATCAACGAGACGTACAGCACGTTCGTACAGGGTTTCATGCCTACGCTGCCACGCCCCGATGTCGACGTTCTCGAAGGCCTCACCACGGCAATCATCGTCGACCAGCACCGCATGGGCGCCGACACCCGCTCGACGGTCGGCACGGTCACCGACGCCAACGCCATGCTGCGCATCCTCTTCAGCCGTTTTGGCAAGCCCTATATCGGCTCACCCCAGGCGTTCTCGTTCAATATCCCCTCGGTCACGGGAAGCGGTTCGATCACCATCAAAGGTGAGCGGGTTCACAAGACGTACACCCTCACCGGGGGTATGTGCCCCAACTGTGAAGGACGGGGCACGGTCTCCGACGTCGACCTGACCGCGCTATTCGATGACTCCAAGTCGCTCAACGAAGGGGCAATCACGATCCCCGGTTACAAGGCGGGTGGCTGGATGGTGCGGTCGTTCACCGAATCGGGCTTTGTCGACCCGGACAAACCGATCAGCAAATACACCAAGAAAGAGCTGAACGACTTCCTGTACAAGAAGCCGACCAAGGTCAAGATGAAAGGGATCAATACCACGTACGAAGGATTGATCGCCAAGGTCCAGAAGTCGTTCTTCTCCAAAGACCGGGATTCGCTACAGCCGCACATCCGTGCGTTCGTCGACCGGGCAGCCACTTTCAAAGCCTGCCCCGAATGCGATGGCACCCGTCTCAGCGAGGGCGCCCGATCATCCAAGATCAAGGGAATCAGCCTCGCCGACGCTTGTGCAATGCAGGCCACCGACCTGGCCGAATGGGTCAGCAATCTGGATGAGCCGTCGGCGGCACCGCTGCTGACCGCGCTCCAGGACACTCTCGACTCGTTCGTCCAGATCGGGCTGGGGTATCTCTCGCTGGACCGCGCCTCGGGAACGTTGTCCGGCGGCGAGGCGCAGCGGACCAAGATGATCCGCCACCTCGGCTCATCGCTCACCGACATCACCTACGTGTTCGACGAGCCCAGCATCGGGATGCACCCACACGACATCCAGCGGATGAACAAGCTGCTGCTCCAGCTGCGGGACAAGGGCAACACGGTTCTGGTTGTCGAGCACAAGCCCGAGGTGATTGCCATCGCCGAGCACGTTGTCGACCTGGGGCCGGGAGCAGGGACGGCGGGCGGCACCATCTGTTTTGAGGGCACTGTCTCCGACCTGCGCTCCAGCGACACCATCACCGGCCGCCACTTCGACCACCGGGCCAAGCTCAAGGACACGGTTAGAACGGCCACAGGAAAGGTGGAGATTCGCTGCGCCAATCTGCACAACCTCCAGAACGTCGATGTCGACGTGCCGCTCGGGTTGCTCTGTGTGGTGACCGGTGTGGCCGGCTCGGGCAAGAGCTCACTCATCCACGGCTCCATGCCCCGACAGGTTGGAGATGCCGAGGTAGTGACCGTCGACCAGGATCCTGTTCACGGTTCTCGCCGGAGCAACCCGGCCACATACACCGGCCTGCTCGACCCGATCCGCAAGGCATTTGCCAGGGCCAACGACGTGAAGCCGGCGTTCTTCAGCGCCAACTCCGAAGGCGCATGCCCCAACTGCAACGGCGCCGGTCTCGTATTCACCGAGTTGGGCTTCATGGAGACCGTCTCGTCTACATGTGAGGTATGTGAGGGGAAGGGCTTCGACGCGTTCGTGCTGGATTACAAGCTGGGCGGACGCGACATCAGCGAAGTGATGGCAATGCCGGTGACCGAAGCGAAGGCCTTCTTTGGCGACGGCGAGGCCAGGATCCCGGCAGCACTCAAGATTCTCGAACGGCTCTATGACGTGGGTCTCGGCTACGTAGCCCTCGGCCAGCCGCTCCCTACGCTGTCCGGTGGTGAACAGCAGCGTTTGAAGCTAGCCACCCACATGGCCGACAAGGGCGGCATCTACGTGCTCGACGAGCCGACCACCGGGCTCCATCTCGCCGATGTCGACCACCTGCTCGGCCTGCTTGACCAGCTAGTGGATTCGGGCAAGTCGGTCATCGTCATCGAGCATCACCAGGCGGTGATGGCCCACGCTGACTGGATTATCGACCTCGGCCCGGGCGCAGGCCACGACGGCGGCCGGATCGTATTCGAAGGCACTCCTGCAGATCTCGTTGCCGCAAGTTCGACCATCACCGGCGAGCATCTCGCCGAGTACGTGGGTGAGGCCTAGAGCCTCTCACCGAACCGGCTTGACGCCATCACGCCCGACGGCGAGGTTGGTTGGCCACGATTGGTGGCTGGAATGCAGGTACGTCCCCAAGGCCCTCGAGCAGGGTCCGCAGGAGATCGGCGAGCTGCTTGCGTTTGGCGGGCGTGAGGCTTCGGAGATTATTGGCCTGCGCCTCGAGGACGATTGTCAGTGCGTGCTCGGCAAGGTTGGTTCCGGCGTCGGTTAGCCGGACGAAGATGCCGCGCCCGTCGTACGGATTGGGGGTGCGACTGATCAGTCCAGACTCTTGGAGGCGGTGAAGACGGACGGTCATGCCTCCGGCGGTTAGGAGAAGGGCGTCCGCGAGCTTGGTTGGTGTGAGCCCATGGTCGTGGTTGGTGCGATAGAGCTCGGTGAGAACGTCGAGGTCGCCCTGGTGACTCAACCCGTATCCGGCTGCAATATCATCGAGTTTCGCCTGAAGATGATGCGCCGCACGGAGGACACGGGACACGACCGCGAGGTTGGAAGTGTCGAGATCTGGGCGTCGCTGTCGCCATTGCTGGATTGTGTCGTCGACACGGTCGGTCACGTCTTGCTCCGTTCTGGTGTTCCCATGCTCATACATACTATAACTATAGATCAAGCAATATAGCAAAGGTGATCAAGTCTGAGTGGGTGTGCTCCGGACGGGCTGCGATACGGGCAATCCCAAGCACCTCTAGTGATCGGTGTCGTCACCCCGGCGCCGCGCCGATCGGCCATGCCCTGCCGTCGGTTGTTGAGCAGCTTCGGTGGGGGTTGCAGCTACCTGTACCCGATCTCCTCCTGCGTGTTTGGCCCGGTACATGGCTTCATCCGCGGCGTGTACCAACCCGGCCATGTCGTCGCCATGATCCGGATATGCGGCAACCCCGACCGTGAGGGTGACTGCATCAACAGCCGAACCCTTGTGCCTGATGTTGGACCGGCTCGCAGCATGGCGAATCTCTTCGGCCCGGAGGAGCGCCACATCGAGTGGGCTTTCGGGGAGCAGGATGACGAACTCGTCTCCACCGTAGCGACACGCTGCGTCCTCGACCCGGGTAAGTGTGAGGAGCAGGGCACCGAACTTCTCGAGGAGCGCATCGCCCGCCGCGTGGCCGTGCGTATCGTTGAACTGTTTGAAGTGGTCCATGTCCAGCATCATTAAGCCAAAGGGCTTGCCGCTGCGGGCAGAACGGCTGACCTCGCGCTCGAGCGTCTCTTCCAGGTATCGACGGTTGAACAGACCGGTGAGCGGATCCCTGATGGACTGATCCCGAAGCGAGCTACGAAGCCGCATATTGGTGAGGGCCAGCCCGAGGTGCTCGCCCACGGATACGGCAAGCGCTTCACTCGCCGCACCCGAGCGTGGCGTGTTGGAGAGTGTCGCGGTCTCAGATGCGGCGACGACCAAGAGGCCGGTGGCTTGCCCTTGTGCGAGGAGCGGGATACAGAGGAGCGCCTCAACACCATCCGCCGCGTGTGCGCAGCGCGGAGACACGTTTCCTTCGAGACTTCCGTGCCGCTTCCCCCGGCGCAGCGCCCAGCAGCTCTCCGGTGCGAACACCTGGTCACCCCACGTGCTGTCGCCCCAGGAGGCCCTTGCTTCTACGACGCTTCCGGACTCGTTCTGCAAGAAGAGCCCGCCGGAAAAGTTCTCGAACAGTTGCGCCCCGAAGCTCGCCGCTACGTCGAATACCTCGTCAGCCGACTCCACCGCCTGGAGGTACTCGACCAATTGGCCGACGAGGCCCAGCTCACGATTGCGCCGCTCCAGCTCCGTCGCGGCGAGCATGTGCGCGGTCTCGTCCCGCCACCCGACCACAAGGCCATCACCGACGCGCACGGCACGAACCTCATAGGCGCGGACGAGGCGCTCTCCACCGTCCTTGGCATTCTCATGCCGCATGACCTGCGTGGCCAGCGGCTCCCCTGTCTCCACGACTGCGCACAGGTCATCGAAGAACTGCCGTTTCTGATAACCCGCCAGGCTCTCGACGGGATCACCTCCTGCCTCTCGCGCTGAAGAGGTGGCGAGGACGGCACGGGCCGCATCATTCGCATATTCCGTTCGGAAGTCGACGATTCGGTCGGCGCTATCCCGGACGGCAGCGAACGTAGCGAACGCATCAACCAAATGCTCGAGCGAGCGCAGGATCTGCCATTCGGGCTCTGACACGTCGGAAAGCCGTCCTGGCGCGGTCAGATCAACTATGGAGGATTCCGTCGGGGGTTGATCGCTAGATCCCATCCTGGGCTCACTGTGCGTCCTCACGATATCGGCCCCGAAGGCCGAGCGACGTCGCCGAGCTCGGTCGTCGTCCCCAAAGGCGAATCGCGCTTCATTCCAACAATAGCGACCGAATGTGCGTTCGTGCGGGCGGCGCCACATGTGCGAACCGGGAAATATGAACAACGCGGGCGCCCATACACACGACCAGAACGCTCAGGCGTACCACCGGACCGGCGCAGATCGGCGAGGTTGGAAGTGCCGGGATCTGGTCGTCGTCCTAGCCGTTGCCAAATGGCCTCGTTGACACGGTCGGTCACATCTGACTCCGTTCCGATGTACTCATGTTCGTTTGCATTATACTTATATACCAAGTAATATTGCAAACATATGAAGTCCGAGGAGGAATACATGGGCGACAAGAAGAAGTGGATGGGTCTCGCAGCCGCTGGAGCGGCGATCGCCGCGTTCGTAGCGCGGATATCCGGACGGGGCAACCGCAAAGCCAAACAAGAAGAAGCCAAACAAGAAGAAGCCAAACAAGAAGAAGCAGACACCTCCCCTCAGATCAGCACCGGGTAACGCCGATCGACACCTGTAACTTGACCAAACCTGCGCCCCACCAGCTATCGGAACCCGGGTCGACGAACACCCAGACGATTCACCGGAGGGTATGAGGTGATTCATGAACACGAGCGCGAGGACGGTCGAACCGGATCTCGAGAGCAACGGTGCTGATCAAGTACCGGATGGGCGGGAAACCGCCGACCCGGTGCTTGTCGGCAGGTTCCTAGCTTCAGCGGAGATGCTCGGCTGGATCGCGTTCGTCGCCGGGACGGCGGTTCTGGTGGTCGGCTGGTGGCTTGGCGTCGACATCGTTGCCAGGGTGATACCCGGGAACGTGACGATGAAGGCGAACACGGCGCTCGGCATCAGCGCCGCCGGCCTCGGTGTTGTCGCCTACCGGCGCAGCTGGTGGTCCTGGTTGGTGGTGACAATGGCTGCCCTGGTGACGACTATCGGTTTGGCAACGCTCTTCGAGTACGCGGCCGATATCCGATGGGCGGGATTCGACAATTTCCTCATTCGCGGGAGTCTCGGAGGGTTCACGAATTCGAATCCGGGACGCATGGGCGCCAATGTGGCAGTCAACCTCGCTCTGCTGGGGTTTGCCCTCTACTCGCTGAAGATCGGGCGGAGCGTGTGGCTTCGCCAGGTCCTCGCCACGATCGTCGCCCTGATTGCATCCATGGCGCTGTTGGGATATGCACTGGGAGCAACCGATTTTGACGCCCCCATCATGGTTGCCGGGATGGCCGTCTCCACTTCGGTGCTTCAGTTGGCGCTCGGCCTGTCTTTGCTCCATTGCGATCCTGATCGCGGGCTCATGAGGCTGGTCGTCTCGAATCGAGCCGGTGGACACGTCATCCGCTTCTACGTTCCTTTGCTGTCTGGTGCCGCCCTGGGAATTACGCTGCTGGCGCGACACGTTGTGACATCTTTGACCCCGGACCCAACGATCCCCCTGGAGATCGCGGTCGGCACCATTGTTGTCACCGCATGTTCCGTGGTGATCATCATCGGCCACGATCTCGATCGCGTGGATTACCAACGCCAGGGTCTTGCACGAATCGAAGAGAAGCTGAGGGAGTCGGTCCGCTCACGAGATGAGCTGCTCGAGCAGCGCGAGTCCGCAGAAAAGGCGCTGAGGATTGTCGAATCCCGCAACCGGACAATCCTCGAAGCCATGCCGGATCAGATCTACAGGCTCAGCCCGGACGGTTTCTATCTCTCATTCCAGGTCCCGGACAAGCCCGGGTTCTTCTCCGTTCCGGAGCATTACATCGGTAAACACATCTACGACGCGTTGCCAGTGGGTCTCGCCAACGACCTGGCATCGGCCTCCCGCCTGGCGAGAGCAACCGGGCAAGACCAGACGTTGGAGTACAAGTTAGAAATCAACGGATCGATCCGCGATCGGGAAGCCCGCGTCATCCCGATCAGCACAACAGGCGAAGTGATCGTGATCGTCCGCGACATCACCGACCGGGTCAACGCCCAGCTGACGCTCGAAGAGTCGCTTCGTTCCAAGAATGAGTTCATCGCGTCGATCTCTCACGAGTTGCGCACCCCGCTCACCGCGATGATGGGCTTCGCCGAAGTGCTCCGTGAAAGCCCGTCGGGAATATCAGGCGATGAGCAAATCGAGCTGATGCAACTAATCGCCCAACAGAGCGACCACCTCACCAACATCGTCGACGACCTCGTGACCGCCGCCGAGGCTGAGGCCAAGATGCTCACTGTACGTCGGGTACGCGTGGACTTGAGTGCGCAGGCGGTACGGGTCCTCGAAATCCGGTACGACGAGGACGTACCACCTATCGCGCTGTCAGGAAGCTCGAGCCAGGAGGCAATCGGTGATCCGGCCCGGGTCCGCCAGATCCTGCGGAACCTCGTCTCGAATGCAATCAAGTACGGTGGAGATACCATCCGCGTCCAGGTGGGCGGCGATGTCAAGTGCTCCTTCGTTGGTGTCAATGACAGCGGACCGGAGATACCCCTCGAAGTACAAGGACAGATGTTCGATGCCTACCAGCGTGGCAACACCCTCCCCGGGCTGACAGCGTCGATGGGCCTGGGTCTCACCCTCTCCCGTCACCTCGCACGCCTCATGGAAGGGGACCTCACCTACCGACACTCCGGCGATGAGAACGTCTTTGAGCTCACTCTCCCAACAGCTGCCTGATCCGCTCGCACCGACACCGACCAAGTCGGCGGTTGACCGCCCGGGTTGCGGCGGGTGGTGTTCAGGCGACGCCCCTGCGGCTCGAAGCGTGTGTTGGCATGCCGGCCAAACCGCCACGTCCGTTAACAGTCGAACGCCGACCAGCAGATCTCGTTTCGTAGTCGCTGATCTTCCAGGACGAGTTCGCAAACCGCGTCCGGGAGTTGCTCGCGCTGCCAACGGCACTCGAGCAGGCCGACGCTCTCACCCTCGCCTGCGGGGGCGGCTGCACGCACAGCCTTGATCGCGTATGCGGCAGCACCGAGTTCGTGCGCAGCGACATGGGCAACCACTGCCGCCTGGCCGGCAGCGAATGCCGCGTAACGGGCAGATCCGCTCAACTCTCGTGCCGCAGCCATGGCATGGCCACCCGCCGCGCGAGATTGAGACATCGTGATCTGGTCGCACGCCCATGCCCGAATCTGCCCGATCGCCCGGCGGGGCCGCGGGTCCGAGGGCTGTTCCGATTCGAAGAGGTGAAGAACATGCTCTGCGCACGCAGCAGCCCACAAGGCCAGGAGCCGATGGTCGGAGTCCGTGAGCGTCCCGCCGCGGCGGATGGTGATGAAGCGCGGATCGTGTTCTTTGGGGAGGATCACGGCTGCGCCCTTCCTGAGTACCTCTGCCCAACTTAGCTGGTGCATGAGTATCCCGGCACAGCGGAGAATCCCTCACAGAGGCGCCTCACCCTTTGCGCGGCCAACCGGAGGAAAATCCTCCGGTATTTGATATCATCGTCGTGGAGTTGGGCGAGACAGCAAGACCAGGTCGGCGATCCTCAGATATCCGCATACCGGACATCGGCTTTGCCATCGTCCGATTCTCGCGACCCGTCGCTCCCGGTCTGACCCTGGAAGAAGAACGCGCCATCGCCCACCGGCACCTCGATATCTACCTCGACGGCTTGCAGACCGACGGACACAAGACGACACCGCTTGCGGCGCCGCACGCCATGGATCAGTTCGACCCTGCTTCAGGTTGAAGCCGGCCCGGAGTTCGGTGCAGCCGGACGGCGGAGGGCGATGACCTGCGAACCGGCCTCGTTCACCGGCTGCTTCGGTGCCGAAGATCGGGGTGCCGCCATGGCAGCCGTCAGGAGATGCTTGCGACAAAGTCGGCGACGTCGACGGTGGGCACCAGGACGTCTGCACCGACCGAGGTGACCTTGCCGGTGACGGGAACCTCGTATGTGTGCACTGTGGCGTTGCGGGAGTCCCATAGCCAGGCGGCGGCATCGGTAAGTGTGAGCTGATCGTCGATGGTCAGGTAGGGAGCGATAGATTCGATCGTGTTCAACATGCTTCTCGGGTCCTTACTCTGCGCCTGACGGTGCAGGAGATCGACGAGGAACTGCCGGTCACGCGCATTGCGGGTCAGATCAGAGACGTTGGGGACATGCTCCCACTTCCCATCGACGAATTGCTGCGTATGGCGCGATCTGAGCCACTGCAAGGTGACTTCCCCGTTGGCCAGAGTGCACCCGGCCGGGAGATCGAGACCCGACTTTGCGTCTCGCAGTGCGTAGTTGGTGCAGATCTGGTACCCACCGAGACCATCGACGACCTTCTGGAAACCGGCCAGATCAACCGCGACGGCGTGGTCGATCCTCAGCCCGGTGAGGTTCTCCAGCTCCCCCGCCAGTTGGGCGAGGCCGTTGGTGTCGCCACAGCCTCCCAGCGCATCGTTGATGCGGTGATAGCCGCCGCGGCACGTGTCCTTCACGTACAGGTCACGCGGTACGGAGAGGAGCGCGACGTCGCTCCCTTTCCTTATGGCGAGGACGATCACGTCGGCGCGTTGCCCGGGGAAGTTACCGAAGTTCGTAGTGTCCGCGAGGCCGGCCCTGGTGTCGGACCCCACGAACAGCATCACGGACGGCGGGGGCGATGCCTGATCCAGAATCCCGGGGGCCGCCGACGTTGCCGTAGGCGACAAGATTGTTGTGGTTGTTGTGGGCTCGGAAATCGGTGCTTGCAGCGAACCGGCGGGCGCGGCGAGCGAGACCCGGTCCACGGACGCCCATGCGGACT
This sequence comes from uncultured bacterium, assembly GCA_963777645.1. Taxonomy (GTDB): domain Bacteria; phylum Actinomycetota; class Acidimicrobiia; order Spongiisociales; family UBA5794; genus JAAETI01. The sequence continues at coordinate 89,488 of CAVZRA010000003.1, read as the reverse complement.
CGAGCCGCAGGGTGAGGAGTACCGCGTACCCGGCAACGGTCAGGACCAAGACCGTGAGCCCGCCGAGTATCCAGCGCTTCTTGCCTCTGAATCTTGCTTTCACTCTGTTCTTCAAGTTGTCCCTCGAGGTTGCAATACGGTGTCCCCAATTCCCCTGCCCGCATTCTCAAACGAGTGGCGGTGACCTCTCCGGTCACCGCCACAGGTATCGAGATTACCCCTATCGGCGTTAGTTGAAACACGTTGAGCAACAGATGCTCAGCCGATCGCCTTCTCGACCAGGGCAACGATCTGCTTCTCGACTGCCGGAGTGATCTTGGTCAGAGCAAACGATGTTGGCCAGAAAGCACCGTCGTCGAGGTTGGCGGTGTCCTGGAAGCCGAGGGTGGAGTAGCGGGCCTTGAACTTGGCTGCATCTTGGAAGAAGCACAGGACCTTGCCGTCCTTGGCGTATGCGGGCATGCCATACCAGGTCCTCGGGGCGAGGTCGGGTGCCGCCGTGGTGATGATCTCATGGACCCGCTGTGCCAGGGCGCGATCGTCGTCGTTCATAGCGGCGATCTTCTCGAGCACTTCTGCGGTCCCGTCGGTCTTCTTGCCTCCTCTTGCGGCCTTGGTCTCCTTGGCCCTCTCCTTCATGGCGGCGCGCTCTTCGGCGGTGAACCCACTCGCATCCTTCTTGGGTGATTTCCTGGTGGTCGCCATCACGATCCTTTCGAGAGATAGGTACGGGCGGGTGACGAAACTCGTGACCCGAGCGTACCCAGACGTGGCCGCGGGTCGCTTCTCCGATCCTGCTCGGTTACGTCAGCCCGGCGGGTCCACACAACGAGGATCCGGGGTCGCCGATCGAGGTCATAGCTGGTCTCGGTCACCGACCGACATCAGCATTCTGAAAGCACGATCGATCTCCTCATCGGTGACGGCCATGGCGGCCTCTCCGACGTAGATTTCGGTCCGGCAAACGCCCGGGACATCAGTCGGCATCGCCCAGCCGATTGTCCAGAGTGACAGCTCTTCAGCGACCCGATCACGCGCCGTCAGAGCATCTTCAGGGTCGCGAGCGATGAAGACGTGAAACATGTTCACGTGAGGTGGGTTCGGCTTGATCGTGATGCCGTCTATGGCGCCCAGCACCACAGCCATCTGACGGGCACGTTCCAGGTGACCGGGCATCTGAGCGAGACGGGCCTCGAACTGCATGGCAGCGGAAGCCACATTCGGCGTCAGCGTGTACAGATTGCCGCCGGCGCGACGCTGCCACACCGCCGCCTCGGCGATGAAGTCCTCAGGGCCGAGCAGCATCGATCCCGGCAGCGCCCCGATCCCCTTGTAGAACGACACATAGACCGAGTCGAAGCCCTCGCAGATCTCCGCATATGACTTGCCGTACGCCGGACCGCACTCCCACAGCCGCGCCCCGTCGAGGTGCAACTTGACGCCACGATCACGAGCGACGGTCTTGATCTCCTCCAGTTGGGCAAAGGTGGGCAGCAAGCCACCTGCCTCTCGCGTCGGCAGCTCAACCAACACTGCCGCCACTCGATCCGGGAGGTCACGAAGGTGCTCGGCAAGCATCGGGCTCCCGGCCGGACCTACGAGTACGGCGTTCAGCCGATGCAGATGGGCGTACCCGCGTTGTTCGTGGAGTTCTAAGTGCGCCGTGGGGTGCATTGCAAAGTGAGCGATTCCGACTCGGTCAGCCCAGATCCGAATCGCGGCCTGCTGGGCGAGGGTGCCACTCGGCATGAACCGTGCCGCCGGGAAACCGAGCAACGCTGCTACCTCGGCTTCGAAGTCTTGAATCAGCTCGCCGCTCCCATAGGCGTCGAATGCAACATCTCTCTGCCGGCACCAGTCGGCAACGTCTGAGAGCACGCCGGCGGCCGGCCGAACTCCGTGGCCATGGATCAAACGACTCGACGCCCTCAACTCTTCCCGGTTCATCTCGATGATTATGCCAGAGCTCGTCCCTCAGCCCACCGCGCCGTTCCGCTTACAGGTCGACGCCAGATTGGCTCTTGTGGAGTGCCACACATGGTGTCATAATGGCACCATGAATCTTGCCACATATGTAGAGACTCTGCGTGAGCACCTAGTCACCGCCGCGGAGATCGGGGGCGCCGAGAGCAAAGCCGTGGTCGAACGTCTATCCGGTGGGCTGGAAGCAGCGACGCGTCTGGTCCTACTCGAGGCGATTTCCGCCGCCGCTGACGAGATCACGAGCGAGCTGGCACCGGGGTCGGTACAAGTCCGACTCCGTGGCACCGATCCGAACTTCGTAGTGACCCCGCCTTCGGAGGTGCTTGGCAATAGCGCGGTCGATGGGACTGCGACGTCTCCTGCCGTCGTCCCCGGAGGGGGCGAAGACAGAAACACCTCGAGGCTCAACCTCCGACTCCCCGAGGGGCTCAAGACGCGGATAGAGGAAGCGGCGCGTCGTGAGGGCCTTTCGCTGAACGCCTGGCTGGTGCGCACCGCGGCGGCCGCCGTCGAGGGTCCCCAGACACAGTTCACACAGTTCAACAAGGGCAGCCAGCGATACACGGGGTGGGTGCGTTGAACACACCGGATTCCGCAAGCCGACAAGGAGCACAGATGCCTTCATTTGAGACGGTCCAACCCATCGCCGTTTCGATCGATGTGACGCACAGCATGGGCATGGTCAACGTGATTGCCAGCGACCGCAGCGACACGGTGGTTGCGGTGAACCCCCGCGATCGGAACAGGCAGGTTGACGTCGAGACGGCCAAGCAGACGGTGGTCGATCTGAACGGAGGGAGCCTCACCATCAGAGCGCCCAGGCGGACGCGGCATCGCTGCGTATCTGGGGATGGGTCGGAGCGGCTCCCTCGATGTGACCGTTGAGCTCCCCGAGGGCTCCTCTCTCACCGCTGAGGCCGGCTTCGCCGATATCCGGTGCGTCGGCAGCCTCGGCGACGTCGATGTCAAGACGGGCGCAGGCAGCGTGGGCATCGACCGTGCCGGCGCACTACACGTTCGCAGCGGGGCGGGTCGCGTCACCCTGGAGGGGTCATCCGGCAACGCCGAGATCGTGACCGCCGGCGACATAACCATCGGCACCGTCAACGGCGACGCCGACATAAAAAACCACAACGGCAAGACGTGGATCGGCCGGGTTGACGGTGATGTGAGAGTCAAGTCGGCTAACGGCGACATCACGATCGAAGCTGCAGGCCGCGATGTCAACGCAAAGACTTCCAACGGTGACATCCACCTCGGTCGGATCAGCCGCGGATCGGCAACGATAGAGACGGCCTGCGGCGGACTCGAGATCGGAATCGCCGAGGGCACTGCAGCCTGGGTCGACGCCAACACCAGCTTCGGCCAGATCCACAACACCCTCTCCCCCGCAGATGATCCGGAACAGGCTGCCGAGACGGTCCAGGTTCTCGCCCGGACCTCGTTCGGTGATGTTCTGATCACCCGCCCCAAGCCGGAATAAGGGACGAACGACTATGCCTGACACAACCAACGCTATCGAGGTGACCAATCTCCACAAGGGCTACAAAGGAGTGCCCGTTCTCGAAGACGTCTCGTTCACCGTCCAACGGGGTACGGTCTTCGCTCTGCTCGGAGCGAACGGCTCCGGCAAGACGACCACAATCAATGTACTGACAACGCTGATCAAGGCCGATGGGGGAACCGCACGAGTCGCTGGTTTCGACGTGGCGACACAACCCGGCAAGGTTCGCCAGCAGATCAGCCTCACCGGGCAATTCACCGCGGTCGACCACATGCTCACAGCCCGCGAGAACCTGGTGCTGATCGGCAACCTGCGCCACGTCCCCAACTCGAAGCGAACCGCGTCGACGCTACTCGACCAGTTCGAGCTGAAAGAAGCGGCCGATCGTCGCACGCTGAACTTCTCGGGTGGAATGCGACGCAGGCTCGACATCGCGATGAGCCTGGTAGGCGACGCAGCCATCATCTTCTTCGACGAGCCGACAACCGGGCTCGATCCCCAGGGGCGCACCAACATGTGGCAAACCATCCGGGATCTGGTCAAGAGCGGCACCACGGTCTTTCTCACCACGCAGTATCTCGAAGAAGCCGACCGTCTCGCCGACCAGATTGCGATCCTTCACGGCGGCCGAATCGTGGCCGAGGGCCCGCCCGACAAGCTCAAGGAGTTGGTGCCTGCCGGCCTCGTCGAACTGGACTTCAGCCAACAAGACCAGCTGGCCGCTGCGCAATCAACCCTCGAGGAGCACCACCACGTCAGCCGTGTTGACTCGAAACTGATGGTGGCCACCACCGGTTCCGTCACCGAGATGGCAGACATGTTCATCCGGCTGAGAGACCGCGGGATCGAACCGACCGGGTTCTCCAGACAGACGGCAACGCTCGACGACGTGTTCTTCAAGATCCTCGAAGAAGAAAGGACTGATTCGCATGCGAGCGCTGAGTGACACCTGGACCATGGCGAAACGATCGCTCCGTCATACAACGCGTAGCCTCGACACGATCATCACAGTCGTCCTGACGCCGATCGCGATGCTGCTGCTGTTCGTATACGTGTTCGGTGGCGCACTCGGGACCCAGACCGGCGCCATCGACTACGTCGACTACATCACACCCGGAGTGATCATCATGACCGTCGCCAGCGGCATCGCCTACGCTGCACTGCGGCTCAGCATGGACCTGCAGAAGGGCATCATCAGTCGGTTCCGGACCATGCCGGTCGCACCCTCGTCGGTCTTGAGCGGGCAGGCCCTGTCATCGACGCTGTCGAACCTCTTCTCCTGCCTTCTCGTGCTGGTCGTGGCGGTCATCGTCGGGTTTCGCTCGGCCTCAGGAACTGTCGGGTGGCTGTGGTTCACCCTCGTGCTGGTGCTGTTCGTTCTCGCCATGACATGGATGGCAATGTTCTTCGGCCTGCTGGCCAAAACGGCCGAAGGCGCCGGTGCCTTCTCCTACATCCTGCTGCTCCTCCTCTTCATCAGCCCGTCGTTCGTACCAACAGACTCGATGACACCGCTGCTGAGAGGCTTCGCCGAACACCAGCCGATGACTCCGATCATCGAGACGATGCGCTCACTGCTGACAGAAGGCACCGCAGGCAACCAGTTGTGGATCGCTCTCGCCTGGATCCTCGGCCTCCTCGCTGTCTTCTACACACTCTCGCTGGGCATCTACCGTAGAAACCAGCGGGTCCTGACAGTCCAATAGGGAGGGCCCGGCGAGGGTCTTGGGATCCGTTTGTCGGGCAGGAGCCGGATTGACGCGATACTGGATCTCATTCGATGACGGCACGATGAACACTCTCCGAGGAGGAGCTGCCGGACGTGGCCAACATGACTCACGAGGTGGTCGGGGAAAGCCCCGAGGGCTGGCATGCAATTCCCGGGGGCGGAGTAACGGAGGGCATCGTGGCAACCGACGTTCAACGATCTGAGTTCCTTCGGCGCAATCTTCGCTCCGGAAGAGGCCTTGAAATACCCGCCCACAACCTGCGCGCAGTCACGCGCCGATTCATCCGAGGCGAGACGTGACGCGCTTCCTGGCTGCTGCCGGACCCTTCACACCCTTCGTCGTATTTCTGCTCGCCGCCGCCGAGAGCGCCGCCTTCTTCGGACTGGTCATCCCCGGCGAGGTCGCCGTGATCCTCGGTGGCGTCGCCGCCGGGACCGGGTCGGTGTCGTTGTGGGTGATGATTCCGACGGCGGTCGCCGGTGCGGTCATAGGTGACTCGATCGGCTACCGACTCGGCAAAACACTCGGGCCTTCGCTCCTCAAAGGGAAACGAATGGCGAGAGCCGCCCGGCAGCTCGACAAGTCGGTGACGATGCTGGCAGAGCGAGGCTGGTGGGCACTCGTCGCAGCTCGTTTTGCCTCGGTGCTGCGGGCAGTCGTTCCGTTTGCCGCAGGCATGGGAAAGATGCCGTACAAACGGTTCCTACTAGGCAATGTCGTCGGCGGAGTGGCATGGGGCACCACGTTCACGCTGGTCGGCTACCTCGCCGGGGCCAACTACCCCCGAGTCGAAAGATGGTTCCGTACCGGCGGCCTCACCGTGGTCGGACTGGTCATCGTGGTAGGCGGGATCTTCTGGCTCACCCGGTGGGCACAGCGCAACCAGGGTGCCGTGGTCCGGACGCTACAGCGAATCGCGGGGACACGCCCGATCCAACTCCTCTCCAAGACTGCGAACCGGCTCCGGCTCAGTGGCGCCGCCTTAGCCACGACGGCGGTCGGGATCATCATCGGCATGTGGCTGTTTGGTGGCCTCATCCAGGACGTGCTCAAGAGTGAGGAGTTCTTCTTCTTCGATCTCTCTACGATCCGCTATCTGGCTGCGCATCCAATCGGCTGGTTGGTTTCGGTCGCCAAGATCGTCAACGCCGTCACCGACGCTCGCGTTGTAGGCCTCGCCGTTGCGGTGGTGGCGCTGGCCGCGTTCTTCCGCCGCAGGCGATTGGCGTTTGCCCTTGCAGCCTCTGCCGTGGGTCAATGGATCATCGTCGAAGTCGCCGAAGCGCTCGTGCACAGGGCACCACCCGCCGCCGCGCCCCTTGCACCACGAATCGACTACGGGTTCCCGTCTGAACAGGTTGCCCTCGTTGCCGCAGTCGTCGTTGTTGCCGCATGGTCGTGGGGCCGACCGGACTGGGTCGCCACAGTGCGACGCTACGGGATCGCCGTCGTCGTTGTCGCCATCACCGCCGCAGCCCGGGTGATTCTGATCATCGACTACCCGAGCGACACGATCGCAGCCGCAGGCATTGCCGCGGCCTGGAGCCTGATCGTGTGCGTGCTCATCGGCCCGAGACCTGCCGGTCAGACACCGAGCCGGGCTCGAGACCACTTGTCCGGTGGTCCTTCCTCCGAGAACTGAAATCTCGCGAGCTTTCGGGCAGGCACGGCCCCGATCAACCCAAGCCGTGTCATCGCGGCGTGATCGGGTGGTGTCCCTTCGACCGAGTCGGGCCACGCGTTGACGACCTACAACCCGGCGGCGAGCCGGTAATAGGCGGCGTTCCACCGCACCGAATCGCGGAATGAAGCCAGCGTCGTCTGCTCGTCGATGACAAGGAGTTCGGTGTCGACGATCTCGGCAAAGTCACGGAACGCGTCGATACCGACGGCATTGGTCATCACGGTGTGATGAGCACCACCGGCGGTCAACCAAGCAGCGGCACTGGTGGCGAAGTCCGGTGCGGGTCGCCAAACCGCATGACCGACAGGCAATCGTGGCATCGGAGCCGGCAACTCGACATTCTCGACAACATTCGCCACCAGTCGGAATCTGTCACGCATGTCGCTCATGGCCACCACAACCGCTGGGCCGGGATCTGCTGTGAAGACGAGTCGGACCGGGTCGGCCTTTCCGCCAATGCTCAGTGGATGAATCTCGAGGCGCGGTCTGGTCGATGTCAGGGCAGGGCTGATCTCGAGCATGTGCGCTCCAAGAATGAGCTCGTTGCCCGGTTCCAGGTGATAGGTGTAATCCTCCATCAAACTGGCCCCACCCGGTAGGCCGGCACCCATTACGTTGGCGACACGGACCAGGATCGCCGTCTTCCAGTCACCCTCTGCGCCAAATCCGTAACCGTCGGCCATCAGACGCTGAACCGCAAGGCCGGGAAGTTGTGGAAGATTGCCGAGGTCTTCAAAACTCGTCGTAAAAGCCCCAAACCCTCCGTCCGCCAGGAACGCCCGAAGACCCAGTTCGATTCTGGCGCCGTCGCGCAGTGAATCGTGGCGCTCCCCGCCCTTCCGCAGTTCGGGAGCGACGTCGTATCGATCCTCGTATTCGGCAACCAGCAGGTCCACCTCCGAGTCGAGGGACGCCCCGACGGCAGTGACGAGTTCGTTCACACCCCAGGTATTCACCTGCACTCCGAACCTGAGCTCGGCCTCGGTCTTGTCGCCTTCGGTGACGGCGACATAACGCATGTTGTCGCCAAACCGCGCCAACTTGAGCGAGCGGGCTGCATCTGAACCTGCCGCGGCGCGAGCCCACGTATTCACTTCCCGTACGACACGCGCATCGGAGGCGTGCCCGACAACTATCTTCCGTGCGATTCCCAACCGGGCTCCGATGTATGCGAATTCTCGATCGCCGTGAGCCGATTGGTTTAGGTTCATGAAATCGAAGTCGATCGATCCCCACGGCAGATCCACATTCGCTTGAGTATGCAGGTGGAGCAGAGGCTTGGTCAGAGCGTCGAGACCGGTGATCCACATCTTCGCCGGTGAGAAGGTGTGCATCCACACGACAACACCGATGACGCGGCTGTCACCATTGGCTTCAAGCAGCAGCCTGCGGATTGACTCCGTGTCTATGACAACCGGCTTCCATACCAAGCGGAGGTTCACCGTGAGAGCAGCCTCGAGTGTTGCCGCAACAGTCATGGACTGCTCTTCGACCTGTCTCAGCGTCTCCGGTCCATAGAGATTGAGGCTGCCGGTTACGAACCAGATCTCCTTGCCGTCGTATTGATCAGCTGCAGGAAGCATCATTGCTATCTCCTTTTAGCGGGTCGTGAATCTGTACCTTCGGTTGGTTTGCGTTGGCCCAGCTCGGTCTTCATTGATACGAACGGCCAACCGGATCTCATTGCCGTTCTCCGAACGACAGCTCGCCGCTGTCTACGCCGAGACGGATCATGTTCCAGGAAACCGGGGGAAGGGTGATCCAGACATAGCCATCGTCGATGCGCACGGTTTCATTCTTCTTGAGCGTCACACGATCGGGATCGGTGCGAGAGTTCGTGATGTGGGGATCTGGCTCGCTGAGCATCAGAGCATCGATGAGATACGTCGTACCCTGGTGCTGGACGTCGACTTTGACCTCCGCCGGCATCTCCGTGGATCGGTTGACGGCGAACACCGCGTACTCGCCCGTGTCCTCGTCATATGTCGCCGTTGCGTCAACGAGTGGGACGGTTCCGTATTCGTCCGTCTCATATGAATCACACCAGACTTTCACGTCGAGTGCGGTGCCCCGGGCCCACCGTGATGTCATCGCAAACGGGTAGAACGTTGTCTGCCGCCAGACGATCCCGCCTTGCTCGGCCCTGATCGGAGCCATCGCATTCACCAACATCGACAGACAGGCCGACTTCACCCGGTCCGAATGCTTGATGAGCGAAATGAGGAGGCTTCCAACGACGACTGCATCGGCCACCGAGTAGACATCTTCTGCGACACGAGGAGCCTTTGGCCAGTCCGGCCCGAGGATGTCTCCGGTGCGGTATACGCCGACGTTCGGACTGAGCCCCTTGTCGAGATACCAAACGTTCCATTCATCGAATGAGATGTTGATCGTCTTCGTGCTTCGCTTGAGTGCCTTGACGTGATCCGCCGTCGCGACGACCGACTCAATGAATCGATCCATGCTTGTGCTGGAAGCGAGAAACGAACCAAGATCGCCATCCTTCTCTTCGTAATAGGCGTGACACGAGATCAAGTCGACGTCGTCGTAGGCATGCGACAGAACGATGCGCTCCCAATCGCCGAAGGTCTTCATGTGCATGTGCGATGAGCCACACACAACCAGTTCGATTTTCGGGTCGAATTGGCGCAGCGCCTTGGCAGTGCGGGCGGCGAGAGCGCCGTACTCATCAGCGCTGCGATAGCCAAGCTGCCAGGGTCCATCCATCTCGTTGCCGAGAAACCATGTCTTGATCCCAAACGGCTCAACACGCCCATTGGCGATACGCTGGTCGGCGAGGGTCGAACCTGCTGTTCCATTCGCGTACTCGATGAGGTCCAGTGCTTCCAGCGTGCCTCTCGTTCCGAGGTTCACCGCAAGCATGAGGTCAGCACCGAGCTTCTCAACCCATGATGCGAACTCGTGAAGACCGACCTCGTTGGTTTCAGTCGAATGCCAGGCGAGATCTCTCCGGATTGGGCGGCTCTCTCGGGGTCCGACGCTGTCTTCCCATCTGAAGCCCGAGACGAAGTTACCGCCGGGATACCTGATCTGGCTGAGATTGAGCTCCCCGGCCACATCCAGCACGTCACGTCTGAATCCCTCCTCGTCGGCAGTCGGATGGTCGGGTTCGTAGATGCCCCCGTAGACGGCACGCCCAATGTGCTCGATGAACGAGCCGAAGAGTTGGCGGCTCACTGAACCGACGACGAAAGCTGGATTCATGGTTAGGCGGGCGGGTTGCATATTCGTCCTATCTCGACTGTCGGTCATCCTTTGAGGCCGCCTTCGGTCAGTCCAGAGAGAATCTGGCGTTGCGCAACCAAGTAGATGACGACGAGCGGTGCGCTCGTCATGACGAGGTGCGCAAACACGAGGTTCCAATTGAGACCAGAAATGGACGCTGAAGCGAACGCGTACAGCGTCAACGGCAATGTCGCGTTGGCGGAACCTTTCAACAGGAGCTGACCAAAAAAGAAGTCGTTCCACACGACGATGACCATCAGAACAGCACCGGTGAGCAGGATCGGGCGGAGTATCGGCAGGAGGACCGAGAAATACGTACGGATTCTGGAGGCCCCATCGATGGCCGCGGCCTCCTCCAGCTCGGTGGGTAATCCTCGGACAAATCCGGTCGTCAAGAAGACGACCAGACCCATTCGTGTTCCCATCATCATCAGTGCGTAGCCGACGATTGTCCCGTCGAGCTGAAGCGACTTGAGAAGGTAGATGGTCGGGATGATGGCGGGCGGCAAGAGGATCGACAGCGAGGTGATGTAGAAGAACACCTGCGATGACCGGCTCTTGCTACGAGCGTAGGCCCACGATGCCAAAGAGCCGAGGAAGAGTACGACAATCACAGTGGGCACGGCCACGAATAAGCTGTTACGGAGACCGGTCAGGTAGTTGCCTCGAACGACGACCGCGGTGTAGTTCTCGACAATCGCCCACTTGCTCGGCAACGACAGTGAAAGGAGTGCGGCTTCTCCCTCGGGCTTGAAGGAGTTGACCAATATCAGCCAGATCGGGACGACCAACCACGGTATGGCGAACAGGCTGAGGAGGCTGTACTTGAGCAGTCGCTTCCAGCGGCGGGCTACTCGATGAGTGCGATGCGAAGCCCTGATCGATGGACTGGGGGTGGCCATCAGTTGACCTCCCGCTTCCGAAGCCACCACACGAGTGGGACTGCCACCGCGACCACCAGCAGCGTCACTGTCAGACTCAATGTGCTCGCCGTCCCGAAGTATCCGTAGCTGAATTGCTGTTGCACAGCGACATTCAGCGTCGTTGTGCTCGTTCCGGGACCGCCGGCACTAGCGGCAGCGATGACATCGTATGCGCTCATTGCCCCGACGAGCGTGGTGACGATGTTGAATGTGAACGCGGGAGCGAGCAGCGGGAATCTGATGAACCAGAATCGCTGCCATGAGTTGGCACCGTCGAGAGAAGCCGTCTCGAGTAGCGATGAGGGGATGCTGTTCAGACCGGCGATGTACACCAACGTGGCGATGCCCGACCACTTCCATCCGTCCACGAAGGCAACTGTGAAAAGAGCACTCATGGGGTGCCCGAGCCAGGCGTAGTCGAAGCCAGGAATGACGAGGCCGATGGCCGAATTCAAGGGCCCAGCTGGGTCGACGATGCCGCGCCAAATGTATCCGGCCGCGAGGGGAGAAACCAATACAGGCAAGAAGAAGATCGAACGGAAGAAGCTGTTGACCTTCGTTGTATCACGCAGGGTGAGTGCCAAAGGGAGTGCAACGGAGTTCTGCACGACCATCGCAATGACGGCGTAGCTGAGAGTGACCCTGATTGCTCCGCCGAGTGCGCCGTTGTCCCACAAGAGGCGGAAGTTGTCGAACCCAACGAACGGGATGTTGTCGCTGTAGCTGCTCCATTGGGAGAAGGCAAAGGGGACGTTGAGCAGAAACGGCAGTACGAAGAACAGTCCGAGGAGGACTATCGACGGTAGAAGAAACCAGATCCACCCACGACCGCGAGGGGCTCGCCGCTTGCGGCGAGCCCCCGTGATATCTGTCGCGACGGATCTAGATTCCAACCTCACCATCCAGGCTGACCAGCCGCCTTCGAAGCCTGCTCGATCGCGGCCTGCATATTTGCGGCGGTCTGTTCCGGCGTCGTCTCGCCGTTGAGCAGTTTGCCCGTCTCAATCGAGAACGTGCCGAATCCGGGCACCCGAGAGAGCAGTGCAGTCTGCGCTCCCTGGAAGCCCTCCTCGAACGAAACCTGAAGCTCCGTACGTCCCGTCGGCTGGGGATAGCCTTCGATCATGGGCACCTTGTTGCTGTCCTTGAGTAGCTGCGCATAGCCATCTCCGGTCGCGTAGTCGATGAACATGATCGCCGCCGTTTCCTTGGCACTGTCGCCGGTCTTCGGCGCGTAGAAGGTGCCAAGAGGTCCAGGGATGTACAAGCCAGTCGGAGAGGTCGAAGACACCGTAATGAATCCGACAGTGTCCGACAGTAGCTGCTCGTCCTCGCCGGCTGCCGCAAGGAGCTGCGGGTACACATCTGAGTGGAGCGCAGTCATAGCGGACGTACCCTCAAAAACGCTTGCCAGCGCTTTCTCGAATGTGCCGGTCGAGTAGTCGTCGTTGAAGCACCCTTGATCGCGGAGATCCGTGTAGGCGTGCAACGCCTGCAGGAACGGGCCGTCCTCATCGGTCAGCTTCGCCTGGTTGGTCGCGATCTTGTTGCTGTAGACGCCGTCGATGTCCTGGTCGGCTATGTACTGCGATATCAGGAGCTGGGTCGGCCAAAGGCTGGCGCCAGATTCGTAGAGCGTCGCGATGCCGGTACCTTCCAACGCCTCGCATACTGCGAACAGATCCTCGAAGTCCTTGGGTGGCTCGAGTCCGGTCGATTCCAGCACAGCCTTGTTGTAGTAGATGGCGAACACCGAGGGGAACCCGGTGATGGCGGCATAGACCTTGCCATCGTAAGACCCGCTGTTGTCGTACAGATTCCCAGACTTAGCGACAAAATCCATGTCGGACAGATCCTGCATGGTCTCGGCAGGGTTCAGCGCCAACATGGGCTGAAAGTCGGGGTGGTATTCGAGAACGTCCGGGCGGTCACCGGTCCCCCACTTTGCCATCACGGTCGTCTGGAACGCGTCGGCCGGAATAGCCACGAGCTCCACATCAATGCCGGTGTCGGCGGTGAAGTTCTCGTACAGGTTGAGCACTGCGGGCGAATCGGCGGAATTGTGCCAGATAGTGATGGAGCTCGCGACATCGGCACTATCGCCGCTGCTGGCGGCTGTAGTGCTTGTCGTGTCTCCATCACTGCTCTCGCCGGAGCAAGCAGCGAGTAAGCCCGCCACGAGCAATACAGCGAGTCCGGCCAGGACAGACTTCATTTTCATTACGACTCCTCCATTGCCGGATCATCCGGTGAATCCGACTTGCTTGAAAGCTGGCACTTCTGTAGTGCTGTCATACATAAGTTATAGTATTGCAGGACATAAGTTGTCAACACAATGGTGAAAGCGCTGGAGACAGAATTAGAGTAAGTGGAATGGAAGCAAAATCCACGATCGCAGCAGGCACACCCGGACATCTTCTCCGACTGATTCGCTCCGGTGAGGCGACAACGCGTGCCGAACTCGCGTTGACTACCGGGCTTGCGCGCTCGACGATTGCCCAGCGCATTGACAGTCTTGCCGCTAGTGGTTGGATCAAGGATGACGGTGAGGCCCCGTCAACGGGTGGCCGTCCCCCAACCGTGCTCGGGTTCAATGAGGACTCCGGCATTGTCCTCGTCGGCGACGTCGGGGCAACGCACTCCCGTGTCGCATTGGCCAATCTCGGTGGCAAGATCGTGAAGGAGACCACAGCCGACATCGAGATCGCTTCCGGCCCTGACTATGTCCTCAATTGGGTCTATGAGACGTTCCAGCGACTGCTGGGAGACGTGGGAGACACGCTCACCAATGTCGTCGGCGTCGGAATCGGATTGCCCATCCGAATGCAGTTTGCGGAGGGTCGTCCAGTCAGCCCTCCCATCTGGCCCGGTCCTCCGGTCACGCCAGGTTGGGAAGGGTACGACGTCCGTGGCTACTTCGCCGATCGATTCGATGTTCCGGTCCTCGTCGACAACGACGTACACATCATGGCGCTTGGAGAGCACTGGGCCATGGAATCCAAGATCGATGACTTCATGTTCGTCAAAGTGGGAACGGGCATCGGATCCGGACTCATCATCGGTGGACAAATGCACCGAGGAGCTCAGGGCACGGCGGGCGATATCGGGCACATTCAGGTGGCCGGCTTTGATGCCGTGTGTAAGTGCGGCAACCGTGGGTGTATCGAGTCCGTCGCCAGCGGAGCAGCCCTCGCCCGGCAGCTGGCGGCGCTCGGCAAGAACACCGCCGGCAGTCGCGACGTCGTCGAGCTCGTTAGAAGTGGTGATCCTGATGCCAGCCAAGCAGTCCGTGAGGCCGGTCGCCTACTCGGCGGGGTCCTGGCCCCGGCAGTGAATCTCATCAACCCCGCAATGATCATGATCGGTGGAGATATCTCAAACGCAGGGGAAGAGTTGCTGGCAGGTGTGCGCGAGATCGTCTATCGGCGCTCAACACCGCTGGCAACCAACGAGCTCGTCATCACGTCGGCAGCCATCGGAGATCGGGCAGGTGTGGTCGGTGCCGCGGCGATGGTGATCGAACACATTCTCGATCCGAGCGCGATCGACGCATCGCTGGCCGCTGAGGCCCTCGCCTAGCGGAAAGCTGCTGCCCGAGACTCGGAGCCTGGTGGACGCTCCGCTACTAGAACCGTGTGGTCAGGGTCCGCACCTCATTTGCCGAACCGGACCGATAGGCCTCGAGGATTATCTCCATGACATGCACTTGCATCTCGAGCCTGCGACTTGATGTCTCGCCTTTCTCGATCATTGTCACGAAGTCGCCGACAATCGTGTCGGTGCTCGCCCCCGGTGGCGCTTCGATCCTTCGACAGAGATACCCGTCGAAAGGGACCTCCTCAGAAGGTAGGAAGATGCGGCCGTAGTCGCCGTCGGTGCGATGAACGTAAACGCCACCATCAGCCACGCCGAAGTGGAGACTTCCCTCCCGGCCGATGATCGTTGTTCGAGATCGCGTGTCATGATGCGTGACGTAGCCGTTCCAATTTGCGTTGACGGTCGCGGCGACTTTGCTGTCGAGCCACAGGTTGACGAGAGCACTGTCCTCGACGTCTGGCTGTACTACCGCTCCGTCGTCCATGTTGCGTACATCGAAACGTCGACTGCACAGAGCGGAGACTGCCCGCGCCGGCCCCAGGAGAGACACCACGGTGCTGATGCCGTAGATACCCAGATCGAGAAGCACACCACCGCCGGCAAGCTCCTTCCTATAGAACCAACTTGCGTGTGTCGGCCCACGGTGCCCCCGGTGGCATTCGACGCTTGTCGCCTCGCCGACGATACCGTCGGCGAGCAGACGTGCCACGAGGTCTTGCTCGGGAGTGTCCACGTCGGGTAGAGGCATGAACGTGATCGGCGTCTTGGCTTGCTGTGTCTTGAACGCCGCCAGCAGCTCGGTTGCCTCGGCAAGTGTCATCACAAGCGGTTTCTCGACGAGCACGTGTTTGCCCGCCTCAATCGCTTTCCGCGCAAGCAGAGCGTGACTGCTCGGCGGCGTGAGCACGAGAACGGCGTCAATGTTTTCGCTTACAAGCATCTCGTCGGGATCTGTGAACCAAGTGGGGATGTCGAACCGGCTCGCAGTTCGTTTCAGACTGGATTCGTCTCTGCCCACGATGGCCACGAGCCGTGCTCGCGCACTCAGGTCTTTGAGATTCACGAAGTGCAGTCGCTGGGCGATATCTCCATGCCCGATGGCGGCGATGCGAATCACGTTTCGGTGACCTCCAATCTGAGTCTCATCCGATCTCCCACTGAGCGTTGTGCACGGGCTCGAGTTTGCCGCTTGCCGCCGACCTGATCCCGGCATCGAGAATGGCTACGGACGCAACGTTGAGCGGGATGTCGAGTGTGGGGTGCGGGGCCTCGCCGGTCTCGATGTGCCGGATGAATACCTCAGCGATCGTTGCCCGACCTGCCGGTAGCGGGTCGCCGACGTGGCTGTGTGTTGGGTCCGAGCTGGCTGGATCCTTGTAGACCATGGCGTTCGCCCCATCGACAACGATCGTTCCGTCGGTTCCATAAACGATGGGCCCACTAGGCACACCGCCATGAAAGGTAGTCCAGGTGCCTTCGAGAATGGCCATTGCTCGGGGAAATCGTACGAGCATCGCACTGTTGTCGTCGGCGCTCCCGAATGGACTCAGCAGATTCGCTCTGAGAGCTTGAACTGCCAGCGCATCCTGGCCGAGATACCAAGACGACAAGGATGCACCGTAGGAGCAGTAGTCGAGAAGCGCTCCGCCACCCGCGTCTGCCTGGTACCACCACTCGGCGGACTTCTCCGAATCAGTGAGGGCCCCGGAAACGACTGTATCTCCCGGATGTCGGCTGCCGGCGGCAAGGGGTCCGAGCGATGGCTGGTTGCGCCATTTGAACTCCCAGACATCGCCGATTTCTCCGGCATCAATCAGGTCCTTCACCTTCAATATCCAAGGGTCCCACGTGGTCGGCCAGTTGACCATGAGCACGACACCGGCGTTGCGGGCGGCTCGAACCATTTGCAGAGCATCGGAGAGGCTGCCCGCCATTGGCTTCTCGGTGATCATGTGGATTCTTCGTGCTGCCAGAGCTTCAGCCACTTCGGCGTGACGGCTGATCTCCGGACAGAAGATGACAATGTCCAGATCCTCGCTGTCGAGCATCTCTCGATAGTCTTCGTATGCGCTGGGATCGCTCCCCATCTCGAGTGCACGCCTCAGGTTGGCGCGGCGGCTGCCGTCGACCTCGGTCAACGAAGGGACGCGGGGAATCGTGTCTGCACAGGCAACGAGTTCCACCTGCTCGATGGCGACGAACCGCGATGAGCTCATTCACGTGCAAGTGCGCAAACCCGATGGCTCCAAGCCGATACTTAGACTTCGGCGCTGCTGTCACTGCCGACTTCACCTTGATCCCGAGGCAGAAGGACTCCGTAGCTGAATCATCGACCTGTGCCGTACAGGCCACTGCCGAGAGTGTCGCGAATCATCGCTGATCACCCGCTGAGTGCCAGAGGTGTTCTCGTTGACCGGCCGGAGCGTTCGATCGAGCGAGCAAGGCTAGAGCCTCGTCAACGATGGCAACGAACTCCCCGGGGTCGTGTGCGAACCGGCCAACAAAGATCCCGTCGACGCTTCCTTCGAGGTCGCTGAACAAGCCTCGCCCAGCACTGCCGCCGTAAAGCACTCTGATTTCCTTCGCAAGGCTCATTTGAGATGCAAACTCGCGGATTCTCTTGCAGATGCCTTGGATGTGTGACAGGGACGCCGGTCGAGGCTCGCCAATTGCCCATCGAGGCTCGTAGGCGATCAGCGCCCTTGGACATGAGAACGCCGGGTCCATCTCCCGCTCAATCGAGTCAAGGTCGGCTACTACCTCGGCTGCGCAGCTGTCGATGTCGCGATGGGCGCCCTCTCCCACGCACAGAATGGGCGTCAACCCGGTCCGTTGGGCCGCTCGGAGCTTGGCGGCAATGGTACGGGTAGATTCAGCATGGAGTCGTCTTCGCTCGGCATGTCCTATCTCTACGAAGCGACAGCCAAGTTCGGCAAGCATCTCAGCGCTCACTTCCCCCGTAAATGCGCCTGGCGGATTGGAACTGAGGTCTTGGGACCCGATTGCGACAGGAACACCATTGAACACCTCGATGACTGGGATTAGGGCCGGAAAGCTCGGCAGTACGAACAGCTCGATGCTATCCGATCGAACTCGGACACGGCCTCGGAGCGCCCGACTCACCTCGGCTGCCCACCTCATGGTCTGGCCGAGACCAAAGTAGGACTTGAGGCTGATCCCGACGATGGGGATTGAGGTCATCGTCCTTTCCCCATCTCCTCATAGTCAGTGATTAGGGAGACCTTACGAGCACTTGGCGAGCCATCGTCGAAACGGTACGTCAGCCACTCCCGCACGAGTCGCCGGGCCAGCTCTAGCCCTATGACTCGCTGCCCGAAGGTGAGCACCTGCGCATTGTTGCTGAGCACCGCACGCTCAACCGAGTAACTGTCGTGCCCGATCGCTGCACGCACACCTGGGACTTTGTTCGCCGCGATCGCAACCCCGAGCCCGGTACCACATATCAGAAGGGCTCTGTCGACGTCACCAAGCGACACCATCTGAGCACCCGCGATCGCTATCGATGGGTAGGGAGTATGGCTCCCGGCATCCACGCCGACATCGATCACCTCGGCGACGAGGTCATTCGATTGCATGTCGGCCTTGAGAGCTTCTTTGTACTCGTACCCAGCATCATCGGAGCCGATTGCGACTCGTAGTCTATGTCCCATACCGCTGACTCACCTTCTCTCCGAACGCCGGTGGACAGATCCGAACTTCGTAGCTCGCAGATGCCAACCAGTAACGGTTCTTGACGTCTTCCCCAACTCTCTGCCTGCAACCCTTACGAGCCCAGGATCTCCGCAACAGCGGCAAGTACCATGGCCATCGAGACCGCACCCGGATCTGGAGTCCCCACGCTGCGCTCCCCGAGCGGACGTGCGCGACCAACTCTGGCAACCATCGAAGCGGTTGCTGCGGCCGACGTTCCGGCCTCGACAGCAGCGTTCCACCAAGCAGCGGCGAGCGGCTCCCCGCTCTCCAACTCGAAATTCAGTGCGTCGACAAACGGAATCAGAGCATCAAGCATCGTCTTGTCCCCGAGTTTGGCTTTGCCGGCCTCTTGCACGGCTTGCGCACCATGCGCCATCGCTCTGCCTACGCCAGCCGGATTCACCAAGTCCTGGTCGTGCAGTGCTTCACCGATGGCTGCGAGGAATATGCCCCAGAGCGCGCCGCTCGTCCCACCTGCCTTGTCACCGAAGGCGGACCCGGCCGCGGAGAGGACTACCTCAACACCACCCGTGGCGGTCTTCGCCGCCGCGGTTGCCGCTCGCATCCCTCGAACCATCCCAGCGCCGTGATCGCCGTCACCGGCCACCGCATCCAGACGACCCAGCTCGCCCTCGTTGCTCTCGAGAACACGGAGAGCTGCTTCGAGAGATCTACGAGCCACTGAGGCGGCGGCGACCGACGCCGCGGTCGCGGGACGGCTGGAGCTTGATTCACGTGCGATTGCACTCTCGCCGGTAGCGACGCGCTGAAATCTCGCGGGGGGTTGCTCGACGAAACCACGACGAAAGGAGATCGAATCGGCGGGCGCGGCCCAATACTCTTCCAACTCCTCGTCTAGCCACATGATCGACAAAGAGCATCCGGCCATATCGAGGCTGGAGACCATCGTGCCGATCTCAGGCAGCACCGGCTTGAGACTTTCCTGCTCGAGTCTGTCGTGCACGAAGCCATACAGAAGAAAGAGCTCTTCGAACGTGGTCGCGCCAAGCCCATTCACCAGCACGGCGACACGATTGCCCGACTCCTGCGGGCGCTCCTCTAGCACGGCATCGACCAGCACACTTGCTAGCTCGGAGCCAGGCATCCATTCTGAAGACCGCACGCCCGGTTCTCCGTGGATGCCCAACCCGAGTTCCATTCTGTTCTCTTCCACGGTGAAGAGCGGCTCGAATTTGCCCGGTAGCGTGCATCCCCCGAACGCGACCCCGAACGAGTACGTTGCATCATTAGCCTTGCGCATGATGCGTTCGACCTCGCCGACGTCGGCGCCGGCATCCCCCGCGGCGCCGCCGGCTTTGTAGACCATGAAGGTTCCCGCTATGCCCCGTCGCTGACCGCTCTCGTTTGGAGGCGCTGATGCCACGTCATCCGTGACATACACGATCCGGGTGTCTATCCCCTCAGCCCGCAACCGTTGCTGAGCCGCACCGAAGTTGAGCCGGTCACCCGCGTAGTTCCCAAAACCCAGCACGACACCCGCCCCACCATCGGCAGCTCGAGCCACGCGGCAAACCTGCTCCGTGGAGGGCGATGCGAAGACGTCGCCCAGGACGCAGGCATCGGCGAAACCCTTGCCCACGACGCCCCCATACGATGGGTAGTGGCCCGATCCGCCTCCGACGACGAGGCTGACCTTACCGGCAGTTGGGCCACCGGCCCGCAGGAAACCGGATGCGTTTGCGATGCGTTCAACGTAGCGGTCGAACGCTACACCGAACCCCTTCATAGATTCGGTCTTGAAGTCGGCCGGGTCGTTGTAGATCTTCATCACTCCAGACCTCCGCTATCTGGTCGTTGGTGGACACAGGTGTAGACACGAATCATGTGGCTCATGTGGCGACTGCGTACTTGATACCCGCCGCCTTCCAGGCAGCGAGCACCGTCGGGTCCGCACCGGAATCGGTAATGACGAGGTCGAACACATCGAGCGATACGATGCGATGCAATGCCACGTGCCCGAGCTTCGAGTGATCGACCAGCAGATACTTCTTGCTGGCTACGCCCAGCATTGCGCGCTTCAAGGCCACAATCCGTTCTTCCTGATGAAAGGCGTCCGTGACGGAGACAACTGATGTCGACATGAAGAGCGCGTCAACGTGGATTGCTTCGATCTGAGAGATGCACTGCATGCCAATAAACGATTCGTGGGGAACGTCGTACGTACCGCCCAGCCCAAGGACAGACATCTCGTGTCCCTCGGAGATGGCGGCGAGTTGACGAAGCGCAGGCAGGAATGTCGTCGCTACATGTAGCGGCGTGCGCTCGCCAAGGCCCGGCACCATTTGCAGAGTGGTCGTCGAATCGTCTAGCAGCAGAGACATACCTGGCTCGACAAAACCAAGGGCCACTCCGGCAATTGCCTTCTTCTCTTCGGTTCGAGAGACCATCCGATATGACAACTGGGATTCAAATACGCCTGACGGTTGAGCAGTGACACCCCCGTGGAATTTCCGAACAAGACCACGCCTCTCAAGGACATCGAGATCGCGATGGATGGTCATGATGCTCACACCGAACTCGAGAGCAAGATCGTGAGGAACGCACGACCCGTTCTCGATAACACGCTCGGCTATGAGCCGCTGGCGCCGCTCCTTTGATGATTCTCCCGATGCTTCGGGGAGAACCGGAGTCAGACCAGTGTCGTAATCTTCGCTGCCCTCAGCCGTGTCTGGCGCCCCTCGACTAGCTACATCGCTACGCAATCCGTCTGCCGCATGCACCTCCTGAACCGATTGAGATTCGTCACGTGCGTTCACGTCTACATCATCCATACGGTGCCCCAGACCGGTCATCAGCGGGAGTCTGGTCCGGAGCTTGCTTCCAGCTTCCTCGTGGCGAGCCGAAACGCCAGCTCAAGACTCCTTCCACGCCCCTGCTCCCTTCTCGCGTCAGATAACGTTATTTTAACATGGAAATATGACAGAGTGCCAATGCTTTCACTCACATGTGTGTGATTTTGCGCACGGGTCGAGGTGTTCCTGATCGGAACGCGACCACTGGTGGAAACACCTAACCGATCGAGGGCAGCGCACGCCTGATAACGAAGAACTGGCACTCATCGACTACCCGAGCGACACGATCGCAGCCGCAGGCATTGCCGCGGCCTTGAGCCTGATCGTGTGCGTGCTCATCGGCCCGAGACCTGCTGGTCAGACACCGAGCCGGGCTCGAGACCACTTGTCCGGTGGTCCATCCTCAGAGAACTGAAATCTCGCGAACTTTCATCCGGACCGACCGTCGCACGCTCTCTGCTGACATGCCTGGTGTCGAGACTTCTCAGGTTGTCTCAGCTTCTCCACAGGCGCTATGCAGCACGCTGTCGCCAGGACGACCCCGACCAGGGGTCGAGCGAGCCAGGAGGTTCTGCAAAATGAGCACTGACACAAAGCCCCGGAAGAAGCTGTACAGCCTTGCCGCGGCAATCGGCCTCGCCCTGGGGTCGATGGGGGTTGCGGCAGCGGCTAGCTCCCCATCCCAGGCGGTCCCGACCGTGGCGCCCACCCAGCAACAGTCGTCGGCGGTGGCCAACGATCAGAGCTCGGCGCCTACCGACGAAGCCACCGAGGCAGAGACTGAGGCACCGGGCGACGAGGCAGTCGACGGTGTCGACCACCAATTCGAGGGTGAAGAGATCGGCAACAACGGCGACGGCGTCCCCGACGCCAACGAAGCCAACGAAGCCAACGAAGCCAGCGAGTCTGCAGAGACTGAGGCACCGGGCGACGAGGCAGTCGACGGTGTCGACCACCAATTCGAGGGTGAAGAGATCGGCAACAACGGCGACGGCGTCCCGGACGCCAACGAAGCTGCCGAGACAGTCGAGGCCGGAACCAACGGCTGACCAGCACGAAACCCTCCCCGCCAACGGTGCCGAACCCCCGGGTTCGGCACCGTTCTGTTCATTGGTCAGGTGGCCGCCACGGAGCTTCCCTGGCCGGCGAGCCCCACAGGCAGCATGACTGTGATCGATGCGCCCCCGAGGTCGTGATCGCGGTCAACGATGATTGTCCCGTGGTGAGCATCGACGATGCTACGTACCACGGAGAGACCAAGTCCGGTGCCACCCGATTGGCGCGACCTGGCTTTGTCGAGTCGGACAAAGCGATCGAAGATGCGTTCTCTATCGGCAGGAGGGATCCCCGGCCCGTCGTCTCCGATAGACAAGACCACCTGGCCTGCGGCGAGAAGGCTCTCGACCCGGATCTTGGTGGATGCATGATGGGTGGCGTTGTCGAGGAGATTGCGGACAACCTGTCCAACCCGTCTCCGATCCCCGAAAACGACACCAGAAGCGAGACAGGAGGTGTCGATATCAAGTGGCGTCGCGGACGCGACCCGCGAGCTCACCAATGACAACCTCGGCAATGTCGAACCACTCCTGATGGAGTTGCAGCCTGTGCTCGTCGCTCTGGGCCAGCGTGAGAAGATCATCGACGAGGGCAGCCAGGCGGCGGCTCTGACCGGCGACGTCGGCAGCCAGTTCCTCAACCGTGAACCCTCGAGGGCTGGATTCGGCGACCTCGGCCATGGTGAGCAGAGTGGCGACGGGGCTCTTCAGCTCATGGCTGGCGTCGGCGGTGAACTGGCGCTGCCGGGCCGCGGACGTGTCGAGGCGATCGAGCATCCCGTTGAGAACCACGGCAAGACGACGAATCTCGTCTTCGGGCTCGGGCTCCGTGATTCTGCGGTGCAGGTAGCTGTAAGAGATGGTGTCCGCTTGGCGGGTCATTGCGTCGATCGGCCTGAAGGCGCGGCGGGTGAGCCGCGACACCACGAGAGCGACCAGCAACGTGATCGCGGGGATGCCGAGGGTGATTAGCGGTATCAGGGTTCGGGTGGCGTTGTCAACGGCGCTGAGGGAGGCAGCAGCGAGCACCGTCGACGGCCGTCCGTTGCTGTGAGCGCCGGTGACAGCAACCAGGAAGGGGCCTTCATCTCCGTCATCGCTCGGCGTTTCGCCCTGGTTCTCTGCCACGTCGAGGGTGGGGACCACGACGATCCCACTAGCTCCGGTGTCGGCAGCAACGTCGATGATCGGTCGTTGACCTTCGATGTCACCGGTCGATGCCACCACCGTGCCTTCGGTGACGATCTGGACGGATATTCCCCTGACCAGCGGCACCCGGGTGAAGGAAGTACCCGTGGTGAGTTGTGTGGCGATATCGGCGGCGCGAGCGGTTGCAGTTGTCTCGACCGATCGGTAGAGGGCGGATCGGGTGGCGACTACCAGCAAGATCCCGGCGATGGCGAGGACCGCAGCAACGACCGCGGTGGCGATCATCGTGGTGCGGGCGCGGACACCGAGCCTGCGTAGCCGGAGCGTGCCAGAACTCACCGATCCACCCGCAGGCGGTAGCCGACACCACGGATCGTCTCGATCGACGCCCGGTCGAACGGCTGGTCGATCTTGCGTCTCAGATACCCGATGTACACCTCGACGACGTTCGGGTCCCCTTCGAAGTCCCAGTCCCAGACCGCATTGAGGATGTCGGTCTTGGAGACGGCCTCGCCGGGATGACGCATCAGGTACTCGAGGAGCGAGAACTCCTTTGCGGTCAAGGAGATCTCTTCACCGCCACGGTCGGTGGTGTGTGCGGCCGGGTCGAGGCGAAGGTCACCGACTTCGAGAACGACCGGTCGGGCGGGGGCACCCCGCCGTGCCAGGGCGCGGATGCGAGCAGTAAGCACCACAAACGAGAACGGTTTCGTCAGATAGTCGTCTGCCCCTGCGTCGAGAGCCTCCGCAATGTCGAAGTCGCCGTCTTTGGCGGTGAGCATCAGAATCGGCGTCCAGTTGCACTCCTCCCTCAATGCGGTGCACACACGGTATCCGTTGAGCTTGGGGAGCAGGATGTCGAGGACGACGACGTCGTAGGGCTGGTTGCGCGCAAACCACAGACCCTCCTCGCCATCGGCGGCGACGTCGACAGCGTGCCCATCCGCCTCGAGCCCGCGCTTGAGGTACGCGGCGAGTTTGGCTTCGTCCTCAACCACCAGCAGCCGCATCCGTCACTCATCTCCTCGGTGTTCGGTCTTGGGACCGTAGGGGGTGCTTGCTGAGAGCAGGCTGAGAGCAGGGCGTGGCGTCGCCCCGCTCTCAGCTTTGGTGGGGACCTTGGACATCGTGTTCAGTCGGAGGTCTCCTCACCACCAGCGTCCTTCTGCACTGTTGCCGTCTGTGGCGCAGCGCCTTGGGCGCTCACCTCGACGGTCACATCGAGGGCGTTGAGCGACGTGGCGTAGATGCTGAACTCGTTGACCGGGAAGTGGTCGGGAGCGCCGCTGTTGTCGAAGTGGATGGTGCGACTACCACCGGCCGGGATGGTGAACGTGTCGGGGAGCTTGGTGTAGTAGCCCTCACTGGTCCCTGCCGTCGGATCCGTGAACGTGTAGTACACCTCGAAGCCGCCGAGCGCGGTCGAGCCGGTGTTGGTGACCGCGATCTCGAGATGGTCGTCGGTTGCGGCGCCGGAGGCGTCGACGTTGTTCTCGACGAGCACGGAGTCGATCTTCAAGTCCTGCGCAGTCGCTGTGTTGGTGATCGGGTTGCTGGCGACCGGGAGGACCGGCCCTGCGGCCGCCGTGGTAGTCGCTGAGCCCGCCACGGTGGTTGCCGAACCGGCCGCCGCGGTGGTCGATGTGGTCGAGGTTGCGCCGCCACAGGCGGACAGCGCCGCCCCGGCGACCAGCGCCGCTACGATCACTCGACGGGCCCGGTAGGTCTTGGTATTCATCGTGTTTCTCCTTGCGGAATGGTTGGTTGTTTGCGGAAACTGTGGGTGAGCGCGATCCGGAGAGCCGCTGCGTAGATCAGTAGCCAGCCGATGGAGAACCGCACCTGGAAGAACAGGTCGGGCAGACTCAGGGTCCTGAATCGCTCCTTCACGTCGGTCATGGCGAAGGCGAACCGTTCGAAATGCTTGGCCAGCGAGGCCGCTTCGATACTCCCCCGGATCGTCTCATATGCGCTGAAGTGGCTGAGGATCGCGACCTCACCGTCGTGACCGAGACCGAGGGCGGCGAATAGCCCACCAGGAAGTTGATTGTCGGCGTCGAGGGTGTCTCCGATCTGAGGAAGGATCAGAACGACGACCAGCCAGATGCCGAGGGCCACCATGAGCCCATTGGCAGTGTTCTTCGAGGATGCCGCGGCGTAGGCACCGACACCGTAGAAGGTGGCCATGTAGATGATCGCTGCGATGAAGGCGAGCAGCAGCTTGCCGCCTTGGGCGAGATTGATCCAATCACGACCGACCAGACCGACCGACACCACCGCCACAGCTGTGGTCGCGGCCACCAGGGTGGTGATCACAGCCAGGGCGCCGAGCAGGCTGCCTGCCGCCAGTTCACCGGAGGTGACCGGGCGGGACATGATCAACGGGAGGGTCCGGTTGGCTCGTTCCCGGGAAACGGTCAGATACCCGAGAGTGATTGCGATCACTCCACCGATTATCTCGATGTACTCGAATGCTCCTCGTAGTAGGGAGAGCGGCGCCAGCGGGGAGGGCGCGATCTGGGTGACGCCGTTCGCCTCGGCGGCAGCTAGGTACGCCTGGTAGTCGGCGAGCCGGCTGGCGTACTCGGCGGAGGCAATGATCACCGACCCGGCAGTGGCGACGATGAGTATCCCGAGCAGCACCACCAGGATCCGGCTGCGCACGGCCGCTCGGTACTCGTGGTGGGCGATCGCCAGTATGCGGCGTCGTTTGTCATTCGCCATTGCTGCTCCTCGAGAAGTCGTGTCGTCGGACGAGAACGATCACCGCCGCCAGGACCACCACCACGGCCGCGCCAATAGGTAGGACGCGGATAGGGCATGGGACAGGGGCTCTGCCGGGGCAGTAGCCAGGATCTGTCCGCTCACCGCCTTGTATTGCTCGGCGATCGAGACCGGCCGGGCCATCGCGGTGATCTGGAAGAACCGCTGTGAAGTGCCCACCGGGTCGGTGATCGGATTGAGCGACGTGGTCGGTCGCAGCCCCGATGTGAACTGCGGGACGGCAAATGTGATCACCAACCACAGCCCCATCGCGGTGAGCAGCCCGAGCGAGCGACGATGGTTCAGCAGGGCCGTTCCCATGCCCACCAATGCGAACACCATCAGATACAGCCACGACAGGCCGTAGAAGAGCACCAGACGCCCGATGACGCCGACCGTCGGTACTGTCTGGTTGACGATCGCGAGCGACACCAGGCTGACCGCGAATGCGGCCAGAAGGATCACCGAAAGTGCGGCCGCGGCAGCAGTGACTTTCCCCAGCGCATAGCCCGATCGGGACACCCGACGGGAGAAGATGAGGCGACCCAATCCGGTGGAATCGTCATCGGCCACGCTCAGATGCCCCATCAGCAGGGCGAGCAGCGCCCCCAACAGCGGGATGTAGACGACCATGTTGGAGAGGAGTGACAGCTCGGGCTTGAGCAGGAACGGGTTCGGAGGCGCCGGTTTCCCTTCCGAGGCCAGCAGCTTCACCGCCTGGTCGTAGACTCGCACAATGGTGTTGTGACTCGACCACCCCAAAACTCCGGCCGCGGCGGTCATCGCTACAAACAACCCCAGGGTTGCCAGGAAGATACGTTGGCGGCGCAGGGACAGTATCTGCTGAGAGGCAACCGTGGCGATCATGCCGCCTCACCTTCCATCCGCACATAGATGTCCTCCAGTGACATCTCGTCGGGAAACGGCGAGCGGTTGCCTCCATCGAGTCCTTGTAGATCAGCTCGCCCTGGTTGAGCACTCCGATGGTGGTGCAGACCTTGGATACCTCGCTGAGCTGGTGCGTGTTCATGAACACAGTCATGCCCAGATCGCGGTTGAGCTCGAGGATGGTTTGGCGCAGCTGCCTGATCCCGGCCGGGTCGAGCCCGGCGGTGGGCTCGTCCAGGAACAGAACCGACGGGCGATGCACAATCGCCTGGGCAATGCCGATCCTCTGTCGCATACCTGTCGAGAACGACCCGACGCGCCGATCGGCCAGGTCGGAGCAATCGAGGTAGTCGAGGGTGTCGGCGACGGCACGTTTCGCATCCGTCACACCGGACAGCTCGGCGAAGAATGTGAGGTTTTCTGCGCCGGTCATGTGCGGATACATCCGCACCTCCGACGGCAGATAGCCGATGCCCGCGGTGACGAGATCACGCTCGGTGACCACATCATGGCCGTTGACCAGTGCCGTCCCCTGGGTCGGTTTGATCAACGTGGTCAGGATGTTGACCGTCGTGGTCTTCCCGGCTCCGTTGTGGCCGAGGAACCCGAAGATCTCACCGTGGTTGATGGTCAGGTTGACATCGTGCAGGACGAGGTCGCCGTTGTAGCGATGACCCAGGCCTTTGATTTCGATAGCGGGACCATTCATCGGTTCTCCCTGTGTTTCGACGCCGGACAGAGGCAACGTACGAAACCGGTGTCGAGGAGACAGCGAGCGGAAGGCAAGAAGCTCGCCAGAAATGAGAACACCAAAAGGGGCGGGTCGGTGTGTGGATCACACGCCTTCGGTGTCGGCCCTCCGCAGTATCACGTCGATCTGGGGGCGCGGGCCGAGCCGGGTGATGACCAGCCTGCCCGGCATCGATTCCACCAGCCGCCTCGCCAGGGGCAGGCCGAGCCGTGTCGAGAGATCCCCGTCGACCGACTCACCGTTGCTCGGATTGAATGGCGATTCGGAGAACCCCGGCCCCTCGTCGGCGACCGATAGCGTCACCGACTCGTCTTCGACCCGGACCTGGATAGTCACCGCGCCGTCGCCATGCTCGAGAGCGTTGGCGACAAGCACATCGAGCACGTGACGCAAGGCCGTCGCGCTCCCCCGTACGGGAGGGACGAACCGGGAACCGATGATTTGGAGCTGTCGGTCCGTACGATCGAATGATCGTCTCCAACCCTCCTCCATCGCCCCGAGGACATCAGACAGGTGGAAGTCCGATCCTGAAGCCTGTGAGGTTCTGGCGAACTCGAGTAGATCGGTGACCGTCTCGTCCAGCCGATCGATGTCGCCGATGGCTTCCTCGAGTGCCTGTGACGGATCCGACCTGGGAAAGGCGAGCTCGGTCTCGAGCCCGGCTCGAAGCCCGGCAAGCGGCGTTCGCAGCTGATGTGACACGTCGGCAGTGAACCTACGCTCCCGGGCGATCAGGTCATCGAGCCGCTCGGCCGTCACCGTCATCGCCCTTCCCGCCTCGTCCAACTCGGTCACGCCGCTCGGGGGACGTCCACGGCGAAGTCACCGTCCCCCAATCGCACTGCAGCATCCCGAAGGCGTAGAACCGGCCGAACCAATCGACTCGCCACCAACCATCCCACCACCACGGCGATTGCCAACACACCGACTGCCAAGCCGAACAGCCACCAGAGAACGCGCCGAGCGCGAGCGTCTCCAGTCGCCGTTGACTGCTCTGCACGCACGGCACCAACAACCTGCTCGTCCGCGGCCACCGGCACCGCCACAACACGCGTCTCCCCCACCTCGGTGTCTGCAACCTCGTTGCCGAGCGCCTGCAGAGTGACTGTATCCCCTGTGGCGGGACCGGAGCCCGCCACCAGTGCTCCCTGGGCGTCGTACAGCCCGAACACCACGCCTTCGGAGGATGTCGGCAGCTCAACCGGATCGCTGCTCGATGCAAAATCGGCAGGCACCGTGCGTGACGCCAGCACCGCCTCCCGCTCGACTCGCAGAATGGCCCCCTCGTCGAGAAGTCGCCCGACGACAACCGCCAGCGGCGTTCCGAACAGGACGATCGCAAGCGCCGCTACGCCCAGAATCGCTCCCAGCACACGCCTTCTCATGGGACCTCGAGACGGTAGCCAACACCTCTCAGCGTGGAGATGCGGCTCGGCCTACCAGGGACGTCCAACTTTCGCCGCAGGGCCGCGATGTGGAAATCTAGCGTCTTGGTCGATCCGAACCAGTGCTCGTCCCACACATCACTCATCAGAGTCTCCCGCGTCACGACGACCCCGACGTCTTCGGCCAGCCGGACAAGCAGATCGAACTCCTTCGCGCGAAGCTCGAGTTCCTGCCCTGCCAGCCACACCCGGCGAGCATCAACATCGATCACCAGATCACCGGCGGAAAGTTGCTCGTGGTGGGTAGGCTCGCGTCGCCGCAGCTGAGCGCGCACCCGAGCGAGTAGCTCCGCGAGCTTGAACGGCTTTGCTACGTAGTCAACGGCCCCGGCATCCAAGCCCACGACCACGTCAAGCTCATCGTCACGGGCAGTCAGCATGATGACGTCGATGGAGGCATCCATCTCGTGAATTCGGCCGCAAACCTCGATGCCGTCAATGTCGGGAAGCCCGAGATCGAGCAGCACAAGATCGGGACGGCGGACGGCGACGCCGTCGATCCCGCCCTGACCGGTTCGCTCCCACGCGGTTTCATAGCCACTTCCGTCGAGCGCACGTGCCAGCGACGAGCCGATCCGCTCGTCATCTTCCACAATCAGGACACGGCGCTGCTCCACGCAGTCAGGCTAGAACCTCCCCGGCCGACCCGCAGCAGCCTGCCCTCTCGACCAACTGCTCAGAGCTATTTCGCTGCCGCGGCAGGCACCCGCAACAGCAATGCCGTGGCAGCCACTGCGAGTCCGGCTCCGGTGCCGAAAGCGACTGCCGGGCCTGCCGCCGCATAGATCACTCCGAAAATGATGCTGGCGGGCAGTGCGGTGATGCCGATAGCGCCGTGGTAGAAGCCAAAGGCGGATCCTCGGGATTCCTCCGGGGCAAGAGCGGCGACCCAGGCCCGTTCCACAGGCTCGGTCAGACCGAAGTAGATCCCGTATGCGAGGAAAAGAGTGACGAGAGCCGCAGTGCTGGAGGTCAAGCCAAACCCCAGGTAGATAGCGGCGTACACCATCCACCCGGCGATGATCAGGTTCCTCCGCCCCAGCCGATCGGACAGTTGCCCGCCGATCAGGTTCGCACCCATCTTGACGACGTGGTGCAGCGCCCACAGCACCGCGATCCATGCCGCTGCGAAACCTGCGTCGGTGAGACGCAAAAGCAGGAAGGCGTCGGTGCTGTTGCCGAGTGTGAAAACGACGAGCGCCAGGAGTAGCCGCCGCATCGGCGTCCCCATCGCTTGCCAGCCGAGCCGCAGCGAGACCGGATCGGCCGTTGCCTCCGGCGGTCTCATCCGCTCATGGACGCCAAAGATGAGGACGACAACCACGATCGCCGCCGGAATGGCTGCCAGCAGGAAGACACCGCGAAGGGTCATTGCGGGAATGAGCAACAGGCCTGCTGCGATCAGCGGCCCGGCGACGGCTCCGCCATGATCCATGGCACGGTGCAACCCGTATGCGGCGCCGAGACGATTCCCAGGTGTGACATCGGCGATCAGGGCATCGCGGGGAGATGTGCGCAGGCCCTTGCCCACCCGATCTCCGAAGCGCAGCAACACAACGATGGGCCATGCTCCGGCGAGCCCGATCAGCGGCCGCACTGAACCGGACAGTGTGTAGCCGCCGACGACGAGAGGCTTGCGTCGCCGCATCCGGTCGGTCCACCACCCCGATGCCACCTTGAGCAGCGCCGCCGTCGACTCAGCGATACCTTCGATCGTGCCAAGGGCGATCGCACCTGCGCCGAGCACGTCGACGAGGAAGAGCGGGAGCAGCGGATAGATCATCTCGCTCGACAGATCCGTGAAGAAGCTGACGAACCCGAGAGCGACAACGGTGCGCGGCAGTCCACGAAACGCGGCAGGTATCCGAGATTTCACGGAGTCATGCTCGCAGAACGGATCGCTCCTCTGTGCGCCTTCGCCTGCCGTCAGGCGTATCACTGCCCTCTACCAGCGAGATGTCAACATCGACCGGTAGGCGTGCAGCCCCGGATCGTTCTCCGGGCGCCTCCGTTGGGCCGCGACCGTGATCGCTGTCGTGGCGCCTCCCGTGCTCGCCGTTATCGGTACGGTGAGAAAGAGCGTGAGAAGAATCGTACGAACCATGACGAATCTCTCTGTCCGTATTGGCGATATCGGAGTCAACGGCGGCTATGCGGAGCTGGCAGAGCCGAGAGACGTGTTGGTCAACGACAGGTGGCGATAGCCGAATCGAGCAAGTGCGAAGTGATCCCGCCAGGTCGCCAGACGCGTCATCGATATCCGGTTTCGCCTCTACGAATGCGGGGTATGGAGTGTGAAAAGAACTGCTCACTGGAGGGCCACATGTTCGGGAACTCCTGGCGTATCGCTCGCATCGCCGGTGTCGAGATCCGCATCGATGCCTCGTGGGCGATCGTCGTCTTGCTCATCGGATTCCTGTTTTTCGGGAATTTCGATGTGATGTTTGCCGGTACGGCTACGGGAGTGCTCATACTCCTCACCGTTGTCTCTACCATCCTCTTCTTCGCCTCGGTCCTTCTTCACGAGCTCGCCCATTCCCTCACGGCGCGTGGCCGTGGGCTCGAGGTTCGATCGATCACGCTGTTCCTATTCGGCGGTGTCAGCAATATCGACCTCGATGCCGAGCACCCGGGTGACGAGTTTTGGATCACCATCGTTGGCCCGTTTACCAGCCTCGCCATCGCTCTGCTCTTCTGGCTTGCCGTCAAGACTGCGCCGCTCCCTGCGGTGTGGCTCGGTGCGCTCGGCTACCTGGGCTGGGTGAACCTCGCTCTTGGTGTCTTCAACCTGGTGCCTGCCTTTCCCCTCGATGGCGGGCGGGTGTTGCGTTCCATCGCATGGAGAGTGAGTGGGGACCGAGCCCGCGCCACACGCATCGCGTCGATGGCGGGTTTGGGCTTCGGCTACTTGCTAATGGGCCTCGGACTCGTCGCCATCTTCGCGGGCAATCTCGTCGCAGGTCTTTGGAATGCAGGCATCGGCTGGTTCCTCACCGAGGCGGCACGTGCCTCGTACTCTCAGGTGTACGTACAGCAGTTGCTCGAGCATGTCCCGGCGCGACGCGTTATGCGTTCAAACCTGGACGTGCTCCCGAGCGACATGAGCCTGAGTGAGGCAATCGACGAGCACCTCCTACCCGCCGACCACCAATCATTCCTGGTCAGTCGCAACGGGGCGACCGTCGGAATCCTGGCGAAGAGCGCGATCCGCGACACCAAGCCAGCGCTTCGTGCCGAAGTGACCGTGGGCGCGGTGATGACTCTGCTCGAGGACGCAGCGAGCGTCTCACCCGAAACATCGATGGATGAGGTTCTCGATACTCTCACCGGTCACGAGACAAACCGGGTGCTCGTCATCGACGCCGCAGAAGTCGTTGGCATCATCACGCCGCGCGACATCTCACACTGGCTCCGCAACGCCAAGGAGCTCGGGCTGATCGAACACAATGTCCTCAACCTCCCCAACAGCCGCATCGGCTCAGGCGGATAGCCCATCGAAACAACGAGGAGCTGGCTAGGTGCTTACCCAGCGAGATGTGCTCCGATAATTCGACCGCTGAACCGTAGCCCGACGCGCTCGACGAAGACCGCCAACCGCGATCGCGCCAGATCCGCCGAGCCTGCGTTGGCGACCACCGCCCAGCCCTCCAGGTCCGCGGAGAAGGGCTCAGTCTGAGGGGGCTTCTGACTAGCTGTCGCAGGCTTGTTTGAAGGTCGCGTACTTGCTCGCCAGCTCACGTCGCATAAAGAGCCGAAGCAGCGGGGAGAGGGCCGCGGCGAATCCTTTCGGCCTCATGTCGGTGCTGACCACGACTCGTGTGCCACCGTTCTCTCCGGTGAACGTGTACGTCGTGTCGATGTCGATCCTGTCGTTGCCGGCGGCGACGACCAGGCGTTGGGGTCGATCGAACTCAGTGATTGTCACATCGTTGTCCGTGCCTCGGTAGACGGTCAGGAACTTCGCGCCCTCGCCAACCGGCTCTTCGCTCCGTAGCTCCGCTACCGAAACGCCCTTGGTCCACCTCGTCTCGTTCCGGACATCGGCCAGCAAATCAAACGCCGTGGCCGGATCGCAGTTGACTAGGACCTCATTGATCAGTGGTTGTGCCATTTGGGAACTCCGCTCCGTATTGGTGACGCTTGCTCCATGAACAGACGATCTCTCGGTAGGCCGGTACTACCCCGGAGAAGGACGAGAGCCATGATTTGACAACGCTATCACGGGGGCGACACCGCGGGACGCAAGAAAGCGTCGGGGTGGTGTCCTCACTGAACCGCCGCGTCCGAGTGCTTCGTACGCCGTGCCGGCCCGGCTGGCTCCGTCGCGACGCGATACGCTGTGCCGATACCACTCCAGGAGGATTTGAGGGCGGGTTCAAGGGCAAGACGATGTTCATCTCGGGAGGCAGTCGTGGGATCGGGCTGGCGATCGCCAAGCGGGTCGCAGCGGACGGCGCCAACGTCGACCACATAGACGATGAACGCCAGACTCTCGCCGCGGCTGAAAAAGGCCGCGAATCAGCGAAGCTGACAACCGGTTACTCCTCGAAGCCATCCCGGATCACATCTACAGACTCAGCCCGGACGGTTTCTATCTCTCGTTTCGGACTCCGAATCTGCCTAGCTGCCCCAACGCCGAGCACTTCATCGGCGAACACATCAACGATGTGTTGTCGCCCGAACTCGCCGGTGACCTGGCAGCGGCCCAACGTCGAGCGAGAGCAACCGGTCGAGTCCAGGTGGTGGAGTACAAGTACGAAATCGACGGTTCGATTCGCGACCGGGATGCCCGCATGACATGTCCGTCACCGAGGTTTGCATGGTGGTCGGGTGACATCGCTTGGCTCGTCTAGCGCGCTTCACCGAGATCGCGGGCGAGACGCCATCGGTATCTCGAACCCGTGATCGCGGCGAGCTTACCGGCGTACCCGGCTGTATCGCCGGGAACCTCACTTGCCCAGCCGCAAACTGGGCAGGATCGGAGAAGCATCCGCAGCCGCCGCTCGGTAGGTTTGTCGACCTGGATATCAGGCGGTCTCAATGCTCCGTAACAGCGATCACGGCACCCTGACCACTCATCTCGCGCGCTGGATTGCTGGCCATGGTGATGACCAGTTGGTCGGAGCGTCTTTCGACCACAAGAAGCGCTAAGGGACTCCCTCCATCGACGCCGCAACCACTCTCGTGCGGCGGCGTCGCCACCGGTTTAGCATAAGCAGTTGGGCGGGTGCCGCGATCGTTCGCTCCGGCCCACGAAACGGCGTTGCTCTGAGCCCAGGCGGCTCCGCTTCATACCGGAAACGAGGGTTCAGCGATGTCAAACTACAACGGTGGTGTCAGTGGTAGCCCGGGGTGGACTGGCGACGTCGCGATGCTGACCGCACTCAACCCAGAACTGCGCGACCGGATGAACGCGTACTGGCGAGCGGCCAACTATCTCTCAGTCGGGCAGGACATGCCCGAGATCGTCAACCCGCAATGGAGGCAGCCGCGATGACGACCCGGCCCGCGTCAACGACCGATGACAAGCCCGACCTACAAACGATGCCGCTCGCCGCTGTTCTCGAGGCTCTGTCCGCTACGGTCGATGGGCTCACACAGGCCGAAGCGGACAGGCGACTCGCCCACTACGGTCCGAACGAGATCGAGGAGCACACGACCAACCCGTTGCTCAAGTTCCTCACCTACTTCTGGGGCCCCATCCCGTGGATGATCGAGATCGCGGTGATCCTCTCGGCCGCTGTCGGCCACTGGGCCGATTTCTTCATCATCCTGATCCTGTTGCTGTCCAACGCGACCGTCGGTTTCTGGGAAGAACGCCAGGCCGGCAATGCCATCGACGCCCTCAAAGCCAACCTGGCCGTCACCGCACGGGTGCGCCGCGACGAAAAGTGGACCACACCGCCGGCCCGTGACCTCGTCCCCGGCGACGTCATCCGCCTCCGCCTCGGCGACATCGTCCCCGCAGACGCACGGCTGTTGGAGGGCGACCCCGTGGAGGTCGACCAGTCCGCGCTGACCGGCGAGTCGCTCCCCGCCACCCGCGAGACTGGTGACGCCGTCTTCTCCGGCTCGATCATCCGCCAGGGTGAGATCGGCGCGCTCGTCTACGGCACCGGCGCGAACACGTACTTCGGCAAGACCGCCGAGCTCGTTCAGGGTGCCCACACCGTCAGCCACTTCCAGAAGGCCGTCTTGAAGATCGGCAACTACCTGATCGTGCTCGCGGTCGGGCTGGTCTCTCTGATCATCATCGCCGCCGTCATCCGCGGCAACCGGATCCTCACCACCTTGGAGTTCGCTCTCGTGCTGACTGTCGCCGCGATCCCCGTCGCGATGCCGACGGTGCTGTCAGTGACGATGGCGGTCGGCGCCAGACTCCTGGCCAAGAAGCAGGCGATCGTCAGCAAACTGGTAGCAATCGAGGAGCTGGCCGGCGTCGACGTGCTCTGCGCCGACAAGACCGGCACCCTCACTCAGAACACGCTGACCCTCGGCGATCCGTTCAGCGTCAACGACGTCACAGCCGAACAGGTCGTGCTGTGCGGGGCTCTCGCTTCACGCGGCCGACAACGACGACGTCATCGACCTCGCCGTCCTCGGCGGTCTCACCGACGCACACGACCTCGACCGGTACCGGGTCGATCACTTCCAACCGTTCGACCCGATTCACAAGCGCACCGAAGCGACCGTCACCGACTCGAACGGCGATTCCTTCAAGGTCACCAAGGGCGCGCCGCAGGTGATCTTGAAGCTGGCGGCCAACGCCACCGAGTTGCAGACCACTGTCGACGCCGCGGTGGACGCGTTCGCGGCCCGAGGGTTCCGATCGCTCGGCGTCGCCCGCGCCGGCAGCGACGGTGACTGGAGGTTCCTTGGCGTCCTTCCACTTTTCGATCCCCCACGCGACGACGCCGAGGCGACGATCGCTACCGCCAAGAAGATGGGCGTGACGATCAAGATGGTGACCGGTGACCAGCTCGCCATCGCCAGGGAAACCGCCGGCAAGCTCGGTACGGGCACGAACATCCTCGACGCAGCCGTGCTCGGTGACGAACACCGCGACGAGACAGCCGCGATGGCGGACTCGATCGAATCTGCCGATGGCTTCGCTCAAGTGTTCCCCGAACACAAGTTCCACATCGTCGACATCCTCCAACAACGAGGCCACATCGTCGGCATGACCGGCGACGGAGTAAACGACGCACCGGCGCTGAAGAAGGCCGACTGCGGCATCGCCGTGTCCGACGCAACCGACGCTGCCCGCGCCGCCGCGGCGATCGTGCTCACGACCCCCGGGCTGTCGGTGATCATCGATGCTATCAAGGAGAGCCGTCGGATCTTCCAGCGGATGACCAGCTACGCGATCTACCGCATCGCCGAGACGCTGCGAGTGGTCCTATTAATGACCGTTGCGATCCTCGTCTTCAACTTCTACCCGGTCACCGCGATCATGATCGTCATGCTCGCGCTGCTCAACGACGGCGCCATCTTGTCGATCGCCTACGACAACGTCCGCTATCGCGACCAGCCCGAAGCCTGGAACATGCGGGTGGTCCTCGGCATCTCCACCGTCCTGGGTGTGATCGGGGTGGTGGCAGCGTTCGTCCTGTTCTACCTCGGCGAGCGCGTCTTCCACCTCGACCGGGATCACATCCAGACCCTGATATACCTCAAGCTGTCTGTCGCCGGGCACCTGACCATCTTCCTCACCCGAACCCGCGGCCCGTTCTGGTCAATCCGCCCGGCACGAGTGTTGCTCATCGCAGTGTGCGGCACCCAGGCAGTCGCCACCCTGATCGCCGTCTACGGCCTCTTCATGACACCCCTCGGCTGGGGCTGGGCCCTGTTCGTCTGGGGCTACGCGCTCACCTGGTTCCTTGTCAACGACCGGATCAAGCTGCTCGCCTACCACATCCTCGACCGGACAACGCAGCCCCACACGGTAGGCCCCACCCGCTGCCGGCTAGGACCGGGAATCGCTTGCCGTTGACGCCGCCGGAAGGGCAACCGCGACCAGCACGACCGAGTTTCACACCGACACCGATTCAGGTGACCCGGTGTATCGAGACAATCTCGACTGACCCCTGCAACACAACAAAACCCCAAAACGTTGGTTCACGGACTTCCGCGACGCAGCAGCGCTTGCGGATCGCGATACGCTGTGCCGATACCACTCCAGGAGGATTTGATGGGCGGGTTCAAGGGGAAGACGATGTTCATCTCGGGAGGCAGCCGTGGAATCGGGCTGGCGATCGCCAAGCGAGTCGCAGCAGACGGCGCCAATGTCGCGCTCGATAGCAAAGACGGCCGAGCCCCACCCGAAGCTGCCGGGAACCGTCTACACCGCCGCCGCTGAGATCGAAGCCGCCGGCGGTAAAGCGCTTCCCATAGTCGGCGACATCCGCTTCGATGACCAGGTGGAGGCCGCGGTTGCCGCGACGGTCGACACATTCGGTGGCATCGATATGTGCGTCAACAACGCCTCTGCGATCGCCCTCCTCAACACTGAAGCCTTGCCGATGAAGATGTACGACCTCATGCAGGACATCAACACCCGGGGGACCTACACGGTGTCTCGCGCCTGCATCCCTTACCTGAAACGATCCGACAATCCGCACATCCTCACCTTGAGCCCTCCGCTCAACATGAAGCCCCACTGGTTCGGCAACCACGTTGCCTACTCGATCGCCAAATACGGGATGAGCATGTGCACCCTCGGTATGGCAGTGGAGTTCGCCGCCGACGGTATCGCCGTCAACAGCCTTTGGCCGCGCACCATCATCGCCACCGCGGCAGTGCAGAACCTGCTCGGCGGAGACGAGGCAATGCGCCGCTCCCGGCGACCGGAGATCCTCGCCGACGCCGCCTACGAGATCATGGGCCGCCCCAGTAAGGAACATACCGGCAACTTCTACATCGACGACGAAGTACTCGCCGCAGCCGGAATCACCGATCTGTCGGGCTACGCATTCGTCGAAGATGCCGAACTCCAGCAAGACATCTTCCTCGACGAATAGCCCCGAGTCTGCGGCAACCGGCTCAGGACTCGCAAACGCTACACAAACGGTCGCTCGGGATACTTGGGCTCAGTGGATCGGATAGGCCGATCCCGAGGCAGCGCAACTCATCGGCTCGCCGGCTGCACGGATCCGTCCGGCGGCGAGCCACCCCTCGAGGGCATATCAGGAAGGCCAAGACATGCACGTAGTAATCGTCAATCACGATATCGAGGACTTCGCCAAATGGAAGGCGGTCTTCGACGCGTTCGATCACGGGTCGCTCGGTGTCCGGTTCGCCCGGATCAATCGCAATGTCGAGAACCCGAACAACGTCACGATCGTCCAAGGCTTCGACAGCGCCGAAGTCGCCCAAACGTTCCTCACCAATCCTTCGCTCCAGGCCACCATCGCGTCCGCAGGAATCACGAGCGAGCCGCGTATCGAGCTTTATGAAGAAGTCGACGCCATCGACTACGACGGCGGGCACAGCCAGTGAGGTTGTGCCGCTTGATGCCAGACCGTGCGACCTCCTCACCGCCGAGGACGTGGGTGCGGCAACCGGCCTCACAGCCGACGCGGGACGAGAAGACGGCCCGGTCACGTGTGCCTACGACCTGGGCACGGATACCGGGGTGTCGATCTTCGTTGCCATCGAGGACGGTCAAGGTCGGTTCTCCGGGGCCGCCTCGTTGTACACGGCGTACCTGGATGAAGAGGGCGAGATGATCGCCGGTATCGGCGAGTCGGCGGTGTACATGCAGGCATTCCGCGCTGATCGCGGTCGACGCCGGGAATGGCAGGTTCTTCGCCGTTGGTGTCAACGGCGGCTACTCGGAGCTGGCCGAGCCGCGGGATGCATTAGTCGAGCTGGCAACGGTCGGCCTCGGGAACCTCTAACCCAATGGCGCAGACCTGCACACATCCGGCCAGCGTCTTCTGGGCAATGGGCGTGCGACGATGGTCGCGGCGGCCCCAGACCTCGATGAAGACTGATCCGACCGGACCGATCACGGACCGCGGCAACCCGGATCACCCTCCTCGATGGACTCGACCAGTAGCGCGAGGGTTCCCGGATCCGCCTCAACCGGTGGGCTGCGGCCAGGTCCAGTTGGAGAATTCGGGCTTGTCGTATCCCTCCCGGTAGGCAAACGCCAGGTTCTCGATGATCTCGGTACGCATCTTCTCTTTCACGTGTGCTCCGGCAACGCGGAGCCGGGGAACCCGGTCGATGACATCGATCACGAGGTGGAAACGGTCGATTCCGTTTTGAATCGCCAACTCCATCGGTGTGTTGATGTTCCCGTGCTCGGTGTAGCCGCGGACGTGGAAATTGTGTGCGTTGGTACGGCGATAAGCGAGCCGGTGAATCAGATACGGGTAACCGTGGAAGTTGAAGATCACCGGCTTGTCGACGGTGAACAGGCTGTCGAAATCGTAGTCGGAGAGCCCGTGCTGGTGCTCGCTACGGGGTACCAGACGGAACAAGTCGACAACGTTGATGAACCGCACCTTGAGGTCCGGGAAATGTTCCCGCAGCAACGCAGTCGCTCCGAGCGCCTCCATCGTCGGCACATCACCGGCAGACGCGATCACCACATCGGGCTCAACTCCATCGTCGTTGCTTGCCCAGTCCCAGATGCCGATGCCCTTGGTGCAGTGTTGAATCGCCTCCTCCATGGTGAGGTATTGGAGGTGCTCCTGCTTGTCGGCGACGATCACGTTCACATAGTCGGTGCTGCGCAGACAGTGGTCGGCGGTCGACAGCAACGTGTTGGCGTCCGGTGGCAAGTAGATGCGGGTCACCCCCGGGCTCTTGTTGACAACGACATCGAGGAAACCGGGGTCCTGATGGCTGAAGCCGTTGTGATCCTGGCGCCAAACCGTCGAAGTAACCAGCAGGTTCAGTGAAGACACCGGCGCCCGCCACGGGATGGCGCGCGCCTTCTCCAGCCACTTGGCATGCTGATTGAACATCGAGTCGATGACATGGATGAATGCCTCATACGAGGCGAAGAATCCGTGCCTACCGCTGAGGAGATACCCTTCCAGCCAGCCCTCGAGCGTATGCTCGGAGAGCATCTCCATCACCCGCCCATCGGGTGAGATGTGGGTGCCGTCGGCGTCCTCGGGGAGAATCTCGGCCATCCATGCCTTCTCACTCGCCTCATAGACGGCGTCGAGACGATTCGACGCAGTCTCGTCGGGGCAGAAAAAACGGAATGTCTCAGGGTTGTTCTTCAGAACGTCACGCAGCAAGCAGCCCAGCACATGAGTGTTCTCCACCGATACGGTGCCGGGTTTGGTGACCTCGACGGCATAGTCGCGGAAGTCGGGAAGGTGGAGGTTGCGTCGCAGCACGCCACCGTTAGCTACCGGGTTGGCACTCATCCTGCTGGAGCCAACAGGGGCAAGCGCCTGCAACTTCTCGGAGAGGTGCCCTTTGTCGTCGAAGAGACGCTCGGGCTCATAGCTGCGCAGCCACGTCTCCAACTGAGGCAGATGGGCAGGGTTATCGTGCACCTGCAACGGGATCTGATGGGCACGCCAGAAACCTTCGACCCGGTGTCCATCGACCTCGCGCGGTCCTGTCCATCCTTTCGGCGACCGCAGCACGATCATCGGCCACTCGGGCAATCGTTCGATGCCGTTGGTGCGGGCTCGGTGCTGGATGTCCTGGATGTCGGCCAGTGCCGCATCGAGAGCGGTCGCCATCGCCTGGTGCATCAACTCGGGCTGATCACCCTCGACGAAGTAGGGTCGCCAACCGTATCCCAGCATCAGATGTTCCAGTTGCTCGTGGCTGATCCGGGCTGGGATCGTCGGGTTGGCGATCTTGTACCCGTTCAGGTGGAGGATTGGCAGCACGGCGCCG
The DNA here is from genome assembly GCA_963777645.1 of uncultured bacterium. Lineage (GTDB taxonomy): Bacteria > Actinomycetota > Acidimicrobiia > Spongiisociales > UBA5794 > JAAETI01. Next base: position 48,369 of record CAVZRA010000003.1, on the reverse strand, counting down.
TCACGTGCCGGATTGAGGAACTTGTTCGAATGCCATGCGGTCGCCGCCGGCCCGGTCTCCGACTCGCCATCTCCAACCATCACCGCAACAATCAGATCAGGGTTGTCGTAGGCCGCCCCAAAGGCGTGGGAGACGCTGTATCCGAGCTCTCCGCCCTCGTGGATCGAGCCGGGCGTCTCGGGAGTGCAGTGGCTGCCGATGCCGCCGGGGAACGAGAACTGCTTGAAGAACCGCTGCATGCCCTCCTCGTCGGCAGACATGTCCGGATACACCTCCGAATAGGTACCTTCCAGGTAGGCGTGTGCGAGCATCGAGGGAGCGCCGTGACCGGGACCGGAGATGTAGATCATGTTGAGATCGTGCTCGGTGATGAGACGGTTCAGATGTACCCAGGTGAAAGTCTGGCCGGGGTCCGACCCCCAATGCCCGAGCAGCCGATGTTTGATGTGCTCGGCGCGCAGCGGCTCGCGCAGCAGTGGATTGTCCTCGAGATAGAGCATCCCTGCGCACAGATACAGGGAAGCCCGCCAGTAGTCGTCCATGAGCCACAACTGCTCCGAAGAAAGCGGCCCTGTGGGGTCGTGGCTATCAGTCATGTGTGTCTCCTTTTTCGAGGCTCTGTAGGAGAGGGGGTGAGCACCGCGTGTGTATGGCGGGCGATCATCAGCTCTTCGTCGGTGTGGATTACTCGAACGGTGGCCGCACTGTCCCCGGTTGAGACCACCGCGGCGTTGTCGAGGTTGGCCTCGGTGTCGATCTCGATACCGGCGAATTCGAGGCCATCGGAGATGCGGCGTCGGATCTCGGGGGCGTGCTCGCCGATACCGCCCGTGAAAACGAGAATGTCGAGCCCACCCAGTGCCGTGATCAGCCCGGCAAGATGCTTGCGGGCGATATAGACGAACTGATCAATGGCGGCTGCCGCTTCGGGTGAATCCGACTGACGGCCTAGCAGCTCTTGCATGTCGGCAGAGATGCCCGATACACCGAGCATCCCGGATTCGTGGTTGAGGATCGTGTCCAGCTCGGCGACGTCGAAGGCATCACGACGGAGGAGATAGATGAGCACGCCGGGGTCCAGATCGCCAGTCCGGGTTCCCATCATGAGCCCGCCGAGGGGGGTGAGGCCCATCGTGGTGTCGATGCTCTTCCCGTCGTGAACCGCGGTCATCGAAGCACCACCACCGAGGTGGGCGATGATGATGCGTCCGCTCGTTTCTACGCCGGGAATGCCTGTGAGCTCCTGCATGATGTATTCGCAGGAAAGGCCGTGAAAGCCGTAGCGTCGGACGCCTTCGTCGGTGAGCCGGCGCGGGAGCGGGAACGTGGCGGCAGGACCGGTGATGGTCGTGTGAAAGGCTGTGTCGAACGCGGCGACCTGAGGCACATGTGGGAAATCGTGGTGAATGGCCGCGATCGCGGCCAACTCGCCGGGTAGGTGATCGGGAGCCAGATCGGCGACAGCCTGGAGCCTGTCGATGACGGAGTCGGTTATCCGCACCGGTTCGACCAGCTCGGCTCCGCCGTGTACGACACGATGGCCAACGGCGTCCGGTTGGTGCCCTCCCTTGTGGTGCTCGAGCCAGTCGAGCAACTCGCCAAGCGCCGACCGGTGGTCGCGCAGCGACAAGGATCGAGTGACGAGGGCTGTTCCGCCCGACCCGACGACGTGCATGCTGCCGGTCGGCTCGCCGATATCGTCGAGAGAGCCGGACAAGACTTGTCTCTCAGCCGGCTCCATGTCGATGAGAGCGAATTTGATACTGGTTGATCCACCGTTGACGGTGAGGACGCGGTTCGGTGCACTGACCATGCGAGCCCCGGGTAGCAACACCCAACCAGCGTAGTCGAGCCCCAATGCCGCAAACTGCGGGCGCGTTCGTATGCCGCGTGCATCTCTCAGGCGCAAACAGGAAGGTTCCGTCCCCCCATCGTCGCGCGTGATGCGAGTCCTTGGTCTGACACCTCCATCGGTGTCTCAGGTCCAGGACTCGCAAACGCTACACAAACGGTCGCTCGGGATACTTGGGCTCAGTGGATCGGATAGGCCGATCCCGAGGCAGCGCAACTCATCGGCTCGCCGGCTGCACGGATCCGTCCGGCGGCGAGCCACCCCTCGAGGGCATATCAGGAAGGCCAAGACATGCACGTAGTAATCGTCAATCACGATATCGAGGACTTCGCCAAATGGAAGGCGGTCTTCGACGCGTTCGATCACGGGTCGCTCGGTGTCCGGTTCGCCCGGATCAATCGCAATGTCGAGAACCCGAACAACGTCACGATCGTCCAAGGCTTCGACAGCGCCGAAGTCGCCCAAACGTTCCTCACCAATCCTTCGCTCCAGGCCACCATCGCGTCCGCAGGAATCACGAGCGAGCCGCGTATCGAGCTTTATGAAGAAGTCGACGCCATCGAGTACTAGAAGCACGATCGACATGATCCGTCATTCGGGTGGTCCCGTCGCTATCGGCGAGACCACCCGAATTGCCGTAGAGGCTCCCAGGCGATACGACCAGTCACCGCGATCGGGTCTCGTGGCCGGACCTCACCCACACCGTCATCTGCGACGGTCTCCGGTTTCCCCAGAGGTGATATGGAATGAGGACCAACGGTTTCGAGTCCCGACGTCCTCGCGGTGATCACGCCTGTGCCGCCGAGTAGATCTCGATCGAAATGCCGGGCGAGTGAGTCGGGGTCGACCCGGACGCTGTGGATGTCCACATCGGGGTTGTCGACGCTCTCGAGGCAGTAAACCAGCGGGCCGGCTGTGATGGCCACTAGGCCTTCATGCCCCTTCACCTTTGGATGCGCTCTGCGCAGTTCGATGGCCACTTCGAAGTCGATCTCAACCACATCGCCGGCTTGCCAAGTCCGCCGGATCTTGTGGAAGCGACTGGTCCGCGGGTCGTAACCTGAAGCAGTTCGCTCACCGGCCGCGGCATCCACGATCGGGAGATCTTGTTCCTCCCCATTCACTCGCAACGAGCCACCGCTCGCCCAGGAAGGGATGCGCACGTCTAGGTCGAAATCGGGGCGCACATTGGGAGTGACTTCGATCCGGACATTCCCTCGCCATGGCAGCCCGGTCTCGACCTCGAGCCTGGCGGAGCCGCACCCCTCGAGCACCACATCGCTGTTGACGTATTGGTGCACCCAGACGCCACTCTCGTCACTCGTATACAGGTACTTCCGCAGGTCGGCCCAGGTGCGCGAGATGTTGGATGGGCAACAAGAGATCTCGTACCACGGTTTCCGCTCCACGCCTCCCCGGCACGTCAATGGATTGTTGTAGAAGTAGGTCGAACCGTCGGATCCCATGCCAACCCCGGCAGCGTTGTATAGCTGCCACTCAAACAGATCGCTGTACTGCGACTTGCCCGTCGCTCGGGCCATCTCCCAGTTCCAGAACATGCTGCCCAGCGCGGCACAGGTTTCGGCGTAGGCGACCTCCGGATCGAGCTCGTAGTCTCGACCAAAGCCTTCCGACAGCGGCAATGACCCGATCCCACCTGTGACATACATTCTCCTGGTGACCATGTGATCCCAGGCTCGCTCGAGGGCATCCAGCAGAGACGGGTCGCTGCTGTCTCGCGCCAGCATTGCGGCTGCCGTCTCCATGTAGGCAAACCGGACCGAGTGACCCACCGGCTTTGTCTGAAGTCGGATCGGGGCGTGCTGCTGGAAGTACTCGCCGTTGAGGGCACTCAGCATCCAGCGCGGCCTGGCGTGCCACGGCTTCTTGGATTCGTTCCCCTCGGGAACTCGGGATGGGGAGTACTCCGGGTGGGCGGCCATGTACTCCTGCCGCTGCGCCCCGATGACCTTCTTTCTCTTCTCGGCCCTCGAGTTCTGCCGGAAGATCGAGAGACCAAACCGTGGTATGCGGCCGCGCTGCTCTATGAACTGCGTGGACAGGCCCAGATAGTCGGCCTGTCCGGTGAGCCGGTACAACCGCAGCAGGGCAACCTCGATCTCCTGATGACCCGGCGTATCGGCAGGCCCTTTGCCCCCGAAATCCGCCACGATGCGGGCTGCTGCCCTCCGGGCAATTTCGAGCATTTCGGTGCGTCCCGTGGCCTCGTTGTGCGAGACGCCCGCCTCAATCAGGTGGCCGTGACAGTACAGCTCATGCTCGACCTGCAAGTTGGCCCAGCGGGACTCCGGGAAATGGATCTGGTTGTAGGTGTAGATGTAGCCATCGGGTTGCTGGGCCCGCCCGAGCAGACCGATGAAGCCATCCATCAGAGTCGCCAGGCGCTCGCTGGGATCGGTGGCGTGGATACGCGCCGCCGCGTCGAGCCACTTGTAGGCGTCCGAGTCGGCGAAGAACCAGCCCTCACGGAATCCTTCGGCTTCGCCGGCTGCAATGCGGAAATTGTCGATACAGCCCGAAGCTTCGAGTTGCCCCCATTGGTGAAAGATCGCTCGCTCGGCGTTGACAGTCAGACGGTCGTGCCAGATCCCTGGGAGGATTCTCACTCGGCTCATACGCACACATTACGAGACACGGCGGCCCTCTCACGAAACCCCAATCAGGGACGCTCGCTTGCAGGATTTATGCTGGACCAACGGACACCCGAATCCCCTTTCCATTGGAGACATCCATGGCCTCTGCGACCGAAGCCGCACTCGACATCCTGCGAACGGGCGACAACTTCCAGTGGTATGTGATCACCTTCCTGGCACTGGTGGTCTACGTGTACACCAACGAGATCTCCAAGAAGAACTGGAAGGGCATCGCTGCCGGGCTCGGCCTCTATGTCGTGCACTGGTTCTTCGAGATCCTGAATGCACTCATCCAGCACTTCAGCGGCGACGCCCTGTGGACGGTGCCGACCGGCACATCGTTCTTGATCCTGGTCGGGGTGGGCATAGAGCTGAGCCTCATGTTCTCGATAGCCGGCCTCGTCTTGAGCAAAGTGCTGCCCGATGACCCCAAGCTGAAGGTCTTCGGTCTCAACAACCGCCTGTTGTTTGTGATCGGGAATGCGGCCCTCTTCGCCGTAATCGAGATCTTCCTGGCAAAGACGCCGGCTTTCGTCTGGGTCTACTCCTGGTGGGGATCTATCCCCGTCTTCCTGCTCGTCTACATCCCCTTCTTCCTGGCCGCCGCCTACTGCTACGACGCCAAGCCCAGGCAGCGGACCACCTTCATCGGGACCTTTGCCGCGCTGGACGCTGTGATGATGGTCGTGTTCGCCGGCTTCCTGGGATGGATATAGGTTCGCCGGCAGATGTGGGCGATGAACGGGCTGGTCCCGGTCCGCAACGGGCAGGTCGCCCACAGGCGCTCAGGCAGTTGGCGCCGTCCGCTTCTCCAGACTGAAACAACGGAGCGGTCGACCGCAAGGACTGACGAGCGGTATGGTCATCCCATGGGTCTCGAGTGGAACAGATTGTCATCGATGCGCACGATCCAGTGGCGCTCGGCCGCTGGTTGCTCGAAGCGCTCGGGTGGGTCATCGGCAACGATGATCCCGACGAGTTCGAGATTCGACCAGAGGCCGATCAGCTCCCGGGGCTCATGTTCCAGGCGGTCACCCAGCAAAAGCAGACCAAGAACCGCCTTCATCTCGATTTCCGTCCCGAGGATCAGGACGCCGAGGTCAAGCGGCTCATCGCACATGGCGCATCCCGTGTCGACATTGGCCATGGCGACGTACCTTGGGTGGTGTTGGCCGATCCAGAGGGCAACGAGTACTGCGTCCTCGGGGGGCACCGACCGTCGCCGTGACCGGGATCCCTGGTAGGGTCCCCGGCACCGAACGTGCTGGGGAGTGAATTCGTGCCTGTGATCGAGGTCGATGGTCTGACCAAGGTGTACGACGGCAAGACCGTTGTCGACAACATCTCTTTCGCCGTCGACGAAGGCGAGATATTCGCCATCCTCGGGCCCAACGGCGCCGGCAAGACCACGACGGTGGAGTCCATCGCCGACTTCGCACTCCGGATGCGGGGACAGTGACGGTCTTCGGTTTCGATCCGCTGGTAGACAGGGCGGAAGTAAAGGCCCGTCTCGGTGTTCAGCTTCAGGAGAGCCGCTTCCAGGACCGGGTGAAGGTGAAGGAGATCGTCGAGACCTTCGCCGCCTTCTACCCGGAAGCCCTCGATGTGGAAACGCTGCTCGAGCGTCTCGGCCTCGGAGAGAAGGCCGACACCCTCTCTCGTCTCTCGGGTGGTCAGCAGCAACGTGTCTCGATCGCCGCCGCTCTAGTGGGAAGGCCGCGTGCCGTGATCCTCGACGAGCGGACCACGGGTCTCGACCCACAGGCCCGGCGGGAGATCTGGGGACTGGTGGAGGAGCTGCGAGGCGGCGGCGTCACCATCATCCTCGTCACCCATTTCATGGAGGAGGCTGAGAGACTTGCCGACCGGCTGGCGCTCATCGACGGTGGCGAACTCGTTGCCCTCGACACCCCGCAGGGCCTGATGGACGAGGCATCGCCGGACTGCAGCAGCGGCTCAGATTTTCCACCAAGGTGACGATCGAGGATGCCTGGCTAACGGCTCTCCCCGAGGTGACGGGTGGGAGGCTGAAGTGGCTACGGCGTCACACGTCGGTAGACGGGGCCAGCACGCCCTTCCAGAGCAGGTCAACGGCAAAGGTGATCTCGAAGATGCCGCCGGGTATCGACGAGCACCCCCGCTGAGACGTTGAAGAGCTCGAGTGCGGCGCCGGCGCCGAAGATCGCATAGCCCACGACACCCCAGAGCCCAAGCCAGCGTGGCATAGCCTGTGGATCTCACGGCCGAGGACGACGGGATGCTGCCGGCGCAAAGGCCGATCATGGCGATCTGATAGGACCAGTTGCCGCCTTCGGCCAGGACGCTCACGATGTTGGCGCTACCCGACTCGGCTGCGGTGATCGTGGCCAGCCCGAAGACCGCAGTGAGAGCCAGGAAGACCCCTTCGAATACCCGAGCGCCCAGATAGGCCAGCCTGACATAAGCTGTCCCGAGCCCGTTGCCAGTCGATACATCAGAGCTCCGATGGCAACGATCGCAATTGAGTTCGCAACGACGAGCAGAGCCCCGATGCGTATCTGTGACTCCGACGCCAGGATCTCATTCGCACTTTGCGCCGGAGCCGGCTGCCTGTTCAATGAGGAGAGCGCCGATGCCGTACAACGCGAATGCGGCCAGGAACAGCGCTCCCTATCCACCTTCCCGTGGCCGTAGTGGTCATTGGACTCCCGTGGCGTGGGTCTTTCTGCTGGATGTCGCTCGTCTTTGTCGGGCTGGCTGGATGGGGCATTGCTGATTCCTGTGTAGGTGTCTGTGGGTTGCGTGGCCGATGACCTCGTCGGTATACTTAGTACGCATACTTAGTATGTCTACTTAGTAGAATATTGTCAAACGCCACGAGGCGAAGACAGAACGATGATGGAAACAAAGGCTCCCCTCAGCCGTGATCGGATCATCAAGGCAGCCATGACCGTCGCCGACGAGAGTGGCCTTGCAGGCCTGACAATGCGGTCGCTGGCAGACGAGCTCCAGGTCGCCCCCCCGTCGGTGTTCCCGATACATCGATGGCAAGGAGGCGTTGCTGGTCGCGATGGTTGACATTGTCTTCGAAGAGGGATCGGCGTTCCTACCGTCGGCAACGAATGGCATCGAGAGATGTGGGAGCACGCACACTCAGCTCGTCGCACGCTACTCCGACACCCTTGGGCTCTCGGCTTAGTAGACACCCCGACCGACCCCAGGACCGGCAACCCTCGCCCGCCACGACGCAGTCATAGGGACCCTGCGAGCGGCCGGATTCTCGATTCCGCTGACCGCTCACGCCTTCACGGCATTCGACGCCTACGTCTACAGGGTTTGTACACTGCAGGAGGTGAGCCTCCCGCTCCCACGAGGACCAACCAGATCATCAAACCATTCAGGCTGTTGCACTGGAGGCGGCCTTCGAAGGCTTGCCCCATCTCAAGGAGCTCACGATCGAACACTTCATAAGGGACGACTACCAATTCGGCGACGAGTTCGACTTCGGGCTCAACCTCTTCCTCGACGGTCTGGCCAGCCACCTTGCAACAGTGGCCGAGCCTGACAGACGGTGCGCGACGCCCGGCGACCTACCTGTAATGGAGCTATCGGCCATGGCGGCACTGGACCGGGCGCCGTTCCTCGCCGGCGGACACCGCCGTGTTCACCACCCAATTCGTGGCCTCAGCTCGTCGCCAACAACCCGGAAGGCTGGATCAGCTTCCCCCGCTACCCGAAGGCTCGGTGTAGGAAGGCCGCCATCTGGCCTCTGGTGACGTTCTTGTTGGGGCAGTAGTCGGTATCAGCTGGTGGGTTGCAGCCTCGGGTGACCCCGGCGGCGGCAAGCTTGTCGATGGCATCCTCAAAGATCGAGCCGTCGTCATCGGTGAACTGATCGCCGCCAGCGCCGTCGTCGTAGCCGAGCGCCCGCACGAGGAAGGCGGCCATCTGTCCTCGGGTGACATTCCCGTTCGGGCAGAACGTGTCGTTCGTCGGCGGGTTGCAGCCTTTGGTGATCCCGGAGGCTGCGAGCCGGTTGATGGCGTCCTCGAAGATCATCCCGTCGTCATCGCCGAAGTAGTCGTCGCTGGTGGCCGGCAGGTCCAGGCCGCGGACGAGGAAGGCGGCCATCTGTCCACGAGTCACGAAGTCGTCGGGGCAGAACCCATCATTGACCGGTGGGTTGCACCCCTGGGTGATCCCGGAGGTCGCCAGCCACTCGATGTCAACAGTAAAGATCGAGCCGACGATGTCGGTGAACGGGCCGACATCGGGGTCGACGTCGTCTGTCTCCGTGACATTGATCGTGACCGTTGCGGTGTCGGACAGTTCACCGTCAGAAACGGTCACCGTCAGCACATGCTGCATGGCGGTTTGGTAGTCGACAGCCGCTGCCAGCGTGACCACGCCGGCGCCGTTGATGCTGAATAGCCCGGCATGGTTGCCGGCGGTGATAGCGAACGACAACGGGTCGTTGTCGGGGTCAGATGCGGTGACTGTACCCAGTTCGGTTCCAGTGGCAGTGTCCTCCGGGACGGTCGTGTCGAAATCTTCAGCTGTTGGTGCCTCGTTGACGTCGACGACATCGACGGTCACGATCGCGGTATCAAACAGCTCATCGTCCGAGACCTCGACATTCAGGTCGTATGAACTCGTGGTCTCGTAGTCGATGGCGCCCGCCACAGAGACAACACCATCGTTGTCGATGGCAAACACCCCGTTGTCGTTGCCGGTGATGATGGCAAACGTGAGGCCATCGTTCTCCGGATCAGATGCAGGCACGGTGCCAAGCACCGTGCCAATCGGCGCATTCTCTGCGACCGTGGTGGTGAGACCAGAGATGGTTGGAGGCTCGTTGACGTTGCTGACGTCGATAGTCACTGTTGCGGTATCAGACATCTCGCTATCAGAGACGGTCACCGTGAGGTCGTAGTGGCTCGTGGTTTCGTAGTCGAGAGTGCCAACCAGGATGACCGATCCGGTGTCGTCGATCGCAAACACGCCGGTTTCGTTGCCGCTGGTGATGCCGTAGGACAGTGGATCGCCGTCGGCGTCGCTGGCTGCGACAGTACCCAACTCGCTTCCAACCGGCATGTTCTCAGTGATCGTCGCATCGAAGCCCGACACCTCAGGGGCGTTGTCTGTGTCGGTGACAAAGATGTTGATGTACGGGCCCACGTCGCCGGACACCAGATTGGTGGCATCGGATGAGTATGCGACCGTGGTGCCGTCTGCGGAGATCGCAGGACGCTGGCTCTCATCATTGGACTCGGTCCCGTCGGCGGCTTCAGATACCCGCGTGGTAGTGCCATCGATGAGGTTATAGACGAAGACGTCCGGTTCATTGTTTGTGTCGTTCGGGACCAAGTTGGTGGCGGCCGAACTGTACGCGATGGTGGAGCCGTCCCCGGAAACCGCCGGATACCAACTGCCTACGTCGGCTTGGGTACCGTCGACGCCTACGGACACTGGAGTTCTATTGCCGGTGTTGCGGTCGTACGCATAGATATCGCCGGACATATACGCAATGATCATGCCGTCAGCAGAAACGGCTGGCCGCGTTGATTGAAAACCAAGGTCGGATCCGTCGCTGGCCACCGAGACGCGGGTGGTGGTGCCGGTGGCGAGATCGTAGGCAAAGATGTCGGACGCGGTGTTTGTGTCGTTCGGAACGAGGTTGCTGGAAAAAGATTCATAGACGACAGTGCTGCCATCTGCGGAGATCGCTGCATTGCTACTGATCTGGTTGCCCTGGGCGCCGTCTGAAGCGACCGACACTCGGGTCGTCGTGCCGGTGGCAAAATCGTAGGCAAAGATGTCGGACCTGTTGTTGGTGTCGTTTGCGACGAGGTTGGTAGCATCGGATTGAAAGACAATGATGTTGCCATCTCCCGATACAGACGGCGTGCCGCTGTTGGCGTTGCCTTCGCTGCCGTCGCTGGCAACGGATACCCGTCTTGTGAGGCCAGTGCTGCGATCGTATGCGAAGACATCCACGAACCCGTTGGTGTCGTTAGCGACGATGTTGGTAGCGTCGGAAATGTAGGCAATGATGTTGCCGTCAGCAGATATTGCCGGAGCACGGCTGTGGCCGTTGGCGGAGGAACCACCCATGCCGAGCGACACCAGGAAAGTATCTCCAGCGCTACGGTCGTAGGCGAAGATATCCTCGACGCCGTTGTAGTCGTGGGGGACGAGGTTGGTGGAACCTGACTTGTAGGCGATCATGTTGCCGTCTGCCGATATTGTCGGGTCTACGTCGCGACCGTTGCTCAGGGTGCCGTCGGTTCCCCGGCTCACCAGGACCGTCTCGACGACCTCGCTTGCGGTTGCAACGTCGATCGGTACCAAGAATGTTGCTGCCACAACAGTGGCGATCAGCAGCCGCCGCATTCTTCTCCTCCTTGATGCGAGGACACAATAAGTGCACTTGGGTGCGGTAGGTTGCTCGAATGGCCAGCGATGGGATAGAAGACCCCTGTGACAGGGAGTAGTGGCAGGGGTTCCCGGTATCTTGTCTCGCCGGCTGAACTGGGGAGCTATCGACGCGGTACTCGACTATGGATATGACCATGGCTGGGGAGATCCTGCGACAAACGGAGGTGTTGGCTGCGGCGATAGCAACAACTACCTGAGATCCCACAACCGGAGAGGACCCCAGCTCAACGCAGCGAGCAAGGCCACTATCGCTTGCGGGTCATCACAAAGCTGCCGTCGCCGGCGGAATGCACGATGTAGCCGTGGCGGCGATACAGGCGACCTGCAGGATTTGGCTTATCGACGGAGAGGCTCAGCTGCATGAACCCGGACTCTCCGGCCATCTCGTGGAGAGCGTCCAACAGCGCCGAACCCACTCCTCTGCCTCGAGGTACTCCCCAAATGGCGATCGCAATCTCGGGTGTGTCGGGATCGACATACCCGTGGCCGTGGTCGTCTTCGGTAAAGAGCCTGTAGAAGGCTCCGCCGACCACCTGGTTATCGACCATGGCTAGCACACCCGCGTCCCCCGGCCTTCCCCAATCCCGGTGGTAGCGGGCAAACTCGGGATGATCCACGATCTGCTCGATCGGCGGAATCGACGCATCCGGATTCCACAACAGCGCTTCATAGACGATTCGTTGCACAAACTCGATATCTGATGCCTCTGCCACCCTCATGGTCACCACTGGACCACGTGGCCTGACAATCGGAGCGACAACATATGTCAGGCCAACCAGATCACCCTCGTCGGGTTCGTCCCGTTCCCTGATCTCGTCGGCAAGCGCTGCAATCTGCTCGGTCAGGTCGCGGGCCTGGCCACGGGTCATCCGGGTCACAGTTCGACCGGCCACTCGGATCGAATCGGCGGGCGAGTCCACAAGGTCACGGAGCGCGTCGCTCAGCGTGTACTCGATGTCCTTCCGATCCCCACGCCGGGTCAGAACCCCTCTAGTCGCCCGATAGACCGCGGCAACGGCTGCGTCCCGTTTCTCAGTTCGCACGACCTCCAGCAGGCCAACAGCCACCAGTTTGTCGATGTGGTGATAGACACGGGTTACCGGAATCCCCACCGCCGCAGCCAGCTCAGCAGCCGTCGCCCCTTCGGTCGCGGCATCGAGGATTCGGACCCTGGTGCCATCTCTGAGCAGATCACTCTGCATTGCATCCATGACCACACACTGGTGCCAGCAGGCAACATGCGCAAGCGGTTCAGAAAGTCGTGGCTGGGCTGAAGCCTAAGCCATCATCTAACTGCTCTCGCCACCCGTGTCGGACTACCTGTGTCTCGTCGTCGACGTGGTACCCGGCGGTCGTCTGGTAGCACTCGCCCAGCCTGAGATGCTGGCGCAGCGGCTGCTGGCATATGCGGTGCGTGCCGGATACCGGCTCGTCCTGTGCCAGCAGGGCGGTCGATTCTCGGGCAAACGCTGAGCAAACGCTTGCGATCCATGCTTGGCAGCGTCGGATCGGAGATGCTGGTCCTTGTGCACCTAGAAAGGAACGCTTATGTATATGCTTGCCGCCAACCACAACGTGCAGGATTACCCGAGGTGGAAGGCCGTGTACGACGCGATCGACCAGGGTGCGCTCGGCGCCCGATTCGGCCGAGTCAATCGCAATGTCGACAACCCCAACAACCTCGCCGATCATCCACGGCTTTGACACCGTCGATACGGCCCAGGCGTTCATCAACAGCCCTGTGCTCAAGGAGGCAATGGCCGAAGCGGGTGTGGCCAGCGTTCCTCGTTTCGAGCTGTTCGAAGAGCTCGAGGTCGTTGAGTACTTGAGATGCTAGAACGCCAGGAGCGGGTGGTCGGCAGGCAACTGTGGGCCACCCACTCGTGGCGAGATGAACCGGAAGCTGCTCGGGTTGATTCCCGTCATGCACGCAGATGGGCCAGATGTTTCCGCGCAGCGCCGCCGAACGGCCGCGGCAGAAGGAGCTGGCCGCATCCCAGCCCGCTACCAGATCGCCATCTACCCGGTACGGGTTGACCTCGCCACGGCGAAAAAAGTATCTCCCGCACCCGTGAGAATAATCGCGGGACCCGTTTCTCTTGGTAAAGCTCTTCAAAAGCATCCGCAAGTTGTCGCACCATCAGCTGCGCAAGTGCATTGCCGTGGTCGGGACGATTGAGGACGACTGTCCCCACGTTGGCAGTGACTTTTATTTCAATGGGTTCGCTGGGCATATACATACGAATTTGAGCGGGTTTTCCGGGCGGATTGCTTGTTGTCATTCGGAGAGATGCCGATTACTCCGCTCTGATTATAGCGAATCGTATCATGGACTGCATCACCGCCAACTTTTCACCGGGGCGACTTCTCAGGGAGTATTGTATGCGACTCGTGACTCACCTGTCAGGATTGGGGATGATTCTCAGCCGTAGCAGGGCTAAGATGATCAAAGAAATCCGAATTACACAATCCATTATGCGAGATTCTCCATGGAGCAACTAGAACTCGAAACTTACACCGAATCCGATACCGACACCAGCATGTTCACCAAGGGCTACCGCCGAAAGTCAAAACCGGCGTCTCGGCCAGGGGCAATTCATATCTCCCACCGACGCAATCCCACCCACAATACGCATGACGTGCTATGGACCGGCGGATATCGATGAGAGGGCCAATTGCTCCATCGAAGATGTTCAGCAAATGCGTGGAAAATACCCCGTCCAGTGGGTCGACATTGTGGGGATGGGCGATGAAAAGCTTTTCGAGCAGGTTGGCACGTTGTTCGGAATCCATCGGTTGGCACTTGAAGATGTTGTAAACATCCCTCAACGAGCCAAGGTCGAGACCTTTAAGGACCATCTGTTTATCGTGTGCCAGTTTCCCCGCCATGGGAAAAAGCATACGTTTGAGCAGGCCAGCTTCTTTATCGGCAAAGACTTCGTAATCAGCTGGCGTGAGCACCCAAGCGATTGTTTCGACACGATTCGCGATCGTTTGCAATTCACTGGCCGCGCATTGCGCGACTCGGGAACTGACTATTTGATGTACTGCGCTGCTCGACGCGCTGATCGACAGTTACTTTCCTTCTCTGGAGAGAATTGGCGAAGCCATTGATCGAATTGACGTTGAACTGGAAGCAGGGCCCTCACGCCCTTTAATTATCCGCCTGCATGGATTGAGGCACGACCTACGGCTCTTGCGACGAATTGTCTGGCCTCTTCGCGACGCGGTCGATTCGCTGACCAACCGACACGACTGGCTTATTGCTCCTGAAACAAGTATTTATCTTCGGGATTGCCACGATCATGTCATAAGAATCATTGATTCGCTAGAAAGCTATCGCGAAGCCTGTTCCGATCTGCGCGACTTTTACTCAACAGAAGTTGGCAACCGCATGAATGAAGTGATGAAGGTGCTGACAATCATCTCGACGATCTTTATTCCTCTGAGTTTCCTGGCAGGTTTGTACGGCATGAATTTCAATCCAGAAGTCTCCGGCTGGAACATGCCCGAACTAGAATGGCGATTTGGCTATCCGGCGATATTGTTCGTCATGGCGGCTATGTCAATCGGCCAGTTGCTTTTCTTTAAACGTAAAGGCTGGTTAAGCTCTTTCACGACAACAAATCATAAGTCGAATGGGGATCGAGCTGACTGAGGAGAATTCGATATTAGGCGAGCGGGTCGACGAGTGCTTCAACTTCGGCAAGAATAGTAGAATTCTTACTCAATGAACTCGTATCCGGTTAGATGCTACGTGAAACTCCTCATAAAGAACGCTCAAGTCGTCTTGCCTTCAGGCATTGAGTCGGTAGCTGTGTTGGTCGAGAACGATCGTATTGCAACCGTGGATGCTGCGGTTCAGACTCGTGTTGACGAAGTCGTCGATGCAACAGGCTTGCACCTGATCCCGGGCGTGATTGATGACCAGGTGCATTTTCGCGAACCTGGGCTAACACACAAAGAGGATCTCAGCACTGCCTCACAAGCCTGTGCTAAGGGAGGAATAACGACCTTCCTCGAAATGCCTAACACTGTACCGACGACAACATCGCGACACCGGCTTGCAGAAAAGCGGGACTTTGCTGCCGGGAAGTCTCTGGTTAACTATGGCTTCTATATTGGGGCGACCCCCGAGAATATCGACGAACTTCGTGAAGCCACTGACACACCTGGCATCAAGATTTTTATCGGCTCCAGTACCGGAGATCTCCTCGTTGACTCGCAAGATGCCTTAGAACGCATTTTCGCGGAAACCACCCTGCCACTGACAGCCCATTGTGAAGATGAAGTCAACCGTCCAAGCCAACAAAGCACGATTCGCTGGGACCAATGACGTGGCCGACCACTCACGCATTCGTGATGTGGATGCCGCTGTCACAGCCACCCGCCGTGCCCTCGATCTAGCGCACGGCATCACCATCGGTTTCATGTTCTCCATGTTTCGACGGGGGCAGAAATCGAATTCTTGGCCAATCACGGGGCTCATCACGGCCGAGGCATGTCCTCACCATTTGTTCTTCAACAGCGAAGATTACCCACGATTGGGAACTTTGTTGCAGACAAATCCCTCCGTGAAGACAGCAAGACAACGCCCAGCTTTGGCAGGCATTGAAAAGCGGTCTGATCCAAGTAATCGCCACCGACCATGCCCCCCATACACTCGGAGAAAAGCAGCAAACCTATCCGCAGTCCCCGTCGGGAATGCCCTGCGTCGAAAACAGCCTGGCGCTGCTCTTGAATCAGGTCTATCTGGGAAATTGTACGCTTGCAGATGTGGTTCACTGGATGTGCGACGCCCCGGCCCGGGTCTGGGACATCGTCGACAAAGGGCGCATCGTCGAGGGATATGATGCGGATCTTGTACTGGTCGATTTGTCGCTCGTCCAAAAAGTGCGTAACGAGGAACAACTCTGAAGTGCGGCTGGAGTGCCTGGCATGGCGAAACACTTACAGGCTGGCCTGTGAGAACTTGGGTCCTGGGCAAAGAAGTATATCACGCCGGCAAGTTCAATCTTAACTGCCGAGGTCAAGCTGCCCAGTTTGACCACGCGCATGGTGGCTACTGGGCTACCTGTGAGTAATTCTGCTTCGCAACCAATCAATTATTGCTCGACATACGCTTCTGGTCCGGCAAGAAATCGCTCCAGCAATCCTTGCGATGCAAACCGATAGCGGAGCCCCTGAAACACTGTTTCATAAGTGGGCAACCCGGGGACTTCTCGGTGCTGCTCCACCTGCGTAACAATGCAATTGCCGTCGAGAGCCAGATCAGCATTCTCATAGAGCCCGGGCTTCTCCTTGAAGGCCCGTCTTTTCCATCCTCACTGACAAACAAGTAGAGCCTCGTTCCCACAATCAACGGATGATAGGCATCCCTGGTCTGCGTTGGGCTGTTTCGGCAAATGTTACGATACTATCTCCTCCTAACACGGGTGTAAATTCGCGAGGATCTTCCAGAAAAGCTGTCAACTGTTCGGCACCAGCCATGTAGTATAACTTGCCATCGTGAATAGCCTTGAACTTGGATTTCCCTCGAACCCAGACACCCTCTTTGCGGATCGAAACAATACAATAGCCCGAAACGGCCGGACGGTGGTTAAATCCTGATTCCAATTCATCGAACTTAACGAGTTCTCTCGCTTCCTGAGCTTCTGCCTCTGCAGGCGACAGGTCCTGCTTCTTGGCTGAAGGTGTGTCAAAACTATGCTTCTGGCGAAATCCCAAATCTGAGCCGGCACGAACTTGCAGATCTCGAGAAGTCGCGTCCGTCGATACCACATACCGCTGAGGTTTCGCAGCAAAGAGTCGTCGATGCATATCTGACGCAAAATAGTAACGAAGGCCGTCGACCGTGAGAACTGTTTCCGGTATTCCCGGAACTTGTTTTTGCTCTTCGACTTTGCTCACTACACAATAGCCTTGGTCTACCAAGTCTGCATCTACATACTCCTCAGGGTTTGCTTCGAACAGGGCTTGCTCCTTGGCACTCCGAAAGAAATAGAGTCGATCCTGGTATGTCAGGCCAAATTGCAGATTGCCCGGTGCACGCTGACCCGTTTCTGCAAAGACAACAATGGAGTCGCCGTCCAGTATGGGTATATACTGCTCCGTGCTGGCTGCAAAAATGTCTCGCTCCCGAACACTTGTTAAAATAGTAGCGCTTGCCATTAAGGATCAACTCCGTTTTCGGGTTTCCCTGAATCCATTTACGCTGATCTCGCAAAGTGACTAGGCAATACCCGCTGGCAGCAATCGTATTGGGTGAATTGCTTGGTTTCCTGGGTCGAAAAGCATTGTTCTCCGATACAATTCGAGTGGATCCTGCCTGAGCTCGGGTTGCGAATCGCTGACTGTCATCAGCCGTTTGAGAAAACACTGGTAGCACTTCGCTGCAGCTACAGGCTGAGGTTATGAGCAAGCTAGCCAGGACTCGAAATCTCATCGAAACTCGATACACGAAGAACTCTCTTCCGATTTGGAACACAATTGTTATGCTGCAGTTTGCCAATGACCGCGTCAGGATTGTAGTAAGACCACGACCAGCCCGCGACATCGAACTACACGGTTTAGCGGCTTAAAAACAGCAATGGTCAAACAGTGGATTGGGTAGTTTAGAGAAACCTACGACATCGAAAGACCAGTTTAGCTATCATACGGACATGGACAAATCGAAGGGACAACGGCTTGCAGTGGTCACCGGGGGTGCCAGTGGCTTAGGCAGGGAATTTTGCCAACAATTGGCTACCATGGGTTGGTACGTCGTCGTGGCAGACGTCGATCTCGACGGAGCTGAGGAAACGCTCTCCGCCATGCGAAGCTCGGGAGGACAAGGACAGGCAGAGTCGCTCGATGTGACAGACCTCTGTGACTGGGATGCCCTGGTAGCGAAGCTTCGCTCTCAATGGGCACGAGTTGATTTGCTGGTCAACAATGCCGGAGTCTGCTCGGCTGGCAAAATCGGTGACGCACCTCTCGACAAGATTCGTCACGTATGCGAGGTCAACCTGTTCGGCGTGCTCAATGGATGCCATACCATGGTTCCCTGGCTGAGGGAAACTGCCCCTGGAGGTGCGATTGTGAATATCGCCTCCGTGGCCGCTCTGCTCAATGCTCCCTCCATGGTGGCCTACAACATCTCGAAATCTGGAGTTGTTGCCATTTCAGAAACACTCTTTGGCGAGCTTCGTGCTGCCGGAATCGGTGTCACGGTCGTACTGCCCGGCTTCTTCCCATCTCAGTTGCTCGAACGTGGCCATTTTACCGACGATTTGTTTCGTCGAATTGCCCAAAGTTATACTGCCGTTTCAACCACTTCTGTCACGGATGTTGTCCGCAAGACTCTCGCAGCCGTGGAGAAACGAAAACTTCACGTCGCCATGGGCTGGCGAGTTCGAGCTATCTGGCGAGTCAAGCGTTTGCACCCCTTTCTGGTTCCAGCGGATGGTCGCTGCGAGATGTGCCATAGATGAACTTCGCCATGCCGAGACTCTCCCTCCCTAGCCGGTCCAGCCGTTTGTCCTGGACTCCCAGAGGCAGATATGCCTCCGGCTAGGTTGAAATTAAAATCGTCATAGTTTTCCCTGACCCTATCAATCGCTCTTTCATGCTGCATCTCCAATCTCCCACCGATGCCAGTTGGCTAGCCCAGGTTGACGCGAACCTGGAAGAAGTGCTCATTGACCACGCCCATTGCGAGAAGAAGGCCGCTGGGACCGCCCTGAATCTCATCTTCCACTATGTCGAGGACCGCGAACTTTGCCGGAGATGACCGAAATCGTCAACGAAGAACTCGAACATTTCCACATGGTAGTCGATCTCTTGAAACGCCGGGGTATCCGTTTTCGCCGACTCAAGCCGAGCCAATACGGCAGTCGATTACATGCCCTGATCCGAAAAAGTCGAACCGGAACGGGCCGTCGATCGCCTTCTGGTAGCTGGCCTGATCGAGGCTCGAAGTTGTGAGCGATTCCAGGCCCTGGCCGAACATGTCGATGACCCGGAACTTGGCCGCGTTCTATCGCAGTCTGTTTGAGAGTGAAGCCCGGCATCATGCGACCTACACACGACTGGCAAAACATTTTGCCTCAGAAGAGGTTGTTGAATCCCGACTTGCCGGAGCTTTATGAAGCCGAAGCCGCAATCATGGCCGAGCGAGAATCCCTGCCCCGCATGCACAGCTAGAAAGTCGAGAGTCGACAGCCTGCAGTCCAGAGCCAGAAATTATGGCTCCAGACTCTCGACTCCAAGCTCTCGAATTTTCTCCGCTACAATGGCTCGTTTCTTGCTTTCAACTTAATCTGAACAATAGCGGTGAAGTCGATGAAAATTGCGATTATTGGTGGCGATGGCACCGGGCCAGAAGTGGCGGCCGAAGGCGTCAAAGTACTCAAATCGATAGCGAAGATCGAAGGCTTTGCCGACCAATTGGACCTCACCGAACTCGATTGGGGTGGAGATCGCTATCTCAAGACGGGTGAGGCACTTCCCGCCGACGGGCTCGATCAACTGCGCCAGTTTGATGCCATCCTGCTTGGTGCAGTCGGCCATCCGGATGTTGCTCCGGGCATCCTCGAACGCAAGCTCCTCTTGGACCTCCGGTTCGGTCTCGATCAATACATCAACTTGCGGCCCGTGAAGTTGTTCCCCGGTGTGGAGACGCCGCTCAAAGACAAGGGACCCGACGACATTGATTTCGTCGTCGTGCGCGAGAATACCGAAGACCTCTACTGCGGTGCCGGCGGATTTATGCACAAAGGAACTCCCAACGAGGTCGCCACCCAAACGGCCATCTACACCCGCAAGGGTTGCGAGCGCTGCATCCGCTATGCTTTTGAGTACACGCAGAAGCGCAACAATCCCAAGGGCAAGAAACTCACGCTCGTTGCCAAAACCAATGTCCTCACCACCGGCCACGATCTCTGGTGGCGGACGTTCAACGAAGTGGCCAAAGACTATCCCGACGTGGAGACCGATTACAACCACGTCGATGCCTGCTGCATGTGGATCGTCAAGAACCCTGAGTTTACGACGTGATCGTCACCACCAACATGTTTGGCGACATCATCACCGATCTCAGCGGCATCATTCAAGGCGGCATGGGCGTGGCGGCAGGGGGCAACATCAATCCCGAGCCCGGCGGCGTGAGCATGTTCGAGCCGATGGGCGGCAGTGCTCCCAAATACACCGGCACGGGCAAGATCAACCCGATCGCCACCATCAACGCGGTCAGCATGATGCTCGATCAACTGGCCAACCCGCAGCAGCCGAGCGTATCATGAGCGCAATCATGTACGTCACCGGCACGAAGATGAAGAGCCAATCCGCCGGCAAGATGGGCTACACTACCAGCGAAATCGGTGACCTGGTCCTCGATGCACTGGCTTAGAGATTTCCACGCCGTCGGCGGTAGCCGCTGGTTCCCACGCCGCTGTGATGTCGACCTACCTAGGTTAAGCCTCCACGGTTTGCAACCAAGTATACGCCATCAAGGACGCCCCAAACGGCGTTGGATGTACGCCATCGGCCGCCCAGTGCTTGGGAGGGGCAAACTCAATTGCTCGGTCGAACATCGCTTGGTAAGGCACAAACCGAGCTCCCGCGGAGTCGGAAACCCGCTTCGCCGCTGCGCGATATTCATCAAAGTCTGGAAACCACTTCTCCGTCACTGCGCCACACTTTAACACGAACGGTTCGCATACTACGAGCTTGATCCCCGGCAAGGCCTCCTTCGTCCGGGCCAACAAAGCGTGGTAGTCCTTTTCATAAACTTCAACTGTGCCATCGTATTTCCCATTGAGCTTGTGCCAGATATCATTGACACCGATCAAGATGCTTAGCAGGGTTGGTTTCAGATTGAGGCAGTCGGCTTGCCAGCGATCGGCAAGTTGAAATACCTTGTTCCCGCTGATACCGCGATTGTAGCACCGAAGTTCCCAGTCAGGGTGGCTCACCAAGGCTTCTGCAGCCGCTAAACCCGCGTAGCCCATGCCAAACGCCGACAGTTGATTGAACTTGTCCGTCTCTTCTTTGTTGCGCCCCGCGTCAGTAATCGAATCCCCTTGAAACAGGACCGTATCACCTGGTTGCAATAGCGGCCTTGAAGCTGACGGTTCCATTGCCGAAGCCGTGGCTGCCAGACTTGTCCAACTAGCTGCAGCCAATCCCGCTGAAGTAGCCAGAAAATCGCGCCGGTGGTTGATTGGAAGTCGTGAGATTGACTGCTTCATGGTTGATTAGACTCCTATGACATGAACTGCTTTGAATTAGGCCGCTAAAACTGCTGCCACACTTTCGGTATTGCCGACTATCTTAAATCTTTGCTCCAGCCAATGGAACCTATCCGCATCAATGAGCACATTCCGCTCATTCTGAGCGAAATCTGTCCAAAAAACCGTAGCAACAACTGCGATTTACCTCGAAATCCATACTTTCAAGGAAGTATGCTAGTATTTGTGAGTAACTCAATTGTAACGACTTGCAGTCGAAATCAGTTGCCTTTCTTAGACGATATACTTGGATCATGCAGATCGAGACTCTTGATTCCCGAGAACTTTCGCCAAACGATGCGCTCGCGATCGGCAGACTGATCTATAAAGTATGGCCGAAGGCCGAGAAGGACGCAGCTTTTCGCCAACAGCAATTGCTCTCCATGGGTCGAGACTATCGGGGGCCCGAGAATCAAGCTCCTCGCTCTTATGTGATCCGCAATGGTGATCGGGTGCTGGCCCACGCGACATTTGTTCCAAGGACGATTGGCACCACGCGTGGTGAGCTCAGAATCGCCGGTCTGTGCCGAGTTTGTTGCGACCCTGACATGCGCGGCCATGGTTTGGGTGAGATGGTCGTCAGACCGATATTCGATTTGGTGGACGACGCCGTGTTCACTTTCTCGATATTCCAGACCTCACCCAAGGCGAGCAAGTTTTACGAAAGACTCGGCGCATGTCGGGCAAATAACTCCTTCGTAAACTCCCTGGGCGCCCATCCGCAAGAAAATCCCTTTTGGGATGAAGTCATCATGGGCTATCCCCAAGATCGGGATTGGCCCACAGGGGAAATCGACCTCCGCGGACCGGGCTATTGAATGACATCGTGTGCGGAATTGCACTAGCCACCAGTCGAGAGAGCTACCGACCTCATGCTCGCCGATCCGCTCAGCTTTGCTGTGGCATACCCCGCAATTTGCTGCGAACGCGACTCAGCATCGGACCCACACTGTTGGTAGGCATACCCGTCGTGCGGCTGATCTCCTGATAGGTTTTCCCCTCGAGATGATACATGCGCACTACTTCGGCTTCCGCCTCCCCCAGAGATTGCATCAGCCGATCGACTTCTTCGCGATTCTCGATCCGCTGTTCGGCGGCAAGGTCGTTACCAATGCGGTTCTTTAACGAGAGTATCCAAGTGAAGCGGCCTGATGTCGGGCCATGAGTTGCTTTACTACCACCCGTCGGGATACTACTGTCAGATAGGTTGCCAGACTGCTTTGACCTCGAAAGTGCCGGAGAACGGCAAAGTCGTTTTCTATCGAGTCGGAGCATCACCTCGGCGACCAAGATCGTCGCGGTCGGTCGAAGTGAGCAGGACGCTTCGGCAATGAGCCGTGTGATTGATCACATGGATCACCAAGCCCATAAAGCGGTCGACAAAGTCCTCCCATGCACGAGGCTTCTTCGCTAAACAGCGTTCGAGCAGATTTCGATCTATTTCAGATAAAGCCACGAGTCTCTGCCTTAATTTCGTTCTATCGGAAGGAAGGAAAGTAGCACTTGGTCGTTGGTGAGAACAGGTCAATCAGATGCCCTGTAAGATAGCTGTTCTCGGCCAAACTCCCTCCCAAATCCACCATATTTCTCAAAGCTTCCTCAGCGAACAGTCAGGGGGCCTTAAATCTGCTGGATCGCGTTCTAGTTCAATTTTAGTTAGCCCTAATTCGACGGAGCAAGCCAACGAGGCCCCTTGTTTTGGGCAAAGCGAGAAAAACAAGGTGATTTTTGGTAAACTATCCGCTTGACAGCAGATTTCCTAGGTGGGTAAATAACATACGCGGGTTAAAGCAATCCGGAGGACGAAACGTCGTTCTCTGATAAACACTTGCCTTCCTGCTGCCGATATTTGTATCATTCCTCTCGGGAGCGAGTGCCCTCCAAGGGGTGTGCCGAGACGTTCCGCTCCATAATAGCAGGTTTTGACGGAAAACCGGTCGTTTTGAGCGACAAAATGGAGAACTTCAGAGATGACGCATGTCGTTTGTGAACCCTGTTTTGCTTGCAAGTACACGGACTGTGTAGTCGTGTGCCCCGTGGAATGCTTTTATGAAGGGGAGAAGATCCTCTACATCCATCCGGATGAATGCATCGACTGCGAAGCTTGCGTTCCGGAATGCCCCGTGGAAGCCATCTTCCACGAAGACAACGTACCCGACGAATGGGCAGACTTCATCGCACTAACGCCGAAATGGCGCCGCAATGCCCGTCATCACTGAAAAGAAAGAGCCGCTGGCCGACAGTTGAGCGGCTTTACGGGTTTAGTCGCAACCCGTAGGGAAGAGCGATTGATTGCCGCGAAGTACCACTCCTGTTAGCCGCGACGAGCCTCGGGAGGCGGAAGCGGAGCGCATCGGCCTGCATTCTGAAAGTTGCAGATCAGTCGCTGTCGAATTCTTCGCTAATTTGGTTTCACGTGGCGAAGCCTTCCAGTCGGTGATTTAAAGCAACACTCCAAGAAAAACGGATTCACAATTGCTGTTAGTTCAATAGCAGCTAAAAATACGTATCTCGCCCACAAAAAAAGCCACAGCGGCTAGAGGGGTACCACGGCTTTTTCCAGCTTCTCATTTGTCTCGTCTTGAGTGATGCGCACCATGCGATCGAACCGTGAATTCAGCGAACCCCAATCGATCTCCAGGCTTCCGCCAGATGCCTCATGTTGTTTTGCCCAGTTACTTAATAGCTCTAAACAAGCATGATCGATGTAGTCCAAATGTTGAAAATCAATACCAAGAACGATGCCTTCGGGAACTTGCTCCAATAGTGCAGCCAGCTTCGGGAGCCGAATGAAGGTTGCCGATCCTTTCAGCTTGAGCATGGCTGCTTCTTCATTGTGATCGGGAAGCGTGAGATTTGCATCGAGATGCGAAAAAGTGTAGAGAAGCTTGCCTGCAGAAAGTGCAATCCCCACTAACACCCCTGTGAGCAAATCAGTGAACACTATCGTACCTACAGTCGCGGCATAAATCACCACTTCCCCCCAGCCATATTCGCGCAACTTCACAAGCTCCTTCACGTTGATCAGTTTATATCCCGTGAAGACTAGCATCGCAGCTAGACTAGCCGTGGGAATCATCCGCAATAAGAAAGCCAGACCCAGGACAAACACCAACAGCCAGATGCCTTGCATGATCGGGGAACAACGCGTTTTACCTCCCGCCTGGATGTTTGCCGAACTACGTACGATGACCCCTGTCAGGGGCAAGGCACCAACCAATCCACAGAGTACATTTCCGACCCCTTGAGCAAATAATTCACGATCGTAGGCGGTACGTTGACCCTGCTGCATTTGGTCGACTGCTGTAGCGCAGAGCAACGCTTCTGCACTGGCGACTACGGCTAGCAGCAACGCGGCCTTGGACAGTTCAATCCAAGGGGCATTGTTGAGCAATTCCCTATTGGGAAGCCGAACGTCCTCCCAAAGGTTGTCGGGGATTTCCACATACAATACCGGCACCACTAGCAGAGTTGCTACGATCGTAGCAAGGATTATCGCAACTAAGGGGGCAGGCACCACTCGCAATTGCTTAGGGGCGAACGCTTGCCACAGGAGGATTGTCAAGATAGTCAAGATTCCCAACGCAGCAGCCAGATGATGGTTCTTGAGGCTTGCCAACAAAGTCTCGAAAGAGGTAATACTCTTGTGCTGGGCTTCGAGCGCCTCGCTCAAACTGGAGTGTCGTAGGCTTTCTAAGGACGACTCACTTTGAGCAATTGCCATCGCAGTTGCGGATTGAATGCGGTTGGCGCGTTTGCTCGAGATGCCAAGCGTTCCGAGCTGCTCCACTTGGATCTCTAAAGCAACCAAGCTATCGACCAGGTCTGCTTGCTGTTCGACAATTTCAGGTATTTCTACCGAAGGAGGGGTCAATTGCTCGACGTTATTTTTCTCCGTATTGCCACGCTCAGCATAGGCCCCATGCGGAGTGTGTTCGGCGAGTCGCTCCTGAATATTCACTTGGCGACGATGCAACTCGCCTACTTCGTGTAGAAGTTCGGAGCGAAGTTTTCTCACCTCTTGCGAGGCAAGCTCAGGAACGGCGAGGCTCTTGATGATGGCTTGAGGAATTGTCGCCAAGTTTTGGGCACCCGTTCCCTTGGGTTTGTCGTCGATCATTATATGTAATTGGCTCGCAATAATGAGAAAGCCGATCCCGGCCAGCATGCCTTGAATCACCGCCGGAGAAACAGCACGAAACCACTGTCCCCACCTTAGAACGCCGGCCAGCATTTGCATTGCCCCGGCCATCAAGACGGTCAATCCGAGCATTTCGAGTCCCATGCTATCGATGATTTCATAGACGATCACTATCAGACCGGCGGCAGGACCGCTGACTTGCAGAGGACTTCCGGCAATACTACTCACGACAATCCCGCCAATGATGCCAGTAATCAAACCGGCAGCCACGGGCGCCCCGAGGCAATGGCGATTCCCATGCAGAGTGGTAATGCAACTAGAAAAACAACGATAGAAGCGAGCAAGTCTTGTTTGAGAGTGGGCATTAGTATAGTTTCTTCCTAATTTAGCAGGGGGACCGACATTCTTCGCACCATGGCTTGCCCAGCTATGCACAATGGACGGCTTTCAGTTGCGCGAATTGGTTCATTACGAATTGCTAAAGAGCACAAGCACCCCAGCATTGCGTAAAACCCAGCGACAACCAGCATCGAGTCAATTGTTGTGGTGAACTGCACAATTTCCTTCAGTGCATGACCTATGAGCCAGATCAACAGGCATATCAGGGCCGCTCCAAAGCAAAGTCTCGACTCGGTATTGTAGGCAAGCCGTGTTTTCAGAGATGTGAGATAAGAATTGTAGGACTTCATCGTATACTCTTCAGGTGAAATTCACCAAGGCCGTTTACGCAACTGCAAATGTTCTTAGGTCGTTATGAACGCAGCACAGGCAAAGAAGCCGTTATGAGACTTCAGCGGGCCAAGTCGATGGAAGAATAAAGCGGATTAACTTCCGTCAAACATTGGGTTGGCCTAACAGCGCAGCGGAGCGCAGAGTTCGTTCGAGAGAAAGTGGCCCACGAGTGGACGAGAAGTAGGGCACCTGCTTGGTATCATATCAGAATCAGTGCTAAGGAATCTTGCCGAGATCCAAAAACTAGGAAATTGCATGATTCGAGATTCGACTCCAAGGACAGCCTCCTCAAGCGAATCGCTATTCTCAGAAGAACAAGGCGCTTCGGATTCGGAATCGATAAGCACTTCCATCGCGAACAGCGGAGAGCCACTCACCAAAAAAGCCACTAGAAACAGATTGCCCAGAGCAAAGCGGAATTTCGAGCAACAGCGTAGTTCAGACAAATGGTAAACCAATCAGTTGAGTTCGCAAGAAATTAGAACGTTGATACGTTACGCTCTATTATCTTACTAGGGAGTTACCGCGTCCAGAGTGTTGTGATTTTGCGATAATTTCCAGAAAAACAAGTGCTTTTTAGGACCGCGAGCCCGATCTGATCCAAGTTCTCATAGGTAGAAACCGTAGATTTCCGTGATCCGAGCAACGACGAGAAATCATCGTCAATTGATTTAAGGAGCGGGATATCCACTTGGCATCCTGACTTTTAGGGGCACAAACGTCTCACTGAAATCGCTAGGAGTCGAAAGCCATTCTATTGCC
This sequence comes from uncultured bacterium, assembly GCA_963777645.1. Taxonomy (GTDB): domain Bacteria; phylum Actinomycetota; class Acidimicrobiia; order Spongiisociales; family UBA5794; genus JAAETI01. The sequence continues at coordinate 21,543 of CAVZRA010000003.1, read as the reverse complement.
CTAAGTTCTTGTCTGATATAGGGTTATTTTATTATCCACGTAAGTGTTTCTGTCGTTCTTTGCCACCAAGTTGAGCAGATTTCCCTCGTCGATTTCTGTGATTTGGGGTGAAATCATACTCAGTTCTTCCTATCCTCAATAATACCCATACCAAAAAAACGCCCTAATCCTCCATTTTTTTCTGTACTTCACAAAAGCCCCAATTTACAATCGTTTCCAAGCACTTTTTTAATCGCTGACAGACGTACTAATCAGACTGCCATAATCTCAACAGTTGAATAATACGAGGAAAAAATGCAAGTAAAGTTATCTCTTCTTTTGATGTGCAGTATTTGTGCAATGGGATCAATTGCAAAAGCCGATCTCGTCACTAATATTGTAAGCTGGGATCTCACGGGCCAAGCGGGAAATCAAGATTCATCAACACCCAGCGCGACTGCAGCCCATATCACAGGAATTGCCATAACGCGCGGTGCTGGTTTGACTCCTTTTACTATCCCGAACACTTTCAGTTCCTCGGGCTGGGAGAGCCCAGCAGCATTGGACCCTGCACTGGATACCGAGTATGTTTCGTTTGGTTTTACTGTCGCACCAGGTTATCAGGTAGATTTGAATAATGCTCTTGTGACATCTCGATCTAACCCGGGAGGTCCTGGAACGCTGGGGCTGTATTACAACGGTAACAATTTCAGTTCTCCTCTATATACTTTTATTCAGCCAGAAACAACTGAACTTCAAAGCGATATACCTCTGACACAGTTGACCGGTCTTACTGGCACGATAGAATTTCGCATCATTGAAATCGGCAATACGAGTAATGACAGCGCGGCTGCAACGGATGGCTCTGAACCATTTCGCCTTGCTAAATACATGGACAATGCTGTTCAGTTTAATGGCACAGTCACGGCCGCCGTTCCCGAACCTTCAGCTTTCCTGTATGGCGGGTTGGTCTGTAGTGTATTGGGTTTGATTTCTTCGCGCAAGTTTTTCACTGCGAAGGATACCGAATCTCTTTGATGCTTAACGGAGAACCTGATTATTAGCACCGGAGGTCGCTAGAAAGCGGTAAAGCTTGCTCAGATGTAGAGGCCACCATTGTATGCCGGTGTCACAGGATACGCAGTAAGACTCCTAGGCCGATGGGGAGTAATAAGGCGATTGTAGCGGGCTCGGGGATATTCAAGCTCTTGCTGAGCGGTTCTCCGAGTAGGTTGCCAATATAATAATGTTGCCACAAAAGCAAGTCCTGCTGGTCGACAATCCCGTCGGCATTGCCATCGGCAGCGAGCTTGGCCAGTGGGTAGAGACCCGTCGAGCCGTATTGCCTTTGCCAGACCAGAAAATCTTTGCCGTTTACGATTCCATCCCCATTGAAATCAGCGGGTGACGCAATCAAATCGAGCAGCGTTCGCGCATCATCGACTTGCAAACTCGATAGCAATGAGGATACTTGGTCGAGTTGCGTCTGTTTGGCAGCGTCACCGGCAAATTCTTTGCGAGTTCGATAGAGCTGATAGACTAATTCCAATTCGGATTGGCTATAGGGCGTTCCCGTGAATTGCTGGAGTTGGACTAGATAATCAAATCCTGTTTCGACGGTTGGCTCAAAGATCGTCCCTTCACCAAAGTCATTGAATGTGGCTAGTTGCAGGTAATCCATCCGCGATTTGTATTGGTTCGCCAGCGAGAGTGTCGTCGCGAGAGTCTGGCCATCGTTATGAGGGATTTCAAATGGAACGACTTGTCCGACTCCTCCCTCCACGTAAAAGTCTTCAAAACCGGGAAAAGCAATACCCCCGGAGGTCTCCAAAGTGGAGGCACGGTTTACATAAAAATTTCTCACATGATCCGCGTAGTTGTCTTTGCCGGCATCCTCGTAGATCCACGCATATTCTCCATCGGCATTCGCACCAGCATCGCCGGACTCGTACCATAAGGTGTTAAAGTCCACGTCCTCTCCTGCTTGAGCCAAGATTTGGCTCCACTGAGACTCCTGCTGAAATGTGATGGGGCCAAAAACATTTAGCAGGGGATCATTCCCTTCCCCGATGCGAGTATAATTCGGCTTGTTGAAGTAATTGTCACGGAGATAGGCGACATTAGCTTCGGCCTGGCCAATGTTTGCTGAAAAACGATCTTCCATCACTACGCTAAAGTCAAGTCCATAGTCGCCAACTTGATTGACGATTGAGTTTGAATTAGACAGTAGGCTGCCGATGTCCCCGTTTGTGCCCTGCGTTCCATACCAATCAAGCATGATGCCATCCACACCGCTAAATTTCATCAGGAGCATGTGGTACTCAATCACGGCTGGATCGTTGGAATCGTACGGTCCAATCTTGGGATAGAAATGCGAAGCAATTTGACGGCGGCCTTCTCCGTCGACGACGTTGGGATTCTGGGTGTTCATTTTCCAGTGATAACCCCATTGATTGCCACCCAACGTGTCGGGAGTTTCGAACCACGGCATGTAGTGCATGTACACTTTCATGGGATTCGTCTTGGCGACGGCAACTGGCTCGGCACGTGCGATTGTCAAGTGACACACCAAGATCGCCATAGAAAGAAAATAGAAGAAGGCAATTCTCATGGTGTAAGTCCAGTTGCGATTATGATTACTTAAGTTGAAACCTGTCGAGGAGTATTCTTGCTCAACTATAAGCGGTAAATGGCCAACTTGAGTAAGGCACTTCTGGCGGGGGCACACAGAGTCTTAATTATACCCTCAGCGACTCATCTCGACCTACGGGAAGCTTTGGAAGGTGGAGATTCAAGGGGAATGTCGAACTGATTTGTGCCTTCCTTTACCTCAAACCTTAACCCAGAAGTCTTGGCACTGGCATATTTGGGATCGGTGATCGGTTTGCCCGTTGGTGTGCCTCCGAGTGTCGAGGAGGAAATAATTTGCGAAGCAGAACAAGTGACCAGATACTCGCCAGGGATAATACCGCTCTGAGACCCCGTGGAGAGCTCATAAGCTCCCGTTTTCGCCGACGATTCCCACGGCTGACGCTCCCTGCTGATTAGCCGGCTGAAAGAAGACAGTCGCATGAAGGCCATTGCCGCCTTGCAGTGGTTCTCCATCAAGGGTCACGATGCCGGTCACTGTTGACAAGTTGTTTCCACATCCTGGTATCAGTAGACATCCAATTATGAGCAAACCCGTCGGGATCCACTGATAAGAAGTAGCACAAGGTGTTTTCGTAGCTATTTCCATTTTCGGATTAGCAGAGAACATGGAACATGCAGAATTACTCCGGGTTATCCAGCTTTCGAGGCACTTGTTCAAGACCCCTATTGTTTGAATCAAATGTCGTTTCATCGGTATTATCACCGTCCGAGAGGTTATACGACGATTCCTCAGATTCCAATTCCAAAAGCACTTGATTCTTACCTGCTTCGATTAGAGTCCGCAGTCCAGAAGTCGAGCAATCCGCATATCTCGCAGGAGTGATAAGTTGGCCAAATGGCACTGGGTTGTCTAGTGTAGGTTTTTGGATTTTCACAGCGGAAACTGTTACCAGATAGTCGCCAGGATTCACCCATGAGGAACTTCCAGCCATGAGTTGGAAACCTCCTGAACGATCCACGATCCCGGTGAGCGTAGGACCATGTCGACTTGTGGGCTCAAATACCACTGTCCCTCGGACATTCTTATCAATTCTCAGCGGTTCGCCATCCAAGGTAACTTGCCCCGTAACTTCAGTGGGGCCAGGATGACATCCGGCAATCAGGCTAATGACTACAACCGCAATTTGCAGCAATGAGCGTGAACTTGGCACTTGCGGCGTTGGCATTCGCAAGGATTTGTCAATAGTGCGACGCTCACAGTCCTGTGCCAATGACTTCCCCTCCATTTCCTGTGCAACTTGCACGATAAAGTTCATTGTCTGTATCTTCGGAAACAAATCTAACCGACCCATCGACTAGTGCAAACTGTAAGCCACCTGGATGAAGGCTCCGGAAACCCTGTTGATCCCACCAAGCATTGAGGTCCAATACGGAGGGGTCGAAGCCAATTAAATTGTTTGGCGGTATATTGCAACTACACCAATCTCCATTAGCATAGAAAGTGGTAGAATGCCGATTATAAGAGGGTAAATCTTCCCCCACCATAAACGTGTTGCTAGTACCGTCGGTGATATCTTTGAGTTTGACAGGACGCTGAAATGACTGACGGAAGAAAATACCTCGACAACGGGTATCGGCATGACAATCTCTCGCGTCCAACTGAAAGCCAGTTTGAGATGTTTCGCCTTGATAGTTTCCGCTGGGATATCTCGAACCATCATTTCCATATGCGGAACCATAGGTCTTGCCCAAATAGGTATCCCCGAGAACACCTTTGTAATTGGTCACCGCCACCGGAGTTTGACTCCACTGGAATTGATCCTCACGAATTCTGTCTGAACCCCCATCCGAAGGACAGGTAAACAGAGTCACCTCAGTTTGCATCAATGCTGGAACGGAGATGCCATTATTAGTCGAAAAAATCCCCAGACCAGCTCTAGATCGAGTGGGTGTCAAGTCCGCCGAAATTGACCTTCGAAGGCACCTCCCTGGTTTGATCGCTCATAGAGAGGTTGTTGCTCGATTTGCGGGAGTATTTCGACCGTCCATCCCACTGCCGACTGTTGTAGCCCAGAATTTGAAGGCACTTCATCGAGAAAAGGTCCCCCATAATTCACTGGGAAGTGTTTTCTCGTGTCGTGGTGATTGAGTATGCCTAAAGCGATATTCTTCAAGTTATTACTACAACTAATCCTCCGAGCGGCCTCGCGTGCCGCTTGCACGGCGGGAAGCAGCAATGCTACTAATACCCCAATAATGGCAATCACCACCAAAAGTTCTACTAGTGTGAAAGCCTTGTTTGCCCTCTTCTCGGAAGCGTTTCGTTGTTGTCTCATCGATTTTACTCGGCACGTGGGGAGGATAAATGAGTTCAACGTAATCTCCAAATTGACTAGGCTCAGAAGAAAAATGAGATGGATAAAACCGCACGTCGCCACACAAGCTCGGCGACGTGCAGGGCTGCCCCATCAGGTCTTCGATTTGGAATGTCTACAAAAATGTGATGATACCAATACTTGTTAGCATCAAGAGGCAGGCGGCGCTCGGTTCCGGGACCGAAGCTACCGTAGCTAGGGGACCAGGGCCGTTACCGTACTGATTTTGCCACAGCCCAAGTCTCCAGGAGTCAAGCCATTGGTTGAGTTGCCTCGTTGCCAAACGAAAAAGTCATCGCCATCGACATCGCCGTCACCGTCGTAATCGGCACTTGCCGTAGAAGCACTTCCCTCAAGTTCCAACACATTCAGATATCCTTCATGTCCTTGATCGCCGACGAACTGGACATAAAGAATATCGGACTCTTGGGGAGCTAGTCCGGTGAGCGTGGCTACCATGTCTCGATTGTGAAGTGCTGCATCTGTAGTGTCTTGGTGATTAAGAGTTACTGAATCTACCAAGGTCGTATAGGTATTGTCTGTGTAGACACTGTATACAGTGGCATTGTCGGTACTGTATTTGTGGGATCCAAAAAAAGTCAGATCATAAGTCTTAGTCGGATCCAAGTTTTGTATCTCAAATCGGACCGGCCCAACTCCAGGATCACTATTCACATAATCAAAAACACCTTCACAGGTACCGGTTAGACCTTGATCGGCGCATCCGCCTCCTAGGGTGCCAAGTGCTTCGCCATCGACGTCGGAAAATGTGACATCAGTCTCTAGTGTACCAGCACTAGTAGCCCCTGCAGGACCATTGTAGCTGTCTGTTCCGACTCCCGTGCTAAATCCAAAATCGATCGTTGTCGGATTGTTGCTGCTGTCAATCAGGTTTTCATAGAAAACTCCAGTATGCAGGCTGTTCCAATAGTTTCCGTTGAAATCGGGGTTGGTAATACTCAGCCCACGATAGGATGTGTCGTCTCCAAAATCGAAAAGAACGGTTTGAGCCTGGGCAGATACTACGAGCCCCGCCGTCAGCACCCATGCCGTTGCATATCGGGCAAGTAGAATTCTTCTGAGTAGGGACTTCAATTGAATCACCTCTTTCTGTTTCAATCAGTGAACCCGCAACAGCAGAGATTTGGCTGTTGCGAGTTCGACAACCTGTTTTCTTAATGGAAAAATCTCAAAAAATAACTATCAGCAACGACGTCGACGTATGAGAGACAATCCGGCAGCACTCACCATCAACAATACCGAACTCGGTTCGGGAACGGATTGAATCTGTAAAGCATTGAGATAACCGTCACCGCCACCTGCTGCGGCAAATCCAACATAAATAATGCCGTCCGGTTGAGGAGAAACACCGCTAATCGTTACAGTCGTGTCTTGATTATGGGCATCGTTCACACCTACGATCAAATCAGCCGATGTTAAGGCGTTTGTGAAAGTTCCATCATCATACAGGGTATAGCGAGTCGTATTGTCAGCGTTGTATTTATGCGATCCAAAGAAGGTCAGGTCATATGACTTCAATGGGTCCAATTGTTGAATTTGAAACGTGGAGGAAACGTAATAATCGTAAACTGCGTTTTGTACTCCCAAATTGCCAAGTGCGGCCGCATCATATACCGGAGTCGCTGGGGCCATTGACCGTAGTATCGCCGGCCGGACCATTGTAGCTGTCATTTCCAGCAGCACTACTGAATCCAAATGCGACCCCAGACGAACTGCCATTAATGTCAATAAGATCCGGGTAATAAGCACCTGACCAAACACTGTTCCAATAGTTGCCGTTCACATCAGGATTGGACACATCAACGCTTCGATAACCCTGATTGTTTCCCAAATCAACTAATATCGTCTGGGCATATAGGAAAGAGTCTATTCCCAGCCCGATCAAAGTTGCCGCCAACAGAAGTGTTACACGACCAAGATTCAGTTTTAACGCCATTAGAACCACCCTCCAAAAAAAACAAAGAAATCAAATCACAGTTGCTGCGGAAAGTTCAACACACCTACCAGCCGTCCCGCACTCGGTTGGAATACCATTAAGGCCGCCAAGGAAATCCAGTTATGTCAGCATGATGCCTTGAAACTCTTGATCGTAACCTCTTGATGATCCTGAGTAGCTCATTCAAGTACCATGACCAAGCTTTTGTGTTTCTCCAGGATAATGTGACAAGTAACAGATGTCTCCGAAAAGGCCTCACTCTCCAAGTAACAATATGCAGAGAAAAAGCAAAAACTAGTTATAGCAATATTGCACCTTGTAGCGTTCATGCTATATTGATTATTAGTACTTGTCAACTTTATTTTTGAATTTTTCGCAGAACAAAAAACTTTGCTATCGAATCGAGTTGGAAATTTGGTGTTCTCGTTTGAATAGCCAAGGTCCACTTTAATTGATTGTTGAGAAATCCTGCAGCCACATTAAGCTTTTGGGCCTTTTCCTCGGTTACTTACAACATGCCGCCACATTCAAAGTACAACGAGGTGATGACCGTCATAGAGCGAAGAATTCGCGAAGGAGACTATCTGATTGACAACATTCCCGGTGAAAGAAAAATTGCCGAGGAAACTGGGGTTAGCTATATGACAGCCCGGCGGGCAGTGCTGAAGTTGATCGACGATAAGGTTCTCATTCGGGACAACACGGGAAGTCTTGGCATCCACCCTTCCTATGTGAAGCGAGCCAGACCCGCCGAGGTCGTGCTGCTTTATCCTGCTTATCCGTCAACCTACCTAACACAATTGCGAGGCTTGGTCTCTGATTTTGCCGAAAAACGGGGCCTCCGGCTGCGCCCTGTGCAGTTTGTTCATTGGGATGACAAAACAGTTCTCGATGCGGCTGAACATGCGCGGGGAGCTTTCGTCATTCCACATGGATCTGGAATGCCCGCTAGGCTCGCAGACGCGTTTCGCTCTAACAAAGTGGTGATTCTCGATGGCGATTTCTCAGCTGAGGGCTTGCCTTCGATTCGCTTGTTCTCCGACTCCTGTGTCGAGGAAGTGCTGGAACATCTCTACCGACTCGGTCACCGCAAGATAGACTGCGTCAATACCCAGAATCGCAATCCGGAAATTGACCGTCGCATCACTATTTGGAAATCTTGGCTACAGAAACGCCGTGTTCAAGGAAAACTCTGGAACAATCCGGCTCCTGAGTTCACCGATCCAACCATTGTTTCCTACAACTTGATGGCCCGGTTAATCGACGAGCAAAAGATCAAATCAACTGCACTGCTCGGTACGACTTGCCCAGCAGCGGTTGGCATGTTGCGCATCCTGGGAGCGTAATATTCGAGTGGGCAAAGATCTTTCGATTTGTGCAGTCAATATAGAACCTCCAGCAGAGTTCTTCTGCCCTTCGATTACCGGTCTTAAGTTGCCAGATCTGGCAAATGTACTTGAGAAGTGTGTCGACTGGATGCTTAGCTCTAAGACCTATGAGGGTTCGCATTTGTTGGAGCCGACCGAGCCGGACCTCTTCGAGGGAGAATCAACTGGCAAGCCAGTCCGAAAGACCACTTCGCGACGAGAGTCGCAGAATTAAGAACCTATCCCAGAAATGTAAAGACTTCTAACCTTTCCCCAGAGTGCGGGGGGAACTGGGATAGATTATGGTTGACATCGATTCTCTCGACAAATAATTGACTGCCTAACAGTCAACGAAATGATAAATCCAGTCTACTCAGAGGACGACTCCTTGATGAATCTCCACATACGATTCCGATTTTCATGGATGTATGCCCTGGCATTCCTTTGTTACTCAGCCCATTGCGTAGCACAAGAGCATCGAGTCAAGTCTCCCCAAGGCAATTTGGAAGTAAGATTTGACTTACATGATGGGGTACCAACTTATTCGCTATATCGCCAAGGAAAAAAACTAATCGGCGAGTCAAAGCTAGGGGTCTCGCTACAGGACCAGCCGGACTTGAATCAAGAGTTCGTAATCGTTACGACTCGTCAAACGCCTCACAGTGAAAGATGGACGCAGCCTTGGGGAGAACAAAAGGAAATAGACAATTCATATTGTGAACTCCGCGTCCAATTACGGCAGGAAGATTCGCTGGCTCGAGAAATGGCGATAGTCTTTCGGGTGTTTGACGACGGGGTTGGTTTTCGGTACGAGTGGCCCCAGCAACCCAACTTGACATCACTAATCATTAGCGATGAGTCGACGGAATTCAATCTTGTTGAAGACTGTTCTGCCTGGTGGATCCCCGCCTTGGAGAAGGAGAGATATGAGTATTTATATAAAAACACCCCGATTAGCCATACGACAAGAGTTCACACCCCATTGACGATGCACACTGCCGAAGGCGTATACCTTAGTATCCACGAAGCAGCTTTGGTCGATTACGCTAGTATGACATTGTCTCGCCACGGAAAGCATCGCTTGAAGGCTGATCTCGTGCCGTGGTCGGATGGCACAAAAGTTAAAGCATTGCTGCCTCATAAATCGCCATGGCGCACAATTCAAGTTACTGAGAGTGCCGGCGACTTGATCACTTCTTATTTGATCCTGAATCTGAATGAACCATCAAAGATCGAGGACACTCGCTGGATTCATCCTGGTAAATACGTCGGTATTTGGTGGGAATTGCATTTGGGCCGAACATCGTGGGCTGCAGGAGAAGATCATGGGGCGGCAACGCCGAATGTCAAACGCTACATCGATTTCGCTGCGAAGCATGGTTTTAGTGGCGTCTTAGTCGAAGGGTGGAACCAAGGTTGGGATGGCGATTGGATTACCCATGGAGATGGTTTCAGTTTTACAAAGTCTTATCCTGATTTTGATATGGAAGACCTGGCCAATTATGCCAAAGAAAAAAAAGTGTTTCTCATTGGCCACCATGAAACAGGGGGAGCGGTACTCAATTATGAAAATCAATTGAAAGATGCCATGGATCTTTACCAGCGATTTGGATATGGAGCTGTCAAAACGGGCTATGTCAACTACGGCCAAAACATCAAGCGAATTGATGGGCACGGTGAGGAGAGTCTAGAATGGCACCATGGACAGTTCATGGTGAATCATTATCAACGAGTTGTTGAAGAAGCAGCGCGCCACAAACTAATGGTCGATGTCCATGAGCCGATCAAAGCAACTGGACTGCGACGCACTTATCCCAATATGATGACGCGAAGGTGCCCGTGGACAAGAATATAATGCGTGGGCGGCCGACGGCGGTAACCCACCTGACCACACGACTATCTTGCCATTTACGCGACTTCTGGCAGGCCCCATGGACTATACGCCTGGAATATTTGATTTGCTATTCGAGAAAGACCGACCAGCGAATCGTGTGAATAGCACTCTTTGCAATCAACTCGCGCTCTATGTCGTACTCTATAGCCCCTTACAGATGGTCGCCGATTTACCGGAGAACTATGAGCTGCATAAGGATGCATTTCAATTCATTGTCGATGTGCCAACCGACTGGGAGGAGACTCGCGTTTTGAACGGTGAAATCGGAGATTATGTGACCATTGTTCGGAAAAAGCGAGGAGGACAGGATTGGTTTCTGGGATCGATAACAGACGAATCAAAGCGAGAAATCGACGTACCGCTCTCCTTTCTCGATCCAGACCGGACTTATCTGGCAACAATCTATCGCGATGCTGACGAAGCTGATTGGCAAACTCAGCCGACCAAATACACCATTGAGCAGCGGGAAGTGAATTCCACGATAGTACTCCCCGTGAAGCTGGCAGCCGGCGGAGGGCAGGCGATACGTTTCCAGCCTCAGGATTCACACTAAGTTTCTCAACAACAGGAGAGATGATGGCATTATAAATACTAATCCATAAGGTTGGTTGGCCGATATGCCTGTTCCCTTGTGCAATAACTTGACTAGAATGAAGACCGGTATACCAGGCAGTTTGAGACAAGATTACTATTTGTTGATCTGATTTCAATTGCCTTGGAATCTTTCTTCTCCGCCTTTTATTGTAGAGCCCGGCACCTTGTCGCAGCACTATCTAAACACCGCCGATTATTGCGTTATCGGCGTCTATCTTATGGCTCTGATCGTGCTGGGAGTCTGTCTCAAACAAAAAGCCTCGACGAGCCTAGAAGATTATCTCGTGGGTGATCGCTCACTTCCCTGGTGGATGTTAGGTGTATCAGGAACGTCTCAATACATCGACATTACTGGCTCGATGATCATCGTTTCCTTTCTCTACATGCTTGGTCCCCGAGGACTGTTCATCGAATTTCGCGGAGGAGCTTCCCTCTTGCTTGTCGTGATGATGTTATGGACCGGAAAATGGCATCGTCGATCGGGTTGCCTGACCGGTGCAGAATGGATGATATATCGTTTCGGGAATGGCGTGGGTGGTCAATTTGCTCAATTTGCGAAGGCACTCTCAGGGATCTTAACTACTTTGGGAATGCTAACTTATCTGGCCAAGGGGACCGGATTGTTTCTATCGACGATACTCCCCTATTCGCCGATGAAGCTGCGCAATGGGTATGTTTGCTGTCGCCACTTGCTACACGATGTTGTCGGGTTTCTACGGTGTGGTTTTCACGGATGTATTGCAGTTTGTAATTGTGGGAATAGCAGCAGTCCTCATTGTTGCCCTTTCTTGGGAAAAGATCCCTGACATACACAGTTTAGCTACGCTAGCCGACCGAGTCACTCACAACGAACATTGGACGGAAGCTATCCCACGACTTCAAACGCATATGCCAATTGGTTACGAGAGATACGAATCGCTTTTGCTATTTGCGACGATTTATTTATTTCGCAATCTGATTTTCGGACTCGGATGTGGAGATGACCCCAAGTATTTCGGAGCGCGAAGTGACGCTGATTGTTCCAAGCTATCGCTCTTGTGGACCAGTCTACTCTCAATGCGCTGGCCCGCCTTGATGGCGCTCGCGGTCTTGGGATTGCACTTAGTGAATTCGATCATTCCCAATGCGACGGCGCTTCCTCAAGTCGCTGCTCTCATTCAAGAACATAGGCTCACCTCGGAAGCCGAGTGGGATAATATCCTGGCAGAAATCGTGCATGAACCATCATCGCAACCACCCGAATTGATCACTGGCTTGGAGTCCTTTTGGGGAGCCCGATGGCCTGACAACCTATTGCTCGTGAACTACCACGGGGAAGTAAACTCCGAGAGGATCATGCCAGCCGTTCTGTTGCATTATATACCCATTGGCTTGCGTGGACTCATGCTCGTCGCGCTAGTTGCAGCTTCGATGTCCACTTTCGATTCCTGGGTCAACTTGAGTTCCGGATTTTTTGTACGAGATCTCTATCAAAAGCATTTTCGACCTGCAGCCTCGATCCGTGAATTGATATTGGCCACATGGACATTTATCGTCATTCTGGTGTCGATGGGACTCTTGTGCGCCTTTTTTGTGAGAAACATCAACGATATTTGGGTTTGGATCATCATGAGCCTGGGGGGAGGGCTCATGGTGCCTCTGTTGTTGAGATTCTACTGGTGGCGTTTTAACGGTGCAGGATTTGCTATTGGTTGCATCGTCGGCATGGCTGCGGCGATCGCGCAGCGTGCCCTTGCCCCCTCGTTTGGCGAATCGTATCAGTTTCTAGTAACCGAACCTTGGTCGTTAGTCACATTAGGACTTATTGGTCTAGTGGCATCCGTCTTGGGGTCGCTATTGACAAAACCGACTCCTGAACCGGTGTTGAGGAACTTTTATCTTACAACACTTCCTTTTGGCTTCTGGTCCAGGTTCAAACTCGAATTGCCCGACACACTTCGAGAGAGAATCGCTACCGAACATCGGCGGGATATATCGGCTATTCCTTTCGCACTCACTTATCAGGTGATGATCTTTCTAGTTCCAATGTTGGTGCTAATTCATAACAACACAGCAGCGATATACTGCGCTCTTTTGGCTTTGGTGGCGCTGGTGGGGCTCTATTGGTTGTGGTTTCGCCACATCCACTGCTCGGATGAAAATGTAAACGCGGCGAGAGCGTTACTTTCGAGGAAATCATAGCTTGTCGTTTCAAGACGAGGAGTAATTCTCAATCGCTTGCAAGCTCACTTCCCACCCTCTCTTGGAATTGCTTCAGCGGAACGCCTTTGGTCTCAGGGACGAATACCCATGCCCAGAGCAATTGAAAAATGGTTCTTCATTGAGTTGAGTGGCTTATTCTCTTTGAAACATAGCCCTCCAATGGCTCAAACTTCTTTGCACAGTTGCAATCCCTTCGGGATAGGGTCATTCTTTTTTCCTTAGACAAGAAGACAAGATATCACCCACCAAATCCGGTGAAGAACTAACTGAGTTAAAGCTTAGGGGATAGGGGCATGATAGCACTCAGCAAATTACGGCCAGAAGACGAAGATTCATCGTATTACAAGCACCATGCGTGTACAGATCAAGTGCTAGCACGCCTCTCCGGTTTCTCTTGTCGGCGGGATGGGGTTCTTCTAACATCTCCCTCCGCTGAATAGATTCGCCAACAATAGGGAACTCGGTCGCTGCTGCTGGAAGATTGTGTGCCATGCAATTGGACATTGAAATCCGCCCCTGTAGCCGTATGTGTGCAAGCACAGAGCGTCCCCTCCAGCCCGGTGAAGCCTATTTCTCCATTTTGTTGATGGATGGCAATGAGATGATTCGTCGGGACTATAGTACTGAAGCTTGGCGTGGTCCTCCTGACGACTGCATTGGTTGGTGGCGGTCTCGTATTCCACCTAAAGAAGATTCACATCCTAAACTGGCACCTGTAGATGTCTTGCTGAATCTCTTCGAGGCCCTTGAAGATCATCCGACTGAGCGAGAATTCCGCTATCTTTTGGGACTCTTGTTACTGCGCCGCAAATCGCTTCGACGCGAAGACACAACTCGCGATGATCAAAGCCGAGAAGTCCTGGTATTGCATTGCCCATGGCGTGATAAAGAATTTGAGTTGCTAGTTGCCGAACCTTCGGCAGAGCAAATTGTCAAATTACAGCAACAAATGTACGACCTTTTGTATGCCAGTTCCGACGGTGCGCGACGATGAATCTACTTCAGCACCCATGCCGATTGATTTAAGTGTATGCGACGACTTACTGAAAACGACTGGGTGCATTCGGCTCGCGCGATGCTTGGATTGCTCCTGGTTTTCTGCTGTTCAGGTGCGACCTGCTCGCGGGCATTTCGCAGCCCATTTGCGAGCGTCGGTCCCCCTGCGCCTGAAGTCTTGATGCCCGGCGCGGCTTTAGATCAGATTATTACTGCAGTCAATCAGAATGCCGCGCGAATTCAGAACTATCAAACCAACAATGCTTCGATCACGGTCCCAGGTACGACGGTATTGCCGTTATTGCGAGGCAACATTGCTGCGGAGCGTCCTGGGAGGATCCGTCTGCAGGCTTCCACTGCTATTTCGGGACAGGAAGTGGATTTGGGAAGCAATGACGAATTGTTCTGGTTCTGGGTGAAACGGAATGAACCTCCAGCGGTGTTTTTCGCCAAGCATAGTCAGTATGTCGGAACTGCGGCCCAACAGGTCATGCCGATCGAACCAAGCTGGTTGCTCGATGCCTTGGGATTCGCAGAATTTGCTCCAGGTGACCACCACGAGGGGCCGATTCTTCGTGGCAATGGAAGACTCGAAATTCGCTCAGTAATCCAAACCCGAATCGGCACGTTAACGAAAATGACCGTAGTAGACGCACAACGGGCTTGGGTGCTGGAACAGCATGTCTACGATACACAGGGTACACTTCTGGCAAGTACGATTGCCCGTTCGCATCGGTACTATCCGGCAGCTAATGTGTCGCTGCCTCAGGAAGTTGAAATCCGGTTGCCGATCGCCCAATTGAATCTTTCAATCGACGTAGGCACCGTCCAACTCAATCAAGGAACTCTGAATCCAGATCTCTGCGCTTGCCTGTATTGAGTGGATATCAGCAAATTGATCTGGGAACAGCACCACCAAATACCTTCTCGGCAATTGGTGCTCCCGGTAGCAATGACCCGAATACGCTCGCCTCGCCGGCGAACCTAGGCCTTCCCACTACTCCCAGCCCGGGACAAGCAATCCCTTCTTACCCGCCACTGCCACAGGCTACCCAAACTGCTGTAGGCACCGGGGATCTTACCTATTCTCCTACGGCGAATGTACCTGCCAGTACTTGGCCCCCACCTCGCCGATAACTCAGCCAGTCGAACAATTCTTGCCTCCAGGAGGCATAGTGCCCTATTAACGCCGTACGAATCTCACTGAGGTGAGCTCCAGATTCCGAGGTGCTGGGTTTGTGCTCGATTTTGAGCTCGCCGAAAACGGGTCTTCATTGCTTGGCTGTAATCGTATCCCAGCTTGTGCGTGCTAGGCCATTGGCAATCAATTCTTCGTTCAGCAACCGGTCACCATTCCAAACGAATCGCAGTTGCCGGCCATACTGGTCAACTCTTTCACCATCGATGGTGAATAAGAGTGCATCACCTGCCTCTCGAACGAATTGCTTGGTGTACGTAGTTGCTTCAGGGCCCCAGGGTTGAATCGGCGTGTCAGCCTTGACTGTCTCCGGAGTATCGATTCCTTGCAACCGAACCCGAGTGCGATTTTTATTCAGTAGCAAAGTATCACCGTCAATGACCCTCAAAACAACTTGATGACCTTCGGTAATCGTAGCGGATGAGTCTTGTGGAAAGCGGCTATCAAAGTATCTGCCGGCAATCGCCAAAGCCAATACTATCAAGAAAGCAATCAACCGAATCCAAGGATCGCGACGACTGCGGCCGGGCATAGGCGACTTTCACAAGATACCGTCGATGACGAGTGAACCGAAACTTGGCAATTAATTCTGGCTAAAGTTCAATTGCGGAGACATTGCTCGGCCGAGAGGGTTTTTCACAAAACGACTACGGCATTCGCTGCACAGATCAAATCGAACATGATGGTAGACATTGTCGTCGATTTCACTTTCCTCAGCATCAACAAGTGATTCAAGAATATCTTGGATCTCCTGGAGATGATCGCGGTCGCTATCAGCTTCATCTTCCAGAGGGTCGAGAGCAGCATAAACTTCCAGGCGAACGACATAGCGAAGATCGTCCTCGGAATTTATTTTTCGTTTGCAGCAATCACAAGTGTAATGAATCATTTGCTTTGGCTCCTCTTAGCAATTATCAGTCGAATATTAGAACCGATGTTCCTCCCTGTTCTTTTCATCCTAACGACAGATTCTCCCTAGAATCAAGTCAGACTTCCCACTTTTCTCATTCTCAGACTGGCTGCTCTTCGTCACTACGTGGCTGGCAAATTGCGTGCCTAGTGAGCTTTCGCGAATCATTTTTCCTTAAAGGGCATTTCTGATCTTCACTTTTCAATGGCAGCATGAATAAAATAAATCCGACTCTATTGCTGGAGAACTGGCTTTGTCCGGGGCTAGTAAGTACAATAAATGATGGAGCTAGGGAGATTTCCTCGTCTGCTTGATTCTGGGCTCACCTGCTGGCCCCGATGATCAGTGGATGAATTGATCGGCTTGGAATGCGACCCACCCTTGGCAAAGGACTTCATAGAGGTCCTCTGCAGAGTTTCATTGGCAAATCGTAGAGAACTTCTGCTCTGGGTGTTGTGTCTCCTCTTGCCTAACCGTACCCCTTTAGAAGGAGCAAACTGCGGGAGAGCTACAGACGAAATACCACCGATGGAGTCAACCGACGAGACATTTCTCATTCGATAGGAACTAAGTCTCAATTACCATCTACCAGTTACACCACCGAAAGCCTGATATAACGGAAGGAAGAGCCAATGTCCGCTGCTTCGTCCACGGGACTCAATGCGAGTGTTCTTGTTCTTAATCGCCAATATATGGCGGTTCACGTGGTAGGTGTACGAAGAGCATTCGGTCTTTTGCTCAATCAATTGGCTGAAGTGATTCACTTCGAGGATGGTCAATACGCAAATTACGACTTTCATTCATGGCGTGAAATCAGTGAACTCAAGGCCGATTTCAAGGAACCTCACGACGACTGGATTCGCAGTGTCAACTTTGAAGTCTGTGTCCCCCGGGTGGTACGTTTGCTATACTACGATCGTCTGCCCAAGCAACGTGTGCGACTCAATCGTCGCAATATTTTTGCCCGCGATGCGAACGTTTGTCAGTATTGTGGCAAGCGATTTCCAACCAACGAGTTGAGCCTCGACCACATTCTGCCCACTTGTCAGGGTGGTGGCACCAGTTGGGAAAACTTGGTCTGCGCATGTGTCAAATGCAATGTTCGCAAGGGAGGCCGACTTCCTAAGCAAGCAGGCATGAAACTCATTCGCAAGCCAGTCATGCCGCGGCGGAGTCCGATGCTGACGATCAAGCTGGGCAATCCCAAGTACGCAAGTTGGAAAACGTTCGTCGATTCGGCCTACTGGTCGGTCGACTTGGAATAGCGGTCTGGCTGAATCTAACTTGGTCCATTTTTAGGCTTGACGGTTCTCGATCCCACGCATCTTCTGCATTCTTGGCAGGAAGTGATCGTTCTTTGTTCCCCCCCTTGTTTGATGAAAGTTTTGGGAAGGATCGTTGTTTTACGCAGAGGTCGCGGAGACGCAGAGAAACTACTCCTTAAAGAATCTTTGAGAAACATTGTGGCTGTTGGTAATCTGAGTTGAAACCACTTCAGTAAATGGGGTGGCACAATTACTAGAAGAAACTTTGTACCATTTGTGGGAATCGGCGCTGACGCGTTTCATCGCGACCAGCGGCCGCGGCTTTGTGAGGCGCGTTGCTCTTTCCGGTCTACGACTCGACGGGAGGTTACTCGGCGACCTGTCCGGGACGCTTCATTCTGTCAAAATCTTTTTTTACAAACCAAACCTCCCACATTGTTCTTCGGCCCAAATCGCTTTAGCTCGTTGCTAGGATAAGAGTTGCGTGGATGGCGCCTCCGTGAAAGTGGGGGATTTTTGTAAATCATAATTCACGGGATGAGCTGTCCGCGGGTACTTCGATCCCGCAGAAAGCCATTGCGAAGTACAGCCACTAAGAGCGACTTAGAAAATGTCAGCAACGTAATTACGCACCGGTCGGTGCCTTGGGAATTGGAATTCCCAGGTCTATTGAATTGTCAAAGAACGCGCAGGCGATGTTGCGAGAAGTAGTATCGCGAAGTGGGTGGCTAATATCTACCATTTTTTTGCCACTCTCGGATTACCTGATCGAACTCCGCTTTGTGTGGAGCAAAGCTCGGCAGTCACGGCGAGGCCAACTAGGGGCACAGTTTTGATGTGTTTTGACCGGCTTTTTGTTTTTTTGCCTCTTTCTTTATACTGGCTCTAATCGAATCACTTGTATAAGAAAAGTCAAATCTGCCATGTTGTGCCGGCTAAAGAGTACCTCACCGCTAGGCACCATCTTTGAGTAAATTCTATGCCCTGCAATCGTTTGAAATGTCGCCTCAACTCAATTCCGCGACGTGGTCGTTTAGCGGTACATTCTCTGGGACGGCGGTTGCGGTACGAGCCGCTGGAAGAGCGGAGGCTATTATCGATCACGGTCAACACGCTGGTTGATGAAGCAGATGGCAGCATTGTCGATGGCGACATTTCACTGCGGGATGCCATTGCTGCGGCACTTGCTGGTGAAACGATCGACTTTGCAGTCACTGGAAAGCTTGACCTGACTCTTGGTGAACTGGCCATCAGTGTAGATCTGAACATTTTTGGACCTGGGGCTGACCAACTTACAATTGACGCCGGCGACCCCGCGGCCGAAGCCGGCAATGGTAACGTGCCACCTTTCGACCAACGAGGCCCGGGTTTCGATCGCGAGTTGGAAGGTCGCATTGATATCGGAGTGTATGAGGGCGAAGTTCCCAATTCTGCCGATTTTGATGACGATGGTGACATCGATGGTCGCGATTTTCTAGCGTGGCAGCGCGGCTTCGGAAAATCGTCCGCCACCAAGAGTAATGGAGACGCGAATAAGGACATGCTTGTGGATGGGGCGGACCTCGTTGTGTGGCAAGACGAAGATGGGACGGTTGAGGGTTTACGGCCGGCTGTTGAGGGTGAAGTATTGGGTGATGAGGGTTTCGCTTCGGAGCCCGGTTCTGAAAGTATATTGACCAGTGAATTATTGGACATTGCGTTGGCGAGTGTGTATTTGAGGGAGACGCCGGATGAAGGGATCGCGCCGCTGTTGATTGATGTTCAACCCTTGGACGAAGCGGCAGTGGATGTGGTGTTTAGTGGAGGAGATGATCGGGTTGCCGCTAAGCCGCAAGCGGCGGGGGATGCGCGAGTGGGGAGTGGGACGTTAGCGAGTTGAGCACTGAAACGGGGCTGAGTGATGAACTGCTCGAACGCGTCTTTGGGTGAAGAGAGTCACGAGCTAGAAAGATGGCAAGTTCTGAATACTGAGAGGGAGTGACAACGCGGTATGCAATTGCGCGGTTCCTGGAGGGCTGGCGGCTGTGCTGGTCGACGCTCATTGTGAGAATTGTTAAAATGCTTCGGTATCAGTCGCTGGACTCTGGAGTCCCAGGAATTCGGAGCGATTCCACTTCAAGACCTATCCGCCGAAACAGACCCTGCCGGATTAGCTGTGAGAATGTGGCATTTCGCACAGTCCACTATGTACTCTATGCATTCTGAACTCCAACGAGTAGGTGACAAGAGTACTCCCAAATGGTAATGGCCAATCGCGACAATTGTTGAATTTATTTTCAAGGAGTGAAAACCATGATACTCAGACCATCTCTCTTACTGGCAATTTTGATCTTTGCTTTCTCTGCTTGGGGAATGGCGGAAGATTCTGCGGGAAAGAATGCCAAGAGCGACTACATCGCCACCACGACTATCGATTCGGACATTCCCCTCGACCAGCTCAAAATCATGGTGAAGCCACTGACAAAAGCGGAACTCGATGTCGAAGCTAAGGCGTGGTTCGAACTTTTGCGAAACAAGGCAAAGCAGATTGCCGCGATTCGCTTGGGGGTAAAGAAAACCGATGAAGCGATTGACTCCAGCAACAAGCTGGCCGCAGAGGATTCCGTAGAAGTCGCAAAAACACTTGCTGAAAACAGTAAAGCGGAAGCACAGGAGACGGAGCAGGACATCACGCAATCGGCCCAGGAGCAGTTGGGGGTCGAGGAAGCAATGAAGAGACAGCCTGGGGAAATTGGGCAGGACGAAACGGCGAATGAAAAGACCAGCGTGGCCCAAGGTAAAAGTTCGAATCACAAATCGGAAGCAACCGATTCACCAACCGAGTTGAAAGATGAATTGCTGGCAGACGTAACCAAACTGCAAGACGAGCGAACGGCGTTGAGTGATCGTTTGGAGATTGTCCTGAATTCGCTGGAAAGCAAAGGGGGGATATCAAAGAATATAGCACCTATGCCAAGGAAGTTTCGGGGATCGAGCTAGACACTTCGGACGCTTCGGCTGCCTGGTCTGGAATTACTGGCTGGATCACGTCGAAGGAGGGAGGACAACGGTTGGCTTGGAACTTGGCCAAGTTCTTTGCAATATTGGTTTTGACTTATTTTATCGCCAAGTTTACTGCGAGAATTATCAATTGGTTGCTGGAACGTAAGGTCCACTTGAGTCAACTTGCTGAGAGCTTGATCTCCAGCACGGTCAAAAACTTGATTATGCTCGTCGGATTTGCGATCGCATTGACGGCTTTAGAAGTTGATGTGACGCCTGTGTTGGCGGCTATTGGTGCAATGGGTTTGGTTGTTGGTTTGGCACTACAGGGAACGTTGAGTAATTTCGCCAGTGGCCTGATGATCTTGATTAATCGACCATTTGATGTCGGTGATGTGGTCACTGCTGGAGGCGTGACCGGCACCGTGGATCAGATGAACCTGGTATCCACCATGTTTCGCACATTCGACAATCAATCGATTTACGTGCCCAACAATGAGATATGGAACAACGTTATTACCAACATTACCGCCAACGCCACGCGACGCGTCGACTTGGAATTCGGCATCGGCTACGACGATGATTTTGAAGAAGCAGAGAGAATCATCCGAGAAGTTGTCGATGGGAATGAGCTGGTACTTGACGATCCCGAGCCTGTGGTCGTCACACATGAATTAGCAGATTCGTCGGTCAATATCATTTGCCGTCCTTGGGCGAATACTAGCGACTGGTGGAAAGTGAAGACGGAAGTAACTCGCGAGGTGAAGTGCCGATTCGACCAAGCGGAAATCTCGATTCCGTATCCCCAACAAGATGTGCATGTGCATTCCGAAAACGCAAGAGTCAAGGTCAAGGGGGAATGAGGGAAGTGCCCTCCGCTCTGGTGAGCGAACCTCAGGGGGCGCAAAACTCTTGCGTATTGGCTTAGTGAAGTGGAGGTCCGCTATAGCTTAACTGACGTGGTGGAAATCGGCGATGAGTTTCCAAGCTTCTTCGGGAGTATCGGCGTAGTAGCAAAGGTCGAGGTCATCGTCTTTGACGACCCCCTGGTCGGCGAGGAATTGGAAATCCATCACATTCATCCAGTAATCTTTTCCATAGAGTATGATGGGGATTTCTTGCATTCGACCCGTTTGTCTGAGAGTCAGCGTATTGAAGAGTTCATCGAGTGTGCCAAAACCACCAGGGAAACGACCGGCGCCGCTGCAAGCTGCACCCGGGGCGCCTCGCGC
>CAVZRA010000002.1:0-406331 GCA_963777645.1 uncultured bacterium | reverse complement strand
ATTCATTATTGACCAAAGTGTATTTATTGCCAAAATTCGCGAGGGATATTCAGATGCCTTTTTATCAGAGTTCCTATTAGCACAATTAGCTTCAAAATTACTTTCTTTCTATTTCAAATTTAAGGCAAATGAATTTGATGCCCTTTTCCCGAAAATTAAAATTGGTGAATTTAGAGAATTGCCAATCAAGGAAATTCCAGTTTCCGACCAGGAAAAGTTCAAAATTAATTCGCAGTTTTTAAGTAATCTATTCGAACAATTTAATATCATTAATCAATCATTAATAAAATTCTTAGGTGAGAGATTTACAATTGATAAATTCACAAAGAAGCTCCAAAACTGGCAAGATCTCGAATTCGGAGAATTTATCAGAGAGCTAAATAAAGCAATTAAAAAGACCAACCGGGAAAGGGTTAAGGAAGGCCTGGAACCGGTAAAAGAATTTACCAAAAAGGATGAGTTCGAATGGATGGAGTTATTTGAAGAAAACAAGAAAAAAGCGGTAGAACTTCAGCAACAAATAGACGAGACCGATAGGAAGATAGACCAGATGGTATATGAGCTTTATGGGTTGACGGAAGAGGAAATTAAAATTGTAGAAGCCAGTTAATATGCCAATTGAAAAAAAAGTATACGACGCAGACCTCCAAACAGATAGAGCTAAAAATGTAAAAGGAGAGGCAATATATATCGATGATGCAGAAAGTGGTCGAAAGGGATATTTTTGTGTAGGATGTGATAAACCAATGCAAGCTAACATTCAAAAGAAAAATCCAAACCATCGGTCCTATTTCAGCCATGTGCCAGTAGATGTTTCAAAGGGAGAAGAGAAATGCACCTATAGTAATCGAGAGCATAGAGAGACTATAGCTACTGATATTTTACAACGACTTAAAAGAATAAAGGTTCCAGAGGTATTAAAATTTCCGCCTAAAGGTGATAAACGGAAATCCTGTATTATTAGCCGAAGCAAAATTTATATCTGCACATAAGGTTAGATCTCAATTAACCTTTTACGAAGATGAAGAAGGAAAAATATATTGGGGAAAAAATCCGGATATAGATGAAAGGTATTTATTGCTTAGGCCAGATGTGACTTTTTTTAATGAAAAAGATGAGCCAATACTTTTTATTGAATTAGTAGTAACTCATCAAGTTAACGATGAGAAAAAAATTAAACTCAGAAGACTTGGGATTGATACTATTAGTATCATCATTCCAAGAGGGTCCGATCAAGAAATAGAAGATAATTTTAAAAGCGTCAAACGCGTAAAATGGGAATATAATGACCAAGAAGCCCGTACCTCGTACTTTTCAGTTTCCGATAGAGCTCCAGAAGGAGTACTGGATTTTGATGAACAGCAAAGAAGAATTTTTGGAGAATCTGTCACGTGCAGACGTATCAGGATTAACAACACTATACGCACAATTAGAAAGTGCCTGGAAGGAAAACAATACAGAAAAGCTGAACGAGACTTTGAACGAGAAATATTTAGAATTAAGAAAGCTACAGGAAAAGATAGAACAGGAATTGGCCAGCCTGGAAAAATATCATCGAGAAGAAGCAGTCAAGAAAGCTTCAGGAAGATTTCCAAATTTTGAAAGAGAGAAGGCAGAAATTGAAGAAGAGGAAAGAAGATTTGAAATTGAAGAAAGAGAATTGGAACAAAGATATTTCAAAACTAGAGAAGAACTTAGAGAGCAACTCAGAGAAATTAACAATTTTGCAGAAGTTAAGGAGTCAATCGAAAGAGAGACAGAAGAACTTAACCGAAGAATTGAAGAAGTCATCCGAGATAGAGAAGGAATTGAAGACAGAGTACTTAAAGGATTTGAAATCGAAAATAGAGAAGATTCCTCAGAACTGTCCAAAAGAATTAGAGTTATACTGGAAGCACGGAGAGTGGTCAGCGATTTCGCCATTGCTAAACGCGAAAATGAGAAATACACAAGAGCGTATGAATTTTTTAGAAAGGGAACTTGGGAAAAAAGGTAAAACGCTTGAAGTGGTTTATGGAAGAGTTTAAAAAAAAATAAAATAATAAAAACAGTAATAATTCACAGAGAAATATAACAGTAACTTCTCTCTATAAAGTTAAAATATAAATAATGCGCTTAGATCATTTATACTCCTTAAGAAGAAATTTTACAGTAATAGGACTTACAGGAAGAACTGGGTCTGGCTGTACCACTATAGCATCACTGCTTTCAGGTACATTCAAAAATTTAGAAAAAAAGGGCCTTCGTAAATTTCAAGGTGAAAAAAATTCAGATGATCTATTTATCAGAAAATATAATATCGTTAAAGATTTTCTATCTACAGAGCAAAATTGGAAAAGTTTCGATGTGATCAGCTACAAGGATGTTTTACTACTATTCCTATTTAATAAATATGGTGGGGATAAAGAGAGATTAAAAGTCTTTTAAAAGATTTTTATAGAGAATCAAAAAAAGAAGATAATTCTCAGGTTGTAAAAAGAGTTAATCTTGAGATATCTAAAATCCATAATGAGTATTCACAACTTATAAATCAAATAACCTCCATAAAACAGTTAGGGAAAGTAAAAGATCCTTCTCAACTCGAATTACTTAATGACATTTTTTTTGGGGATAAATTTAAAAATTTCAGTAGTGAAATTTTTACAGCTCTACAGTCGGAAGGATATTATCGTAGAACAAATTTACTACACCATGTAGCATGTAATATTAGACAGTCAGGCGATCCCTTAATTAAAGACGGAAATACCGTAGAAAATATCTACGAAATATCTAATGTCATTAACCGTATAATTAAAGCTAGAAAATTAGCTAATAAGGATAAAGCAACTAGAATAGTAATCGATTCCCTAAGGAATTCCCTTGAAATAATGTTTTTTAGGGAAAGGTATTCAGCTTTTTATATGTTAGCCACAAAGGATGTAATGGATAATTCCAAGGAGCGTATTCTTAAAAGGCTTCCAGGGGATATTAAAGAAAAAGAAGAACGGAGTGATTTAACAGATAAATTATTGGAACTTGATGACACAGAATATAAAACTAAAGACTTTTCTAAAGGTATATTTTCCTCTCCCGATGTAGAAAATTGTATTCAAAAGAGCGATTATCATATTTTAAATCTTAAAAAAGAAGATATAAATAATTTTTTAGACCTGTATAACCCCCCATTCGGTGAACTCAATTTTTTAACAAGGGAAGAACAGTTGCTTAAATTGGTTGCTTTAATATCCCAGCCAGGTCTTATTACCCCTAGTTCAGTAGAGCGTTCTATGCAAGTTGCTAATTCTGCCAAATTAAATTCAGGCTGTATTTCAAGGAATGTTGGTGCAACCATCACTGATGATTCTTTTTATGTGAAGTCAATTGGCTGGAATGATGTAGCAAAGGGTCATACCCCTTGTAACCTTAAGAGATGTTAGAAGATTTAATATATTCCTTCTTCTGAAAAACAGCTAGATCAAAACAAACACTATAGCCCTTTTGAAAAAGGCAAAGTATCAGCAAAATCTTCTTTTAAATATAAAAATGAAAAACCTGGAAATTTTAAAGCAGCCTTAGCGGATTATTTTAGTGATTCTATAAAAAAGAACGAAAAGGATCTGCAGTGGAAAAAACTGTGCATTTTGTTTTAAAACAGTTCACAATCATTATGAAGGGGAAGCTAATCAGGTTCATACAAGATCTCTTCATGCAGAAGAAAATGCAATGCTTCAAATCACTAAGCTTGGAGGACAAGGAGTTAAAGATGGTATACTATTCACAACGGCTAGCCCTTGTGAATTATGCTCTAAAAAAGCTTATCAATTAGGTATAAAAACAATTTACTTTATAGATCCCTATCCTGGAATTTCAAATGATCAAATTTTAAAGGGGGGTAAAGATTCAACACAGCCTAAAATGATTCCATTTTCAGGAGCCATCGGGATTGCATACCATAAATGTTACGATTCATTTATGTCTTACAAAGATGAAGTCTCCATGACATTAGAAACTAAAACTGATAATAAAGTAGGGATTCAGTTCAAAGAATTACTTAAAACCTTAAAAGGTAAAAATGAAAATATCAACGAATTGTTGTCAACTAATGATAATTTTTCAGATGAGGACGTAATTAAATTTATTATCTATAGCTCTTGAAAAAAATAATGAACCCAACTTCATAAATAGCATTTATCATGGAACTACCAAAGTACCACGAATCTTTTATTCCTCTTTTAGAAATTCTCGGTTCCGGTGAACCTATGAACAGTAGAAAATTAGCAACCCAGGTTAGGGATAAATATTTTTCTCATCTACCGGATAAGTTACTGGATAAAAAAACCAGTTCAGGTGCAAATGTTTTAGTGGATAGAATACTTTGGGGGAAGTCCTATTTGAAAATGGCAAAGTTTGCTGAGTATCCAAAACGAGGTATGGTTCAGATTACAGATAAGGGTAAAGCAGCTTTAGAAAGAGGGCATTTAACTCTTGAAGAGCTACAGAATGATCCTGACTTTAAAAAGCATCGCGAAGCTGTGTCTAAAGAAAAAGAGAATGAAGTTGAACTTGACAAGGTAAATGTCGAGAATGCTTCACCTCAGGATCTAATCGATTCAGGTTTTTCTACAATTGAAACAGAGGTCAAAACTGAACTCCTTGAAAAATTAAAGGAACTGGATCCATATTATTTTGAGAAAGTAATTCTTATTCTTTTGAAAAGGATGGGATACGGAGATTTCATTGAAACGTCAAAATCTGGAGATGGTGGGATAGACGGAATAATCAATGAAGATAAATTAGGATTGGAAAAGATCTATACCCAGGCAAAAAGGTATAATGAAAATAAGGTTCGCGAGAAGGATATCCGCAATTTCATCGGAGCTATGAGTGGAGATACTAGTAAAGGTGTTTTTATAACAACTTCCAGTTTTGATGATTCTGCAATTAAAAAAGCTAGAGAAGCCCACCATTCGATAATTTTGGTTGATGGAGCTAAATTGGTTGATCTTAATGCATCAATATAATGTAGGTATTCAAATCAAAACAGTCTATGAAGTTAAGGAGGTTGATAATGACTTTTTTGAAGGTGAATAATTTTTAGTGCAACTCTTATTTTAATTATCAATTTTTTAAAATTCTGAAAATGAATTTCCAGGATCAAATTAATGAAATGACAGATCAAGTATTAGTAGCAATTGAAGAGGCTCCTATACTTAGAAGAACAAATGAGGATAGATTGAAAACCAAAGGAAATATTTATTTCATTTTTTCTAATGGTCAGTTAAAATATATAGGACAAAGACAAGCTAGGGGTATCAAAACTAGACTTGCACAACATTTATTTGGGAAATCATTTTCTGTTGACGAAAATAATGTGCAGAATGGAACCGTTTCAAAATGGCATAAAATCAAGAATGAAATAGACAATAATAGAGAAATCACCTTTAAGGCAGTAATTGTAGAGCCTGATAGCCTAAGAACAACAATAGAATTAGAACTAATAGCGAGATTTAAACCCGATTGGAATATTCAGGGAAAAGTATGCTAACTAATCTAATTTCCTAAATTTAAAACCTTTTTATTCTTGATTATTAGTTATTAGGAGGTCAAATATTAAAATCATTTGAAATTACCTACAACTAATTTTTCTAAAAGATAATGATCGAACATGATTTCTTTCGGATCTCAGCTTTTCATGTCTGCTAACACCGCTCAAAAACACCACACTAACCCTCATTAAAATAGGGGTTTCAATGTATTTTGTATGTAATTCAGTTAAAAAACATCAAATTCCTCATTAAAGTATGGATTTAAATGTATTTTTGATTTGAACAATTAATTAGACCCGTAAACCCTCAGCAATTGGTGGTGTTGCCGAACCTACTTCGACTCATCGTATTGCCAACTGATGTGAACGTGGCCGATCCGTCCTGTCCCGTGGTCGCGGTGTCGTTGCCGATCTGCACTACCGCACCGGCGAGCGGCGCAGCATCGTCGTCGACTACCGCAACCGTCACGTCGAACGTCGGTGGCAGGGTGGTTGTTGTTGTCGTCGTCGTTGTCGTTGTTGTCGTCGTTGACGTTGTTACCGGTGCCAGGGAGGTCATAGCCTCGGTCGGCTGGGAGCCGATCTGGCTGTCTTCCTGGCTGCAACCGACGAGCAGGGCTGATGAGGGCGAGAAGCACGACGCCATGTCTGATCATTGCGACAGAGGCTAACCCTCTTCGTCTGTTTTGCTCTGCGTTGTGGCCCACCACCGGCGAACGACATCTGTCGCTATCGCCTTCTCCTGGCCGGTCATCCATGATGCGTCGATCGCCCGCTCGGTCAACACCCTGGGGTTGGCTCCGTACCGGGTCGCAACCTCGGCGAGATCTGTTGCGAGGGTGGTGTGAAAGAACGTCGGGTCATCAGAGCTGATCGTCACGTTGGCGCCGCGGTCAAGCAGTGTGCCGACCGGGTGAGTGTCCCATCCGCCCACCACTCCGGTGCAGAGGTTCGAAGTCGGGCAGACTTCGAGCGGGACCTGTTCGACAACGACTCGCTCGAGCAGGTCGGGGTCTTCAACTACCCGGATCCCATGCCCGATACGCTCCACCCCCAACACATCGAGCGCAGCGCGCACACTCTCCGGCCCTGCCGCCTCTCCGGCGTGGGCGGTTAGGCGCAACCCGGCCGCGGCGGCGCGGCGGTACGCATCGGCAAACAGCTCGGCCGGGTAGCTCTGCTCCGACCCCCCGATGGTGATCCCACGGATGTCGGCGTCGCCCATCACCTCGACTGCCGCGGCCAATGTTGCTGCGGCGCGTTCCTGTCCCGTGTCTCGCACCAGGTCGCAATTGAGCACGACCCGGGTGTCGGTGACACGGTCAAGACCACGTCGTATGGCGGTGGCTATGCCCTGGGGCGTGAGCCCGTGGGCGAAGAAATCAGACGGGGAGAAAGATGCCTCTGCATAGACGATGTGCTGGCGGGCCAACTCGTCGGCAACGCCCGTCGCGACGTGCTCGAAGTCCTCGTAGCTTCGCACGTATCCGGTCATCCACACCCAGGTGTCGATGAAGTGAGCGAAACTGGTGTATGCAAGGTGCCCCACCAGGGCCTGCCGGGTCGGAACGCCGGGGTCGCCCCCGTACTTCTCGACGAGGTCCCACATCGTATCGAGCGGGATCGCGCCTTCGAGATGGAGGTGGAGCTCGACCTTGGGTGCTGCCGCGAGCAACTCAGTGACGGGCGAGCTCATGAAGCACCGTCAGTAGCCGGTCGACCTCGTCTGCGGTGGTGTAGTGAAGGAACCCGATCCGGACCAGCCCACCATCGGATCGCTTCAGTGCCTTCATCACCTCCATCGCGTAGTAGTCACCGTCGGTCACGTAGATGCCGCGGTCGGCCAGCTCGGTGGCGAGCCTCCTGGCCGAGTACCCGTCGAGCTCGATGGCGTACGTCGGGGTTCGTGCGAAGAGGTCGTCGGTGATCCCGAACACGGTTGCCGTGCCGGGCAAACCCTCGAGAAACCGTCGCCCGAGGGTGGCTGCGTGCTCTCCGATCAAAGCGTATGCGGCCGTGATCCGATCTCGTCTGCTCCCGGAGCCGGGAACCAGGTCTGCGATGTGATCCACGGCTGCGATGACCCCGGCGAGTGCCTCGAAGCTCTGGGTCCCGGTCTCCCACTTGCCCGGGCCGGTGGCGGGGGCGGGGCGCACCTTGTAGGCGTCGATCTTCTCCAGCAGCGAACCACGCCCGGCCAGTGCCCCTAGATGCGGTCCGAAGAACTTGTAGGAGGACGCCAGCATGAAGTCACAATCGATCTCGGCCATGTCGAGCAGCCCGTGGGGTGCATAGTGAACGCCGTCGACAACTACGAGCGCCCCCGCTTCATGGCCGAGCCTGGTGGCTTCCTGCACTTCTACGATCGTTCCGATCGCGTTCGAAGCATGGGTGATGGCAACCACCCTGGTGTGCGGATTGATGGCAGCCGCAAGCGCGTCCATGTCGAGCCGGTATGTTGTGGTGTCGAACGGTACCCACTGCACCGATGCTCCATGGTCGGCGGCGGCCAGTAGCCACGGAGAGACGTTGGCATCGTGATCGAGGCGGGTGACCACCACCTCGTCGCCGGGCCCCCAATGGGCCGAGAGGGCTCGACTCAGCGACAGGTTGAGGCTTGTCATGTTCATCCCGAAGACCACGTAGTCGTCCGGCCGTGTCCCGAACAGGTCGCCGACTGCGGCGCGGGCTGCCTCGTGAATTGCCTCCGAGTCTCGGCTGGCGGTGAACGCGCCGCCGTGATTAGACGCACCCCGGCTCAGCACGCCGCTGATGGCATCGATAACCGTATGTGGCACCTGACTTCCCCCTGGACCGTCGAACCAGACGACTGGGTGGCCGTGCTCGGTTCGGCCGAGCGTGGGAAACCGGTTACGAATGGCGGCAATGTCGAGGGTGCTCATCGCTTCTCCTGCGGGGAATCGATGGCAGCATAGAGCCCCTCTTCAGACCCTCAGAAACCGGTCAGGTGGGAGGTGGCGGTGGGGCCACTCCCACCTGGATACCGGGTGACCATTCCAGGATCCGACACGCTGGCGAATCCCGCAACAATTCAACGGTATCAGCGGAATTCACAAAGTGGAAGCCGAAGGTCGAGAATATGTAGACGACAGTGGATTTCTCACGATGCGCTTGTGGGTGAAATGACTTCTCAAAGGCCGGTGATGCGAGTCGAGCGGGACGGTTGGGGCGCCCATCTGATAGGCCTGTTTGCCGACCACGTTCGGGTCGTGATGATTGTCCTGCTGCTGATCACGGTCGCGCTGACCTACCCACTGGTGTTCTGGGAGCCGGAGGAGACTGCATCGCAGGCTCCGGTCACCGAGATAACCAGGACCCAGGAGCTCATCGCCGATCGGTTCGCCGATGATGTCTTCGACTACGTGTTGCTGGTCGAGGCCAGGAGCGGGGACGTCCTGGACAAGGAGTCGCTGCTCGCACTGTTCGACAACACGTCCGCGTTGCGGGCCGATCCCAACATCGCCGGCAATCTGATGAATGTCGATGACCC
This sequence comes from uncultured bacterium, assembly GCA_963777645.1. GTDB lineage: Bacteria > Actinomycetota > Acidimicrobiia > Spongiisociales > UBA5794 > JAAETI01. Next base: position 397,296 of record CAVZRA010000002.1, on the reverse strand, counting down.
CGATCTCGGGCTTCCGGTACACGGGGTGTGGACGATCGCCGATTCTGTCGACCAGTTGCTGCGTGGGCTCGGTGTTGCCGATGGTCTGGCCGGCGCAAGCGAGCAACAGGTGGATGGGGCCGTCTCCGCTGTTCTCTCGGCGAGTGAACCGGCCGATTGGGGTCTCGCCATCCAAACCGCCCGGGACGACGCGGGAGTGTGGCACAGCCCCGCGTTGTTTGCGGTCGCCGCAACCGACAACGGGAAGCTGGGTGGTGGCGGTTTTCTCGCCACGATCGGGTCGGGGAACCTCGCCAAGGAGCATTTCGCCAGAGACCTCATCGCCGCGCTACGCGGCGACGGCACCAAGCTCAACGTGTGGTCCCCGGCCGCTGACGTCAACCTCACTTCGAACGAGCAAGGAAGGCTCGCCGGCCCGTTTATCGGTGCCACCATCGCCGCCGTGCTGCTGATCGTTGGCCTTGCGTTCCGTTCCTATTGGGCTGTGGCGATCAGCGGGGCGGCGATGGGGATGCTGATGGTGTGGCTACGCGGTGGCGTCAATCTAGCGGGCCTCAAGAGTGACGAGATTCTCAGCATCATCCTCCCGATCAGCATCATCTCGTTTGGTATCGACTCGGTGTTTCACGGGCTCGGTCGGGTGCGGGAGCGGCAGCGGCAAGGGTCCCACGGCAGGCGGGCGTTTGTGCTCGGTGTTGGTTCGGTGCTTGCGGCGCTCGCTCTGGCTGCAGCATCGGACGTGGCAGCCTTTCTCTCCAACACCGCCTCCGGGATCGAGTCGATCGTCCAGTTCGGGTATGCCGCGGCGCTGGCGACTGTGGTGGCATTCCTGCTGCTCGGAATTGCAACGCCGTTGCTGCTAACAGTGATCGAAGAGCGAATCGGAGAGCGAACCGTTACCGGGCTTGGCCTCGGTGGGGACCTAGTGCTGGGTCTGCTTGCCGTTGCCATGGCGACTGCGACGGTGCTCACCCTCGTCTTCATCTCGAGCGTGCTCGGTCTTGCCCTCCTTGCCGCATACATGTTGGTGGCGTTGCTGGTCCCATATCTCGTTGCGCGTCGCGGCCACGGCACCGAGGCAATCAGGGCGAGCCACGGAATCGGTTCCCGGCGTCTCGGTTCCATGGTGGCGGGTGTTGCCGCCCGGCCCTGGATCACGGTCGCCGTCGCCGGGTTGGTGACCGCTGCCGGTATCTGGGGTGCTGTTCACCTGAATGTCACCTTTGATGTCAAAGACTTCTTCTCCCCGGGCTCCGAGTTCGTGGTGGCGCTCGACAAGACCAGCGAATACCTGGGGGACCGGGGAGGTGAGCCGGCGTCCGTCTATATCGAGACCGACCTGACCCAACCCGCGGCACTCGCCGCCATCGGGGATTTTGTCGAGCGGGTGGCCGCGGCTCCGGACAGCCGACTGGCAGTCGACGCCAATGGTGCAGTCCGCATCCAGACAGGGGTGCTCGATCTGGTTGCCGCAGGCGGAGAGCCGGCTACGTCTGCCGAATCACTCGCCGGGCTCTACGACACCGCCCTGGAACGAGGGATCGTTGATCCCGGTGGCACCGTCCGCTACACGCAGAATGATGTGGGCACGGTGCTATGGCGCTCGGACTCCGGTTCGAGATACGCCACCGTCTTGACCTATCAGATACCCAACTCCCGCAACGAGGCGAACGTGATCCGATCGCGTGAGGTCCTCGAATCGGCCGCGGTCACGCTCGAGGCGAAGCTCGGAAACATCGATCCCAGTGCTCGGGTGGTTGTTACCGGCTCGGCCGTCTATCGAGACGACCAGCTTGCCGGGATTCGTCGGGCTTTGTTGCTGGCGCTGCCGATCTCCATCATCTCCTGCTTCCTCATTGCCGCTGCCTTCATGCGCTCGCTCCGTTATGCCCTGGTGAGCGTCGTGCCCATCCTGCTCGTCGTTGCCTGGCTTTACGGGATCATGTACGTCGCCGGATACTCCATCAACGTCGTCACTTCAATCATCGGCGCCGTTTCCATCGGGATCGGAATCGACTTCTCGACCCACTACACGATGCGCTTTCTCGAGGAGAGAGATGGCGGACTCGACATGCGTGCGGCCCTTGCCGCGGCAGGAGCCGGCACCGGGTCGGCGCTGTTCGGATCGGCTACGACCTCGGTCGCCGGGTTCGGGCTGCTGGCGTTCGCTCCGATGCCGATGTTCGCCTCCTACGGTCTGCTGACGGCAATCATGATCGTCCTGGCGTTGGTTGCTTCGCTGTTTGTCCTTCCGTCGCTGCTGACGCTGGTGACCCGTAGCGGCCGTAACGTGAGCAGGGGCCGCAGCGCTGCCTTGCAGCCCGGCGCGCGGCCGATTCGGATCGGCGTTGCCCGCGACGTTGCCCCTGCAGTTGTGGATCGTCTTCGTGCCGAGGTCGGGTCCGAGCTGCGTCACGCAAAGGCAATGGTCAACTTGTACGACATCGGTGTTGTCCCCGGGCTGATCGCAACCGGCGCAATCGACCTCGGCGTGATCGTGGCGTGGCCGGGCTCGTCCGAAGAGCACACAGGTGTTTGTCTCCTCAGCGACGATCTGGTTGTCGTCGGCGGCGACCCAGGAACTGGTGCGAACGTGACCTTGGAGAGCCTGATGCACCGGTTGCTGCTGCTCGGCCCGGATCAGGCCGCGGAGCATGGCGTCCTGCACATGCTCGGAGAAGAGGTGCCGTACCCGGTGCTGGCCAGGGCGGTAAGCGATGTCCCCTCGGGTCTCCGCCTGGCCGCGATCACCGGCGGTGCGATGGTGCTACCAAGGAGCTTGGCTGGTGGCGGCGGATGGCTGCCGGTGCGCCCGCTCGAGCCATCCCGATCGGTCGAAACGCTGTTGCTGGTAGCGCCCGAACATGCCGACGATCCGGTCATCCACGCCCTCGGTATGAGGATACAACGGGCAATCGGCGGTGACCACGGGGACCGGTCGACGGCGTCCTAGACGCCGCGGAACTCCCAATGCCATGATTCGTTCGAGATTGGGTACCAGCCGAACCGTGCCGCATTGTCACGCAGCCATGCATGCTCGGGATCACCAACGCCGATCACGTCACCGTTTGTCACGTCGACTGCGAGACCGAGGCCATGCTGGCTGGTTCCTGGAGCGAGCACGTTGTCCGGCTTGATCCCGTTCATGTAGGCCTGGTAGGCGGTGTTCTGCACATCCCAGGAGCGATACAAGTCGACGGCTTGTAGATCGATCCCATCGGCTGCGGCCGCACTGCGCATTTCCTCCCAGGCACTGGCCGCGGGTGGCAGCAGATAGCCGGTGCCGTTCCAGGCTCCCGAGACCGACGTCAACTCGGACGTGTCGAGATGGCCGTTCCGGTCGAATATGCCAAACGAATCGAGGTATCCGGCAAGCCCCGCCCGGGTAGCGACGTTACCGGACACATGCGCCGGTGGCCCGGTGAGCCCGAGCATGACTCCGAGGGAAACGGTCTCTCCCCCGTAGCTGGCAGCCGTCGACTCGAGAGACAGTGGCTTGACCGAGTATCCCTCGGTTGGGGCGGCGGCGTCGGTGGCGGCGGTCCGTGCGCTCTCGGCGGCGAGCTGCGACTCGAAGATCGTGCCGAACCGCCCTGATGCAGGTGGGTTCGATACTCGCGCCTGAATACTCTCGATACGCGACTGGATCTCGCTGATAGCACTCATCGGTGTTCCAGTCGGCACCAGCATGCGATTGTTCAGCCTTTCAGTATGTAGCGGAGACACTGTGAGTACGGTCCGCCCGCTGGCTAATCTTCCCCGGTGTCGTCCGAAGCGTGGAAGGGGAGCGCGATGCGCTCGAATCGGTTGTCTCGTGGAGTCGTTGCCGCGGCGGTAGCCGCGGCGGTGTTCTCGATCGCCCCGCTCGCCGGCGCCTCGCTGGAGCCGGGTGGGACGTTCACCGACGACAACGGTTCGGTACACGAGCCTGCGATTGAGGCGTTGGCGGCTGCGGGGATCACCAGGGGTTGTAATCCTCCTGTGAATGATTTGTTTTGTCCTTCTGATCCGGTGACGCGGGAGCAGATGGCGACGTTTTTGGTGAGGGCGTTGGGTTTGCCTGCTGCTGGTTCCGGGTCGTTTACCGATATCGGGTCTTCTGTGCATGCGGCGAATATTGAGGCGTTGGCGGCTGCGGGGATCACCAAGGGTTGTAATCCTCCTGATAACACGATGTTTTGCCCTACCGATCCGGTGACGCGGGAGCAGATGGCGACGTTTTTGGTGAGGGCGTTGGGTTTGCCTGCTGCTGGTTCCGGGTCGTTTACCGATATCGGGTCTTCTGTGCATGCGGCGAATATTGAGGCGTTGGCGGCTGCGGGGATCACCAAGGGTTGTAATCCTCCTGATAACACGATGTTTTGCCCTACCGATCCTGTCACCAGGGCACAGATGGCCACCTTCCTCTCCCGCGCCATCCCCCTCACCCCGATCAAGCCGCCATCACCGCTTCCCGAAGAGAGCCCAAACGATCTGGTGACGATCGGAACAGACAACTGGCTCTATTTCACCGAGACCATCGACCAGGAGTGCTTCGACGCCGATGTCTACGACCGTCTCGTTGCTGAGCTCGCCAAAGCGGACTCGGTGGTGGCAGCGTCCGGGCGCGGATTCGTGTACGTCATTGCCCCCAACAAGGTTGTGGTCTACCCGGAGCCGGTTGCCGGCTACGCCGGCTCGTGTGCTGATCTCAACTCAGAGATGTTGCGGGCGGTCCTCGTAGCGGCTGCCGACCCCGATCGTGTCGATTTGTGGGCGCCGTTCACCGGTGCCGCCCAGGAGCTCTACTGGAAGCACGACACCCACTGGAATGTCGACGGTGCGCTGCTCGGATCTGAGTTGATTGCCGATCGGGCGGCTCCCGGAGTCTGGGGTCAGCTCGATCTGGTGGCATCGCCCGCAGTGCGGTCGGGTGATCTGGCGTCCCTCATCAACGTCGATTGGAAGATCAATTACGACGAGCAGACGCCGACTCTCGCCGGAGTCACCCCCGACACAAACGTGCTGAGCTCGATCACGATATCGGGCCGGCCGCTCGTCGCGTATACCAGTCCGAGCTCCTCCGTGCTCTCGAGTAGTAGCACAGCCATCATCCACGACTCGTTCGGGATGTTCTTCAGGAACAAACTCGGGCCTCTGTTCGAGAGCGCCACCTTTCTTCCCACCTTCTCGCACCCCATCCCGGACGCGGCGACACCGTATGTGTCGGGTGCCGAGCAGGTTGTGGTCGAGGTTGTCGAGAGGAACGTGCTGCGCGACTTTATTGGCACCGGCACGGCAGGCATGCTTGCTTCCGTGCTTGCCGATGACTTCGCCCAAACATCGGTCACCCACAGCCGTAGCGGCGAAGCCGTCAACTTCACCATCCCGGCGAGCCCTGCAGGCACCTTGCGCTACCTCGTGGTCGAACTCGACACGTCGGCGCTCACCGCTCCCGTGTTCATCGGAGACCCGGATGATGTGAACATCGCCCCGACCGTAGGAGCCTGGCCCGACGAGATCACCAAGGACACCACAAGGTACGGTTTCGAGATCATGGTGCCCTCGGGGAACATGCAGATCCCGCTGCCCGCTTCGGTCAGTGTTTCCGACGCTTACCTGATAGTCGTTGAATAGGAGAACACATGCGTAGCCGTCTCGTCGCTCTACTCGCCCTGCTCGTCCTCGTAGTTGCCGCGGTGCCTGCCAACGCAGCCGGCTTCTTCACCGACGACGACAACTCGGTGCACGTGAGGGCGATTGAGGCGTTGGCGGCTGCGGGGATCACCAGGGGTTGTAATCCTCCTGTGAATGATTTGTTTTGTCCTTCTGATCCGGTGACGCGGGAGCAGATGGCGACGTTTTTGGTGAGGGCGTTGGGTTTGCCTGCTGCTGGTTCCGGGTCGTTTACCGATATCGGGTCTTCTGTGCATGCGGCGAATATTGAGGCGTTGGCGGCTGCGGGGATCACCAAGGGTTGTAATCCTCCTGATAACACGATGTTTTGCCCTACCGATCCGGTGACGCGGGAGCAGATGGCGACGTTCTTGGTGAGGGCGTTGGGTTTGCCTGCTGCTGGTTCCGGGTCGTTTACCGATATCGGGTCTTCTGTGCATGCGGCGAATATTGAGGCGTTGGCGGCTGCGGGGATCACCAAGGGTTGTAATCCTCCTGATAACACGATGTTTTGCCCTACCGATCCTGTCACCAGGGCACAGATGGCCACCTTCCTCTCCCGCGCCATCCCCCTCGACGTGTCCCCGCGTGTTGTGGCCGCGCCCGCCGGGGGACTGATCGATCTTCCGTTCGGCTCCGGCGAGACTGAAACCGTTGCCGAACTGACCGCATTGTTCGGGTCGCCAACTGAGGATAGGGAGTGGAAGTGCCCGTATTTCTTGAAGGATCCGAACATGCGCCTTGTGCGTTGGGGGTCACTGGTTGCCGTGATCCGGACCGTGGACAACGGTGACGGTCCCATCGGTCTGGCGGGATGGCGATACAAGCTCGACCCCGCCGGACGGCCGGAGCCCGGCGGACCGGCTCCTCAATACGTCGAGATTCCCTTCGGTCTCGGATTAGGGGACACGCTCGGGGACGCCGTCGCCGCGGGCGGAGATGCCATCCGTAGAACGGACTACTACATCGCAGTCGACTTCGATTACTTCACCGTCGAAGGCTCGGGGATCAGTGCAGACCCGAATCTGCTGATTGATGGTGTCCGCCAAGGCGTTGGTTTCGACTGCGACTAAGGCCAGCGATTGCTAGTAGGCGTACGTCCATGACCAACTCTCGGAGGTTGAGCCTTCCGAAGTCGTGATGGTTCTGGTGACCGTGTAGGTGCGCCCGCTCGACTTGGTTTCGGTGTCGACCACTCTGGCGTCCGGCCCGCCTTCGCTCACGACGTCGAGCACGGTCCCGTTTGCCGGTGTGTAGTCACCGACGACGCTGCGCCCGTCGTTGTCGCCCCACAGTTCAACCGTTACCGAGGTGCCCGTATAGCTGGTGCGGATCTCGAGCGGATGCTTGGTGTCGTTGCGGAACCTGAGGTCGACCGACCAGGGGATGAGGGTCGATTCGATTGCCTGCGGGTAGCGGGCGAAGTCGACGCTGTGTGGTCGGTGCTCGATCTCATCGAGCCCTGCGTACCAGACTGCATTGAACAAGGTCGTCGAAGTCTGACAGTTGCCGCTGTGCACCACGTTGTGGAGCACATCGAGGTAGGAGAATTCATCGCCCGGAAGCAGGACGATGCCGTCGATGGCCCTTGCGGCCGCCTGTACTGCAGAGACCCGGCTCTCGCAGCAGTTGTGGTGGGTCGTGAAGCTCGAGATGAGGTGGAATGGAGCGTCGGGTGGATCGAGTGGCTCGAGGCCCATCGCCCTGGTGAGGAACGTGGCCATCTGTTCCCGGGTCACAGGAGCCGTCGGGCAGAAGTTGTCGTTTGCCGGTGGGTTGCACCCCGAGGTAATCCCTGCCGCCGCCAGTCTGTTGATGTTGGAGGCATGGACCGAGTGATCGATGTCGGTGAAGAAACTCTCGCCGGTCGCCGGCAGATGGAACGCTCTGGCGAGCATCGATGCCATTTGTTCCCGAGAGATCGCCTGATTCGGGCAGTAATTGTTGTTGGCCGGTGGGTTGCATCCCAGCGTGATGCCTACTGCAGCGATCGAGTTGATCGCACCGGCGTGGACGGAGCCGTCGATGTCGGAGAAGCTTTGCACGGATGCCTCGCCGAGGTTGAGGGCGCGAGCGAGGAATGTCGCCATCTGCGCCCTGGTTACCGGCTCCTCGGGGCAATACCGGTCATTGGTGGGAGGGTTGCACCCCGTGGTGATTCCGAGAGCGGCGATGGCCTCGATAGATCCTTCATGGACGCTGTTGTTGTCGTCAACAAAGGTCCCACCCGGCGGGAGTTCCGTTGTCTGGGCGCCGGCGACCGCGGGCAACGCCAGCGTGATCCCGGTGATCAACGCAATGCTCGCCAGCAGTCGACCCATCCGTGTCGTCGTGGTCACTCTCAATCCCTTCGTGGGCCCGATGTTTTCCATCGGGTCCAGCAGCGGCCATCTTTAGGCACGTGCGTGCGGGTGAATGCTACCGGCGAAAGGAAGTGAACCCGGCGCTATCCCTGCATCGGCACGCTTGCCGGTGTGCCTACCATCTCTCGCCATGGGGCATCGCAACGTAATCCTCACGGGATTCATGGCCACCGGGAAGAGCTCGGTGGGTCGTCTCCTCGCCGGAAGGCTCGGCTACGAATGGGTCGACACCGACGCCGTCATCGAGGCACGACACGGCCCGATTCCCGAGATCTTCTCCGGTCGCGGTGAGGAAACGTTTCGGGCTGCCGAGCGAGACCTCGCCGTCGAGCTGGCAGAGCGAGACGGGCTGGTGATTTCGACGGGCGGGCGAATGATGCTCGATCCGCCCAGCGCCGAGGCGCTCGGTCGCGGGTCGCGGGTTTTCTGCCTAACCGCGGCCCCCCATGAGGTGCTGCGCCGGGTGCGTGCGCAGCACGGCCCGAAACGACCGCTCCTCGACGGTGAGAATCCCGCGGGGCGGATCGAAGTGTTGCTGGCGGAACGAACAGCGGCCTATGCACAATTCGAGCAGGTGCCGACCGACGGCCGCACCCCGAAAGATGTCGTAGACGATGTCCTGTCACGGCTCGAAGTCGATCCCTGAACTGCCGGATTAGCCCGGGAAAGGTGTTGAGATGGAAATGAAGTATCGGCGGGTAGGGAGCGCAGGCATCAAGACCAGCGTCTTCTCATACGGGTCGTGGCTGACCTTTGGCAGCCAGCAGGATCGGGACGCTTCCTTGGAATCCATGAACACGGCCTATCAGGCGGGTATCAACTTCTTCGACAATGCGGAAGCGTATGCCGCGGGGCGTTCCGAGAAGGTGATGGGCGATGCCCTCCAAGAGTTCGGGTGGCCCAGACACTCATACCTCGTGTCCACCAAGTTCTACTGGGGCATCCATGGTGACATTCCTAATGCTCACTTCACCCTGAATCGAAAATACCTGCTCGAAGCCATCGATCAATCCCTGGAACGGCTGCAACTCGACCATGTCGACCTCGTCTATTGCCACCGACCCGACCCGGAAACTCCGATCGAGGAGACGGTGTGGGCCATGTCCGACATCATTGCCTCTGGCCGGGCTCTGTATTGGGGTACATCCGAATGGTCGGCGCAGGAGATCAGAGAGGCATGGGAGACTGCCGAGCGTCATCACCTCCGCAAGCCGGTGGTGGAGCAACCCGAGTACAACCTGTTCCGGAGGGAACGGGTCGAGCGGGAATACGCCGACCTGTACGAGGACATCGGGCTGGGTCTCACCACCTGGAGTCCGCTTGCCTCCGGGTTGCTGACGGGCAAGTACCAGGAGGGCATCCCGGCGGGAAGCCGGGGCCAGCAAGTGGAGTGGCTGCAGGACTCGTTGACCGACGCGGCCAAGCTATTGCACGGGTTGCCGAATTCGTTGCGGTTGCCGAAGACATCGGCTGCTCACCCGCTCAGCTCGCCCTGGCCTGGGTGGCCTCCAACCCCCACGTCAGCTCGGTGATCATCGGTGCCCGCCGTGTCTCCCAGTTGGAAGAGAACCTCGGTGCGCTCGACATCATCGAGGCACTCACCGCTGACGACAAGCAGCGCATCGAGGCGATCTTCAGTTAGCGGCGCCACCATTTCTATCCTTCGTCGCGGAGAAAGCATGGTCCGATCTTTTCTCGCCATCGTCAGTGTGATCGCGGCGCTGCTGATCCCGTCGCATGCCCTGGCCCAGGAGACCTGGACCGCGGCAGATGCGGCAGCAAGGCTCGGCCGCGGCGTCAACCTCGGAAATGCTCTGGAGGCTCCCGACAACGAGGGCGATTGGGGCATGTACATCGAGGATGAGTACTTCCAGATCATCGCTGATGCCGGATTCGACTCTGTGCGCCTGCCGGTGCGGTGGGACACCCGTGCCGGAGCCAGCAAGCCCATGGACCATCGACCAGGCCATCTTCGACCGGGTAGATCATCTCGTCGACCTAGCCGTTGCCGCGGATCTGGCAATCATCATCGATTTCCATCATTTCGAAGACCTCTATGCCGATCCGTCCGGTAATACGGAACCGGTTCCTGGCGCTGTGGGACCAGATCGCCACGCACTACGCCGACGCACCGCGTGAGGTGTTCTTCGAGCTGCAGAACGAACCGCACGACGCGCTCACTACCGCGGTGTGGAACGACCTGCTCGCTGACACCCTCGATGTGGTGCGGACCACCAATCCGGATCGTATGGTGATCGTCGGGCCGGGCATGTGGAACGGCTCCTGGGAGCTCGACAACCTTCAGCTGCCCGACGATCCGGCGCTCATCGGCACCTTCCACATGTACGAGCCGTTCCAGTTCACCCACCAGGGCGCCGAGTGGGTTGGTGGCGCCGATGCCTGGCTTGGCACCACATGGAGCGGGAGCACCGACGATATTGGCCCGATCCAGCAGGCGCTCGATTACGCCTCTGCGTGGACCGCGGCAACCGGTGTACCGGTGCTCATGGGCGAGTTTGGCTCCTACGAAGAAGGCGGACCTGGAGTCCCGGATCCGGTGGACGAGGTACGTGCGGTCCGAAGCAGAAAGACGCGGGTTCGCCTGGTCGTACTGGGAGTTTGGTGCCGGCTTCGGGGTCTACGACCGTGATGCCGACGAGTGGCGTACCGGGTTGCTCGACGCGCTCATGCCAGGAGAAGGGGATACGTTCATCGATGACAACACATCGGTCTTCGAGTCGGACATCGAATGGTTGGCTGCGACCGGGCTGACGAAAGGCTGCAACCCGCCGGTCAATGATCGCTTCTGCCCCGCCGCGACCGTGTCCCGGGGTGAGATGGCTGCGTTCTTGAACAGGCTCCTCGAATTGCCTGCCGGCACCCCGGGCCGATTCGTGGACACCGGAGGCTCGATCTTCGTCGATGACATCGACCGGCTTGCCGACGCAGGGATCACCCGGGGCTGTAACCCTCCCGGCAATGATCGGTTCTGCCCTGACGACCCGGTCACCCGGCAGCAGATGGCCGCATTCCTGGTGCGGGCATTCCATCTCCCCGCCGCAGGCGCAAGCCCGTTCGTCGATGATGACGGATCACAATTCGAAGATGCCGTCACCCGGCTCGCCGCGGTAGGGGTCGACCCGAGGATGTAACCCGCCGGTCAACGATCGCTTCTGTCCCGGCGATTGGTGACCCGTGGCCAGATGGCGGCTTTTCTCAGGCGTGCGGCCGGCGATTCCCGATCCTGGATCCGGGAACTAAACGGGCCGGGGCGGCGACTCTTAGCGGAGCCGTCCGGGTGGATCCGCATCGGGTTTACCATCCAGAATCCGATCGCTGCGGTGCGATCCGGGTTGTGTTGATGAGAAGGATGCTTGACAGCCGTTGCTCGTGGTCCACCGCTTGTGTTGACCGCATGCTCGTCGCAGCCGGAGGAGCTTTCCGGTTATGTCCGCACTCCTCTGCCGTCGGTTGCCGGTATCTCACTTCCCGGACGCCGGCGCCGAAGGTGCGCCGTTCCAGATGGTGGCGCCCCAGGGCGATCTGCTGCTCGTCTACTTTGGATACACCTCGTGTCCGGATGTGTGCCCGACAACGCTCGCTGATCTGAAGAAGGCACTGGCCGATCTCGGCGACGACGCAGCAAGGGTCACCGTCGCAATGGAGACGATCGACATCGGGCGGGATACCGACGAGATCATCTCCGAATACGTGCAGTCCTTCATCGCGGGTGCCCACGGTCTGCGCGCTCGTGACGATGCCACTTTGCGTGCGGCCGCCGATGCGTTTGGTGCCGACTATGACGTGACGGTCGGCGACAGCGGTGAATACGAGGTGATGCACACGGCACATCTCTACGCCGTTGACGATCAGGGGAACATCCAGGTGACCTGGACATTCGGGACTGAGCCGGAGACGATCGCCAGGGACATACGCATCCTGTTGAGAAACGTATGACCCGGCTGTTGACGGGGCTGCTGGTGATCCTCCTGGTCGCTGCAGGGTGCGGGTCCGATCACCCCGAAGGTCTCTTCTCCAATGACGACTCGGGCACTGCACCCGACTATTACTACGTCATCCCTCCGGGCGCAGGCGAGGCGATCGACCGTGGAGAGCCGCTCAACGTCCTGCCCGCTGAATTGACGGTCAAGGTTGGTGAGGTCATCGAACTGGTCAACGAGGACGACCGTGGCCATCTGGTCGGACCGTTCTTCGTCGGAAAGGGCGAGACGCTGCGCCAACGATTCACCGATCCGGGCACCTTCATCGGAGAGTGCACCGTGCACCCATCCGGTCAGATCATCCTCAACGTGGTCGAGTGAACGGTCACCTGCAAGAGACGGTCCATCGAGGTCTCCTGCTAGCCGTGCTGGTCGTCGTCTGGCTGATGCTCGATGTCACAGCCGCAGCGGCCGATCCGCCCGGCCCCACCGACTATCGCAGCACCGTTACCGAGATCGATCCCGATCTGGGCGGTTTCAGCATCGAGATCGTCGGCGGTGACTCATTTGTGGTGCTGCGTGACGACCCGGGGGTGACGATCGTCGTCATCGGCTACTGGGGTGAGCCATATCTGAGATTCCTCCCAGACGGGGCAGTGGAGCAGAATCAGCGCTCACCTTCCCGGTATCTCAATGAGGACCGTTACGCCGCGGTCGATGTCCCCGATTCCGCAGATGCAGAGGCCGAACCGGATTGGCAACAGGTCGCCACGGACGGCTCGTATGCGTGGCATGACCACCGCACCCACTGGATGAATTCGATCAAGCCGCCGGGGAAGAGCCCTGGTGACCAGGTCGCAGAAGGTGTCATCCCGCTTTTCGTCGATGGGGCCGAGGTCGATGTCACGGTGTCATCGGTGTGGCAACCCCCGCCGTCGGCGCTTCCCGTTGTCCTCGGGGTGACGCTTGGGGTGATGGTCGCCTTCGCCGCCATCCTGAGGCGCGTCATCAATCCCACGCTGATTGCGATGGCGGCCGCCGCAACAGCGGTCGGGCTGACCGCCTACTTCTCTATGCCCGGCGAGACGGGGCCGCCGTGGAGTCTTTGGGCTCTTCCAGTGACCGCGCTCGCAGTGGGGGTCTTTGTCTCGTTGCGCAAGATCGCCCTCACCAGGGCCTCATACCGGGTGTTGCAGTTGCTCGCATCCCTCGAGTTGGCGACGTGGGGTGTGCTGCACTGGGCCTGGCTTTGGGCGGCGCTGTTGCCGACGCAGCTTCCGTTCTGGCTCGATCGCTTCGTCGGCGCCTGCGTTCTCGTCGGTGCGATGGGGGCAATCGCAGCAATCGCCATGGACGCGACCAAGTCGGGCCCGACGGTGTCGTTCCGGCCGTGACAACACGCTACGGCTGGGCGTCCCGCACCTCGACCTCGACCGTCTTGACGCCTGCCTTCTCGAAGGTCAAAGTCACGTTGAACTTGTTCCCCAGCTCGAGCGGCTTGGCGAGGTCGATCAGCATGATGTGATACCCCCCGGGTGCGAGCGATACGGTCTGCCCGGCGGGCAGGTCGATTCCGTCAACAGGCCGCATCATCATCATCCCACCCATGCCGTCGTCGCTCGTGTCCCCTTCGGCGGCGACGGTCTCATGAATCTCGACGGTGCCTGCGACGCTTGTGTCGGCACCGGCAGAGAGAAGCCGATCACCATCGGAACTGGTGATGTTCATATATGCGGCACCGTTGCCGGCGCTCATGGGACTGTTCCGCGCCCATTGACCATCGATGGAGATGTCCTCACCGCCGCCCCCACAACCGGCGACGATAAGGCCGAGAGTGGTCAGCAGTACTAGCAGCCTTCGCATTGTTCCTCCGTGGTCTTCGTAGGTGGTGGCCCGTCCAGGTACAAGGTCTCCAGGTACAAGGTCTCCAGGTACAAGGTCTCCAGGTACAAGGTCTCCAGGTACAAGGTCGCAGCGATGGCTGATCTAGTTCCCGGCGAATGGCGCGATATTCAGATTCCCGGGTCAGGCCTCGCCTGCGGTGTCGATTGCCTCCTGGTCGAGCAGCTGCTGGCGAGCACGGGCGACCCGCGATCTGATGGTGCCGATGGGGCAATCCATCGTCTCGGCAGCTTCCTCGTAGGAGAGACCGACCAGTTGGGTGAGCACGAAAGCGGTACGGCGGTCGTCGTCGAGCACGGCAAGCAAGTCATCGACCTCGAGCCAATGCTCGTCGTGGTGGTTCTTGTGGGCCAGATCGGAGACGAGCTTCTCGTCGAGCCGTCGGTCGCGGATCTCTTTTCTGGTGGCGTCGGCACATACCCGGCGGGCGATCGACAGCAGCCATGCCCTGGCCGAGCCGTCACCACGGAAGCGGTGCAGCGAGCTGAGCGCCCGGGCGAACGTCTCCTGGGTGAGGTCATCGGGATCGGAGGGTCGGCCCAGGTAGCGGCATACACCGAGCACATCGGAGATGGTTGCGGAGATGAACTCGTCGAGGGCGTGGCGATCGCCGGTCTTCGCTCGTAGTGCCAGCACGGTCACTTGATCCATCCGGGCAGTCTTCCACGAGCGCACGGTGAAGCCAACTAATGCGACAATACGGCCATGGACTGCGAAACGGCGCGCCTGGCGATATCGGAGACGATTGATGGTGGGGCCCCGCTCGAGGCGGCGGTGCTCGACCATGTTGCCGGCTGTGGGCCGTGTCGTCGGTTCCAGGAAGCCGCCCATCGGATGCGGCGGGCGACGATGCGGCCGGTGGTTGACGAGGAGCGGCCCGCGGTGTCGGTTTCCTCTCTGCCGGAGCGCTTCACGATGCATCGCTGGATTCGTGTCGGCCTTGCCTGGGCGGCCGTGCTGCTGATCGGCGGGAACATCGTTGCCATGTTCTCCGCCGGTTCCGGATCGGCAATCCACCTCGAGCGACATCAGGCTGCCTTCGACGTTGCCCTCGGCCTGGCATTCCTGTTCGTTGCCTGGCGGCCCGATCGGGCCTATGGGATGGTTCCATTCGCCGCCACATTTGCCCTTGCGTTGAGTGTCTCGGCGATCATCGATCTCGTCCACGGTGCCAGCACCGTGGTCCGCGAGTCGAGGCATCTGATCGAGCTGGCCGGTCTCGGATTCTTGTGGTGGCTTGGTGCCGCCGTCGGTCCTCGCCGGAGGAGCCGCTAGCGGTTCTCGACCGGCGTCTGCACGCTGAGGGTCTTACCGTTGGCCATGGTCACGGTGATGCCGATGGTCTCGCCGTCTTCAAATGGTGTCGGCGGGTCCAGGCACATTACGTGGAGACCTCCCGGAGCCATCTCGAGAGTACCGCCCGAGGGGACCTCGAGCAGCTCGGGGCCGGCGAGCCGCATCCGCATGACACGGTTTTCGTCGATCTGGGTGTCGTGGAGCTCGGTTGTCCCGCAGCGATCGGTTGTCACGTCGACGACACGATCATCCTCGCCGGTGCCGTTCTCAACCGTCAGGTAGATGGCCCCGGTCTGGGCAGTCGGAGGCATGCTCGGGGCCCATGAATCGGTGACCTCGACGACACCGTTCATTCTGGAGCAACCGGCGACGATGAGTATCACCGCGAGGAGGACGCTACGCAGGTGCATTCGCCGCACGGTAGCCCGGAACAGCCTTTGCCGCGAGCCTCGCGCAGTCTGCGATGATGGCTGGCGTGTATCGAGGAGGTGCGGTGGCCAGGTTCGTTTGTGGCGGGTTGACGACGTTTGATCTTGCCTACCTTTCCGACGAACTGCCTGAGAGGGGTCGCAAAGGCACGGCACGGACGTCGTACACCGATGTCGGCGGCCCTGCGGCGAATGCTGCCGTCGCCGCAGTCATGCTGGGAAGCGCAGCTGTGGTGCATTCCGTTCTTGGCACGGGGTTGTTTGCAGGCGAAGCGAGCCGGTTGCTCGACCGATACGGTGTTGAGGTCGTCGACCACGGTCGTGGGATCGACCTGCCGGTGGCGAGTGTTTGGGTCGATGGTTCCGGGGAGCGGACGATCCTCTCAACGGACAACAAGCGGTCGGAGATCGAAGGTGATCCGGATGCGGTGGACCTCGATGATGTCTCCGCAGTCCTGCTGGACGGCCACTACCCGAAACTTCAGGCGGTGCTCGCCAGGGCCGCCGTGGCTGCTGGTGTGCCGATCGTGCTCGATTGTGGCCGCTGGCGTCCGGTGTTCGCCGATCTGTTACCGGTCGCACGGGAAGTGATCATGACCGGTACCTTTCGTCAGCCCGAGTTGGATGGTGCTCCCGTTGTCGAGGCGTTGATAGCGATTCGGGAGAGCTACGGGGTCGAAGTCGTGGCAGCGAGCCGAGGCCCTGAGCCGATTGTGGTCGTTGACGAATCCGGGTTGGGGGAGATCGAAGTGCCCCGGGTTGCGGTGGTAGACACAACCGGTGCAGGCGATGTGCTGCACGGGGCGTATCTGCACTACCGGTACACCGAGGGGCGCGATGCTCGTGAGGCGCTGATGGCGGCGGCAGAGCTGGCAACCAACACGTGCCGGTTCTTCGGAGCTCGAGGGTTGCTCGACTAGCGCACCAGCTGTGGAACAACCTCGGTTGCGGCTAGTTGCAGCTGCTGCTCGGCGTCAGTGCCCAGGGGCACCAGCACGACCGAGTCGACCCCTGCCTCGATGAGAGTCTGGAGTCTTGCTGCGACGGTGCCGGGCTCGTCACCGACCGCGTCCCAGCCCTTGGGCGCATCGGGGTTCGGTTCGGCGAGGCCGTCGGGCTCTCCGACGTAGAAACCGGCGAATACGGTGAAGTGATCCGGATCGCTTCTTCCAGCTCGTGCCCTTCCCCTATCCGTGAGCTCGCGGGCTCGGGCGATTTCGGCCGGGCCATGGCCCTCGGATATCAGCGTCCCGTCGGCAACCGCACCGGACAGGACGAGCGATTTCGGCCCGGACACACCAGCGAGCACCTTGGGGACCGTGGGTGGCGGGAATTCGAGGCGGACGCCGTCGAGCCGGACGTAGCGACCGTGGACCGTCACCGACTCTCCGGTGAGCAGGCGGTGCACCGCGGCGATGGTCTCTTCGAGAAGGGTGAGCGGAGAGTCGACCCGTGCGCCGATCTGTTCCATCCATCTCTGGACACCATGCCCGAGCCCTCCGATGAAGCGACCGGGGTAGAGCCTTGCCAGCATCGCCCACTCCATGGCGAGCACCGCCGGATTGCGAAACGGGGCCGGGGCGATACCGTGACCGACCATGGACGAGTCGGTCGCCGCCAGCACCGTGGCTGCCGCACTGATCCCGCCCGCAAACGGCAGGTCCTCGACCACCCACAGCTCATCGAAATGTGACTCGATAGCGATCGCCTGAGCAACCATCCGCTCGGGTGGGACGTCGCGCCTGATCATTGCCCCGATGTTGACCATGAAATGACCTCTCGGTAGGAGAGGGTCATTCTGACACGGCGCCGGGTATGGCGGCAGGATGCGGACGATCAGGGGTCCGGATCGTCTCTAGCCGATTCTCGGCCGGTGCCCTAGATACGCGGAGGCGTCGTGAGTAACGTCGATTATGGCCAGTCACGGTAGGAAGTTGCGGGCCAGTCGAAGTAGGAAGTGGTGGGGATGTACGCTCATTCCGTCGATGTGTACGTTGTCGATCTCAAGTCGGTTGCGTGTGAAGAGGATCTGTTGTCGGTGGCGGAGCTCGGGGAAGCACTCAGCATCGCGACATCCCGGTCGCTGAACGGGTACCTGGCTCTCCGCACCTGGCTGCGGCATTTGCTGGCCGAGTATCTGGATTGTCCCGCGGGTGAGATCCGATTTGAGGTCGACGACGTGGGGCGGTCGCGAGTCGCCTCTCCGCAGACCGACCTCACCTTCAGCATCGGGTTCTCAGAGACCACCGCAGTCCTTGCCGTCGCTTTCCGTCGGGACATCGGTGTTGTCGTCGAGACGACCGGAGGACGTGATATCGAGCCGAATGCCTTTGCGACGGCTCTGACGGATGTGGAGAGGGACCGTTGCAATCGGGCACTCCGGCCGGCGCGCGCCTACCGGCAGTTCCTCATGCGCAAGAGAGCCCTGCTCTATGCCACCGGGGCCAGGGACGGTGCCGACATGAGTCATCTTGACACCAGTGGGCTCTCCCCGGTTGTGATAGATGGCTATCTGATATCCGATCTCCATCTGGGCGACAATGTTGTGGCTTCCGTCGCGGTACCAGAGGGCTCGGTGGTCACCTTTACGATCGACGACGCGGCCCTGGAGCTGGAACCGCAGCTGGCCGCCGCCGTTTGATCCGGGCAATTCGAGACGGTTGCCGGACTGGGTTCGAGCTACCCGTGGGACAGTGCATCAATAGACGTCATCGGGCCGCTTTGTCACTAACTTACGGCGAATGTACGTACTCGGAGTTGTCCTCGGAATCATCGCCCTGCGCCTCATCGATGTCTCCATCGGCGCGCTACGCATCCAGTATCTCGTTCGGGGGCGACGAGCCATTGCCGGCACGCTCGGCTTTTTCGAGTCGATCACATGGGTCGTCGCCGCGGGTCTCGTCCTCTCCAACCTCGATCAGTGGTACAAGGTCGTGGCCTACTCGTCCGGATACGGTCTCGGAACCGTGCTGGGGAGCTTCCTCGACTCCTGGATCGCCTCGGGCCAAGTCTTCCTTCGGGTGCTTGCGCCGATTGGCTCGCCGACCGTTGCCGACGAGCTACGTGATCGTGGTTTTGGTGCAACCGTGCTCAACGGCGAGGGGAAACAGGGCGAAGTGAGGTTGACGATTCTGGCGATCCCGAGACGCCGCAAGGACGAGGCCATCCGGGTCATCAAGGATCTGAACCCTAATGCGTTTGTCACTGTGGACGAGGTGTCGGCGGCGAGTGCCTACACGATGAAGGCGAGCCGTATCCGTAAATAGATCGTTGCGGAGACCACTTCAGGGCAGTGTGGATCGGGCTATTTCACTACAGCGCGCCGCTTCAGCGCCGACTTGATAGGTCATGAACCTATCCAGTGAGACGAGGTCGGGCTCGGTGGATGCCTGTCTTGCGGCGACGTTTGTTCGCCGTCGACTCCCGACCATGATCGGCGCGTACAGCGGGGTGATCATCCTCGGCTTCCACACCGGGTGGACGACGGGATTCAGAGCCCCTTTCGTCATCGCGATCGAGCTGGCTCATGCGGTCTACGAACGCCGCCATCCGGAATCGGATCCTGCGATAGGTCTCGGTATCGACATAGCTATCGGCATGTTCCTGGCATGGATGAGCGCGGTCCCCGTGCTCATCGCCGCGATCGGTCTGATGTTTGTCGTGTTCGCTGCATATTTCCAACATGGCATCCCACGGCTTTGGCTGCTGGGGGAGACGGCTGTGTTCATTGTGGTCGCCCTCACCGTCACCGGTCCCGACATCGGGATAGGTCCCAACCTCGCCATTGTGCTGTCCGCTATCGCCACATTGGGTGGTGGAGTAGTCATCGCCGCAGTGCTCATGATGTCCACCCGGGATCTTCGGCGGGCAGAGCTCGAGCGCGGGTACGTCATGGGCACAGTGGCTCACGAGCTACGCAACGATCTCACACCGGTTGTGGGTCTGGCAATGGTTCTCGCAGACGAAACCTCAGCGATCGGGAGGAGTGACCTCGCCGAGATCGCCTCGACGATCGCATCGCAAGGTATGGATGCAACCGACACCGTCCAGGATCTCTTGACGGTGGCGCGTCTGGAGCGTGAGTCCCTTGGCTTGAACATCGAGTCAGTTGATCTCTCGAGTGAGGTGGACCGGGTGGTCCGGCGTACCACGCCCGCTTCGATCGAGGTCGATTACAGCGAGGCGCACGTGATGGCCGACCCGGTACGTGTCCGTCAGATAATTCGCAACCTATCCACGAACGCGGTGAAGTATGGCGGGGACGAGGTTCGGATCGAGATCGCAGCAACGGAATCGGATCGGTGCCACGTCATTGTGCGCGACAACGGGAGGGGCATTCCCCCGGACGAGATCAATGTTGTCTTCGAGCCGTTTGGAAGGGGACAGCTCGGCAGAGGCAACACTGAATCCGTTGGACTCGGTCTGTGGATAGCGCGGCAGCTAGCGAGGGCGATGGGCGGTGAGCTGTCGTACCGGCGTGAACCGGGATGGACCGTATTCGATCTCAGCCTTCCGTTCACCGCGGAGCCAGGTCCGGACCATATCCATCAACCGTCCCCGGCGACCGCTGCGCCGTAGAAGCGCAGTTGCTGGGTCTGTCATTGGACCTCGTTCTGGCGTCGATACGGGCCAAATCTTGTCGTCCTGACACGCCAGAAGCGCGGTTGAGGGGCCCTGCACGGACCCCTCAACTCATAGCCGGGTTGCCTTCCGTGACGTGTCTCGTAGAGACACGTCACGCCTAGCTACAACCTGTTGTCCCGCCGCATCCGAGGCATACGTAGCAGCTGCCGTTGCGGATAGTGATGGCACCGCACGTCTCGCAGATCGGGGCGTCGCCCATCTTGTCTGCCATTGCCGCCTGCATTGCCTTCTGTTGGATTGCCGCTGTCGTGGCCACACCACCGCCGTTCGTTGGCAGGGCTCCCCCAGGGCGAGAGGAAATGGCCCCGCTGTTGCGGTACGCATCCTGTGAGGTCTCCACCTTGCCCGAGCCGCCACTGACCGGGGCGACTACATCGCCGTCTACGAACCTGGCCGCGGCCACCGTTGCGTCAACCGCAACTTCGGCTTCGGCGTCGGTGAGGTCCAGCTGGATGCCGGCGTCGACGGCAAGGCCCTTGGGTGGCTCGGGCAGCTCCCGGCTGCGGTCCGGCGGTACCTGGGCTAGTTCGTCCCGCTTCAGGTACTCGACACCGAGCGCCCGGAACGACGTAATCGATCAGCGAGTTCGCCATCTTGATGTTGGGATGACCCTCGACCATGCCCCGAGGCTCGAAAGTCTGGAAAGTGAACGTATCGACGTACTCCTCGAGCGGCACGCCGTACTGGAGCCCCTTGCTGACCGCAATGGCGAAGCAAGAAAGGATACCGCGGAGCGTGGCCCCTTCCTTGGCGAGGTCGATGAACAGCTCACCGAGCGTGCCGTCCTCGTACTCACCGGTGCGGATGAACACCTTGTGACCGCCCACCCGGGCTTCCTGGGTGTATCCGTTGCGACGTCCGGGAAGCAGGAAACGTGGCCGCTTCATGTCGGCGTATGCCTCAGTCGGCGAGATGCCGGGGCGCATGATCTCGTGCCACGGCACCCGCCCGTGCGAGACGAGCTCGATCTCGTCGACGAGAGCATCTTCGAGCTCCGCAGGCTCGTCGTCGGCGTAGCCATCATCGGACTGCGACGAAAGCGGCTGCGAAGCCTTGGAGCCGTCCCGGTAGATGGCCATTGCTTTGAGGCCAAGCTCCCACGACATCTTGTACGACTCGGCGATGTCCTCGCGGGTCACCTCGTTTGGCATGTTGATCGTCTTCGAGATCGCACCCGAGATGAAAGGCTGAGCCGCCGCCATCATCTTGATGTGACCGGTGTGGTGGATGAATCGCTTGCCGTACTTGCCGTTTCGGTTGGCGGTATCGAAGACCGCCAGATGCTCCTCACGAAGGTTCGGCGCATCCCTCGATGGTCTGCCGACCGCAGATGTAGTCGTTGGCTTCCTGGATCTCGTTGTCGCTGAAGCCAAGCGCCTTCAGCATCGAGAAGCCCGGGTCGTTGTACTGCTCGGGCGTGAAGCCGAGCCGTTGCATCACGTCCTCACCGAGTGTCCACTGGTTGAACGCAAAGCCGATTTCGAACACGCCTGGCAGCACCGCCTCGATCTTGTCGATGTCGTCTGCGTTGAATCCCTTGGCGATCAACGTTGCCATGTTGACGTGCGGCGACCGTGCCAGCGAGTTTGTGCCGACAACGTACTCGATGATCCCCTGGATGGTGTTCTCCGAGTAACCGAGACGTCGTAAGCGCCGGGGCTATCGACTGGTTGGCGATCTTGAAGTAACCGCCACCGGCCAGCTTCTTGAACTTCACCAGAGCGAAGTCGGGCTCAACACCTGTGGTATCACAATCCATCAACAAGCCGATGGTTCCGGTCGGGGCGAGCACGCTCACCTGTGCGTTGCGGAAGCCGTGCTGCTCGCCCTTGGCCAGTGCAGTGTCCCAAGCCGTCTTGGCAGCCTGGAGCATGTCGAGCGGGGCCAGACCGCTGTTGATGCCCATGACGAGGTGGTTGATTCCTTCGTAGTCGCCGCGGTCCTTGTTGTATGCGGCTCGGCGGTGGTTGCGGATCACTCGCAGCATCGGGTCCCGGTTGATCTTGTACTTTGGGAACGGCCCGAGCACCGACGCCATTTCCGCCGATGCGGCGTATGCGTTACCGGTGAGGATGGCGGTGAGTGCTCCCGGCAATTGCTCGACCATGATCCGAGTTGTAGG
Organism: uncultured bacterium; assembly: GCA_963777645.1. GTDB lineage: Bacteria > Actinomycetota > Acidimicrobiia > Spongiisociales > UBA5794 > JAAETI01. Next base: position 374,945 of record CAVZRA010000002.1, on the reverse strand, counting down.
GGATACCCATGCGCATCAGCAATGAGCCGAGGTTGGCGTAGCCGAGACCGAGCGTCCGGTAGTCGTAGCTGCCTACGGCGATCTCCTTCGACGGGAACTGCGCCATGGTCACCGAGATCTCGAGCACGATCGTCCACAACCGGATGGCGTGACGGTACGCGTCGATGTCGAACGTGCCGTTGCGGTCGTCGTAGAACTTGCCGAGGTTCAGGCTTGCCAGGTTGCAGGCCGTGTTGTCGAGGAACATGTACTCACTGCAAGGGTTAGACGCCCGGATCTCACCCTCAGCGGGGCAGGTGTGCCACTCGTTGATGGTGCCGTGGAACTGCAGGCCGGGGTCGGCCGACTGCCAGGCAGCATCTGCGATCTGTTCCCACAGGTCCCGCGCCCTGACCGTCTTCATCGACGGAGCGATCGGTGCGTGACAGCAGGTCCCATTCGTCGTCTGCTCATCACGGCGTTGAGGAATGCATTGGAGAGACGCACCGAGTTGTTGGAGTTCTGGCCGGAGACCGTGGCATAGGCTTCGCCGTTGAAGTCGGCCGTGTAGCCACCGGCGACGAGCGCCCTCACCTTCTTCTCTTCTTCGGCCTTCCAGTTGATGAACTGCTCGATGTCGGGATGGTCGATGTCGACGATGACCATCTTGGCGGCGCGACGGGTGGTGCCTCCCGACTTGATCGCTCCTGCGGCGCGATCGCCGACCTTGAGGAAGGACATCAGGCCTGGACGACTTGCCGCCACCCGAAAGCGGCTCACCCTCAGCTCGGATGTTCGAGAAGTTGGCGCCCGAGCCGGCCCCCATCTTGAACAGGCGGGCTTCACGCACCCACAGGTCCATGATGCCGCCCTCGTTCACCAGGTCGTCGTCGACGGAGTTGATGAAGCATGCATGCGGGGCTGGCCGGCTGTAGGCGTCGTCCGAGGCAACGAGTTCATCGGTCTCCGGGTCGACGTACCAGAAGCCCTGGGCGGTTCCTGTGATCCCGTATTCGTAGTGGAGGCCGGTGTTGAACCACTGAGGGCGAATTCGGTGCCGCCATCTGGTGGAGCAGCATGTAGGCGAGCTCGTCCTCGAATGTCGTCGGCATCCTGCTCGGTGGCGAAGTAGCCGTTGTTCTCGCCCCACCAGCGCCAGGTCGAAGCGAGCCGCTTGATCACCTGACGTGCCGAGTGCTCCGGGCCGGTCACCGGGTTACCTTCGCCATCGAGGATCGGGTTGCCGTCGTCGTCGAACTGGGGGACACCCGCCTTGCGGAAGTACTTCGAGACCATGATGTCGGCGGCAACCTGAGACCACTGCGCAGGCACCTCGGCCCCCAGCATCTCGAATACGATCGAACCGTCCGGATTTGTGATTCTGGAGTCCCTACGGCTCCACTCGACAGTGTCGTAGACGTCCTGACCCTCGGTCGTGAACCGTCGTTCGATGGTCAAACCCTGACCCATGCTGTCACCCTTCCCGTCACGTCCCCGAAACGCGCTCTTATCCACAGACTTATACAACAACCACAATATGTTGTGCCTAGCTCCTCCGGAGAGACCCAATATATTGCGCAGGGGAAGTCGATTCTAGTTACACAGGTGTAACTACGCAAGAGTGATTCAAGGCGCGTAGCCACTGCCTGTGCAGGTGGGGAAGAAGACCCATTTCTAGTGGCTTTGCAGCCATACACGCAAGTCGAGAGCTCTGGAATTTGTTTCGCGATGGAGTCGCTCCTTTCGTGCTGGGACGCATGTTCCACCGCTCGAATAGCGATACGGACGGTCTTAGCGCTATCAGCGCAACCCCGCAAACAAGTCGTCTTCGACCTCGTTGCATGCCACCGTCGATGCGATGCGGGCAAATGCCTCCCGACCGAGGATCTGTTCCTCGATAGAGTCTGCAACCCTGAGCATGAACCAGTCTTCGGGAATCTGGCTGCGGTAGGCACGCCAGGCGGCCTCCTTCTGCTTCCATCGGTCGCTGACGTCGATCCATGCCGTCACCTGGTCATCGGGGAAGCCCGCTGCAGCCATCCGCTCATGAGTACGACTTGTCGATGGTTCCCTGCTCCAGACGCACGTCGGCAAATGCTCGTACCCTGGATCGTGGCCAGGCCGTCCAGTAGAGCTTCGAAGGGGCCCACTCCATCTCGCCGTCCTCCAGCGGGTAGCGGCCCAGGTCGCGGGCTGCGTAGTAGGCGGCAAGACCAACCCGGTGGACCTGTATGTGGTCGGGATGGCCATAACCACCGAAGGGGTCATAGATGGTCATCACCTCTGGCTGATACTTGCGGATCAGTCTCACCAGCCTGCCGACGGCTTCCTCGAAGTCGGCCTGCCAGAAGCACTCCGGGATGCTTGTTGGACGGCTCGCCCATCATCCCCGAGTCGCTGATATCCGAGGAACTCCTGGTGCTTCACACCCAGGATCGTCATGGCCTCAGCGATCTCCGGCTCTGCGAATCTCGGCAAGCCTCGGTTTGACCTCCTCGGGGTTCTCGTAGTTGTGCACCTCACCCTCGGATCCATCGGTGGCGGTGATGACAACGACCTGCTCTCCGGCGTCGGCGTACCTGGCGAGGGTCCCCCGGTAGCGGTGACCTCGTCGTCGGGATGAGCGTGAAATGCAAGCAATCCGGGCATGTCGATCGAGGTTAACGGACGATGCCCGCTGCCGGTGCCGTTCCCGGACTCGCCGACCACTGTTCGCCATCCCCCAAGGGGTGTAGGGGAAGTATCCCCCTTACCTTTTGAGCTGCAACAAGCACGATGAGGGCGAAAGGAGGAAGCCATGATCGATCTCAATAGGCAGTTGAGGATCTGGCTCGAGGCCGGGATCATCTCGGAAGAGCAAGCGGAGTTGATGCGGGGAAGCATCGCCAGTTGCCGGGGAGCGAGGAGAGCATGGGAGCCGCATCCCGATCATTGCCGAGATTCTCGGCTACGTCGGTGCCGCACTGGCGATCTGGGCGGTCGTCTTCCTCGTCTCCGAGTTCTGGGCAAATCTCGTCCGATTGGGCGCAGACGGCAATGTTCGGCGCTCTGCTCCTGATGCTCTTTGCGGCCGGGGCCACGATTCTCGACCACGAGGAGCCTGCGCTCCGACGGCTGTCCAGCGTGCTGTGGTCCGTTGGCGTTGTGGCTATGGTGGGTGCCTTCTACATCGTCTTCGATCCAATCCTCGGAATGAGTGTCGCTGCCACCTGGATGACGATCGGCGCCATCTCCTCAGTCGTCGCCGGTGTCATGCTGTGGCGGCAGGAGATGCCTGCGCAGCACATTGTGCTGTTCGGCGCGATCGCTGACCACGATGATGTGGGCGATGAACCTGCTCATCGAGCCAGAGCTCTTTGCATATGGTCTTGTTGCCTGGGGCGTCGGGCTGATCTGGATCCTCGTCAGCAGGGCGGGCGTCCTCCGCCCGCGGCACCGCCATCGTGCTCGGCTCGGTCACCATGTTCATCGGCGCTCAGCTGACTCGTCGGGCGATGTCGAGACGTTTGGCATTATCCTCGGGCTGCTCACCGCAGCGTTGTTCGCCGCAGCCGGCGTGACGTTCGAAGACCGGATCGCCATCATCCTCGGGGGCATCGGCATCTTCTGGTTTGTTCCGCAGGCGATGTTCTACTTCCTGGGTGATGCGATTCGGCGGGATGTTCGGTCTGTTCTCAGCGGTGTTGTCATCGTGGCGTTTGCCCTCTGGTTCAGCAGACGTCGGGAGGCATCGTGAACGAGCAATCGAAATGGTGGTTCGGCGGCGCAGCCCTCGTCGCCGTGATGGTTGTGGTCGCTGTGGCTCTCTTCGGGATCCGACGGCTCCCGGAACTCCCCAGCCTGTACGAGGCCGGAAATCCGACCGTGACCGGTACCGTCGCCTTTGTGGACGATGGGCGGGAGCAATGTGTCGGAGTGCTCGATGTGGCGACGGGCGAGACCCGCGACGTGTTTTGCTCCGAGTGGCTGTGGATCGAGGGTTGGGGCGACGACGGCAACCTGAGGGTTGAGTCGGCAGACGGGAATCGGGTTTCTGTAGTCGATCCCACTACGGGAGAGGTACTCGCCAGCGGCGACTTCGCAGTCGAACCGCAGGAGCTGAAAGGGAAACTGCGATCCGAATCCGTTGACGGTCGTGCCATCCTCGCCAACGTCGCATCTGGCGACCGTGTCGTCCTGATCGATCTCCAGGGGCCACGCGATTACGGCTTGTGGGACTACGGGCTGACCAACGACGAGCAATACGTATGGGCGAGCGACAGTGAGGGCCGGCTCATCGTCGTCGCCAGTGACGGCTCGGGTGGTCCATGGCTGGTCGCCGACGACATTCGTGACCCGGTGTGGCGCGATGGCTGACGAGGACTGCTGGCATCTGGCGGCCGTGTCCCTGGTGGGCGCCGCCACCGCTTCGGTGTGGTTCCTCATCGGACAGCTGGCTGAGCAGGGTGGCACCGATTACCTACTCAGAATTCCACAGCTCAACCGAGCTGTAGAGGTCCTGCTCGGGTTGGGCGCCGCAGCCGTCGTCGGCGTGTCGGCCAGAGTGGTGTTACACCGGCGCGATCTGCTAGTCAGAGGGGGATGGTGGCGGGTATACGGCCGGTTGCTGCTGGCAGGTGTGTTGGTCGCATCGGGCGGGAGGATTGTCACGGCTGCGGGTACCGGTGCGAACATCGGCGCTGGTGCCGTATTGCTGCTCGGGCTCTTTCCTCTGATGTATCTCCTGGAACGAACCCGATTCGAGCTACGCAGCATCACCCGCCGGCGGTCTGCTGGTTCGTCGATACCGGCACGTCTCGGGGGTGTGTTGACGGCCGTGGAAATCGGCCTCGGGATCATGTGGTTATGGGTGTCAACCCCGAATGGGTGAGGGCGACAGCAACCTGCCCAGCGTCGCTGCCCAGACATGCCTGCCGAGCAGGACGAACTGGTTGCCAAAGATGACGAGCCCGCTGACCACCGAGACGGCGATCGCCATCGGCTGAGGCACCCAACCCCCGTAATAGCCGGTGACGACGGTGGCGACCAGCCAGGTCGTCGTCAGCACGAACGACACCGAGAACACCATGCCGGAGAAGACCAGCAGCGGTGACGATCGTTCCAAGTCGTTGGCGATGAGCCCGGGGACGAACAGCGGAGTGAGCGCGACGGTTGCCATCGACTCGTATGCGGCGATGCTAACGTCGAACACCGACGTCGAGATCCAGACGGCTGCCCAGGAGATGATGCTGGCGCTCACCATCATCAACGCAAACTTCCTACGCCCGAAGACGATCATGTGCCGCATGAACACCCGGGTCACCAGCAGCCAGGCGGCAAAACCGATCACCGCCAGGAAGATGAGGTTGAAAGGGCTCGTGGTGAGCATCGCCAGATAGGCGGCGCCGACGTAGCCTGCCGAGCGGAACTCGTAGTTGTACTGGAGCGCCCATGCGGCAGACGCTGAGATGATCACGGCCATCGGGATCCACTCGGGCGGGAAGGCGAGCACGCCGAAGCCGGCAAGGCTGCCCTGGGCGGTGGCGTCGGGGAAGAACATGATCGCAAGTGTCATCGGCACTGCCACCAGAGTTGATGCCATGCCGACCGCCTTCAGAGTGGGCTTGATGCCCTGACGCCCGAAGTCGTGGGCGATGAGCGCCGGTACCAGATAGCCCACACCCACAAGCAGCGGGATGCTCGATTCCCACAGATACGGGGTTGAGGGGCTGACCTTCAACAGAATCACCTGCACCGAGGCGGAGATGATCATGATCGTGGAGAACTTGTTGCGCCCGTCGAGCAGGAATCGCCTGGCAAGCACGTGGTTGACCAGCCAGTAGGCAAACAGCGCATTGGCGAGCGTGACCAACAACACGAGCGGCTGGAGCACGAACACCGCCACGTAGCCGGGAACGACGATGCTGCCGGTGGTGACGTGGTGCCGCTCGTAGATGATCAACGACGACAGCACCCCGATGATGAAGGCAAATCGCACGGTGTTGATGTCGAAGAGATAGTCGTGCACGGCTACGCCACCGCAACCAGGTGGCGCCTGCTTTGGCGCTCGTCGCGATCAGCGGCGTGCTCGAAGTACTCGAGCAGCATCTCGGCCTGTTCGGTGTGTATGTTGACGAAGCCGACCAGCAGCACCTCGTCGGTGGGCATCTTCAGCACCGCCTCGGTGATGATCTCGTCGATGGTTGGCTTGTGCTGCTCACCGAGGTTGATCAGATGTTCCTTCGGGAAGCCGTTGCGCAGGATGATGTTGGTCACAAGGTCCTCGTATGCGCCAAAGGTGACCAAACGATCGAAGTCGAGGTCGTTGACCGCGATGTCTGCGAACTGGACGGCGCGGCGCTGTCGGTCGAACCGGTTGTTGAGGATGCCGACGGTGGTTATGTTCTCGCCGATGTACGGTTGCAGTTTCGCTGCCGCCGCAATCATCGACTCCCGGTCGTTGACGGCGAACAGATTGGCCCAGGTGAGTCTCTTGCCACCGATCTCGAACCGGTCGATGCGCAGCACACCGGGGTCGGCTGGTGCCTTGACCATGCCCAGCATGGCGACGTGTCTCGGGATGTTGAGCAGTTCGGCGACGGCGAGGACGACGGCGATGTTCTCCTCGAAGGAGATGTAGTCGAAGGCTGACACCTCCTCGGGCGCACCCTGGCCGGGTCGGCGACGATCAGGCTCGTGCCACGTTTGCGAGCCTCGTGGAACATTATGTCGAGGAGCTCGGGGTTCTGCTCTGCTGTGACGAGAATGCCGTTCTTCGGGCAGCTCGACATCAGTGAGCGTGCAATCTCAGGAAGAGTCTCGCCCATTACGTCCTGATGATCCTCTCGGACGTTGGTGATGACACCGATGGTCGACCTAATGATCCGTTCCTCGCTCACCCGCTGGTAGCGCGGGTTGATCGCCATACACTCCATCACGACGGCGTCGACGAAGGGGGTCACCCAGTCCCGTACCACCTGGATCTGCTCCAGGATGGTCGGCGATCCTGTCCGCTCGATCGGATGGTCTTGCCCGTCGGGAGCTATCACCGCGGCGAAGGTGCCCGTCGATTTGCCAACTGTGACCATGCCCGCTTCCCGCAACATGCCCGCGATGAGCCTGGTGACGGTGGATTTGCCCCGGATACCATTGACGTGGATGCGGTGCGAGACCATGGCGATGCGCTTGCTGTGCCCACGCGACTCACCGAACAGCCGAAGCAGCATGCCGACCGACGCCGTGACGGCGATGATGAAGAAGACGAGTTGTGTCGCCATCGGATGGACCTCCTCCGCCTATATCGGGAGGAAATAGGGCCCAACTTGATGATTCTGTCGACTCAAATCGGCAAATCCCGTCCTCAGGGTTTGGTCTTCGCCCCATGAGGCTTGCTGCTCCGCCGGCGATCGACGGCAAGGGCGACGGGGATGACAGCGGTTGTCAGCGTGTCGAGCGGTCGCACCCCCCACATCATGAGAGCTAGCGACAGGAACAACCCGACGAGCAAGCCGGCGAATGCCGCAGAACCGATGTGCCGCCCACCAACGACATCACGCCCAGAACGCAGTACCGAGCAGGCCAACCAACACACCACGATGCCGACCGGGTTGGTGAGCGGGTTGCCATCGAGCTTGACCATCGCAAACCCGGTGCACTCGCCGCCGTCGGCGGAGTGGGTTGCGGTGACCTTCCAGACCCCCGGGATCCAGATGGGCAATTTGCTGCGGAAATCGTCGAGAGCGTAGGTGTTGTCTGTGACACCTCGAGTGTCCTGGGGATTGGCTCCGCTCCAGTCGCCGAGCGTGATCCCGAACGGGCCAACCTGTACCTTGGCCGAGCCGGAGTGGTTGGTGTTCTGAAGCCCACAGAGCCGGAATAGCGAACCTCGACGCCTTCCTTGTCGGGTATCGGGATCGCATTGCTGGGAGTGTCGTTTGCGGGGGTGTAGGTGACCCCTTCGATGGTGGCCTCTCCGGTGCAATCTCCATCGACCGAAGCCGACCCGACCCCAGGCACGAGACCAACCAAGAATGCAGCCAATATCGCTACTTTCGCGAGCTTGCCAATCACGGCTCCTCCAATGATTAGATCTGCCTTGACCCTACCCGTCGGCAGACCGACCGGCGCGGTAATCGGCGGAGCGTTGACTGAGAATGGATCGTACCTCCCGGATGTCACCAGGCGAGCTCTTTGCAGCGCGGTAGTAGCAGTACCCGGTTGGGAGGAAGAACACCTGAAACACCGACAGCGACACCGCCCAGTTCATCGGCGGCGGCAACGACCGTTCCAACGCCCCTGCCAGCCGCACGCCAATGCCGATCCCGGTGCCCGACCGAAGGCATTCGCCAGGTTGGCAATGCCGAACACGGTGCCACGATGTTCCGGCAGGTTGACGTCGGACATGAGCGCAAACCAGTTGGGTGAGTCTGCGCCGGAGAAAGCTATGCCGAGCAAGGCGGTGAGGAATGTGGCTGCAACCCACGGGTTCGTCACGATGTTCCACAGCACCTCGAGGACCAGGGTGGTGAAGCCAGCGCCCGCGGTGACGTCGAGGCCGCGGAGGGGGATGAAGAAGAACAGCAGGAAGAAGGGAATCCCGCCGAGGATGCCCACCGTCGATACCATGGCCCTCCCGCTGAGGGTCCTCTGCTGCATCTTGTCGCCGATGTGGCCTGCCAGGATGGAGAAGATGCCGCCGATCTGGAAGATCGCAGCCAGGATCCCACCCACCCTGGTGGCTGTGTCCGAGTCGAAGCCTGCGGCAAGGACCTTCTCCTGGTAGAGCAGCGTCCCCCACGTCAAAGACCCGTAGGCGACCTGGGCGCTGATCCCCTGGACGATCAACCAGACGTTAGTCCTGCGCTTCCAGATGACGGGGAGCTGATCCTTGGAGATCCGATACTGGTACGCCGTCTCACTCTCGTGCATCTCAGCGAGATCAGGCTCGCTCATCCCTCGCGGCGGGTTGTAGGTGAACAGGTAGAGAATCGAGGTCACCAATCCCAGTGCGGCCACGGCACGCAGGGCGACCGCAAAATCGCCTGCTCCGAGCTGGCTGGCGAGAAGGCCTCCGGCGATGGTGCCGATGCCCTGGGAGAGCCCCCAGAAGCTCATCGCCAGCCCGCGACGACGTGGGGAAATGAAGTCACTGACCACCGAGAACCCGACGGATGCGATCACACCGAGTCCGATCGCCGTCACCAGCTGCCAAACGAACAGCTGCCAGTAGACGGACGCAGTCGATGAGAGTCCCGTCCCGACCACCCACACAAGGGTGCCCCAAAAGAGAAGCTTCTTGCGGTTGGATTTGTCACCCCAGTATCCCCAACCGACCGCGCTGACAGCCGTGATGAAGATGACGGTTGCGGTGAGGAACCCGATGGCTGTTTTGGATGCGTCGAGGGCCTCGGTGATCGGATTGACCATCGATGGGATGGTGGCGAGGGCGGCGTTATCGAGTGAAGCCAATGTCACAAACACAACGATCGTGAACACGACATGGGGATGATTCCCCCACCAACCTGGTCGTGCTCTCTCCCGCATCGCCACATTGTGGCATCAAGACGGCCCCGCCGGGGCGGGGCCGTCTTGTCAGCTGCCTTGGGGAAGTGGGGAAGCTGAGGTGGTGTTAGTTCCAGAAGCTGACGTAAGCGCCCGGCTCGACGGTGTCCAGGTTGCTCTGCAGCACACCGTCATACGAGAAGGTGTAGAGGCTGTCGCCGATCACCATCGAACGGCTGATGTCGGGGCCCCACGAGAAGTCCTCGCCGACCTCGGCCTTCTGGTTGTGGGTGATCCGCCCGATCTCCTCGATGCCGTCGTCGGTCACCTTCACCGCAATGGCCCCGACGAAGCCGCTCTCTTTCTCTGTCTTCTCGTCCCAGCTCCATGCAGAGACCGGAATGACGGTGAGCCCGGTCTGTGGCCAATACAGGAATGCCCTGTGGTCCCACTCGACACTCGAGTAGCCGTTGTCGAACGTGTAGTTCTCGATGCGGGTCGGGTTGGCGGGGTCGCTCACGTCGAACAGCGAGATCTGCGTGCCAAGGGTTTGGCCTTCTTCGGTGGCGTCCTGGCCGACACCGAGCAGCAGACCGTCACCGATCGGATGCAGGTACGCCGAGTACCCGAGGATCTTCAACTCGCCTACAACCTCCGGATTGGTCGGATCGGATAGGTCGATGGTGTAGAGCGGATCGGTCTGCCGGAACGTCACCACGTAGCCGACATCGTCGATGAACCGCACCGAGTAGATGCGCTCACCCTTGCCGAGACCCGACACCTGGCCCACCTGGACCAGCTCGCCGTTGTCCTCGGAGAGGACGGTGACGAAACTCTCGGATGCCTCGCTTGTGTTTCCCCACCAATCCGGTGATGAGGTGGTGGCGACCCGGAGATCGCCCTCGTATTCGGACATCGACCACTGGCTCAGCATGAACCCGTCGACCCTGCCCGTTGCGACGTACCTCGTGACGTCGGGATCGCTGATATCGAACTTGTGGATGTCGGTTGTGTGCCTGCTGATGGCGGCTTCGGCATCAGCGTCGGCCATCGTCGCCCAGTTCCGCCAGGCATCCGATGCGATGTACATGGCGTCGGTGGATGCGTAAACGATATTGCCGGAGGCAAGAACCCCGACCGCATCGGAGATGTTCATGTCGCGCCCCATGTCGACGGTAACGACACTCAGCATCTCGACACCCGAGAATTCCTCGGGATGGTTGGCACTCGAGCAGTCGAGCAAGCTTCCCTCCGAGAGAACATTCCCCGAGCCATTCTCGAGGATGTAGTAAGGAACCCAGTTGTCGATGGTCGAATCGAGGATCACCTGCCGGTTGTGCTCTTCGGCATCGCGCTCGGCCTTGAGGCCGTTGGTTTGCGGGTAAGTGAACTCGAGCCCGGTAGGCAGAGAGCTGAGCACGAGCCGCACGGTGCCGTCGACCATCCGGGCGCTCACCTTGGAGCCGTCGATGCGCATCACCCGCTCGACCTTCGGCTTCTCCATGTTCGAAATGTCGACCTCGATGAGATCGGTGATGGGCGTCGACGGCACGTAGTAGGAGGAACCGCTGACTCGACCCGTATTTACCATCGGGGTCGCATAGCTGTCGCCGTCTGCCATGAGGAGGACCTTGTCACCCGACAGGAACAAGTCACCGACATAGCCAGCGTCGATGGTGATCTGTCCGGCGAGCCTTGGCTCGTCACCGGTCACATCGATGACAAACAGGACGTTGCCGCTGATGGCAACGATGCGAGAGCCGTCGGTCTTGATGATGTCTGCCTCGTCTACACCGAGCTCCTGGACGTTGGTACCCGAGTAGTCGACACCGAGCTGTTGTGTGGCGACCGCACCGGAGGTGGCGCCGCCGCCGGAAGAAGCAGCGGGTGCCTCCACAGCCATATCGATGGCAACATCGCCGCGGAACACCGGTCCGCCCCAGTAGTTGTACTCGAATCCGTATGGGCCGACGAGATCTACGGCATTCCCCTTGACGTAGTCGAGGAAGTCATCGCAAGCACTGAATGGCTGCAGCCCGTAGGCAACGGGCTCGCCCTGAATCGGCGGTCGTGTTGTGCTTGCCAGCGATGTCGTTGTTGCCGTCCCATCCGTAGACGAGCAACCGGCAATCATCGTCACTACCGCAGCGATGAAGATGATGAAGCGTTCCATTGATGACTCCCCGTGGTTCCTGGCTGTCAGTGTTCTGATGCCGTCGCCCGGCGGAAAGGTTCCCGGCTATTCGGGAGACTGACCGAACGCCGTGAGCACAGCTTCGGTGAGCACGTCATATCCGAGCTCGTTGGGGTGGATGTCGGGGGATATCCCGGTCATGTGGGTGGTCGCCGAGGTGGTGCCCCGCATGGGTGTGAATCCGTCGGCGACCTCTATGTCATACCGTGCAGCTGCCTGTGCTGCCGTCTGGTTGAGCTCCTCGACTGCCTGATTGCTCAGTCTCTCGAAGTCGACCTCTCCCTCGAATCCGAGCGAGAACGGGTTGTAGGTCTCCAGGAACACAATGGTGGCCGCCGGGTAGGACTCACGCAGTGCCGCAAAGATCTCGTCGATGTTGCGGGCGTATGCGGTGAGGGACAGGTTGATCCTGTCGGTGCAGGCCGGTGCCGCTATGTCGTCACTACAGTCTGGCGAGCCGAGGTGGGCCAGCAGATCATTGGCACCGATATCGATGGTCACGAAGGCAACATCACCAGCTTCGTAGGAGAGGGCCTCGTCCAGCTGGCCACCGGTCAGCATTGATCCCGACGTCTCGCCTACGACACCGAGATTGCGTAGTCCGTAGACAGCGCCGTCGCGCAGGCTCAGCTGGCGATGCACCTGTGAGACATAGCCCTCTGCGTAGCCGGTAACACCCTCGGCTGCAGCGAGAGAGTCCCCGAGTGCCACATAGAGCGGCGACCCTTCGGCGGTAGTGGCGTCTATTCCCGCCTCGTAGTCGGTTACGTCGAGATTGCTCACCCCGAGGCCTGAGAGGTCGCCGAAGGCGGTGAGCATCACCCCTGCGTCGATGACTGTGTCCCCGGTGGCTACCCCCGCCACAGTCACCTGATCGTCGCCGATGACGACCTGTTGGATATCAGCACCCTCATCGGCGAGAGCACGGTTGAGATCTGCGACCCTCCCGATCATGTCCTCAACTGCGTTTCTGGCGACGCCCGGCATGGTGAACATCCCAACGTCTGCCTTCAGCAGTTGCACCTCGATGCGCCCCCCGTTCACTTGCGCCGTCAGCTCGCCGGTCACGGTGAGGCTTCCGTTCTTGAAGTCGCCGACGAAATCGATCAGCGCCGGATCGCCAGCCGCGTTGACTATGTCGATGGTGATCCTCTGAAACGGAGTGTCTGTCTCTGCCAGCGAGTTGAGCAGCACTGCATTCAGCTCGCTCTCGGTGAGGGTGACCTGGAAGGACGATTCCTCGTTGGCTCTGTCTATCTTCCGCTCGGCAACAGCCAGCTGTTCGGCATCTGGTGCTGCCACAGGGCCGCTGTTCCCTGCGGTGAGCGCCGCCAGGATCTGCACCGCTCCGTAGCCACCGGTGATCAGTGTCCCCGCGAGCGTCGCGATCAGCATGGCGAGAACGATGCGCCCGAGCAGAGCGGGGGCGGTGAAGGCGATGATCACAGATGCGGCGGCGATTGTGATCGCGGTCGCCAGCGCATATGTCTCCCCGACGGTAAACAGAGCGAGCGCTCCGGCGGAGGCGGCTGCGAGTAGCCCGAAGACGATGATGGCGGCCCGGAGCGGACCGGTGACTGTGGTCATTGGAGGCAGGCTAGGGCTTGCTGCTCACTGTGGGGGCTTGGCGGTGCGGCGGCGCGCTCTTCTTGCAGTCTTCTGCTCGGCGGTTTCACGCATCCGTGCCTCGTATTGGTCGGGACTCTCGATGTGCTCTGAGTGAATCAACTCGTAGTGATCCCCGTAGGTCTGGACGATGGCAACGATGGTCGCCGCAACGGGCAGGGCCAGCAGTGCCCCTACCCCTCCCAGCAGTGATGCCCCGATGATGGCCGATCCAAATGCAACCGCCGGATGGAGATTCATCGTGTTTGCCGTGATGCGTGGCGAGAGCAGGTAGTTCTCCACCTGCTGATAGATCAGGATGGCGATCAGGACCAGCAGCGCATCGAATGGTTTCTCGGCGAGCGCGATCAACAGTGGCAACGCCCCTGCGATGTAGGTGCCGACCGTGGGGACGAACTGCGAGACGATCCCCACCCACATAGCGAGCGCAAATGCATAGGGCACCCCGATGAGCGAGAAGGCAAAGAAGTGGAAGACAGTGGAGAAGACGGCGAGCAGTGAGCGTGAGTACACGTACCCGCCGACCTTCTCGATGGTGATGGCGAGGATCGTGTCGATGTGCTTCTGCTGGACGGGGGGCATCCGATGCAGGATGGCGGCGCGTAGCCGGGGCAGGTCGGCCAGGATGTAGAAGACGAACAGGCCGATTGTGAGCAGCTGAAAAACCAGTCCGACAGCGGTCGAGGCTAGACCGAGTACCCCGCTGGCGGCATTGGTGGAAAGGTTCTGGAGTCGCTGCTGATCGGCGGTGATGTCCTTGATGATCTGGGTGCTCGAGAGCTGGACGTTGAAGGTGCTGTTGATCCAGGAGACGAGCGACTTGATGTAGTTCGGAACCTGGCCGATCAGCTTGATCGTCTCGCCGACAGCGACATTGATCAAGGCGTAGGCGAAGACCGCGACGACGGCCGTTGTCGCCAACATGACCACGCCGGTGGCGAGGCCCCTGCGCCAGCCCCGATCGCTGAGCGCCTCCACTGCGGGGAGCATGGCAAATGCGGCAAAAACCGAGATGACCAGGGTGACGATGAAGCCTGAGGTGTTCCCGAAGACCCAGATGCTGCCGTATGAGGTGGCGAGCACGGTGACCGCGGCCACCGCCAGACGGGGTAGCCAGACGCGATACCACCCTGTCGCCGGAGTGGGCTCGAGAGCAGGCAATGGGTCCATGGTCGGCCTTTCTAGGTGAGTTTCTCGAGTCTCAGTTCGATGGCATCGGGATCAAACGTGCCCTGGAAGTAGAAGCGCCTCATCCCCAACGATTCCATTCCCCCCAGGATGCCCCTCACCTGCTGCCACGTGCCCCGCGGTGCGTTTCGTTTGGCAGCCTCTTCCTCGAGCTGATCCGCCGAAGTCTCGTGCTCGGCAGCGATCTCCTCCAACAGGCTCCGGTATTCGCTCTCCGTTTCGGAAGCGATGACTTGGCCCGAGCTCGAGATCAGCAGGGATTCGGGGCTGCGGTCGGCGGCGAGCGCGGCCTTGCGAGCTCTCTCGATCCTGGTGCGGTACTCGTCGGGGACTGCGGGATACGCATTCAACTCGTCGGCGTATGTGCCGGCGAGACGGGGGGTCTTGACTGCTCCGGTGCCGCCGACCACGAGCTTCAACTGGGGTCGGGGCTGCATCTCAAACGCTGCGAAGTTGTAGTACTCGCCCGAGAAGTCGGCGGGCGGGCTCGCGAAGGCTGCACGCAGATATCCCAATGCTTCCTCGACCCTGGCGAATCGCTCGCCCCTATCCGGGAAGTTGAGCCCGAAGTGGGTGTGCTCGGCCTCGAACCAACCGGTCCCGACACCGAGCTTGAACCGGCCCCCGGACATCTCCTGGATGGTCGAGTAGCTCTTCGCAAGCACCGCCGGATGCCGGAATGTGATGGGAGAAACGAGGATCACAAGCTCGATCGTCTGTGTTTCCCTGGCGAGCCCGGCCATCACCGCAAATGCGTCGTAGGCGGGTCGGCTGATCTGGCTGTCGGCCGCATACAGGTAGTGGTCGGGGATGGCGAATGCGGCGAGTCCCTTCCGCTCGGCCCATCTGGCTGCCTCGAGGAATCCTGCGTAGTCGCCTGCAGTGGTTTGAATGGCGAATTCCATGGGAGCATTGTGGCAGTGTCCGGTCCGTCCCGGTACATACGGGGCCCGGGGCAGATGTGGGACCTCGCCTCGAGCAGTCAGAGAGTTAAAACCCTTAGCGTTGGCCAGCAGATGCCGACATGGAAGGATATGCTCAGTCCCCGGATCGCCAACAGTTCGGTGGGGCAGACGCTTCCGTGGTTTGTTGCTGCGTTGCTCGTCGCCCTCGGTAGTGGCCTCATCGCCATGTGGCTGAACGCTACGGCACTCAAGTCAGACCGAGACACCCTTGCTCGAGGCGCAGATGCGATCCAATCGAGCGTTGAAGAACAGATCCGGATCCTCCAGCTTGCCGGCACCGGGACGAGGAGCCTTGCCGGCCAACCCATAGACGAGATCGATCTCACGGCAGTCGTCAAGGAGATCGATATCTCTGTGCTCAGATCGCTGCTGGCCGTTGTCGCCTATCCGGTGGATGCCGCTGGAGCCGGGAAGGGGGCACCCCTGCTCGACATCGACTCTCCGCTATCAAATGTGGACTTCGAGGTCCCGGACATTGAGATCTCGCTTGCCGAATTCAGAGATCTCCAGGAAGAGGGAGAGATGTTCCTCAGCCAACCGCTCGTCGTTAGCGACAGCGAACGACTCGACTACATAGTGGCGATGCCGATCGACAGCGACATCGGTCCTCAGCTCATTGGAGTTGCCTTCCGTCCGGATCGGATGCTCTCTTCGGCCGTCGAGGCGGCAGGGGAGGGCCAGTACGCGGTGGATGTGATCGATGTCCGATTCGGTAACCAGTTGGTGTTGTCGATAGGCGAGCCGGCCTCAGAACTCGAAGAGGTACGCAGCCCGGACGGAACCAAGCGTGCTCTCGATCTTGTAGTACGGCCAGGTGAAGAATTCCACTTTGCCCAGTCGCCGTGGATCGTGATCCTCGTGCTGGCAACCGGGATGGTGATTGCCCTGCTGCTGGTGTGGATGGGTCGGATGGCAAAGGCGAGATCGGAGAGCCTGGCCGAGCGGTTGCGTCTTGCCCAGGATCTGAATGAGAGCAAGGATCGATTCCTTGCCACCGTCAGCCATGAGCTGAGGACACCACTCACCGTTGTCCTTGGCGTTGCTGCCGAGCTCGGGCCGAATTGGGCGACGTATGAAGAGCTCGAACGCCAGGAATTGATGACGATGATGACCGAGCAGGCAGTCGAGGCAGCCAACATCGTCGAGGATCTCCTGGTGGCAGCCCGATCGGACCCGTCGCAGCTGCGTTTGGCGATAGAGCGGACCAACCTGCGATCCCATGTCGAATACGCCATCGGTTCGCTCACCGACGAAGGCAGGCACCGCGTCGACAGCCGCGTCGGTGACGTCGCCGTTCTTGCAGATACCACCCGGCTCCGGCAGATTCTCCGCAATCTCCTCGAGAACGCAGTTCGGTATGGGGGAGACACAATCGCAGTCGAAACGACGATCGACGGGGATCGGCTCATCGTGGTGGTCGCAGACAACGGCTCGAACATCGACGACGACGACCTCGAGCGTATCTTCGAGCCCTACGAGCAGACTGATGCGGTTGCTGAGGAGACCTTGAGCGGTGTCGGTATCGGCCTGTATGTGAGTCGATTGCTCGCCCGGCTCATGGGTGGGGAGCTCGACTGTGTGCGCGAGGAAGCCTGGACCAAGTTCCGCTTGGACTTGCCGGCGGTCGCCGTCGACGAGCTGGCGGTAGCGACAGTCTCCTGAGCACCGCGTTCGGGTACCCGCCCCGCTGGGCTCACTAGCCTTTGGTTACGCCTCTGATTGGAGTTGCCAATGGATCAAGCCCGCTGGCTGCCGTCGGCCGATGTCATCGCAGCAGCCAACCTCTCCCGGGCGATGCGGGAATGTGGTCTCGACACCTATGACGAGTTCTACGCGTGGTCGGCGGTGGATCGAGCAGGCTTCTGGGGTTACACGGTTGAACGGCTCGGTATCGTTCTTACAACACCGCCCACTGAGGTGCTCTGCGGAACACCGCAACATCCGGAGTGGCTGCCGGGGGCACGACTCAACATCGTCGATTCTTGTTTCACCGCCGATCCGGGGTCGACCGCGGTGGTCTTTGAGAAGGCTGGCGTGCCCCATCGTCTCAGCTACGCGGCCTTGCGTCGCCGGGTTGGCCGTTTCGCCAACGGTCTGGCGGACTTCGGTGTAGGTCGTGGGGATCGGGTTGCCATCGCAATGCCGATGAGCATCGAAGCGGTTGTCGCCTACCTGGGCATCGTCAGTGCAGGCGCGGTAGTTGTATCCATTGCAG
Organism: uncultured bacterium; assembly: GCA_963777645.1. GTDB lineage: Bacteria > Actinomycetota > Acidimicrobiia > Spongiisociales > UBA5794 > JAAETI01. Next base: position 357,298 of record CAVZRA010000002.1, on the reverse strand, counting down.
ACAGTTTCGCTCCCGCCGAGATCGAGACCAGGTTGCGCATCGCCGGCGCAGTCACGGCAGTCACTCAGGACGTGATCCATCGCACCGGCAGGATCCTGCCGATGTACGACAAGGTTGTCGCCGCGGGCGCCGCCCGGGCAATTGTGGCGACCACCGGTGCCGATGTGGTCCTCCGTGACGTCGATGTCGAATGGGCAGACTTCCTTTCGGACAAATCACGGTTCGATGCGGTGCCGTGTGAGCCGGGTGACCACATCAATGTGCTCTTTTCTTCTGGGACTACCGGTGAGCCGAAAGCGATTCCCTGGACTCACAGCGCTGCGATCAAGGCAGCCTCGGATGGTCATTACCACCACGACATCCACCCGAGCGACACCGTTGTCTGGCCGACCAATCTCGGCTGGATGATGGGACCGTGGCTGATACTTGCCACGCTGATAAACCGAGCGACCATCGGCCTCTACGACGATGCCCCGACGACGGCGGGCTTTGCTCGCTTCATCGACGAGGCGGGAGCGACGATCCTCGGAGTGGTTCCCTCGTTGGTCGCATCGTGGCGATCCTCGGGTGTGGCCGAGTCTCGCGACTGGTCGGCGATAAGGCTCTTCAGCTCGACTGGTGAGGCATCAAATCCCTCCGACATGGCCTATCTCATGGATCTGGCGGGGGGCAAACCAATCATGGAGTACATCGGCGGCACCGAGATCGCAGGCGGCTACATGAGCGGCACTTTGTTGCAGCCGTGTGTCCCTTCCACGTTCACGACACCGACGGTGGGCGGGGCGATCCACATCCTCGACGAGGCAGGTGAGCCTGCGCGGGTGGGGGAGCTATTCATCGAGCCCCCCAGCATGGGGCTCTCCACCGAGTTGCTCAACAAGGATCACGACGAGGTCTATTACGAGGGCGCCCCAGTTTGGCAAGGGGTGCAGTTGCGGCGGCACGGTGACCGTATCGAGCGGTTGCCCGGTGGCCGGTTCCGGGCACAGGGTCGGGTGGATGACGCCATGAACCTGGGCGGGATCAAAATCAGTGCGGCCGAGATCGAGCGTGTTGTGCGCGGTACCCCTGGCCTCGTTGAGGCCGCCGCCATCGCCGTTGATCCCGACGGTGGCGGGCCCAGCTCGCTTGTGATGTGCATCGTCATCGACGACGGTGACGTCGCCGAGATCTCCGCCGAGATGCAGCGCAGGATCCGTGAGCAGTTGAATCCGCTATTCAAGATCGCCGACGTGGTTCAGGTCACCGAGTTGCCACGGACCGCCTCGGCAAAGGTGATGCGTCGAGTGCTGCGTGCCGACTACCGGCGTCGGTAACTTGGGTCCATGCACCTGCTTCTGGTAGTCACGGGGAGAGCGTCATGATGGTGATCAGGGTCCTTGCGTTCCTCACTGGGATCGTCGTTGCCGTGTGGACGGTTCTTTCGGCGTTACGCACCACGGTATTGCCACGCAGCGCCCAGGTTGCCATCAGCAGCTGGGTCTACCGTGGCATGCGCAGCCTGTTCATGATCCCGGCGCGGCCATCGCGACCGTACGCAGAGCGAGATCGGATACTGGCTCTCTACGGCCCGATGACGTTGCTGACGTTGCCCATCGTCTGGCTCGTCATGATCGGAGCCGCATACTCGCTCCTGTTCTGGGCGAGCCGTGGGGGCTCCTTCGCCGACGCGGTCGCACTGAGTGGCTCCTCGATCACCACGCTCGGCTTCATCGCAGCCGGTTCGGTTGGGGAGAGGATCCTGGCTTTCACCGAGGCCGGGTGGGGGCTGATCCTGGTGACGTTGATGATCACATACCTGCCGTCGATCTACACAACGTTTGCCAGGAGAGAGACCCAGGTAGCTCTTCTCGAGGTTCGGGCGGGTGACCCGCCGTCGGCCGTCGAGATGCTGAGCCGCTATCACAGGATCGGCTGGATGGAGAACGCAACCGAGACGTGGCTCGATTGGGAGCGGTGGTTCGCCGAGCTCGAGGAATCGCATACGACGTTCCCGATCCTCACGTTCTTCCGGTCCCCACAGCCGCAACGGTCGTGGGTCACCGCTTCGGGCACGGTTCTCGATGCGGCTGCCCTGTACACATCGTGTCTCGAGCAGGTCCAGCTCGGTGCGGGGGTCTGCATCCGGTCGGGCTCTATCGCCCTGCGAAGACTGGCGGATTTCTTCGGCATCGGGTTCGACCCTGATCCCGCCCCCGACGATCCGATCTCGATAAGCAGAGCGGAGTTTGATCAGGCCTGGGAGCAGCTTGCTGCCGTTGGCCTCGAGCTGAAAGAGGATCGGGATCAAGCGTGGCGGGACTTTGCAGGTTGGCGGGTCAACTATGACTCGGTGTTGCTTGCCCTTGCCGAGATCACGGTGGCGCCCTATGCGCCGTGGAGTTCCGATCGCTCGACACCGAGCAGGATCGAGCCGAGGATCAAGCGTTTCGGGCGTCGACTGCGCGGTGGCGGATAGGAGCGCATCCTGTGTGTCGGTCGGCGCTCTTGCGGGTCCGGTTTTCACACGGTCGTAGCCATCTGGACGTGAGGCTTGTGCGCTCGTCATAGAATCGCCATAGGCAAGCAGACAGGAGGAGCATGGATCAGTCTGAGCCGTATGCCTCACTGCGTGAGCGGATCATCGGAGAACGCGGCGTCGTCATGGTCATGGGCACCGCTAATACCGGCAAGACCACTATGGCGAGATTGCTGCTGCGAGACGCGATCCAGGCGGGGCGGTCGGTGGCGTTCGTCGATGGCGATATCGCCGTGCCGTCGGTGGGGGCGCCTGCCTGTATCGGGATGCGCTGGGTGCGGTCCCAGGCCGACCTCGAGAACCTCTCCCGTCCTGACTCGATGCGGTTTGTCGGCTCGACACAACCCCAGGGCGTCGTGCTCCCTCAAGTCGTTGCCACCGCCAAGCTCGTTGAAGAGGCCCGACAGGGCGCCGATTTCATCGTGTTGGATACGAGCAGCCTGGTCTCTGGCGTGGTCGGGCAGACGCTCAGCTATCACATCACCGAGCTGTGCAACCCGGCGCTGATCGTTGCCATTCAGCGGGGTGAGGAATTGGAGCCGGGTATCGGGATGCTCCGTCGGTTCCTCGGAGCCCGGGTAGCCAAGTCGGAGCCACCCCCTGGTCTCGAGCTCGTAGGTCCACTCGATCAGCGAAATCGTCTCGTCAACGCGTTCCGGGATGCATTCGAGCCCGATCTGCAACGCTGGCGGGTCCATTCGTCTGTGTTTGCGCCGACGCTGCCCGAAGCGTTTGATCTCTCCAGGCTCGAGGGGATGCTGGTCGGGGTCCAGAACGCCGAGGGGGCATGTCTCGGCTTGGGAGCGCTCGAGCACGCAGACGGGGTGATTCGGGTGGCGACTCGCTTTGGTGATCAGATGCGCGGCCTGCGGCTTGGATCGATGCGGATCAACCTCGACACCTATGAGACCACCAGAGTTCGTCTCCGCGAGTTGATCTTCGGCGTCTAGCCCAGCGTTCTCACTCGGCAGCACTTTCCGCCATGGGTACTGGCACGCGTGATCGCCGAGAGGCAAACACGCAAGAGCCCAAGGAACCCCAGCGAGACTTACCCCCGCACTTCCCCGGACGAGGTCGGTTTACCAGAGCACCTTGGGCTTTGCATTGTCGAACCTAAATGTCTGGAAGAGCTTTACAAGTCCGTTGTTTACGCCAGTTCTTCGCAACGTTATTGATGCCAACTACGTCTAACTTATAGGCCAAATGACCCGAAAATGACGACCTGTCCACATATCCACAGCTATCCACAGGGTGTTGTGCACAACGGGTGTTCACAAGTTGTGACGACTTCTTTTCGCGACCCGTTTCAGGCCCGATGACCACCACAGGATACGGGGTGTTGGCCAACGTGTCTGCGTCGTCTCAGCGTGGGTTGGCCGCGATTCCCTCGTACAGTTCGACCAAACGTGACACGGTCGTCTCCCATGAGAACCGCTGGGAGTGCTCGGTGCCCCGGCCGATAATCTCGCCGCCAGATCCGGGTTGCAGAGCACGCGGTCGAGCGCTGCGGCGTAGTGGGCCGGGTCATGGCCGTCGACCAGCAACCCCGATTTTCCATCTTCGATGATGTAGCGCAAACCGCCGACGTTGGCGGCCACCACCGGTGTGCCACACGATTGCGCCTCGGCAGCGACCAGGCCGAAGCTCTCGGACCGTGACGGCATGATCACGACATCGGCGGCCTGGTAGAACGCAACCAGTTGCTCGCGGCGCAGTGGCGGAATGAAACTGATCCGGTCGGCGACCCCGAGATCACGAGCCAGGTTGATGAGCCGGGTCATCTCAGCAGGTCCGTCGTTGCCGGATGGGCCGCCGATAACCACAAAATGGGCGTGGTCGGTGCGCATCATCGCAATTGCCTCGATGGCTACGTCGACGCCCTTGAGCGGTTGGATCCTGCCCGCGTAAAGTACGGTCGGCCCCTGGCCCAACCCGGTCCACATCCGTGCGGCCTCCTTGTCCCCCGGGTGGAAGACGTCGTGACGGATCCCGGGTGGCGAGGTGCACAGCCGTTCCGGGTCTGCACCGTAATGCTCGATCAGGTCTTCGAACTCGAATGGGGTTGCCGCTACGACACAATCCGATCTGGCGATCACCTCCTCTTCAGTCATCGTGCGAATGATCTCCGATGTCTGCTCGTCGGCGCGCCTGGTGAGATCCTTGACCCGCCCGAGAGTGTGGAACGAGTTCGCCAGGGGCAGGTTCAACTTCTCTTTGAGCAGAACGCCTGCCCAGCCGGACAGCCAGTAGTGGCTGTGGATGACGTCGAATGTCTCACCGCTGTGGTCGATCCATGCCAGACGTCCCTTCGGCAAACTCGCCGACGAGTCCGTACAGGTCGCGGATCGGCATCGTTGCCGCAGGCCCTGCGTCGATGTGTACCACCCGGTATCCGGGAACCACCTCGACGACTTCGGGGGTCGGCGTGTCACTGCGGCGGGTGAAGGCGACGACCTCGATGCCGCTTGCGGCCATTGCTGCGCCGAGATCTCGCAGGTATACGTTCATCCCACCGGCGTTCCCCTGCCCCGGCTGCTGTAGCGGGCAGCTGTGCAGCGACAAGAACGCGACGCGCTCGATCATCGTTGCGACCCGATCGCTGCGGCCACCCGGAACAGCGGTCGTTCGACCGCACCGAGCCGGAACTTGTAGGTCTCGTCACCCTTGAGGAAAGTCAAATACCCGCTTCCCCTGTGCAATTGATCGCTCGATGAGATACGACAGCATCACATTGCCGGGAGACACGCTCATCAGCTCAGGATTGAATGCGCTGTTGTACAGGTAGAACCCGTTCTCGTCCTCGAAAGAGAAGATTGCAGACGCGGCGACGATCCGATCCGTCAACCAGCACGTCTATGACTCCGCCCGCCTCGGTGTGCAGCGCGAGGAAGAACTCCTCGATCTGCTCGGTCATGAACTCGCCCTTGTCGCCTGAAGATTGTCGGTGCAGATCGGCAAAAAGAGCTACCGCCTCCGTCCCGGCACGCCGCTCGATATGGGACGGTCCCGCCTCTCCCTCGAATTTGCGACGCTTTCTCCGCAGCTCGTGACGCTCCTTCTTGCCGATTGCAGCCAGGTAGTCGTCGAACGTCTCGGGGAGGGTGAGCACAGCAGCCAGTGTGTGTTGTTCCACATCCGGGTCAGCCCGGCAGCGCGGAAGGAGGCCGTGACGGCGTCGGCCGCCTCCTTGGGGAGACTGTCGAGGACCAGATCTGGTGCCTGCGGGTAATCCTGGCATGAGCTGCTGAGAGCGGGCACAGCGCGGTGCCCCGAGCGGTGAGTGGTAGTCCGTCAGATCTGGCTCACCTGCGAACTCGACCCGGTCCCCTTCCTGGCACCAGCACGATGAGGCTCTCCCCGGTGTCACCGATCAGCAATTCGCGTACTCGTCGCCACGGTGCTCCCACCAGGTCTCCAGCCAGCGGCGCTGGGGAAGGGCCCGACCCCGGGGGCGATCGGGGGCAGATTGAATGAGTCGGTGAGCCAGACTGTCAGCCATGCGTCTTCGTTCTCAGGTTTTATTGGTTCGACCGCCCCGACACGACGGCCGCCTCCCAGGACGGGAGGTCGGGCCACATCGGCGAACGCATCCCGGGCTGCATCGGAAAGCAATCCAACCCGTGTGATTGCCTCCATCATGGCAGCGATTGCGAGGTCAACTGAACCATCGTGGCTCTTTGCGGCAATTCCGATGCCGTTGCGCCCCGCGGCAATCAGACCTTCGGCACCGCCCTTGACCGGTCCGCTCCACCACGCGGCGAAGCGTCCTTCGTTGAGATTGTTGCTGGAAAGCAGAGCAGGGAAACGGCGCATAGCGTTGGCGGCGGCTTCGAATCGGGCTCGATGCCGAAGTCTTGCCAAATGCTCTGGCGAGCCCGGTGAGCCGTCCCCGCAGTGTCGGGGCGCCACAGCCATCTACTCCGATTGGCTTGACGCTCGTCCCTGTGACTTCCTCGGCAATGAGTGCCATGACCTGCTGTTGGATGGGATGTGCGGGTCCAGATACGTTTCGGTTGGCCATCCCTGCAGCACTGAGGCGGTCAAGCCAGCCGCTGTGTTTGCCCGAGCAGTTGTTGAACAGCCGGTGTCGGCTGCCGGTGGCCCATCTCGATCGCCAGTTCCTTGGCGGCCGGGTCATCTCGGGCCACGCCGGGGGGCATTGCAGCGCGGCGGGGGTCGAGCCCTGCTTCGCTTCAAGTTGTCGCTTGACCAGAGCGAGGTGGGCGGGAAACCCGCCGTGGCTGGAACAGCATATCGCGGTCTGTTCCTGGACCACTCGGCACCCGCCTCGAGGCTCACCGTTGCCTGAAATGGCTTGATCGACGAGCGATAGAAGAACTCGAGGTCGTCACCCCAGGATGCGACGATCGCCCCTGTGCTCGCTCGGTGATCACAACCGAGACGTCGTGAGTCGATTCGATCTGCCCCGAACGGAATGTGCCGAGGCGGATTGCGGCCGCACTACTGCTCGAGGAACTGGTTGACCGAGACGATTCCGTCCCGGTATCGGCGTGCGACCTCCGTTGATGAGTGCTTCGAGGACTTCGTAGACACTGACGGCGCTGTTCGGAGACCTTGCTTCAGTCTTGGTGAGCATCAGCTGGATCTCGCTCAGTTCGGCATCGTCGATGTCGGGAAGGTGGGTGAGGAAATCGTCGGCGAGTACCCGGTCGATGGGCCGGCGGCCATCCATGGGGACATCAGGTGGGTCGACCGGCAATGTCTTTGGCATGGCGAAGTGCGGTGCGTCCCATGCCCTACCGTCGGCGAGGATGTCGGGAAGCGCTCGATCAGGCTCCGGGTTTCCTCACCACGGCGCCGGCGCTGTTCGAACTCGAGGCAGATCCATCCGCGCATGCAGCAGACGCCGGTAGTAGGAGAGTTCGGCGTCCAGATCGTCACAGGTGCTGCGGCGGATGCGCAGTTCCTCGTTTGCCAGGTTCTCGATGTCGGCAGTGTACTCCGGATCGAGCACCTGGTCGATGCGGCGGCGATGATGTTTCAGGTATTGCCTTTCGCTGTGTCGAGTGGAGGCTACCAGCTCAACACGCCTCTAGCAGGCGGCAGCCAGGGTTGGGTATGGGTTGACCGGGCTGCCATTCCCGGGATGAAGTTGGAAATGGAGATGGTCGGCGCCACCGTATGCGTTTCCTGTGTTGCCGACGTAGCCGATGACGGTGCCCTCTGGTCACATATGCGCCGGGGGATAGGCCTGCCGCCCTGCGAGTCGAGGTGGGCGTAGTAGAAGCTTGCCCCGTTGCCCTTCACCCAGATTGCAGTGCCACCGAGACCGCCATCACTGAACCGCACCGTACCGTTGACGACGGCGACCACGGGGGTTCCCTTGGCGGCAAACATGTCTGTTCCCTTGTGGGTGCGGCCACCTGAGCGTGGGTTACCCCAGTCGTTGGTGAACGAGACCTGCCCGGCGACGGGACAGATGAAATCCGGGATGGTCCCGGGCGGCAGCCCACCGGCGGCACCGCTCTGTCTCGCGGCCTCTGCGATCTTGCGGGCTCGCTCGGCTGCCTCCCAGGCTCGCACCTCGGCTTCGTAGTCCTTCTTCGCCTCGACATATAGCGCCTCGGCCTGGGTCGCCATCTCGTCGAGATTGGCGACGATGTCTGCCTGCTGCTGCTCGAGTGACGTGACCTCCGTCGTCTTCCCCGAGCAAGGAGGTCTGACGGGCCAGATCGCGGGAGATGGCGTCGAGCCGATCCAGCGTGGCGGTGCCTCTCTCTTGAGCCGCGATTGATGATGTGCTGGGCGGTCAGGATCTCCTGGATGTTGGCGGCGTCGAGAGCCGACTCGAGGGAGCTGCTGCCGCTGTTGATGTACGCATTGACTACGAGGTTCTTGCGCCGAGATGCGAAGCTCGGCGATGTTGGACTCGTCCTCGCCGATGCGCCCTTCCATGCGGTCGATGCGATAGTTGAGATCGGCGAGCTGAGCCTCGAGATCGGCGAGTACGCCGACGGCATCGTCCATTTCCTGTTTCGCCCTCAGCCATTGGTCGTAGGCGTTTTCCTTCTGCTCCTTGGCATCTTCGATCGCATCCGTCTGGGCGGCAGCATTCGCCGGAACGAGTCCGAGCATTGTGCTGAGAAGAAGCGGTACGATCAGGCGCCAACGTCGCATGAGTCCCATGATCGGCACAAGCATAGTTGGGCCTTGAGCCTTATCCGTCAGCCGCGAATGCCGTGGCGAGCTCAGCCGAAGATCCAGATGGCGGCCCAGAATGCCGGCACCCCGAGTACGGCGGCATCGAACATCGTCAGCAACCCGGGTGCCCTGGCGGTGTGGATGACCGACCCGGTGCGAAGCAACGAGCCGAAAGCGCGACCTGCGATGAGGCCGGCGGCACCGGCGGCCGATGCCAGCAGCATCGTTGTGATTTCCAGGGTATCGGCGGTGAGAGCGCTGATCAGACCGGCGATTACGGCGCCGAGCACCATTCCGAGGTTCGGGTCGAGACCGCCGAGTTCGCCCCCAGATTGCTGGATCCCCATGCGGCAAACGCCGGCTGATGCGGCAATCGCCAGTGCGGCAAACACCATGGGAAGGGAGTAGAGGTGGGTGAGCACGAGCGCCCCGGCCGCCAGTGACGTCGCCAATCCAACGACCATTGGGATGGCGACCGATCGTACCGTGCGCTGTGTCGGGTCGAGCACGACCCAGGCGAGCGCGACGATCAATGGCAACCGCAAGACCCCCGGCGAAACCGGCAACTCCCCAGCCATAGGCACCGTTGGCGGTCGCGGTGGCCCCCACCATCAGTGGGATCGGGTTGATTGCCAGCGTCGCGCAGACGAAGCACGTCGCGTGATATCCCACATCCAGGCGAGGGCGGAGCCAACCACGACGAACACGAACGTGCGGGTTCTGACCAGGTTGCGATGATCGAGCGCCGAATCAATGCAATCGACCAACACTGCTCCCGAGCTGTTGCTGACGCCTGCTGCGATTGCGCCACCGCTGACCGGTGGGATGAGCGCGATCTCGTCACCGGGTGTGACTTCGGGTCCTCCGGTTTGGCGGGATCGCCGTTTACCCATATCTTGGCGATGGTGAGGTTCTCGGTGAACTCGGTGCCGTATTTCGGTGACGCCGCTTCGAGTACTTCGGCAACTGTCGTCCGGGGAATTCGGCAGTGCCGGTACCTGCCACCTCACGGAGATTGGCAAAAAGCCGGAGCCGTGCCATCAGCCTTGCAGATGTTCGGGTATACGCGTTCACGGTCCGCAGCGTAGTCGCCGCGGACCGTGATGCCTTCCTACCTACTGATCTGTTAGGACGCCATCGATGCGCTGTGCAGCCGATCGACCAGCTCCGCCTGGGAGTGGACACCCAGCTTGCGGAATATCGACTTCAGATGGTTGCGAACCGTGTGCTCGCTCACGTCGAGCAGCTCGGCGATGGACACGACACGATGGCCCTGGAGGAGCTGGGTCACAACGTCTCGCTCCCGTCGTGACAGGAGTCCAGATCCGGGTGGTCTGGGTTGGCTCCGCGGGAGTAATGCTGCCGTTGAGACCAATCCTGCCGAGTTCGTCGGAGATCCGTCGCATGGCATCTTCTAGCTCTCGCTTGCGTGGATCCTGGATTACCCGTACCTCGCCGGGGGCGGGGCTGAAGATCCACAGCAATGCTGCCGATGGCCCGTTGCCGTTGGCCATGGGGATGATCTTGGTGTTGGTGTGACTTCAGGTCCCCGTCGATGCTGAGCAACTCCCACGTGACCGACTGCGGCCGGCGAGGAATACGTCCGTTGAGCGCACGGTGATGAGACGGCGATATTCGGCCCTGTGGGATGCTCATCCACTCGGGTGCTTCCTCTCCGAACGAAGGGTCGCACGCCTTGCCGCCGACGATCTCATCGAGGGCGGGGTTCGAGTACGTGGAGCGTCCGCTCTCGTCGGTGATCAGCACCCCATCGGTCATTGCCTCTAGTAGTTCCTGGAGTGGGACGACAACCGTCCCCGTCCCATTTCGTGCTGTCATTCCCGGCCCCTGTCACGCAAGCAAGCAGTCATCATCTCGACCCCCATTTAGTTTCCCTACTGGCCCTAGAGTCGGTCGCCTGACGAGGTCGGACCGACGCTTCGGAATGTAGCCAGGAAATGCACATGGCCGGTAGGAGGGTTTCTCGTGACTCAGGATGGACTAGTCATTTTCGTGGTCACGCAAACACAGAGAGTGGTGACAAGTGACTAGTTCCTCTCGAACAGGTGTCGCATGGCTACCCTGCGTTGTATGGCTGTGGAGAAGATCGACATCGTCGAGGTCGGTGCCAGGGACGGACTGCAAAACGAATCAGCTCCACTGGCCACCGCCGACAAGATCGAGTTGATCGACAGGCTTGCCGCCGCCGGTGTGCCGCGGGTCGAAGCCGCCTCATTTGTCCATCCCGGCCTGGTACCCCAGATGGCCGATGCCGAGGACGTCATCTCCGGCTTGCCCGACCTCGGACGCCGTTCCCGGATTGGGCTGGTGCTCAACGAACGTGGTCTGCGAGCGTGCGCTGGCCACAGACGTTGATGAGATCAACTTCGTGGTGGGTGCCAGCGAAGGATTCAATCGGGCCAACCAGAACTGCGCCGGTGGAGAGCCACCATGGCAGCCATCGAAGCAATGCTCCCCGTGGCGAGTGGCCGCAGGATCGGAAGACGACGGTCACTATCTCGGTCGCTTTTGGATGCCCGTACGAAGGTGAAGTGACGCTTCCGCGGTCGCTCGACCTTGCCGCTCGTGGCGTCGGCCGCAGGAGCCGGGGAGATCGCACTGGGCGACACCATCGGAGTTGCCGTGCCGAGCGATGTCGTCACGCGGGTCAATGCGGTGCGCTCGGTCGCCGGGGAGGCTCGGGTTGCGATGCCACTTTCACGACACGCGAAACACAGGAGTCGCCAATGTCGTTGCCGCGGTCGAGGCCGGGATCCGGGTCATCGACGCTTCGGTAGGAGGAACCGGAGGTTGCCCGTATGCGCCCAATGCCACCGGCAACGTGGCCACGGAGGACGTTGTGTATACGCTGCATCGCATGGGCTATCGACGGGTGTCGACCTCGATCGCTCATCGAGACCGGTCATTGGCTGGGAGCCCAGCTCGGCAAGCAGCTTCCTTCGGCATCTTGGCCGTGCCGGCCGCTGGCCGTCTCCGATGAGCCCTAGGCCTGGAGCTGTCTGCCGTACAGTTTCGGCGTACAGGCCACCCTGGTCGATCAGCTCGTCGTGGGTGCCCTCTTCGATGATGCGCCCTCTGCAACCACGATGAGCCGGTCCGCCCGGCGCACGGTGCTCAACCGATGGGCGATGACGACTGTGGTTCGGTTTTGCATCAGCAACTTCGAGCGCCGCCTGAACCAGTGCCTCCGATTCGGTGTCGAGCGAGCTGGTCGCTTCGTCGAGGATCAGCAGCTCCGGGTCGGCGAGCAGCGCCCTGGCAATAGCCACCCGCTGTCGCTGTCCGCCGGAGAGCTTGACTCCTCGCTCGCCGACGATCGTGTCGTAGCCGTCCGGGAACTCGGTGATGAAGTCGTGGGCGTTTGCGGCCCGGCATGCCGCGACCAGTTCGGTCATCAGCGGCGTTCGATCGAGCCACCCTGAGGTTCTCGGCAATAGTCCCCGAGAACAGCTCGACCTCCTGGGGAACTGCTGCCATGCGATTGACGGAACTGTGCGATGTCCTGGTCGCGCACGTCGACGCCATCGACCAGCACCTGTCCCGAAGAGACATCGTAGAAGCGAGGGATGAGCTGCACCAGGTCGTCTTACCGGCACCCGACGGCCCGACCAGTGCCACTACTTCTCCTTCCTCACCTCTAGATTATTCCGCTCGAGCACCTCATCGTCACGACCTTCGTATGAGAAGTGGACGTCATCGAAGCTTCACCGTGCCAACCGGGACGGGTCTGATCGTATTCTCAGCGCGGCGATCTCCGGTGGCTCCTCGAGAAGCTCGAAGATGCGCCGTGACGCACCGAGTGCCTCCTGGAGCTGGGCGTAGAGCCCGGTGAACGTACCAACCGCACCGGCGACGGTGAGTGTGTAGAGCAGGAAGGTGACCAGATCGCCCGCGGTGAGGTTGCCTGCAATGACCTGTCGGCCACCCTGCCACAGCACGAGGGCGAGAGTACTGAACATGACGAAGGTGACCAGTGGCACGAAGACGGAGCGAACCTTGGCGCGCCGCACTGCGATGTCGTACGACTTGCGGATGTCCTGGTCGTAGAGCCGGGCCGTCTCCCCCTCCGCGGTGAACCACTTGACCACGCGCACAGAAGAGATGGCCTCCTCAGCGAGGCTGTTTGCGTCCGCAAGCCGATCCTGGAACCCGGTTGAGATACGCCGCAGCTTTCGACCGAAGATGAAAGCAGCGATCACCGCCAGCGGGACCACGGTGAGCACCGTCAGCGAGAGCCGGGCGCTCAACATGAACAGCAGCACCACGCTGCCGATCAGGGTGATCCCTTGTGCCATGGCCTGCGCCACGGCCGTCGAGACGGTCTGTTGGACCACGGCTGCGTCTGCGGTGAGTCTCGAGGTGATTTCGCCGGTCTTGTGCTGGTCGAAGAACGGCACCCCCAGCCGGACGACGCGATCGAAGACGGCTCGTCGCAGATCTGCGACCACGCCCTCACCGGCGATGGCGAGGAGATAGCCACGAGCGAAGTTGAATCCAGCCTGGAGCAGGAACACGGCGACCAGGATGAGTGCATAGCGGTTCAGCTTTGCTGTGCTGGCGCCCTCGATCTGTCCCAGCGCCGAGTCCACCAGATTTCCCATGATTCTCGGGGAACACGAGGCCGAGCCCACTGGCGAACACGACGGCGATGGTGGCGAGCACGATACGGCTCCGATAGGGATGGGCAAAGACGAATAGTCGCCTGATCTGGGAGAGTTGAGCACTGCCAAATCTGGTGGGTCTCATCCGCTGCCGGATCGGTGGACGTCGCATCGGTCGCATCCGGGGGATGTTACGGCGTCGGCTGATGCGAAGGATCCACGGTCGTTGTGCTTGCGACCCTCCGGTGGTGTCAACGCGGTGCGACCGGAACTGGTTCGCCCTCCTGGTACGTTTCAACTGTGAGTAGCCACAGTTCTTGATGGCGGGGAGAGCGGGACAAGATGAAGAGGTACCTGGTGATCGCCGGTACCGTTGTGACCTTGCTGACGGCGACAGGGTGTGCGGACTCCACAGGTACCGCAGCCACCGTCGCAAGTACACCAACCACGACGGCTGCGATGCACGCCTCGACCGCAACGACCGGGCCAGGGGCCACCGGCACCACAATCGTCACCACGAGCACGACGACGACCACGGCGGCCGCCGCAACGACCACCGTCCCGGCGCGGCCCTGGGACCTCTGGACTCTGATCTATGCGTCGCTCGACGCTTCAACCAACGATCGCCGCGATGCCGAGACGATCGCAGCAACGATCGAAGGGGGTACGGTGCTTTCCTCCGACGACTATCCGTCGTTGAACCCGGGCTACTGGGTCGTGTATGCGGGAGAGTGGGGCAGTCGATCCGAGGCAGGCATTTGGTGTCCGAAGCAACTCGATCCGGAACTCACTTGCTATCCCCGCTATCTGGGAGACGACATCGCTCAAATGCTCGAACAGGGCGCCGCGCTTGCCCAGGTCGGGGGTCGGCTGGTGGCCCTCGATGTCGAAACGGGCGCGGTGCTGGCCACCTTCTCCGACACCTTTCACAACGAGGCGGAGTTTCCTTCATCGTTCAACCTGACCGCCGACGCCGGGCAGCTGTTCTTCGGCCTGGGTTGGGAAGACTCCTGGTACTCGTGTGACAGCGATCGTGGCGAGATCCGCTGGCTCGATCTGGACACGGGCGTCGAAGAGACATTTGCCGATGGCTGGGCGCCCGATATCTCACCGGATGGGAGGTGGCTGGCGATTGTTGCTGCCTCCCGTTGCTATCCCGATCCGGAGGTCGGGGGATGGGTGGTGACCCCCGGAAGTCAAGTGGAGATCTACGACCTGGCCGATGGTGATTCCACTCCTGACTACATCCTCAGGCCTGCAACGCCGCCGACTTCCTACGACGACCCGCAAGGTGTCTTCCGGGTGTTCTGGGACCCGGCTCGGTCGGGCGGCCTACTGGTGTCGCTCGTCGACGAGTCGGTGCGACGCCTTCGCTATGACGCGACCATGGCACTCGACTCCGCTCCGATCGAGTACCAATCGCAGGGAGACAACCTGGCGGCAGTGACCGGTGACTCGGTCTACTTCGTGGAATACGCCGACGAAGGTGCCACGGTTGAGCGGGTAGCGCGGGGGCGGCGGGGGCGACACGCTACAGATCGAAGGGCGGGTGACCGGGGTCGCTGTGAGCCGTGACGGGGATGTAGTCGTCACTACAGACAGCGGGCTGGTCCTGCCCTCGGGTGACGCGGTGCCGGTCGACGGATGGGTGAACAACCTGGCGTGGTGAACCGGGCGCCTACCTGGTCGGGTCGAGGTCCTGGTGGTCTCCGGTACGGAGATGGCAGGATGCGAGGTGGCTGGCGAGATCCTTTGCGGTGGCGAGATAGGGTGGCTCGACGTTGCAGATTCCCTCGACCGCAATCGGGCAACGCGGGTGGAAGCGGCAGCCTGCAGGGGGATCGATCGGATTTGGGATTTCACCGCGGGGTAGCGGCTCGGTGCGCCGGTGCCTCGGGTCGGGAACCGGGACTGCCGCCAGCAGGGCCCGGGTGTATGGGTGCTGTGGATCGGTGAACACCACATCGAGGGGGCCGACCTCCACGATCTCGCCGAGATACATGATGGCGATACGATCACAGATATATTTGGTGGTGGCCAGGTCGTGGGTGATGAACAGGTAGGTGAGATCGAATTCGGCCTTCAGATCCATCATCAGCTCGAGCAGCAAGGCTCGCACCGAGACGTCGGCCATTGCGATGGGCTCGTCGGCGATGATCAGGTCGGGCCGGGTGACAAGGGCTCGTGCGATGACCACCCGCTGGCGCTGGCCCCCCGAGATCTGATGTGGGTATTTGTCGGCGTAGTTCTCAGGCGGAGCCATGCCGACGGCGTCGAGCATCTCGAAGACGACCCTGCGTCGCTCTCCCGCAGTCAGGTTGGGCTGGTGAATCTCGGAAGGATGGGCGATTGCCTGTCCCACCGTCATCCGCGGGTTGAGTGAGGCGAGTGGGTCCTGGAAGATGACCTGCATCCGCGAGCGCAATCTGCGCATCTCGTTTGCGGAGAGCGTCGATAGATCGATCCCGTCGAAGGTGACGCTCCCGGACGTCGGCTGGAGCAGATTGAGCACGAGCCGCCCGACGGTCGACTTGCCCGAGCCGGATTCTCCTGCAAGCCCGAACACCTCGCCACGCCGGATTTCGAAGTTCACCCCGTCGACGGCCCGCACTGCAGGCACCTCTCCCCTGTGGATCATGGAAGCGAGGAACCCGCCCTGGAGGGGGAAGTGCTTCACCAGGTCCTTGACCTGGACAAGAGCCTCGCCTCCCCGGGTCGTCGCACCGGAATCGCTGGTCACCGCGTCTGCCTGTTCAGACACTGTCGATCACCTTCTCGGGATGGTCCTGGTACAGCCAACAGGAGACCAGGTGCAGGTTGTCGGAGGCGGGGAGTGGATCAAATCCCGGCTCTTGCCGTTCGCAGATGTCCATGGCGTAGGGGCAGCGGGGATGAAAACGGCACCCGGTGGGCGGGTGCAGCAAATTGGGCGGCGTCCCCTCCATCTGGAACAGCTCGGCGCCGTCGAGCTTGATGTTGGGCACGGATCGCAGCAGACCCTGGGTGTACGGGTGCTGCGGTTCGGCGAAGACCTCCCGGACGTCGCCGACCTCGGCCATCTTGCCTGCGTACATGACCGCCACCCGATCGGCCACCTCTGCCACCACCCCGATGTTGTGGGTGATGAGGAGGATGGTGAGGTTGAAGTCGCGCTGTAGCTCCTTGAGTAGATCCAGGAACTTGGCCTCGACGATCACGTCGAGGGATGTGGTCGGCTCGTCGGCAATGACGAGGTCACAGTTGAGCGCAAGCGCAAGCGCGATCATCACTCGTTGCCGCATCCCGCCCGACATCTGGTGCGGGTAGTCGTCGATCCGCTCCGGGAGTATGCCCAGCCTCTCTATCAGTTCCTCTGCGCGCTCCCGGGCGGCCTTCTTGGTCCACTCCGGTTCGTGGGTCAGCATGGTCTCGGTGAGATGGTCGACGACCCGCTGCACCGGGTTCAGCGATGTCATCGGGTCCTGGAAGACCATCCCGAGCTTGCTACCACGCAGCTGCCGCATTCTTCGGGGAGACAGCTCCATCAAGTTCTCATCGTTGAACCACAGCTCGCCGGCGGTGATGCTTGCCGGGCCTGTGTGCAGCCGCATCAGCGCCTTGCCCAGGGTGGATTTTCCACAGCCCGATTCCCCGACCAGACCCAGGATCTCCCCGCGGATGATGTCGAGCGAGATGTCATCGACCGCACGCGCCGGGCCGGTACGGGTCTTGTATTCGACCGTCAGATTCTTGATCGAGTAGAGGGGAGAGGTCATCAGCGGTCCCTGAGCTTAGGGTTGAGGATCTCGGTCAGTCCTTCACCCATCATGGTGAAGGCGAGCACGACCATCATGATGGCGAGGCCCGGGAAGGTGACGAGCCACCAGGCGGTCTGGATGAACTCCTGGCCGCGGGCAACGTCGATGCCCCAGTCGGCGGTGTTCGGGGGGAGCCCCAGTCCCAGGAAGGACAAGCCGGCACCGGTGAGGATGGCGTCGGCGATGTTCACCGAGAAGATGATCGAGATCGATGGGATGACGTTCGGGTAGATGTAGCGGCGCAGGATCGAGCGTGAGGTTGCTCCGATGGATTGGGCTGCCTCGACGTACACCTCTTCCTTCACCGACAACGTCTGGCCGCGGACAATCCGGTAGTAGGTCGGTACGTAGAGCACCGCGATGGCCACGATGACGTTGAGGATCGAAGGACCTAGCACTGCGGTGATGGCGATGGCCAGGATCAATCCCGGGAAGGCGTACAGGCTGTCCATCAGCAGTGTGAGGATCCGGTCGAGCTTGCCGCCGGTGTACCCGGCGATCAGCCCGAGTGGCACCCCGGCCAGCAGGGCGACACCAGCCGAGGCAAAGCCGATCACCAACGCAACACGTGTTCCCCAGATCAGCCGGCTGAACATGTCCTGGCCGATCTGGTTGGTGCCGAGGAGGAACCCGCCGGCGGTGGCTTGCTCGCCTGTGATGTCATTGCCTGCGCTGAGCGTTGGGAACTTGGAGGCATCGGCGGCGAAGCCATCCGAGCTGACGACGGCTGCCAGCACATCACCGTCGACGACGGCCTGTAGTGCCTCATCCAGGGTGTCGTAGCGCTCGATCGACGGCCGCAGCCTCAGGTCGCCGGTTGCCTGGAGTTCGTCGTCGATGAGCTGAGCCTGCTCGCGTAGCGCACCTGCGGTGGGCAGACCGCGCACCACCGCCACCTTGGGGCGGGATACCTCAGCGTCGGGCCCTGCGGCCAGGTCTTCGAGGCTGGTGAGGCCTGACGCCTTGGGGGCAACCAGGATGGGGACGGCCGGGTGAGCCCCGGGAGCGAGAAAGCGCGGTCCGACTTGCTCGTCTGGCGAATATGAGGCAAACAAACCGGGGAAGAAGGCGATGATGAAGAAGCCGAGCACCATCACTGCCGATATGGCGACAAACCACCAGTCGGCCCCATACCAGCGGCGGGCGCGGATGAGGCGACGAACGAAGCCAACCCGGTCGAGGTCATCCTCCCACTGCTGCTTGGTATCTTCCTCAACGGGATGTCGTGTGCTCATCGTCTCACCTCCCCTCAGTACCGGACTCGTGGGTCGACCAGCGAGTACACGATGTCCATCGCCAAGCTGATCACGGCCACCATCAGAGCGAACATGGTGATGACACTCTGCACTGCGGTGTAATCACGGGCCGAGATCCTCTGCACCAGGTACTGGCCCATCCCCGGCCAGGAGAAGACGGTCTCGGTGAGGACGGCCCCGGCGAGGAGGATGGCGACCTGGAGGCCGATCAGGGTCACCACGGGGATCAGGGCGTTGCGCAGTGCGTGGCTGTACACCACGATCCGTTCCCTGATGCCCCGGGCGCGGGCGGCTTCGATGTAGTCCATCTGCAGGGTCTCGATCACGTTGATCCGGGTGAGCCGGACAAACACCCCGGACAGGATCAGCCCGAGGGTGGCGACCGGGAGCACGAGGTGCGACACGACGGAGCGGAACGCGGTCCAGTTCCAGGCCAGGACTGAGTCGATGAGGAGAACGTTGGTTACTCGGTGCAGACCTGTGGACACCACCGCGTCGATTCGCCCGGCGATAGGGAACCACCCGAGGCGCAGGCCAAAGATGAGTTGGAACATCAAACCGAGCCAGAAGATGGGGATGGAGTAGATCACAACCGAATAGATGCGCAACCCATAGTCGGTGGTTCGTTTTCGCCGCGACGCGGCGAGGGCACCGCCCACGATGCCGAGGATGAGGGCGAGTAGCGCGGCCGGGATCACCAGTTCCAGGGTGGCGGGAAATCGCTCGCTCATCTCGTCGATGACGGGTCGATGACCCCCGGTGAGTGAATTACCGAAGTTGAGGGTCACGACATCACCGAGGAAACGGCCGTACTGGACTATGAGGGGGTCGTTGAGGCCAAGTTGATCCTGGATACGGGCGATGGTGGCGGGATCACCTTTGGGGCCGAGGGCTGAGGTGATGGGGTCCCCCGGCAAGATGTGCATGACAAAAAAGACAAGGCTGGCCAGGATGAACACCATGGGCAGGGTGAGGGCGATCCGGGTGATGATGAACCGGCGGAGCCCCGAGGAGCCTTTGACAAATATGTAGATCAGCCCGGCCAAAGCCGGGATACCGACGATGAAGAAGATTAGGGCGAGTGGCGACACGATCTAGGGATGTGGTGTCTAGATGAGGGGGCGGGCCAATTGGCCCGCCCCCTCACTAGCTACTACTTACTCGTGGTGAGCAACGAGTAGTTGAGGTCGAACGCCGGTCCGATGTTCAACGTTTCGGGCGAGGCGTACTGACTGCTTCCGGAGATGTAGTCGGGGAACACCACGTGCTCGGACACGATGACGATCGGTAGGGTCACGACCATCTCGGCGTAGAGATCTTGGATCTGTCCGTACAGATCCGCTCTCGTTGCCGTGTCGGTCTCGGTCGAGGCCTGGTTGAGCAGGTCGACCAACTGCGTGGCCTGGTCGCCCAACGGCTCGTTCGTGGATGCGTCCGTGACGTTGGTCCCCTCACCACCGTTGAACACGAACGGCTCGAGGTAGTTGGAGGGATCCGGGTAGTCGAAGAACCAGCCCAGCACGCCGGCGGGATATGAGTCACCACCGGTGAGGTTGGTCACGTAGGTGCTCCACTCCTGGGACTGGAGGTTGACGGTGATCACGCCGCTCGCTTCGAGCTGCTGTTGAATCAGAGCCATCCAGTCGGCTGTCTCAGCACCGTAGTGCTCCGGTGGGTACCACAGGTCCAGCTCCAGCTTGTTGTTCTCGTCGTAGCCGGAGTCGGCGAGGAACTGCTTTGCCGCGTCAATGTTGGGTGCGGCAAAGATGTCGTCGAATGACGGCTTCTGCCCGAGGAATCCATCTGGGAGCATCGTGTAGAGCGGGTCGACCTGACCCCCGAACACAACGTCGGCGATTTCATCACGGTCGATGAGCGAGGCCACTGCCTTGCGCACGTTGGAGTCGTCGAACGGAGCCATCGTGTGGTTGATGATCAGGTACCTGATCCCACCACCGGACACGGTGCCGATGTTGAGGCCGCCTGCGTCCTGGAGTTGGCTGATCAGCTCAGGACCGAGGAAACGCCATGCGATGTCGATCTCGCCGTTCTGGGCGGCAAGGGCCATCGTCTGCGGATCCGAGAAGTACTTCACGATGATCCGGTCGGCCTGGGGTGTCAGTTCCCCGGTGTAGTAGGGATTCGGCTCCAGCACTGTCTGCTCGTTCGGCGTGTATTCGCTGATGAACCACGGTCCCGTTCCGTAGACGGGCGCATCCGGGAAGAGAACACACTCGTCGGCGGGATAGATGTTCGGGTCGGCCGGGAAGTAGGTGGGACGGGCAACGATCTCGTTGAAGAATCCCACCGGTCGTGTCAACTGGAACACAATCGTGCTGGCGTCTGGCGCCGTGATGCTTTCAACGAACGGCTGCGCCAGTGCGCCTGCCACCCCGTTGGGGCAATCCGGGCCTGGGCCTGGGGCCAGCAACCGATTGAGCTGTGCCGCGTAGTCGGTGGCCGTCAGCGGCGTGCCGTCACCGAACATGATCCCGTCCTTCAGGGTGAAGGTATAGGTGAGACCGTCGTCGGAGATTACGGGCATGTCGGTTGCCAGACCTGGCTGCACCTCAGTGGTGCCCGGCTTGAAGGTGAGCAGACCCTCGTTGATGTTCGAGAGCAGCTCCCAGTCGTGGATTGAATAGGCGTCTGCGGGGTCGAGCGACGCGATCGTATCGGTGGTTCCGATGATGATCGTGCCGCCGCCTTGTGTCTCGGCCGCGGTAGTGGTGGTTGCTTCCGCCGCTGTAGTGGTGGTTGCTTCCATCGCGGTTGTAGTCGTCTCGTTGCGAGCCGGCTGTTGTAGTAGTGGTGCCTTCGGACCCGTCGTCTCCGCCGCATGCTGCTGCGACTAGGGCGAGTACGAACAGCAACGCAACAATACGTCTAGCTGTTTTCATGAATGCCTCCTGCCTTCCTGAACGGGCAGCGCGAAGCTGCCACGCATCCCAAAGTTAGCGCCCCGATTCAGGTACGTGCGCCGACGCGGCTACTATTCCTGCCAGTTATTGGGTCACCAGCGACGGGTCTGAGCGCGGCGAGCAGGGCCGGTTCCCGCCTCTACCATTCGCCCCATGAGTCTTCCCATCTCCTTTATGTCCGACTTCGGCAGCGACGACGAGTTCGTCGGTGTCGTCCACGGCGTCATAGCCAGGATTGCCCCCGAGGTGCGGGTCATCGACATCGGCCACGAGTTTTCCCAGGGAGACACCGGGCAGGCGGGCTCGCCTTGATGCGGGCGATCCAATACCTTCCGCAAGGTGTTGCGGTCGTCGTCATCGACCCCACAGTCGGCACCGAGCGCAAGGCGATCGCAGTAGAGACCGATTGGGGTGTGCTGATCGGCCCCGACAACGGTGTGCTCGCTCCGGCGGTTGCGATGACGGGTGGGGCGAAGAAGGTCGTTTCGATCGAGAACCCTGATGTGATGCTGCCTGCCCCGGCGCCACCTTCGACGGCCGTGATTTGTTCGGGCCCGCCGCCGCCGTGATCGCATCGGGCCAGGTGAGCCTCGAGGAGCTCGGCCCCGAGCTCGACCCCAACCATCTCACTCCGATGATGCTGCCGCTGGTCGAGCACGAAGAGCGCAGTGTCACCGGCGAGGTGCTCTGGGTCGATCACTTCGGCAACGCCCAGCTCAATGTGACCCCCGAGGATCTGAAGCTGGTCGGGATCGGGATGGGGACCGCTGCCGTCCTGCGTATCGGGGCGTCCGAGTTCGCCATCGAATGGGTTGTTGCTTACGGCGACGTCGAAGAGGGAGAAGGCCTGCTACACGTCGACAGCTACGGGCAGATCGCGGTTGCAGTGCGCAATGGGCGTGCCGTCGATGCCTACCCGCTTGCCGCGGGCACGGCCGTTACGGTCCGCGCCGGCCTGCCATCGCTCCGGATTACGAGCGATTCAAAAGTTCCGGATCAGCCAGATGAGTGATGATCCGAGGATGAGCAGCAGCAGGCCGAGGATGACGGCAGCGGTAGCGGGTCGCATGGAGGGGAGACAATAGTGCGGACAGGTGGTGCTTCTCACCCGACCCGGTTGCCATCTCTGCGACGAGGCTCTCTCCAGGTTGCGGAGGGTGAGCCCTTTGCTGCGCCGTAGCCTCGAGGTCCGTGATATCACGGCCGACCCGGTGCTCGAGGAGGAGTATCACGACAGGATCCCGGTTCTGCTCGATGGGTCTGGCCTGGTACTGGCTGAGGGCCCGATGGCTCTCAGCGACGTGTTGCGCGCGGTGTGGCGGTCGTGAGCGACCACGTGGGCTTGCAGAATCGAGGGGCTTGACCGGCAGTTAGTCTGCCCGTGATGAGAGAGCCCACCATTCCGTCCGCCACGGTGGCACGTCTGCCGCTCTACCTGCGTGCGCTGGTGGAGATGGCGTCCAGCCAGAGGACGTGCTCATCTGAGGAGATTGCTCTGCTGGCCGGCGTGAATCCTGCTCAGGTGCGCAAGGATCTCTCGTATCTCGATCCCCCCGGTGTGCGGGGAGTCGGCTACAAGACCGAGCCGTTGCGCGATCTGCTGCGGCGGGAGCTCGGGTTGACCAGGACCTGCAGGTCGCCATCGCCGGTGCCGGGAATCTCGGCAGGGCGCTCGCCTCATATCCGGATTTGCCGATGGCGGGTTCGAGATCGTTGCACTGCTCGACACGGACGAGAGCGAAGGTAGGGGAGATGATCAACTCGGTGGTGGTCTCTTCGATGGGTGACCTGGAGCAGGATCATTCGGGACGAACGCTCGTCGACATCGGCATCATTGCCACTCGGCGACGGTGCCGCGCAAAGTGTTGTCGACCGGTTTGTCTCCGCGGGTGTGCAATCGATTCTCAACTTCGCGCCTGCGGTGCTCAAGTTCGCATGACCAGGTTCACGTGCGCAGGGTGGACCTCATCGACGGAGCTTCAGATCCTCGCCTACCACCACAGCCCCACTTTCGAGTAGCCACGTTCGACAGCGACCGAGCGTGCCGGCGGGCGAGGGTCACCGCTCGGGGTTGTGACCATGGCCTATTCCGTTTCCACTCGCCTTCAGGTGACATACTGCATAAATGTATAGATGCTAGGAGGGCGACATGACCACCCGGGTCTTGATTCTCGGTGCAGCAGGACGTGACTTCCACAACTTCAACACGCTCTACCGGGACAACGCCGCATATCGAGGTGGTCGGGTTCACCGCCACCCAGATTCCCGATATCGCCGATCGGCGCTATCCGCCGGAGCTGGCCGGTGTCGCGGTATCCGGATGGCATTCCCATCTTCGAGGAAGACCGACTCGAGCAGCTGATTGCCGACCTCCAGGTCGATCACGTTCTCTTCTCATACTCGGATGTCACCCACGAGCATGTGATGCATCTCGCCGCCAGGTCGGTGGCGGCAGGTGCCTCCTTCGGCGTCCCGGGCGCAGCGGCGTTGATCCGTCCACCAAGCCGGTTGTGGCCGTCACCGCCACCAGAACCGGCGCCGGGAAGAGCCAGACCAGCCGGCTGATCCGCCAGATCCTCGCCGACGCGGGCCTCCGGGTTGCCGCCATCAGGCATCCGATGCCGTACGGCGATCTCAACGCCCAACGTGTCCAGCGGCTCGGCTCGTTTGCCGATCTCGACGCCGCCGAGGTGACTATCGAAGAGCGGGAGGAATACGAGCCGTACATCAGGCAGGGCGCGGTCATCTACGCCGGTGTTGACTACGGCGACATCCTTGCCGCAGCCGAGCAGGAAGCCGACGTGATCATCTGGGACGGCGGCAACAACGACCTGCCGTTCTACAAGGTCGACCTCGCCTTCTGTGTTGTCGATCCGTTCCGTGCAGGCCATGAGCTGCGCTACTGGCCCGGGGAGGCCAACCTGCGTCATGGCCGATGTCGTCGATCATCAACAAGATTGATACCGCTCCGGTCGATGGGCTCGAGGAAGTGCCGCAGGAATGTGGCCGCGCTGGCTCCGAATGCAACAGTTATCGAAGCGGCCTCCCCGATCGCCGTCGATGATGCCTCAGTGATCAAAGGCAAGCGTGTCCTGTGCTCGACGACGGGCCCACCATCACCCACGGGGAGATGCCGTTCGGTGCCGGCGTCGTCGCCGCCCGGCAGCATGGCGCAGCAGAGCTCATCGATCCCGCGACCCTTTGCGGTCGGCTCGCTCGTTGGCGTCTTCGAGAAGTACCCGCACATCGGGTCGGTGCTCCCTGCCATGGGCTACAGCGATGTCCAGCGCAAGGAACTGCAGGAGACGATCACGGCGGCGGCTCCTGAGGCGATCGTCATCGGAACCCCGATCGACCTCGCCGGTGTCATCGACCTCGGCGATATCCCCAGCACCCGGGTCTACTACGAGCTGGAGGTCAACAAGGGCCCGTCGCTGGAGGAGCTGTTGCAGCCGATCATCGAAGCGGCGAGAGGCTAGCGGCGCTCTTCCGCAAGAACGGAGGACGGTCACATGTCGCCCTGTTCCTTGTCGTATCGATCAAGAGCGACGACGAACATCAAGAACAAGATCAAAGCCACCAGGGTCAGAGCGATCGCCGGGATGCGGAATTGGAAGGCATTGAGACCGGTGAGGTTGGCCGGGCGCAAACCGCGGGGAGCGTATACCACGAACAACATCGATCCGATCACCAACCAGCCGAAGGTAGCAGCACCCGCCACCAGGAAGGCGAGCCGGCTTCCGAGGTTCGTGTACAGCAGCAGGTAGCCGCTGCCGGCGAAGGCGACTATGGCAACGATGACGATGAGGATGCCGCGGATTGCGATGGCACTCCCGGTGAGGGCGCCGTTGTCGTCGACCTGGCCGAGGGTGGCATTGAAGAGATCTGCGATGATGCTCCGCACCGCGGGAATGAACATGAGGACGACGAATACGGCTGCGATCAAGCCGAACCTCTCCAGCCCGCTCACCGAGCCCCGTTCGTCGGTGACGAGGTCGGTGCCGAGATTGCCGATGAAGCTGCGGAGTCTCACATTGACCTCTCATATGCGACGATGAGCTCGATGTCCTTTTCGGAGAGCAAGGCGCCGAACCCGGGCATGCCGCCAACCTGGCTGATTCCGTTGACACCGTACTCGGTGCATGCCTTGGCGCCCTCGGTGACGAAGTCGATGTGGTCCTGCATGTTGGGGAACTGGGTGATGGCACGACCCTGGGTCAATGCCGGAGCCCAGGCACCTGTGCCCGCCCCCTGCTCGAACTCGACGCCGGCGCTGTAACCGGCAGAGTGACAACGGGCGCAGTAACCGTTGAACAGGCCGACCGCCCTGGTGGCGTCATCGAGGCTGAGGCCTGTGTCGTCGGCGACCGCCTGGAAGTCGACGTCCCAGGCTCGCTGCTCGAGCGCGCCTTGCAGGAAGGCAATCCCGTCAATGACCGGCTGGGCGAATTGGTCAGTGCGCTCGTTGAGCAGCGAAAGCTCGAGATGCTTGGCCTTGACGTGGGTGATGAGCTTGGATGCGGAATCGAGATCGGTGACCGGTGTCCCGGTTGAGTCCGTCATCGAGTAACCGGTGCTCGGGTCAAAAGTCACGTCGAACCCGCCGTCGGTGACCTCGCTGACCTCGTCAGTCGTGGTGTCAACCTGGATGGGTGATGATCTCAGCAAACGCCGTCTGCGCCATTCGGTGAGGCCGTCTCAGCTTCATCTGTCATGCCGTCGCTGTCGGTGTCGATACCCGCGACCGAGCAAGTCGTAGCGACCAGGGCGGCTGAGTCCTTGGTACACGTGCCGTCACCACCGAGCAGGGCGATCGATGTCGTCCGGCATGTTCTCGATGACACCCAATCGGCGTGGACCGTCGAGATGTCATCGAGCTTTGTTTGCTCCACCAGGATCCTGGGTCTGATCGTCGCCTTCGGCATTGTCGATCCGGGTCAGGGCGTTCTGGACGATGTCGTCTACCTTGGCCACAGCATCCGCCTGGTCGAGTTGGATGCTGTGGAGGTAGGCGATGACCTGATCGATCTCCTGGACGGTCATCGCGCCGCCGCCATCGAGGCCGTTGGCAGGCATTGGCTGTCCCGGCCCGGCCGTACGTGATCCAATGCCGCACCTCTGATTCGTCGTAGCGGTAGAAGACGTCGTTTAGCGAGGGAACAGCCCAGGCGGCATTGAGACCGGACCGGGGCTCCGGGATGAGTGCGCCACCACCGCCGCCGTCGGGGCCATGACAGGTGGTGCAAGCGAACTTGGTCCACCACTCCTGCCCGAAGTGGACGTTCTCCATGTCGATCTCCTCGGCGGCGCCTTCTGTCGGTTGCTCTCGTTCACGAAGTAGATCGGCATTACGATCGCCAGCACCCCCGCCGCGATCACTGCAGCGGTGAGCACCCGGGTGAGCCGATCGTTCTCGAGACCGACGTTGTCCATGAAGAATTCCTGGTTGGGTGCCGGCTTCTCCGTGCGGCGAGTACGGCGCCTGCTGTTGCTGACGACGTAGGCGACCCATACCAGGAAGACAACGATGGCGATTGTGAGCACCATCGACCCAGACCGACGTTGCTCGGCCCGACGGGCTGCGGATTCGGCTGTGGCGATGATCGGTGCGAGAAGCATGCTCACAGGCAAGATGGCCCCTGGGGATACTCGATGGTCTTGTGGGACTGCTCGGGGTGTCTAGATGACCGAACCGGTGTCGGCGATCATATTGCCGACACTGTCGACGGAGACGGTGAAACGATCGAGGTTACGGGGTGCAGGGCCCGGCTTCGTACTCGCCGTGGTAGTTGTATTTGGAGCCATGGCACGGGCACTCGAATCCCTGTGAGGAGGGCAGTCGGGGACCCGGCAACCGAGGTGCACGCACTTCTGCCATAGCGCCATCAGCCCGGTGTCGCCGCCCTCGGCGCCAACGACGACCGGGAGGCCTTCGAAAGAGGAGCCGGGAAGATCCCTCGCCTCGATCGGCACCAGCCAGGTCTGGCCCTCGGGGACGAACAGCGGGTGAATGGTGCCGTCACCTGGTACCACCTTGGAGCGCAGATCGGAGAGCAGGCCCAGATTGACCTTGCTACCGAATCCACCTCTGAGCTTTGGCCAGAAGAACGCAAGCATCGAGATACCGAGAGTGCCGATGAAGCCGCCGCCGAACAGGCCGAGCGCGGCACGGTTGAGGAACTTGCGGCGGGTGACACCGTACTCCCGCTCCGTCAGCTTCTGCTCCGGCAGTCGGCGATGGCGATGGGTTCGTGCTCTTCGTGCGCTGTCGTCTCGTCGTGCTCGACGACGGTTGTCTCAGCTGCGGCGGTGGCGTCGTGCTTCGCCTCGACCTTGGCGGAGACGTCTCGCTTTGCGGCAGCCTGTCAAACTCGCCGACGATGGGCGCCGCGTCGGGTCCGCGACGCCACGCCACCGCAAAGCACGCCGGCGGCCACAAGACGCCGGCTGCTATCACTGCGATGATCAGGATTGTTGTTGCGTCCATTTCTGGACCGGTCCTTTGCTCAGAAGTCGAAGAAGATCCCGTCTCGTCCAGGGGAAGGTGAAGTTGAACCCCGGGCCCCGGAAGAATGAGCCGTATGTGGTCAGTACTGCCGCGGCGAACAGGAAGAAGCTGAAGATCATGATCGCCAGCTTTCCTGTCCGAGGGCTTCACCGCCGGGTTCTTGTCCACGTAGGGGATCATGCCCAAGCCGAGCAGGCCGAAGCCGGGGATGAGCACACCGGCCACCTGCGGGTCGAAGTACGACAGCAACTCCTGGAGCCCGAGGAAGTACCACGGTGCCTTCGACGGGTTCGGCTGTTCGTTGAAGTTGGCGAACTCGAGCAGCGGTGCGTTGACGAAGATCGAGAAGACGATCAGCCCGGCGAGCACCACCATTAGCGCGACGAACTCGATGGCGAGCAGATGCGGCCACACGTTGACCTTGTCGGTAGGTGTGCTCTTGACCTGCTGGATCGCTCCTGCCTTGACGACGGTGAGCAGAGCGCTGGGTGGTGACGCCCTCCGGGATGGCTGGGGCCGCAGCGGCCGCAGGCTGCCGCCGTTGTTGCCGGCGTGCCGCGGGCGTAGCTGCGGTTGCTGCTGCTGCTGCGGCGGGTGCGGCTGCGGTGACCAGCTCCCGGCCCTCCCTGCGGGCACGAGCCTCCATGGCACGGCGTAGGAGTGGTACGGGGACACCGTATTCCTTGGACTCAGTGTCGAGGTCACGGGCATCACCGTCGCCCGCCGGTGCGGGAGTCGGTGCGGGTGCGGGTGCGGCCGCGGTCAGGACTCTCCGGTTCGGCAGGAGGCCACCGGCTCAGCCGGTGCTGCGGCTGCGTGCTCGGCGGGTGCTGCCGCCTGCGGCGGAGCCTCGCCCTTCATCTCGGCAAGTACCTCCTCGACGTCGCGGCCCTCGGCCTTGGCCCGCGCCTCGGCAGACCGGCGCAGGATGTGGTCGGGTAGCCCGGCCATTAGAGCGGCCCCGAGATTCCGCCGTCTTTGCGGACCCGCCAGAAGTGGACGGCCATGAAGACGACGATGATGAACGGCAAGAACAGCACGTGCAGCACATACCATCGCAACAGTGTGTCCGGGGTGATCTGCACCCCACCGATCAACGCAAATGACACTTGATCACCGATGACCGGGGAGTAGCCGGCCATGTTGCTTCCGACCGTCACTGCCCACAGCGCCAGCTGGTCCCAGGGGAGCAGGTAGCCCGTGAAGGACAGCAGGAGGGTGAGGAGGAGGAGGACGACCCCGACGACCCAGTTGAACTCCCGCGGCGGCTTGTAGGCGCCGTGGTAGAACACCCTGGCCATGTGCAAGAAGACGGTGAGCACCATGAGGTGGGCACCCCATCGGTGCATGTTGCTGCACCAATTGGCCGAAGGCGACATCGGTGGAGAGTGCCTGGATGTCGAGGTATGCCTGTGGCGATGTCGGGCGGTAATAGAACATCAGGAAGATACCGGTGATCGTGAGCACGATGAACAAGAAGAAGCTCAAACCGCCGAGACACAGCGTGTAGGAGAGACGCACGGCATGCCGTTTCACCTTCACCGGGTGGAGGTGATAGAGCACGTTGTTCATGATCACGTACGAGCGGTTCCGCGGCGAATCCGTATAGCCGTGCCGGAACGGGGATCCGGGCCGGAACACGCTCGACCAGAACTGGCTCGTGCGGATCTGTTCACCGGCCTGGGATAGGCGCTCTCTGAGACCTACCCTTCCGTTGCCGTTTGCCACCTGTTCTCCCTCACTCTCTCCGATCCGCTACCAGCGGATCCCATACATATAGCCGTTCTTGAAGTCGCGCTCCCCGGTGTCGTACTCCCACGGCTTGGAGGCGAACTGGTCGGTCTGCTCGGCAACCGACCCTGCGAACTTCCCCAGCGAGATGACCCCGGTCGGGCAACGATCGATGCAGAGGGCACACCTGGTGCACGTGTCCTCGTCGACGACGAAGAACCCGCCGTTCTCCGGTGCACTGTTTGGATCGTCGACGTTTGCTGCTTCGGCAATGGCATCCATCGACAGGTAGTGGATGCACTTCCAGGGGCAGATGTCGACACAGCCCTCGCAGAGGATGCACTCTGCCTGGTTGATGTGGAGGAACTGTTTCGGCTTGACCGCGGCGGAGAGATACGACCCATCGACCATGGCGAGTTGGTAATCGTCTCGGGTGTGGATCAGCTCGGTCCAGGCTTCGCTTGCCATTAGCGCTCCACCTTCTGCAGCGGCCGCCCGTAGGCGCTGAGGTTGTCTGCGGACGCCTTCTTCTGCTCGCGTCGTGCCCGGATCTCGTCACGTTTCTGATACGAGATCATCGCCGCTCCAACAGCGACCGTGATCACGATTGCGTATGTGCCGTTGACGATGTCCTTGACGGCGTTTGCCGATATGTTGACTTCGTTGCCGCCGATGAGGCCGCTGGGGATCCTCACCCAGATCTTCTGATCGGTCCATTCCCAAACCGCCTGGGTGTAGGTGAGCCATTGGTTCGGGATGATCCCGTAGAGGAGGATCATCGTCGCGGTGAACAAGAAAGCACCGATCGCCGCCCTCGCCCATGTCATCTTCTTCTCGTAGAGGAAGGCCAGTGCGGTCCCACCGATGGCGAGGAAGAACCCACCGACCGAGACCAGTTGACCGAGCAGTACCCACACCCACCCGCGGGGAACGCGGAGAACATCGGCCTCCCGACGCTGTCGACTGTGTCCGCACCAGTGAAGTGAGCCCAAAGAGCTCCGAGCAGTGCCAGGGTGAGGCCGAGGCCAAGCGCGATGATGCCCCGGACGAAGTATTTGTCTCTCGGCTCAGCCATCAACGAATCCCCATGTACCTCTTCAAGACGGCACGCATTGTAAGCCTAGGCACGCCTGGCGCGGGCGCTGGGCGGCGTTTGGCGAACGCAACCATAGTGTGCAGGAACGGGTTGTGCCGGATCATTTCCCGGGTCTCCGACAGATTGTCGATCCGGTCGGCATCGGGTGTTTTGATTGATTACAGTGCCGCCCGATCCGGTGAGGCTCAGTTATCGAGTGAGCGAATAGGTATTTCGGGAATGTCAGATCGATCTGGCTATTCTCCCGTGGTGGCTTCAGGAGGCATGGTGAGCAAGGAAGGGACTAGGCAAGGGTGACCGCCGAGGTTTCGCAAGACAACACACAGGTGGCAGCGTCACCGGCTCAATCCTCCCAGAGTGTTGCCCGCTATCACCTTTGGGCATCGCTCATCTTCCTCATGCTGGGTGTCGCCATGCTGGCGATTGCGTCGCTGCAGTTTGTTTCGCCCGACTTGCTCAGCGGCTCCGGCTGGTTGTCATATGGACGACTGCGGCCGGCGGCAATCCATTTCCTTCTATACGGGTGGGTCACCCTCGGTCTGATCGGTGCGATGTACTACGCCGTTCCCCGGCTCACCGGTGAGCGACTCACCGATCCGCTCATCGCCAAAATCAGCTTTGTATTCATGGCCTTTGGCTATGCGGTCGGCGGTGTCGGCATACTGGCCGGCGCCGGCGAGGGTGTCCGCTACCTGGACGCACCGCCACTCGCCGACTTGATCGTGCTGGTTGGTATGGCCGGGATGGCGCATTCGATCGTTCGCACCATCGCCAGGCGCAACGATCGGGAGCGGAGCCCGGCCGAGTGGTTCATCGTTGCCTCGGTCATCTGGCTGGTAGGTCTGCACTTCATCGGCAACCTGAGCATGGTCAAGCTGCTGGCCTCCATGGTCATCTCACAACCACGCGTGCTACACGGCATCGATACTGCGGTCCTCGCCGGCTTCTACCGGGCAGGCATCATCGGGCTGTGGGGTGCCACCGCAGGGGTTGGCCTTGTCTATTTCCTGGTTCCGCGGCTGGTCGGGCTCACCACGTTCAAGGCGACGCGAATGTCGGTCGTCGGGTTCTGGGGTCTCGGGATTGCCTGGGTGTTCACCGGCACCGCCGAGCTCACCTACACGGCCGTTCCCAACTGGCTGGAGACGATCGGCATCATGTTCTCGATGGTGCTGCTGCTTCCCGTGGCCACGATCGTCGTCGACGTGATGGGCTTTTTGCGCAGTAGTCGGACCGAGGCCGCCCCGAAGGACCGCTACTCGCTCAAGCTCGTTTACACCGGCCTTGCCGTGTTCGCCGCCCTACCTGTGCTCAATCTTGTTTCGGCGTTGCGTGCCACGGGAGGAATCGTCGGATTCACCGACTGGGTATATGGCTACGAGTTGCTCGCCATCCTTGGTGCCTTCAGCGCATGGCTGTTCGCCTATGTGTTCCATGTCGCACCGCCGATGGCAACCGACGATGCCGTGCGGGTACAGCGCTGGCACGGTTGGCTGACGGTCCTCGGGCTCGCCATCGCTGTGTTGGCCATGCTCGTCGGCGGCGTTGTTGCCGGATTCACCTGGGCGGGTGGTGACGCTGCAGGTGTGGTCGCTGCCGGCGACGGTTTCGAGCAAACCGCCGATGCCATGTGGAACTTCGGTTTCGCCGTGGTCCGGATGGTTGGCTTGATGATCTATGCGGTTGCCCAGGCGCTGCTCTTGTCGTACGCAACCACCGCCTGGTTCCTCGCTGAGGATCGCAGCCGGGTGCTGGCAGTCGATCCCGAGCTGGACGCCGGTGGCCAGGAGGTCAATGCGGAACTCGCCGTCGACCCGGCAACTACGCCGAGTTGGCTCCGGGTCGGGTCGATCGCCCTTGCGGTCGGGATCGGTGCGTTCTTCCTCGTCGTTGTGTTGCCATCGTTCGACAGCGCATCGGCCACGCCGACGATCCTGGCCGATCAGTCACGTGTCTATGCGGAGGGCACCCCTGCCGCGATCGGGCGTGACATCTATATCGGTGAGGGCTGTATGTACTGCCACACCGAGTCGGTGCGGCCCATCGTCACCGATGTCGGTCTCGGGGCGGTCTCTGAGGCCGGTGATTACGCTCACGAATCTCCTGTACTGCTTGGCGTTGCCAGGATGGGCCCGGATCTCAGCCATCTGGCCGCTCGGGGCGGGACCTTCGCTGAGCACCTGCAGAATCCTCGAGCGGACAGGCCGTGGTCGACAATGCCGTCATATGACTATCTGTCGAGCGCCGATCTCGACGCCCTACTCGCCTACGTGAACGGGTTGAAGTAATGGATGAACAGCTGAGCCAGATTGCCGAGCAAACCGGTGTCCCTGTCGATCTGCTCGAACGTGCCGCCCAGGCCAGGGCGGCCAGTCAGGGTGTCGCCGTCGAGGCTCTGGTTGCCGGATGGGCAGGAGGCGAGGCTCCGGCTCCTGCCGTCGCGCCCGTCGCGCCTGCCGCGCCTGCTGCTCCTGTAGAACCCGTTGTTGCTGATGTTCCGGCTGCCGCCTCTGTCGAGCCCGCCGCCGCTGCAGAGCCAGTTGTTGCCGAAGCTCCGGCCACAGCCCCTGCGCCTGCGGCCCCTGCGAGCGGTGGCAAACAGCTGCCGGACGCACTGTTGCGGAGGTCGGCGGAGGCGCGGGCCAAGCGGGAAGGGCGGTCGGTCGACGAGGTGCTTGCCGAGATGACCGGTGCCGGCGAGACCCCCACCGCCGAGCCGGCGGCGCCTACCGTGGAGATCGGTGCCGGCAAGTTGCCCGATGCTTTGTTGCGTCGCTCGGCGAAGGCGAAGGCCAAGCGGGAAGGCCGCCCGCTCGATGAAGTTCTTGTGGAGATGGGGCTGAGCCCGGAAGGAGCGAAAGGTGAGGCTCCGGCCGCGGCGCCGGCTGGAGCCTCCGCTCCCTCGTCTCCGGCCACGATCGTCGATAGCGGTGAACCTGCCGCCGTCGCGCCCGCTGCCGTTGAGCCGGCATTCGAGCCGGAGCGGGAGCCGGCGTTCGCCGGGTTCCCTCGCTGGTTGGCGGCCTCGTTCATCATCATCCCGCTGTTTGCCCTGCTCTACGCAGGCTTCGCCCCGAACGGGCCCAGCTGTGGCACCTCGGGTCAACTCTCGGTGAACCCGGTCACC
Organism: uncultured bacterium; assembly: GCA_963777645.1. Classification (GTDB taxonomy): domain Bacteria; phylum Actinomycetota; class Acidimicrobiia; order Spongiisociales; family UBA5794; genus JAAETI01. The sequence continues at coordinate 323,560 of CAVZRA010000002.1, read as the reverse complement.
GGCGAGGCGGAATCATGCGGCGGTGCCGGTAGCGCATTCTTCAAGGTGGGTCAGGGAATCTTCAACGGTCAGTGTGCCGCGTGTCACAGCGCAGACGGGTCCGGTGGTGTCGGCCCGGCACTCGCTGGTGGCGCGGTCCTGCAGACGTTCTCTGCGTGCAGCGACCATATCCAATGGGTGACTCTCGGCTCGAACAACTGGCCGAATCCGACATACGGTGACACCAACAAGCCGGTGCTGGGCAGGGGGGTGGCCATGCCAAGCTACGGCGCGAAGTTGAGTGCCGAGGAGATAGCGTCGGTCGTCCTTTACGAACGGGTCGCCTTCGGCGGCGCCGACCCTGTCACCGAAGAAGCCGCCTGCGGTCTCGGCGCCGCGGCCGGCGGCTGACCCCTCCCGATCCCGTTCTGGCGTCCAAACAGGCAATATATTGCCTGTTTGGACGCCAGAAGCGTGAAAGCGAGTGAGGGAGAGGTTGGGATGATTTCTGTTGCGGAGTTGCCGGGTCTCGTTGGTGCTGAGATCGGGGTGAGTGACTGGTTGGAGATCGATCAGGCCAGGGTGAACGCGTTTGCCGACGCCACGCTCGATCACCAATTCATCCATGTCGACCCGGAACGCGCCGCGGCGACACCGTTCGGCGGAACCATCGCACACGGGTTCCTGATCCTGTCGCTGCTCCCGCACTTCCTCGAATCGATCGCCCCGGAGATCGAGAACGCGATGTTCGGGATCAACTACGGCACCGACAAGGTTCGCTTTCTCCAGCCGGTGAAGGTCGGCTCCCGGATCCGCGCTCGCAATACTCTCGTTGCCGTCACCGAGAAGCGCCCCGGCCAGTGGCTGCTCAAGCAACAGGTCACGGTGGAGATCGACGGCGAGGTCAAGCCGGCGATGGTCGCCGAGCACCTGGTGCTCGTCTTCGTCTCGTAGCGCCCCCGCAATCCCGTTCTGGCGTCCAAACCGGCGAAATATCGCCGGTTTGGACGCCAGATGCGCTTGGGGCACCGACTAGCCTCGCTGTTCCATGACGAATCCTGATGTCCTCGTTGTTGGCGGTGGTCCCGGTGGGGCTTCTGCCGGGTACTGGCTGGCCCACAACGGCCTCTCTGTGCTGATCGCAGAGAAGAAGGTCTATCCCCGCGAGAAGGCCTGCGGCGACGGGCTGACGCCACGTGCCATCAAGCAGTTGATCGACATGGGCTTCGACTTCAACGGGCATCACCGCATCGTCGGGCTGCGTGCCTACACCGGTGACATTCGCCTCGAGATGCCGTGGCCCGAGCATTCGATCTACCCCAACTGGGGCGCGGTGGTGCGCCGCAGTGATCTCGACATGCAGGTTGCCGCTCTCGCCGAAAAGCAGGGTGCCGTCGTGGCGACCGGCGCCGAGGCAGTGCCCAACATCGATGCGGGTGATCTGGTGTCGGTGACCCTGAAACGCAAAGGTGAGGATGACGAGATCGTCACCCCAAAGTACGTCGTCGTTGCCGACGGGTCACTTTCCCGCTTCGGCCGCAAGCTCGGCATGCAGCGTCGCAAGGACTACCCGTTCGGGCTTGCGGTCCGTGGCTACTGGAGGTCACCCAACTCAAAGGATGCGTACATCGAGAGTCAGCTCGACGTCAAGGACCGCAACGGCCATTCCATGCCCGGCTACGGGTGGGTGTTCCCGCTCGGCGACGGCGAGATCAACATCGGGGCCGGTGTCGTCTCTTCGTTCCAGGGATGGAGGGGGCTCAACACTTCCGATCTGCTCGAGGCATACGTCGCCGGCCTGCCGGGCTACTGGGAGCTGACGGAGGACTCGCTCGTACGAGATCCGATCGGCGGCAAGCTGCCTATGTCGCTCTCCGTCGCCCCCAGGTTCGGCCGCAATTGGCTCGCAGTCGGCGATTCGATCGGCGCCGTCAACCCGTTCAACGGCGAGGGCATCGATTATGCGTACGAGACGGGCAGGATGGCCGCCGGCTACATCGCGGAGGCCATCGCCACCGGCAACCCTGCAGCGCTACAGGGATACACCCAGGAGCTCGACGAGATCTTCAGCGACTACCAGCGGGTAGCCCGGCGCTTCGTCATGGTGATCGGCCATCCCAACATGATGAAGACATTCACCTATCTCGGGATGCGCTCGCGACCTCTCATGGAATGGGCGTTGAAGGTGATGGCCAACTTGCTCGAGCCGGAGGAGCGTGGCCTCTCGGAGCGCATCTACGGTGCGATCGAGCGGATCGTCAAGATCGCTCCCGACCCACTGCTCAAGTAGCCGGGGTCAGCCGGTATTCGACGGCGTTGCCCTGCTTGCCGCAGATCTCGATGGCACCGATCTTCCTCAGGCAGTAGGCCGTCTGCTGGGCGAGCCTGCGGGTGCAGCCGCTGAGACGCGTTATGTCTGCAGTCGTGAACGTCTCGCCGAGCCCGTCGGGCAATAGCGCAACCAGGTCGCCAACGTCCCGCAGAGCGAAGGTCCCAGTGACGCCGGTCAGCCTGCGCTCCTCGACGACCCAACCTCTTCTGCGCCACGCCCGTTCCGGGTCGTGCCTGCGGTACTCATCCTCGGTGGTCAGCACCAACTCGATGTCGAGGCCAGGATGATCGAGCAACTCGGTGATATAGATGAGTTGCGAAAAAACATCCATGCTCGTGCCGCGCTTGGGCGACTTGCGCCGACCGATGATCTCGCCGTCGTCGCCCAACCTGACGATGGTCTTGGTCAACGGGACCGGATGTACCACCCGCACCCGATGCCCGAGATCGAGCAACCGCCGCAGTTTCTTGCGCAGCGGCGAGAACCCTCCGGTCTGGATTTCGATGAGCAGATCGTCGCGCACTACGTCGATGACGAACCGATCCACTCCCACTTCGAACCGGTCCCCCGGCTCGGCGGCCCACTGCTTCAACGAAGCATGCAGCGGTTTCTCGCGCAGCGTTCCTATGTGCGGAGAGGCATTGGTCACCGTCCGAGCGTACCCGGCGTTCCGCCGGTATCCCGGGATATCGGCGCCGCGGGATCTCTGGGACAATCCGTTTCCGGCGGCTCTGATGCCCATATGTGGGCGTGGTGTCCGCACGAAGCGCAAGCGCGGCGGCCGGTTACCGACCGGCCGCCTTGGCCCGGTTGAGCAGGGTCTGGACGGCGTCGAGGTTGGCGGCCGATAGCGGTGGTGCCGCGTCGACAACGAGCTCGCGGGCAATCTCCAGCAACGCCGCCGCCGTCTCGTCCACGGGTCTGCGCAACGCCACGTCGATTCGTGTGGCCAGCACCGGATAGGCGATCTCGACGCGTCGGTGCGGATCGAGGTTGTCGAGCACATCTTCTTCGGGCGGAGGTCCGTAGTCGGCGATCACCCGGAGCAGCGCAGCGAGGGCGTGCTCGCGGATCAGCTCGCCGGCAGAGATGAGCTCGCCGCGTCCGTAGCGGCCGAGCCCGATGATGAGCGTTGTGATGAATCGACCTGCCGCATGCTCCGCCCTGACGGGGTCCTCACCCTGCGCGGTGGTGCGGGCCACGATGGCGGCAAGCTCGGCCTCGAGGCCGCCGGTCGTGTCGTATAGGACCCGGTAGTCGTTGGCGCTGGCGATGGCGAGGTCTCCGGACTCGAAGACCGCCATCTCGATCAGGTGGCCGTCTTCGTAGACGATGCTGCGCCCGTGCTCGGTCTCGATGAAGTGGCCGACGATCCGGTCGGCGTCCGGCAGCCACCCGATGTCCTCCCGCAGCCGGGCCGCGGCACCCGGCTTGGTGATGAGCCACAGGTCATGGTCGGACCACTCGTCCGGCGAGTGGGTGCGATCCGCAAACGAGCCCATCGCCACCAGCCCGATGACATCCGGGTCTCGTCGGGCGGCGGTGACCAGGTCGTCGGCGAACCGGTCGTATCGAGATCGTTCCATGCGAAGACGGTACCTCATCGGTTGGCGGGATCAGGGGTATCGTCGGCGCGATGAGCAGGATCCTCGTGGCCGTGCTGATCGCCGGTCTGGCCGCTGGGTGCTCGTGTGACCGTTGACGTATCTCCGCTGGCCACCGGTGACTGACCGATTCAGCAGATAGAGTCGCGTACGTGACCAAAAACGAAGACAGCCATCTGGATCAGGCCCGTTCTGCTGTAGGGCATCTTGCCTGGGACGAGGCGATGGATGCTTTCACCGTTGCAGACGGCGAGGAGCCGCTTGGTCCCGGTGATCTTGCGCAGTGGGCGATGGTGGCCTACCTGATGGGCAGGACCGAGGTGACCCTGAGTTCGCTCAGCCGCGCCTTCCAATCCTACCTGGAGGAGGGTGACCAAGCCTCGGCAGCCCGGTGCGGCTTCTGGAGCGCGTTCACCCTGTTCACCCGGGGCGACGTGGCGCAGGGGAACGGTTGGTACGGGAGATCCCGGCGCATTGTCGCGACGCTGCCGCCTGATGACCCGGTGTTCGGATACTTGCTCACGATGGAGTCATTCCGCCAGGTCGCCATCGAGCACGACTACGCGGCGAGTCACGAGACTGCAATGAAGGCAGTCGCCTTCGGCCGGCGCGGAGACGATCCGGATGTGGTGGCACTCGCCCTCAACAACGCGGGAAGGGCGCTGGTACGCCTAGGGAACGTTTCGGATGGCATGGCTCTGCTCGACGAGGCGATGGTCTCGGTGGTGTCGGGGGAGCTGCTGCCCACCGTCGCCGGGACCGTCTACTGCTCGCTGATCGAGGCGTGCGAGGAGATATCCGAGCTGCAGCGAGCCCAGGAATGGACCGACGCCCTCACCCGGTGGTGTGAGCGTCAAGAGGGGATGCTGACCTTCAACGGCCAGTGCCTCACCCACCGCTCGAGCCTGTTGAGTCGACATGGCGAGTGGGCATGGCAGCCCAGGAGGCACGAAGGGCGTGCGACATGTTCCGTGGGGCGACCGATGCCGTAGCCACCGGTGGGGCGCTGTATCAGCTTGCCGAGGTGCAGCGAATGTCCGGCGATGATGCAGACGCCGAGCAGTCGTATCAAGGGGCGCGGGAGTGGGGCCGCGATCCGCAACCCGGTCTGGCGTTGCTCCGTCTTCAGCAGGGACGGATCGATCAAGCCGCTGCGATGATGCGGCGGACCGTTGCCGAGGCACAAGACGATATCGAGCGTTGTCGTCTCCTCAGCGCCTTCATCGAAGTCATGCTTGCGGCGGACGAGGCAGATCCGGCAGCGGCAGCCGCAGATGATCTAGAAGAGCTTGCAGATCGGTTCGGCACCTCGGCGCTGCGTGCGGAAGCATGGACGGCGCGCGGGCGTGTCCTCCTCCAGCAGGACGACGCCAGGAGTGCCCTCAACCATCTCCGGAAGGGCTACGAGGCCTGGAGAGCCGCGGGTGTCCCATACGAGGCTGCACGAGCTCGTGTCCTCGTTGGTCTTGCGTGCCGGAGGGCAGGTGATGAGGACAGCGCCCGGCTCGAGTGGGACGCCGCGGCGCAAGTGTTCGGCGATCTCGGTGCCGAGCCGGCCCTCACCTCGTTGCGGCGCCTCCGCGGCGATGCCGTCAAGGAGCACCCGCTATCAGACCGTGAGCTGGAAGTGATGCGCCTGGTCGCCAGCGGCCTGACCAACAGGGAGATCGCCGATCAGCTGTTCGTCGCCGTCAAGACGGTCGATCGTCACGTGGCCAACATCCTCGCCAAGCTGGCCGTGCCGTCGCGCACCGCGGCGACGGCATGGGCATACGAGCATCAGATTCTCTAGCCGCGGTGGGTGAAATCACCCATGCGCCGCCCGGACAGAAACGAGTGGTCCTCCCGATGAAGCGGGCGGGTTCGAGACATACGGTGTCACGAAGGCCGCAACACCAGGAGGAATCATGTCGTATCGCAATAATCCGGAGAGCATCGACACAGTTGTCATCGGGGCCGGCCAGGCCGGTTTGTCTGTCGGCTATCACTTGAGCCAACACGGGCTCGAGCACGTGCTCGTCGACGCTGGGCAGCGGATCGGTGATTCATGGCGAAACCGCTGGGACAGTCTTCGTCTCTTCACCTCTGGCCGATACGACGGGTTAGATGGTTTTCCGTTCCCGGCATCTCCCTCGCGCTATCCCACCAAGGACGAGATGGCCGACTACCTCGAGGCTTATGCCGAGCGCTTCCAACTCCCCGTGCGCCTCGGCTTTGCGGTGGATCGTCTCTCGAGGGCGAACGGCCGCTACATGGTTGCAAGCGGAGATGAAGTTCTCATGGCCAACAACGTGGTCGTTGCCATGGGGGACAATCAAGTCCCGCGGGTGCCCGGCTTTGCGCAGGATCTCGACCCGGGTATCTACCAGATCGAGTCGATCCGATATCGGCGGCCCTCACAACTCCCGCCAGGCGACGTGCTCGTGGTCGGCGCGGGGAACTCGGGGGCCGAGATTGCGCTCGACCTCGCCCTTGCCGGTGATCGGCAAGTCTGGCTCTCCGGTCGTCATCCCGGGCATGTCCCGGTGGACATCGACAAGCCCCTCGGCAGGCATGTAGTCAGCCGATTCGTCAATGGCTTTCTATTCCACCGCCTCTCCAGTATCTCCAATCCGATCGGCAGGCGACTGGCGGCGAAGATGAAGGGACGAGGGAAGCCGCTGGTGCGACGCAAGCCGCACGATCTGGACGCGGCCGGTGTGCACCGAGTAGGGCGTACCGTCGGTACCGCGGAAGGGCAACCTGTTGTCGAGGATGCCGATGTCGGCGACATTGCCGCGCTGGTCTGGGCATCTGGATTCCGTCCCGGCTTTGATTGGATCGATGACGATCTCGTCTCCGGTGAGTACCCCGATCACACCCGGGGCGTTGTGTCGTCGAGCCCGGGTCTGTATTTCGTAGGGCTCGAGTTCACCTATGCGATCTCATCCGGTCAAATCAACGGAGTCGGCAGAGACGCTGCGTTCGTCTGCGCTGCGATCGCAAGACGCAGAGTCGATCTCCAGGCAGTGTGACGGGCAACTCGAAACGGATCCAGCAGGCAAAGAGAACGGTCGGTGTCCCAGGCGCCGACCGTTCTCCTTCCTATCCACCTTCTGCCAGCGTCGGCACACGAGTTCGTTTGCCAATAGGCTGTCGGGCGCAATGGCTTTGTGCGCATGTGAAGAGATTCCTAATCTTCCGAACCGGAAGGAGTTTCTGAACCGATGACGTTGTCCGACTATCTGCCGATCGCCCTCGCCCTGATCGTCGCTGCGGGGTTTGCGATGGTCAGCCTCACTATCTCCCGGCTGCTGGCTCCCAAGAAACCGACACCCGAGAAACTCGCCCCTTACGAGTGCGGCATCGTCCCGCTCCAGGAGCCGGTGCAGAGATTCCCCGTAAAGTTCTATCTGGTAGCGATGCTCTTTGTCATCTTCGATGTCGAGATCATCTTCCTGTTCGCCTGGGCGGTTCGCTGGCAAGAGTTCGGTTGGGCCGGGATCGGGGCGATAGGCATCTTCGTAGTTCTCGTTGTCGAAACCCTCGTCTACGTCTGGAAGCGGGGAGCACTCGACTGGAACGTCGCTCGCCGGCAGCGCTATCGCCGGGTCGTCGCTCCCCTCGAGAGTGTTCTCGGTGGACCGGACGAGGAAGCCGCCTGATGGCGCACGAGTCGGGCCCTTCCGGGTTTCTCCTCACCACGCTGGATTCGGCGGTCAACTGGACACGGACCCGCTCCATGTGGGCCGCAACGTTTGGTCTCGCCTGCTGCGCCATCGAGATGATGGCCACCGGCGCCGCCCACAACGATCTCGCTCGATTCGGCATGGAAGTGTTCCGAGCATCACCACGCCAGGCCGACCTCATGATCGTCGCAGGCCGCGTTTCCCAGAAGATGGCGCCCGTACTTCGTCAGGTGTACGACCAGATGTCCGAGCCGAAGTGGGTCATCTCAATGGGGGCATGCGCCTCCACCGGCGGCATGTTCAACAACTACGCCCTGGTGCAAGGCGTCGACGAGGTCGTCCCCGTTGACGTCTATGTGCCGGGTTGCCCGCCGGGGCCGCAGTCGCTGATGCACGGCATCTTGATGCTTCAGGACAAGGTCATGTCGGGGGAGATCGTGCGATGAGCGATCCCGTTCTCGGCCCCCTCGCTGATGGTTTCCCCGATGTCCGGTTCGAGCAGGTGCTCGACTCGAAACAGGACGTCGCCCTGGTACCGCTCGAGCATTACGTAGATTTCGTCACCGCCGCCCGTGACCATGGGTTCCGCGACTTTGCGGATCTGTGCGGTGTCGACTACCTGCACCGCAAGCCGCGGTTCGAGGTGGTCGTCGGCTTGCTATCGCACCAGCATGTGCGCCGGCTGCGGATCAGGGTTGGAGTGCCTGCGGCCGACCCAACCGTCCCATCGATCACAGATATCTTCCCCGGGGCCAACTTCTACGAGCGCGAGGCGTTCGATCTGTTCGGGATCGTGTTCACGGGCCACCCGGACCTCACCCGCATCGTGCTGCCAGACGATTGGGAGGGCTATCCGCTCCGCAAGGACTACAGCGTTGGGTCAGTACCTGTCCGCTTCAAGGAATCACCGAAGACAACATGAGTGACACACCGAACGTAGCAACAGGAGATTTCGAGGCGCCGACCACAGAGAAGCCCGAGGAGGTCGGTTCTTCCGCATCGGCCGGTGCCGAGGAACGACGCAAGATCCACGACCTGTGGGTCGCAGGCACCGAAGAGCCGCTCTGGATGCGCAGCTACACAGACGAGCCCTCTCAGGAGCTGCTCGCCGCTTCCAGCGACCCGGCACTCGAGTTGTCCCGGGGCACCGTCGTCGATGACGATTTTGTCTTTGACGACGTCTCGGACCCGGACGAGCTGCAAATCCTCAACATGGGCCCGCAGCATCCCTCCACCCACGGGGTTCTGCGGCTTCACCTCGAGCTCGACGGCGAGACCATCGTCAGAGCGAAGCCGATCATCGGCTACCTCCATACCGGGATGGAGAAGACGGGGGAGACCCTCACCTACATGCAGGGCTCTACAAACGTCACCCGCATGGACTACCTCTCACCGCTGCACATGGAGCTGGCGTTCTCGCTTGCGGTCGAGTCGCTGCTCGGTGTCGAGATTCCCGAGCGCGGCCAGGCTATCCGGGTGCTGATGACCGAGCTGAACCGGGTGTCGAGCCACCTGGTGTGGGCGGCCACCCAGGGCACCGACCTCGGCGCCGTCTCCATGATGATCTACGGCTTCCGTGATCGCGAGTACATCCTCGAGTTCTTCGAAAAGACCACCGGTCTGCGGATGAACCACAACTTCATCCGTCCCGGCGGGGTGGCCGCCGATCTGCCGGATGGGTGGGAGGACGACATCGAGCGGATCCTCGACAAGGTCACTCAGGGCATCAACGAGTACGAGGAGCTGTTCAACGGCAATCCGATCTTCCGGGACCGCACCATGGGTGTCGGGGTCATCACCCCTGAGGAGTGTCGGGCTCTCGGTGTTACCGGCCCGATCGCCAGAGCAGCCGGCATCAAGTGGGATCTGCGAAAAGCCTTCCCCTACAGCGGAATCGACAAGTATGACTTCGAGATCCCGGTAGGCAACCATGGTGACGTGTGGGATCGTTACCTGGTCAGGATGGAGGAGATGAGACAGTCGCTCGGCATCGTCGAGCAACTTCTCGAGACGATGCCTGCCGGCGATTACCGCACGCTCGACCGCAAGATCACCCCGCCACCACGCAAGCGCATCGACGAGTCGATGGAAGCCCTCATCCACCACTTCAAGTTGTTCACCAGTGGGTTCAAGGTGCCCGCCGGGGAGAGCTACGCCGCGGTGGAATCACCACGCGGCGAGCTTGGCATGTACATCGTCTCCGACGGGAGGGAGAAGCCGTGGCGCTTGCACGCCAGGACCCCGTCGTTCAACCACATCCAGGCCCTGCCCACGATGATGACCGACTCGCTCGTCGCCGACATCATCGCCACGATTGCATCGACCGACCCCGTCCTTGGAGACGTAGACCGATGAAGGAAGTGACCCTGAGCGCTGAGGAGCTCGAGGCCATCCGTGGCTGGAACGAGGATTCCCAACGGCTGGTCGAGGAGATCCTCGGCAAATACCCGGATCGCCGCTCGGCGGTGATGCCTCTGCTGTATGTTGCGATGGTCGAAGATGGCCGTGTCACCAACGAGGGGATGAAGGTCGTCGGTGTCCTCACCGGGCTCACCGGCGCCCAGGTGCAATCGGTTGCCAGCTTCTACACGATGTACAAGCGCGAGGAGCTCGGTGACTATCTCATCTCGGTGTGCACGTCGATCTCATGCTTCTTGAGAGGCGCCGACGATGTGCTCGCCGCCATCGAGGACGAGTCTGGTGTTCCCGACGGCGAGACCGGCGAAGACGGCAAGTTCTCTGTCGAGCACGTCGAATGTAACGGTGCTTGTGGCGGTGCCCCGGTAGTGCTCGTCAACTACGAGATGGTGGAGGGCGTGACCCCGGAGAAGGCTCGAGACTTGGTCAACTGGCTGCGTGATGGCGGTCCCGATGTGATCAGCGGCGACGAGATGCAGCAGCTCTTTGGCGGAGACCGCTCGTTCGACTGGGGAGTCAGAGAAACCGAGGGCTCCTTTCTCCCGGTCCCGGCGTTCGGTCCCTATGGGTCGGCCAGAGGGGTCAGCTGATGGCTAATCAGCAGCTCGCCCTCACCCGGCTGCGCTTCGCCTGCTTCCCTCTCCCAGAGGGAGAGGGAAGATGAAGATCCTCACCGAGCGGATGGAAGCCAACCGCACCGACAGCAACACCATCGAGCGTTACGAGCAAACCGGTGGCTACACCGCGTTGCGCAAGGGTTTGCTCGAGCTCGGGGCCGAGAAGGTTGCGGCAGAGGTCAAGTCGTCGAACATCAGGGGTCGTGGCGGAGCCAACTTCCCGGCCGGGGTCAAGTGGGGGTTCCTCGCACGCGCCAGGCCCGCATATCTGGTGATCAACGCCGACGAGTCAGAGCCGGGCACGTTCAAGGACCGCCAGCTGCTGGAACGTGACCCGCACCAGCTCATCGAAGGCGTCATCCTCACTTCGTTTGCCGTCGGCGTGAACCACGCATTCATCTACGTTCGTGGCGAGTACCCGAAACCGGCCCGCCGGGTGCAACGTGCCGTCGAGGAAGCCTATGCGAAGGGCTACCTCGGCACCGATATCCTCGGCAGTGGCTTCAACCTCGATGTCACCGTTCACCTCGGAGCAGGCGCCTATATCTGTGGCGAGGAGTCGGCGCTACTCAACAGTCTGGAAGGGTCGCCGTGGCGAGCCACGGCTGAAGCCGCCGTTCCCGGCCGTGGAAGGCCTCTATTCGCAAACCGACCATCGTCAACAATGTCGAGACGATCTCGAACATCCCATGGATCGTCAACAACGGTGGGCAGGCCTACGCCGGCATCGGCCCGGAAAAGTCGGCAGGCACCCGCATGATCTCGCTGTCCGGTCATGTCAACAAGCCGGGCAACTATGAGATAGTGATGGGGATGTGCTGGCGGGATCTGATCTATCGACGTCGGTGGCGGCATTCCCGAGGGTCGGGAGCTGAAGGCCTGGATCCCCGGTGGCTCGTCCGCTCCCTGGTTCGTGCCCGCCGAGCACCTCGATACCCTCGTCACCATCGACGATGTTGGTCAACAAGGCTCGATGCTCGGCTCGGGGGCCGTGATCGTGATGGACGACAGTACCGACGTTATCGCCGCCGCCCATCGCATCGTTCGTTTCTACGACCACGAGTCGTGTGGCCAGTGCACACCGTGCCGGGAAGGTTGCAGCTGGTTGGAGCGGATCTTCAACCGCATCCTTCAGCGGCAAGGGCCGCCCCGAGGACATCGACCTTCTGCTCGACGTTTCCGACGGGATCAGCCCGGGGCTCGCCTGGCCGCCGGTGATGACAACGATCTGCCCGCTCGGCCCGTCTGCGACCGCACCGGTCGTCTCTCTCATGAAGTACTTCCGGGATGAGGTCGAGGCACGTATCGCCAGGGAGGTTGCGCATGGCTGATCTGGTCACCATCACCGTCGACGGTGTCGAGATGCAGGGCCCCGCCGGTGAGGTGCTGATCAAAGTCGCCGAGGACAACGGCAACTACATCCCACGGTTCTGCTGGCACCCCCGGATGAACCCGGTAGGCATGTGTCGGATGTGCCTTGTCGAGGTCGAGGGGCCGCGTGGCAAGATGCTCGTGCCGTCCTGCGCCACCAGGATCAACGACGGCATGGTGGTCGACACCCAGTCAGCAGTCGTCAAGAAGGCGCAAGAGGGGGTGCTCGAGTATCTGCTGATCAACCATCCCCTCGATTGCCCCGTATGCGACAAGGGCGGCGAATGCCCGCTTCAGGACCAGACTCTTGCCTACGGTCCGGGGGATAGCCGGTTTGTCGAAGAGAAGCGCCACTTCGAGAAAGCCGATCCCGATCTCCGATCTCGTGCTGCTCGACAGGGAGCGCTGCATCCTGTGTGCCCGCTGCACCCGGTTCTCCGAGGAGATCTCGGGTGACCCGCTGATCGAGTTCAAGGGACGAGGCAATCGAGGTTCAGGTGCATCACCTTCCCCGATGAGCCGTTCAACTCATATTTCTCGGGCAATACCGTCCAGATCTGTCCCGGTCGGGGCGCTGACTGCGAAGCCGTACCGGTTCAAGGCGCGTCCCTGGGATCTCGAGGCGGTCGAGAGTGTCTCGATGGTGGATTCCGTCGGTTCCAAGGTTTCGGTCCAATCGAGCCAGAACCGGGTGGTCCGCATCGACGGTGTCGACAGCGACGCCACCAACCACGGCTGGCTGTCCGACAAGGATCGATTCGTCTTCGAGGCGATCCACAGCGACGACCGTCTCCAGCGACCGCTGATCAAGGAGGACGGTGAGTTCCGGGAGGCCGACCTGGGGCGAGGCGCTCGACGTTGTTGCCGACCGGCTGGCCGTCTATCTCCGGCGATCACGTCGCCGGTCTCGGTGGTGCCAACAGCACCAACGAGGAAGCGTTCATCTTTGGCAAGTTCCTCCGCACCATCGTCGTCACCCCCCACATCGATGCGCAGCTCGATGATGGCCTCGATCCGCAATTCCTCGTCGGGCTGACGCCACGGGCGCTGATCAACGACCTGGAGAGCGCCAAGACGATCCTGCTGTGGGCTGCTGACCTCAAAGAAGAATACCCGGTGCTATATCTGCGGGTGCGTCGTGCCGCTACCGAACTCGGCGCCCGGTTGATCGTGGTGCATCCGCGCCGTACCGGTCTCGACGATGTCGCCGCCCACAAGGTCCGGTACCGCCCCGGGACCGGACCGGACGTGCTGCGCGAGCTCATCGCGGGCACAGACGAGTACACCGACATCAACGCCGCTCTCGGCGAAGGGCCGGTCGTCACCATTGTCGGCAGGACCGGGCTCGACTGAAGATCCGCGGCTTGCCGAAGCAGTGGCTGCCCTCGGCCGCGACCTGCCCGGTGGCAAGGTGCTGCCGCTAGCCAGGCGTGGCAACGTCATCGGTGCGCTCGACATGGGTCTCGCCACGACATTGCTGCCCGGCCGCGTCTCTGAGACCACTGCCCACGAGAAGCTCGAGGCGGAATGGGGGCCACTCCCCGAGGGTCTCGGCCGTAGCGCCACCAGCATCCTCGAAGGTCTCCGTGACGGTGAGTTGAAGGCACTCGTCATACTCGGTAGCGACCCGGTGCGGGACCATCCCGAACCGACAGCTCGCCCGTGCGGGTTTCGAAGCCGCCAGCTTCATCGTCGCCATCGACACGTTCCTCACCGACTCGTCGTCGCTCGCCGATGTCGTCCTTCCCGTCGAGGGCTTTGCCGAGGTCGAAGGGACCGTCACCAACATCGAAGGCCGGGTGCAGAAGGTGAACCGGCTGGTACCCGGTCCCGGTCAGATCCGGCCCGCCTGGTCGGTGCTCGATGATCTGGCCCGTCGTATGGGCGGTGACCTTGGTGCCACCTCGGCGGAGGCGATCTCCAAGGAGATAGCGACGGTTGCTCCCGCCTATCACGGCGTCTCGTGGGATGGGCTGGACTGGGGTGAGGGCGAGAAGGCTTGCTGCTGCCACTCGATGCCGGCGAGCAGCGTCTCGAGTACATCCCCGTCGGTGGCAACCTGAAATCCGTGCCCGCCCGTTTCGGCCTGCATCTGGCCAGGATCATGTACGACGACGGGGTGAAGGTGCGCAAGAGCCCATCGCTTGCGGCGCTCATCCCCGAGGCCATGGCGTATCTGAGCGAGGCCGAGGTGGAGTCGCTCGGCGTCGAGCCGGGTGCGATGGTCACCGTCGCCGGCGAAAGCGGCAGTGTCACCCTCCCGCTGGCCGTCGACAACTCGCTCGGTGAGGGTACCGTCTATATCCCGGCCAATCTCAGCAAGACCTCTTCACTTGGTGCCGCGGTTTCAGTGAGTGATCACAGCGGGAGGCAAGGCATGAGCGGCTGGGCATTCTCGCTCGAGGCTGCCATCAAGGCCGTCGCCGTGTTTGCCTTCGTGCTGATCACCGTCATCATCCTGGTGTGGTTTGAGCGCAAGATCGTCGCCGACATGCAGAACCGTCTCGGCCCGATGCGGGCCGGCCCGTACGGGATCCTCCAGACGGTTGCCGACGGGGTGAAGCTCCTCTTCAAAGAGCCGGTGGTGCCACGCAAGGTCGAGTACGGCATCTACATGGTCGCCCCGATCGCGGCGTTGGTGCCTGCGATCCTGATATTCATGGTCATCCCCATCGGTCGCCCGTTCACCCTCGGTGATCGGGTCATCAACCTGGCAGGGACCGACCTCAACGTGGCTCTGCTGTACGTCCTGGCGATGTCGTCGATCGCCGTGTATGCCGTGGTCCTAGCCGGCTGGTCGTCGGGCTCGAAGTACCCGCTGCTCGGCGCGGTGCGGGCGAGCGCACAGATGATCTCGTACGAGGCGGCGATGGGTCTGGCGTTGGTGCCGGTCGTCATGTTCTCAGGCTCGACCTCATTCACCCAGATCGTCGAGTCGCAGATGGGCAGCTATTTCTCGCATAACAGCTTCCTCTCGTTCATCCCGGCGTGGCACATCATCCTCATCCCGTCGTTCGTCATCTTCTTCGTCGCAGGCGTCGCTGAGACCAACCGTGCCCCGTTCGATCTGGTCGAGGCCGAGAACGAGCTCGTCGGCGGCTACCACACCGAATACGGCGGTTTCCGGTTCGCCATGTTCTTCCTCGCCGAGTACGCCAATATCTTCAACATCTCTGCGCTCGACCACCACGCTGTTCCTCGGTGGCTGGCTGGGACCGGACTTCGGGACACCCGACTGGATCTCCTGGCTCTTCCCGATCTTCTGGTTCATGTTCAAGACATTCCTGATCGTCTTCGTGTTTGTGTGGATCCGGGCGTCGTTGCCCCGGATGCGTTACGACCAGTTGATGACCTTCGGCTGGAAGCGCCTGATCCCGTTCACGTTGCTGTGGATCATGCTCATGGCCGTCGCTCTCGGCGTCCGCGATTTGGGTTTCCCATGGAGTTGAGATAGATGGGTTGGTTTGCTGATTTGCTCGGACCATTCCGGGGGTTTGCCGTCACTTTGCGGCAGATGTCCCGTCCCCGGCTAACGACGTTCGTACCCGCAAGGAGAAGCGGGAGAAGCCGCAGCGTTTCCACGGCCGCCATGTGCTCAACCGCTACCCGGACGGCATGGAGAAATGCATCGGTTGTGAGCTGTGCGCCGGTGTCTGCCCGGCCCGTTGCATCTATGTGCGTGGTGCCGACAACCCGCCGGACAACCCGATCAGCCCTGGTGAGCGCTATGGGTTCATCTACGAGATCAACATGCTGCGCTGCATATTCTGCGCCATGTGCGTCGAGGCGTGCCCGACCGAGGCGATCACCATGACCCACCTCTTCGAGATGTCGGTCACCAACCGCGACGACGCCATCTACACCAGGAAGGAGTTGCTCGTCGAGCCTGACGGCACCCCCAATCACATGTTCGAGCCGGATTGGCTGTTCGACATGAATGAATTGGCGCTCGGTTCTGGATGGATGCGGGCGACCGCTCCCAGCGGCAGGGCCGCGTTCGAGGGTGTTGTCGGCTGGACCCCTTCGGCCACCCAGGGTGACCTGCCCGCCGAGACGGGTCAGAGCGAGAAGTCGGAAACGATGCCTCCACCGGCTGAAGACATCGACGAGGAGACGGTGACATGAACGCCGAGCTGTTCGTCTTCGTCATCTTTGCCGTCGCCGCCCTGGTCGGTGCGGTGACGCTGGTGACGGCCCGCAATACCGTCTACTCGGCTATGGGGCTGCTGCTGACGATGGTGTCGATGGCCGTGTTCTATGTGTTGATGGGCGCCCACTTCGTTGCGGTGGTTCAGGTGATCATCTACGCCGGGGCTGTGATGACACTGTTCCTGTTCGTCATCATGCTCATCGGTGTCGACAGGAGAGAGGATCGCGAAGAGAAGATCCCGTACCAGCGCCCACTGGTGGCGATCCTGGCAGGAGGGCTGATCCTGCTGGTGCTGATCGCCGGTCAGGGTGCCTGGGTCCTGCGCACTACCGGCTTCGACAAGGTGGGGTCCATCGAGGAGATCTCGGACGCCCTGTTCGGGAACTGGATGCTCCCGTTCCAGGCCACGGTGCTGTTGCTGACCATCGCCGCGGTCGGCTCGGTGGCGCTGGCCAGCTACTCGGGGCGCCGTTTCGACACCGATTCGGTTGCTCACGCGACACCCGTTGTCGACCAGGGAGCCGGGCCCACCGTTGAGCTTGCCGATCCCGAACCAGGAGGCGAGCAATGACCGTCACCGCCGGCTGGTACATGGCTCTCGCTGCGGTGTTGTTTGTCATCGGGGGCGCCGGGATGTTGCTGCGCCGCAACGCTCTCGTCATGTTCATGTGCATCGAATTGATGCTGAACTCTGTGAACCTCACCTTCGTCGCTGCCGGGCAAGCCATCGGTGACTTGAACGGGCAATTGGCCACACTGTTTGTCGTGGTCGTTGCCGCCGCAGAGGTGACGGTTGGGCTAGCCATCATTGTGATGGTGTTCCGCAAGAGGTCTACCGCCAGTGTCGACGAGCTATCTGGGATGAAGGGGTAACGAATGATCGACTTCATCTGGATCGCAGTCGTCTTGCCACTGCTGGGAGCAGCCACCCTGCTGTTGTTCGGCAAGCGGATCGGTGAGCCCCGGGCCGGGTATCTGGCCACCGCGCTCGCTGCAGGCTCTTTCCTGGTGGTGCTAATCGCGGCCGGCACGTTCTTCGCCGGTGGCAGTGTTGGCGAGCAGGTCTACCTGTTCACCTGGATCCCCGGCCTCGGCATCAACGCAGAGTTCCTGTGGGATCCGTTGTCCGCGGTGATGACCCTGGTGGTCGCCGGGGTCGGTTCGCTCATCCACCTGTACTCGATCGGGTACATGCACGGTGACGAGCACTATTCCCGCTTCTTTGCCTACCTCAACTTGTTCCTCGCCTCGATGCTCATCCTCGTGCTGGGCGCCAACTTCGCCGTCCTGTTCGTCGGCTGGGAGCTGGTTGGCCTCTGCTCCTACCTGCTGATCTCGTTCTGGTTCGAGAAGCCGTCTGCGGCGGCGGCGGGCAAGAAGGCGTTCATCGTCAACCGCATCGGTGACTTCGGTTTCGTCGTCGCCCTCATGCTGATCTTCGCCACGTTCGGGACACTCGGCTTCTCCACCGTGTTCGAGCGGGCCGGTTCGGTTCTCGAATCGGGTGGGGTCACCGTCACCGTCATCACACTGCTGCTGCTGGTAGGCGCCACCGGCAAGTCGGCACAGCTGCCGCTGTACGTGTGGCTGCCCGATGCGATGGAGGGCCCCACGCCGGTATCGGCTCTGATCCACGCCGCCACCATGGTCACCGCCGGTGTCTACATGGTGGCTCGCACCGGTGCCCTCTTTGAGCTGGCGCCCTTCTCTGCCGGGGTGGTCGCCACCGTCGGTGCCATCACCGCGCTGTATGCGGCCACGATCGCTATCGGGCAGAAGGACATCAAACGGGTGCTCGCCTACTCGACGATCAGCCAGCTCGGCTACATGTTCATGGGTGTCGGCGTCGCCGCATACACCGCAGGCATCTTCCATTTGATGACCCACGCCTTCTTCAAGGCGCTGCTGTTCCTCGGTGCCGGGTCCGTCATCCATGCCATGTCGGGTGAGCAGAACATGGACAAGATGGGTGGGTTGCGCAAGGCGATGCCGAAGACGTTCGCAACCATGGCGATCGCCTGGTTGGCGATCTCGGGAATCCCCCCGTTCTGCAGGGTTCTGGTCGAAGGATGAGATCCTCGGCGCCACCTTCAACAAGGGCGGCTACTTCGTCGTGCTGTGGGCAATTGGCCTGATCACCGCCGGTCTCACCGCCTACTACATGAGCCGTCTCATGTTCCGCACCTTCTACGGCGAGTCGCGCTGGGACAAGGGTGTGCACCCGCACGAGTCACCCGGCACGATGACGATCCCATTGATCGCCCTCGGGACGCTCGCCGCTGTCGGTGGGTTGATCAACACACCGTGGCGGCTCACCCTGGAGCACTTCCTCGATCCGGCATTCGAGAACGTGCAGCTTGCCCATACCCCTGATGGGGCCACCCCGTGGATCCTCGCCCTTGTCTCGGTGGCGGCCGCCGCGGCAGGCATCTACTACGCCTACAAGCGCTTCCTGGTCGGTGAGGCACCCGAAGAGAAGACCGGCATCTGGGAAACGCTGCTCGCACGGCTATTACGTCGACGACCTGTACGGCAAGACGCTCGTCCTGCCCGGCAAGGAACTCGCCAACCAGATGGCGTTCACCGCAGACGCCAAGGGCATCGATGCCGCCGTCAACGGAGTCGGTGGCCTGGTCAAGCGCATCGCAACCCTGGCCAAGCCACTCCAGACCGGCTTTGTGCGCAGCTATGGGGTCGGCATCCTCGGAGGTGCCGCGGCCCTGGTCTTGATAATCCTGATGAGAGGGGCGTGGTGATGACCTTCCCCACTCTCGCAGTGATGGTGCTGTTGCCGACGCTGGCGGCCATCGTCGTTGCCCTCATCCCGAAGCGACGCTCCGAGCTGATCTACCCGCTGTCGTTGACGTTGAGCTTCCTGCCGCTCGCCATGACGCTTTATGTGCTGTGGACAGTTCGAGGTCGGGGTCTCCGGCTACCAGTTCACCCAGCAGGTGCTGTGGTACGAGCCGCTCGGCATCTCGTGGCATGTCGGTGTCGATGGCATCTCGCTGTTGCTGCTGGTGCTGACCGCCATCTTGTTCCCCATCTCGATCGCCGCCTCCAAGTCGGTGGAGAAGAACCCAGAAGATGTACATGGTCGCCATGCTGCTGTTGGAGACGGGCATGCTCGGCGTCTTTGTCGCTCTCGACCTGCTTCTGTTCTTCGCCTTCTTCGAGATAACGCTGGTGCCCATGTACCTGCTGATCGGTATCTGGGGGAGTGGCAACCGGGTGTACGCCGCGGTGAAGTTCTTCCTTTACACGGCGCTCGGATCGGCGCTGATGCTGGCCGGGATCATCTGGCTTGGCTCGATCGCCGGCACGTTCGATTTCACCCAGATCCTCAACATTTCGCTGTCTTCGACCCAGCAGGCGTGGCTGTTCTTCGGTTTTGGGATCGCCTTTGCGGTGAAGGTGCCGATCTTCCCGTTCCACACCTGGCTGCCGGACGCCCACACCGAGGCGCCGACGGCGGGCTCTGTGCTGTTGGCGGGTGTCCTGCTGAAGCTTGGAACTTACGGGTTCATCCGGTTCAACCTCACTCTGTTCCCTGACGCTGCGGTGCGGTTCGCTCCATGGCTGGCCGCGCTTGCGGTAATCGGCATCATCTACGGAGCAGCCGTCGCCATCGTCCAGCCGGATTTGAAGCGGCTTGTGGCGTATTCGTCGGTGAGCCACCTCGGGTTCATCATCCTCGGCATCTTTGCCATGACCAGCCAGGGTCTATCCGGTGGTGTCATCCAGATGGTCAACCACGGTCTGTCCACCGGCGCCTTGTTCCTGCTCGTCGGGATGATCTACGAGCGGCGGCACACCAGACAGATCTCCGACTACGGCGGTATCGCCAAGGTGATGCCTGTATTCGCCGGACTGTTCCTATTTTCGGTGTTCGCCTCGGCGGGGCTGCCAGGGCTCAACGGGTTCATTGGTGAGTTCAAGATATTGCTCGGCTCGTACCTGCGGTTCCCGGTGGCTGCAGTGTTCGCCGCAACCGGCGTCATTCTCGCCGCCGTCTACTTGCTGTGGGCCTATGAGAGGGTGTTCACCGGACCTGTGGTCCACAAGGAGAACGAGAAGCTGCTCGACTTGAGCAGACGGGAGATCTTGATCATCGCTCCTCTGGCGGTGTTGATCCTGTTCATCGGCATCTATCCGAAGCCCGCCCTGGACCGGATCGAGCCGGCCGTCGATGAGGTGCTGCAACGTATCGAGCAGTCGACCAACTACACGGTCCCGACCTACGGGTTGCCCCAGGACCTGGCCGATGTGGGAGGCGGTGAGTAATGGAGAACATTGCTTTCCTTCCGATCGCACCTGAGATCGCGGTGCTCGCCGGCGCGGTCATCGTCTTGATGAGTGCGGTGGCTCTCGGCCAGGACCGCAAGGAATGGGGTACTGCCGGCGCAATTGCGCTGCTGGTGGCGGCGGCACTCTCGGTATTGCAGTGGCTGCGGCTCGGCTCGCTGGAGTCGGCGCGAGAATTCGCCTATTCGGCTCGGGGGGTCACCGAGGCGGTGCTCAACCCGATGGTGGTCATGGACCGGTTCTCCGCGGTGCTGGGCATGGCCGTTTACGCTGATCGCGTTCCTCGCACTCGTGGGCAACTGGCGGCTGGTGGAGTCGCTTCGTAAGCGCGGCGCAGAGTATGTGGCGTTGGTGTTGCTGGCCTCGGCGGGGCTGCACATGATGGTGATCTCATCGAATCTCGTGCTGTTGTTCATGGGCCTCGAGACCGCCTCGATCGCGCTCTACGTCATCGCAGGCTTCGCCCGGATGGAGCGAAACTCGGACGAGGCGTCGCTCAAGTATTTCTTGCTCGGCTCGTTTGCCTCGGCGATCTTCATCTACGGCGTTGCACTGGTGTATGCGGGCACCGGGTCGATCTCGATCTACGGGTCGGCGAGCATAAGACAGTTCTTCTCCACCGAGCCGGTGGCCGTGCTCAACGTCAATGTGCTGCTGGTCGGGATCGCTCTGATCATCGTCGGCCTTGCGTTCAAGGTGTCGGCGGCTCCCTTCCATCAGTGGGCGCCCGATGTGTATCAGGGCGCCGCGTCTGGCTCGGTGTCTTTGATGGCAGCGGGAGTCAAGATCGCCGCCATCGGTGCGCTGATCAGGCTGCTGATGGGTGCGTTCGTGACCCGTATCGATGACTGGGCCCCGATCCTCGCATTGCTCGCCGTGCTCTCGGTGCTGGTCGGCACCATCGGTGCCATCGGCCAGGCCGACCTGAAGCGGATGCTGGCCTATTCGTCGGTGGCTCATGCCGGATTCATGTTCACCGCATTTGTCGCAGGTGCGGTCGCCATCCCGTCGATCTTGTTCTATCTGTTCACCTACGTGATCGCACTTGTGGGTGCTTTCACCGTTGTCGGTGTTGTCAGCGGGGTGGGCTCGGGGGCCTCGGACTTCGACGAGTACCGGGGTCTCTCTGTGCGCTCGCCCTGGGTGGCCGGTTCGCTTGCGGTGTTCATGCTCGGCATGGGTGGCATCCCGTTCTTCTCCGGGTTCGTCGGCAAATTCGCCGTCTTTACCCAGGCGATCTCGGCGGGCTACCTGTGGCTGGTGATCGTGGCCCTGGTTGCTTCGATCGCAGGTCTGTTCTTCTACCTGCGGATAGTGGTCCTGATGTTCTTCGAGGAGCCCGCCATGGCAGAAGCACCAGGCACGGCAACCGCAGCCCCGAGGATGACGGGAGGCTCGGGTTTTGTGATCATGCTGGCTGCCGCGTTGACGTTCCTACTCGGTGTAGTCCCCTGGCCGCTGCTCAACTTCCTGAAGGGCGTCCTCTAGCCAGGCCACGCTGCGGAAGTGCCGGACATATCTCGTTTGCAGGTGCCCGAGAGTGTTCGACGGTGGTTATCGAGCCGGTCGGCTGTTTGCGTTTCCCGGCTGATTGCAGCGCAGCCAGGCGCGGCTAAGAAACAGAGTCCATGCAAGGAAACAGCTGATAGCTTTGTTGGTTGTTGTGTGCATATCCGTTTGACTCAACCGGGGTGTCGACATGCGTCAGGTCTTGATGGCAGCTGTCTTGTTGGTGGTCGTGATGGTTCCTGTGGGTGTGGCGGGTGCCGCCGAGGTCGTGGACGTCGGGCTGATCAGCCATGCGTCGGAGCCGGCCGACGGGCCAAGCTATGCGCCCGCGGCGTCTACGGACGGTTCCGTGGTCGTCTACGAGTCCGCGGCCTCCAATCTGGTCGTCGACGACGGCAACGGCTACGAGGACATCTTCGTCCGTGACGCCGGCGCCGGGACCACGAGCCTCATCTCGGTTGGCCCGGGTGGTGTCGAGGCCAACAACGACAGTCATTCCCCGGTGGTGTCCGGCGACGGCTCCTTTATCGTGTATTACTCAGACGCCTCGAATCTGGTCACGGGCGACACCAACGGGCATCGGGATGTGTTCCTCTTCGATACGTCTACGGGAACGACGAGTCGGGTTTCGGTCGCCTCGGGAGGTGCCCAGGCAGACGGAAACAGCTCCTTGCCTGCGGTTTCGGCGGACGGGTCTACCATCGTTTTCCAGTCCGACGCCACGAACTTGGTGCCGGGTGACACCAACGGCGCGTCAGATGTGTTTGCCTATGACGTTGCCACCGGGACGACGACCCGGGTTTCGGTCGGCCCCGGTGGTGTCGAGGCCAACGGCGGTAGCTCGGGCCCCTCGGTGACGGCGGATGGCTCCGCCATCGTGTACGAATCCAGCGCATCCAACTTGGTGCCGGGTGACACCAACAGCGTCTCAGATGTGTTTGCCTATGACGTTGCCACCGGGACGACGACCCGGGTTTCGGTCGGCCCCGGTGGTGTCGAGGCCAACGGCGAAAGCTACTACCCGGTGATTTCGGCGGATGGTTCGACGATCATCCTCATCTCCAATGCGTCCAATCTGACGTCCGGTGCCGACGGCAGCATCTACGAGGTGTTCGCCTTCGATGTCGCCACCGGCACCACCAGCCTCGTTTCCGTGAGCCCGGGCGGTGACCAGGCCAACGGCGACAGCTACTACCCGGCGGTGTCGGACGATGGTTCCATTGCTGTCTATGAATCCAATGCGTCGAATCTGGTGTCTGGTGACAACAATGGATATGTCGATGTGTTTGCTTCCAATGTCACTTCCGGGACGACCCAATTGGCTTCAGCCGGACTGGCTGGTGTCGCCGCAAACGGAGCTAGCAACGACGCAGCGGTATCGGGTGACGGCTTGACCGTTGTGTTCGCGTCAAATGCGTCAAACCTGGTTTCTGGTGACAACAACGGGTATAACGATGTGTTTGCGGCCAGGTTGTCTGATCCTCCGGTGGCTGACGATCTCACGATTACGGTTCCGGAGGACACCGCTGCTGGGTCTGTGATCGGGACGGTCACTGCCTCTGATCCCGATGACGATCCATTGATCTATACAATCACAGCCGGCAACGGTGCGGGTCGATTCAGCATTGACGACACCGGGACGATCACATTGGTGGGTGTTCTCGACTACGAGACCACCGCCGCGTATGCGTTGACGGTGACGGTTTCTGATGGGTATCTGAGTGACACCGCCACCGTCACGATCAATGTGAGTGACGTCACCCCGTTCACCGACGACATCGGGTCGGTGTTCGAGAGCGATATCGAGTGGTTGGCGTTCAGTGGCATCACAAAGGGCTGTAATCCGCCGGCTAATACGATGTTCTGTCCGGGTGATTTTGTGACCAGGGGTCAGATGGCTGCGTTCTTGGTGCGTGCGTTGGGTTATTCCGATGATGGGGGTGGCAACAAGTTCACCGATGATGACGGGTCTGTGTTCGAGAGCGCGATTGACAAGTTGGCTACTGCCGGGGTGACCAAGGGCTGTAATCCGCCGGCTAATACGATGTTCTGTCCGGGTGATTTTGTGACCAGGGGTCAGATGGCTGCGTTCTTGGTGCGTGCGTTGGGTTATTCCGATGTTGGGGGTGGCAACAAGTTCACCGATGATGACGGGTCTGTGTTCGAGAGCGCGATTGACAAGTTGGCTACTGCCGGGGTGACCAAGGGCTGTAATTCACCGGACAATACGATGTTCTGCCCGAACGACCCCGTCACCCGCGGTCAGATGGCAGCCTTCCTCCACCGCGCCCTGGGATAAGCGGAGCTGGTTGACTACTTCGGTGTAGAACCCTCCTGGGTCGCTTCGCTCCGCGTCCTCCCTGGGAGGGAGGACGAAAGAAACCCGCAACTTTCGCACCCGGGGCGGGCACGAACTCAGCCGCGGAATTCTTGGGTTTGATTGCCGGTAGATTGGCAGCTTCATGATGCGTGCCAGGTCTGTTCGGTTCTCGACTGTTTTTGGTCTTGCGGTTGTGGCGCTCTTGCTGCCGCTGCGCGGGATCTTTGCCGAGATCATTTCCACCAACATCTACATACTCAATCCCGGCCAAACCCAGGCGGAAGATGTCTACGTCGCCGCCAACACGGCGCGGGTCGACGGGATCATCGATGGTGACCTCGTCATCTCGACGGGGAGCGTTGAGATCGGCGGAACCGTCACCGGTGATGTGCTGGTGCTCAGCAGCGGGCCGGTGGAGGTGACTGGCACTATCGAGGGGTCACTTCGTGGTTTCGCCCGCAACGTCACCATCTCGGGTTCTGTCGGCAACGACGTGACGGTGTCCTCGATGTCGCTCGGTATCTCGGGAACCGTGTCCCGCGATGTGCTGTTCTTCGGGGGGTCGCTCGACATGAGCGGCGACGTCGGTCGGAACGTGAACGGACGGATGATCACAGCCCTGCTCAACGGCAAGGTCGGCCACGACGTCGACATCGCCGTCAGCAGCCTCACCGTCGACGGTGCCACGGTCGTAGACGGCGATCTGCTCTACCGCTCCTCGGTGAACGCCAACATTGCCGCCACCGTCCAGGTTGGTGGCCAGTCCGAGCGCTTGCCGACCCGGGGCGGCTGGGGCGTCGAACTGGTGCTGACCGTGGCCACCATCATCGGTTTCCTCGGGTTCGTGTTTGCCGGCATCGTGCTCATCTGGCTGTTCCGCCGCACCGCCCCGCGGTCCATCGATTATGTGTCGAAGTCACCGTGGCGGGCGGCCGGGGTCGGGTTGCTCACCCTGCTGGTGGCACCCATCGTGGTGGTGGTGTTGATGATGACGCTGGTCGGGGTGCCGGTGGCGCTTGTGGTGATGTTGCTGCTTGTCCTCGGCCTGTTCTTCGGCCCGATCCCGGCGGTGACCGCGGCGGGCTCGAAGCTGGTGCGGGGACGGTGGGGTCTGTTTGCCGCCTTTGTGATCGGTGCGGTGATCTGGCGCATTGGCATCTGGCTGATCCCGATCGTAGGGGTCGGCCTCTATCTGGGCTCCCTTGTGATTGGTGTCGGCGGCTGGGTGATGGGTGTGCTTCAGGAGCGCAGGGAGGCGCCGCTTTCTGTCGAGCTGCTGCCGGTGGCACGCAGGAAGCCGACTCCAGCGCAGATCCCGACTCCGGTTGGCTGGGAAGCGCCGCTCGCTCCGGGTAGCCGGAGCGCGGTCGACGAGGAAACTGTCGTCGAGACCCATGAATACACCACCCCCGGCGACGAGGACGAACCGGAAGCGTAAGACGCCGTTCTTGCACGGTCGCGCCGGGGTGCTACTCGTCTTCTTCGTTGAAGAAGATCTTGGTTTCGGCGAAGGAACCGGCACTGTGGCTGTACCCGACGCTGCCCGGTTCGGCAGGGCTCTGCGGGGGCCCCTCCCCGGCGGCCATGGCTGCGATGCGGCTGTCCCGCTCACCGATAGTGGCGCGCAGCCGGTCTGCCTGGGCTTCCAGGTCGGCGATCTGCTGTGCGAGACGTTTCTTCTCGGCGGCGAAGTCCTGGGACTTCTCGGCGCTGGTGACCTCGGCGGCGAGCATCCTGGTGCGTTCCTTGGCGGCGTGGAGTTGATCCCGCAGCTCGGCTCGCTCTGATTCGAGTTCGCGGATCGCTTCCTGGGCGTCGACGATGTCTCCGTTCGACTCCCGATGCAGCGTGGCCGCGCCGGCGCGCTTGGTTGCCCTCCCGAGCAGGAATCCGACGATGGTGGCGGCCACCATGAAGATCGCTATCTCAGCAACTGCGTACAGTATTCCTGTCATCGTCTCTCTCCGGTTCGCTATTCGGGCGGGCCGAGTCTGAATTCAATACGCCGGTTCATGGCGCGCCCTTCCTCGGTGTCGTTGCCGGCGATCGGCCTGGTCTCTCCGTACCCGACGGCGAAGACACGGGCGGGGTCGATCCCGGCGGCGATGAACCATTGTCTGGCGTTCTCGGCGCGGGCTTCGCTCAGCGCCTGGTTGTCTTCGGCGCTACCGATGCTGTCGGTGTGGCCTTCGACGGTGAGCACCAGGGAAGGGTTCCTGGTCAAGATGCCGACACCGACCGGCATCAGTTGTTCGAGTTGCGGGGTCAGTTCGGCGCTGCCGGAGGGGAAGCTTGCGCCGTTGAGCAGCTGGCCGCTGATGACGTTGTCGTAGATCTCGACGTGCCATTCGGGGAACGGGGCGAACGCAGGGAACACAAGCGGCAGCCGGAACAACGAGAAGGTGGTGTCAACGGAGGGGTCGATGACGACGGTGTCGACGACGTTCTCTTCGCCGTAGCTCTCGACGGCGAGCCGGTGAGCGAAGGCTGCCACGCTCTGGTTGGGTACCGTGCCGCTGAGTTCGAGCACTCCGTCACCCTTGACGGCGGCGTTGATGCTGGGCGGTTCGAGCCCCGTGATTTCCACGTCATCCTGGAGGGTCACCTCCGAGCCGAGTGCTTGTGCCAGGGCGCCTCTGATCTGGCCGAGTCGTTCCTCGGTGGGGGCGTAGCCGAAGACGGTTGCGTTCTCGCCGCTGACGGTGATTCCGGAGGTACCGAGGATGGGCAGCACGGCGACGACGCTTGGGGCGTTGCTGACCCATGAGGCAGTGGCGACCTCAGGGTCGACGGTCACCTGGTTGTCGAGCAGTGGTGAGTAGATGAGCTCGGCGATCGTCTCGAGCTGGGCCGCCGCTTCGGCGTCCGGCAACGTGCCCCTCAGCGTCAACTGACCGTTTTGCAGCCTGGCGTCGAGGTGAGCGACTTCGATGCCGGTGTCGTCTGTGATCGGCGGCAGGGTTGAGGTCGAAGCCGATGTCGTGGGAGGAGTAGTGGTCGTCGGGGCGGCGGTGGTTGTCGTAGTGGACTCGGTAGGCCCTTGCGCGGCGGTGTCGTCTTTCCATGCGACTACCCGGACACCGTCGATGGCAGCGACGATCTCCTCGGCTCGTGCCTGGCTCTCCGGGGTGCCCGTGAGCGTGACGTCGCGGCCTGAGACGTCGACTCCGGCGTTGATACCGGCGTCGCGCAACGCGGTCTCAGCCTTATCTCCGAGATCGTTTTGCTCGCCGTTCAACCCGAGCACGACTGCCGCTCCCAACAGGAGCAGCCAAACGACGAGCAGGATCTTCGCCCACATGCTTCGGAAAGACATTGCTCCGTCCTCTTGCGCTACCTTCCCGGGCATAATCGGTAGTTAACGGCGCGGTATCAAGGCTTTTATCGCGAAATCCCGGTATGGCGTGTCAGCGGTACCCCCGGGAACCACTCCGAAGCGGGGACGGATTCCCAGGTGGCGAGGGCGTCGTCTATGAGGCCTTCCCGCAGCTGGGACATAGATTTGCGAAGCCTGCCGGTGGGTGCGGCAGTCTCGACGAGCTTGCCCTCGGAGAGGTCACAGACCTCCTTGGCCCTCGTGGACATCTCGAAGGTGCCGATCTCGCGAGCCCTGTCGATGATCTCCTGCTTGGTGAAGGCGAGCAACGGTCGCAGCAGCGGGGCCTTTGCGTATTTGTCGATCTCGACCAGGTTGGCCGCGGTCTGTGAGGACACCTGTCCGAGCGAGTCACCGGAGATGATAAGCGGCAGCCGCAACCCCCGGGCCACCCGGTAGGCCGCTTCGGTCATGAGCTGCTTGAGCAGCACCTGGCGGTACTTCGCCTCCGCCGATGCGGTCAGCTCCTTTTTGACGTGCTCGAAGTTGACGACGTGCATGGTGACTTCGTGGCCGTGGCTCCAGGCAGTGGCGAGCTGCTGGCCGACGGCGAGGGCGTGGTCGGCCTGGTTGCATTCGAGCTGGAAGTGGAGCATGTCGATGGGGCAGCCGCGGCGCATCATCATCCATGCCGCCACCGGCGAGTCGATTCCACCGGACAGCATTACGAGACACGGAGATTGAGTGCCGATGGGGAGCCCGCCGGGCCCGCGCCATGACTTGTTGACGACAACGGCTTTGGTGCCCTCCACCCGCACCCGCACCGTGACGTCGGGGGAGGTGAGGTCGACGCCTGCCGATTCGTTGTAGAGAGCGTCGCCGATTGCGACCTCGGCGTCGTGTGACTTCCAGTCGTGGTTGCCGGTGCGTCGCACCCGCACCGCAAAGGTGCGGCCCGTCACCATCGGGGCTGCCAGTGCGGCGACGTCACTGGTGAGTTGGTCGAGGCTGAATGCATCGAGGCGTCGCACCCGGTCGATCCGGTCGATGCCGATGACGGTGCAGGCAGCGTTGGCGGCGGCGACGAGATCCGAGGCTGAGATGTCGAATTCCTGATTGCCACGCTGGCGTACCACCGCATCGGGGGTGGCGGTGGCGAGGGCGGCCTCGAGGTTGGCGCGCAGTATCGGCATGAAGCGCCGTCTGGTCCGTTTCGATTTGATGAAGATCTCGCTGGAGGCAAAAGCCCGCAACGACTCGTAGGTGTCGTCCATGGGGATGGTCATGATGGCACGAAACGTGTGGACTCGCCTACGGTCGATGCCCTCCCCGGTTCTTTCCCTCTCCCTTTGGGATAGGTCCCGAGCGGAGCGAAGGGGGTGAGGGCCTCCGTCTTCCGGGTTAGGGGATGTCGATGGATAGGGTTGGGTCGTTGACGTTGTCCAGGGAGAACTCCATCGTCATCGGGATAGAGTTCTCGGTGAGGCCTTGCATGAGCTCAGGGGGCATCTCCAGCTGAGCGTTCAGGCCGATGACGGTGCCTGTGTCGATGTCGAGCCACACTGTCATTGCCTTGAGAAACTCGGTGTCGATACCGGCGAAGCCGAGATCGGACAGTGCGCTCGTCATTTCGCTGAGGTCGGCTTTGTAGGCGGAACGGCCGTTGAAGGTGACCTCGTCACCGGTGACGCCGGCCAGATCGTTTGCGGCGAATTCGGCCCAGAACGTCGGCGCGGCGGGGCAGCTGCTGATGATGTCGCTTGCCGACGTATTGAAGAGGCTTGCCGGTTCGTAGCCGTTGCCCTGGTCGTACCAGAGAGTCTCGGGCGTGGCGATGATGGACTCGTTGAAGGCGACGCCGCCCATATCCGACGACATGGTGCACTGGAAAGCATCGGTGGTCCAGATGCCGTTTGCGGTGACCGTCAGGTCGGTGTTCTCCAACGCCATGGTGATGGACATCGTCGCCGTGTAACTGTCGAAGGAAGCGGGGGCGGTGCCATCGACAGTCTTGAACTCGTTTGCCATCGAAGCCGATGTGGTGGTGGTTTCTTCGTCGGCGATGGTGGATTCGGTGGTGGTATCGGCCACAGTTGTTGTGGTTTCGGCCACAGTGGTGGTGGTCGCAGCGGCCGTGGTGGTCGTCACCGCCGCTACCGGTGTGGTGGTGGTTTCGTCATCGGTGCTGTTGGAGCAGCCGGCGAATAGCAGCAATGCTGCGATGATCAGGGCTAGGCGCCGCATGGGTTCCTTCCAAAGCTCGGGAGTCTATCAGGTATCGAAATCGGGAACGGAGATCATGAGCGGGATGAGCCGTTCGGGGTCGGTGAGTGCACCGTGGTTGCCCACCATTCGGTCGTCGGAGTGGCGGTGGAGTAGCAGCGTATCGTCATCGGCAAGCAGAATCCCGTCGGGCAGCCTCTCCTCCAGCTGGGGATGACGGGGCCCGGGGCCCCACCAGTGGATCATGTCCTCGACCGGGATCCAGGTTGCCGGCAGTGTGCGGGCAAGGTCCCGCCCGTCGCCCTTGACGAACATGGCCCTGCCGTCGCCGAACAGGATGAGGTCACCCTGCTCGGCTTTGGAGATCTTGATCTGGTTGCGTTTTGGGAAGTCGACGTGGCCGTGGTCGGCGGTGCCGATGAGGGCCGCGCCTTCGGGGAGCCTGCGGCTGAGCGCTTCCCAGGCGGCGGCGACGGTGGTCATCGCCTCGGTGTAGAGGTGGGATTCCTGGCCGCCGACATGGGCGGCGTAGTCGACATTGGGGAGGTAGGCGACGATGAGCCGTTTCGGTTGGGCGGCGAGTTGGATGGTGGCGTCGAGCCATTCGTCGAGATGCTCGACGGCTTCAAACCGACAGCCGCGGAACAGCACATTGGTGAGTGGGGTGTCGTCGAACTTGGCCGGCTGGATGGTGAGTGTCTCGACCCCTCTGGCAGCGAGCCGTTCGGCGAGGTTGGGTGACGGCAGGAACTTGGCGTATGGGTACTCGAGTTTGGTGCCCCACAGGGTGGTCCAGTGGATGGTGTTGACCACGTTGTCGAGTTCGGGGATCCACGCCTGATAGCCGAGCAGCCCGTGTTGGGATGGCGGCAACCCGGTGGCGAGCACCGACAGGCTGACGGTGGTGGTTGCCGGGAACGGGCTGTCGAGCGACGCCCGGCACGAGTTTCGCAACGAGGCAGCCGCAGGATGGTCGAGCTGCATGTACCCGAGGCCGTCGAAGAGGCACAGGACGTACGTGTCGGCGTCGGGGATCTCGGCGGCGAGATGCGGATGCAGCCGAGGCGAAGGCGCCGATCCGATCAATCGGTACTCAATCTCGGCAATCAGATTTACCAGCGACCCACCGTCGTAATCCGGCACCGTGACTTCCATCAAGTGGACCATAGTGGCCGAATCGCAATCACCCCATCTCAGGATGCCGTGTCTGCTGACCGTCGTTGGGTCATGGCTATGAGGCGTTGTAGGCCCGTCGTCTTCAAAGACCCGGATGTGGGTTACATTTCTCGGATGCAGACCGTCGACACACCGCCAGATACCGTGCATCTGAGGGGCCGTGCCCTCCAGGTGGCGCTGGCCGTTGGGCTGGTGCTGTTCGGGGTCGGCGTCTGGGCGGGTGCGGCCGATCTTGCCTCGGAGTATGGAACCAACTCGGTGCCGCTTGGTGTGCTTTCGCTGCTCTACAAGCTGCTCTCGATCGCGGCGCTGCTCTATGTGGCCGCCCGTTGGCACAGCCGCAGCCTGCGGATACTGGCACTGCTGCTTGCGCTGCTCGAACTGGGCCATCTGGTTGTCCACACCGGATGGTTCAACCATACGGTCTATCTGTTTCTCAGGCCGGTGGTGAGGGTGCTTCCGGTATCCATGCGGCTGGTGTGGATGGGTGGCATGTTTGTCGCCCTCGGTGTGCTCGGCATCGGGCTGGTGTGGCTGGCATTTCGGCGGGCCGGTGTTGCTGAGAAGCCTGTGGTGGTGCGGATCATTGCCATCATTGCGGTGCTGGGGGTCTTCGCAGGCCCGGTTAACGCCATCTCAGTGTTCGGCATCAGCAAGGAGTGGCTGGTCGCCGAGGACTTCGGCCAGGTGCTTGCCCTTGCGGTACTGGCCGCATATGGGGCAGGGCTGGTTGTCGCTACCCGGGAACGGCCGGGTAGGTTGACCTGACCCTGAAGGAACCTATGGACCGCAACGTCGACCTCGAACGAATCAACGCCGGCCTCGATGCGGCGCTTGTGGTGTTGGAGGACTTCACCCCCGGCAGGATCACGGCCCGCAAGAAGGAGGGGGGCGATCCGGTGACCGAGGCAGACG
The DNA here is from genome assembly GCA_963777645.1 of uncultured bacterium. GTDB lineage: Bacteria > Actinomycetota > Acidimicrobiia > Spongiisociales > UBA5794 > JAAETI01. The sequence continues at coordinate 291,657 of CAVZRA010000002.1, read as the reverse complement.
AACTGGTCGACGCCGAGATGAAGCGCATCCTCCCCAAGGCGGGGGAAGGCTGGCTGTCCGAGGAGAGTGTCGACAACGCTGATCGTCTCGACAGGCGGCGGGTGTGGATCGTCGACCCCATCGATGGGACCAAGGAGTTCGTCGAGGGCATCGCCGAATGGTGTGTCTCGATCGGCCTCATCGAGGACGGCCGTCCCGTAGCCGGCGGGATTCACAATCCGGCGACGGGGGAGCGGATCACCGGCAGTGTCGACACCGGTGTCGAATATCAGGGCCCCAACCGAGTTTCGGGCAAGACGAGTCTGGAAGGGGCGCGGGTTGGTGCCAGCCGCTCGGAGATGCGCCGTGGTGAGTGGGACCGATTCGAGGGGGATCGTTTCGAGATCGTCCCGATCGGCTCGGTCGCCTACAAGCTGGCGCTGACCGCGGCGGGCATCCTCGACGCCACCTGGACGCTGGTGCCCAAGAACGAATGGGACCTTGCCGCCGGTGTCGCCCTCGTCGAGGCGGCGGGTGGCTGGGCGGTCCTGAAGGACGGAACCCCACCGCTGTGGAACAAGCGAGACCCGTCCGTCCCCGGCTTCATCGCCACCACCGCAGCCCTGCGAGCCGACGTGGAGAAGCTGCTGCTGGGCCAGCAGGTCTAGGCTCAACGGACAGGCGACGAGCCGACGTCGAGACGTTTCTGGAGGCGGATATGGATGCGCGTACGGTTCTTTGTTACGGAGATTCCAACACGCATGGGTTCGTTGCCGAGACGCTGGGGCGTTTCCCCAGGGATGTTCGCTGGCCGGGTGTGACGCAGGGCGCCCTCGGTGACGACTTCGTTGTCATCGAGGAGGGTCTTTCCGGGCGGACCACCACCTGGGACGATCCCTTCGGTGTCGGGTTGAACGGCCGCCCCTATCTCGGCCCCTGCCTCAAGTCTCACGCCCCGATCGATCTCGTGATCATCATGCTCGGCACCAACGATCTGAAGCGTTACTTCGGGGTGGACGCCTCTGAGGTCGCGCTCGGTGTCGGCTCGCTGGTCGACATTGCCTTGCACAGCGGCGCCGGTCCCGACGGTGGTGCCCCTCAGGTGCTGATCGTTGCCCCGGTGCCGCTCGGTGAAGCGACCAAGCTGTCTTCTCTGTGGGGGTTCGGTGCCGCCCGACAGGAGTCGTGCGCATTTGGTCGAGCACTATGAGACGCATGGCCAAGGTGTACGACTGCCCGATGTTCGATGCCGCCACAGTCGCCTCGGTGAACCCGGTCGATAGTGTGCATCTCGACGCCGATAGCCATCGCAGCCTCGGCACCGCCCTAGCCGACCAGGTCCGCAACATCCTGGGCACCTAATAGGGCTCGGACCGTCCTCCTCCCCGCTAGAGCGAGGGAGAGTGGTGGTTGGTGTTGGGTGTTTCACGCTCCTGCGTCGCTTTGCTCCGCGTCCCCCCTCGAGGGGGGACGAATCGTCTTCACCCTCCCAGCGGGAGGGTCGCCCGGATCGGAGATTCGGGCGGGGAGGGAGAGACCCCGAGGTTGGTGACGACGCCAGTGTTTCACCCTCCTGCGTCGCTTTGCTCCGCGTCCCCCTCGAGGGGGGACGAAAGGTGTTTCGCCCGTCGGGAGGAGGGGCGACGTGGTCTGTCTTCACCCTCCCAGCGGGAGGGTCGCCCGGATCGGAGATTCGGGCGGGGAGGGAGAGACCCCGAGGTTGTTGACGGCGCCAGTGTTTCACCCTCCTGCGTCGCTTTGCTCCGCGTCCCCCTCGAGGGGGGAGGAATCGTCTTCACCCTCCCAGCGGGAGGGTCGTCCGGATCGGAGATTCGGGCGGGGAGGGAGAGACCCCGAGGTTGTTGACGGCGCCAGTGTTTCACCCTCCTGCGTCGCTTCGCTCCGCGTCCCCCTGAGGGGGGACGAATAGGGGTCGTTTCGTGCCATGTTGGGGAGGGACGAGTTGGTGCTTTCGGTCGGTTTCGTCTTCACCCTCCCAGCGGGAGGGTCGCCCGGATCGGAGATTCGGGCGGGGAGGGAGAGCGGTCCCGCGTTTGTCCAGCACAAGAGGGGAGAGCGGGAGGTCAGCTTGTCCTACGCAACCGGACGGGGTTGGTGGAGGGTGCGCACCACGGCGGCGGCCAGCAGGATCGGGACGAGCGTTGATTGCCCAGGCCATGTAGGTGGGGGTGGCGACCGTCACCAGCAGCAGCACGACCGCAAGCCGGTCGTTGCCCCGGTGCAGCGCCCATGCCGCCGCGACGGCGGCGAGCGGCAAGACAACAGAGAGAACGCCTACAAGCAGGCGGACGTCGGGGTTGACGTCGGGCAGCGCTACGAGTGTCACCGTGCCGGCGATGACCGCCCACAGCAGCGATGCGACGATGAGTGCCCTGCGCATGTGTTCCACGCTAGCGACGCATTCGCTATTCCGCGGCTAGAAGGTCTAGGTGTCGGGCTCGTCGGTGGCCTCGAGGACCCGTTTGAGACGGCGATAGTCGGAGTGGATCGACCCCCGCACCGCCCGCGACAGCAGCGGTGCGGTGAGGCGGCGCCAGCCGCGGGTGTGGCCGGTCAGGTCCATCCGCACCCGGCACTTCGACTTGCCCAGGGGCTCGACGGTCCTGGTGACCGTGGTCTGGATCACCGGCCCTCGCCGCGTCTTTAGCGTTATGGAGCGGCCGGGAGTGAGCTCGGTCACCACGTACTCGACAACCACTCCACTCTCGACGGCCTGCTCACAGGTTGATCCAACGGCAACCGGAGGCGGTGAGGTCCACGTGGTTGCCTCGACACCGCTCTGCCAGTGTGGGTTGTTGGAGAGATCGGCGATGTACGCAAAGACGACATCTGCTGCGGCATCGATCTCGGTCTGCACTGTGAGCCGCACGCGTCCTCCCACGTCGTCGGGTTCGACCTGCGAGCGTACCAGCGGCGAGTGCTGAATCCACGTGAACTGGTCTGCACCACGGGGCCGCCGCGAGCCTTGGTCGTAGCAACGCGGCCGAGGCTACGCTGCCTCCCATGCGCCTCCTCATCACGATGGTCGTGCTGGCCGTGCTCGCATCGCTGCAGAGCGTCGCTCCCGCGCTTGCGGCCGGAACCTTCAGTGACGACGACGGGTCGATTCATGAACCGTCGATTGAGGCGATTGCTGCTGCCGGGATCACCCGGGGCTGTAACCCGCCGGTGAATGATCGGTTCTGCCCGGATGCTGTTGTCACTCGTGCTCAGATGGCTGCGTTTTTGAGTCGTGCCCTCGACTTGTCTCCGGCTGCTGCTCTGCTCGGCGTCACTCCTAAGAGCCTGGATCGACCTTCCTCTGACCGCGGGCAATGTCGTCGATGGTCCGCAAGCCAAGTCGAGGAGCGATTGGAAGATTCGGGTATATTGCGTCGAGCCTTGTGAGGAGTGTGAGTGGTGAAACGCAAATGGGTGTTCTGGTCCGCGGTGGTGGCTTTGCTCGTCATGAGTTCCCCGGTGGCCGCTGTGGAAACGAACGTATACGGCGATCCTGGCTCAGACGATTTCTCGGCCGCACTGGCGGTGACGAGCGATGACGCAGGGACGATATATGTCACGGGGGTCTTTTACGGTGATTTCCGGGGTGTGACATCCAACGGGTGGGATATCTGGATGGCGCGAGTTTCACCAGCGGGAGGATTCGATTGGTTCTTGACGTGGGACGCTCCGGAAATCGACGGAACTGACTTCTCGCAGCTCAACCCCGAATATCCGGAGTGGGTCGCCAATAAGGCCGAAATCGTCATCGGCGCCGACGGCAGGCTCGCAAGCCGGATCGAATCGACCGTGGTGACAGCAACGCAAGCTGGTTCAGATCCAACCCACGATGTTGTGACCGCAAGTCTGCAAGAACCGCAGCTGGTGAGCGACGGCGAACTCGGCCTGATCGGATGGGGGAACACTACCGAGCTCAGTGTGAAACGGACTCGTCTCGATGGCACGGAGGTCTGGTCCACGGCAATGGACTCCGGCGGTGGCAGACAGCTCGCCGTCCAAGCAGACGGGAGCGTGTACGCAGGACTCAAACTCGATCGCCTCGGATTCCAAACGCCGGCTGTCAGGGTCGTCGTCTTATCGGCATCTGGCGAGCTGAGGTGGACCACAGATATCTATGACGCTTGCTTCCGCAACGGCGACAGTTTGATCACACTTGGCGGCGAGGTGGCCGTTCTCCTCGAACCGGCGCGGACCAGCAACCCGACCCTTTGCGATCCCGACACTCAGGTGGTCTCCTCTCTCGATGCTGCATCGGGTGCTGAGATCAACCGGCGAATCTTGAAGGACACGTTCAACATCATCTGGTGTCAGGATCCACGGCTCGGCATCATCGACGATGCCCACGGGTTCGGCTTTCTCGACGGTGACGAGTGTGGCGGCGGCGATGTCTTCTGGACGAACACCGGCTATCCCCTCCTGGAAGCCGGTTCGGAGGTTGAGGCATTCGCCATCGTCGAACTGGGCATCATCGGGCAAGACACCACCCTTGGCTACGGCATCCTCCGCACCACCGCGACCGCGGAACGCTGGGACCCTGCCCAGTTCGAATACCTCGGCCCGGTCACGGGCGTGATGCCGTACGACATGGTTGTCACCGATACCGGTCCTGTGGTCGCGGGCCGCGTATTCAATACGGCTTGGATCGGCCAGTCCGCAGGTTTGGATGCAACCGCCGCTGCACAGCCCGGGGCCGCCGCACTGCTGACGTCTACATTCGAGCCGAGCGGCCGCTTTCTCGATGACAACGCATCGGTCTTTGAAACCGATGTCGAATGGCTCGACGCCGAGGGAATCACCAAGGGCTGCAACCCACCCGACAACACCGAGTTTTGTCCCAGCGCAAGCGTCACGCGGGGTCAGATGGCTGCTTTTCTTGCTCGAGCGCTGGGCCTCACCGATGACGGCGGTGGGGATCTGTTTATCGATGATGACGGTTCTGTGTTCGAGGCGAGCATCGACAAGCTCGCCGTCGCAGGCATCACCAAGGGCTGCAACCCGGCCGAAGGCAACACCATGTTTTGTCCCAACGACCCTGTCACCAGAGGCCAGATGGCCGCGTTTCTCACCCGGGCACTCCACTACACCGATGACGGGGGTGGGGATCTCTTCAGTGACGACGATGGGACCGTGTTCGAGAGCAGCATCGACAAGCTCGGCACAGCCGGCGTGACGCGAGGCTGCAACCCGCCGATCAACGACCAGTTCTGCCCGAACAGCACCGTCAGCAGGGGCCAGATGGCAGCATTCCTTCACAGGGCCCTCGGGTAGCGGCCGCAACGGTGATGGGTGATAGGGAACTCGTCGTCTCACCACCAGTGAAGCCAACCGTCAGTTCCTGGAGGTTGGCAACCGCCGTCTTCACATCGGCAGTGTCGGCAGCAACGTCGAGCCTGGTCAGTTCAGCGCGTTGCGATCGTGTTGGCGCTGACCCAGCTCGGCTATGTCGCTGTCGCCGTAGGCATATAGCAAGTCCACTCCGACCCGGTCCGGCTACTTCTACTCATCCTTTGCTCTGTGGAGACGCTACCGGAAGAGGGTCGGTTCTCTGCTGCTGCAGCTATTGATAGCGGCAGCCCCAATCGCTGCGCTCATCGTCGAAGAGTCCGATCTGAGCCGGGCAATCTGGCTGGGTGGCGTGCTGGTTCTTCTGGTTGTGGCGTTTGCCGACCTGTATGTGAGCCCCGGCGAGCAGCGTCTAGAGGGGCGACGATGAGTTGCACGTCCTTGCCGACCGGCAGAGCCGCCGGCTAGCTGAGTGCCGCAAGCACTGCTGCCCGGATGCCTTGGTTCCACGGGTCGCCGTGTCCGAAGAGCACCGTTCGGTGTGTGTAGTCGTTGAGCTCGGCGATGGATTCTCGGGCCTTGGCCCGGTCAGCGCTGATTTCCTCGGTGGTGATGATGCAGCCGGCCTCACCGGATATGGGTCTTTGTTGAGGGCGTCGCCGACGAAGACAACGCCCTGGTTGTCGAAGGTGTAGCAAACGCTGCCCGGCGTGTGACCGGGGAGTGTATGGCCGTAGGTTGGCCGGGCACATCGAGTCGGCCGTTGCCTTCGATATCGCTCGGGGAGCTAATGGTCTGCCACCGGGCTATTCCGTTGCGTACTGCGTGGACTGCAAACGACAGCACGGGTGGACGCCATAGGGGCAACCGGGGTGGCAGGATCCGGACCTGCCTGGTCGCCGCGGGCACATCCTTCTCATGCACAAACACAGTCCGCGCCTGTTTCCAGAGCGATACGCTCGGCGTTGCCCAGGTGATCCGGGTCGGCATGGGTCAACAGGACGGCTTCGATGTCGTTTGGCGACCGGCCAATCGTTGTCAGCAACCGTTCGAGCTGCGGCCAGTAGCAGGGAAGACCCGTATCAACAACCGTCGCCGATGTGCCGTCGACAGCGACATACCAGTTGACGTGTGACGTGCCGAGACAGAACACACCGTCGGCGACCTCATCTGCACCGCGGGCTTGGCTGCGACTCACCTGTCGCTATCACTCTCTCTAGCGACTCCGTTGAGCAACATGTCGATGGCGAACCTTGCGCAATCGGCAGCAGACTCGTTCTTTCGCGTCATCACGCAGCAGCACAGCGTTCGTCATGAAAGCTGCGATCTCGATACTCGAATACGACTCGGTTACGACCCCTTCTTTCTGGCCGGCCGCAACGAGCGGTTCGAGCAACTGGGGGAGCAGAAGGATGGCACGCGGATCGAGGTCGGCGATCTTGGAGCCACGTTCGATGGTCTGTGCCTGCACCGCAAGAAGCATCGCATCGGTGATCGCGGCATCCTGCTTGGCTACCTGTATCAAGCGCTTGAGGTACCGACGGATACGCTCCAACGGATCGGCCGTCGCCTTCTGGTCGTTGCCGATCCCGCGGCGCAGCTTCTCGACGTTGCCCAGCCAACAAGCTGCCGCTACTGCATCCTTCGAGCCAAAGATGCGATAGACGGTGACCTCGTTGAGCCCGGCGGCCTGGGCGATCTGCCCGACCGTCACCTGCCGAAATGGGGACTCGTCGAACAGGCCCCGGGCGGCACGGATGATCGTCGATGCCGAAGACGCCGCGTCGAAGCCGGCAGCGGCGATACCAGCGTCGAGATCTCGATCGGTGGTGGTGAATCGCTTTCGACAGGGGCATGGCAGCATGGTCGAGTCGGCAGCGCTGCGCTCTCCCAAGCCGACATCACATGAGGCGGCGATCCGTTAGCCAACGATCAAGAGGCCCCAGACCGGTGCTGCCCGACGTCAGGAAACGCGGCAGAGGTTGTCGCTTCTGGAGAACTTCGAGACAGCCTCCTTTGACGAGACAACTATGGCTTGGGGCCGCATGCGGAGGAACCTATACTCGCCCGGGCGGGTCGGAGGACCCGTTTTTGGAGAGGAACGAAGGGGTCTCAGTGCTGGAGCAATACTTCGGTGACTACATCACCGTTGCCGTCTTTCTGGCCGCTGGTGGCACTTCTCGTGGGTATGGGCATCCTGGTCGCCGGGTGGATTCGCCCGAACAATCCCAACCCCACCAAGGCAGAGATCTATGAGTGCGGTATCGAGCCGACCGGGGACGGCTGGAACCAGACCCACATCCGCTACTACATCTTCGCCCTGCTGTTCCTCATCTTCGATGTCGAGGCAGTCTTCATCTTCCCGTGGGCGCTCAAGGTCGAGACATTCGCCAACGTCGACCTGGGCGGGTACATCCTCATCGAGATGTTCATCTTCATCGCCATCCTGCTACTCGGGCTCGTCTACGCCGTCCGCAAAGGGGTCCTCAAGTGGGAGTAATCGACAAGTTCGACACCCCGAAGCCGGTGTCGTGGCTGCTCAACTGGTCACGTAAGTACAGCCTCTGGATGTTCAACTTCGGTCTCGCCTGCTGCGCCATCGAGATGATCGCCGCGGCGGCACCCCGCTTCGACATGATGCGTTTCGGCATCATCCCGTTCCCGGCTTCACCCCGCCAGGCCGACCTGATGGTCGTCGCCGGCACCGTCACCGACAAGATGGCCCCTGCCATCAAACGGCTCTACGACCAGATGCCCGACCCCAAGTACGTCATCTCCATGGGGTCGTGCGCCAACTGCGGCGGCCCCTATTGGGACTCCTACTCGGTTACCAACGGCGTCGACCAGATCGTCCCCGTCGACGTCTACGTGCCCGGCTGCCCACCCCGGCCCGAGGCACTGCTCGAAGGCATCGTCCTGCTCCAGCAGAAGATCATGAGTGAAGATCCGCACACGAAGTGGACCGAGCGTGACCGACAACCAGTCTGAGACAACCGAAGCGCCTGAAAGCGACTCATCGCTCGAAGCCGGCCCGCCGCTCGACGCCTTTGCTGCCGACCTCGCAGCAAAGGTGGGTGCAGACAAATGGACGGCAGCCATGGGCACTGTCCACGTCTACGTATCCCGTGACAAGTGGGTCGGCGCCGCCACCGTCGCCCGGGACGAGGCCAAGCTCGGCTTCTTCTCCTGGCTATCAGCCGTCGACTGGTCGAAAGAGGTCGCCGTCGGTGAGCCCGCAGACGATGTCGACAACCTCGAGGAACGCTACGAAATCCTCTGCAGGCTGTCATCACCGGACGACGACTCAGCCGTCATCCTCGGCACCGAGATCGACAAGGACGACGCCTGGATCGACACCCTCATCCCGTCTTCCCCGGCGCCGCCTGGCATGAGCGGGAATGTGCCGAGATGTTCGGTATCGACTTCCGCGGCCACCCCAACCTCATCAAGCTCTACCTGCCACAGGATTTTGAAGGTCATCCTCTTCGCAAGTCGTTTGCGCTCGGTGCCCGGGAAGTGAAGCCGTGGCCGGGACACGTCGACGTCGAAGACTTGCCGTCGACAGAGAATGTCGAGGCCGCAGCCACAGGGCGTCGCTGATGGGGAGGAGTCATGACCCAGCTCGACCGCCGTGGCGCCGTCGAAGTATCCGACGGCGGAGTCTCGGTAGAGCTCCGCGGCGAGGCAATGACCCTCAACATCGGCCCGCAGCACCCATCCACCCACGGTGTGTTGCGGCTCGTCGCCGAAGTCGACGGGGAGCGCATCGCCAAGCTGGAGCCCACCATCGGGTACATGCACCGCGGCTACGAGAAGCTCAGTCGAGGTGCGCACCTACCCGCAGATCATGACGCTCATCAACCGCATCGACTGGGTTTCCGGATTCGCCAACGAGGTCGCCTTCGTCCGTGCCATCGAGAAGCTACTCAACATCGAGCCCACCGAGCGCGCCCAGATGATCCGGCTCGTCCTCACCGAGCTCACCCGCATCTCCAACCACCTGGTCTTTGCGTCTTCGTATCCGCTCGAGCTCGGCGCCGCCACCCCGCTCATGTATGCGATGCGCGACCGTGAGTTCGTCCTCGACATCATCGAGAGCGTCACCGGTGGCCGGTTCCACCCCAACTTCAACAGGGTCGGCGGTGTCAAGCCCGTAGCCGGCGGCGGCAAGACCCAGAAGAAGGTCAGCCTCGACCTGCCCGCCGGTTTCTACGCAGCCGTCGAATCTGCAATGGATCGAGTCGACAAGTCCTGCGAAGAGCTCGACAACCTGGTCACCGGGAACGAGATGATCCAGGTGAGGGCCAAGGGGGTCGGCGTCATCAGCTACGAAGACGCCATTGCCTACGGCATCTCCGGGCCAAACGCCAGGGCGTCGGGTGTCACCACCGACCTGCGCAAGGTCGAGCACGACCTGCTGCCGTACGACGGTATCGACTTCGACGTCATCACCAGACAGGAGGGCGACAGCTACGCCCGCTACCTGGTGCGCATCGGTGAGATCCGCGAATCGGTCAAGATCGTGCGGCAGGCCATCGGCTCGCATGCCATCCGGGCCCGCTGCAGGCCAAGGTGCCGCGTGTGCTCAAGGTGCCGGCAGGCCGCGTCTACGTTCGGGCCGAAAACCCGAAGGGGGAGATGGGCTACTACGTCATCGCCCAGGGCGGCCGCATTCCGTACCGGGTCAAGATCCGTTCCGCCTCGTTCTCCAACATCTCGGCCATGAGCAAGATCGCCGTTGGCCAGCTCATCCCCGACCTGGTGGCCACCATGGGCAGCCTCGACTTCGTGCTCGGAGACGTGGACCGATGATCGAGAACGTCCCCTTCGCCCTACTACTCACCGTCAAGGTGCTCGTCGTGCTCGGGCTCATGCTCGGTCGTTGCCCTGGTGCTCATCTGGGGCGAGCTGAAGTGGAGCGCACACATTCAGAGCCGGGTCGGCCCCTGGTACGCAGGTGGCCGTTGGGGCTGGGCACAGCCGCTGGCCGATGCGCTCAAGTTCATCCAGAAAGAAGACCTCGTCCCAGACGCGGCCGACGACAAGGTCTTCAAGCTGGCCCCGTACGTGATGATCGCCGGCACCCTGGCTGCCTTCGTTGTGATCCCCATCGGGCCGACCGTGGTCGCCCGTGACCTCGACGTCGGCATCTTCTACCTGCTGGCGGTCTCGTCGCTCTCGACGCTCGGTGTGCTCATGGCCGGCTGGTCATCCGGCAACAAGTACTCGCTCATCGGCGGCATCCGGGCAGGCGCCCAGCTCATTGCGTACGAGCTGCCGCTGATACTGGCCGCAGTTGCCGTTGTCATCCAGGCGGGCACACTGTCGCTCACCGGCATCGTCGCCGCCCAGGCCACACCGCTCTTCCACATCGGGAGCACCGGCATCTCGCTGCCCTTCATCCTCAGCGGGCAGATCATCGGCTTTGTCGTGTTCCTGGTCGCCAGCCTCGCCGAGCTGAACCGCACCCCGTTCGACCTGCCGCTCGCCGAGTCCGAGCTCACCATGGGCTACGTCACCGAATACTCGGGCCTCCGCTTCACGATGTTCTTCCTGGGCGAGTACGCGGGCATGGTGTCGATGAGCGCCATCATCTCGACGCTCTACCTCGGCGGATACTGGCTGCCCGGCCTGAGCAACGATGTTCTCGACTGGGTCGGGCCGTTTGTGCTCCTCGCCAAGATCTTCGTCATCTCCTTCCTGATGATTTGGATCCGCTGGACCTACCCCCGGGTCCGGGAGGATCAGCTCCAGTCGATCGCATGGAAGTGGCTCATCCCGCTCACCCTGTTCAATATCGTGGCCACTGCGACCCTCAAGGTGATCCTCTAATGGCAGCGAAGTTCCCCCTCATCGGTTTGTTCAAGGGCCTCAAGGTCACCATGACCGAAATACTCAAGAAGCCCGTCACCGTCATGTACCCGGACGTCAAGGAAACCCCGGCTCCCCGGGCCCGCGGCGTCATCGCCCTCAGCACCGAGAACTGCACCTCCTGCATGCTGTGCTCGCAGGGAATGCCCCGACTGGTGCATCTACATCGAGGCTCACAAGGTCGAGATCCCCTCGGACAAGCCGGGCGGCCGGGTGCGCACCCGCAACGAGCTCGACCGGTTCGACATCGACTACGGCCTATGCATGTATTGCGGGATCTGTGTCGAGGTGTGCCCGTTCGACGCTCTCTACTGGAGCCCCGAGTACGAGTACAGCGAATACAAGATCGCCGACCTTCTGCACGACAAAGAGAAACTCGTTGAGTGGCTGCAGTACCGTCCCCGAACCCCCGGCGTCTGGAGAAGTGATCGTGCTGGCAATGTCATTTGGCGACTGGATCGGCAACCTGGAGAACTGGGTCTTCACGGTGCTCGCAATCGCCATGATCTACGGCGCAGCTTCCGGGTCGTCACCACCAAGAACGTGGTGCACGCCGCGCTGTACCTGGTCGTCACCCTCGGTGGCTCGGCAGCCATCTTCCTGCTGCTCGGCGCCGAGTTCGTCGCCTGGACCGTCGTGCTCGTCTACATCGGGGCGATCATCGTGCTGTTCCTCTTCGGCATCATGATCACCAGGGCGCCGATGGGTTATGAGACCAAGCTCAGCCACCCCGCCGGGTCCAGATCGGCGCCGCCCTCTCCTCGTTCGCCCTGTTCCTGCTCATCGGCGGCTCGATGCTGCCAGGCCTACGGCGGCGATGTGATGCCACCGTCGGTCGACCCCACCCGCGCCGCCGACATCGGGACCATCCATATTCGAGCGCTTCGTCATCCCGTTCGAGGTGGTCTCCTTCGTGCTGCTCGCCGCCCTCATCGGCGGCATCGTGCTCGCCCGCAAAGACCCCACCGTCGCAGAAAGGAGGCGCTGCAATGAGTTTGGATACAACTTCGGTGTTTCACCCGCCCTGCGTCGCTCCGCTCCGCGTCCCCCCTAAGGGGGGGCGAGAGGAAGGGCTGCGTCGCGGTTTCTCCCAGGCCGACATGCGGGGGGCCGAAAGAGGGGCTGCTCCGGCCTTCTTCACCCTCCCAGCGGGAGAGGTCGGCCGGGCGTAGGCCGTGGCGGGGAGGGAGTGCGAGCCCCAGCTCTCCTGGAGGTGTTCGCATGATCATCAATCAGTTCCTCCTGCTTGGTGCTGCGCTGTTCTCCCTCGGGGTATACGGGGTGCTGTCACGGCGTAATGCGGTGCTCGTGCTGCTGTCCGTCGAGCTGATGCTGGCGGCAGTGAACATCAACCTCATTACCTTCGACCGGGTCAACCAGGACGCCATGGCCGGTGGGCAGGTCTTTGCCCTGTTCGTCATCGCGGTTGCCGCCGCCGAGGTAGGCATCGGCCTCGCCATCGTGCTGCTGATCTTCCGCACCAGGCGCACCGCCAACGTCGACGAACTGGACCTGATGAAGCTATGAGCGCACTGTTCGCCCTCGCCGCCCCGTTCCTCCTCGCCGCCGAGGAGGGAGGCCACGCCGTGGAAACCGTCGACGGTGGCGTGATCGCGCACTGGGCATGGCTGATCCCGGTGGTGCCGATGGTGGCTGCGTTCGCCATCGTGCTGTTCGGCAAGCGATCCCCGTGGAAGGGCTGGGGGATTGCGTGGGCGTCGATGGGCTTCGTCGCCGTCTACGGCATCATCCTTGTTCATCATGAACCTCATCGACCCCATCGCCTACCAGGGCGCCGTCTCGATCGGAGAGATCGGCGCCGACGGGCTCGGCAACATGTTCGGGCTCGAATGGGGATGGATGGTCGACGGCCTCTCCATCATGATGTACCTCGTCGTCGGCGTTGTCGGTTTCCTCGTGTTCACCTACGCCAAGGGATACATGGAAGGCGACATCCGCTACACCTGGTTCTTCGCCTCGTTCGCCCTCTTCGGCGGCGGCATGCTCGTGCTGGTGTCGGCACCGAACCTCATCCAGCTCATCGTCGGCTGGGAGCTGGTCGGGGTCGCCTCCTACCTGCTGATCGGCCACTACTGGGAGGACCACGACAACTCGTCTGCGGGGATCAAAGCGTTCCTCGTCAACAAGGTCGCCGACGTCGGGCTGTTCATCGGCGCCATCATCATCGGGCTCAGCGTCGGCTCGTTCCGGTTCACCGACATCATGGACGTCGTCGCCCACGGAGACCTCCACTCCACCGCTGGCGCACTTCAGCTTCTGGGCGGGCCTCGCCATCTTCATCGGGGCGATGGGCAAGAGCGCCCAGTTCCCGCTGCACGTCTGGCTGCCCGACGCCATGGCCGGGCCCACCCCGGTCTCGGCGCTGATGCACGCCGCCACCATGGTCACCGCAGGCGTCTATCTGCTCGGCCGTCTCTTCCCGTTCTTCAGCACCCCGGGGTTCGCAAACGACGTCCGCTGGATCATCATCATCATCGGCACCCTCACCCTGTTCCTCACCGGCCTCATCGCCCTGGTCCAGGATGACATCAAGAAGGTGCTCGCCTACTCGACGCTATCGCAGCTCGGCTACATGATCACCGCCATGGGCGCGGGCGCGTACACCGCCGGGCTCTTCCACCTGTTCACCCACGCCTTCTTCAAGTCGCTGCTGTTCCTCGGCGCCGGGTCGGTGATCCACTCGGTGCACTCCAACAACATGTCCGACATGGGCGGGCTGCGCAAACACATGCCGTACACGTTCTGGACGTTCGTCATCGGCTCGCTCGCCCTCGCCGGCATCGTCCCGCTCGCCGGGTTCTGGTCCAAGGACGAGATCCTTGCAGGCATCCAGTACGCGGGCGGCAACTACGCAACGGTGGAAGGCGGTGCCGCCCTCGCCAACTTCGTGCTCGTGGTCGCCATCGCTCGGTGCTTTCATCACCGCCTTCTACATGATGCGGGCCGTCTCGCTCACCTTCTTCGGCACCTACAAGGGCCACGGCCATCCTCACGAGTCGCCCAAGATCATGACCTACCCGCTGGTCGCTCTTGCCTTCTTCTCGGTGGTCATCGGCTGGATCAACATCCCCGGGGTCACCGAGTTCCACACCAAGGGTGTCAGCGCCCTGTTCTATGCGATCACCGAGCACCACGCCACCGGCATCAACTATGCGTCTCGCAGGCCTCGGCACCCTGGCGGCCGCTCGGTGGTGTCGTCATCGGCTACTTCCTCTGGTTCGCCGACAAGGAAACCCAGCAGGAACGGGACAGGTTCCGCATCCCGGTGCTTTACCCGCTGCTCGAGCACAAGTACTACATCGACGACTTCTACATGGACGGCATCGTCCGGCCGATCCGCGGCCCGGTGGCCGCGTGGCGTCGATTGGTTCAACGGGCACGTCATCGACCTGGTCGTCAACGGTGCCGGGTTCCTCGCCACCAGGCTCGCCAGACTGGTCTACTGGTTCGACCAGCGTGGCGTCGACGGCGCCATCAACGCCTCAGCGGCGGCGGCAGGCGGCTCGGGTGGGCTGCTCCGGTTGCTCCAGACCGGCCGTGTCCAGCAATACGCCTTCTTCATCGTGACGGGGATTGTTCGTCCTCGTCGCCGGATTCATCATCTTCTGATAGGAGGAAACGAGTACACATGAGTTCGTTTGAAAACGGTTGGGCTCTGACCCTGATCGTCTTCTTGCCACTGGTCGGAGCGGCGGCCGTGTTGGCAATACCGAAGGCGCAGGAAGAAGCCCAGAAGTGGACGGCACTGCTGTTTGCAGGTGTCTCGTTTGTCCTATCGGTAGTCGTCGTGTTCCAGTTTGATTACAGCGCCGCACAGAAAATCCAGTTCGGTCCCGACTCGACCCTGACCTGGATCGGCGCCATCAACTCGAACTACTCGATCGGCATCGACGGGATCAGCCTGCCACTGCTGGTGCTCTCCACCTTCATGACGGTGCTGGCGATCATCTACTCGTGGAACCACTGGCCCGAGCCACACAACCCGAAGATCTTCTCGGCGCTCATCCTGGTGCTCGCCACCGGCATGAACGGCACGTTCGTTGCACTCGACCTGATCCTGTTCTTCGTGTTCTTCGAGGTGGTGCTGCTGCCGATGTACTTCATGATCGGCATCTGGGGTGACCGCAACAGGATCAAGGTACCGGTGATCGGACTCGAAACCGAGATGCGGCTATACGCCAGCATCAAGTTCTTCCTGTTCACGCTGTTCGGCTCGGCGTTCATGCTGCTCGGCTTCCTCACCATCTATTTCAAGAGCGGCATGGAGACATTCTCCATCATGGATCTGTCCGGAGGCACTGCAGAAGCGGCGCTCGGCAAGTTCGCCTTCTGGGTGTTCGCCGCCCTGTTCCTCGGCTTCGCCGTCAAGGTGCCGATGTTCCCGCTGCACACCTGGCTGCCGGACGCCCACACCGCAGCTCCCACGGTCGGCTCCGTGCTGCTTGCCGCCATCCTGCTGAAGCTGGGCACATACGCCTTCATCCGCATCGCCATTCCCATCCTCCCCGCCCAGGCAAAGAACTGGGCACCTGCGATCGCAATCCTGGCGGTGATCGGCATCATCTACGCCTCGCTGGCCTGTTTGGCCCAGACCGACATGAAACGGCTCATTGCCTTTTCCTCGGTGGGGCACATGGGTTTCGTCATGCTCGGTATCGCCACCCTCACCGATATCGGCATCAATGCCGCCATCATCGGCATGGTCGCCCACGGTGTCATCACCGGCCTGTTGTTCTTCGTCGCAGGCTCGATGTCGCACCGCTATCACACCAGGGAGATGGCGCGTCTCGGCGGCAACCAGACGCTGATGCCGATCATGGGTGGCATCCTCGCTTTCACCGCAATGGCATCGCTCGGCCTTCCCGGTCTCGCCGGGTTCTGGGGCGAGTTCCTCTCGCTGCTGGCATCGTTCAACCCGCTGCACGGCCTCTCCACCACGCTGTTCCGCACCCTCATGGTGATCGGCGGCGTCGGCACCGTGCTCGCAGCCGGGTATCTGCTTTGGATGCTGCAACGGGTTAATTTCGGCGAGCCTTCGGAGGAGTGGAAAGGCCACGAACTGCACGACGTCGACAAGTTCGAGCTGATGTCGTGGGTTCCGCTTGTGCTGGCAACCCTCGCCATCGGCATCTTCCCTCGCATCATTTTCGGTGCCACCAACGACGCGGTCCATCAGCTGGTGACCACCGTCAGCAAGGCTCTAGGAGGCTGATCGGTGAGTCCACTCGACTACCACGCGCTTGCGCCCGAGATCATCCTGGCAACAACAGTCATGGGTGTGCTCGTTGTCGACCTGTTGCCGGTGCGCAAAGCCTGGACCGCCGTAGTCGGGTTGGTGGGGCTGTTCCTCGCCTTCATCCCTGTGCTGACCCTGGGGCTGTGCGACTCGCTTTCGTTCTGCGAGTACACCGGGGCGCGCAGCATGTTCGACGGCTCCTACGTCGTCGATACGTTCTCGCTGGTGCTCAAGGGGCTGTTCCTTGGTGCAGCGTTCGTAGCGCTGCTCATCTCCACCGGTTACCTCGAGAAGGGCCGTTACTGGGAGGGTGAGTTCTACTTCCTCATGCTCGCATCGGTGCTCGGTGCAGTGTTCATGGCTTCCAGCCGTGGCCTCGTGACCATCTTCGTCGCCCTGGAGTTGGTCACCGGCCCGACCTTCCTGCTCGCCGGCTGGCGCAAGGGCAATCGCAAATCGCAGGAGGCGGCGCTCAAGTACTTCATCATCGGGGTGCTCTCGGCCTCGATCCTGCTGTTCGGCATGTCGCTTGTCTACGGCGTCACCGGACAGCTCACCTTCTCCGGGATTCGGGAAGCAGTGGTCACCGGTGAGCTGGCAAGCCCCGGCTTCGGCGATGCGCCACTGTTGACCCTCGGTGTCCTGTTCACCCTGCTCGGGTTCGGGTTCAAGATCTCCGCGGTGCCTTTCCACTTCTGGACCCCCGATACCTATGAGGGCGCCCCCGCGCCGGTGACCGCCTACCTGTCGGTCGTCTCCAAAGCCGCCGGTTTCGTCGGCCTGCTGGTGATTTCATACTCAGCCTTTGCCGGCCTCCGCAACATCTGGGGCCCTGCGCTGTGGATCCTGGCGGCGCTATCGATGACGCTCGGCAACCTCACCGCGCTGCGTCAGGGCAACATCATCCGGATGCTCGGCTACTCGTCGATCGCCCAGGGCGGATTCATCCTGGCCCCGTTCGGGGCCGCCGTCGCCTCCGGTATCACGGGTCCGCAACTCGAGGAGGCGTTCTTCGCCACCGTCACCTACCTGCTGGTCTACGCCTTCATGAACCTCGGCGCATTCGCCGTCGTCATCGCCGGGTCGAAACGGATCGGGTCGGCCGAGATCAGCGACTGGGGTGGCCTCTACCAGTACGCCCCCGGGCTCGCCGGGCTGACCCTCGTGTTCTTCCTGTCGCTCGCCGGAGTGCCGCCGCTCGCCGGCTGGTTTGCCAAGTTCGTCATGTTCCGCTCGCTGATCATCCCGGGTAACAGTTGGACTATCGCCCTCGCCATCATCGCCGCGGTCAACTCGGTTATCGGTTTCGTCTACTACTCCAAGGTTGTCAAAGCCGCCTGGTTCGATCCGGTACCCGAGGATGTGCTTTCCGGCGAAGCTCGCGAAGACTCCGTCCCTCCGGCGCTCGGTCTTGCCCTCGCCATCGCCGCCGTCGGCGTCATCGCGGTCGGCTTCTTCCCCGGCATCCTCTCCAGCCTCAGCGAGATGACCAAAGTCTTCGTAGCCGGCTTCTAGCACCCCTCACCGTTTCTCTTTCACCCTCTGTCTTTCACCCTCCCAGCGGGAGGGTCGGTCGGATCGTCAGATTCGACCGCGGTGGGAGAGACCGTTAGGTGGGTGGCCACGTTGAGGTTTCACCCTCCTGCGTCGCTGTGCTCCGCGTCCTCCCTCGAGGGAGGACGAAAGAGGGTGGGAGAGACCGTTAGGTGGGTGGCCACGTTGAGGTTTCACCCTCCTGCGTCGCTGCTCCGCTCCCCGAGGGAGGACGAAAGAGGGTGGGAGAGCCCCTAGTTGGTTGACCACGCCGCTCCGCTGTGCTCCCTCAAGGGAGGACGAAAGAGGGAGGGAGGGCGAAGGTCGGGGAGGCGTGCGATCAGCCGCGGAATTGGGCGAACAGCCACAGGGCGATGACGAGTACTCCGTAGATGATGAATAGGGGCGGCAACCACCGCACCAGCTGCGTCACTGTCTTGTCGTCGTACGTCCCATCGAACCGTTTCCGAAATGCATTCGGATGACGGAGTACGCGAACCCCGACCCAGAAAAGCAGCACTGCAGTGGCGAGCCCGAAGATGTCCAGCAACATGCCCAGAGCATAGGAGGCGCCCACTACGCTGCAACCACCCTCCACCGGAGTAGCCATGAGCGCAGCTGAATTGATTCGTGCCAGGATCGCTGCCGAGGGGCCGATTCCGTTTGAGAGGTTTCAGCACATGGCGCTGTACGGGGAAGGCGGTTTCTTTGCGAGCGGGCCGGTGCGGTCTTCGGCCACCGGGGATTTCCTCACAAGCCCCGAGGTGAGCCCGTGGTTCGGCAAGACGATCGCACGGTTCCTCGCAGCAAGGTCGATCGACACCATTGTCGAAGCTGGCGCAGGCTCTGGGTCGCTGCTCCGCCCCATCCTCGACGAGCTCGGCGAGCTGAGCACCTGGGCCGTGGAAGCGTCACCGACGGCACGCCACAGCCTCGCCGACGTGCTTCCCACAGACCGGATCGTCGGATCGCTCGGCGACCTGCCTACCGGGCTGAGCGGTGCGATCGTGGCCAACGAGCTCATCGACAATCTCCCGGTGGCGATCGCGGTCAAGACCAAGGAAGGTTGGAGCGAGCATTACGTCGGCGTTGTGGGCGACGAGTTCGGCTTTTGCACGGTTGCGGCCCGCCCCGAAGTGGCCGCATGGGCAGAAACATACGGGGGAGTCGTGCCGATTTCGGGAGTCGTCGAGGTGCAGCTCGCCGCCGCTCGCTGGCTGGAAGACGCCATCGCCCTTCTCGCCGGTGGCGTCATATTGCTCATCGACTACGGCGCCACCGCAGAGGAGCTCGAGCCGCGCCGCAACCTCGGGACGTTGCGCACCTATCGCGGCCATCACCTGGGGCCCGACCCGTTGCTCGAACCGGGAGAGACCGACATCACCGTCGACGTCAACTTCACCGCACTCGTTGCGATTGCCCGGCAACACGCCAGATCCGCCGAGCTGTATCGCCAGGACGACTTCCTCGCCGAATGGGGTCTCCGCAAGATCATCTCAGGGATGAAGCAACAGGAGCTCGCTCACGCCAGGGCAGGCGAGACCATGCGACAGCTCGAGATCAAGAGCGACCGGATCAACGCCGAGACCCTGCTGCACCCCCGCGGGCTCGGGGACTTCCGGGCTCTGGTTGTCGAGGTGTGACGGCGGTAGCCTCAGGCCATGGCAACTGATTCATCATGCATCTTCTGCAAGATCATCGCCGGTGAGCTACCGGCCAGTGTCGTGACCGAAGACGACAACATCGTCGCCTTCATGGATATCAACCCGGCGACTCCGGGCCACCTACTTGTCGTCCCACGAGAGCATCACGCCAGGGTCGCCACCATCCCCGGCAAGACGATGTCCCACATGGCGCTCATCGGCCAATGGCTCGCCGCCGCGCTGCGGGCGTCACCCATCAAGACCGAAGGCATCAACCTGTTCCTCGCCGACGGCGCTGCCGCCGGTCAAGAAGTGATGCACGCGCATCTCCATGTCATCCCGCGCTGGAGCGGCGACGGTGTCCACATCGGAGCGTCGTACGGCGACCCTCCGAGCCGCGAGACCCTCGATCACCTGGCGACCACCATCCGCACTGCCGCAATAGATTGATACCCTCCCCGTCGGGAAAGAAGAGGGGCGCCCCGGTTGGGGCGCCCCTCTCTGACTTCTTCTCCCTATGTCCCGGCTAACCGAGAGCTCTGTGGAAGAACGCCGCTATTTGACCACGGGTTACGTTGTCAAGCGGGCAGAAGTTGTCGTTTGCGGGCGGGTTGCAGCCCCTCGTGATGCCTGCTTCAGCCAGGTTGTTGATGTTGGCCTCGAAGATCGAGTTGTCATCGTCGGTGAAGTAGTCATCAGTCGCCGCAGGCAGATCCAACGCACGGTCGAAGAATGCCGCAATCTCACCTCGGGTAACCTCGGTGTCGGGACAGAACAGCGTTCCGTCCTTGTTGCATCCCTTGGTGATACCTGCTTCAGCCAACCGGTTGATGGCGTCCTCGAAGATCGAGTTGTCATCGTCGGTGAAGTAGTCATCAGTCGCCGCAGGCAGATCCAGCGCACGGTTGATCATCGCTGCCAGTTCGCCACGCGTCAGCGTCCTCTCCGGGCAGTACATGTCGTTGACCGGAGGGTTGCATCCCTTGGTGATACCCATGCCGGACAGCCACTCGATGTCGTTCTCGAAGATCGAGAAGTTGTCATCGGTGAAGTCCGTCGCAGTGGTCACCGACGCAGTCAGGCCATCAGAGAGATTGCCCGGCCCGTCTTCAGCCACGACCTCGAACTCGTACGTGGTTTGCGGCATGAGGTCCGAGACTGCGTACTCGGTGACGTCGCCTGCGACGTCACCGAGAGGCTCACCATCAACATACAGGTGGTAAGCGTCGATGCCGCTGGCGTCGCTCGCCGGATCCCACATGAGGGTCAGGCTGTCGGACAGCACATTTTCAGCCCACAGGCTGTCGCCGTCGGTAGGCGCCACAGGGACACCCACTGCGAGGTCATACGAAGCGACCTCGGTCTTGGCGCCGAGCTGGTCGACGGTGTGAGACACCTCGTTGGTGATCACAGAGCTCTCGGCATCCGGCGAGACAACCGCGTCGTAGGTCAGGACCTTCGGGTCGCTCAATCCCGGTGTGAGATTGAAGCAGACCTGGTATCCGTCGCTGATGACACCGGTTGAGTCGGCGTTGTTCAACACCGCCTCGCCTTCCGTGCCCGTCTTGTTCTCGACACCGATAGTGCCTACGGGTGTGCTGGTGACATTGTCGAATGCCACAACTGCCTCGTAGTACCCCGGTGTGTTGTCGGCGGTGGACGTGAGAACAATCTCCATGTCCATCATCGGCGTGGTGGTGCCGAAAGCACGCAGATTGTCGTATTCGACAACCGACGTCTCCGGCCCTGCCGTTGCCAGGGACACACCGCTGTTTGTCGCTGCGTCGTAGACGATCTCGAAATCGTGCCAGAACCCGGCGATCAGGCCGTTCGGCGGCGCCGCGTCCGGGATCACCTGGGGAGTCCAGGGCTCCGCACTAGCCGGATAACCGCTACCGAATTCGACGAAGCCGTCATCGGTGAACTTCAACCCGGCGTACTCGTCATCGAAGAACTGGAACGGGTTCTGCCCTGAGAAGGCAGACCACTGCGTCGAATCTCCGGAAATCGAAGCGTCGGGAGTGATCTCGAATGCTGCCAGATCCAGATATCCGCCGAACCCGGTGTCGCACATGGCGTCCGTGTTGCTGTCGGTGACCGTGTAGTAGGCCTCACCGATGGCGGGCATCACCCCTGTCCACGTCAACGTCCCGGAGTCCTCGACGAGGCCACCGGTCGCTGAACCTGGTACGTAGGTGAGCCCGTCAGGCAATACGTCCTCGATCTGATACTCGAGGTCGGTTGCCGTCGGGTTCGGTTCTACGACGATCTCGAACGTCACAACAGACCCCGGCTCGGCGTCGCCGTCGACCACCGCGGTCTTGGATACATCGTCACCGACCCTCATCAGGTCGACGTTGATGACACCGATGTTGTTCCTGGCACCAAGTGATACCGCAGGTGCGGACTCACCGGTGTCCATGCCGATTGCACCGTAATAACGGTCGCCCAACGCAGGATCAGTGAGATCCCAGATGACGTCCGCATCGAATGGCTCCAACTCGGGCTGGCTGGCCGGTCCACTGAAGTCGAGGTTGCCCTCGTCTGCGGTGACGACCGCTATCGAGATCGAGGCCTCGTCCTCCGCAGCGCCGGAGCCCTGCCAGTTCTGAACCTGGATCCAATAGGTGCCTGCCGTAGGAGCATCGACGTTGCAGTACTCCTCGTTGCTGGCCGTTGCGCTCGTGCACACCTCGGTGGCTTCGCTCGGGCTGTCTCCGGTGCCTATACGTAGGTCTAGGTCCGGTGCAGTTGTGTCGAAGGTCTCGGCGACGAGTCGCTGCGCACCGTCGGGGACATCGACCGTCGTCACCCACGTTCCTTGGCTGGAGTCGTAGGAGCTGTCGTTGGTCGCGTCCTCGGGAACGAGGAACGAGGTCACATCACCCTTGGTGAGCCCGTACGGGGTCACGGTGAAATCGGTGATCTCGATGGCCGTCAGATCGGTCAGGTGCACGGAACCGGCATCACGCCGTGCCTCGATGTTGACGAGAGCCGGGAAATCACCGGTCGTCGGGCGAACCGCAACCGGCAGATGAGCATCCGGCATCATGCCGGACGACGCCAGGCTCACCTCGCCGAAGGCCCACACCTTGGGCGCGGCAGACGATACGTCGGCCGTGATTGTGATGTCGGCACTCTCACCTGCGGTGAGAGTCAGCGTGGTCGGAGACACCGAAAGGCCGAAGTCGGCTGCTGTAGCCGAGGTCGTCCAAGTGCCATTGGCCGTCGCCGTGACCGTGCGGGTCCACGAGCACTCCAGCACGCATTGGCTGTTGGCCATGCTCGGCAGGTTCAACGTGCCCGGGTCTCCGCCCGTTGCCGGGTCGGCAGCTGCGAACGTCGCATTGTCGATATCCATCAGCAGACCAGCATCCACAGCATTTTCGAGCTGGACCCGTCCTGATCCTTGATCGAACGCGTCCGCCGCGGTTGAGGCGTCCTCCTTGAGGACCTCAGTTGTGGCGGTTGTCATCATCGCCGATTGGATCTCGGCAGGAGTCCAATCCGGGTGCACTCCGACCAGCAGAGCTGCAGCACCGGCAATATGTGGTGACGCCATCGACGTACCACTGAGGAAACCCCACGACACGGCGTTGTCTGTGCCGTTGGCGGCGATGATATCGACGCCGGGGGCGGCCAGGCTCGGGGCGATCATGTTGGCAACCGACTGATTCGGGCCACGCGAGCTGAAGCCCGCCATGATGTCGCCATTGGACGCCGAGTAATCGGCTGTTGCGCCGCTGATCGTGCCTGTGTGGCTGGCCCCGCCATCGGCGAGCCAGGTCTTCAGGACCTCACCATCACTCTGGGTGATGTGCACCGCAGGCAGGTCGTGGCCATCTCCGACCAGACCGCTGCCGTCGTCAACCAGGATGAAGCCGCCGGCGCCGGCAGCGAGGACGTTGGCGCCCTTCTCCACCCGGCCGAACGTGCCGCGGTCGCAGACAACGATCTCACCGTCGAAGGTACCGGCGGGCCACGGTGACTCGTTGTCGCCGATGAGGCCGACGCCGCATAGCTCCGGTGTGTCGGTCAGATCCGATGCGTAATCACCGGCATAGACGATCTCCGCCGGTCCATAGCCGGATGTGAATCCCAGGCCTGCTATATCGTCCGGTGGCGTTGTGTTGCCGCCGGTCAAGTCGACCAGGTTGTTGACGTATTTACGGTTGTGGGTCACCGCAGCGACGTGGGTCATCCACGGTGCCATCGGTGAGCCGACTGTCGCCGCGTCCGGGCCTTCGTTGCCCGCCGAGTGGGCCACGAAAATGCCCGCCTCGCGCACTGCCAGCCACGCCAGTTCCTCGTCGGAGGTCCACGGATCCTCGGCTGAGGGGCTACCAATCGAGTAGTTGATGACGTCCACACCGTCTGCGATTGCCTGGTCGATTGCTGCCATCGTGTTCGACGAAGGACATCCATCTTCATCACAGACGTGGTAGGCAATGAGGTTCGCATGCGGTGCGACACCCGAGATCGTCACGTCGACGGTGAGCGTTGGAGCAACCACAGATGCGTCGACGAAGTTGCCCGTCGCCGTGCTCGCAGTGTGGGAGCCGTGACCATCGCTGTCGAATGCTCCGAGACCGGTGTAGTCCCAGGCGCCGATCAGCTTGTCGTTGCACACAAACGTCTCGTCGTAGTCCGGGTCCGTGTTGTCACAGACGCCGACATACGAATCGAGTGGGTTCGTGTAGACATAGTTGTCTACCGGGCCGGGACTGGCGAACGACGGGTTGGCCGCGTTGATGCCAGTGTCGAGCACGCCGACGACGACACCTTCGCCGCAGTCACCACCCGTTTCACATGAAGTGTCTCCGCCCCAGATGGAAGGCGCGCCGATGAATGTTGGCCCAACGTCGGTCGCCAGTTGCTGGATGACCTCCTGCTGAACGGACTCAACCCCGGGCATGCGAGCCACGCGGCTTGCTTCGCTCGGTGTCAGCCAGACGGCAAGACCGTTGGTAGCGTTGATGTAGTTGTATCGCACGTCGGCGCTATGGCCGAGTGTCTTCTCCAACCTGCCCACGAATGTGGCCTGGCTGCTACGCAAATAGTCCGCATATGCGATGCTGTCAGCCGACGCGGTGTCGAGTTTCTCGACCCCGGTTGCCTCAGGGCTGGTGGCGGAGAGTCCCGCCACACCGCCGCGATAACTCGCAAGCGGCGCGCCGTCGAGGCGGACAATGAATATCCCCTCGGTGGCGCCCTTGAGTGTGCTGACCGCAGCGGCGTCTACATTCACCTTTTCAAGCTGGAGCTCCGGGCTCACCGAAGCTGTTGGGCTCTCAGATGTACTCGTCGTCGACTGCGTCGATGCATAGGCGGGTACTGCGATGGAGAAGATGAGCGTGAGTGTCGATATGAGCGTTAAGACTCGTCGAGACACGTGTAGGGCCCCTTTCTTCCACCTCGTTTACCCCTTCGAGTCCGGGCCTCATGCGCGTGCCTCCGGTCGAGCGAAACCCGACCCACGCCCTCCCCGGCGGCTGCCAACGATAGCGGGTTCGTGTGGTGGATCTCAATCCCATCTCGGGCCGGTTGCTACGGCTGCTCGACCTCCCACGACAGCGGCAATGTGCCGTGGCGAGCGTCTCCAAGCAGAGAGGAAGAACGCGGTCACGGGCCATCTCCACCGGAAATGTCTCCCCGGGATTTGGCTGCCGCGGTGAAGCTGACAAACGACCGAGCGCGGGGCCCGGCAGGTGCGAAAAATCCAATGACACCGGGCGAAATCGAATTGTCTTGTCATATTGACATATGAAGTCTGCGGCTTCTATCATCGCCGGGAGAACCGAGATACGCCCGGCGAGAGCCATGTCTCCGTCGCGACCGTTGCTCCCGGGTTGATGAAACGCTCGATGCGATCGATAGAGGAGGCTCTCCATGGCCGATCTTGCGCAGCTTCAGCAGGCCGTCGAAGCCGGCGACCGGGCCAAAGCGATCCAAATCACCCAGGCCGCCATCGACGAAGGGACAAATCCCAAGGACGTGCTCGATGCCATGACCTCGGCCATGGATGTGGTGGGTGCGAAGTTCCAGGAAGGCGAGCTATTCGTCCCCGAAATGTTGATCGCAGCCAGGGCTATGAAGGAAGCCCTCGTGATTCTCGAGCCGGAGTTGGTCGCCGCCGGCGTCACGCCGGAGTTCACCGCTGTGGTCGGCACCGTCGAAGGTGATCTCCACGACATCGGCAAGAACCTCGTCGGCATGATGTGGAAGGGTGCCGGATTCGAAGTCGTCGATCTCGGGGTCAACGTCACTGCGGACCGGTTTGTGTCTGCCGCTACCGAGCACGGCGCCGACATCATCGGTCTCTCGGCGCTGCTCACCACCACGATGCCCAACATGCGCGGGACCATCGAAGCAGTACGCAAAGCCGGTCTCGACACCCGTGTCGTCATCGGTGGTGCTCCCACGACGCCTGAGTACGCCGAGCAGATCGGCGCCGACGGCTACGCTTCAGACGCCGGTGTTGCTGTCGATCTGGCCCGTGGGTTGCTGGCGTAGGGGGAGGCAGCAGTGGCCGCAATCCCCGCTGGCAAGTCGCCCTGGCTATGGACTCTCACGTGGTCCGCTGGCACGCCGTGGGTCGACGTGGGCGCCCCAGATAGACCGCTGTCACAACAAGAGGTGGACATCATTCGGCCGCTCGCTGAGCGGATTGCCGAGATCGCCGCGCTGCCGGTGCAGCAAGAGAAGATCAAGATGTGGCGGGACCTCAACTCCCTGAAGCCCCAGCGTCCGATGGTGATGATCGACGAGCTGCCGTGGCACGAGCTGCGCGGCAGAGGAGGACTTCCTCGTGCTGAGGACCACAGACGAGTTCGCTCGCTCGCTCGAGCAGGTGCTGCGTCAGACCATCTATGCGTGGGAGAACTGGCCGGTCGACATGGTCGTCGAGCCATATGTCGATATCTCCAAGGTCGTCAAACACGATGGCTTCGGCATCGACATCGTCGAGGAAACGATTCAGCAAGGCAGCGAAGGGACCATCGCCTCGCACCAATACACCGACCGGATCCCGGACGAGAAGGCGCTAGAGCAGTTGCGCCCGCCGACGATCGAGCTCGACGCCGGAAAGACTGAGATCGTCTACAACAAGGCGCTCCAGGCTCTCGACGGCATCCTCGACATCCGGATGCAGGGCCTGTTGCCGTGGTTTGCGCTCTGGGACGACATCGAGGAACTGCGCACCCCCGAGAACATCCTCTACGACCTGATCGATCGCCCCGACTTCCTCAAGGCCATCGCGGCCAGGATGACCGAGGTGCGCCTTGCCGAGCTGGACACCCTGGAAGAGAAGGGCCTGCTCGGCTACGACCTCAACCGGGTGCACTGCACCGGAGGGCACACCAACGAGCTACCCGGCTACCACAACCCGAAGGAAGGGTTCGACCCCGAGCATGCAACTGCGAAGGACAACTGGATCTGGGGCATGGCTCAGCTCTTCGTTTCCACCTCGGACGAGATGTGGGCAGAGATGGACGTCCCGTACATCAGCCAGTACTACAGCCGCTTTGGCCTCGGCTATTACGGCTGCTGCGATCCACTGCACAGCCGGATCGACTGGATCCGGCAGATGCCGAACGTCCGCAAGATCTCGATGAGCCCTTGGGCCGACGTCAAGATCGGCGCCGAGAACATCGGGCCCGACTTTGTGTTCTCCCGCAAGCCAAACCCGGCGATCATGGCCATGGACACGTTCATCCCGGATCTCGCCGTCAAGGACTTCAACGAGGTGCTCGCCGCCACCAGCGAGCACGGGTGCCCTCTCGAGTTCTCGCTGAAAGACATCACGACGATCCGCAGCGAGCCGGACCGTGTTCGCCAATGGGGCGAGATCGCCATGCGGATGGTGGAAGGCGGATAGTCGGCCGACCTGCCAGTAACGGAGTCCTCGAAAACCCGGAGGGACAACATGAGTGACCGCATTCCATTCATCGTCATCGGCGAGAACGTGCACGCAACGCTTTCGCCATGGAATACCTGTCCGCATATCGTGAGGGGAAGCTGAAGTAGGCGACGGATGCGACTCGTAGCTCTCACCTGTGAGGTCATGGCACGCTCGGCGTACTACGCCGCTGCGCAGTCGCCCAATGTCGTCGACATCCGGCTCAACCGGCGTGGCCTTCACGACAACCCTCCTGAGCTGCGCCGCACCCTGCAAGGGGAGATCGACGAGATCACCGATCCTTACGACGCCATCGTGCTCGCATACGGGCTGTGCGGTGGCTCGGCTGCCGGCATCGTCGCCCGTCACGTACCGGTTGTTGTTCCCCGCGCCCACGACTGCATCACCCTGTTTCTCGGGAGTCGGCAGGCGTATCAGGCACAGACGCTCCAGCACCCCGGCACCTACTGGTACGTCCAGGACTACATGGAGCGAGGCACCGACGACGGCGCCTTCGCCGGTCTCGGAGCCAACACCGATGACGCCATCGCCAGGACGCGTGAGGAGTACGTCGAGAAGTACGGGGAGGACAACGCCGAGTACTTGATGGAGGTCATGGGGGCGTGGCGCGACCACTACAGCAGGGCGGCCTTCATCGACATGGGGATCGGCGATCCCGCCGAGACCAGGGCCAGAGCACAGGCCGAGGCTGAGGCCAGGGAGTGGGCTTTCGACCCGCTCAACGGATCGTACGTCATCACCAGGCGGCTGATCGATGGCGATTGGGCGGAGGACGACTACCTGATCCTCCAGCCTGGTGAGCGACTCGAGATGTCATACGACGAAGCGGTGATCAAGGCGGTCCCCACCGACGGGTGATCAGCACCTCGATGGATTTGGAAAGGAGCACACGATGACAGGAATCGCGATTCTCGGAGCAGGCATGGTTGCAGGAGCACACGCTGCCGGCTACCGGGCTCACCTACCCAGAGTGCCGGGGCTCGACGCCACACTGCACACCATCTGCGACATGAACCTGGAGGCGGCGCAGAAGCTCGCCGACCGGTGGGGTTTCGAGAACGTCGCGGGCGACTGGCAGGAGGTCATCGACAACCCCGAGATCGGGATCGTATCGGTGTGTCTGCCCAACTTCCTGCACAAGGAGGCCACGCAGGCTGCTCTAGCCGCAGGCAAACACGTGCTCTGCGAGAAGCCGCTTGCGACTAACGCTGCAGATGCCAGAGCGTTGCGTGACGCCGCCAGGGAGGCATCGGTGGTGTCCGGCACGGTGTTCAACTACCGGCGGATCCCCGCAGTTGCGGACATCAGGGCTCACGTTGCCAACGGCGACATCGGCGAGCCCGTACATCTGGTTGTCCAGTACCAGGCCGACTACGCCGCGGACCCGACGCTGCCGTTCAGTTGGCGGTACGAGTTCGGCAAGGCAGGGCCCGGCGCCTTGCTCGATCTGGGGGCACACGTCGCCGACATGGCGCGGGCCACTTTCGGTGACGTCTCCGAGGTGACTGGAGCCATTTCTTCGATCGCCATCAAAGAGAGGTTCAAGCCGGAAGGAGTGGTGGCAGGACACGGGCACGTCCAGCTATCCGACGAGAAAGGGACCGTCGACAACGACGACGTGATGTCGGCGATCTTCCGCTTTGTCAACGGCGCCCAGGGCTACCTGACGGCGAGCCGCGTCGCCGTCGGCACCGGGAACCGGATCATGATCGAGGTGTTCGGCACCGAAGGGAGCGCCCGCTTCTCCACCGAGACTCCGTCCTTCTACGAGATCGCCCGCTCCTCGGGGTCCGGGTCGGTTCCTTGGGAACGGCAACTGACCCGCCCGTTCTCCGCAGGCGTGCAGGACATGGTGCCTGTACCGCTCGACCTGCTGTTCTCCGGCTACGGCGAGTCTTTCGGGCTGATGATGTACGAGTTCCTCTCGGCAATCGACGAGGGTGGCGAGTTCACCAACGGTTCGATCGAGGACGGCTACCGCGTCGCCCAGATCCTCGACGCCATCCAGGAATCCAGCGTCGCCAACGCCCCGGTCAAGGTCAACTACACGGACTAAGAACCCCATCTGGCGTCCAAACGGGCAACATATTGCCCGTTTGGACGCCAGAACCCAATGAGCGGGGGCATCTGACATACTTGGCGCATGCGTTTGAGGTTGGGGACGGTCTCGGTAGGTGTCATGTTGTTGGCGGCGGCGTGCACCCACGACGCCCCGCTCACGTATGGGCCGGTCGAGTCGACCGCCCCGCCCGCGAACTCGTCTGCGACCACCTCGACCACAACGACGACTGCGCCACCGATCACCGGGTCGTCGCACGAATATGCCAGGGAGATCGGCGGCTCTCTTCCCGATGGCACGCCGTACATCGTGCGGTTCGACACACCGGTTGATCCTGCGGTCCAGAGGATCAGAGGAGCCATCATGGTCGACCGGGGCGATGGGGCTTCATGGTTGCTAGGACGCACCTACTGGAGTGAGGGTCCCCCGTTGGTGGAGGTCGGTCTCGACGAAGCACTCAACCGCTACACGCTCGAGGCCGGTGCCGGGTCGGCGACGATCGTGCTCAGCGACGGCATTGTTGCCGAGTATCCCGACATCGTGCAGCTACTGGAGCAGAGCATCACGTCGGGTTCCGGAGCGACGATGCCAACGGTTGAGCTATCTCCGCCACTGCGCTGGGCGACAGACGAGGAGCTGCCTCTCCAGATGGAAGTGACGTATGACGGTTTTGCGGTCAGGCGAGGTTGCGGTGAGTTGGCCGTGGCGTGCAGCCCTACCGGCGTGGTGCAGGTCATCGCTGCCGATCGGGTCGGGAGCAATGTGCCGGGGTTGCCGTCCGAACCAGTGTGGATCGATTCCCCGCTGCATCGACCGCTCGATTCCGTCTCGTATCTCGATCCCGGGCCGCTCAGCATTCGGGGCAACCACGATGTGCTGTGGACGGGCGACGAGATGATCGTGTGGGGCGGGTCAGGTGGGGACACCATCGCCACACTCACCGACGGTGCCGCCTTCGATCCCGATACGTCCGAATGGCGCATGCTGCCGCCGTTTCCCGTCGACCGGGCCACAGTGTCCCGGGCCGTCTGGGCAGATGGCCGGATGATCGTCGTCGCCCCTGAGGGCACGTTCGCCTACGACCCGGGCGGGGACGAATGGAGCGCCATCGGAGATGGCTTGTATCCTCCGGATGCTCCCGGCTTGATGGCGTGGACAGGTGACTTCGCCGCTGTGTGGACGTCGGCAGGCATCAGCACGTTCGACCCCGACACCGGTGCCTGGACACAGCTGCCCGACCCGGGAGGCGGCACGGGCGATAGATGGGATTCTGCGCTGCGTATCGTCGACGGGATGCTCTATGCGATCGGGTCTGCGGGATATTGCGGGGGCAGGCAGGTGGCCCGCTGGGCCGGCGACGCATGGGAGTCGCTGCCCCGCATCGTTCTCGATGGCGGTGAGTATGCCGATTGCTCCTACCCGCGCCGAGACCGCGGTCGCCGGCGGCAGGTTGGTGGCGTGGGAAGACGACATCCACGAGACCGTCGCATACGATCCGGCGGGGACCGTCTGGGTCCCGGTCGACACCGTTCCGCTGTCCGGTGCCGAAGGTCCCTCCGGTGCCGTACAGCTCGACGGTGGGTTCCTGGTGCCGCAATACGGCGAAGGGGCGATGTTCCACGATGCAAGCGACACATGGACCTACGTCGTACTGCCCGGCAGCGGCGAAGCCACCGAGATGGTGTGGACCGGTGAGGAGATCCTGATGTGGGGACAGCTTTGCTGCTTCGGTGACGGCGGGGGCGGCTTCGTCACCATGGATGCCTGGCGATGGGCCCCACCGGATTGACCCTTCTGGCGTCCAAACGGGCAATATATTGCCCGTTTGGACGCCAGAACCGGATTTGAGGGCGCGATACTGGGGGGATGGATCGGGAGAGGGTCTTTGAGCTGTACCGGCAGCATGTGAATGCCGGGAAGATCGACATGTTCGAGCGTTACGGTCTCGACGCCGTCATCGGGCGGCGTGACGGTATCCGGTTCTGGGATGCCTTCGACGATCGCTCTTGGATCAACTGCCACTGCAACGGAGGTGTCTTCAATCTCGGCCACCGTCACCCTGCGGTAGTCGCTGCGGTGATGGCCTCGCTCGAGACCGCCGATCTCGGCAACCACCACCTGCCCGCTCCCGGCCGTGCCGATCTAGCCCGCCGCCTGGCGGCGACCACGGGAGGGCATCTCAGCGGCGTTGTGTTTGGAGTCAGCGGCGGCGAGGCGATCGACGTGGCAATCAAAGCCGCCCGCCACACCACCCGCCGGCCCAACATCATCTCCGCCGTCGGTGGCTATCACGGCCACACCGGGCTGGCAATGGCGACGGGCGATGCCGAGTACCGGGACCCGTTCGGTCCCAACCCACCGGGTTTTGCCCAGGTCCCCTTCAACGATCTCCCCGCCCTTGACGCCGCCGTCGACGACGACACGGCAGCGGTGATCCTCGAGCCGGTGCCTGCCACGCTCGGCATGCCGATCCCCGACGACGACTACTTGCCCGGTGTGCAGCGGATCTGCCGCGAGCGCGGTGCACTCCTCATCGTCGACGAGGTCCAGACGGGACTCGGCAGAACCGGCGAGATCTGGGCGTACCGGCACTGGTCACTCGAACCCGACGTGCTCGTCACCGCCAAGGCACTGAGCGGCGGTGTCTACCCGATCACAGCGACGCTAATGACCCGTGACGTCCATGCCATCTTCGATGACGAACCATTCATCCACATCTCGACTGCCGGTGGCGCCGAGCCGGGGTGCGCCGCCGCCCTTGCCGTGCTCGACATCATCGAGGCGCCGGGCTTCCTCGACAACGTGCGCCAACTGGGGGACAGGTTCGCCGCCGGTCTCACCGGTCTGCCGTTCGTGCTTCGTCGGCTCGGGCTGATGATGGGTCTTGCCTTCCCCGCTCCCGACGCCGGGATGCTCGCCGCCAAGCTGTTGTTCGACGCAGGCATCTTCGCCGTCTACGCGGGCAACGACACATCGGTGCTCCAGTTCCTGCCGCCCCTCATCAGCGGCGACGCCGAGGCGGACGAGATCATCGCCATCGTGCGATCGGTGTTTGCGTGATTGCCCCGGAGACGCTCGATCGATTGGAGGCACAGGTGCTCGACTGTCTCGACCGGGGGAGCTACGAGGAGCTCGACATCATCGACTACGGGGAGATCTCTACGGTGCTAGCTGCTGAGGGCACAGACGGCCCGGTCGTGTGTAAGCGGCTCCCGGTGATGACGCGCCACGAGCTGGAGGCATACGAGCGGGTGCTGAGGGACTACCTGACCGTGCTGACCCAGCGCGGCGTGACCGTGGCACCGAGCGCGGTGCGAGCCGTCGGTGATGACCCGGTGACACCCTATTGCATCCAGCCCCGCTACCGGTATCTGCTCATCGACGACCTACGCACCGGAGGCCCGGATCTCATCGAGAGCAGGCTGACCAGGTTGTGCAATCTGGTGATGAGTGCCGCCCGCGACGGCGTCGGGATCGATGCCCAGATTTCGAACTGGGCCGTCGAAGAGGACGATCTCATCTATCTCGATGTCACCACCCCGCTGCTGCTCGACGCCGCGGGCAAACAGCGAACCAATCTCGACCTGTTCATCGCATCGCTCCCGTGGCTGCTCCGAGGCGCGGTGCGCCGGTTCCTGCTCGACGAGATCCTCTCCCACTATCACTCGGCGCGCCCTGCTCTGGTCGATGCCGTTGCCAACCTGAACAAGGAGCGAGCCGGCGATGTCATCCCGCTGTTCCTCAACATCGTCAACTCTCTCGTCATCCCGCCGCTGACGGCCGACGAGGCCCGCAAGTATTACCGGCAGGATGCACTGATGTGGGCGGTGCTGCAGCGGCTGCGACGCGGCGACAGGTGGTGGCAGCAACGGGTGCGGCACAGGAGGTACCCGTTCCTGCTTCCGGGTACGATCAGGCGCTGAGATGTGTGACACGATCGTTGTTGTCGGGCAGGACGGCGTGCTGTTTGCAAAGAACTCCGACCGTGACCCGAACGAAGCCCAGATTCCCGAATGGCACCCGGCCGCCGACCATCCGTCAACGGCGACGGTGCAGTGCACCTATCTCGAGATTCCACAGGTGAGCCACACCCATGCCGTGTTGATCAGCCGCCCCTATTGGATGTGGGGGGCGGAGATGGGCACAAACGAGCATGGGGTCACCATCGGCAATGAGGCGGTGTTCACCGATCAGCCGTACGCAGACACCGGTCTCACCGGGATGGATCTGTTGCGGCTCGCCCTCGAGCGTGCCACCACCGCCGATGAGGCGGCCGGGGTCATCATCGACCTGCTGGAGCGTCACGGGCAGGGTGGCGGCTGTGGCCATGAGGATCGCTCGTTCACCTATCACAACAGCTTTCTGATCGCAGACCCCGCCGGGGCGATCGTGCTCGAGACAGCGGGCAAGCTGTGGGCGACCGAGCGGGTGGACGCCGGAGTGCGCACTATCTCAAATGGGCTCACCATTGCGGACTTCGCCGCAGCTCATCGTGATCGGCTGCGCACCAGGGTGGCGGCCTGCGATCTGCGCATCGCCTTCACCAGCCGCAACGCCGCGGCCGCGGCCGGCCCCGCCGATCTGATGCGGATACTCCGCAGCCACGGCGCAGATGAGTGGCCGCGCTATCGGGCGGTCAACGGGACGCTCCGCATGCCGTGTATGCACGGAGGGGGAATGGCTGCATCGTCGTCCAGCACTGCCGGCTGGGTGTCCGACCTTGCAGCCGACCGTCACTGGATAACCGCGACATCCGCCCAGTGTCTTTCCCTGTTCAAACCCGTCACGGTGGGCGAACCGGTAGCTCTCGCTCCGGTGCCTGATGACCACGACGACGAGAACAGCCTGTGGTGGCGCCACGAGCGCATGGCACGCATGGTGATGCGAAACCCGGCGGTACTTGCTCCGGTCCTCATGCCCGAACGTGACCGGATCGAGGCGGCATGGCTGGCAGAGCTGCCTTCGTCGGCCGAGGCTTTCGACGTCCACATGGAAGCGATCGCCCGCTGGAGCGAGGCCGTGGCGGCACAACGAGACGGCACAGATGTGCGCCCCTGGTGGGCCCGCCGCTACTGGTCGAAACGCGAGCTCGCCGCGGTCTAGATCTCCACCCGCACACCCGTTCGCAACGACTCGAAACAGGCGTCTGCGATCCGGAGCGCGATGACCCCATCGGTCCCGGTCGCCGGCGGTTCGGTGTCCTCGGCGATGCTCCTGACGAACGCCTTGATCTCGTTGGTGTACGCCGGGATGTACCGGTCCATGAAGAAGTTCTGCAATGGTGGCTTGGTGAAACCGTCTGCGTTGCCGATCACGGCACCGGTTTCGAGGTGGTTGTCGGCGGCAGCCATGCCGAGTGAGCCGTGCACCTCGATTCGCTGGTCGTAGCCGTAGGTGGCCCGCCGCGAGTTCGTGATCACCGCCTGCTTGCCCGACGCGGTCTCCAAGATCACCGAAGCAGTGTCGATGTCGCCGAACTCTGCGATCTCTGGGTTCACCAGCGCCGAGCCGTGCGCGGAGACGACAACAGGCTCCTCGCCCAGCATGTAGCGAGCCATGTCGAGGTCGTGGATGGTCATGTCGCGGAACAGACCGCCAGAGTCTCTGGCGTACGACACCGGCGGCGGTGCCGGGTCGCGAGATGTGATCAACACCAGTTCCACATCACCGACGGCCCCTGCGTCGATGGCCGCACGTACCGCCATGAAGTCGGGGTCGAAGCGGCGGTTGAAACCGAGCATCAGCTTGACGCCTGCTTCGTCTGCGGCC
Organism: uncultured bacterium; assembly: GCA_963777645.1. Classification (GTDB taxonomy): domain Bacteria; phylum Actinomycetota; class Acidimicrobiia; order Spongiisociales; family UBA5794; genus JAAETI01. The sequence continues at coordinate 256,324 of CAVZRA010000002.1, read as the reverse complement.
CGGACCACGTCTTTGGCTCGTTCGATATCGAGATCGACAGGCTTCTCACAGAACACGTGCTTGCCTACCGCTGCGAACTTCTCGATCAACGCCGAGTGGGTGGGAGTCGGGGTACAGATCAGGACGCCCTCGATCTCGGGGTCGGCAGCGATAGCGTCCACATCGGCCGACTTGCATCCGTACCTCCGTGCGAACGCATCGGCAACATCGCCGACTACGTCGAAGACCGACACCAACTCGGCATCCGGGTTATTGCTGATCCCGGCGGCGTGGGCATGGGCGATGCGCCCCGTGCCGATGATCCCGAGTCCTACAGCCATGAAGACCTCCACTTCGGCCCGGCCTGCCGGCTCGGCGTGGCACGGGTTTGTTCCATTCCACAGAAGGGCACTCTCTCGCCACCCACGGAGCGGGAGAGGTTGCGATCGAGTATGTCACAATGACATGACAAAGCAAGTCGGATTGTAGTTTCTGGATCGGTCGTCGACAACCCGACAGAAAATCCCCGACATAGCGCAGCACCGACCCTACGCTCCCGCCTCAGCCAGCGAAATGAGAGGGGGTAAGCGCAATGCTCGCCAAACGTTTCTTCAAGACCAAAGATGAGGTCGAGGTCACCTTCGAGGTCGACGCACCGGGATTGGAATCGGTGGATCTCTGCGCCGACGTGTTCGATTGGGAGCCGATGGCTCTCACCCGGGCAAACCGGGGCAAGGGCCCGTTCCGGCTCAAGATCCGGCTGCCCAAAGACGATGCGGTGCAGTTCCGCTACATCTTCAACCAGGTGTTGTGGGAGAACGACGAAGCCGCAGACGCCTACTGGCCGAACGACCGTGGTTCCGACAATTCGGTGGTGCTCACCACAGCCGCCTGACCTACCAGGTGCCTCGGTGGACGACGTCGTCGAAGGGCCGTCGCGCCGGGTGCTCGATCGGTGCTAGCGGCCGATCATCGGGGTAGCCGAGCGCAATCAACCAGAGACAGATGCGGTCTTCGGGCAGACCGAGGATCCTTGCTGCTAGCTCGTGGTCTGAGACGAGCGCGTGCCCCGATCCGATGCCGAGATCGGCGGCTGCGATCATGATGCTCATCGTCGCCTGACCGAGGTCGTACTGCACTGATTCCTTGTCGGATTTCGGGACGACAATGGCAATGGTTGCCGCCGACCCGGCCACGTGACCGGCACCCCGCCACACGTTGGATAGATCGACGAGCTGGTCCCGGTCGGTGCAAACAACGAAGTCCCACGGCTGGGAGTTGCGCGATGACGGGGTGCGCCGCGCTGCCTCCAGGATCTGACCGAGGTCGGCATCGCTGATGGGCCTGTCGGTGTAGCTGCGTACGTTGCGTCGCGATTTGATCGCTTCCCATGTATTCATGTGGTCACTCCTGTTCTATGTGAACACGTCCCGGCAACGCTCCATTCCCATCGAGTGGAGGGTGACACGGCCGAGGATAGGCACCGGTGGCATCTACTGTTTGGGGAACCGGTCGGTGACCCGCCACCGTCCAAGATGGTGACGAAAGGGATTGGCCATGAGACTTGCAGTGCTCTTGCTGGTGGCGGCACTCGTGCTGGCTGCATGTGGTGAGACCGTCGAAAACGACGCAACTTCCACCACCGCCGCAATCGAGCAGGGCTCGACGGCCGAAACAGAGACGACGACCACACCCGCATTGACAATTCCACCCGGACCCACGACAACGAGCACCGCCGCCGGTCGGACCCAAACGACCGTTGCAGACGAAGTCGCACCCGAAACGGAGGGAAGCGTGATGACAGGGAAGGTGCCGGATGATCTGGTGGCGAACATCCTCGCCGATGCTGGAGATCGAACCGGAGCCGCAGAGTCGGACTTCACGGTGATCCGGGCCGAGCCGGCGTTGTGGAACGACGGTTCCCTCGGGTGCCCGGTCCCGGGACAGTCCTACACCCAGGCCCTGATCAACGGCTATTGGGTCGTGCTGGAGAACGGTGGCATCCAATATGACTACCGGGTCTCTTCCAGCGGGTACTTCCGGCTGTGCGAAGGCGGCGGATCACCACCGTCGAATTCCACAAGTTGATGAGGACCAGCTCGGGGCCGTCCCACGAAGGGTTAACGAGCATCGTCGCGACGTCGGCCTACGCTCCCACTGACCGACGTCGCAGCAGGTTCAGGCTCGGGACGAGTTGGGGCACCCGCTCTCGGTAGGCGGGGTACTCGTCGGGGAAAGTCGCCAGCAGCAGCGCTTCCTCCATCCTGATCTTGGCGGCGAACGCGATCCCGATGATCGCCACGATGACCACCCAGACGCCGAAGCCGCCGAGCAGCGCGCTGCCGAGCGCCATGCCCAGGATGCCAGAGTAGATGGGATGCCTGGTGACGCCGTAGGGTCCGGTCGTTCGGAGTCGCCTGTCGCCCACGATGGCTGGTGCCATGCTCCACGACGTGCCGAGGGCGAGGCGGGCCCAGATCGCGAACATCGTCGCAGCAACCAGGAGGACAAGCCCGACCAGGCGAAGCCACAGAACGTCGACGACGAGATCGGGTGCGACTGCCTGGCCCACGATGGCGACGATGACGCAGGTCAGGAACACGGCGATGACGATCCCTGGCGGCCTAGGCCGATCGCGCAACCGCGGGCGCGCCCTGTTGGCGGCGTTGTACAGCGCACCGCCTATCCATAAGGTGATGACGGCGCCCCAGCACGCGACGATGGCGATCAATGCGAGCGTGTCGGTCATGTTGCCGTCAGTCTGGCGCGGGACGGGACGTGTGGCTAACCACCTTCGGGCAGGAACATGGGAGCCGCCGCTACCACCCACGTTGATCAAGGTCCAGGGGCGGGCTCGCTGCCGAGGGAGCAGGGCTTCGACACGGTCCGTCTTCCCCTTGATCTCGAGGTAGCGACGCGCGAACGCGCCGATCGGCGATTGCTCCATCCGGGTGCCGCTTGCCGGCGAGCGCGGCCACGCAGATGGCCATCACCTGGTCGCCCGCCGCGTCTAGCTCAAACGGTGAAGTACCGGGTGCCTGCGGATACAATCATGAGTATGAACAACGTCAAGACAGCCGTATTGCTGGGATTCATGGGCGGCCTCTTCGTCGCCGTCGGGTACGCCCTCCGTGGCGGCAATGGTGCCGCCATCGCTCTGGTCATCGCAGTTGTGTTCAACTTCGGTGTCTACTTCTTCTCAGACAGGATGGCACTCGCCGCGGCTCGAGCTCGCGCCGTCGAGGAACACGAGATGCCCGAGGTGTATGCCATGGTGCGCAGTCTGGCCAGCCGCGAGAACATGCCGATGCCGCGCATGTACTTCATCGAGTCGCAGCAGCCAACGCGTTCGCCACGGGTCGCAACCCGAAGCACGCAGCCGTAGCCGTGACCAGAGGGATCCTCGAGATGATGAATCCTTCCGAGTTGGAGGGCGTGCTGGCACACGAGCTTTCGCACGTCCGCAACCGGGACATCCTCATCGCCTCGATTGCCGCCACCATCGGCGCCGCGCTGTCCTTCCTCGCTCGCATGTACTTCTGGGGTGGCATGGGCCGTAGACGCGACAACAACGGTGGGTCGATGCTCGTTGGCCTTGTCGCCATGATCCTCGCCCCGCTCGCCGCCGCCGTTATCCAGATGGCCATTAGCCGGTCCCGTGAGTACCAGGCCGATCAGTCAGGTGCCCAGTTGACCGGGTCGCCGATGGCTCTGGCGAGTGCGTTGGCCAAGCTGGAACGCGGCTCGCAAATCCCAATGAAGGTAGACCCTGCGGTTTCGCAGCTATTCATCTCGGATCCGCTCAAGGCCTTCGGCAAGCGCAGCGGTGGTGGCTTCACCAGGATGTTCAGCACTCACCCGCCGATCAAGGACCGGATCGACCGGTTGGAGAAGATGCAGATGGGGATTCGCTAGGGGACCGCAGAGCAGTCGATCAGCTTTCCTGTTGACGTGTGCGCCGACTATCGTACGGTGCCGCTCGTGACGAGTGACACAGAGCTGGGATGCCCGAGCGGCCAAAGGGAGCAGACTGTAAATCTGCCGGCAATGCCTTCGGAGGTTCAAATCCTTCTCCCAGCACAAACCCGGGGCGTGGGATGCCGACCGTCATCTTTCACCTTGGGTCACGTGGGATTAACCTTCCACGAACTGGCCCTCTTAGCTCAGTGGTAGAGCGCCTCCATGGTAAGGAGGAGGTCCTGGGTTCAATCCCCAGAGAGGGCTCGCGTACCGGCAGTCCGCTGCCGGTCGGTTGGAAAGGTTTCGCGAGATATTGACGAAGCGTCGACCAGATGCGCAGCATCCGGCGACGGTTCGTCCAATGTCAAAGCGAAGCTTTGACACGGCGGCGTAGCTCAGCTGGTGAGAGCGCGCGACTCATAATCGCGAGGTCGGCAGTTCGAGTCTGCCCGCCGCTACGCACCGGTAGTAGACCGCAATCCACAAAGGGAGCCCAGAGCAAGATGGCTAAGGCGAAATTCGAGCGGACCAAGCCGCATGTGAATATTGGGACGATGGGTCATATTGATCATGGGAAGACGACGTTGACGGCTGCGATTACGAAGGTGTTGTCGGATCGTGGTATTGGTGCGTCTGCGTTTACTGCGTTTGATGATATTGATAAGGCTCCTGAGGAGCGGGAGCGTGGTATCACGATTGCGATTGCGCATGTGGAGTATGAGACGGAGAATCGTCATTATGCGCATGTTGATATGCCTGGTCATGCTGATTATGTGAAGAACATGATTACGGGTGCTGCTCAGGTTGATGGTGCGATTTTGGTGGTTTCTGCTGCTGATGGTCCGATGCCGCAGACTCGTGAGCATGTGTTGTTGGCTCGTCAGGTTGGTGTTCCTTACATCGTTGTGTATATGAATAAGACTGATCAGGTTGATGATGAGGAGTTGTTGGATCTGGTTGAGCTTGAGGTGAGGGATCTGCTTACTGAGTATGAGTTCCCGGGTGACGATATTCCGGTGGTTCGTGGTTCTGCTTTGAAGGCTTTGGAGGGTGATCCTGAGGCTGAGCAGTCTGTTTTGGATTTGATGGAGGCTGTTGATTCTTATATTCCTGAGCCGCTGCGTGAGACTGAGAAGCCGTTCATGATGGCGATTGAGGATGTGTTTTCGATTACTGGTCGTGGCACGGTGGTGACTGGTCGTATTGAGACTGGTGTTATCCATGTTGGTGAGCAGGTTGAGATTATTGGTTTGCGTGATGTGCAGAAGACGACGGTGACTGGTGTTGAGATGTTCCGTAAGTTGCTTGATGAGGGTCAGGCTGGGGACAATGTTGGGTTGTTGTTGCGGGGTATTGGTAAGGATGATGTTGAGCGTGGCCAGGTTGTTGCGTTGCCGGGTTCGATTACTCCGCATACCAATTTTGAGGGTCAGGTTTATGTGTTGACTAAGGAGGAGGGTGGGCGGCATAACCCGTTTTTTGATGGGTATCGCCCGCAGTTTTATTTCCGGACTACGGATGTGACTGGTTCGGTGTCTCTTCCTGAGGGGACTGAGATGGTGATGCCTGGCGATAACACCAGTATGACGGTGGAGTTGGGTAAGCCGATTGCTATGGATGAGGGTCTCCGGTTTGCTATCCGGGAGGGTGGCCGCACTGTCGGTGCCGGCCGAGTCATCAACATCATCAAGTAACTGTCTGACCGCCTGAGGGCGGTCAGGTTGGTAGTTCTGCCCGCAGAACTACAGCTCTGTTTTGTACGGAGCTCACAGGAGAAGAAGGAATTGAGAAGATATGGCCTCTGACAAGAGACCGCCGTTGACGTTGGCCTGCGAGAAGTGCAAGCGGCGCAACTACGTGACAACCAAGAGCAAGTCGAACACGCGCGAGCGGCTGGAACTCAAGAAGTACTGCCGTTGGTGCCGCGAGCACACCCCTCATCGCGAGACGCGATAGAGCCATCGTGCACGAATCCAGCAGGGCGCTCTCACCGGAGCGCCCTGTTTGAGTTGTCCACCCTGTGGCAAACCAAGCCGGGTGCGGTACCGGGCTGAGGTAGCCATCTACCATCCCACATCCGTTCGCCCGAGGCGTTAGCCTTTTCCCAGTGAGCCCTGAAGAGCACAATGAGTCTTGAAGAGGTCGTCGGCGCCAACTACGGGCCGTATCGGGTCGGCATCTCTGCGGAGAAGGTCGCAGAGTATGTCGGCGCAACCGGCGACGTATCAGATCGGTGGGAGCGGTTCGCCCCGCCTGCATATGCCGGCGCCCTGCTGTTCGTGGTGGCTCCCCATTTTCTCGACGACGTCAGGGTGAAGCCGTTCACCGGTGTGCTGGTCCATGTCGATCAGGAATTCACGTGGTACCGGCCGCTGGTGGTAGGAGAGACCGTAACCGTCACCGGTCGTGTCGACCGGGTCAGGGAACGATCGGGCTCGTACTTCGTCACATTCGTCGCAGATGTCATAGATGCGGATGGGGAACGGCTGGTCGATGCTGTCGCCACCTTCCTGATGGGCGAGGGCACCGCACCTCGCCATGCCGAGGATCACAAGGAACCGGTCGTGTGGATGCGCGGCCACAACGAGCACCCCGGTATCGCACCCTTCCCGGGTGTCGGGTCGCTGCCCGGGCTCGACAGGTCGGCGAGCCGCATCGACCTGGTGAAGTACGCAGCCGCATCCGGCGATTACAACCCCATTCATTTTGATCATCAGGCAGCACGGAATGCCGGTCTCGACGGGATAGTGGTTCACGGTCTGCTGATGGCGGCCTGGGCGATGCAGGTCGCATCGAGCGTCAGCCCGAGGCCCGACCCGCTCGCCCATCTCAAGATCAGGTTCCGCAACCCGCTCCGACCCGGTGAGTCTGCGCATGTGAGTGGGAAAGTCGGCGACGTTGCCTCGGACAACAAGGATTGCCAGATCAGCCTCGAGGTGGCGCGGAGCGACGAGAAGCTGGTGACCGCAGTCGGTGTCCTCAGGCTGGACGAGTAACCCGATGGCACAGCAAAGAGTCAGATCTGAATACGAAGAAATGCTTGCCCGGGCCCGGCAGGGCGACCGGGTGGCCTTCTCTGATCTGGTCAGGTTCCATCAGGACGAGGTGTACACATTGGCTGTGCGGTTAGTTGGTGATCGCGAGCTCGCTGCGGACGTGTCGCAGGAGGCATTTGTCCGTGCCTGGCGGGCGTTGCCGAATTTCCGCGGTGACGCCAAGTTCTCCACGTGGTTGCACCGCATCACCGTTAACGTCGCCTGGACCCAACGTCGCAAACAGCGCAAGCACCGGGCCGACCCAATCGACGAGTCGTTCGTCGAACCGGTTGCCGAGACGATCTCGCCCGAGCGTGCTGCCGAGTCCGTTGCCATCCAGGGGCGCCTCCACGATGCGCTAACAGATTTGCCGCAGTCGGTCCGTACCGTGGTCGTGCTCAAGGATGTGTATGGGTGGACACACGGTGAGATCGCCCAGCATCTCGACATCAGTGTTGCTGCAGCCAAGGTGAGGTTGCATCGGGGTCGCAAACAACTCAGAGATTCGTTATGGTCGGAGATGGAGGTAGGCGCATGAGCGCTACCTGTCACCTGGTTCGATTCCTTGCTCCGTCTCACGGTGAGACGGCTTTCTCGGCGCAGCTCAACCGACATGTGGGCACCTGCCTCACCTGCCAGGCCGAGATCGCCCGCTACGGGAAATTGCGTCGTCAGCTTTCCACCCTCGCCGGTGTCACAGTTGCGGCGCCACGGCCCTTGACTGCCGGGGTGGTGGCGGCAATCGCGCCACCCGAGCAAATGGCATCGACCGGGGCCGCATCCCACATGGGTCGGATCGTGGCCGCTTCCGGCGCGGTTGCGGCCGCCGCCGTAGGCGCAGTTGCCGTTGTGTTGTGGCGAAGCTCCCGTGTTGTAGTGCGCTGAGACCGACGCGGTCGGCCTCCATCAGGTTTACACTTGGTGGTCTACCTCATATACTCCCCTCCGGCCCCAGGCCTATGTTGAGGGGTGTAGCTCCAATTGGCAGAGCGACGGTCTCCAAAACCGTAGGTTGTGGGTTCGAGTCCCGCCACCCCTGCTCAGCAAGGAAGGAATCAAACGTGAACCGAGAAATGCGACGCCTCCAGGCGAAGGAGGAGGAGCGTGCCAAGAAACGCCGCAAAGCTGTGCCACAACAGCGCAAACGCGAGCGTGTCGGTTTTCGTCAGTTCCTTCACGAAGTACGACAGGAGTTGAAGAAGGTCGCCTGGCCCACCAGGGAAGAGACGACCACCTTCACCGTCGTCGTGCTCATCGTCACCGTCGCCATCACCGGATACACCTTTGCGCTCGATTTCGGGCTGAAGAACTCGATACTCCAATTGCTCGGGGCTGCGGGGTAACCGATGACGCTCGAAGCTCCCGATAGTCAGGGCACGGACGTGGCGCCCACCGCAGCCGCGGATGTCGTCGATGACGTTGTCGAAGATGTTGCGGAAGAGGTAGTTGCCGAAGATGTCACCGAAGAGGTAGTTGCCGAAGAGGTCGTTGCCGAAGTCGAAGATGCCGCCGAAGCCGAGGACGCCGTTGCCGAGGACGCCGTTGCCGAGGACGCCGTTGCCGAGGACGCGGACGCCGAAGACGCGGACGCCGAAGAGGTTGTTGTCGCCAAGCCCAAGGGACCGTCCAGCCCGTACGACCTTCCCGGTGGCTGGTACGTCGTGCATTCCTACTCGGGTTACGAGAAGAAGGTCAAGGCGAACCTGGAGACCCGGGTCAAGTCGATGCACCTGGAAGACCGTGTCTTCGATGTCGTGATCCCGATGGAAGAGGTCGTCGAGTTCAAGGCAGGCCGCAAGGTCAACGTGCAACGCAAGAAGTTCCCGGGCTACATCCTGGTGCGTCTCTATATGGACGACGACACCTGGTACGCAGTTCGGAACACGCCCGGTGTCACCGGGTTCGTGGGCTCGGCATCAAAGCCGACACCGCTGTCTCGCCGCGAGGTAGAGCGCATCCTCGGCGTCCGCAAGGACGAGGAACCGGGGGCGGAGAAGAAGGAGCCCACGTTCAAACCGGCCTGGGAGGTCGGCGAGACGATCCGGGTGGTCGAGGGTCCCTTTGCCGATTTCAACGGCATCATCGAGGACATCAATGTCGATCAGTCGAAGGTGCGGGTGCTCGTCGACATCTTCGGTCGTGAAACCCCGGTCGAGCTCAACTTCGACCAGATTCTCAAGTACTGATCCCCAAGCGAGGTTTAGCAAATGGGCCGCAAGAGATTGATGACGATGCTCAAGCTGCAGATTCCAGCCGGGCAGGCGAGCCCGGCGCCGCCGGTAGGCCCGGCCCTGGGCCAGCACGGTGTCAACATCATGGATTTTGTCAGGGCATACAACGATGCCACCGCCGCACAAGCGGGAACGATCATCCCGGTCGAGATCTCGATCTACGAGGATCGCTCGTTCACGTTTGTCACCAAGACACCGCCGGCCGCGGTCATGTTGCGCCAGGCCGCCAGGGTCGAGAAGGGTTCTCCGGAGCCGCACAAGGAAAAGGTGGGCACGGTCAGCCGTGAGCAGGTTCGTCACATCGCCGAGACCAAGATGGTCGACCTGAACGCCAACGACATCGACGCCGCGATGAAGATCGTCGAGGGTACAGCTCGTTCGATGGGGATCACCGTCGACGGCTGAGCCCGACAGTACGTCAAATCACTGCCGGGTCAACCCGGCGAACTGAATATGTGGGAGGGGTGCCATCCCCGTCTGCACCACAGGAGGTAATTACATGGCAAAGAAGTCCAAGAACGTCGCGGCCGTCCGCAGCCAGTACGACAAGAGCGTCCTCTACGGTCCCGAAGAAGCCCTCCAGCTTGTTCGCAACCTTGCGTTCGCCAAGTTCGACGAGAGCATTGATGTGGTGTTCAACCTTGGCATAGACGCCCGAAAAGCTGATCAGCTGGTGCGGGGTACCGTCAGTCTCCCCAACGGAACCGGCAAGGACGTCCGGGTCGCCGCATTTGTGGACGGTGAGGCAATCGCCGAGGCTGAAGAAGCCGGTGCCGAGGTTGTTGGTGGCAAAGAGCTTGCCGAGGAGATCGCAGCCGGTGGCGCGATCGATTTTGACATCGCTATTGCCACTCCAAGCATGATGCCCCACGTCGGGAAACTCGGCTCGATCCTCGGCCCGCGGGGGCTGATGCCGAATCCGAAGAGTGGGACCGTCACCCAGGATGTTGGCAAGGCGATCAGGGAATTCAAGGCCGGCCGTGTCGAATACCGGAACGATCGCTACGGGAACGTCCACGTCCCGATCGGCAAGGTGTCCTTCGATCTCGAGCAGCTCGAGGGCAACCTGATCGCACTCGCCGATGAGATCATCCGTGCCCGTCCTGCCGCTGCCAAGGGCCGATTTGTGCACAAAGTCACTGTCTCATCGACGATGGGCCCCGGCGTCAACATCGACCCACCCCGACTCGAGGACGCCGTCAAGGCCATTCGTTAGGACATTATCACTTATGAGTGTCGAGCTCACCACGTAGAGTGGTTGAAGGTGTAGGTCTGACTACAAATCCGCTGGCAAAGCCAAAAATCGCGGTATATGATCGGGGCCACAACTTAAGATCAACGGGTTACTTCCGAAGTCCGTGGCAGGGACGATCCACCACCGTTCCGAGGGCGGGTTTCGGCCACTTCGATAAATACCAGCCCCTACCCTGGTCGTCAGAGTGGTACGTGTAGATGGCTTCCTGGCCCGCCGTCTGCCCGAATCCTCATGAGCGAGCCGCTCTCCGGACAGAGAGGTCACCCGTTATCGACGAAACGCCCGACAGCTTCGGGCGTTTCGTCTGTCCCCCCTTCCAGGGGGGACGCGGAGCGCAGCGACGCAGGGGGTTCGTTGGTGTGGTCTTTCACGTCTTATCGCTTCCGGGAGGACGTTGCTTCCAGGGGGGACGCGGAGCGCAGCGACGCAGGGGGGTTCGTTGGTGTGGTCTTGCGCAAAGACACCGCCGTGGTTACAGTTCGCGATTGCACAACCTCATACCTCGACCCAAGACCGCGGGTACCTCGAGAGAGGCATAAAGTCACAAGACGCCAGCGCAGGTTGCTTTGTCAAAGCTCCCTCCTTGTCTTGGTGGGAGTTTCTTCTTTCCGAAGTTCTCTCGCCAGTCGTGGCCTCATCACGTGAGGCGAGGTCGTGTTTGCGTAGACAGTAGGAGGAAGACACATGCCAAGACCAGAGAAGGTCCAGGCCGTCGCCGAGATCAAAGAACGTCTCGAGCACGCAAACGCAGTGTTCCTCGCTGAGTACGCCGGTTTGTCGGTCAAGCAGCAGCAGGCGCTGCGGCGTGGGCTCCGCGCAGGCGGTGCCGAGTTCAAGGTCGTGAAGATGACCCTGGCGCGTCGTGCCGCAGCCGAGCTCGAGCTTGCCGACCTCGATGAGCTCCTTCTAGGCCCGACGGGTATCGCGTTCGCCGATGGTGATGCGGTGGCGGCGGCCAAGGCTCTCAAGGACTTCGCCAAAGACCATGAAGCCCTCTCCGTCAAGGGTGGGCTTCTCCGCGGCGAGTTCCTTACGCCGGAGCGGATCAGTCATCTCGCAGAGATCGAATCCCGCGATGTGCTTCTCGCCAAGATCGCAGGAGTGATGCAGGCGCCGATGGCAAACCTCGCCGGTTTGTTGGCGGCGCTGCCCCGCAACACAGCATCGGTCGTCAAGCAGTTGATCGAGAAGAAGGAAGCCGCCGGAGATACCTCTTTGTCTGAAGCTGCCGAACCAGCAGCCGCCCCGGAAGCGGCCACGGCGGTCGAGGTGGAAGAGGCTGCTCCAGCACCCGATGCTGAGACGGTCGAAGTAGAGGCCGAAGAAACCGGCGAAGCCGTAGCACCCGCTGAGGAAGAAGAGATTCCGGTGGATGCTGAAGAAGCTGCCGCATCAGCTGGTGCTGACGGTGAGAGCGATGCGGAGACAGAGGTGGCCGAACCGGTCGCCGAAGCCTCGGCCGAAGACGGCGACGACGCGAAGTCCGATGACGAAGACCCGGCCGCAGAGGCCGAGGAGGAATGACATGGCAAAAATGACGACCGAGGAGCTCCTGGGCGTCTTCGAGGAGATGAGTGTCCTCGAGCTCTCAGAGTTCCTCAGTGCATTTGAGGAGAAGTTCGACGTAACCGCCGCCGCTCCGATGGCAGTTGCGGCCGCCGCTCCGGCAACCGCCGAGGCAGTTGAGGAAGAGCAAGACGAGTTCGATGTCGTGCTCATCGCGGCAGGCTCGCAGAAGATTCAGGTGATCAAGGTGGTCCGTGGACTCACCAGCCTGGGCCTGAAAGAGGCTAAGGAAGTCGTCGATGGCGCACCAAATGCCGTTCTCGAGAGTGTCGACAAGGAGGCCGCCGAGGCCGCCAAGGCGCAGCTCGAAGAAGCGGGAGCGACCGTCGAGCTGAAGTAGCAACGACCGTTTCGAGACAAGAGGAGCGGGTTTCGGCCCGCTCCTCTGGTCGTTCCCGGGTGGCAATCGCTCACCAGGCACCGGCGCAGGGTATCCCGCGCTCTGCCGATGACTCGCATGCGCCGGAGTGGTAGATGCCCGCATCACCCGAGAACCACGGTATCGATATCGCCGCATGGCCGGATTTCGAGAAGCACCACAGGTGAGGCGGAACGCCGCACCGCGCCATAGTGTGCAAGGTGGGAACAGCGGTTATGGGCCGATCGCCTCTTGAACAGGTTGCGATTCTTTTGTATCGTGCGCCACAACAGTTGAAGAGTTACGTCTCCTGCGAAGCCGCGTTTGCATCGCCAGGGTAGCTGTGTGCTATCCTGGTCTTTCGCCGTCTATACCCTGCCCACCCGTTTCGACTGACTAGAACGTCGTTCACAATTTGAAGAGGAGTCTCCCTTGGCTCGTGCGCGCAACGATCGCCTGTCCTTTGCCAAGATTCCTGAGGTTCACGATCTCCCGAATCTCCTGGCCGTGCAACACGACTCTTTCTCGTGGTTTCTCGAGAACGGCCTGAAGCAGATATTTGGTGAAGTATCGCCGATCGAGGACTTCACCGGGAACCTCGCTCTCGAGCTCACAGACCACCGTTTTGGCGACGAGCCGCTCTCCATCGCAGATGCGAAGGAACAAGACGCCAACTACTCAAAGCCTCTCTTTGTCACCGCCCGCTTCCTCAATCGTGAGACCGGTGAGATCAAGGAACAGCAGGTGTTCCTGGGCGATTTCCCGATGATGACCCCGAACGGCACCTTCATCATCAACGGTACCGAGCGCGTTGTCGTCAGCCAGCTGGTCCGCTCTCCCGGTGTCTACTTCGACCTGAGCATCGATAAGACGTCAGACAGGGACATCTTCGCAGCCAAGGTCATCCCGGGCCGTGGCGCCTGGCTCGAATTCGACATCGACAAGAAGGACACAGTCGGGGTGCGCGTCGACCGCAAGCGCCGCCAGTACGTGACCACATTCCTGCGCGCCCTGGGCTTTGGGGAGAGCGATGGCGAGCTGCTCGAGCTGTTCGGTGGCTCGGAGCTCATTGCCAACACCCTCGAGAAGGACCCGGCCACCAGCAAGGACGAGGCGCTGCTCGATCTCTACCGCAAGCTCCGTCCCGGTGAGCTGACCACCATCGAGTCCGCCCGTGGTCTCATCAACAACCTCTTCTACAACCCGAAGCGCTACGACCTCACCAGGGTTGGCCGCTACAAGCTCGATCTGAAGTTCGGCCGCAAGCCGGTGGAGCTCGACGAGTACGACGCTTCCCAGCATGGCTTGCTCAGCCACGATGACATGTTGGAGACCATTCGCTACCTGATCGATCTGCGCATCGGCACACCAGGGCGCAGGGTCGACGACATCGACAACTTCACGAATCGACGGGTGCGCACCGTCGGCGAGCTGATTCAGAATCAGATCCGCGTTGGGCTTACCCGTCTCGAGCGCGTCGTCCGGGAACGGATGACAACCCAGGACCCCGAGGCGATCACCCCGCAGAGCCTGATCAACATCCGGCCCGTGGTTGCGTCGATCAAGGAATTCTTCGGCACAAGCCAGCTGAGCCAGTTCATGGACCAGCCCAACCCGCTCGCCAGCCTCACCCACCGACGTCGTCTCTCGGCGCTCGGCCCCGGTGGTCTTTCGCGTGAGCGTGCCGGGTTCGAGGTGCGTGACGTGCACCCCTCCCACTACGGGCGGATGTGCCCGATCGAGACGCCCGAGGGCCCGAACATCGGTCTCATCGGTTCCCTGGCCACATACGCCAAGGTCAATCGGTACGGGTTCATCGAGACCCCGTATCGCCGTGTCGAGAAGGGAAAGGTCACCAAGAAGATCGATTACCTCACCGCCGCGGCCGAGGAAGATCACATCATCGCTCAGGCGAATGCACCGCTCAACGACGACGGCACCTTCACCAACAACAGGGTGCTGGTGCGCAAGACGGGCGGTGAGGTCGACCAGGTGCCTTCCGACCAGGTCGACTACATGGACGTTTCCCCCAAGCAGCTGATCTCTGTGTCCACATCGCTCATCCCGTTCCTCGAGCACGACGACGCCAACCGTGCCCTGATGGGTTCGAACATGCAGCGGCAGGCAGTGCCGCTGCTCCAGGCCGATGCGCCGCTCGTTGGCACCGGTGTCGAAGGGCGCGCCGCTCACGACTCGGGCGACGTGATCCTGAGCCCGGTGGACGGCACGGTGGTGGAAGTCACCGGAGATCACATCACCGTCAAAGATGGTGCCACCAATGAGAAGCACACGATGCGACTCAGCAAGTTCGAGCGATCCAATCAGGGCACCTGTATCAACCAGAAGCCACGGGTTGCCGAGGGCACGAAGGTCAAGGCGGGTGACCTGCTGGCAGACGGACCGTCAACCGACGAGGGAGAGCTGGCTCTCGGCCGCAACCTGCTCGTGGCGTTCATGCCGTGGGAGGGTTACAACTACGAGGACGCCATCATCCTCTCCGAGCGACTCGTCAAAGAAGACCTGCTTACCTCGATTCATATCGAAGAGCATGAGATCGACGCCCGCGACACCAAGCTCGGTGCCGAGGAGATCACTAGGGACATCCCCAACGTCGCCGAAGAAGTGCTCCGCGATCTCGACGACCGCGGCATCATTCGCATCGGCGCCGAGGTGGACGCAGGGGACTACCTCGTCGGCAAGGTCACACCGAAAGGCGAGACCGAGTTGACCCCTGAGGAGCGTCTGCTGCGTGCCATCTTCGGTGAGAAGGCCCGTGAGGTGCGTGATGTGTCGCTGAAGGTGCCCCATGGTGAGAGCGGCAAGGCGATCGCGGTCAAGGAATTCCGTCGTGAGGACGGTTTCGACCTACCTCCCGGCATGAACGAGCTGGTGCGGGTGTACGTAGCCAAGCAGCGCAAGATCTCGGCCGGTGACAAGCTGGCTGGGCGTCACGGCAACAAGGGCGTCATCTCCAAGATCCTGCCCGAAGAGGACATGCCGTTCCTCGCAGACGGCACCCCGGTTGACATCATCCTGTCACCGCTCGGTGTCCCGTCCCGGATGAATCTCGGCCAGGTGCTGGAAACGCACCTCGGCTGGGCGGCAGCTCAGGGCTGGAAGCCGTTTACCGATCTCGAGAGCCCGGCATCCGGCGGTGCTGGGGCGTGGCAGACGGTTGCCACCCCGGTCTTCGACGGCGCTACCGAGACCGAGATCGCAAAGCTGCTCGCCAATACCCACGAGACACCCGAGGGTGTTCAGCTCGTCGATGGCACCGGCAAGGCGATCCTGCGCAACGGCCGCACCGGCGAGCAGTTCGACTCACCGGTGACTGTCGGGTACATCTACATCTTGAAGCTGATCCACCTCGTGGATGACAAGATCCACGCCAGGTCGACCGGCCCATACTCGATGATCACCCAGCAGCCGCTCGGTGGCAAGGCGCAGTTCGGCGGCCAGCGCTTCGGTGAGATGGAGGTCTGGGCACTGGAGGCATACGGCGCGGCCTATGCGCTCCAGGAGTTGCTGACCATCAAGTCCGACGACGTGAAGGGCCGGGTCAAGGTGTACGAGGCCATCGTCAAGGGCGAGAACATCCCCGAGCCGGGAATACCGGAATCGTTCAAGGTATTGATGAAGGAGATGCAGAGCCTCTGCCTCAACGTGGAGATGTTGTCTGCCGGTGAGGAAGTCGAGCTCAAGGAGCTCGAAGAGGACGTGTTCCGAACCGCAGCCTCGCTGGGGATCGACATCTCGCGCCCGGAACGGGCGGACGTAGAAGTGTGATTGATCACGTACGTCTGAAACACCTGAAGAGGATTACTGAAGCAGTGGTTATAGAAGCCGGAAGGTGGGCACTAAGTGGCTGAACTTTTTGATGAACTGAGAATCACCCTCGCCAGCTCCGACCAGATCCGGTCGTGGTCGTTTGGCGAGGTCAAGAAGCCCGAGACGATCAACTACCGCACGCTCAAGCCCGAGAAGGACGGCCTGTTCGACGAGCGTATCTTCGGCCCCACCCGGGACTGGGAGTGCTACTGCGGCAAGTACAAGAGAGTCCGCTTTCGCGGCATCACCTGTGAGCGTTGCGGCGTCGAGGTGACGCGAGCCAAGGTGCGTCGTGAGCGTATGGGTCACATCGAGCTCGCTGCTCCGGTCACCCACATCTGGTTCTTCAAGGGTGTTCCGAGCCGGCTCGGTTATCTGCTCGACATGTCGCCAAAGGACCTCGAGAAGGTCATCTACTTCGCCGCCTACCTGATCACATCTGTCGATAGTGACAAGAGGCACGCCGATCTCTCCGAGCTGGAAGAGGCGACCTCCCATGAGCTCGAGCTGATTCGCGAGGAGTTCGAGGAGTGGAAGGAATCACGTCTCGAGCAGCTCGAAGCCGAGCTGAAGCAGATGGAGGAGGCCGACGCCCCGACTCAGGAGATCTCCTCGCGGCGGCGTGACGTCGAGCGTGAGATCAAGGATCGTGAAGAGCGCGCCTCGGTCGAGGAAGAACTGCTCAAAGAAGCTTTCGACACCTTCAAGACCCTCAAGCCAAAGCAGCTCATCGAATCCGAGCAGCTGTGGCGTGAGATCGTCGACCGTTATGGCGACTACTACACAGGCGGTATGGGCGCCGAGTGGGTGAAGGACCTCATCCAGCGTACCGATCTCGATGCGGAGATGGACTCGTTGCGTGAGGACCTCGATGCTCGATCCCAGCAGCGACGCCAGCGCGCTATGAAGCGGCTCAAGGTGGTCAGCCCGTTTGCCGGCGGCAAGAACGACCCGGCCGGGATGATCCTCGAGGCGGTACCGGTGATCCCACCGGATCTTCGCCCCATGGTGCAGCTCGACGGTGGCCGGTTCGCCACTTCCGATCTCAACGACCTCTATCGCCGGGTGATCAACCGGAACAACCGTCTCAAGCGTCTGCTCGACCTAGGTGCTCCCGAGATCATCGTCAACAACGAGAAGCGCATGCTTCAGGAAGCCGTCGACGCTCTGTTCGACAATGGTCGCCGCGGTCGTGCGGTGACCGGACCGGGCAGCAGGCCGCTCAAGTCGCTTTCCGACATGCTCAAGGGCAAGCAGGGCCGGTTCCGTCAGAATCTGCTCGGCAAGCGTGTGGACTACTCGGGGCGTTCTGTCATCGTGGTCGGCCCACAGCTCCAGCTGCACCAGTGTGGCCTGCCGCGCTCGATGGCGCTCGAATTGTTCAAGCCGTTCGTGATGAAGCGGTTGGTCGATCTCGACCATGCCCAGAACATCAAGGCCGCCAAGCGCATGGTGGAGCGACGCCGTCCCCAGGTTTGGGACGTGCTTTCGGAGGTCGTCCAAGAGCATCCCGTCTTCTTGAACCGGGCACCCACGTTGCACCG
Source organism: uncultured bacterium (assembly GCA_963777645.1). Lineage (GTDB taxonomy): Bacteria > Actinomycetota > Acidimicrobiia > Spongiisociales > UBA5794 > JAAETI01. The sequence goes on along the minus strand of CAVZRA010000002.1, from coordinate 238,568 downwards.
TCTGGGCATCCAGGCCTTCGAGCCGATTCTCGTCGAGGGCAAGGCGATCCAGATCCACCCGCTGGTGTGCGAAGCATTCAACGCCGACTTCGACGGCGACCAGATGGCCGTCCATCTGCCGCTTTCCGCAGAGGCGCAGGCGGAAGCCCGGGTCTTGATGCTGTCGACCAACAACATGTTGTCGCCTGCGTCGGGTCGGCCGATCGTCACCCCCGGCCAGGACATGGTCATTGGTGCTTTCTATCTCTCCGAGATGGTCGATGGCGCCAAGGGTGAGGGGCGTACGTTCTCCGATATCGATGAGGCCGCCATGGCCTATGAGCTCGGCGACATCAGCCTCCACGCCAAGATCAAGCTGCGTGTCGGTGAGTTGGCGGGCGACCCTGAGCGTCATGCCGGGTTGAAGCGGCACATCGGCCATCTCCTCACGGAGGAGCCGGTCGACGGTGATGCGCTGTTCGAGACCTCGTACGGGCGGGCTCTGTTCAACACTGCCTTCCCGCCGTCGTTCCCGTTCATCGACGCCCCGGTGCTCAAATCCGATATCCGGACCCTGGTCGCCGAGGTGATCAACATCTACGACAAGCCCGACGTTGCCGCCACTCTCGACTCGATCAAGAGCCTGGGGTTCAAGTTTGCCACCAAGGCGGGCCTCACCATCGGTCTCGAGGATGTGAAGACACCGCCGCAGAAGGCCGCCATCCTCAGCCGCTACGACGAGCGCGCCGACAAGGTGGAGAGCCTCTACCTCAAGGGCGTCATCACCGATGACGAGCGTCGTCAAGAGCTGATTGAGATCTGGACGGAGGCGACCGACGAGGTCAAGGACGCCATGCAGGTGACCCTGGAGGCGGAGAAGTTCAACCCGATCGACATGATGGTTCGTTCCGGTGCCCGCGGCAACATGATGCAGCTGCGTCAGATTGCAGGCATGCGTGGCCTTGTGGCGAACCCGAAGGGTGACATCATCCCTCAGCCGATCAAGTCGAACTTCCGTGAGGGGCTCTCAGTGCTCGAGTACTTCATCTCGACACACGGTGCCAGGAAGGGTCTTGCCGATACGGCACTGCGTACCGCTGACTCCGGGTACCTAACCCGTCGTCTTGTGGATGTCTCCCAGGAGATCATCATCCACGATGAAGAGACCGACGACACCGGTCTGTCGATCCGGGTCCGCGAGCACGGTCAGCCGATCCGTAACCTGCGCAACCGTATCTACGGCCGCATCCTCGCCGAGGACGCAAAGGTCGGCCGCAAGCTGGTCGAGACCGCCGTAGGGACCAAGCTGCGTGCCGGTGAGCTCATCGACCGTGAAGCGCTCAAGTCGATCCAGGACGAGCCCGAGCTCGAGGAGATCCGGGTGCGTTCGCCGCTCACGGATCAGTCGCGCTACGGCATCTCCAAGGCATCGTACGGGCTCAGCCTGGCCACCGGCCGCACGGTCGAGTCCGGCGAAGCCGTAGGCATCATGGCCGCTCAGTCCATCGGTGAGCCGGGCACCCAGCTCACCATGCGTACGTTCCACACCGGTGGTGTGGCAGGTGACGACATCACTCATGGTCTGCCTCGTGTAGTCGAGCTGTTCGAGGCTCGCACCCCGAAGGGCAAGGCATTGCTCGCCGAGCACGGTGGGGTGATCAAGCTCCTCGATGACGAGGATGGCAGGCGCATTCTGGTGGCGGACAAGGAAGAGGAGACGGAGTACCCGTTGCCTCGCCGGGCCCGACTCCGCGTTGCCACCGGGGACATCGTCGAACCAGGTACACAGCTCACCGAGGGTCCTCTCGACCCGAAGGAGGTGCTGGAGGTTCGCGGGGTACGCGCCGCACAGCGCTACCTTGTCGACCAGGTCCAGGAGGTCTACCGCAGCCAGGGCGTCGACATCCATGACAAGCACATCGAGCTGATCGTGCGTCAGATGTTGCGCAAGGTGCGTGTGGTCAACTCGGGTGACTCGCACTTCCTGCCGGCAGAGCTCATCGATGAGCAGGAGTTCCGTGACGTGAACCGGGCTCTCCTCGATGAGGGCAAGAAGCCCGCCGAGGGTCGTCCCGAGCTGATGGGTATCACCAAGGCTTCCCTGGCGACCGACTCGTGGCTTTCGGCTGCGTCGTTCCAGGAGACGACCCGGGTGCTCACCGAGGCGTCGCTCCAGGGCAAGTCGGACTTCATGCGGGGCCTCAAGGAGAATGTCATCATCGGCAAGCTCATCCCCGCAGGTACGGGCAGCACCAAGTACCAGTCCATTCAGCCTTCGCTGCCGGATGCGACCGTGGTCTCGGCACTCGGCCTGTTCCCTGATGCTCATCTCGAGGGTCGCGCCTCTGACGAGGACGCCTTGCCGGCGGATCCGGCCCAGTGGCTGGCAAGCCTCGGTGCCCAATCCGACGACGACGAGTAACAGAGCCGATCGATCTACCGAAAGAGGGGCCCACACCAGGGCCCCTCTTTCTTTCCGTTTCTTGAGTACACCGGGCATGGTGTACTCAAGAACGCAAGGCACCGAACCCGACCCGCTAGCTCGACTCCCACCACTGGATGGCGCGGGTGAACAGGGTGGCGGCCTGGTCGCGGAGCACGTTGTGGAAAGGGCAGTAGCGGTCGCCTGCGTTGTCACATCCCCGGGTCACGCCGATCCCGGCAAGAGAGTTGATATTGGCCTCGAAGATGTTGCCGTTGTCATCGACGAAGTAGTCGGTTGTCGACTTGGGGAGGTCGAACGCCCGAGACAGCAGGGCGGCGAGCTGACCACGGGTCACGGGCTCCGTCGGGCACGCAAGACCGGGACCACAGCCCCGCAGGATGTTGGCCGCCGCCAACCGGTTCAAGGCCCCCTCGGCCCAGTGACCATCGTCGTCGGTGAAGAAATCGGTTGATGTTGCAGGGGGGGCGAGGATCCTGTCCAGCAAGGCAGCCGTTGCGGCTCTGCTCAACTCGTCGTCCGGGCAGTAGAGCTCCGTGGCGCACCCGTATATGTACTCATGCTGGAACATCCACTCGATGTTGGCCTCGTGGATATTGCCGTCGTCGTCGCGGAACCGGTTCGGGCAGCCCAACCGACCGGTGTCGGACACCGCAACATCGTCGATGCGAAGCGTGAGATCCCGGTCGTTGGGGATGGTCGATCCGCCGAAGTAGACATCGAGCCAGAACGTGCGCACGTTGAGCGTGTCCTCGGCCGGTCTACGGAAGGCAAGCCCATCCTGCTGGAAGGCAAGTTCATTGTCGATCCAACCCTCCAGCAAGCCGTCTGATTGGCCGGGGGTGTTCATCTTCACCCTTCCCTCAACGCAATACCATTGGTCCTGGCCGAGAACCCCGTCGCTGTCCCACAACATGAAGTCTCCGCACGTGCCCGCCTGGTCGAGGTGATAGGTGTAGTAGCCGAGCTGGACCTGGCCGGCATCGAGACCACCAAAGCCCGAAGGCTCGAAAAGCATTCGTGCCGACCAACCCGGATAGGCTTCGGTCGACGGGTTGCAGCCACGCGCCGTGAAGTTGGGCATACCGGCAAACCCGGGCAACTTGCCTGCTGTGGTCGGGTAGAAGTCGTCGAATCGGACCCGGTACCGGAACCACGCCTCGTCGACATCGGCGGGGAGCTTCCAGAACGGCCCGGTGCCGCGCCGCTCGTTCGGCGGGATGTTCACCTCGAGGCCGTTGTCCTGATAGCCACGGGTGACCCGGGTGTTCCGCTCGTCGTCATAGCGCCAATCGATCCAGTCACTGTGCCAATCCTCAGTCTCGAACTGTTCGAAGAAGGGGAGTGTGTGAGGAGGCTCGGTAGTGGTGGTCGTCGAGGTAGTTGTCGTGGCCGCGGGTGATTCCTGTGCCGTGACCGCTACCGGCAGCACAATCACGAACATCGCGAGAACGACGAGACTTACCCGGATGGCTCGATGCATAGCAACGGAGCGTAACCATCGCCGGGGAGTAATCGGGCCAGTTCTGGGGGACGTCGTTACCGATGTCCCTGATCTTCCGTACAATCAGGCTCATGAAGATGTTCGCGATGTGCCGTATTTGCGGCCGTGCGGTGACGGTGAATCCCCACGGTCTGTGCCGGCAATGTGTGCTTCGTATCGAGCAGAAGCGGCGCCCCCAGATCCGATCATCTGAGCACAAGCGCTGATGCTGCGATTCTCCGCATTTGGTATTCCCATTGGTGTCCACTGGAGCTTCGCCCTGATCGGTGTGCTCGTGATCGGAAGTAACCCGATCCAACTCGTTGTGGCCTTCGTTGTCGGTGTGTTCATCGCCGTGCTTGCGCATGAGCTGGGGCACGCTCTCACCGCACGGGCATTCGGTGCCCGCTCGATCAAGATCACCCTCTTCGGTCTCGGTGGGCTTACTCAGTACCCGGTGCAGACCCCGCTCCGCGCCGGCCAACAGTTCCTCATTGCCGCCAGCGGGTCTGTGGTCGGGATGATCGTCGGCGGTGCCGTCTTCATGATGAGACATGCGTCGTTCGTCCATGATCTCCCAGACTTCGTGTATGCGGTTGGGGTCGGCATCGCCGTGGCCGGGCTCATGTGGGGGGCACTCAACTGGCTGCCCATCCTTCCGCTCGACGGTGGGAACATGGCTCGCTACGCCCTCGCCATGGTCACCCCCAGATACGCGCTGCGGATCGCCAAGGTATTGACGGTGGTCGCGGCCGCCGTGGTCGTGTATCTAGCCATCAACCTGTGGGACAACACATTCGGGGCGGTATTCGTGGGGATCATCGCCATGCAGGGGCTGCAGATGCCCGACCACACATCGACAAAGCCGCAACGGAAGCCGGCCCCAGACCCCGGTTCGCTACTGTCCATATTCGAAGACGACGCACAGGGCTGACCATGCTGGTCGAAACCGAGAAATCGCCGGCCGTCCAGGCAATCCAACTCGTCATCGGCGTGACCGCGATCATGTGGATCATCGAAGCCGCAGACGTGCTGCTGCTCAACCACGGCCTCGACCATCAAGGGATCATCCCGCGGACCTGGAGCGGTCTAGACGGTGTGCTCTGGGCACCGTGGCTCCACGGTAGTTTTGGCCATCTGTTCGCCAACACGATCCCGTTCCTGATCCTCGGTGGTCTCGTCGCGCTCGGTGGCATACGCCGCTGGATCTCGGTCACGGCATTTGTGATGGTCGTCGGTGGCCTTGCCACCTGGCTGCTTGCCAGACCTGCAGTCCATCTCGGTGCCAGCGGCCTCATCTTCGGGTACGCCGGTTTCCTGCTCATTGCCGGGTTTGTGGAGAAGTCGCTCAAGGGAATTGCGGTCGCCGTCGTTGTCGGGTTCCTCTACGGCAGCATGGTGCTGCGGGGCATCGTCCCGGTGGCCGGTTGGGTTTCTTGGGAATCGCACCTGTTCGGGCTGGTAGCAGGCGTGCTCGCTGCCTTCGTCATGGCCACTCCCGAGCACGAGCGCCTCAACCAATCGGCATAGCCCACAACGGGCGAGTAGCCTTCACAACAGAGACGTATTGGGGGTTGAGTGAAGAAACTGTTCCTTGCGATGATCGTGCTGGGAATCCTGGTGGCTATTGGGATGAAGACCGGCGTCATCCAGATGGATCACCCGATCGATGCATAGGCTCGGTCCGATTGGAGTGGCGGACTATCACGTAGCGGGCCAACCGTTTCGGATAGTCACTGGAGGTGCGCCACAGCTCGAGGGGCACGATGCCCTTGCCCGTCGCGGCTGGGCCGAGCGGCACCTCGACGAACTGCGCCGCTTACTGGTGAACGAGCCGAGGGGATATGCGGGGACTCATGGCTGTTTTGTGACTGTGCCCGGCGTGGCCGGAGCAACCCTCGATGCCATCTGCTTCGATCAAGGCGGGTTCAGCATCGCCACCGGGCATGGCTCCATTGCTATTGCCACGTGGGCGGTTGAGACTGGTGTGGTAGCCGTCGACGATGGTCGTGCCCTGGTCTCCATCGACGCACCAGCGGGTCGTATCGAAGCCGGTGTCGACGTTCGAGGAGACAGGGTGCAGTCGGTCGTGTACCGGAATGGCACCACATACGTTGCGGCCAGGTACATCCCGCTGCAGCTCTCTGACGATGTCGTTGCCCTGGATGTTGCCTTCGCGGGCACCTACCTTGCAGCCATCGACGCCGCCGAGCTCGGAGTAGCAATCACCACCGACAACTTTCCCCGCTTTGCCAGATGGGGCCGGGAGATCGGGGCGACCCTGCGTGGCAACGACGCCGTGGTCCATCCCACCGACCACAGGCTCTCCGGTTTGTCGGGCACGGTGTTCTACGAAGATATCGGTCGTACCGATGCTGGTCTCCGGCAGCGCACGGTAACCGTCACCGTCGACGGAAGAGTCAGTCGATCTCCTTCTGGCGCAGGAACTTCCGCCAGATTGGCCGTGCTCGATTCGCTGGCGGAGCTGTCGCGGGGCGAATGGCTCATCGACGAGAGCGCGGTCGGGACCACCCTTGCCGGTTGTGTGGTCGGGGACGGGGAAGTCGGCGGGATCCACGGTGTCGTCACCGAGATCAAGGGCAAAGCGCACGGCATAGGCGAAGCAAGAGTCTGGCTCGACGAACTCGATTCCCTTGGTGTCGGGTTCCAGCTGACCTGAGGACAATCGGGCGCCCGACGCATGAGCGGCGCTAATGCGTTATGCTTGATCGGGCAAGGCCTGGAAGCGGGCGTATTTTGCGTTCGGATATGGACCCTCTCTATAATCCCGCTCCGGTTTTCCCGAAGGACTCCCACTTACCCGGAGGCACCTCGGTGCTGTTGTGAGTGGAGCAGTCCAACAAAGGGGTCGGCGGCCCCCGCTTTGCGGTGGCGCCGATTTTTGTCTGTAAGTACCCGCTCCGAAATCGGGGTCGGGGTGCGCCGAAGAGAGAGAAGAAGGCACTGTGCCGACTGTGCAGCAACTGATTCGACAAGGCCGCAAGCCGAAGCCGAAGAAGACCAAGACACTCGGTCTCGCAGGCTCGCCGCAAAGGCGAGGTGTATGCACGCGTGTCTACACCGTGACTCCAAAGAAGCCGAACTCCGCGCTGCGCAAGGTCGCTCGTGTACGTCTGACTTCACAGATGGAGATCACGGCGTACATTCCCGGCGAGGGTCACAATCTCCAGGAGCACTCGATCGTGCTCGTGCGTGGTGGTCGTGTCAAGGATCTCCCTGGTGTCCGCTACAAGGTCATTCGAGGTGCCCTCGATGCCGCCGGCGTCGATGGTCGCAAGCAGTCCCGTTCCCGCTACGGCACAAAGAAAGACTCGTAAGCAATGCGTAGAGCTCCAGCTGAAATCCGCAAGATCGAGCCCGATCCGGTCTACCGGAGCGTCCTCGTCAGCCAGGTGATCAACAAGGTCCTCTGGCGTGGCAAGAAGGGCGCCGCCCGCAGGATCGTCTACGGCTCGCTCGAGACCGTGCAGAAGCGCACCGGAGATGACCCCGTCAAGGTGCTGAAGCGGGCGATCGACAACATCCGGCCGTCGGTAGAGGTCCGCTCTCGCCGTGTTGGCGGGTCCTCGTATCAGGTCCCGGTCGAGGTTCGCCCGCGCCGGGCGCAGACACTGGCCGTGCGCTGGCTCGTCGAGTTCGCCCGCAAGCGCAAAGAGAACACCATGGCGATGCGTCTCGCCAACGAGATCCTCGATGCCTCAAACCGCACCGGCTCCGCGGTGAAACGCCGGGAAGATGTCCACAAGATGGCGGAGTCCAACAAGGCTTTCGCCCACTACCGCTGGTAAGAACCAAATGGCACGCACTATCCCTCTACAGAGAATCCGCAATATCGGGATCATGGCCCACATTGATGCTGGGAAGACCACGACCACCGAGCGGATCCTCTATTACACAGGCCGCACCTACAAGATGGGTGAGGTCCATGAGGGCGCGGCCGTAATGGATTGGATGGAGCAAGAACAAGAGCGGGGCATCACCATCACCTCGGCCGCAACCACCGCCCAGTGGAATGACCACGTCATCAACATCATCGACACCCCCGGACACGTCGACTTCACCGTCGAGGTAGAGCGATCGCTGCGCGTGCTTGACGGCGCCGTTGCCGTTTTCGATGCCGTATCAGGCGTTGAACCTCAATCCGAGACCGTGTGGCGTCAGGCCGACAAGTACCGCGTTCCCCGGATTTGCTTCATCAACAAGATGGATCGGATCGGCGCCGACTTCTTCGCCGCTGTCGACTCGATCATCGAGAGGCTTGGCGGCAACCCGGTAGCCATCCAGATCCCGATGGGAGCAGAATCCAACTTCCACGGTGTTATCGATCTCGTCGAGATGAAGTCGATCATCTGGCACGACGAGGAAGGCAAAGAGCGCGAAGTCGTCGACATTCCCGAAGAATTCGTCGAGTTGGCCAACGAGTGGCATCACAAGATGCTGGATGTGGTCGCTTCTGAGGACGAGGAGCTTCTAGAGAAGTACCTCCTCGAGGCCGATCTCGATCCGGCTGAGATCCGGCGGGTCATCCGCAAGGGCACGGTTGGCCGTGACTTCGTCCCTGTGATGTGTGGCTCCGCGTTCAAGAACAAGGGTGTCCAACCGCTGCTCGACGCGGTCGTCGACTACCTCCCCAGCCCGATCGATATGCCCCCGATGGAGGGTTTCAAGCCGGGTGATGAAGAGCACGTCATCTACCGCAAGGCAGACGACAGCGAGCCGTTCAGCGCTCTTGCGTTCAAGATCATGTCCGATCCATACGTAGGCAAGCTCACCTATTTCCGGGTGTACTCGGGTACCGCCGCCAAAGGCGATGCGGTGCTGAACACCACAGACAGGAAAAAGGAGCGGTTCGGGCGGCTTTTGCGTATGCACGCAGCGTCGCAAGAGGACATTGAAGAGATCCACACCGGCGACATCGTCGCCGCCGTCGGTCTCAAGCACACCAGGACCGGTGACACGCTCGCCGCAGACAAAGCTCCTATCCAGCTCGAGTCGATGACGTTCCCGGAGCCGGTAATCGCCGTCGCCATCGAACCGAAGACCAAGAGCGATCAGGACAAGCTGGGCAATGCGCTTGGCCGTCTCGCTGAGGAAGACCCCACTTTTACGGTGCGGTCCGACGAGGATACCGGTCAGACGATTATCAGCGGCATGGGCGAACTACACCTCGAAGTCATCGTCAGCCGTCTCATGCGCGAATTCAAGGTCGAGGCAAACGTGGGTCGTCCCCAGGTTGCCTACCGGGAAACCATCAAGAAGGGCATCTCGAGCTTCAAGCTCCGTCTCAAGCGCCAGACGGGTGGGTCCGGAATGTTCGCCGAGATCGTCATCGACCTCGAGCCGCTGACCCCCGGGTCGGGGTTCGAGTTCGTAGACAAGGTCAAGGGCGGCAAGGTGCCGCGTGAGTACATACCCGCCGTCGAGAAGGGTCTTCGTGACGCTCTCGATGGTGGCGTATTGGCGGGCTATCCACTAGTTGATCTGAGAGCCACGCTCACCGATGGCAATAGCCACGCGGTGGACTCCTCGGAGATGGCTTTCCGAATCGCGGGCTCTATGGCTCTGAAGGATGCCGCCAGGGCAGCAGGGGTGAAGCTACTCGAGCCGGTTATGGAGCTCGAGGTCGTGACACCCGAGGATTACATGGGCGATGTCATCGGTGACCTTTCCTCTCGTAGAGGCAAGGTCGAGGCGATGGACAGCCGGGGCAATGCCAGGGTTGTCACTGCGTTGGTGCCTTTGGCCGAGATGTTCGGCTACGCCACCGATCTGCGATCACGGACGCAGGGACGGGCGGTTTACACCATGCAGTTCCATTCGTATCAGGAAGTTCCGACCGAAGCCGCACGAGAGATCGTGGCCAAGGTCCGAGGCGAGTAGCTAGGAGAAGCAGGGATGGCTAAGGCGAAATTCGAGCGGACCAAGCCGCATGTGAATATTGGGACGATGGGTCATATTGATCATGGGAAGACGACGTTGACGGCTGCGATTACGAAGGTGTTGTCGGATCGTGGTATTGGTGCGTCTGCGTTTACTGCGTTTGATGATATTGATAAGGCTCCTGAGGAGCGGGAGCGTGGTATCACGATTGCGATTGCGCATGTGGAGTATGAGACGGAGAATCGTCATTATGCGCATGTTGATATGCCTGGTCATGCTGATTATGTGAAGAACATGATTACGGGTGCTGCTCAGGTTGATGGTGCGATTTTGGTGGTTTCTGCTGCTGATGGTCCGATGCCGCAGACTCGTGAGCATGTGTTGTTGGCTCGTCAGGTTGGTGTTCCTTACATCGTTGTGTATATGAATAAGACTGATCAGGTTGATGATGAGGAGTTGTTGGATCTGGTTGAGCTTGAGGTGAGGGATCTGCTTACTGAGTATGAGTTCCCGGGTGACGATATTCCGGTGGTTCGTGGTTCTGCTTTGAAGGCTTTGGAGGGTGATCCTGAGGCTGAGCAGTCTGTTTTGGATTTGATGGAGGCTGTTGATTCTTATATTCCTGAGCCGCTGCGTGAGACTGAGAAGCCGTTCATGATGGCGATTGAGGATGTGTTTTCGATTACTGGTCGTGGCACGGTGGTGACTGGTCGTATTGAGACTGGTGTTATCCATGTTGGTGAGCAGGTTGAGATTATTGGTTTGCGTGATGTGCAGAAGACGACGGTGACTGGTGTTGAGATGTTCCGTAAGTTGCTTGATGAGGGTCAGGCTGGGGACAATGTTGGGTTGTTGTTGCGGGGTATTGGTAAGGATGATGTTGAGCGTGGCCAGGTTGTTGCGTTGCCGGGTTCGATTACTCCGCATACCAATTTTGAGGGTCAGGTTTATGTGTTGACTAAGGAGGAGGGTGGGCGGCATAACCCGTTTTTTGATGGGTATCGCCCGCAGTTTTATTTCCGGACTACGGATGTGACTGGTTCGGTGTCTCTTCCTGAGGGGACTGAGATGGTGATGCCTGGCGATAACACCAGTATGACGGTGGAGTTGGGTAAGCCGATTGCTATGGATGAGGGTCTCCGGTTTGCTATCCGGGAGGGTGGCCGCACTGTCGGTGCCGGCCGAGTCATCAACATCATCAAGTAGGTTCCTCGAGGAACCCCACCGAAGGTCTAGAGACGAGAGAGAAAAGACAATGGCAGACGAACATCGGATCCGCATTCGACTCAAGGCGTACGACCACTCGGTCGTCGACGAGTCGGCGCGCAAGATTGCAGAGACCGTGATCCGCACTCAGGCGAAGATCAAGGGTCCGGTGCCGTTGCCGACCCGAATCCATCGCTACTGCGTGATTCGTGGTCCACACGTAGACAAGACCAGCCGGGAGCACTTCGAGATGCGCATCCACCGGCGGCTCATCGACATTCTGGAGCCAACCCCCAAGACCGTTGAGTCACTGATGCGCCTCGATCTCCCCGCCGGCGTAGAAGTGGAGATCAAGAGGTGAACACAATCCTCGGAGAGAAGCTGGGCATGACTCAGATCTTTGATGATGAGGCGCGGGCCATCCCCGTCACCATCATCAAGGCGGGTCCTGTTCGCGTCACTCAGATCAAGCGCGTCGGCACGGACGGCTACTCCGCAATTCAGATTGCGTTCAAAGAGATGGCGAGCAAGCACGTGAACGGTCCCACGGCCGGTCACTTTGCGAAGTCGAGTGTCCCTCCGGCGAAGCACATTGTCGAGGTTCGTGTCGACGACCCGGATGAGTACGAGCTGGGCCAGGAGATCGGTATCGGCGACGTGCTCGCCGAGGGCCAGAAGGCCGACGTGACCGGGATCAGCAGAGGCAAGGGTTTTGCCGGCGTCATGAAACGGCACAACTTCAAGGGTCAAGGAGCTAGCCACGGTGTCCACAAAGTGCACCGCGCTCCCGGTTCGGTCGGCGCATGCGCAACCCCCGCCCGTGTCTTCAAGGGCAAGCGGCTTCCGGGCCGCATGGGCGGCGAGAGGGTGACGCTGATGAATCTCGATGTCGTCAAGATCGACGCCGAGCGCAACGTTGTGATGGTTCGAGGCGCGGTTCCCGGTCCCAAGGGAACCCTCCTTGTAATGCGAGAGGCGGTGAAGAGCAATGGCTGACAAGCTGACGGCTGATCTCTACAGCGCCGACGGCAAGAAGACCGGCACGATCGAGCTGAAGGAAGAGATCTTCGGGATCGAGCCCAACATGGCGGTCATGCACCAGGTAGTCACCGCACAGCTCGCAGCAGCCCGCGCTGGCACGCACTCGACCAAGACCCGTGGCGAGGTTCGTGGCGGTGGCAGGAAGCCATGGCGCCAGAAGGGCCTCGGCCGTGCCAGGCAAGGTTCGATTCGCTCACCGCAGTGGATCGGCGGCGGTGTCGCCCACGGTCCCAAGCCTCGTGACTACTCGCAACGGACTCCCAAGAAGATGAAGCGACTTGCCCTGCGCAGCGCCCTGTCGGCACGTGCCGCAGCCGACCAGATCAAGGTCGTCGAGTCGTTTGACATCTGGGAGAAGCCAAAGACCAAGAACGCGATCAATCTGCTCGACGCCATGGGAGTCAGCGGCAAGGTCCTCCTCCTCGCCGAGGATCACGAGAAGACGGCGATCAAGTCCTTCCGCAACTTGAAGGGTGTCATCGCAAGCAGCGTTGGCCAGGCCAACACATACGATGTGCTCTGGGCCGACACGATCGTGATGAGTCAGGGCACGCTCGAGCTCGGGCAGGGGACGCCGCGAGGAACGCAGGAGCATGCGGACCTGGTCAATGAGCAAGCTCAGAGCACTGGGGATGCGTCATGAAGAAGAACCCGCGCGACATCATCTTCGAGCCGGTGGTTTCGGAGAAGTCGTACGACTTGATCCAGGAAAAGAACACATACACATTTGTAGTGGACAAGCGCGCCAACAAGACGGAAATCAAGCAGGCTGTCGCCGCCATTTTCGACGTGAGGGTGCTGCGTGTGAACACGATCAATCGCAAGGGCAAGCTGAAGCGCACCGGCTGGAAGACGGGCAGACGCTCCGACAGCAAGCGGGCGTTGGTGACGCTTGCCGTAGGCAATTCAATCGACATATTCGAGGTCTGAGATGGGTGTCAAAAAGCTAAAACCGACATCACCGGGTCGCCGGTTCCAGACCGTGTCCGATTTCGAGAGTGTCACCACCGCCAACAAGCCGGAGAAGAGCCTGCTCGCCAAGAAGAGCAGCTCTTCCGGGCGGAACGCTTACGGCCGGATCACCTCGCGGCATCGTGGGGGCGGCCACAAGCAGCGCTATCGGATCATCGATTTCCGCCGCACCAAGGATGGCGTCCCTGCAACCGTTGCCAGTATCGAGTACGACCCGAACCGGAACGCTCGGATCGCGTTGCTGCATTACCACGACGGCGAGAAGCGCTATATCCTGAGCCCGGTCGGTATCGAGGTCGGTGACGTTCTCGAATCCGGATCTGGCGTTGATATCCGTCCCGGCAATGCCCTGCCGCTGCGGAACATCCCTACCGGTACTACTGTGCACGCCGTCGAGCTCCGTCCCGGTGGTGGTGCCAAGATGGGACGGGCTGCAGGCACTGCCATCCAGCTGATGTCAAAGGAAGCCGGCTACGCCCTGCTGCGTCTCCCCTCGGGAGAGATGCGCCAGGTCGAGCTCGACTGCCGTGGGACCGTTGGCCAGGTCGGCAATCAGGATGCCGAGCTGGTCAAGGTCGGCAAGGCAGGTCGCAACCGTTGGAAAGGCAAGAGGCCACAGTCACGTGGTGTTGCCATGAACCCGGTCGATCACCCCCTCGGTGGTGGTGAGGGCCGTAGCTCGGGTGGCCGCCACCCGGTCAGCCCCTGGGGCAAGCCGGAGGGCCGTACCCGCAAGAAGAACAAGGCAAGCGATAAGTACATCGTGCGCCGCAGGACCAAGAAAGGCCGTCGCTAATGGCTCGCAGCCTGAAAAAGGGACCGTTTGTCGACGACCATCTCATGAACAAGGTCGAGGCGGCAAACGCCAAAGGTGAAAAGAAAGTAATCCGGACGTGGAGCCGTCGTTCCACGATCACACCTGAGATGGTGGGGCACACCATTGCGGTCCACGACGGCCGCAAACACGTCCCGGTATATGTCAGCGAATCGATGGTTGGTCACAAACTGGGTGAGTTCGCCCAGACTCGCACCTTCCGCGGCCACGCTGGCGACAAGTCGGTGAGGAGACGATGAAGGTTCGGGCTCAAGCTAAGTACGTGCGGCAGTCGCCATACAAAGTGCGGCTGGTCCTCGATCTCGTGCGTGGCATGCCTGTCGAGGACGCCAGGTCAACGCTCGATTTCACCAACCGGCGCGCCGCGCCAACCATCAAGAAGGTGCTGGAGTCGGCGGTAGCCAACGCCGAGCACAACTTCGCTCTGGACGCGGACGAGTTGTTCGTCGCTGAGGCGTATGCCGACGAAGGTCCCACCCTGAAGCGCTGGCGTCCCCGCGCCCGCGGTCGGGCGACACGGATCAACAAGCGCACCAGCCACATCACCATCGTTGTGGCGGATGAAGACGAAAGCGTAGAGGAGCTCTAATGGGCCAGAAGATTCACCCATACGGCTTCCGCCTGGGCATCGTCACTGACTGGAAGTCGCGCTGGTACTCAGAAATCGATTACGCGGACCACGTCAACGAAGACTGGAAGATACGCCAGTATCTCGAGGGTGAGCTCAAGCGCGGAGCGGTCTCCCGTATCGACATCGAGCGCATCGGCGACAAGAAGGTTCAGGTCGACATCCACACAGCTCGTCCCGGTGTTGTCATCGGCCGGGGTGGTTCCGAAGCCGAACGGCTGCGGGCCGGGCTGGAGAAGCTGACCAACAAGATCGTCAAGTTCAACGTCAACGAGGTCCAGAACGCCGAGACCGATGCCACATTGTTGGCTCGGAGCGTTGCCGACCAGCTCGAGGGACGTGTCTCCTTCCGGCGGGCCATGAAGCGAGCCGTCTCGACCGCGCTCAAGGCAGGCGCCGAAGGTGTTCGGGTGCAGGCATCCGGCCGGCTCGGCGGCGCAGACATGGGTCGTCGCGAGTGGTACCTGGAAGGTCGTGTTCCGCTCCACACATTGCGTGCGGACATCGACTACGGACAGGCCACCGCACGTACGACCGTCGGTGCCATCGGTGTCAAAGTATGGGTCTACAAAGGCGAGGTCATTCCCTCGCTGGCGGCCAGCCGCGAGAAGATCGAGGCTGAGGCAAGGCTTGCTGCCGGTGGTCCTTCAGCACGACGGCGTAAGAGCGCTAAATCGCGAGCCGAAGAAGCGGCCGGTGGCAGCCAGCGTCGCATCATCGAGGCCGGTGGCGGCAAGCGTCTCATCGAGGCCGGTGGCGGCAAGCGGCGCAGCAAGCGCACGGATGATCAGCCGGAGGCTCTGACCACCGCCGAGGCGAGAGACGCCTTCGAGATGGCGCGGTCCGAGGCAGAGGAGATCCTCGCCGACGAGGCATCAACCGTCGATACCGGTGCCGAGGCCGTCGTAGCCACCGAGGCGCAACAAGCCGACGTGGCCGAGCCTGAGGCGGAAGCGCCTGTACCGGAGGCAGCCGTAGAGGAGACATCCGGGGATGAGACCCCTGCCGTCGAGCCTGCGGCGGAAGCTTCTGAGGCCGTTTCCGAGGCCGGCGAGGCCGAGAAGACCGAAGAAGGGGGTGATGCCTGATGCTGATGCCCAAGCGCACCAAGTACCGCAAGGTGCAAAAAGGTCGCATGTCCGGCAAGGCCAAGGGCGGCACCCGCGTTACCTTCGGCGAGTACGGCCTGAAAGCGCAAGAGTCGGGTTGGATCACCGCCCGCCAGATCGAAGCGGCTCGTGTTGCCATGACCCGCAAGATCAAGCGTGGCGGGAAGGTGTGGATCAACATCTTCCCTGACAGACCAGTGACCGAGAAGCCTGCCGAGACCCGCATGGGCTCGGGCAAAGGCAACCCGGAGTACTGGGTCGCTGTAATCAAGCCGGGGCGAGTCATGTTCGAGTTGGCCGGTGTCGACGAAGACCTGGCCCGCGAGGCGATGCGGCTTGCTGGCAACAAGCTCCCGGTCAAGACCAAGTTTGTGACGCGGGAGGACTGATGGACGCACTCGAACTCAGAAACCTCGACGCTACCGAGCTCGAAGAGAAGCTCGATGAGGCAAAAGAAGAGCTGTTCAACCTGCGGTTCCAGTTGGCTACCAATCAACTCGACAACACCGCAAGGATCCGCCAGGTGCGTCGAGAGGTCGCCAGGATCAGCACGGTCATCCGCGAACAGCAGATCGCAGCCTGGCAAAACCTCCAGGAGGACGCGAGATGACAGAACGTGCAACCAGGAAAAGCAGGGTCGGCGTCGTGGTTTCCGATGCCAGGGACAAGACCGTTACCGTGGAGATCGTCGAATCGAAGAGACATCCGAGATACGGCAAAACCGTGCGGGTACGGAAGAAGTTCCACGCTCACGATGAATTGAACGACGCCCATCTGGGTGACACAGTTCGCATCGAAGAAACCCGCCCCCTGTCGAAGACGAAGCGCTGGCGTGTCAGCGAAGTTGTGGAGAGAGCCCGATGATTCAGCAAGAGACGCGACTCAAGGTCGCGGACAACAGCGGAGCCCGCGAGCTGCTCTGTATCCGCGTGCTTGGCGGCTCATCGCGCCGCTACGCAGGTCTTGGTGACATCATCGTCGGCACCGTCAAGGACGCCATTCCCGGCGGCGGTGTCAAAAAGGGCGACGTGGTCAAGGCCGTCGTGGTGCGCACTAGCAAGGAAAGCCGCCGCAAGGACGGGACCTACATCAGGTTCGATGACAACGCCTGTGTGATCATCAACGATCAGCAGCAGGCCCGTGGCACCCGCATCTTCGGTCCGGTCGGCAGGGAGCTGCGTGACAAGCAATTCATGCGGATCGTCTCGATGGCCCCGGAGGTGTTGTGATGAGATTGAAGACAGGTGACACCGTCGTCGTCATCGCAGGCAAGGACAAGGGCGTCGAGAGCAAGATCGCCCGGGTGATCCCCGGCAAGAACCGGGTCATCGTCGAAGGCGTTGCTACGGCAAAGCGGCATCAGCGCCCGCAGGGTCAGACCATGCAGGGTGGCATCATCGACAAGGACATGGCGATAGACGCGTCCAACGTCATGATCGTTTGCCCGGACTGCGGTCCCACCAGGATCGGCTACGGCAGGGACGAGGAAGGTCGCAAGTACCGCATCTGCCGTAAATGTGAGAGGGACTTCGGATGATTGCCCCCAGGCTGAAAGAGAAGTACGACAACGAGATACGGGACGCGCTCAAGGAGCAGCTCGGCCTCGCCAACGTGATGCAGGTGCCGCATCTGGTCAAGATCGTCGTCAACATGGGTGTTGGCGACGTCGTCCAGGACGGCAAGCTCATCAACGGTGCCGTCGAGGATCTACGGATCATCACCGGTCAGCATCCCAAGGTGAGTCGCGCCCGCAAGTCGATCGCCAACTTCAAGCTGCGTGAAGGTCTCCCGGTCGGTGCCTCGGTCACGCTGCGTGGAGCGAGGATGTGGGAGTTCTTCGACCGACTCGTTTCAGCGGCGATCCCACGGATCCGTGACTTTCGTGGGCTCAACCCGAAGGGTTTCGACGGCAGCGGCAACTACAGCTTCGGTGTCGACGAGCAGCTGATCTTCCCTGAGATCAACTACGACAGTGTTCAGAAGGTACGTGGCATGGACATCACGTTTGTGACGTCGGCCGAGACCGACGAGCAGGGAAAGGCCCTCCTCGACGCGTTCGGCTTCCCGTTCCGCAAGCAACAGGCAGGTGTGTGATGGCGAAGAAATCGATGATCGCCAAGGCGAACCGTAAGCCGAAATTCGAGGTTCGGGCTTACAACCGCTGCCGGCGATGCGGCCGTCCCCGCGCCTATATGCGCAAGTTCGGGATGTGTCGTATCTGTGTACGCGAGCTGGCCCACCGCGGTGAGCTCCCCGGAGTCAGAAAGGCGTCGTGGTAATGAACACAGATCCCATCGCCGACATGCTGACCCGGCTCCGCAACGCCAACAGCGCGCTGCACCAGTCGGTATCGATGCCGTCTTCGAAGCTCAAAGAGGAGATCGCCAAGATCCTCGCCTCAGAAGGCTTCGTCGACAGCTACAAGGTAGAGGACGCCGAGGTCGGGAAGAAGCTCACGGTCACCCTCCGGTACTCAAATAACAACCGGGATCGGGTCATCCAGGGCGTGCGTCGCGTTTCCACACCGGGCCATCGCATCTACAAGGGTGCTACGGAACTGGCGCGGGTACGCGGTGGCATTGGTGTTTCGATCGTCTCGACCTCCGATGGTCTGTTGACCGATCGGGAGGCACGTCGCCGCAACGTTGGCGGCGAGGTCCTGTGTGAGGTTTGGTGACGTATGAGCCGCATAGGTAACAACCCGGTCCCATTTCCCGGTGGCGTCGAGATCAAGGTCAACGGGCCTGAGGTCTCCGTCAAGGGTTCCAAGGGCACGCTGGAGCGAGTCTTCGACTCTCGAATCTCATTCGAGGTAGGCGAGGGTGAGATCGTTGTCAGCCGTGCAAACGATGAGCGCGAAACAAGAGCGTTGCATGGCCTCAGCCGGGCATTGCTCAACAACATGGTCGTCGGTGTCTCCCAGGGTTATCAGAAGAACCTGGAGATGATCGGCGTCGGCTATCGCGCCTCGCTCAAGGGCGACTCGATCGAGCTACTGGTCGGCTACTCGCACCCGGTGCTCGTCGCAGCACCGGACGGGATCGAATTTGAGGTTCCCGAAGCCACCAAGATCAGTGTCAAGGGCATCGACAAGCAGCTCGTTGGGCAGGTCGCTGCGGATATCCGCAACGTCCGTCCCCCGGAACCGTACAAGGGGAAGGGTATCCGTTACGTCGGCGAGCACGTTCGGCGCAAGGCAGGTAAGGCAGGAGTCACAGGATGAGAGGCTCTAGGACAGATGCGCGTCGCCGTCGCCACGACCGCGTGCGCAAGAGCGTTAGCGGCAACGCGGCTCGTCCGCGTCTGGCGGTTTTCCGGTCGAACCGGTACATCTACGCACAGGTCATCGACGACGACGCCGGCCGCACGCTGGCCGCGGCTTCGTCGCAGGAGAAGAAGCTTCGAGACAAGACATTGTCCACGGACACTGCCGCCGAGGTGGGGAAGCTGATTGCTGCCCGTGCCGAGGAGGCAGGCGTCGAAGCGGTCGTTTTCGACCGTGGTGGATTCCCCTATCACGGCCGGGTCAAGGCTCTGGCCGACGCCGCCCGTGAGGGTGGCCTCAAGTTCTAGATAGACACAGGAGAAAGCGGTGACGACAGATAAACCACAGGACAGCGGCCGTGGCCGCGAAGACCGTGGTCGCGGCCAAGATCGCCGTGGCCAGGGTGGTCGTCGGCGCGAGCGAGCCCGGGAGGTTCCCGAGTTTGACGAGCGCGTCATTGCGATCAACCGCGTTGCCAAGGTCGTGAAGGGTGGTCGTCGTTTCTCGTTCACCGCTCTGGTGACCGTTGGTGACGGTAAGGGCCGGGTTGGCATTGGATATGGCAAGGCCAAGGAAGTCCCGGCAGCCATTCAGAAGGGTATGGAACTGGCGCGCAAGGCGATGGTCCCCGTCCCGATGGCAGGTCAGACGATCATCCACGAGATCACCGGTGTCCACGGCGCTTCTCGCGTGCTGCTCAAGCCTGCAGCTCCCGGTACCGGTGTTATCGCCGGTGGTGCGGTGCGACAGATCATTGAAGCAGCCGGTATCCGTGACGTACTCGCCAAGTCGCAGGGCTCGCCTACCCACGTCAACGTGGCGCAGGCGACGATGAAGGCGTTGCTAGGTCAGCAGCGACCCGATCAGGTTGCCAAGGCCCGCGGCAAGCGAGCCGAGGAGATCTTCCCACCGGCGCTGCTTGCGGCATACAACTCGGCCGAGCTGATGAGGACCGAAGTAGGTAAAGGCTGATGGCAAAGTCACTGAAGATCACCCTGGTGAAGAGCACCATCGGTGAGAAACCGAAGACCCGGGCAACGGTTGAGACGCTCGGCTTGCGTAAGATCCGCCAGTCGGTGGAGCGTCCCGACACGCCCGACGTGCGTGGCCTGGTCAATCGCGCCCGGCACCTGCTGGACGTGGAGGAAATCTGATGAAGTTGCATCATCTGAGACCCGCAGAGGGCTCCAAGAAGAAGAAGATCAGGGTTGGTCGCGGTGAGGCCGGACGGCGCGGCAAGACCGCGGGTCGGGGCACCAAGGGCCAGAAGGCGCGGAGCAAGGTCCGGCCCGGCTTCGAGGGTGGGCAGATGCCGATGCAGCGGCGTATGCCAAAGCTCAAGGGCTTCAAGAACCGGAACAAGGTTGTGTATGCGGTCGTCAACGTCGACAGGCTCGCCGTGTTCGATGCGGGGGCGACGGTGACCCCCGACGATCTGCGTGAGCGTGGACTTGCCAAGAAGCGTGGCCCGGTCAAGATCCTCGGTGAGGGCGAGATCGATCGTGCGCTCACCGTGCATGCCCATTCGTTCAGCCTGGGTGCGGTCGAGAAGATCAAGGCCGCCGGTGGCTCTGTTGAGGTTGTCGATCAATACACCCGCTAACGTCCCCCCGAGTGACGAGCTCCTGAGGTAATCGCAAATGCTGTCAGTTTTCCGCAACATGTTCCGGATCAGGGATCTTCGCAACAAGATCCTGTTCACTCTGTTGATCTTTGCGATCTACCGTCTGGGTGCCGCGGTGCCGGTGCCCGGTATCGATCTGAGCGCACTGAACAAGCTGCGTGACAGCGCGGATCAGAGCGGTTTCCTCGGTTTGCTCAACCTGTTCAGTGGCGGCGCACTGGGGAACCTCTCTGTGTTCTCGCTCGGCATCATGCCTTACATCACTGCGTCGATCATCATGCAGCTGTTGGCGGTGGTGATCCCGAAGCTGCAATCCCTCCAGGACGAGGGGGAGACGGGTCGGAAGGTGATCACTCAGTGGACGCGCTATCTCACGGTGGCGATCGCACTGATCCAGTCGACCAGCTTCACCTTCTTGTTCCACAGCGGACAGTTCTTCAACGGTGTCGACCTGGTTCCCAACTATACGCCGCGCAACGTGCTCACGATCATCGTGACGATGACCGCAGGTACCGCACTGATCATGTGGTTGGGTGAGTTGATCACCCAGCGTGGTGTCGGCAATGGAATGTCGCTGATCATCTTTGTCAGCATCGTCAGCCGGCTCCCCAGCCAGTTCGGGATTCTCTGGGCCAACTCGACCACCTTCGAGTTTGGTCTCGTTGTCCTGGTCATGCTGGCGTTGACGGTCGGCATCATCTTCATGGACCAGGGTCAGCGCCGGATCCCGATCCAATTCTCCCGGCGGGTCCGGGGTCGTAAGGTCCTCGGCGGTCAGAGCACCTATATCCCGCTGAAGGTGAACATGGCAGGTGTTATTCCCGTCATCTTCGCCACGTCGATCATGTACTTCCCCGTGCTGGTCTCGTCATCATTGCCATCCACAGGATGGGGAGCGGCGGTGCGCAATTGGATCAACGACAACCTGCTCTCGAGCGGCGGCGGAGGGCTTTCTCCGACGTTGCCCTACATCTTCCTGCTGGGGCTTCTCGTCGTGTTCTTCACCTACTTCTACACCGCTATACAGTTCGACCCGGAGCGGCAAGCTGAGACCATCCAGCGGCAGGGTGGTTTTGTCCCCGGCATCCGTCCCGGTCGGGCGACTGTCGAGCATCTGTCCCACATCTTGAATCGCATCACACTTCCCGGGTCGCTTTACCTTGCGGTGGTTGCGGTGCTTCCCTCGCTGATGGGGTACATCTTCAACATTCCGGTAGGACTGAGCGGGGTCTCGATCCTGATTGTCTCCGGTGTTGCTCTCGAGACGATGAAGCAGATCGAGAGCCAGTTGATGATGCGCAACTACGAGGGTTTCCTCTCCTAGGCCGAGGCCGAGATTCAAGCTGCTCGCAGGTCTTTTAACATCACGGTTGGCCTACGGGCCAAACCAAGCGATGCTATTAAGGAGTGACCGATGGGTCTCCGGCTCATTTTTCTCGGACCACAAGGATCAGGGAAGGGAACACAAGCATCCCGGCTTGCCAGGTTGATGGGGGTGCCGCACATCTCCACCGGGGCGATGTTACGTCAGGCGGTTGCCGACGGGACCGAGCTCGGCAAGCAGGCAGATGCCATCATGAAGGCCGGCGACCTCGTTCCGGACGAGCTCGTGGTGGCGATGGTGGGTGAGCGTCTCTCCCAGGACGATGCTGCTTGCGGGTACATTCTCGACGGTTTCCCCCGCAACGTTGCCCAGGCCAAGGCCCTGGACGCAGTGCTGGAGACTCCACTCGACGGCCTGGTCCAGCTCGACGTTCCGCATGAGGAGCTGATGAAGCGGATGCTGCTGCGTGCCGAGCAGGAGGGCAGGGCGGACGACACTGAAGAGGGTATCAATCGTCGCCTGCAGATCTACTGGGAAGAGACTGCTCCGCTTGCCGACTACTACCGGGAGACCGGAGGCAAGGTATTTGCGGTCGACGGTCTCGGCGGGATCGACGAGGTCTTCGGCAGAGTGGCTCTGGCGCTGGCGGTTGATTGATGAGCGGTCGCTTCATGACGATGAAATCGGCTGCCGATTTCGAGAAGATGAAGATCGCGGGCGCAGTCGTCGCTGCGATCCACACCGCGGTGCGGGAAGCCGCGGTGCCCGGTGTGACCATGCTCGAGCTCGACGCGGTTGCTCATGAAGTGATCCGCGAGGCAGGTTGCCGTTCCTCGTTCCTCGGATATCACGGGTTCCCCGCAACGATCTGTACCTCTCCCAACGAGGTGATCGTTCACGGTATCCCCGACAAACACAAGATCAAAGAAGGCGACATTCTCTCCATTGATGCCGGAGCCATCTATGACGGCTGGCACGGCGATGCCGCTTTCACCATGGCGATCGGCGAGGTCTCACCCGAAGCCAAACAGTTGATCGAGGTGACCGAGCGGGGCCTGTGGGCAGGAATTGCCGCCGCCCGTGCCGGGAATCGCCTCGGGGACGTGGGTGCCGCCATCTCGGCGGTGGCTGCGCCGTACGGCTACGGAGTGGTCCGTGAGTACATCGGTCACGGGATCGGTCGACAGATGCACGAGGCGCCTGACGTGCCCAACTACGGGAGAAAGGGTCGTGGGCTCAAGCTGAAGGCGGGTATGGCAATTGCCATTGAGCCGATGTTCAACGTCGGCACAGCAGAGACGCGTGCCCTCGAGGACGGCTGGACTGTTGTGACACAGGACGGTTCGTTGTCTGCCCACTGGGAGCACACCGTCCTCATCACCGAGGAGGGGCCGGTCGTCTCGACGCTTCCGGAAGCCCTCCTGGTTTCGGACTGATCGAGTCGTCGAGGATCGGACGGGATGGTGGAATCTGATACTCCGGGATCGCTGCGCTTCCGCGTCTTCGGGTTCCCGGTGGCGATCAATTGGTCCGTGCTGTTCGTTGGTGCCCTCATCGCCACCGGCAGGCTTCCGATTGCGGCCATCGTTCTCTTCTTCCCTGCCGCGATCATGTCGATCCTCATTCACGAGCTCGGGCACGCCGCGGTAGCCAGGTCGCTGGGCGCCCGGGTGCACAGCGTCTTCCTCTACTTGATGGGTGGTCTCACCAGTTGGTCGCCCGGCTCCCGGATCATCACGAGATCGAACCGGCTTGTGATCGCCGCGGCCGGCTCCACCGTCCAGATCGTCGTCGGGCTCGCGGTGTTCCTATTGATGAGGGCGGGAACGCTCGGAGAGATTGCGGCGAACCTCATGTCCAACCCGTTTCAGCGGACGTTCTGGTTGGCAGGGTACGCAGGGGAGTACCTCGCCTACACAGCCGGGGTGTTCGTGTGGATCAGTGTCTTCTGGGGTGTGCTGAACCTGCTCCCCATCGGTGGCCTAGATGGATCGACGGTGGTGCGGGAGTTAGCGGTGATGAGGAATCCCGCCCGTGGTGAAGAGATCGCCAGGATGATCTCGATTGTGGTCTCGGTGCTGGCGTTCCTCTACCTATACACCAACGGCTACAGATTGTTCTCGTTCTTCATCATCATCTGGGCCCTGCCGGCTCTCACCAATCGAAGTTATTGACGCTGTGAGCAGCTTGATCCACATCGACGAGCGCAAGTGGCCTGAGCGGCTGCATTGGCAATTCGACGCAAGGTACCTCGGTGACGATGAGTACGGCGTGTGGCTGTACGCACCCGCTGGGACGGCTGCCAGGCGCGGGATGGAGCCACCGCTGGAATTGCGGCACGGCTTCGTGGTATGTGTACCCGAGGGGGATTGGTGGATCGCCGAGTTCTATTGGGATCACCCCTGGCATGAGATCTACGTGAATGTTGGAACACCACCGCGATGGGAAGGTGACCGCATGACCCAGGTTGATCTCGATCTCGATGTGGTGCGCAAGGTCGACGGCTCGGTCGCCGTGCTCGATGAGGACGAGTTTGCCGAGCATCAGATCGTGTACGACTACCCGGACGATCTCATCCGGAGTGCCAGGTCGGCCACGCGGCGTGCGGTGGAGCTGCTGACGCATCCACAGGAGCCATTCGACTCCGTTTCGCAGCGGTGGATCCAGGTAGCCGACCTTGGATGAGATCACAGTGCGGAGAGCGCAGGTGGATGATGCGGCTTCCGTCAGTGAGCTCGCAGGCCAGCTCGGCTACCAGCGCACCCCGACGCAGACACAGGCGTGGATCGAGAGAGCCGGCGAGTCGACGGTGGCGCTGGTCGCCGTTCGAGACGGTATGGTCGTCGCCTGGGTGGAGGCGCACGAGCTCGAGTTGCTTCAGTATCCACGGGTGGTGGAGATCGGTGGATTGGTGGTGAGCGAGAACCTGCGGGCCACGGGCATCGGGAAACGCCTGGTCGAAGAGGTCATTGAGTGGGGACGTGGGCGTGGGCAGACCGAGGTCCTCGTACGATCCAACATCGTGCGTGAGGGTGCCCATTGTTTCTACGAGGGCATTGGCTTCAGACGGGTGAAAACCTCCCACACATTCTCGATGAGCATCGATTGATGCTGCGGCGGTCCGGCGAGCCGGTCGATTATGGGTGGGCAGCTGGGAGGACCGGCAAGGTTGCCCGGGGGTCTACTCGCTCAGCTTGGCTGCCGCCAGCCGGGCAAATTTCTCAGTCTGCGCACTTCCGTATGGCAGGGCCTCCTGGACCGTCTCATCAGCGATTGCTTCCCAGTTTGCCGCGACACCGTCAGGGGTCAGCTCATCGGGACGTAGATTCACACCGGCGGTTTCGAAGATCTGCGCAATGGCAAACCCGCCGCCGCCTGCGGCCAGGATCGTCTTGGTGGGAGCATCCTCGGAAACGAGAAACACGACACCAGGTGTAACAGTCTCAGGAACGAGCAGCTCCCCGACCTCCTCGGTGACAATCCCCTCCAACATCCTCGTATAGGCAGCGGGAGCGAGCGCGTTCACCTTGATGTTGTACTTGGCGCCTTCCAGCGCCAACGTGTTCATGAGCCCCACCAACGCCAGCTTGGCCGCGCCGTAGTTGGTTTGGCCAAAGTTTCCATACAGACCGCTCGATGACGTGGTCATCAGAATCCTGCCATAGCTCTGGTCCCGCATGACGGGCCACACCGCCTTGGTGGTGTGCACGGCACCCATCAGGTGTACCTCGAGAACCGCACGGAAATCCGCCAGATCCATCTTCAGGAACGACTTGTCACGGAGGATCCCCGCGTTGTTGATCAGGATGTCTACCCGCCCCCATCGGTCCAATGTATCCGCCACCATGGCATTTACCTGGTCGACGTCGGTGACGCTTGCTCCGTTGGCGAGAGCCTCGCCTCCGGCAGCCTCGATCTGCGCTACCACCTCACGGGCAGCATCGCTTGATCCACCGGAACCGTCCACTGTGCCACCGAGATCGTTCACTACTACCCGAGCGCCCCGCTCGGCGAGGGCCAGGGCATGGGATTTCCCTAGACCTCTTCCGGCTCCGGTCACGATCGCGACCCTCCCATCGAATTTGCGCATTGTGATTCCTTTCTAACCGACTACGAACATGGATCGCTCATCAGCGACAGGAGGCAAGGCATCGTCAGTTTCCTGCTGTCACGAACTCGACAATGGCGGATGCGGCGATTCGAGCCGGCTTCCCGAACAACGCAGTGATGTGATTGCCGGCGAGTTCAATCATCCGAGCGTCCGACAACGACGCCAGGGTGCGTTGTGCCTGATCCTTGGGAAGGATCGGGGGATACCCCGGTGGCCCAAACGGTTCTGTCGCCCTCAGGAGCAGTACCGGAGCGGAGATGCGTTTGGCGAGCTCCATCCATTCGACCGTGGTCGTACCCTCCAATGCCTGCAAGATCTTGCCCGGATCGAGGCGGGACCGGATTGATCCGTCCGCACGTTCGACGACATCGGCACGGTAATAGGCTTCGAGATCGGGGTCCCACCATCCCGCGTAGTACGGCATTGCTTTGACACCGGCCAGATACTCATCCCAGGATGGTGTGACCATGCGCAAACGGTCGAGTGCCGGGCCGATCTGTTCTACCACGGTCTGGCTCACCTCGGCAGGCGAGTCGATGACGACGATCCTCTCCACCCTCTCGGGATATTCGGCTGCCAGGTAGTACGACAGCAGGCCCCCGAACGAATGCCCTCCCAGGGCAACACGCTCCATTTGGAGATGGTCGAGCAGACCGACGATATCCGCGGCATGGTCGCGCATTGTGTAGCCGGTATCGGGGGCGTCCGAAAGGCCACGGCCGCGGAGATCCACGCTGACGACACGCAGTGTCGGTACCAAGCCCGCCTTCGCGAGACCCTCGAAGAACACAGCATTGGCGTTTAGCCCTGGAAACAGGAGAAGCGTCGGCCCGTCTCCGGCGTGATCCAGGTAGTGCAGCCTGATTCCGTTCGTCTTGACATACTTGCCATTCACTGTCGGCCCTCCAGGTACTCGTCGCGCATGACCCTGCGTAGTGTTTTACCGGCAACGCTCAGCGGGAACTTATCTCGAACCAAGACCTCACTGACTTTCTGGAAACGTGATAGACGTCCGTTTACCCATTCCCGTAGTTCATCGCCAGTCACCTGGTACCTGTCTTTGAGGCGGACGGCGGCGATTGGCGATTCGCCCCAACGATCGTCGGGAACGCCGAAGACAGCGACGTCCCGGACACCCGGATGCTTGATCAGTTCCTCTTCGATATCACGTGGGAACACGTTGGCCCCCCCCGAGATGATCAGGTCCTTCTTCCGATCAACCAGGTAGAGGAATCCGTCTTGATCGACATACCCGAGGTCACCGGAGTAGAGCCATCCGTCCTTGATCGCCTCAGCGGTGAGGTCGGGCCGTTGCCAGTAGCCGGGCATGGTGATCGGTCCACGACCGATGATCTCGCCCACCTCAGTCGATGGCAAATCCTGGCCAGCGTCATCGACGATACGCATCTCATACAGAGGAGGCGGTACACCGACGGAATCTGGTTTTCGCGGGAAGTCATCCCGGTCCAGCACCGTCACAAAACCTTCTGTCAATCCATACAACTCATAGAAACGTCCTGGGAGGCGGCGGTCGAGCTCCTGCTTGTGCTCCAGGTGCAGCGGTGCACCAACCGAGCAGACCATCTCCAGCGATGCCATCTGCTCACCATTGAAGCCCTCAGTGGCGAGAAGAGCGATGATCTGGGAGGGCACAACCATCGTGTGGGTGACCCCATGGTTCTCGATAGCATCCACCATCGCGACGGGATCGAATGATGGCATGAGAACCAATGTGCACCCCACATAGAACCACGGCATGAGGGTCAGGAACGCTCCGTTGAAGACCAACGATCCGCTGTGGAGGATGACGCTCTCCGGATGGATTCGGTACGAGGCGGCGAATCCGGTCGCGTAGGCTTCCCTGATCTCATGAGTGTGGACGATGCCCTTGGGAAGCCCGGTGGTTCCCGACGAATAGATGATGTTGAAAACATCGTCACGACCGATCGCGGACACTTCGGGGCGTTCGCTCGAAGCGGAATCGACGAGTTGCCGGAAGTTCCGGTAGCCGGGAACGTCGCCATCGGTCAGAAGGAAGTTGGTGGGCAGGATGCTGGTCAGACGCTCACGTACCGCATTCACGTGCTCGACCATCTGGCCCATGGTAACGAGGGCCTCTGCTCCCGAGTCGTTCACCAGGTTCACCAGACCGTCACCGCGCAGCAACGGGCTCAGCGGGACCGCGACAAACCCGGCCCGGGCGACCGCCTGATAGATCTCGATGACCTCGACACTGTTGCTGAGCATCGTGGCGATACGGCTGCCCTTGGCTAGGCCCAACTCGTATAGGGCATTGATCACCCTGTCGGTTCTCTGATCCAGCTCGGACCAAGTGATCGACTGCCCCTCGAAGATGAGCGCCCGATGCTCGGGCCGGTAGGCGCCGTGGCGTCGCAGTAGCGAACTGAGTGTCACCGGCCCTCCCTTCCAGGCCTAGCACCAAGCCACGCCGCAGTCCTCGGGCGGAGCACGCTCCGGGCGCTGGGCCCCCACATGACTCTTAAGCGACCGGGGTCGGTTATGTGGCGAGGCCGCGCATCAGCTGCCACCTCGGTGATCTCGGCGTATGAGCAGCCTCTCGATGTGTGCGCCTGACCGGTCACGACCCGGCTTTCCCGTGCAAGATCCTCATCAGCCGGCTCCAGCCGGCCGACCGGGCTGCGGTCTTGGCTCGCCAGGTGCCGACGATCCCGTAGGGGAGGAACAGCACGATCGCGATGAATGCGATACCGAGCAGCACCGCTGCCCCGCCTCCGAACCAGCGTTCGAAGTAGAAGTCGAGCAGCCGGTAGGCCGCGGCGCCGATGATCGCCCCGGTCAGTGTCCCGATCCCACCCATGATCACCATGAGCAACACTGCCACCATCCAACCGAGCGAGGCGATCGTCGGTGTCACGATCGGCTGGTGCATCGCCCACAGCATGCCCGCGATTGATGCCGTTACGGAGGCAACGACCAGCGCAAGCATCTGGAACCAGAACGTGTTGTACCCGAGCATCTTTGCTCGGTCGGGGTTGTCCCGGTTGGCAATCATGACGGCTCCCGTGGGAGACGCCACGATCTGGCGGATCGCAAGATACGCGATGACCAGAACGGCGAATACGACGAGGTAGAAGTTGAATCGGTTCTCGGTCGTATTGAGCCATGCAGGGATGCGGCTCGATGCACCGGCGAGGCCGACATCCGATCCGGCGTATTTGCTGAGTTCAGGCGACTGGATCACGATCCAGAACATGGCTCCGAATCCGAGCGTCACCAGCGCAAATGTCAATCCACCGTGGACCCGTGGAAGGATGATCCCGAAGAGGGTCGCCTGGAGGATCGACACAACGAGGACCCCGACGATCGTCGTGGGAAGCGACCACTCGAGCGATTCCAACATGATGCCGGTGCTGTAGGCGCCTACCGCGAAGAACATCTGGTGGCCGAGCGAGAATAGGCCGGTGATTCCGAGTACGAGATCGTATGACAGCGCAAAGAGGGCGAGGATGAACACCTCGATCGCAAGCCCCATTAGGAACTTGGAGTTGCCGCCCTCCGAGGTGATGATCGCCGATGGCGATTGTCCGTTGAATAGGCCCACGATGAATGGGAAAAGCACCGCGACCACGGTGACGATCACAACCCCGCGATAGTGGGCCAGGAAGCTCTTCGACGAAGGTGCGACAGTCGTCACGCTATTCCTCCCTGCCGAATAGGCCGTTCGGAAGCACGAGGAGCACCACGACCATCAGCAGGATCACTGATACGGGCACGAGCGCGGGAGACGGTTTCCACGGTTCTGCAAGTCCCGGCAGCGGGATGCCCACGGATCCGAACTTGATCATGAGTTGTTGCACGATCCCGACGATCACCGCACCGACGGCTGCGCCCGGGAAGCTCGTCAAGCCCCCGATCGCCATGGCGATGAGCGCAAGCAACAATACCGACGCACCCATCCCCGTGCTGAGTCCCAGGGCGGGACCGGCGATGACGCCCCCGAACCCCGCAAGAGCGACGCCGAGACCAAATGTGATCGTGAAGACCCGGCGGACATTGATGCCGAGGGCTTCGACCATCTCGGCATCCTCGACGCCAGCACGGATGATCATCCCGAGTCGGGTTCGATTCAAGAGCAGCGAGATGACCACGAGCACCATGACTCCGACGAGGATGACGAAGACTTCGTTGTACATGCGGATACGAGAGCCGAATACCTTGACCGTTCCGCACCCGGAGAACAAGCCACCGAAGCCCTCACCGGGGCAGCCCTCGCCGGTTCCGTTGAAGATGGCGGGTTTCGGCATCGTGAAGCTGGGCCGTCCCCACATGGAGCGGACGGCTTCCACGACCACGTATCCGAGACCCAGGGTCATCATGATCTGATAGAGCAGCCGATCGTATAGAGGGCGAATGAAGACCACCTCGATGAACATGCCCATTCCGAACGCGATCACGGTCGTAAGGGCGAGGGCGGCGAAGAACCGCCAAGTCGTGCTCAGCCCGTACCACCATTCTGTGAGGGGGTTGTTTGCTGCGAACACGACGAGTCCGGCGAGCGCGGCGGCGGCAACGCCGAGATAGTCGCTGCGTCGTGGCGCCCGTGCGGCCGTCGTTGCATCCCGCTCGACGAAGGCTGCAACACCGAAAGCGATTATCGCGCCGGCCAGCCACATCCCGACCATCCCCGCAACCGGAGCGACACCGTTGAAGCCGGCGGAATTAGGGAGACCTTGCGTTCCTGCGCTGAAGGCAAGCGCGTCGTTGGTAGGTGCCTCCGAAAAGACCTCGGGGTTCCAAATCGACAGCGGGAAACGTGGCAAGAGGAACCAGACGAGGCCGATGCCGGTGATCACCGCCGCGATGCCGGCTGTGATCCTTGCCCACCTCCGTACCGACCATTGTGAGGTGAACCGACGCCAGACGTGGAGCATCGCAAGGCCGGACAGCGCGAGTGCGATCGGCGTCACCAGGTCGAGGAACGTGTCGGGTCGCACGTAGATCATCCATCCCAGGTAGGCACCAAGCATGTACAACTCGCCGTGGGCGAGGTTGAGCACGTCCATCAGTCCCAGGATGAGTGAGAGGCCCGAAACGACGAGGAATGTAATGGCACCAACGGCCAGGCCGCGAATGAGCGTGATGAACCAGTCGTCCGTGCCCATCGCGGTCATCGAGTAGATCAGCACGAACAGGAAGAAAGCCGCGAACGCCAGCCTTCCCCGGTTGGCCCGGAGCCGTACGCTCGTTGCTGATTTCTTGGTCTGAGTAGCGGTGGCTGTCGTCATGCTGCTCCCAAGTACTTCTTGATGCTCGCCTCGTCGTGGACGAGGTCGGCCATCTTTCCCGACTTCACTGATACGCCTTCCTCGATGATCACGTACCGCGAAGCGAGACGGCTTGCGACGATGAAGTTCTGTTCCACGAGCAGCACTGTGCTGGTGCTGCTCAACTCCTTGATGGCATCCATCATCTGTTCGATGATCACAGGAGCCAACCCCTCGCTGGGTTCGTCGATGAGGAGCAGGCGATTGTCGGGCACCATTGCCCGGGCCACGGCGAGCATCTGCTGCTGACCGCCGGAGAGGTTTGTTCCTGGAAGTTTGATGAGCCGCTTGAGGTCTGGGAACAACGCGAAGATGAAGTCCTCCTTTGCGTCGAGGTCCCCTTTGTTCCGCTCGGCGAGCCTCAGGTTTTCCTCGACGCTGAGTGCCGAGAAGATGGCGCGATGCTCGGGCACGAAACCAATGCCGAGTGATGCAATGTCGTATGAGTGCTTACCGCGCAGCGCCTCACCATCGAACTCGATGTCACCGGTTCGAGGTGGCGTCATCCCGAGGATGCTCTTGAGAGTCGTCGTCTTTCCGGCTCCGTTGCGTCCTAAGAGCGCGACGATCTCGCCCTCGTTGACGCTGAACGTAACCCCTTCGAGGATGTGAAACTGCCCGATGTAGGTGTTGATGTCACGGACGTCGAGCAGTGGACTCATGCTCCACCCTCCTCATCGTAGAGGCTACCGAGATAGGCCTCCTGGACGCGCTCGTCATTCGAAATCTCCTCAGGCGTCCCTTCGGCCAGCACTGCTCCCTGGTGCATCACGGTGATGCGGTCCGATACACGCATGACGACATTCATGTTGTGCTCGACGAGCACAACGGTCTTGTTCCCGGCGGCTTGGATCCGGCCGATGAGCCCCATCAGCTCTGGCACCTGCTCCGATGCCATACCCGCGGTCGGTTCGTCGAGCAGCAACAGCTCAGGATCGGGTGCGAGGATCATGGCGAGTTCGAGCTTGCGCTGATCACCGTGCGGCAATGAGTTCGCCGGCTTGAAGGCCTCCGAGGCGAGGCCGACTTCCTCGAGCACCTCGCCGGCACGGTCGATGTAGCTCGAGAGAGTGGATGCGCGGCGCCAGAACTTGAAGTCGTCCGACCCGGTCGCCTGCGCCGCAAGGCGCACGTTCTCGAAGACCGTCAATAAGGGGAAGATGTTTGTGATCTGATATGAGCGGCCAACACCGCGGTGGATCATCTTGAACGCCGGGGTCTTGGTGATATCGGTACCCTTGTGGATAATCGTGCCCGAGCTCGGGCGCAGGGTTCGGCTGAGCAAGTTGAACAGGGTTGTCTTGCCGGCTCCATTCGGACCGATGACCGAGTGGAGGGTGCCAGCCCCTATCGAGAGCGAGACGTCGTCGACCGCGACGAGTGCGCCGAATTCCCGCCTCAGATGGTGCGTCTCGAAGATCGCGGTCATGTTCCTGCCTCTCCCTCCTGACGAGGGCCGGTGGGCCGGGGCATCAGACCCCGACCCACCGGCCAATCGCTACTGGCCGCTCAGACTGCCGATGGGCAGATCGCCGCAGCGATCCAGGTAATCGCCTTCGAGCAGGCACGGCACCTCAGGACGCACCGTGTCGATGTACTCGAAGAACTTGAATTCGGGATCATCGATGTTGGTGAGGGTCGCCAGATACATATCCTGGATGGCAACGTGGTCCTCGGGTCGGATATAGATATCACCTTTCGGGCCCTGGAAGGTCATGCCCTCCATCGCCGCGATCAGAGCATCCGGGCTGGCGTCGCCGCCGGTCGCCTTCAGTGCTTCGACGATCATGATGGCGGCATTGAAGCCGTCGGCATCGAACAGGTCGGGAATCTGACCACTCTCCGCTTCCTTGGCGATCATCCAGTCGTTGATCTCGTTGTCGGGAAGCGTGTAGTGGTAGAGAATCGAACCAGTTGATCCGATCGCATTGGCGAAGAACGTCGGCAAGGCGACGTTGTCGACGAACGATGAGCCCATTGTCATCTCTTCGGTGACGCCGAGATCGACTGCCGCCTGCATGATGTTGACGAATCCGCCGCCCGCCCAGGTCGGGATCCACGCTTCGGCACCCGAATCGAGGATCTGCTCCATGTACGGCGTGAAGTCGGTCGTATCGAACGGTGCGAACACGTCGTCGATCACGAAGGTGCCGCCGTTGAGTGTGCATGCGTCCCGATATGCCGCCGCACCGCCCCATCCGAACGAATAGTCGGGGGCGATCTGCGCAAACGTGTCGTACACCGTGGGAAGGTACTCACAGAGCGCAACCGCGTCCTGGTAGTTGTTGCGGCTGACCCGGAAGGAATTCGGGTTGAAACCGACACCTGTCAGGTCATTCGCCGCGGCCGGGGCCGCGATGTGGATGATGTTGTTTTCCAGAGCGAGTTGCTGAATGCCTGCCGTCACGCCAGAGGACACCGAGCCGACGATGATGTCGACACCTTCGACCTCAATCATTTCCCGAGCGATGGTTGCGCTGGTCTCAGCGTCCGATGTGTCGTCACCCCAGATGATGTCGATCTCGCAGTCGCCGAGCATATAGGTCTGCCCGGATGCGATATCGCCTGTGCCGGGGTCGCCTGTGGCGTACTCCATGCCGAGCGGAAATGCCCGCATGATGTGTGCGCCGTAGATGGCGAGCGCACCGGTCTGGTCCGTGATGACCCCGACCTTGACCGGCTCGGCGCACGTCACCGTGTCGGTCATGGCGGCAGCAGTCGTTGTGGTTGTTGTGTCCTCCGTGGCCGACGGTGCGGCCGTTGTGGTGGTTGCCGCGGTTGTCTGTGTGGTGGTTGTCGTATCTGTCGTGTCTCCGCCACAAGCGGAAGCCGCTAGTGCGAAGGCGATGACAGCCACGATTCCCAATCTGAGCTTGCTCAATCTGTTCCTCCTCATTGCTCTTTCCTCCCTAGCTATCAATCTCCCGCAGATGAGCGTGGAGAATGCTGTTGAATTCTTTCGGTTTCTCGATGAATGGAACGTGGCCGCAGTCGTCCAAGACCACCTCCCGGTAGCGACCTCCGTTTGCCCGGTACACGTCGAGGGCCGCCCGTGTCTGTCCCAGCATCGGTTGCGGTGGGTAATTTTGAGGGCCGGGGTAGCCGGGTACCAGCCCCGAAGGCCCCCAAGCACCGGGGTCGGATGCGGCGGCGTCGGAGACAGCCAGGTCGTCCGCGCCGCGCACCCACAACACGGACGGCTTCGGATCGATCGATACGAGGGCCGCCACGTCCAGAGCGTATTTCGGCGATAGTGCGTTGTTAGGCCCATGGGTTCCAGGGGCCACATAGGGCCAATTCGGTGAGGGCACCGCATCGCCGGGGTAGGCGTCGTCGCCGAGGTGAACCTGGTTGAGGCTGGCGACGAACTCATCTTCTCGTTCGGGAATGAACGGCGGTTTCCAGACAAGGGCACGGAGCGCGGCGCGCGGTGAAAACATGGAATCCGTGCCCATGTCGCCCTGGCGAATCTGTTCGACCAGCTGAGGGTTGATCAGACCACCGCCAGATCCGGCGAAGTCGTCCGTTGTCGGTGTCCCGGCATAGTCCCGGGTGCCGCCGAAACCGTATGGCGACCCCGGGTCGACTTGGACCACGGACAAGATCCGCTCAGGTACTGCAGCCATCATCCACCAGACGACGACTCCGCCCAACGAGTTACCGATGAGATGAAACCGGTCGATCCCGAGGTGATCCATCAAAGCGATGGCGTCGTCGACGAGGTCGGCCATACCGCGAGTAGCGTCGATTGTTGCGTCGACGTCGGCTTCCCCATAGCCACGCTGGTCGGGAGCGATGGCACGGTAGCCATCCGGCAAGGCAACCATCGTTTCCTCCCACCACGTTGCCGACGACAGGTTTCCGTGTAGCAGGAGCACCGGGACACCGTCTTGCGATCCGGCGAAGAGGACCCGGGTTGTCAGTCGTTCGGTAGTGATCGTCTCCGCGTTGATTCCAGGAAGTGTCGGGACGTTCATGACTCATCTCCTGCGAGCAGTTTCTTGTCGATCTTGCCGATGGCCGTCTTGGGTAGCTCGGCCAGCAGCACGACCGAGCGGGGCAGCTTGTAGCGAGCGAGTCTTTCGGCGAGGAACGAAGTGAACTCTCCGGTGGAGAAGGCCGAGTCGGAGACCACCAAACACGCCTTGCCCACTTCGCCCCACTTGTCGTCCGGCACTCCCACCAGAGCGGCTTCATCTACTCCCGGATAGGCGAGCATTACCGACTCGACCTCAGCCGGGTATACGTTTTCACCACCGGAGATGAACATGTCTTTCGAGCGTCCCTTGATCGTGAAGAAGCCTTCTTCGTCGACGACTGCGAGGTCACCCGTATGCAGCCAACCGTCTCTGATCGCAGCAGCGGTTGCTTCGGGCCTGCGCCAATACCCGGGCGTTACATGTGGCCCGCGGATGAGCAGTTCGCCGGTCACCCCCTGCGGGACACGGTTCCCTGTTTCATCTACGACCTTCATGTCGACGTGGAATAGTGGGAAACCGACGGATGTCGTCTTGTCCCTCACCCTTTCTTTGGGAAGCCAGAAGTTGTTGGCGGGTGCTTCGGTGAGGCCATAGCCCATCTTGAAATCGATCCCCCTGTCCCAGAACTTCTCCATGATCGGCAGCGGGCACGGGGCACCTCCCGAGATGACCAGCTCCAGGTGAGAGAAGTCGGCGGTCTCCCAACGCGGATCCGATTGGATCATTTGATACATCGTGGGAACAGCGACGTAGTGGGTAATGCCACCGCGGCCTATGAGCTCAAATGTTTCGTCGAGGTCGAAGTTCTTGCACAGGATCGTCTTTCCACCGACGTGAACCAGAGGAACCATGAAGATGTGTGGCCCACCGATGTGGAAGAAAGGGAGTTGCAGAGCGGCAACGTGGTCTGCGGTGATACCCCACGAGGTGATGGTGTTGACGCTGTTCCACACTGTGTTCCCGTGGGTGAGTATGGCCCCCTTTGGCAGCCCTGTGGTTCCTCCCGTGTAGCAGATACCCCAGGCATCGTCCATGGACAGGTCGGGCCGATCGTCGATCAGATCCGGCAGGTTGTCTCGCTCTGAGATGTGGTGGTCGCCTGGCCCTGCCTCGTTGATCGCTACGACGTGGCGGACGGTGTCGAGCGACGACCTCAGCTCGTCGACCTGGTGGCGCCAATCGTCTGTGTAGAAAAGCAGGATCGGGTCGGCGTCCGCGATGATGCCACCGAGCTCGTGGACGGTTAGACGCCAGTTCAGGTTCTGAAGAATCACACCGAGCTTCCCCGCTGCCCAGAACAGATCGAGATACTCGGGGCAATTCGATGCGTAGACGGATACGACGTCCCCTTTGCCGGCTCCGAGGCTGCGCATGAAGCTGGCGGTCTTGTTGACGCGTCGGTTCCAATCGTCGAATGTCACTTCCGGGCCACCGATGCCCTCCACCAACGCCACCCGATCGGGCGTCAACTTCGAACGCTTTTCGAGCCAATCCGTCACATATTGGGATTGTTGTGCGAAAACGGTCACGGTGTTTCTCCCCATTGCACAACGGCGGCACCCCAGACGTATCCAATTCCTGCTCCAACGATCACCATCAGATCACCTGGATTGAGCCGGCCGAGTCGTTCTCCCTCGAGCATGGAGATGATCGAGTCCTGTTCGCCAATATGGCCGATGTCTCTGAGATAGAAGGACTGCTTTTCGTCGAGACCGAGAAGGTCGAGCAACTCGTTGTGAGCCGAAGGCTTGACCAGCAACATGTTCATATAGTCGAGATCTTGTCTCTGGTATGGACGACCATCAGGATGCTCGCCTGATAGGCGCAGAGCCTCGTCAACACAGTGCATCCAGTTCGGGATGCTCACCTCGGCGAGCCGTTCCTTCATGGCTACCGGCTCGACCAGATCGAAGAAGAAACGTCCTTCCGCAACCGCGGCATCGGTCGGGTGCTCCATGGTTCCGCTGGCTGGAACCAGGACGTGACGGCTCATCGATCCGTCCGACATCAGATGACTGCCCAAGACGCGATTACGGGGCCAATCTCGCTTCACGATCATCGCTCCTGCGCCGGCCCCGATGTTGAATAGGAACGTGGTGCGCAAGTTCGTCAGGTCGATGAATCGGGATATCACGTATCCGCCGCCGATGAGGACGGTGTCGACCGTGGGATCCTCGGCCATCAGGGCTTTGGCTGTCTTGAGCCCGGCGATGGATGTCGCGCAACGCATGTGTATGTCCATGCCCCAGGCATTGACCGCGCCGATCTGCCCGGCCAGGTCGATTCCGGCTGTCCACAACGAGTATTCCTTCCACTCCTCTGTGGTGCATAGCACGACATCGATGTCCGCCGGATCGATGCCACCAGCCTCGATTGCCCTCCGCGCCGCGATCGCCGCCATCGCGTTGGGATGGTCGTCGGGGCCGGCAACATGCTTCTGACGGATTCCCAGCTTCTCTTCGACGACCCACAGTGGAAGCCCGCTCGTTTCTGCGATCTCGGCAGATGTCATGATTCGGTCTGGGAGATACATCCCCATCGAGACGATCCCCATTTCGACACTCATCGCTTTGCTCCCATACCACGTTGGACGAACGTCATCAGTTGTTCGAACGCCACCGGGTCTACGTCCTTCTGCTCCCAGAGGACGAGTTTCATTCCCATGAACTCGGCGATACCCATCAAGATGTAGGCCAGCAGTTCGGGGTCGATGTCGGCGGAGATGTCGCCGGCTGCCATCGCCTCGCGCAGACCCTCCGCGTAAGGAGCGGCGAGCCGCTCATAGTGGGCCTGGTGTATGGCTCTGTCGACGAATTCGGATTCACGGATGATTCGGTATACGCCGGGATCCTCCACGATCCTGTTGAAGAACGCGGCGAAGCCGGCCCGTTCTTGCTCATATCGGGTCCCGCCTCGAGCGGACGCCTGTGCGGCCAGCCTCCTCACGTCATGGTTGACCTGGCGTACCAGTTCCAGAAACACCGCAGCCTTGTCTTCGAAGTGGACGTAGAAGGTCCCTTGAGCGACTCCGGCCCGTCGTGTTATCTCGGCGACAGACGCCTGGTCGTATCCGAACTCGGCTATTGATTCCTTGGCCGCGTCGAGAATCGCTTGGCGAGTTGCTCGACCTCGCTCGGTAACTGGCAGCACAGGTTGGCCAAAATGTGACATATGACTCAGCTCTCATATGACAGCACGTTCAGTTTCACTGTATCGGCTACCGATGTCGTGTGCGCCAAGAACCGGGATATTTTCTTGAGCGGTGGCCAACGCAGCCCTGAGGGCGCGGGTTTCGGTCTTGTGAGGCTCGCTATAGATTCTCGCCAGAGACCTGCTGAACCGGGTGCGGATTGAGACTCCGGAGCTGGCGGCTCGCACCGCGTCGGTGCCGGAGCGGACCCAGATGAAACATCGGGCGGAACGTCATTGCCAGCAGGCTGAGCGGGAAACGGCGTGCCGCCCGGCGGTCCCGGGACCTCATCCACAGCACATGATCCTGGAGGCTCTCGCCAACATCACGGTTGACGGTAATCCCAAGGCTTGCGCAGTAGGCAAGTGCATCCCGGTGCACTTCCCAGGCATCCTCTTCGCCAGAGATGATCTGGCGTACCTCTCCGAAGTCGAGCATCCCGACGGGGTCAGTGGTGGTGAGCAGAATCCCCGATCCCTCGCCGAGAGCGGTGCTAAACGCCCAGGTCCCGGGGCGATCGGGGTCACTCATCGCCATCACGAGGACGGTCGCCTCGACGGGACGTCGCATGGCGATGATGACCGATCTGGCCCTGGCGTTGAGACGGAATACGTCGATCTCGGAGAAGCCGACCTCGATCCACGGTCTGATTACGGGCTCGTAGCTGCCGGGATCCTCTGCGACGGAAGGCTCATCACGACGGGTCACCAGCAAGAGCCCACCAAAGCAGGCCAGCCAACCGGCCACCACCAGCAGCGTCGGTGCAAGCTCTCCGCTGATGAAGGCGAGGATGGTGCCAACGACTAGCAAGATCGGCAAGAACGGCAGCAGCCAGACGGAGGTGCGTCCGGGCTGTCTCAGCAGTCCGGCAACGATCACCACGAAGGCGACGAGGGCAGCAATGAGCGGCATCACGATGGGTGCTCAGAATACGGCCCAATCGGTCGCAAGGTGCGCCTATCTGGTTGAACCGGGACGCAACGGTTGCCGACAAGGCTTGAATCCATCGCCGTGTCCATATACTGTGTTGGGGCGGTAGCGCGATGTGAGTCGCACGTGGTTTGTCGCGTGCGATTTGCTGATGTCCGCAGGAGTTCCTATAGTTGCCGTCCGGCCCACGTCCGGGCCGGGAATTTCTTGTGGCTAAAAAAGACGACGTAATTGAGGTAATAGGCACCGTCGTCGAGCCGCTCCCGAACGCAATGTTCAGGGTGAAGCTCGACAACGGACACGAGGTGCTTTGTCACATCTCGGGCAAGATGCGCATGCATTACATCCGCATCCTCCCAGGAGACAAGGTTCGAATCGAAATGTCCCCCTATGACCTCGAGCGCGGCAGGATTATTTACAGGTACCGATGAAAGTTTCAGCATCCGTCAAGAAGATGTGTGAGAAGTGCCGGGTCATTCGCCGGCACGGGCGCGTTTGGGTGATTTGTGAGAACCCGCGCCATAAGCAGCGTCAGGGGTAATTGTCTATGGCTCGTATTGCCGGAACCGATCTTCCTAGAGACAAGCGTGTCGAGATCGGGCTCACCTACATTTTTGGTGTTGGCCGCACCACCGCACTCCAGATCCTGGACGATCTAAAGATCGATCGGGGCACCGCGGTGCGCGATCTCACAGACAGCGAAGTCGTTCTAATCCGCCAGTACATCGACGCCAACCTGACCGTCGAAGGTGACCTACGTCGTGAGGTCGCACAGAACATCAAGCGGAAGATCGAAATCGGTTCGTACCAGGGGTTCCGCCATCGTCGAGGCCTCCCGGTACGTGGGCAGCGCACCCATACCAACGCGCGTACCCGCAAGGGCAAGGCTGTTGCCATTGCGGGAAAGAAGAAGGTCACCAAGTAGGTCGCGGAGAGGTAGCAAGTGGCGAAGCCCCAGCAACGAACTCGTCGCAAGGTCAAGAGGAACATCTCTCACGGCCAGGCGCACATCAAGGCGAGTTTCAACAACACCATCATCACCATCACAGATCAAGAGGGCAGGGTCCAGGCTTGGACCTCTGGCGGCTCGGTCGGTTATAAGGGCTCCCGCAAGTCGACACCCTACGCCGCCCAGGTTGCCGCCGAGCAGGCCGCCCGCAAGGCCGGTGAGATGGGGATGCGGAAGCTCGATGTGATCGTCGCCGGTTCCGGCTCCGGTCGGGAGACCGCCATCCGGACGTTGCAGAACATGGGCATCGAGGTCACCGGGATCAAAGACAACACCCCGATCCCGCACAACGGTTGCCGTCCCAAGAAGCGGAAGGGTCGCTAGCCATGGCGCGCTACACAGGTCCAAGGACCAAGGTCAGCCGGCGGGCACGTCAGCTCCTCGATGAGAACAAGGCTAAGTATTTCGATCGCAGGCCCTATCCGCCCGGTGATCATGGCCGCGGTCGTATCCGTGAGTCTCAGTACCTCGTCCAGCTTCGCGAGAAGCAGAAGCTGCGTCACATCTACGGTGTACTCGAGAAGCAGTTCCGTCGCTATTACAAAGAGGCGAACCGCCAGTCAGGGATCACCGGCACCAGCTTGCTCCAGATCCTCGAATGCCGTCTCGACAACGTCGTCTATCGCGCCGGGTTCGCACGGACCCGCCCGCAGGCACGTCAGCTGGTCAACCACGGCCATTTCCGTGTGAACGGCAAGAAGGTCGACATCCCCTCGTACCAGGTGCGGGTTGGCGATGTCGTGTCCATCAAGGAGCGCAGCAAGGACACTTTTCCGGTGCAGCAAGCCATCGACACCATCGATCGCTCGGCCCCCGAGTGGCTCGATGTCGACGTCGACACGCGCGTAGTGCCACCGTGACAGTGGTTCCCAGCCGCGAACAGATCGACACAGAGATCAAAGAACAACTAATCGTCGAGCTTTACTCGAAGTAGCCCCTAGCCCGAGTCGGAGGAGCAGAGCGTGCTCATCGTCCAGCGTCCCCATATTGAAGAAGAGCAGGTCAGCGACAACCGTTCCCGGTTCGTTGTGGAACCTCTCGAGCCCGGATTCGGCCACACGCTGGGCAATACCCTGCGTCGCGCCCTGCTTGCTCGTATCCCGGGTGCTGCAATCACATCGGTACGTATCGAGGGCGTGCATCACGAGTTCTCCACTATTGAGGGAGTCGTTGAGGACGTTGTCGACTTCATCCTCAACCTGAAGCGCGTCGTGCTCAGGATCGAGGGCGAGGGCACCCAGACGCTGTACCTTTCCGCAAACGGGGCTGGCGAGGTAACCGCAGGCGATCTGAAGGTCCCCGCGGGCGTCGAGGTCGTCAACACCGATTTGCATCTGGCGACCCTGTCTTCGTCCGGAGCTCTGGAAGTCGAGATGACCGCGGAGCGCGGTGTCGGGTACCGCAGCGCTGAGCGCAACTCGAAGAGCGACACCATCGGCGTCATCCCCATCGACTCGATTTTCTCCCCGGTGCGCAAGGTTGCCTTCCGTGTCGACGACACCCAGGTCGGCATGGTGACCAACTTCGACAAGTTGATTCTCGATGTCGAGACCGACTCGTCGCTATCGCCGAGTGAAGCCGTCTCCTCAGCAGGCAAGACCCTGCGCGAGCTGCTGGGTCTCTTTGCCGACATTGACGAAGGCGAGGGCCTCGAGCTCGGCGACATCGTCACTGCCGAATCCACGTCACCTGATCTCGATCTGCCGATTGAAGCTCTCGACCTCTCCGAGCGCCCGCGCAACTGTCTGCGTCGCGCCCAGATTCAGACGGTCGGCGAGTTGGTTGAGAAGACCGAGGAAGAATTGCTCAACATCACCAACTTCGGGCAGAAGAGCCTCGAAGAGGTCACCGCCAAGCTCGACGAGCTCGGCCTTTCCCTGACCCATAGCGGTGAGACCGGAGAGGGTATCTGATGCCAAAGCCGAAGAAGGGGCCCCGGATCGGGGGCAGCCCATCGCACCAGCGCAAGATCATGGCCAATCTCGCCTCGTCTCTGATTCAAAAAGAGCGGATCACGATCACTGAGACCAGGGCCAAGCTGCTGCGGCCCTACGTCGAGAAGATGGTCACCAAGGCCCGGCGCGGCGATCTCCACGCCCGGCGCCTCGTGCTGCGCAGGATCCAGGACAACGACGTTGTCACCAAGCTGTTCGACGAGGTCGCTCCTCGCTACGAGGATCGTGATGGGGGCTATACGCGTATCGTCAAGCTCGGCCCCCGGCGCGGCGATGGCACCGAGATGGCCATCATCGAGTTCGTCTGATCATTCTTCTCTCACCGCACAACGGAATTGTGTCGTGAGCCGCGTCTCCAGTCTTCGCACGCTGCTCGATGACTTTGCCCCGAGCCTGGAGGAAGGAGACTCGGTGCGGGCGGTCCGGGAGCTCATCTCGAGAGACGTCCCGGTCATGTCAGCCGACTTCTACGACCCGGGCCATGTGACCGCAAGCGCCTTCGTGCTTGATCGGACCCATCAGCGGCTACTGCTCATCCACCATGGCAAGCTACGCACCTGGCTTCAGCCCGGTGGGCATGTCGATCCAGGGGAGGATGTGCTCACGGCCGCAATTCGTGAGGTCGAAGAGGAAACGGGCGTGGTCGCGGCTCCGATAATCGACGGGCTATTCGACGTGGATGTGCATGCGATCCCGCCAAGCGGCGACCGGCCCGCCCACACGCACTTCGATGTCCGGTTCCTGCTCGAGGCAACTCACGAGCACCTGGTCGATTCCGACGAGGTGCTCGACGTGCGCTGGCTGCCGCTCGATGAAGTCGCCCGACTGGTGACCGATCGATCGGTGCTACGGGCTACCAGCAAGCTGCTCGAGAGGTTCTAACTCGATACCAAGACCAGCAGGTGTCACCACCTGTGATGGACCTGGGGGCGGGCGTAACGTGTATAGATGTCGCTGATGGCGGCCATCGTTGCCGCCGAGAGCGGCGGAAGATCTGCCGCGTTGGCGTTGTCGGTGACCTGCTGCGGGTTCTTGCCGCCGGGGATAACGGTGGAGACCGCATCGAACATGAGGATCCAGCGCAACGCGAATTGCGCCATCGTGGCGCCCTTCGGGACCAGCTCACGAATCTCGTCGACGGCGGCCAACCCGGTTTCGAAGTCGATACCGGCAAAGGTCTCACCGACGTCGAATGCCTCGCCGTGCCGGTTGTACTTGCGGTGGTCGTCGTCTGAGAACGTAGTCTCCTTCGACATCTTTCCGGTGAGCAGACCGCTGGCAAGGGGAACCCGGACGATCACCCCGACGTCGCGCTTCTTCGCCTCCTG
Organism: uncultured bacterium; assembly: GCA_963777645.1. Classification (GTDB taxonomy): domain Bacteria; phylum Actinomycetota; class Acidimicrobiia; order Spongiisociales; family UBA5794; genus JAAETI01. The sequence goes on along the minus strand of CAVZRA010000002.1, from coordinate 194,949 downwards.
GAAGAACAGCTCCGAGGGCCGGTGGCGGAACATGTTGAAGATGATCTGTACCGTCTCCACCCCGGGGTACTCGATGGCTTTCAAGGCCTCCTCGACCCGTTCCACACTGACCCCGTAGTGCTGGATCTTGCCCTTCTCGACAAGAGCGTCGAGACCTGCGAAGAGATCCGGGTTGTAGTAGACATCGGTCGGCGGGCAATGGAGTTGCACCAGCTCGAGGCTGTCAACCGCAAGGTTGCGCAAGCTGCGATCGATGAAACCCTCGATATTGGCCGGTGTGTAGGCGGCGGCGATGTGAGGGTCGAGCCGGCGGCCTGCCTTGGTGGCTACGGTGAACGAGGCCGATGGGTGCTCGGCGCGAAGCCTTGCGATGAGCCGTTCGCTGCGGCCATCGCCGTATACGTCGGCCGTGTCGAAGAAGGTGATGCCCCGGTCAAGTGCGCTCCCGAGTGCTGCCATGGCATCGTCCTCGGCGACGTTGCCCCAGTCTCCTCCGATGGCCCAAGCACCAAAGCCGACGCGTGAGATCTCGAACCCTGTCTTGCCGAGACGTCCGTACTGCATTGCCCGTCCTCTCCTGGGAGACCTTCTTGCCAGGCTAATCCAATCGGGTGCCCGTGCCGCCGCCGCAAAGGTGGCATTAAGCTCGTCGGCGTGCCGATCCCGAGGTAGTCGATGGCAGAGGTCTTCCACAGGTTCATACAGACGCTCCAGCTCAAGCGTGACGCGTTCGTCTGGATGGATTTCAACGACCGTGCTACCGGCGATGCGTTCATCCTGGTCGCGCTCACGCCGCTTGTGCTGTTCGTTGGGTTTGTCGGGGGTATGCGCTCGCTGGTGAGCATCGGAACCTGGGATCTGCTGCTCGCACTGGTGCTGGCAGCTCTGATTCACTGGTTGCTATATGCGGGGATCGCGTGGGCGATCGTGCAGTACGGATTCCATGCGCACGGTGAGTTCAGCACATACATGAGGTTCACCGGGTTCGCCTGGCCCACCACCGTGCTCACGCTTCTTGTGGCCCTCGTCCTCAATCGGGTGGGTTTGCTCACGTTCGTACTCGGTTTTGCCTGGTTCATCTTCATCATCGGGCGTGGGATCGAGTACGCCAGCGACCTACCCCGCGACAAGGCTCTGCTGGCGGCGGTCGGTGCGCTCCTCGGGTTGGTGATAGTCACCAGGATCCTCAACCTCTCACCCCTCGTCTGAGCGGACGGGTGCGGTGGTGACGACCTACCGGATCGATTTTGCCTACGACGGAACCGGCTTCCACGGCTACGCCCGCCAGCCAAACCTCCGTACCGTCCAGGGTGAGCTCGAAACGGCCCTGTTCCGGCTCACCGGAGAAGTGGAGACGGTGGTGGCGGGACGCACCGACAAGGGCGTGCACGCCACCGCACAGGTGGTCTCCCTCTCTGTGGATGATGATCTCGACACCGAGCGGCTGGTCCGGTCGCTCAACCGGCAACTCGCTCCCGAGATTGCGGTTGCGACCGTTTCGATTGCCTCACCGGGTTTCAGCGCACGCTTCTCTGCAAAGGCGAGGGCATACACATACCTGATACTGAATCGGCCGACACCCGATCCATTCCTGGCGCGGACTGCCTGGCATTACGAGATCCCTCTCGACCTGGATTTGATGAACGAAGGGGTCGCTCATCTGATCGGTGAGCACGACTTTGCTGCGTTCTGCCGGAAGTCGGCAGAACGCAGCACGGTGCGCAGGCTCGACACCGCAGCATGGAGCAGTCGTGGCTCCGGCTTGCTTGCTCTCGATATCTCCGCAAGCTCGTTCTGTCACCAGATGGTGCGGTCGGTGGTGGCGCTCTCCGTCGAGATCGGGAGAGGGCGGGTCGAACCAAACCGGGTTGCCGCCATCCTCTCATCCGGGGATCGCGGCCAGGCAAAGGGTGCTGCGCCTGCCCATGGACTCACCCTGGTTCGGGTGGACTACTGACCCGGGTTGGCGCGCGAAGGCATGATGCCGTATGATGCTCACACTCCCGGCGCCGGGGGTTCCTCTATGTGCGCCTTCTCTTGTTCGAGGACTGTCAAAATGAAGCCGAAACTCCAAAGAACTTTTACTCCGAAGCCGGGCGACTTGAGCCATGATTGGTTCGTAGTTGATGCGGCCGATATCCCGCTTGGCCGGCTGGCTTCGAACGTCGCTCAGATCCTGCGCGGCAAGCACAAGCCGACGTTTGCCCCCCACGTCGACGGTGGTGACTACGTGATTGTTGTCAACGCCGAGAAGGTGGCCGTCACCGGGCACAAAGAGGACGAGAAGATCTATTACCGGCATTCCGGTTACCCGGGTGGTCTACGCGCATCAACGCTCGGGCAGCTGCGTGCGACTTTTCCTGATCGGGTGATCACCAATGCTGTCAGGGGGATGCTCCCGAAGAATCGACTGGGCCGCCAGATCATCACCAAGTTGAAGGTCTACGCTGGACCCGAGCACCCGCATGCGGCACAGAATCCGCAGCCGCTCGATATCAGAAAGGTTGGAGCCTGATGGCAAAGCCGCTCGTTCAAGCTACCGGCCGCCGCAAGAGCTCCGTCGCCCGGGTCCGTCTTTATGCCGGAACCGGTGAGATCTCGCTCAACGGTCGTGCCCTGGACAACTACTTCCCTCACGCTGCGTTGCGGCAACGGGTGCTCGAACCGCTACGTGCTGTCGAGGTCGAAGGCCAATACGATGTTGTCGCCAAGCTCGAAGGCGGTGGCACCACCGGACAGAGCGATGCCCTGCGGCTTGGCATTGCTCGTGCCCTGGTTGAGATCGACCCGGAGCATCGCCCCACTCTCAAGAGGGGTGGCATGTTGTCCCGCGACTCACGCCGTGTGGAGCGTAAGAAGTACGGTCTCCGCAAGGCACGGCGGCGCTCCGCAATTCACCAAGCGTTAGAGCGTGGCCGGCGTCAATCGCCTCTTTGGCACCGATGGGGTCCGCGGGCGTGCCAACACCGACCTAACCGTCGACATCGCGCTCGATCTGGCGCGCGCCGCCGGTGAGAGCACCGAAGGTCCCGTCATCATCGGGCGCGACACCCGCCGCTCCGGCCCGATGTTCACGACGGCGCTCCATGCCGGATTCAGCTCTGTCGGCGTGGACACCATCGACGTCGGTGTCCTGCCGGTTGGCGGCGTCTCCCGGCTGATCCGACAGCTCGAAACGCCGCTCGGAGTGATGGTCAGCGCCTCCCACAACCCGGCTCATGACAACGGGATCAAGTTCCTCGGGCCCAACGGCGGCAAGCTCGACGACGAGCAGGAAGCGGTCATCGAGTCACGCTACCGGCGAGGGGCGCCCTGGCAGCATCCCGACGGCGCCCTGATCGGGATCCGAAGCGACCTCGACGATCCGATCGGCCGCTACGTGAACAACCTGGCCGAGAACGTCGAATACAGTTTGCGCGGGCTCGAATTCGTCCTCGACTGCGCCAACGGTGCCGCCTACCGTGCTGCCCCGCAGCTACTGGAACAACTCGGCGCCACCGTTGAGGTCCATGCAGATAACCCGGACGGCCTGAACATAAACGACGGCTGTGGCGCCACCGTGCCCGGCTACATCGCAGCGCATGTCAAAGGCAGGGTAGGTCTCGCTTTCGATGGCGACGCTGATCGTCTCATCGCGGTCGACGAGAACGGTGTGGTTGCCAACGGTGATGTGCTCATGGCTGTGTTCGCCAAGCATCTCAAGGAGACCGGCAGGCTCAAGAACAACATCGTGGTGAGCACCGTGATGGCGAACCTCGGGTTCAGGCGTGCCATGGAGAACCTTGGTATCGAGGTCATGGCAACGGCAGTCGGCGACCGCTATGTCTACGAAGGGATGCGCAAGGCAAAGGCTGCGCTTGGCGGAGAACAATCCGGGCACATCATCTTCTATCGAGGAACGACCGGCGATGGGCTGCGCACCGCGGTGCGATTGGCCGAGGTACTGGCGGCTACCGGCAAACCGCTCGCCGAGCTACGTGAGGTCATCACCGAGTACCCGCAGGTGCTGCTGAACATCCCGGTCATCGACAAGGGAAAGTTGGAGACGGCTGGCGCCGTTTGGGATGCGGTTGCCGAAGCCGAGGATGAGCTAGGCGACGACGGCCGCGTCCTGGTGCGCGCCTCGGGGACCGAGCCCCTGGTGCGAGTGATGGTCGAGGCACCGACAGCCGACACCGCACAGAGCGTGGCTGCCAACCTCGGCGCCGTGGTTGCCGAGTCGTTGCGCTGACGCACCCCAGCCCGTGGGCTCGTCGGGTGCATGGTCGCCTGATCGCAATGACCGATACCAGGTTCCTCAGACTTCGTTTTCCCGACGATGCGGTAGTGTTCGCACACAACTGAAGACCGACCGGAGCGTCGTAACTCAGCAGCGCCAGCCCTCGGCATCAGCCGAGGTGACGAGGTGGAGGGATGATCGATCAGTCGGCGGGTGCCCTTCCGGCCGTCCACGGCCGTAACGAAGCGGTAAAACCCGGGAGCGATCCCGGGCACAGAATCGCTTTCGATGTGGAGCGGGGTCAGTGACCTCGCCCGGTGCCTCCGGTCACAAGACGGAGGTTTTCGCATGTGCGGAATCATGGGCTACGTCGGCCCGCAACAGGCTGCGCCTGTGTTGCTCGACGGTTTGCGTCGTCTCGAATACCGGGGTTACGACTCGGCCGGAGTTGCTGTTACCAACGGCACCATCAGTGTCCGGAAGGCCGAAGGCAAGATCGATCGGTTGGCGAGCCTGCTCGCGGAGAAGCCGATTTACGGATCCATCGGTATCGGCCACACCAGATGGGCCACCCATGGTGAGCCGAGCGATGTCAACGCTCACCCCCACACCGATCCTTCGGGTGAGTTCGTTGTCGTGCACAACGGGATCATCGAGAACTTCCTCACCCTCAAAGAGGAGCTCGAGGACATCGGGCACACATTCACGTCGGAAACCGATACCGAGATTCTCGCCCATCTCGTTGCCGACGAGTACGACGGAGACCTGGAAGCCGCGGTGCGACGGGCCGTGGCAAAAGCCGAGGGTGCATACGCCCTCGTTGTGATGACCAGGCACGAGCCCGGCAAGATCGTCGCCGTCCGCAGGATCAGCCCGCTCATCATCGGCATCGGTGACGGTGAGATGTTCCTTGCTTCAGACATCCCGGCGGTGCTGCATCGCACCCGCGAGTTCCTGATCATCGAGGATGGTGAGATGGTCACCGTCACCAAGGATGGTGCCGTGATCGAGACCATCGAAGGCGAGCCCGTCAGCAGGGATGCGCTACATATCGATTGGGACGCCGCACAGGCCGAGAAGGGTGGCTTCGAGCACTTCATGCTCAAGGAGATACACGAGCAGCCGTCCGTGGTGACCGAGACGCTCGCCGGGCGTCTCGACGAGAGCGGTCAGGTCTGGCTCGAGGACGTGAAGTTCGACGATACGTTCGCGGCGACGTTCGACGAGCTATGGATCACCGCATGTGGCACCGCATATCATGCCGGCCTCGTCGGCAAGGAGATCTTCAGGCGACTGCTGCGGATTCCCACGTTTGTGGAGTACGCCCACGAGATGCGATACAACGATCCGCTCATTTCGCCACGAAGCCTGACGGTTGCCATCAGCCAATCAGGCGAGACCGCAGACACGCTTGCCGCCGCCCGACTGGCAAAGCAGCGGGGCTCGAGAATGCTGGCATTGACCAACGTCGTTGGCAGCACTCTCGCCCGTGAGGCGGACGACATTCTCTATACCCGGGCGGGACCTGAGATCTCGGTTGCATCCACCAAGGCCTATCTGGCGATGTTGATCGCCCAGTACCTGCTGGCCTTGCGGATCGGGCGAGCCAGAGGTGTGGTCGATGAGGGTCTGGCAACCCGGGTTGCCCACGGCCTCAACCTGCTGCCGGCGCAGATCGAGGAGCTGCTGCATCATGAGGATGAGGTGATAGCCGCTGCCAGGGAGATCCTCGACGCAGAGGACGTCTACTTCATCGGCCGCGGCCTCGACTATGCCGTCGCCATGGAGGGGTCGTTGAAACTCAAGGAGATCAGCTATCTCCACTCGGAGGCTATGCCGGCAGGCGAGCTCAAGCACGGCACCCTGGCACTGGTCACCAAAGGAACGCCGGTGATCGTGGTGCTCACCCAGCATGCCGTCTACGACAAGACGATCTCAGCGGTTCAGGAAGTGAAGGCCCGTGGCGGCAAAGTGCTTGCCGTCGCCTACGACGATGACGAGCAGATCCACAAATACGCCGACAGCGTGCTGCGAATCCCACGGGCCGATGACCTGCTGGGACCGGTTGCTGCGGTCATCCCGTTGCAGCTGCTCGCCTATCACGTCGCCCGGCTCCGCGGCCACGACATCGACCAGCCCCGCAACCTGGCGAAATCGGTCACCGTGGAATAGGTCCGCACCCACTGTGTGGTGGTGATGGTGGCGAGGGCCGGGGGTCGTCGCGAGGCGGAGTTGAGAATGGTACCGTTCAGGCGAGCCTCCCGGCTTCGGGCGGGGGGCTCGCAGAACCGTGTGGGTTTCCGGCCCACGCCGCGGATCGATTCTCGGCAATGGAGCAGATCCACGAGCCACGACCCGCCGCGGTTGGCGCTCGGTCGGTCGGTCCGGTACGGTACGCATCGTGAAGCTATCGATCGAATACTGCGCTGTTTGAGGGTATACCGGCCGTGCCGTGAGCATGGCAGAATCCCTTCTCAACGAGTTTGAAAGCTCGTTGGAGAGTCTCGAGCTGGTCCCGTCGAGTGGCGGGGTGTTCGAAGTCACTGTCGGCAGCGAGTTGGCGTATTCGAAGAAGGCGACCGGTCGCCACGCCGAGCCCGCCGAAGTGATCAACGCGGTCCGCGGGATCCTCTCCTGACAATTCCAGCCGTACGTTGTCGAGAGTTGTGGCTGTTTGAGGCGCTACCTATCACACACTGCGAGGGTCGGCGACGGCAATCGTGTCGAGCCTCGCAGGTGAGCGAAGCGCGCCGGCTAGAGAGCGGTCCGGATGGTGTCGATGATCCGGTCGATAGCATCGAGATCAACGGTGAAGTCGCCGATCCACGACGCCACAGGTGTTCCCGGGTCGTCTGAGTTGACGTGGACAGCGTCGTAGTAGGTATCGGAGTATCCGGCGGGTGCGATTTGCCAGGTTGGGAGCCATTCCGTGCCACCGTCGAATTCGGCGGGTATGACCACCACAGTGGCTTCTAGCGTGTCGCGGTTGATGCGAACCAAGATGGAATCGGGGAGTCCCCCGTCGCCTATGTGGCCGCTGTAGACCGAATCGTCGCTGACATAGATCCAGCTAGGAGGCGCTCCCGGCATTGGATAGGCCTTGACGATCTTCCGCGCGTCTACGAGTAGGAGCTCGCCGTACTCGATAGCACACACGACGTCGATGGGGTAAACCCCGAGTGGATCGCCGAGACTGCAACCCGTGTGCATGGTTTCGTCTTCGACGGCGCGGCTGAGTCGGGTGAGCATCCAGACACCCTCGTCCGATGGCACCTCTAGTTCGGTTCGTACCCGTCGGTAGAACGGCAATTCGGCAATCTCGGGAATGATCCCGTCGCGGAGAGCGTCCTCCGACGACTGGCTGGGTGGCATCGCTGCAACCAGCTCCGGGGACGAAACCTCGAGGGTGGTGTGCAAGAGCGCGTCATCTTCGTAGTAGACGTCGATGTCATAGATGCCCGGTTCTATCGGGTACCGGTTGCCCGTTCCGGTCTGCATCTGGGCAGGGTATTTGTCCTCCCAGCACCATTGCCCATATTCATTGAGCCGTACCACGGCGTTGCGAGCAGTTGGCCATGTATCGCCGGTATCGGGGTGGCTCACGACAACGTCCAACTGTCGCGGATCATGCACAACCCCACATGTCTCGAGCGCGTCGCCCGCAATACCGAAATCAGGGAACGCCTCGACCCACTCCGCGACGACTTCGAGCGTTGTCGTTGTCACCGCGAGGGTCGTAGTTGTTGCCACCGGTGCGATAGTCGTCGTCGGGGCGGTGGTCGGTGCCGTTGAGGTAGCCGCTCCCGGTGGCCTATCGGCCCCGGCATCATCTCCCGCAGCACATCCGGCAGCCACCAGCAAGAGGGTCAACAACAAGGCCCTACTTGTCACCACAACACCCTCTCGAGAGAAGGGTCCCCACTCCGACTCAACGCAAACCGGCTGGATAAGGTTCCCAAACCAACGCCGGCGATCGGTGCGTGCGTGGATCAGAAATGGTCCATGATGAAGGTGGGCACGTCAAGGGCCGCGGCCAGGGCCAACAAGCCGACGGCGTAGACGGCGAGCGCCTTTGCCGCCGCCGTTAGGATCCGGATCGGTTTCGATGGACTTTCGGCAAAGCGAGCAGGAACACGAGGGAGGATCCGCTGCCAGGTGTATCTCACCGCAAAGGTCACGGTCAGCACCGTGGCGGCAAACCAGGCACAACTCCCCAGAAATGCCAGCGGCCGATCCATGACAAGAACAACCACCAGGACCCAGACCGTCACGCCCTCCAATACCGCGAACACCAGCCGTATGCGATCCTGTCTGTCTCGGTCGGATCTCGAGTCCCTACCTGGCCGCTTCCTCCGCTTCCCGTCCGCTACCGCACTACGGGGTTCGGTCGGCGACACGAGATCGTCTTCGTTGCCGCCGGCCACTTCGGCGCGCTCCATGACTTCGACGGCGAGAGGTCGTTGCCAACCGGGCTTGTGGAACGGGAAGAAGGACGCCCGGCTGCGATGTACCCCGACTCTCGAACCGTCGGCGAGGTAGATCTCCAGAAACTGATGGCCGGCGCGCCGACCCGTGAACCGTACCGCCGTTATCGATTCGTATGGAATCTCCTCTGTCGATAGGGGCTCATGGATGTACAGCCGGGTATCGCCGAGTACAACCCGCAGCTTCAAATTGAGGTAGATCCCACCGGGAACAACGAGCAACCCCACCAACGCCCACCCGGGTTCCCCTGCGACAAGTGAAAAGGCAATCCACCACACGCCGGTCAGTACACCGGCAAGCTGATACCCGCCGTTCCGGTACACCACATCGGAACCACGCCGGTACCTCATGTCGATCCCTTCACCGCCCAGTCGCACAGATCAGTTCGGACCCTCCAATGATCGCACAGGTCGTCGATATGGCAAGCCCGTCTCCAGGTGCGGAGATCGAATGTCTCGAAGAAAGGGACTATGGCCTCGGAACCTTCCAGAAGCCGCTGACGTCATACATGAGAGCCCGAAGGAACCGAGAGGACGGCGGTCATGGCGAACGGGGAGACCTACGACACGCTGGAGCCAACCAGGCGACGCCTGGAATGGGCATCGCGGAAAGTCAGGGTCGTCCTGGCGCTGGCGACGGTACTCGCACTGATGGCATTCCTGATGGCCGGCAACGGAGGCTCCACACAGCCGCCCGCGGCGAGCGGCGACAACCAAGCCCCGGGTGGTGCGATCTCAATGGGGACGACGGCTACCACCGTCGAGGCGATTGCCGCAGTGCCAATTCCCGGCGAAACCTCGGACCGCAGCGTCGGTGACACCGAACCTACCTCTGCGGGGACGATTCCGGCCGAGACCCTCCCACCGGCAACCGAAGTTGCCGATGTGGCTGCTGCCGAGACCGGGCGCGTCTCACAGCTTCCGCTCTCCAGCTACTCCTGGGAGAGGGTCGATGTCGACCGGGCCATCCAGGCCGACTTGTCCTGGCTTGGCGAGATCAACAGGCAACTGGTCGGCGTCGTGGTGTCTTGGGACAACGACTCGACGATCCAGACGGTGAAGACCTATCTCTCTGACGACGGGACGAGTTGGGAGCAGGCCGGCACCGAGCAGCTTCCGGAAGGCCTCTATGTCTCCCGGATTATGGGGGATGGAGTGCAGGTGTATCTACTCGTCGAGGGATGGCTAGAGGAACCACTGGGATACCGGCTCCTTACAACCGCCGATGGCGTCGGGTGGAACGAGACCCCGGTCGACTTCGGTGGCGAAGATGCGGACTACACCTATCTCCAAGATGCCGCGGTAGGGCCCGCCGGTTTTGCGGTCGCGTCTGTCGTACGAGACGTACCCGGAGCAGGAGCCGACGCTGCTCGACTTTGGCGACGTCCAGGTGAGTATCGACTCCAGAACCAGCACCTACCGGCTCCTCGATGCGGCCACCGATGTTGAGCTGGTGAGCGGGTCGATCAACGATCTGTATCACTGGTCCGATAGCGGCCAGGCCGTATACGACCCGAACACCGATGAGATCATCGTGACCATTCCCTACGACGTGTGGGAGGCCGCATACTCCCGTGCCTACGAAGTTGGAGGGACTCCACTCCCACTCCCGGTCTACGCCGCGGATCAAGGGACGCCGAAGATCTCGATCGAGTACGGAGGCTACGTCGTCGAGTTGAGCGAGACATCAGGGACATTCCGTGTTCTCGACGCCGCATCGGAAGATCAGATCGCATCCGGCTCGCTCGACTACCTCTACCAGGGGCCGCCACCGCGCCTGGTCGACCCCGAGAGCGGTGAGATCTATCTCGACGTCGCCTGGGACGAGTGGTACCTGGCAGAAGAGCAGGGTTGGGCTTCCGGCGGAGAGGTCGGCGACTACACGAGCCACACCGAGTTGCTCACCTCGAGCGACGGGACGAGCTGGAATTCGGTGACCGTGCCCGGCACCTACGGCAGCTACGTCCCGGCGCTGCTGCCCACCGCCGACGGGTTCGTCGCGCTGGTGAACTCATACTCCGAATTCGGAGACCACCGCTCGGTATGGACCATGAACGATGGTGTCTGGTCGGCCGAGGAGCGTGAGTCTTCCGAGCCATGGTTCAACGAGATCGTGCGCACATCAGGGGGATTTGCCGCAGTCGGTGATAGTGGTACCACCTCGTCGGTGTGGACGTCTGCGGACGGCATGAACTGGATGTCGGAGTTCGCCATGGCCAGTGAGAGCGACGGCTTCTATGCCTCGCTCACAGATCTAGCCACCGATGATGGGGGCACGATCGCGGTCCTTTCACAGCGAGAGACCTGGGGTGGCTACCGGCCGCTCATCATCGAGAAGGACGGGTACACACTCAGTTTCGACGACAGCAGCTATGCGCTACGCGTTGTCGACCAGGCAGGCCATCAGGCGCTCGGCCTCGGATGGGGTGCATTCGACAGGGGGACCAACCAGGTGACCTGGCAGGACGGAGTCACCTATATCGAACTCGACGATGCATCGGTGATTGCCATCACAGACGAAGAGGCCTATGCGGCGATGGAAAGCATGTTGGTTGATGAGGGGAACTTTGCGCTTAGCGTGTTCCTTCAAGAAAACGGGGCCTGGTCTGAGGCAAAGGTCGACGTCGCAGGTGCGCTGCAGGGGGTCAGACAGGTCTATCTCCATGACGGCAAGGTCATTCTCGCCGGCATCGTCTACGAAGATGGCTCGGTCGCATACGAGTCCGGGCGGTCGCCGGGCGAGGGCTCGCTCGTCGTCATCGTGGGGACACCACAAGCATGAGCAAACGACGTCATACGCGACAGGCATCGGTACTCTCATGCCCATGGAGATTGTGGGTATGGGAGTCGACCTGGCCGAGGTTGGTCGGGTCCGTCATTTGCTCGAGAAGGACGCATCACGGTTCAGGGACCGCTGCTTCACCGATCACGAGTGGTCGTATGCCCATCGCTACAAGGATCCGTCTGAGCGGTTGGCTGCCAGATTCGCCGGGAAAGAGGCGGTTATGAAGAGCCTCGGTGTCGGGTGGCGGCATGTTCCATGGAAGGACATCGAGATAACAGGTGGAGGCGCACCTACGGTGCGGTTGTCGGGCAAAGCGGCGCAGCGAGCCGAGATGATCGGGGTGGAGAAGGTGATGGTGACCATCACCCACACCGGTGGCCAGGCACTCGTCATGGCGCTGTCGCTCGGAGGGTGAAGTGAAACGCCTATCCACGTTGATTCTGGTACTCGCCGTTGCCGGTTGCGGTGGGGAGGGCACGCCTGCGACCACGACTGCAGGTCCGACCACAACCGTTGCCACGACGACGACGACCCCACCTGCTACCACGGCCGCCACCACAACGACCACCCTGCCCGAGACGACGACTACGGCATCTACCACCACTTCCACCTCGACAACGACAGTGCCTGCGTCGGTGTGCCCGGCGCTCCGGCCGCTCCAGGAGGGCACTCTCGAATTCGCCGCGGTGCCGGGCGACTTCGATGGCGATGGCAGTCAGGACGAATTACTCACCTATCAGGCAGCGCCGAACGACTGGCGGATCCGGGTGATCTTCAGCGACGGTGGGGGTACGGATGCGGCGATTGCCCACGCCGACGACCTCATCCCACCGCGACCCATCGGCGGATTCGACATAGACGGTGACGGGGCCCAGGAGGCATTCATCACTGTTGGCGCGGGGGCATCGACGACCTTGATCGGTCTCTTTGACATCGCCAACTGTGTTGCCACCAGGATCTCGGCAGGCGGGACTGCGGCCACATTCAGCGTGGGTGCCTCCACCGGCGCAGAATCCGGTGTGGTTTGCCCCGGTGACGGTACCCTGCGTCGCACCTTCGCCCAACGTGTCGATGACGGCGTCTTCGAGGGTGGATATGAGGTGTTCAGCCTCGCCGGCACCAACCTGGTGTCGGAAGGAAGCACCACGAGCCAGATGTCGACCGACGATGCCGCCACACTTGCGGGTTTCAGCTGTGGCGACCTCATCATCCCCTGACCCGACGGTATCTTTGCCGGCGGCCTGAGCGCAATGAGCCCGGCCGAGTCGAACCGCAGACGACAGCCGGGAGGACGAGGACACGGGACCTACAATTCGGCCATGCGTTTAGTGATCACGCCTGAGGAGTCGAATCGGCTCGACGCGGCAAGCGAAGAGCCGGTGGAAACGTTGATGGAGCGGGCCGGATACGGGGTCGCGCTGGCCGCGGCCGAGATGGGAATCGGCTACGGCTCCAGAGTCGTCGTCCTCGCCGGGAAGGGAAACAACGGTGGAGACGGCTATGTAGCCGCCAGGTACCTGGCCAAGCGGGGCGCGAGTGTGACCGTGCATGCCCTCGGGTATCCCCGCGGCGATTACTCACCTGCTCGCATTGCCGGGATCCGTGCCGTGGCGGCCGGGGTGGAAGTGGTCCAGCTGGGTGAACCGGAACCGGCGGACCTCGTGATCGATGCGCTTTTCGGGGTTGGGTTCCGTGGCAACTTGCCCGAGCAGGTCTTGCCCTGGCTGGACCACGACGCGGTGGTGGTCTCCGTGGACGTCCCGAGCGGCCTTCAGGCCGAATCGGGGGAGGTCGACGGCACCGCGTTCACCGCAGACGTCACCGTGACCTTCCACGCCCTGAAGCCCGGGCATCTCCTGGCAGAAGGTCCGGAGCGATGCGGCATTGTCGAGCTTGTCGACATCGGGCTCCATGGTGGCAACCCGGAGCTCCGTCTCTGCGAGATCGAAGATGCCCCGATTCCCGCCAGAAATCGCACAGACCACAAATGGTCCGTTGGCTCGGTCGCCGTGGTCGGCAGCAGCCGCGGCATGGTCGGTGCCGGTGTAATGGCTGCCTCGAGCGCACTCCACGCTGGTGCCGGTAGTGCCGCGATCGTATGCCCCGGAGCTGTACAGCACCAGGTGGCGGCGATGAGCCCTGGTTTGTTGACCAAGGGCATCGGTGATGGTCAGCAGTTCGCGGCCGACGACGCCGATGCCGTGCTCGAGTACACCGATCGGTTCGATGTTGTCGTACTCGGCCCTGGCATGGGTGCAGACGGCGGGCTCAGCAGGGAGATAGTCGCCAGGCGAACCGGCAAGCTCCTCATCGACGCGGACGGCCTCAACAACCTGGGCGGCATCGAGCCACTTGCCGATCGCAATCATCCGACCGTGATCACACCTCATGCGGGCGAGTTCAAGCGACTCACCGGCGAGGAGGCCTCGTACCAGTCGGCGATGAGTGTCCCGGATGAGACCGGCACGGTGGTATTGCTCAAAGGCAACCCAACCTTCGTGCTCGGCGCCGACCAATGGGTGGTCACGACCGGCGGCCCCGAACTGGCGACCATTGGAACCGGTGACGTACTTGCCGGCGTTGTAGCTGCATTGTGGGCGTGTGGTCTCGACGGAGAGACCGCAGCGAGATCGGGTGCGTTCTGGCACGGTGTCGCCGGGGCGGCTCTAGCCTCGCAACGCACGGTCACCGCAACCGAATTGATCAACACCATCGGGGAGTTCCTTTGAGGCCATCGCATGTTGAGGTCGACCTCAACGCTATCCGCAACAACGCACATGTCATATCTGAAGCTGTGGCGCCGGCAATGATGTGTGCCGTTGTCAAGGCGGATGGATACGGCCACGGCGACGTTCCCTGCGCCGAGACGGCGATCGAGGGAGGTGCGCAGTGGCTTGCGGTTGCGCTCGTCGAGGAGGGCATCAGGCTGCGCGACGCCGGGATCGACGTCCCGATACTGCTGCTCTCCGAGCCGACCAAGGAAGAAGCGGAGCTTGCGGTGCAATGGAACCTGGTTCCCACCGTATACCGCCGCACCTTTGCTGAACTCCTGGCGGCAGAAGTCGGAGAGGGCAGGCGGCTGCCGGTGCACCTCAAGGTCGATACCGGGATGCACCGGGTCGGGGCCTCGCCTGAGGCCGCACTAGAGCTTGCGGTCTTCATCGATCAGCATCCCCGGCTCGAATTGCAGGGTGTGTGGACACATTTCTCCGTCGCCGATGAGGATCCCGAGTACACCAATGAACAGATCAAGAGATTCGACGGCTTCGTTGCCGGGCTCGGTGAGCTTGGCATCCGGCCACCGATGCTCCACGCTGCCAACACGGCAGGGGCGATGATGTTTCCCCATGCCCGCTACTCAATGGTGCGGGCGGGGCTCTCGCTGTACGGATTGCGTCCCACTCCGCAGATGAGTGTCGAGCTTCCGCTGCAACCGGCGATGCGGGTCGTCTCAGCAGTGTCCTTTGTGCGGGACCTGCCGGCAGGGGCACGACCTTCGTACGGTCGGCGACGTCCCATGCCCACAGACGGCCGGGTCGCCACCGTGCCGATCGGCTATGCGGACGGTGTCTATCGGCGACTCTCCAGCGTCGGCGGGGAGGTGTTGATCCGTGGCAAGCGATACCCATACGCCGGTACTGTGACCATGGATCAGATCATCATCGACGTCGGAACCGATGAGATCGAGGTCGGTGACGAGGTTGTTGTGATGGGAAAGCAGGGACTTGGCTCGGTGACCGCAGAGGACTGGGCACGCTGGATGGAGACGATCAACTACGAGGTGGTGTGCAACTTCGGCCCGAGGCTGCCCCGCCACTACAGGAGAGGTTGTGGAGCGTAACGAAACGCTGACTGCGGTGCCCGGTGTTGAGGTCGGCCACTGGACCGACAATGGTGCCGCTACCGGGGTTACCGTCATCAGCCTTCCCGAGCCGAACCTCGCCGCATTCGAGGCAAGAGGAGGGGCTCCCGGCACCAGAGAGACGGCGCTGCTGGCCCCGAGCATGAAGGTCGAGACGATTCAGGCGATCGTCCTGTCGGGTGGCTCCGCATTTGGCCTTGCCGCCGCCGACGGCGTGATGAGAGAGCTAGCCGGGCTAGGGCGGGGGCACCCGACGCCTGCCGGTCCTGTACCGATCGTCCCGGCCGCCATCCTCTTCGATCTGATGATCGGGGTGAACTCGCCGCCGACTGCTGACGATGGCGCTGCCGCATTCAGAGCCCGGTCGGACGCTCCCGTTGCGATGGGCTCGGTCGGGGCGGGAACCGGGGCGACGGTTTCCAAGTGGAGCGGCTTCGAGAGCATGAGGAAGTCGGGCATCGGCTCGGCCGCGGTGAGGCTGGGGACGGCGACTCTGGGAGTGCTGGCCGCGGTGAATGCGGTTGGAGACATCGTCGATCTGCGCGGCAATTGGATCACGGGTGGCCCGACTCTGAAGACCCCCGAGGTAGAGGGGTTTCGGGAGAACACCACGCTGGTGACGCTTGCCACCGACGCCAGACTCACCAAGTCGGATCTGCTGCGTCTGATCGTTCGCAGCCATGACGCACTCGCAGCCTGCATCCGGCCGGCACACACGCGCTACGACGGGGACATTGTGTTTGCGGTCTCCTGTGGAGAGGAGGACGCCGACATGGACCTGCTCGGTGAGGCCTCGTTCAATGTGACCGCGGCCGCCATCGTCAACGCCGTTACGCATGCGACGTCGCTTGCTGGCGTACCGGCGGTGGCCGATGGTTGAGCTGCGACCGGCACCCGAGCGTGCCGCCGAGTTGGCGGTACTTGCTGAGAATGTCGGTGTGTGCACTCGGTGCCGGCTTGCCGAAAATCGCACCAACGTCGTGTTCGGGTCCGGCAACCCGGACGCTGATGTGATCTTCGTCGGTGAGGGGCCGGGCCAGCAGGAGGACGAACAGGGGCTGCCGTTTGTCGGCAGATCAGGGCAACTGCTGGAACAGCTGCTCGGCGAGATCGGTCTACAGCGCAGCGACGTCTATATCGCAAACGTGGTCAAGTGTCGTCCGCCGAAGAACCGCGACCCGCGCCAGGACGAGATCGATACGTGCAAGGGCTATCTCCGATCTCAACTCGAGCTGATCCAACCGATGGTTGCGGTTACTCTCGGCAACTTCAGTTCGAAGCTCCTGCTGCGAACCGATACCGGGATCACCAGATTGCGGGGCACCGCCTATGAATGGTGGGGCAGGCTGCTGGTGCCGACGTTTCATCCGGCTGCGGCGTTGCGGGGAAGCGCTCGTGTCCTCGAGGAGATGCGCACGGACTTTCAGCTAATCCGGGCGATCATCGACGGTAAGCTAGCGAGGCACCAACCGGATCCGGTCGCCGAGCTTGAGGACCCGGAGCCAGACCCCGAGCAACTGGATCTCTTCAATTGACTGAAGTCTCTACAACGAGCCCAACCGAGACGCTCGCGCTCGGGCGTCGCCTGGCTTCGCTGCTGCGATCCGGCGACATCGTGCTGCTCGCAGGGCGTCTCGGGGCGGGCAAGACGCTCTTCGCCTCGGGGATCGGCGAAGGGCTTGGCGTCGAAGAGCAGCTCACCAGCCCGTCGTTCATCCTGGCCAGGGTTCACGAGGGTTTTATGCCGGTCGTGCACGCGGACGTGTACCGGCTCGGTAGCTCGGCCGAGTTCGAAGACCTCGACCTGCCCGAGCAGGCCCGCGACGGCGTGCTCCTCATCGAATGGGGTGACGCCGTCGCCCAGGGTGTTCCCGAGGACCACCTCCTGGTGCGCATCGAGATTGCCGGTGAGAACGAGCGTAGCTTCCGGTTCTTACCGTCCGGTGTCTGGGCCGAACGCGACCTGGGAGAATTGCTGTCGTGAAGATCCTTGCCATAGACACCGCTACCAGCGCGTCATCGGTTGCCCTCGGCGAAGGCGACGAGCTGGTCGCCATGTCGGTGCGGGTGGATCGACGAGGTCATGGTGCCTTCTTGATGCCAGCAATCGACTTCATCTTCGCTACCGCAGGCTGGAAGCCCGGTGATATCGACGTTGTTGCGGTTGACGTCGGCCCCGGGTTGTTCACCGGCATCCGCGCCGGCATCTCGACGGCGCAGGCAATAGCGGCTGCCATCGGTGCGCCGATGGTGACGGTGAGCTCCTTGACCGCACTTGCGGTGCGGGCCGCCACCGGTCGTCGCCGGATCTGGCCGGTCGTCGACGTTCGACGCAGCCAGTACGCCACCCGACCGTTTCAACCCGTGCCCGGTGGTGTCGCTCCGGACGGGCCCGCGGAGGTAGTGACCGCTCAGGGTCTCCACAATCTCATCGAGAGCGATGCCGCAGACACTCTCCTCATTGGAGATACTTCGAGCTTGCCATCCAGCGTGGTGCGGGGGCTGCATCGGGCCAAGCGAGGCAGGCCCCGGTATCCCGCCGCAGACGTGCTTCTCGAGATAGCCCAGTTCAAGGCGAAGGCGGACGATTTCGTCAGGGCGGAGGACGTGCGCCCCCTCTACATGAGAGAACCTGATGCGCAGATCAACTGGAGCGACTTCCGCGAGGAAGGCGTCTGGCCGGGTGCGGCCGGATGATGACCATGGCATCTTCGCTCGCTTTCCGCCCCATGACCATTGCCGACGTCCCCGTCGTTCTCGAACTGGAGAGACTGACGTATTCGCAGCCGTGGAGCGAAGGAATCTTTCGTGATGAGCTCACCCTCACCGACAGGGTCTACATCGTCGCAGAGCGTGCCGGCGAGATGGTCGGATTCGCAGGGTTGATGCTCGTCGAAGAAGACGCCCATGTCACAACGCTGGCGGTGCGGTCCGAGGCTCGCCGCGGTGGGCTGGGAACACGGCTGATGCTTCAACTGGTCCTTGCCGCCCTCGAGCGCGGAGCCCGCAACCTCACCCTCGAGGTCAGAGCCACGAATGCGGGAGCGCAACGCCTGTACCGCCGTTTTGGGATGACGGCGGTCGGGCTGCGCAAGCACTACTACCGCGATGATGATGCGGTCATCATGTGGGCGACCGACATAGACCAGTCCGATTATGCAGACCGGCTGGACGAGATCCGGGCCGGGCTCGAGGAGAACCATGAGTAGCCCCTTGATCCTTGGTATCGAGACCAGCTGTGATGAAACCGGGGTCGCCGTGGTGCGCGGTCATGAGATCCTTGCGTCTGCACTTTCTTCGCAAACCGATGCCCATGCCCGGTTTGGCGGTGTCGTCCCCGAAGTGGCGGCGCGGGCTCATATCGAAGCGATCCGACCGATGGTGCACCTCGCCTTGCGTCGGGCGGGCGTCCACTCCGATCAACTCGATGCCATTGCTGCCACCCGTGGTCCCGGCCTCGTGGGGGCACTCATGGTTGGCTACTCGTTTGCCAAGGCGATGGCGTGGACCCTGGAGCGACCCTTTGTGGGTGTCGATCACATGGAAGGGCATCTGTTCGCTCCCAGGTTGGAGCACGGCGCCTTCGAGCCGCCGGCGATCGTACTGCTTGCTTCCGGTGGTCACAGCCAGATCGTTCACGTCAAGGGATGGGGCGACTACGAGGTCTTCGGCACAACCATCGATGACGCCGCAGGCGAGGCTTTCGACAAGATCGCCCGTTTTATGGGTCTCGGCTATCCGGGTGGCCCCGCTATCGACAAAGCGGCCGAGGGCGGGGACCCGGCCAGCATCATATTCCCAAGGGCGCTTGCGGATCGGCCGTATCACTTCTCCTTCTCCGGATTGAAGACCTCGGTCATTACTTATCTGGAGAAGGCCAAGGCCGCCAACGCGGTGCCGCCGCTGCCCGATGTTGCCGCCGCGGTCCAGGAGGCGATAGTCGACGTGCTGGTCTCCAAGACATTCAACGCGGTGGAGGCGACCGGTGTCGAGAGAGTTGCCGGAGGTGGCGGTGTACTCGCCAACCGCCGACTCCGTGCCAAGTTGCAGGAACAGGCCGACAAGCATGGCGTCGAGCTGCTGCTGCCGTCGCCTGCGCTGTGTACCGACAACGGAGCCATGATCGCGGCTGCCGGAGAGTTCCGTCTCGAGCGCGGGGAAGTGACTCCGTGGGATATGGACGTGAGCTCGGCACTCCGTCTCGGTTAGGGGAGCGGTTTGCGACGGGGGTTGCGTCTCGGCTCGGTACAGGGCATCGACATCATTGCCGATCTCTCCCTGTTCGTCATCGCCGGGCTGCTCACCTGGTCCCTATACGTGGAGCTGGAACGTGCTTACCCGGCTACCGAGTCGGGTTTGCTTCTGCTCTCGTCGGTTGTCGGCGGTGGGTTGTTTCTCGGGAGTGTCCTCCTCCACGAGCTGAGCCACTCTCTGGTGGCGATCCGTCGCGGGCTTACAGTGCGCCGCATCCGCTTGTTCGTTTTTGGCGGCGTCTCCGAGATCGAGGATGAGGCGGAGACCCCTTCCGACGAGCTCGCCATCACCCTGGCCGGTCCCCTGGCTTCCCTCATCCTCGGCGTTGTCTTCCTCGGAGTTGGCTGGCCGCTGACCGCCGTATGGGATCTGGTCGGGCGCATTGGCATCATCCTGGGCTTCGCAAACATCTCGATTGCGATCTTCAACATCTTGCCCGGGCTACCACTCGACGGCGGGAGGGTGCTGCGTGCGCTGGTGTGGCGGCGCAGCGGTGATCGGGCGAAAGCGACCCGGCTCGCCGTTGGAACCGGTCGCGGGCTCGGGTTGCTGCTGGCGGCGGTGGGAATGGCGCTCATGTTCCTTGCAGGGGACCTATCTGCAGTGTGGTTCGTGGCGGTGGGGTGGTTCCTCTACGAGGCGGCGTCCACTTCGGCCATCCAGGAGCGGTTCATGGCCCGCATCTCCGGGCTGTCGGTTAGTGACGTGATGCGTAGAACCGACGTGGCGATCGATGGTGATCTGACCGTCACCGCAGCGCTGGATCTGCACGGCTGGGGCGACAAGCTACGCACCATGCCGGTGTCCGTGGATGGGCGAGTGCTCGGGGTCTTCGGGACACGTGAGGTTGCCGGCGTGGAGGCTGCCCGGCGTGGCCTCACCCTGGTACGCGACGCAATGACGGTCATCGGCCCCGGCGATGTGGTCTCCGCTGATGTCGGGCTACGGGAGGCGCTGTCGCAGAGTAGTAGATGGGGCAGTGTGTTTGTGGTCGTCGACTCGGGTGAGGTGGTGGGTCTGGTCACCGCCGAAGAGCTGTCGGACATGTTCGCCGATCTTCGCCACCGCAGGGGGCAATGAGCGTTCTGCGTGTGTGGTGGCGTTCCAGACGGGGATGGAACCAGGCATTCTCGGGCATGACACGGGGGCTAGCACTCGACAGACGTGTCTGCTAGCACTTGAGATAAACGAGTGCTAACATCTAGCACTCGAAGTGTCAGACTGCTAACCCTCGGAAGGAGGAAAGCCGGATGAATCTCAAGCCATTGGGCGACCGCATCGTGGTCAAGCCCGAGGAAGAGACCGAGTCGCGGACAGCGAGCGGGCTCGTGATCCCCGACACCGCAAAGGAAAAGCCACAGTTGGGCAAGGTGCTCGCAGTAGGCCCCGGCGAATACAAGGACGGAGAGCGGGTCCCGCTCGACGTCAAAGAAGGCGACACCGTTTTCTACTCCAAGTACGGAGGCACCGAGGTGAAGGTAGAAGGTGAGGATCTGCTCATTCTCTCCTCGCGTGACGTACTTGCTGTTCTCGCTTAGGAGGCTGGAACCATATGGCTGCAAAGGAACTGAAGTTCAACGAGGAGGCTCGACGTAGCCTCCAGGCGGGCGTAGACAAGCTTGCCAACACGGTCAAGGTGACGCTTGGGCCCAAGGGCCGCAACGTCGTCTTGGAGAAGAAGTGGGGAGCCCCCACGATCACCAATGACGGTGTAACCATCGCCAAGGAGATCGAACTGGACGACCCGTTCGAGAATATGGGCGCACAGCTCGCTAAAGAGGTTGCCAACAAGACCAATGACGTGGCGGGTGACGGAACCACCACTGCAACCGTCCTCGCCCAGGCGATGGTCACCGACGGGCTTCGACTCGTCGCTGCCGGTGCCAACCCGATGGAGCTGAAGCTCGGCATCGAAGAGGCTGTTGCCAACGTCGTCGAGGCTATTGCCGAGGTGGCGACTGCCGTCGATTCTAACTCCAAGGATCAGATTGCCTATGTCGCCGCTAACTCGGCTGCAGACCGCAACATCGGAGAGCGGATCGCTGAGGCGATGAAGAAGGTCGGCAACGAGGGTGTCATCACCGTCGAGGACAGCCAGACCTTCGGAGTCGATCTCGACTTCACCGAGGGTATGCAGTTCGACAAGGGCTACATCTCCCCATATTTCATCACCGATCCGGATCGTCAGGAGGCCATCCTCGAAGATCCGTACATCCTGATCGCAAATCAGAAGGTCAGCTCGGTGCAGGATCTGCTCCCCGTGTTGGAGAAGGTCATGCAGACCGGCAAGCCGATTTTGGTGCTGGCAGAGGATCTCGAGGGCGAGGCTCTCGCCACTCTGATCGTCAACCGGCTCCGCGGCACGTTCAGCTCGGTCGCGGTCAAGGCCCCTGGCTTTGGTGAGCGGCGCAAGGCCATGCTTGGCGACATCGCCATCCTGACCGGTGCAACCGTCATCAGCGAAGAGCTCGGCCTCAAGCTGGAGAATGCCACCATGGACATGCTGGGTCGTGCCCGCAAGGTGGTTGTCACCAAGGACAACACCACAATCGTCGAGGGTGGCGGAAGCCACGTCGAGGTTGAGGCCCGGGTGAAGCAGATCCGTCAGGAGATCGAGAACTCCGACTCAGACTGGGATCGGGAGAAGCTCCAGGAGCGTCTCGCCAAGCTGTCCGGCGGCGTCGCCGTCATCAAGGTCGGTGCGGCAACAGAGGTGGAGCTCAAGGAGAAGAAGCACCGCATCGAGGACGCCATCCAGGCGACCCGTGCCGCGGTCGAAGAAGGCATCGTCGCCGGTGGTGGCGTGACCCTGATTCGTGCGGGTGCTGCGATCAAGAATCGTGGCGGCACCGATGACGTCAAGGCGGGCCGGATGCTCGTCGCACGCGCACTCGAGGCTCCGCTGCGTCAGATCTCGGTCAACGCCGGTCACGAGGGCGGCGTCGTCGTCGAGCGTGTCCGTGGCGCTGAGAGCAGCTTCGGTTTCAACGCGGCAACCGGTGAGTACGAGGATCTGATCAAGGCCGGGATCATTGATCCGGCCAAGGTCACCCGTGCAACTCTCCAGAACGCGGCATCGATCGCTGCTCTCCTCATCACCACCGAGGCACTAGTTGCCGAGGAGAAGGAAGAGGAGCTCCCAGGCGGCGGCCACAGCCACGACGGTGGCATGGGCGGTATGGGCGGCATGATGTAGAACGGAGAATTGGCGGCCCGGTCGTCGATTCATAGTGTCGAGTTGGGGCCCCGTCCGGGGCCCCAACTCTTTTTTCCCCGTTTCGGCGTCGCAAAGCGGAACATATTCCGCATTCCGACGCCAAAAGCCGGATTGGAGTGGGCTAGTTTCGGTGGTATGGAATTTGGGTTGACCAGCTTTGCGGAGACTCACCGCGACCCGGCGACGGGAGAGTCGATCAGCCATGGGCAGAGGCTCCGCGACGTGCTGGAGGAAATCGAGCTGGCGGAAGAGGTCGGGCTCGATGTATACGGGCTCGGGGAGCATCACCGGGTCGACATGGCGGCCTCTGCGGTGGCGGTCGTCCTCGGTGCTGCTGCGGCCCGCACCGAGCGGATCCGGCTCAGCTCGGCAGTGATCATCCTCAGCTCCGCCGACCCGGTTCGCACTTATCAGGATTTTGCCACGGTTGATCTCATCTCCAACGGCCGTGCCGAGTTGCTCGTGGGGCGTGGCTCGTTCATCGAGTCCTTCCCGCTGTTCGGCTACTCGCTCGATGACTACGACGAGCTATTTGCCGAGAAGCTAGAGCTGTTGTTGCAGATCCGTGACAACGAGCGAGTGACCTGGTCCGGCAGATTCCGGCCACCACTCGACGATCAGGCCATCTACCCCAGGGCGCAGCAACAACCCCTACCTGTGTGGATCGGTGTCGGTGGGACGCCGGCATCTGTTGTTCGAGCCGGCCATCTCGGTCTCCCGGTTGCCCTGGCGATCATCGGAGGCGACCCGAAGCGATTCACAGCTCTCGTCAAGCTCTACCACCGCTCACTCGAGGAGGCAGGGTACGACCCTTCGGCTTTCCCGCTCGCAGTGCATGCCCTCGGGCTCGTCGGCGATGACAGGGACGAAGTGATCCGGACGATACGCCCCGGCTTCACAGACATGATGAACAAGATCGGCAGAGAGCGGCACTGGCCGCCGCTGACGCTCGACCAGTTCAACTGGATGACGGGGCCGGATGGCTCGTTGATCGTCGGTGATCCCGAGACGGTTGCGGAGAAGGTTGCCCGGTGGTGCGAGATGCTCGGCATCGAGCGCTTCCTCTTGCACCCGAGCGCTGGGAACCTACCGCACCATGTGACGATGCGCTCGATCGAGCTGTTCGGCGAAGAGGTCGTCCCCAGGGTCCTGGGTCGACGAGGAACCGGTGAAACGGAAGGAAACAACAATGGCTGATTGCTCTCATCTACCCGAGGATCTCTCCCCACCGGTACCGAGCTCCGACGGGTGTGAGGACTGTCTCGCCAAAGGGCTCCACAATTGGGTCCATCTGCGTCTCTGCCAGGAATGCGGGCATGTCGGCTGTTGTGACAACTCGCCGGGCCGGCACGCCACGGCCCACTTCAAGGCGACTAGCCATGCGCTCGTCCGGTCGTATGAGCCAGGGGAGGACTGGTGGTGGTGCTACCTCGATGATGCGGGATTCAACCTGAAGGGCTCACCACCGGCGCCCTCACACTCTTGATCGGTAGCTAGTTCTCAGGCTGATGAATGATCAGCCCGAGCGCTTCGGCGATCTGCAATGCGTTGACGGCGCTCACGGTGGTGCCTGCCAGCTTGGTGATGGTCGGGTCGAGGCGGAGGCCCGAGCACTCGATGAGCGTCGCTCCTGAGAGATCAGCGTTGGCGAAGTCCGCTCCGGTGAGGTCCGTTCGCTCGAAGTAGCTGTCGATCAAGCGGGCCTCTCGAAACTCGGATTCGGTGAGCCTGCACTCGACGAAGCGGTAACCATCGAGCTCCAGTTCCGACAACGTGCTCAGCGCGAGATCACAGCGGCTGAAAGTGTTGGGCTCGTGGATTGCCGCGTCCCTTCTCACCGAGATACTCCAGTTGATCCCGGCGAGCCGGCAGTCCTCGAAGGTGCAATCGGAGAAGTGGCTATCGACCGGATCAACGAGCGACAGATCGCAAGCAGTGAAGGAGCATTCGCTGAAGCGAGTTCGCCTGATCGCTGCCGACGTGAGGATGACGTTGCGAAATGCGCATCCGTCGAACTCGCAATCGGCGATCGTCGCCTCGCTCAGATCGAGATCTATGAAGTGCTGGTCGACGAACTGATCCGCCGTGAAGGGGTGGTGCTCTGCAATGGCCATCTAACGGCCAACCGTAGCGTCAAGAGAGGTCGAAGAGACACTCAATTCCGCTGGTCGGGATTTCGGTGAAGCTGCTGCCCTCTGGGTCGATGCGCCACGCCCGCAGAGGATTCGTGTACTCGGCCATCGTGCCATCCGCTCTTTCGGCAGTCTCCGCCGCTACGACGAGGAGAGGATCGGATTGCCCGTCGAGGGTGCATGCGATCGCCCCACTCTGGAGGAACGGGTCGCCGTGGTCTTCGCGGAGAAGCTCCTCCCAGGGCACAACCAGCACGGACCGAACGGTGTAGATCATGCTCCCACCATCGGTTTGGCCCTCGGATCTGACCAACCAGATCATCTCGGCGTTCTGTCCGGTGACGTTCAGGGCCCAGTTCTTCAGGTCGGCGGCGGTAGTGTCGTCGAGCAGCCAGCCGCCGATCTCGTTGTAGCCGCTGTCCAAGAGCTCGAGGCCATTCCCGTCGGGAGTGTTCCCGGTCACTGTCATGATGCGCTGCGGATCGCCCCCGTAGCCGGTGGTGAAGGTCGTGCCGACGATGCCATCGATGCTGACTTCGTCGCCTGTACCCGGCTGCAGTGCCCGTTCGGCATCCCAGGCAGCAACTCGCCGCTCCCAATCGGCTCGAGTCCAGACGGCACACTCTCCGATCTGCAGCCAGTCGCCGAAGGCAAGGCAGCTACCGTCGATCTGGAACTCGATCTCGGCCACCTCGGGGAATTGGAACAGGTTTGCCTGCAGCTCTGCCATGAAGAACATGCCGCCTGTGCTAGTGCTGGCGTTGTTGATGATGATCGCGTCGTTGAAGTCGACGATGAGTCGTCCGCTAACCAGCTCAACCGAGTTGAGCGCGGCTGCCGATTGCGCTGAGAAGAACGAGGAGAAGCCCATCGCCCGCTCCTCGTCGGTGAGGCCTGCGAGCAATGCGCCCAGTGTCGCCTCGATGGGAGCGGATTCGGAGATCGGCTCGACCCTGACAATGGACGTCGACACGTTCGGATAGAGGCCGTCGGGTGCACACTCGAAGAGAACGTGAACTGTTGTCGAGCGGGCATTCTCGAGGTCGGACTGGTAGTCGAGGCAACGTGCTCTCACGTTGACACCAACCCCGATAGTGCCACCCGCTTCGATCTGCTCCCCCGGGATCGGATCCTGACCCGCGATCAATCCGAAATCGGATCGGCTCGGGTATTCCTCGGCAACCTCCACACCGAGCCCCACTTCGCGTAGCGACCGGCGCGCTTGCTCTACGGTGAGACCGTACAGATCAGGCACCTCAACAAGTGCCGCCGAGGTTGTCTCAGGAGCCGATGTCGTTGTCACCGGCGCAGCCGTGGTCGTCACAGGCGCCACCGTTGTCGTCTGCGCCACTTCGCCACCACCGGCGGGCAGGAAACGTAGTCCGATCAGTACCAGTGCCGGGATGAGCACGATGGCGGCTCCGGCAAGCACTGCAGCGGGGACGCGAAAGCGACGCACGGAAGGGCGGTCCAACGTCTCCTGCACGGACACGGGCTCTTCGAGACCGTCGATGTAGCGGCGGATCTGGTCGTTGAGGTCAGGCATCGGTCACCTCTAGCTCGGTGCGCAGCCGGGCAAGGCCGCGCTCGACGTGGTTCTGTATCGAGGAACGTGAGATGCCGAGGAGATCTGCGACCTCCTGATGGGTGTACTCGAAACCGTGCACCAGGATCACAACCTGCCGTTGTCGTGTCGATAGCTTGTCGAGTGCTCCAGGCAATCCGGGCTCGACCCAGGGGAGTGACGGGCCCGGGGTGGCATCGAACACAACGCGCCGCGGCCAGAATCGCCGGGAGCGACTCTGCCCGACCCGGTATAGGTAGCCGAGTGGGTTACCCATCGCCTTCACCCGATCCCAGTTCTCCCACGCGTACGAGAGTGCCTCGGCGGTTGCCTCACGACCGATTTCTCCGCCATAGCGGGCGATCAGGGCACGTCGTAGCTTGGGCTCCGCCTGCCGGTGGAACTCGGCGAATGTGATTTGATCCGTCTTGGGCACTGTCATCGTCGGCATCTCACCCTAAGAGACCCCGGAAACCCCCGCCTGCACCACAATGATCCGGCGGGTTCTACGGTGACGCCTGCTGCGAGAGCCACTCGGCTCTGGTGATCGTCTCGCATTCGGCGCCGAGCTGCTGGAAGAACGCGCTGCAGGATCCGGCGAGCCGGTACTCGACTGCGTTGATCGTGTCGAACTGAAACACGTTGGCGTTGAGCGTGGAGAGGAATATCTGTGACCCCTCGGCGGTATCGGCGCCATCGGGAAAGATACCGACACTGAATTCGACGTATGCGGTGCCGCTGTCGAGGCTCACCCCGAGGAACGAACCATCCGCACTGTCAGGGAACGGAGACCGAAACCCGACCGCCTGCTCCTCGGGTTCGACACCCTTGGTCATCTCCTTCATGGTCGTCGTCAGGACGAGATCGGTCTTGGGAACGCTGCGATAGACGAAGCTGCCTACGGCGAAGCTCGACGAGCCGCAGGGGAAGTACACCTGCAACAACGTTGCATTGTCCGAGCTCGGCCTTTGGTCCGTGCAATCGTCGGTGCTCACCGGGGCAGAGGTTGTCGTGTCACCTGTCGCCGCCGCCGTCGTGGTCGTTGTGGTCGTGGTCGACGTGTCATCTCCAGCGCCCGCGGCGATGGTGGTCGTCGTGCGGCGAGGAATCGTCTCGCCTGCGGGCTCCAGCAGGCCACGAAATGAGGTGATCACTATGAGCGCCAACACCAAGCTTACGGCCGCGATCAGACCGTGCTGGATCATCTGCAATGTCCGTTGATCCATATCCCAGGAACCCTAAACCTTCTTCGCCTACATGGAACGCTCTGCGAGCGGCCTCAGGTTCCCGTCAGGATGGCACACAACCGCGGCTACCGGTGGGATCTACACCCAGGCCTCATCTTCATAGCGCCGCCGTTCGTAGCGCCATTCGCTCTCGAGCAGGCCCCACACCGAATGGTCGAGCCAACGGCGACCTACCCGCACCTCGTCCCGAAGAGTGCCCTCTTTAAGAAATCCCAGCTTCTGGACGATACGCTCGGAGCCAATATTCCCGATGGCGACACGGGCGGTGACACGATGCAGCTCGAGTTCCTCGAACGCCACCTGGAGGATCCTGGCGGTCGCCTCGGTTCCGATGCCCTGGCCGGCCATATCACTTCGAATCCAATAACCAACTTCGCCGACGGCATTGGCCCGGGACACAAACCAAACAGATACGTTGCCGATGTGAGTCTCGTCGTCGCCGAGCGTCCGCAACGCAAAGTCATACGCCCGGCCGCTGGCCCATGAGCCAACCGAATCCTTGACGAACTGGGCGGTGACGGAACGCTGGTAATTCACTGCCCACGGCAGATATTCAGACAATTCGGGGAGAGATGCCCGAACCGCCTCGTGCATCGCAGAGACGTCCTTGCGCCGGAAAGGGCGGAGGACGAGACGCGGCGAAAAGCGCGGTTCATGGCCAAGCAGTTGTGCCATCGGCAAAGCTTATCCGTATCTCGCGTAAGGTGCGCCTGTGCTTGACGTATGGACCCGTCTTGGGGCATTGAAACCAGTCCAACACCCGGCCAATGCTAGGTCAGCCGTCCTGGTACCGCTCTACCGCGACCAGGATCAAGCGGTGCGCGTCATCCTGACCAAGCGACCCGAGCACATGCGGACCCATCCTGGCGATGTGGTTTTTCCGGGTGGAGGGCTAGAAGCGGGGGAGACCCCCGAGCAAACCGCCATCAGGGAGGCACACGAGGAGATCGGGCTGCCGCCTGACGGTGTCCAGGTGATTGGGGGTCTCACTCCGACGACGACCCGGAATCGCGGCAACCTCATCGTGCCCGTCGTCGCCAGGGTGATCCGACCAGCCGAATGGGTCCTGGAGAGGCAGGAGGTCGCTGCGGTGATCGAGCCGACTGTGCTCGAGCTACTCGACGAGAGCCGTTGGCGAACCTCACGCTGGTTCGGTCACAAGATGTGGTCGTACGAGTTCGAAGAGGGCGTCTTGTGGGGAGCTACCGCCTTCATGATGAGAGAGTTCCTCGGTGTGCTGCGGGGAACCAGGCGTGGCTGATATCCGGGCCGGGCGTTGGCCGGCCTCGGGGTGGAGGGTCAGAGCGTTCCCCGGGTGGTGCTGATGACGACGGCCAGGACGGCGAGGAAGGTGAGCGCGATGTACACAGCGACCCTGATGCGTGTTGCGCGGGGTGATGCGAGCGCCCTGGCGGTGCGACCGAAACGCGACTGGGCTGCCGGCGGGCGTGACTCGATCGGGTCGTACTGCTCGGCCAGGATCTTCTGAGCCCGCAGCTCATCTGCAGCTCGAACCTGTACCTTGAACCCACCAGTGATCATCTGCATCATCGGGAAGGTGCCGCCCAGGTTGTCCGCGGCGAAGAACGAATCGATACCGGCTTCGGCCAGTCTTGCCTTCGCCAGCTCCGCCTCGAGCTCAGTGTTGAATGCCGCCACCTGGATCGTCCTCTCCATCAGCCCAGCATATCGATGAGTAACCACAACCGATCCACATGTTCGGCGTGGGTGTTGGTCTGTCCGATGGAGACCCGGATCGCGGCCATGTCGCCGAGGGTCGTTGGTGAGACGGCGACCTCTCCGGTGGCGTTGAGCTTCATCGCAAGCTCGGTAGTTGCCTCATTCCCATCGCAGTGCCGGAAGACCACCAGGGCGAATGGATGAGGAGCGACCAGCTCGAAGCGGGGATCCGCCTCGAGTCGCTTTGCCAGGCCATCGGCCAATCCGATGTGCTCCCGGATGTGGTACCGGATGCCTTCGGCCCCGTAGTGGCGCAGCACGAACCACAGCTTCAGTGACCGGAATCGTCTTCCCAGCGGAACATGCCAGTCCCGGTAGTCGATGACCTGGCCGGACAGCGTTGCCGCGTTGCGAAGATACGGGGGAAGGATGCTCATGGCATCGATCAGCGGCTTGCGGTTCGCCACGTAGTACATGTTGCAGTCGAAGTTGGTGAACATCCACTTGTGCGGATTGAAGGTGTAGCTGTCCGCCAGCTCGATGCCATCCTGGTAGTGGCGGAACTCGGGGCAGATCATCGGGGAGCCCCCGTATGCGGCATCTACGTGCACCCACATGTCCTCACGCTTGGCAATCGTGGCGATCGCCCGGATCGGGTCCACGGCGGTGGTTGCGGTAGTGCCGACGGTGGCGGTCACGAAGACCGGGACGAGGCCCTCAGCACGATCTGCTGCCACCTGGGTCTCGAAAGCGGACGGATCCATGGCAAATGTGTCATCCGAGGGGATGATCCGGAAATGGGTAAAGCCTGCGATGCGGGCGCCCTTCTCAACCGACGAGTGGGTCTGATCTGAGGCGTACACGACCATGCGGTCGAGTGACGCGTGCTCTCTCGCCAGCTCGCGGGCGGTGACCATGGCGACGTGTGCCGAGTCGGATGCGCTCATCTGGATGACACCGCCGCCGGGGCCGGTCGTTTTCCACGTTTGGGGCAGCCCCAG
Source organism: uncultured bacterium (assembly GCA_963777645.1). Classification (GTDB taxonomy): domain Bacteria; phylum Actinomycetota; class Acidimicrobiia; order Spongiisociales; family UBA5794; genus JAAETI01. The sequence continues at coordinate 164,504 of CAVZRA010000002.1, read as the reverse complement.
CAGGTCCACCATCCAGTCAACTACAACCGTTTCGAGTTCGGTTGCGGCCGGTGACGTCGACCACAGCATGCCCTGGACGCCGAGACCGGCGGCCACCATCTCGCCAAGCACCGAAGGTCCCGAGCTGTTGGCCGGGAAGTACGAGAACCAATTGGGTGATTGCCAGTGGGTGATCCCCGGCATGATGATGTCGTTCAGGTCCCGGACCACATCCTCGAACGGCTCGGGCTGTTCGGGCGCTGCTTGCGGCAGGGCATCCCTGATCGCCCCCGGCTCGACCCGGGAGTTGACCGGAAAGTCGGAAACGTCGGCGAGGTAATCGGCCACCCAGTCCACCATCTCGTGGCCATGCTTGCGAAACTCATCGGGGGACATGTGATAGTTGGTCATGGCGTTGGGCCCTTTCCGATGTAGCGGTCGAGCCAGGCGAGGAACTCCTCATACCAGTGCAGTGAGTTCTGCGGCTTTTCGATCCAATGCCCCTCATCCGGGTAGTAGACGAGGCGAGCATCCACGCCTTTCTGCTTGAGGACGCCGTACAACGCCAGACCCTGGGTCACCACGACCCGGTAGTCCTTCTCCCCATGGATCACCAGAGTCGGTGTGTTCATCCCGCCGGCATGGGCGAGGGGACTCCAGCGCAGCACCGCATCGATGTCCTCCCACGGTGTGCCACCGACGGCCGTATCACGTCCGGAAGTGATGTCGCTGGCCCATTGGCCGAGCAGGTCGGTCACTCCGGCATGGCAGATGGCGACGGCGAAGCGGTCGGTCTGGCTGGTGAGCCACGACACCAGATAGCCGCCGTACGACCCGCCGACGATGGCCATGCGGTCCTCGTCGATGAATCCGAGGGCGACCAGGTAGTCGGTGGCCGCCATGATGTCTTGCATCGGCTTGTCACCCCAGGCTCCCCGGATGGAGCGGGCAAAATCGTCCCCAAACGAGTCGGAGCCGTGGAAGTTGACCGAGACGACCACATAGCCTGCTGCCGCAAATGCCTGTGTGTTCCACCGGTAGTGCCACGACCCGCCGGATGCATTGTGCGGGCCACCGTGGATGTTGTGGATCAACGGCCATTTCTTGGATGGGTCGAAGCCGGGGGGATAGACGACGTGCGCCTGGATCGTGGCCCCGCCCGAACCCGGGAACCGGAGCTCTTCGATGCGTCCCAGCTCGATTTGCCCCAGCTGATCGTTGAAGCCGCCGACCCTGCGGATCCCGTCCGGATTCAGTACGGCTACGTCGGCAGGTTCAGCCGGCGACTCGATCCTCAGCCAGAGCGGCCCACGCGTCGGTCGAGGGCCGTGCGCATACCCGGACTCAGTGAGGCGGGTGGGCTTGTCGCTGCCAACTGCGAGCAAGAACACAGACATGCTGCCCTCGTTCGTGGCGTGCAGTACGAGATCTGCGTCGATCGTGTATTCCCAGCCTCCGGCTGAGCGATCCCACCACGGCGCCAGGTCCGTTTTCTCCCCGGTCGCCCGATCGATCTGGACCAACTTCACGTGGTCGGCGTAGTAGTCGGGCTCGTGCTGTTCGCCGAAGGCGATGAAGCGCCCATCGGGGCTGTAGCGGGGGCGGAGCTGCTGAGCGGGAATGCTCCCGACGTTGTCGAGCAAGCGCGGCGTGGTGTCATCAAGCGCCACCGTGTGGATGGCAAAGCGGAAGCGTTTGTGCGGGGCGGGCTCGATATCAGCCGCAAAGACAACCTCGGTACCGTCGGGAGACACGTCGAACACGCCGGAAACCTCGTCGAGCGCAATGAGCTGATTCAGATCAGGAGTCAGATCAGTCAATTCACCGGAGCCGAGATCTAGATGGAATAGGTGGTGTATCTCGCCGCCGACGAGCCAGCGTTTCCAGAATCGATAGACGACGTTCTCGGTCACTACCGGTTCGGCCGGGGCATCCTGTCTCCTGGCCAGCTCAGACTCTGTCGCCGCGATGCTGGGAAACCCTTCGAGGAGCGGCACGGCGAGCACAAGCTCTGACCCGTTCGGCAGCCACCTGGCGGCACCGACGCCCAGGGGGAGGTCCGTGACACCCTCGGCCTCACCGCCCGAGAAGTCCATGATGTGCAGCTGTGGCTTGTCGTTGCTCCCCGCCTTGCGTGTGAAGGCAAGACGGTTGCCGTCGGGCGACACGGCAGGATTGGTGCTGGAGACCGATGGTGTAGTGAGGGCCTTCCTGGTGCCGTCGCTGCGAACCTTCCACAGCCTCGTGGTACCAACGTTGGCATCGAGGTCGAAGGTGGTGACGGGCACCACGGCGAAACTCCCATCAGGGTGGGGCTCGGGTTGACCGACTCGCTCCATCTTCCAGACTTCTGTCGGCGTCAAATAACTCATGAGCCCAAGTTAGTGCGCCCGCCAGGTGGCGATATCTGCCGACTCAGCCGGACTCTTCAGTCCGCTCCGTCCACCGGAGCAACCCGATCACGAGCCCCTCGACGACGGCCTTCCACGACGCATCGATGATGTTCTCGTGAACGCCGACCGTCCCCCAGCTCGTGTCCGAGTTTGCGTGCTCGCAGAGCACCCGGACTCGGGCACTTGTCCCGTCGCTCGAATCGAGGTCCCGGACCCGGTAGTCGGTGAGGGTGATGTCGGCGACTGCTGGATATGCTCCGACCAGGGCCGCCCGGAGGGCACGGTCGAGGGCGCTGACCGGTCCGTCCCCCTCGCGGGTTGTGACCACACGCTCGTCGCCTACGTACGCTTTCACGGTGGCCTCGGCAACGACCTCGCCGTCCCGATGCTCGACGAAGACGCGGTAGGACTCGAGCTCGAAGAAGTGCTGCTTCCATCCCTGGGCTTCCAACAGCAGTAGTTCGAACGATCCGTCTGCAGCCTCGAACTGATACCCGAGATGCTCCAGCTCCTTGATCCGGTCGACCACGACCTGAGCGTCTTGACTGGTCAGGTCGAGCCCCTGAGCCTTTGCCTTCGCCAGCACCGTCGAGCGACCGGCCAGTTCGGAGACGACGACACGGGTGGTGTTGCCGATCTGATCTGGATCCATGTGCTCGTATGCATCGCTACGTCGGGCCAGCGCCGAGGTATGCAACCCAGCCTTGTGGGTGAACGCCGAGCTGCCCACGTATGGGAGATGCGGATCCAGGGTGAGATTGACGATATCGGCAAGGTGGTGAGAAACCGATGTCAGCCGGGAAAGTCGCTCCTGCGGGATGGTCTCTATCCCCATCTTGAGGGACAGATTCGGGATCAGCGTCGCAAGATCGGCGTTTCCGGTGCGTTCGCCGTAGCCGTTGAGACATCCCTGAACCTGGGTCACGCCTTCGAGCACCGCGGTGATCGAGTTGCCGACAGCCATCCCGGAATCGTTGTGAAAGTGACAGCCGAGGGTTGCATCGCCGAGGGCTTCGCCCACTTCACCGACGACTCGCTGTACCTGGTGCGATAGGAATCCACCGTTCGTGTCGCACAGGACGAGCTGTTCGGCGCCGGCGTCGTGGGCTATCTGCAGTGTTGCGAGGGCGAAATCGCGGTTGTCGCGGTACCCGTCGAAGAAGTGCTCGGCATCGAAGAACACCCGGCGGCCCTTTGATCGCAGATATTCGACCGAGTCGCCGATCATCTTCAGGGCCTCCTCGTGGCTGGTGCGAAGGGCATGGTCGACGTGGTAGTCCCATGACTTGCCAACCAGACAGATCACGTCGGTCTCGGCATCGAGCAATGCGGCCAGCTGCTCATCATCCTCGGGTCGCACCCCCGCCCTACGGGTGGAACCGAAAGCCACCAGCGTCGACGATTTCAGCTCGAGCTCGGTCTTGGCTCGCTCGAAGAACTCCTCGTCCTTGGGATTGGCGCCCGGCCACCCTCCCTCGACATAGGCAACACCGAGCGTGTCGAGCAGCGCGGCGACCTTGAGCTTGTCGCGGGCAGTCAACGAGATCCCTTCCTGCTGGGTCCCGTCGCGCAGAGTCGTGTCGTATATCTCGACCTTCTGGGTGCTCATGAGTGCTCCTGGATAGGAAAAACCCCCCGCTGGTTGCGGAGGGTCGCAGGGGCGCACACGCCCATCGGTGGGGCGAGGCGCCTAAGTAATGATGATGAACAGGTGGTCCATGGCCGCCGAGTATGGACCAGATGGGGCGGTTGGTCAAGCCGTCGGTGGCGCTGAGCCATGGTTTGCGGGCGTTTTGGCGGTGAACGTCCCTCCATAGGTCCCTTTCTCGACACCGTTTGGGTGGGATCCCCAGGGCCGAAAGCCTCAGGGCCATTGTCCCCGCCGTAGAGACATATCGGCATCTATATGTGTCGCCCCTTACTTGGAATGATCACATACGTTCCTCCGCATATGCGGGAGATCGAATCGAAATAGAAGAGGTCGGAAACCGTGGCACGCGTCAAGCTCGATATCACTCGTCGTTCGTTCCTGAAAGGTGGCTTAGCCACCGGCGGACTTGCATTGATGTCACCCGCTGCCTCGCTCGGAGCTGCCAACGGAATGCTGAACGCTCAGGATCCGTGGTATCTGGAAGGTCCGATCGAGACCACCTACAACGTCTGTGACATCTGTCCATGGCGGTGCGGTGTCATCGTCCACACAGTGAACGGCGTCGTTCGCAAAATCGATGGAAACCCGAAGGACCCGAAGGCACGGGGCATGTTGTGCGCCCGTGGCCAGGGTGGGGTCTCCTTCATGTACGACCCTGACCGGCTCCAGTCTCCGATGATCCGCACAGGAGATCGGGGCTCGGGCCAATTCAAGGAAGTCACCTGGGAGGAGGCGCTTGACTACGTCGCCACCGCCCTGCTCAACATCAAGGACAAATACGGCCAGGAATCACTCGCCGTCTTTGGTCACACCTCAGGCGACGCATGGTTCGCCGATCATTTTGCCCAGGCGTGGGGCACCCCCAACGCCGCTAAGCCGTCGTCATCGCTCTGCTTGAGCCCTCGGGACGAGGCAGCAACCCTCACCTACGGATCCGCAGTCGGTGGCCACGAGCCGGTCGACTGGGATGGCCTCGAAGCCATGACCCTCATCGGCAGCCATGTCGGCGAAGACGCCCGCAACACAGTCATGCAGGACTTCGCCAATGCCTACGCTCGCGGGGCGAAAGTGATCGTTGTCGACCCGAGGCAGTCGAGTGTCGCCGCCAAGGCCGACTACTGGCTCCCTATCAAGCCGGGTACGGACACGGCTCTGATGCTGGCGTGGATGAACGTCATCATCAGTGAGGAGCTTTACGACAAGGACTACGTAGCCGAGTGGACACAAGGCTTCGATCAACTGGCAGCCCACGTTGCCGAATTCACTCCCGACTGGGCGGCCGGAATCACCGACCTCTCGGCCGCCCAGATTCGGGAGACGGCACAGGTCATGGCGGCCAGTAGACCGAGATCAGTTGTTATCCCCGGTCGTCACACCACCTGGTACGGCAATGACAGCCAGCGGATGCGTTCCACCTATCTGGTGAACGCTCTTCTCGGTGTCTACGGCCGCGAGGGTGGTATCTACATCAACAAGTCGGTGTACCTGGACAGCTACCCGTACCCGCCGTATACCGTCACCGGCAGCTCGGGCGGATGCTCGGCTGAGCCCGGCGCAGAGACCGAGTCGGCGTTGCCGCTCGGCCCGACCGGAAAGGCCCGCGCCGACGGTGTCCGTGAGGACTTCATGCGCGGCGCTACTGCGATGCAGGAGTTGATCGACCCGATGATCACGGGCGACCCGTATCCCATCAAGGCGCTCATGGTCTACGGCACCAACCTGCTCAACTCCATCCCGGACCGGGACCGGACCATAGAGGCCCTCAAGGCTCTCGAGTTTGTCGTCGCCATTGATGTGCTCCCGCAAGAGCACATCGCCTGGGCAGACGTAGTACTTCCCGAGGCAACCTATCTGGAGCGCTACGAGGATCTGTGGACGGTGCCGCACAAGACGCCGTACATCGCACTCCGCGAGCCTGCTGTCGAGCCTCTCTACGACACCAAGCCCGGTTGGTGGATCTCGCGAGAGCTCGGCATGCGAGTTGGTCTCGAGAGCTTCTACAAGTGGGAGACCATCGAGGAGTACCTCGACAAGCGACTCGTCTCGGTCGGATCAAGCATCGAGCAGATGCACGCTGAAGGCGGGATCATCACCCAGAGCGGCAAGCCCTATCTCGAGGACTTCGGTGATTCGTCGCCGTTCCATACCTCGAGCGGGAAGATCAACCTCTACTCGCAGGAGCTCGCCGACGCCGGGCATGACCCGATGCCCGTCTACGAGCCGATCGAAGAGCCGCCGACGGGCTACTTCCGGTTGCTCTACGGTCGCCATCCGGTGCACACGTTCGCCAAGACGCAGAACACACCAGTGCTCAACGACATCAACTCCGAGAACGAGGTGTGGATCAACGCCGGTGCCGCCGAGCAGCTCGGGGTCAAGAACGGCGAGTACGTGATGCTCGAGAACCAGGACGGCAAGCGCAGCGGTCCTGTCAAGGTCAAGGCCACCCAGCGCATCCGGCACGACGCCGTGTTCCTGGTCCATGGCTGGGGCCACGACTCGCCGGGGCTCACCAGGGCCGTCGGCAGGGGCGCAAGTGACACCCAGCTGCAGAGCCGCTACAAGCTCGATCCGATCAGCGGTGGGGCAGGCATGAGAGTCAACTTCGTCAAACTAGACAAGGAGGGGGTGTGACATGGCAGAGTACGCATTCCTCCTCGATCTAGGCCGTTGTATCGGGTGCCAGGCCTGTGTCGCAGCCTGCAAGACCGGGAACCAGCTCGGCGAAGGTCAGCAGTACATCCACCTGATCGAAAAGACACAGGGTGAATTCCCGGAAGTCACCACCGGCTGGGACAACCACCGGTGCTTCCACTGCACCGACGCGGCTTGTGTCGCGGTGTGCCCGACCGGTGCGCTGTACAAGGAAGATGGACTTACCCGCCTCAACCGCGACGTCTGCAGCGGCTGCTCCTATTGCACCCAGGCATGCCCGTACGAGGTCCCCGTCATGTACGAGGGCAAGTCGAGCAAGTGTGATGGATGCGCCGCAACGGTCAAGGCCGGCGGCACACCCTGGTGCGTCGGGACATGCCCGAGCAACGCACTCATGTACGGCACCCGTGAGGATATTCAGGCCGAGGCTCACGCCCGTGCCGAAGCCCTTCGGGATCGCTACCCGAATGCACAGGTATACGGCGAGAACCAGTTCGACGGTCTAGGCATGCTCGTTGTCATGCCCGACGATCCGGAGAAGCTGGACATCCCGATCGATCCCAAGGTCCCATTCATGGCCGAGGCGTGGCAGAAGGTCGTCCAGCCGGGCGCAGTAGCGCTGACTCTCGGAATTGCGGTGCTGGCAGGAGGCGCCGGGATCATCGCCCGGCGGAGGCATGAGCAAGAGGTTCAGGAACTCGAGGCGCAGGGTGTCATCGGGAGCGGTGGCAGCCATAACGAGCAGGAGGAAGGCTGATGATCACCGATAAGGTGCTCGCGCAAGCAGAGGAAAGGCTGACGACCGCCGACAAGGTACCGCTCGGTGATCGCGAGATCTTGCGGTATCGGAAGCGTCCTCGCATCGTCCACGCCATGCTCGCCAGCTCGTTCCTGGTGCTGCTGCTGACCGGCCTCGTCATCCTGTGGCCTCCGCTCTCCGGTCTGGCCGCGGGTGGCTTCACCAGGTGGCTACATCGGGTGGCGGCGATCGTGTTCATGGCAGTTCCCATCGTCTACCTGATCGTCGATCGGGAAGGCGCCAAGGAACTGATGTTCGACTCGTTCAAGTACGACAAGGACGACTGGCGCTGGCTGAAGCGGATCTGGTCGTATGTCTTCGGGCATACCGCCAACATGCCGAAGCAGGGACGGCTCAATGCCGGTCAGAAGCTCCACCACGCCGCAGTGATGGTGCTGTCAGCCGGGATCGTCGTCTCCGGGCTCGTGATGTGGTTCTTCATGCCGTCGCTCGGCCAGACCGGCCAGGCGTGGGCGGCGATCATCCACGATCTGTCGATGTTGTCGCTGACCTTGCTGCTCGTCGGCCACCTCTATTTCACATTCGTCTACAAGGCCCTCTCCGGAATGACCCGGGGCTATGTCCCCATCGACGACGCCCGCCTCGAGCACGCCAAGTGGGTCGAGGAAGTCCAAGAGGAAGTCAAGACCGCTGTCGAAGCGGAACCGGCTTCATAACTAACGAGCAATCGAGCTCCGAGAGCTCACAACGAAAGGGAATACGACTATGAACATGCTCCGACGCATGTCGCTGGCAGCACTGGTCGTGGTGCTAGCACTAATTGCCGCTTCGTGCGGTGGCGGCGATGACGCCTCAGCCACAACCGAGGGAACGGTACCTCCGCTCGAGTCAACCACCACTGCAGCGGCTGCAGAAACCACCACCACCGTAGCTGCGGCAGAGACCACCACGACGGCTGCCCCCATGTTCGACGTGGTTGCCGCCGTAGGCGAGTACGAGAGCACCATCCCCGAGGGATGGATGAATGTCGGCGACGTCACCGCTTTCAAGGATGCTGTTGCGGCCAGCGGTGCGCTGGTCATCGACGTCCGTCAACCCGAGGAGTACGCCGCGGGTCACATCCCCGGTGCCGTCAACATCCCGCTACGTGAGCTTGCCGCCAACGTCGACAAGATCCCGACCGACACCCAGGTGTTCGTCTACTGCGCCTCCGGTTACCGTGCCGGTATGGCTATCTCATCGCTGCGCATGATGGGTTATGACAACGCTCTGTCTTTCTCGGGTAGCTACAAGGCTTGGACCGATGCCGGCGAGGAGGTCTCGACCGAGGCCGCAGAGGCTCCCGTTGTCGGCGATCCCGGGTTTGCTCCCGAGCTCGTCGCCGCTGTCAACAACTTTCTCGCCAATATCCCCGACGGTTGGAACAGCGCCGGTGACGTCGAGGCAGTCAAGGCAGCCATCGAGGCCGGTGCCTTCGTCCTAGACGTGCGGACCCCCGAGGAGTACGCCGCTGGTCACATCGAGGGTGCAACGAATATTCCGCTGCGCACAATCACCGCCAACATGGACCAGATCCCGACCGATGTTACGGTCATCGTCCACTGCCAGTCCGGGTTCCGGGCCGCTCTGTCGATGCCGGTTCTCGGCGTTCTGGGATTCGACAATGTCAAGGCCTTCACCGGCAGCTTCGCCGCATGGGTCGCGGCCGGCGAGCCGGTCGTAACCGGCTGATCTGAGAAAAGGATTGTCTAGAGAAGGGGGCCGGGCGACCGGCCCCCTTCTCCTTTTTGTTCGTCTAGGCCCGATCCAGATCTGTGCGCCGAAGCAACATCGCGTTGATCGCGACGATCACGGTGGACAGGCTCATGAGGATCGCCCCTATTGCAGGCGACAGCAGGATGCCTGCGCCGACACCGACGCCCGCGGCGAGCGGGATGGCAAAGGCGTTGTAGCCCGTTGCCCACACGAGATTCTGGATCATCTTGCGGTGGGTGGCCTTGGAAAGGTTGAGCGCCCTTGTGACGTCTGCCGGATCGTCATCGACAAGCACGAGATCTGCAGACTCGATGGCGACATTGGTGCCTGCGCCAATGGCAATCCCCAGATCCGCCGCCAGCAGAGCCGGCGCGTCGTTGATGCCGTCGCCAACGAATGCGGTGGGCCCTTCCTGTTTCAGCTTGTTGATGATGTTCGCTTTGTCCTCGGGCAGCACTCTGGCGTGGAAACGCTCGATGCCCAGCTCGTCGGCGACCGATCGGGCCACTGCCTCGGCATCCCCGGTGACCATCACCGGGGTCACACCGAGCTCCTGCAGCCTCTTGACAGCCTCTCGGGCTGAGTCGCGTATCTGATCAGCCATTGAGATGACAGCAATCGCCGTGTCGTCGGCCATCAGCACGACGGCACTCTCGCCTCGTTCATCTGCCTTGTTGAGGGCCTCGGCGAGAGTCGAGGGGATCTGCATTTCGAGTTCCGCAGCCCACTCAGGACGGCCAACGCGTATCGAGCGGTCGTCGATCTTGCCGGTTATGCCGTTGCCGGGCACCGCTTCCACCGATTCGCCGTCCGGGATAGTGACGCCCCGTTCCCGCGCCGCAGAGACGATGGCCGCCCCGAGGGAGTGCTCGGACGACTGCTCGAGTGCGGCGGCGAGGGCCAGGGCCTCGTTGCCGTCGGTTCCGTCGGTTGTGATGTCGCTGACCGCAAAAGTGCCGGTGGTGAGCGTGCCGGTCTTGTCGAACGCGACGAATGCGATGTCTCGCCCACGTTCGAATGCCTCCCGGTTCCGGACCAGGATCCCATTGTTAGCCGAGATGGTTGTGGCGTTCATGTTCACCAGTGGGATGGCCAACCCGAGCGCATGCGGGCAGGTGATGACCAGCACCGTGACGGTGCGGGTCACGGCAAACCCCGCCCCTTCGCTGCCGAAGATCATCCAGGCAGCAAATGTCGGGACGGCGACTCCAATGGCGATGATCGTAAGCCAGAACGCGGCACGGCTCGCCAGTGTCTGGAATCGTCCCCGGGATGCTTGGGCGTCTTCGACCAAACGCATTATCTGGCTCAGGGTGGTGTCCTCGCCGGTGCGGGTGACGGACACCGTCAATGCGCCATCTCCGTTGACGGCGCCGGCGATCACCTCATCACCCGGGCGCTTTGGTACCGGCCGGGACTCGCCGGTGAGGAACGCCTCGTTCATACTGGTCGAGCCCTCAGTGATCTCACCGTCGGCCGGCATCTGTTCGCCGGGACGGACCTTGATCAGGTCGCCGTCAGATAGATCGTCGATAGAGATGTCCGACACAGAGCCATCGTCGGCCAGCCTATGCGCCGTGTTTGGCACCATGGCGGCGAGCTCGTCGAGTGCTCTCGATGCCGACTGCACGGACCGCATCTCCATCCAATGGCCGAGCAGCATCACATCGAGGAGCGTGGCCAGTTCCCAGTAGAAAGGCTTACCTGCGAAACCGAACGACACAACCAGGCTATAGAGGTAGGCGACGGAGATGGCAAGTGAGATGAGCGTCATCATCGCCGGCTGACGATCGCGCAGCTCGCTCGTCGCACCCTTCAGGAACACCGATCCGGCGTAGAAGAAGAGAAGCGTGGCCAGGATCGGGTTAACCCAGCTACTGCCCGGGAACGAGATTGCTGTGTACCCGAACCACTCCTGGATTCTTTCGGCGAAGTAGATGATCGGGATCGTGAGCGCAAGGCTCACCCAGAGGCGGTCGCGGAACATCTCAGCGTGGTCGGCATGCCTTTCGTGACCGCTCTTTCCCTGGTGGTCGTTGTGGTCGTTGTGGCGCGCGGGCTCAGTCTTGTTGCTGGCTGCGGTTTCGGTGTTCATCACGCACCTCGTGCCTTACGCCTAGTTCTACCCGACGCGGTCTGTTCTCAATCGGTCGTGTGTTCATGATTGGCACCGTACACCGTTTGCCCGCTGCCCCGAATTCACCAATTTTCATGACTCGAGCATGAACCTCTTGACCTTCCAGTCAACTGGAAAGCGTTGGCGCCAAGACGATTCGGTACTACGAGGATATAAGGCTCATGCCGGAGCCGGGTAGGACGCCGGGCGGACATCGCAACTACGGTGAGGATGCTGTGGAACGGTTGCGGTTCATCCGCGATGCGCAGGCGACCGGTCTCTCACTTGCCAAGATCCAATCCATATTCGACTTGCGAGCCCACGGCGAGCAGACATGCCATCACGTGATGGAGCTGCTGGAGCAGCATGTGGCCGCCATCGATCGCCAGGCCCTCCAACTCCGCACGACCCGCAAACTGCTTGTTGGGATGCTCGAGCGAGCACAGCAGCTCGATCCTTCGGATTGCGTCGACCCGAATCGCTGCCAGACGATCGCAAGGGATGACGCTGGTCAATCCGCTCGTGCGGTGCGTTCAGGTGTCCCGGCGCGGCATGTCCATGGCTAACGCCGCGACATCGCCTGGTCCCACACGTCGACGAAGAAGTCGATCGACCATCCGTCGAGGGCGATCCCGATGTATTGGTCGCCGTTGTACTGTCCCGTGTAGGTGCCATCTTCGTGCCTTTGCAGCTCAATGCTGCCGAGGCCTTCGAGAGCATATGTGAGCGTGTTCGGCGTGAAATCGTCAGGAAGCGTGGTCATCTGGACGTAGGCGGCAGCCCTGGTTCCACCACCGACGAGGCCAACTAGCTCGAAGGACTCGCCCTCGTCGGACGTCGCGGTCCAGATACGGGCACATGCCACCTCCGCGCCAATGCTCAAGGCGCTGATGTTTGGATCCGTGAAGATGCGGAGCGTCTGCGCATCCTGCGTCCATTCGTCAGGAAAGCCTGGTGCGCCCGGAACATGCGTCAGCAGGTCTGCCGTCAGTTCTTCGGGAAGGCTGCAATAGTCTGGCGGAGGCTCGACTGCTACCGGGATGAAGCTGGTCAGCATCGCCCAGGCGGCGTCCTCGTCTTCCTGCGACACGTCCTCGCCCATCGCGAGGATGGCGTCGAATCCGCGCCCGTTATCCAGGTAGCGGAACTCTCCGCCGTGGAGTCGGCCCGGATCAGCGATGCACTCCTGGAAGTCACCCTGCAGGAACTCGGCGCCGCTTCTGAAGTCATCAGGGCGCGGGCCTTGGGCGTATCCCGCTCCCAGCTCGTGGATGGTCAGCAGCACGTCTGTGGGTCCCATGGCGTCTAAGGCCGCAGTGGCGAACTGGGCACATCGGTCACCACCAACCGGGGCTTCGAAGGTCGAGACGGCAACGGTCATGGGGAAGCCAAGGGCGGGAGTGAGCGTCTCGGGAGCCACGAACCAGTCGCTCGGATATGTGATCGTGAACCCCTCGTCGGTATCGGTATGGCGCACCCACGTGTTGTTGCATGGCTCCCCATCGAGCGAGAAGGTGAGCGTCCCCTCGATGGCACCTGCCAATTCGAACGGAGCACAGCGTGCCTGGGGCTCGAAGACGAAGCCGCCGACGTATTGGGCCTCCTGGTCTTCGCACGGGGTGAAGGTGACTGACGCATAGTCGGAATTGACCCTGTAGTTCCCCTGGTTCCATGCAGAGGAATCGAACAGGTGTGACACCTGGTCGCGCCAGCCGAGTGGGATGGTGAGGGTTATCGGTTGGCTGCCCGGCTCCAGTGTGACAATGGTCTCCGACGCCAGATCTCCGGAGTCGTTCGAGCCAAACCCCAGACTGCGCAGCCACAATGGCCCGAACTGCGTGAATCCATCCTGCCAGCCATCGGGCAAGCCGGAACAGGCATTGACCGCTGTTGCGAGGTAAGGCGTCTGAGACAATGTGGCCTCGTAGGCACGGTTGGTCAGGCCGGTGATGGTCAGATTGTCCATCACGACCTGCGCCACGCTCGAGCCCCCAAAGAGAGTGACTCGTGTGTTGGTGGCGGCGTCGCACCACTCGAGGCTGCCGTTGGCGGTGTTGTAGCCATCGCCGGTGACGTACTGACACTGGTCGGGGTACAACATGATGGTCCCGTCGGCGCCAGTGAGCATGAGGTCCGGCCCGTCCGGGCCGCCCTTGTCGCCGAGCACCGGCACGATCTCGAGCGAGCCGTCACCGGCGAGCACCGGGTAGCCGTTGTCGGCAACGTAGCCGCCGAGCGACTGCACCCAATCGGCCAGCGTCGCGTCGCGAGCGTCACTGCGATTGGCGTGGTAGTCCCACGTCTGTAGGGTCCAGTTCCCCAACGAGACGAACAGGTAGTCGGCGGTGTCGTCGGGGGCGAAGCTCCACAGCTCGGCGGTTCCGCCCCGCGGGTCGGGGTACGTCGCCAGCCGTTCGGCTCTCCCCGCAACGGCTCGTTGTCTCGCCACGTTCTCGACGATCGTTCCGTAGCGGATGGTGAAGGTGCGGCCCGTGCCGGAGTCCTCGAAAGCACCTTGCAGCTCGATCCCGTCGCTGAGGAAGTCGTACTGATCGGGGTAGGACAGCTCGGCCGTGGTGCCGTCCACGAAGCCCAGTGGGACGACCGTGCTCCGTCCCCAGTGGCGGGGCTCAGGAGCGAAGATCGGCAGCGCAGGAAGCTCGGTGGCGAGCGTGGTTGGTGGGGTGGTGGTTGTGGGAGTGGTCGTTGATGGGGTGATCGGTGACGTCTCGTCTGGCTCCACCCGGGTCAGTAGGGCGGTCGACATCAGAAGGAGCACGAACCCGGCGACGGCAAGGGTGAACATGGCAGTGGAGCGGCGACGCCTTGCCCGGGAATAGCGACCGAAGTCGAGACGGCCGGCCGCGGTATGTGCGATGTTCCGTAGCTCATCGGCGGCGCGGTTCATTGGTTCCTGGTTCATGTCGACTCCTCATCGAGGGCGGAGGCGAGCTTCTTCCGGGCGCGGGCGAGATGGACCCGTACGGTGCTCTCCTCGATCCCGAGTATCTCGGCAATGTCGGCGGTGGAGCGGTCTTCCAGAATGGCGAGTGCAGTCACCTGCGCCTGCCGGGGCGGCAGGGCGCGCACGTGCTCCCAGTAGGACTCCGTCTCGGGTGTTATCTCCGGCGCTGCCACTGCCGGTCCGAGACGGACCAGGGCGCGGGCCTCGGCCCGCCAGCGCCGGAGACGTGAATAGCTCAGATTGAGGGCGACCCGTCGGATCCAGGCGGCACGGTGGTCGAGCCGGCCGATGTCCTGCCAATCGCGATAGGCGCGATAGAACGCCTCCTGAGCCACTTCCTCGGCGTGTTGCCTACCCCGGGTGACCGCATAACACAGGGCGAGGACGCCTGGCAGCTCGCGTGTATAGAAGCGGTCGAACTCCTCGACCGCAGCTATCACCGGAATGTCGCCGGTTGTCGCGGGCGCCTTCCCCGGATTCCGTCTCACCGTCATACATCGCCTCAACGCACATGGGGGTGTCCACTGCTTACTCTGCCGTGCGGGCACTTCGATTGGGGTGGGATTGGCGGGGAGGGCGCGGGAAGTTAGTCTGTCGCCATGATTTCGACGCACGCTTGGTGGTGGCTGCACAGATAGCCACCTGCGCGCGCCAGGACCGATACGCCGGAGGCCATCGCCCCCGGCGTTTCTTACGAGAGGATCGACAATTGGATAGGCAACGAGTCTTTTCCGGGCTGCAACCTACCGGCAACGTTCATCTGGGCAACTACCTGGGGGCGCTGCGCAATTGGGTGAAGCTCCAGGATTCCTACGACTGTGTCTACTGCGTCGTCGATCTGCATGCGATCACGGTCGACTACGACCCGAAGCAGTTTGCCCAGGATCGGATCGAAGCGGCCAAGGTGCTGATGGCATGCGGTATCGACCCGGATCGCTCCCTGTTCTACTTCCAGAGCCAGGTGCCACAGCACAGCGAGCTGGCGTGGATCCTCGGGACGATGACACCGACCGGGGTGCTCAATCGTATGACCCAGTACAAGGACAAGGTGGCAAGGGGCGAGGCCGCCAATCTCGGCCTCTACTCATACCCGGTCCTAATGGCCGCCGACATCCTGCTCTACCACGCCAACCTGGTTCCGATCGGTGATGACCAGAGGCAGCATCTGGAGATGACACGGGATCTCGCCGAGCGGTTCAACAACCGGTTCGGGGAGGTGTTCCCGATCCCGGATCCACTGATCCCGGAGACGACGGCGAGAGTGATGTCGCTCACGGATCCAACGTCCAAGATGTCCAAATCCGATCCCAATGAGAAGAGCCGTGTGCTCATCCTCGATCCGCCGGACGTTGTCAGGAAGAAGATCAAGTCAGCCGTCACCGACTCCGACCCTGAGGTCCGCTTCGACCCTGCGAACAAGCCTGGTATCTCGAACCTGCTCGAGATCATGTCGGCGTGCACCGATCGCTCTATCAACAACCTGGTCGACGAGTACCGGAGCAGTGGCTACGGCAAATTCAAGGAGGCCGTCGCCGAGGCGGTCATTGCCGAGCTGGCGTCGATTCGCAGCGCCTTCCAGAACCTCGACGACAGAGACGTGGCGAGGATGATGAGACGTGGCGCCCTGGACGCACGTACCAAGGCAGAGGGTTACCAGCAGATCGTCCGCGAGGCGACCGGGCTCGCCGCGATCTAGCGCTGATCGCGAAGCTCTAGGCAGACGTCGCTTCACCGATGAAGTCGAGGATCATGGAGACGGCCGCATCGACGCCAAGCTCGGTCGCGGGGGTGAGCTCCATGCCGAGGCCGAGTTCGGTGACAGGAATCTCGATGGTGAAGGCATCCGCAGGAGCCCTGCCAACACTCGCAGTCATCTCGAGCAGCGATCCTGGCGTGTTGTGATGCGACAGCGACGCCTCGAGCGGTCGAGCATCCACATGGCAGATGGTGGTCTCTGACACGTCGACACTGGCGTCTACGAAGAAGACACGCTGTGCCCTGGCTATGTCCAACGCCAATTCCGGGGTGAGCTGCATCACCGACCGGACCTCGACCTCCGGCAGATTCATGGCCTCGATGCGATCGGCAACGGCACGACCCGCACCGTCATCACAGCGCAGGTCGTTGCCGTAACCAATTACGAGCGCGGCCAAGTGTCAGCCTCTCTGTACCGAGGACACCACCGTGCCCTCGTGATCGAACATTGTCACATCCAGCGGCATCTTACCTAGCGCGTGCGTTGAGCAGCTGAGGCAAGGGTCGAATGCCCGGATCCCTGCTTCGATGCGATTGAGCACCGGTTCGGGTATCTCGGGACCGTCGATCCATTCCCTGGCGATCTGAAGGACCGTCGCATTCATCGGCAGGTTGTTCTGGCCGGTGGCGATGATCATGTTCACGCTCTCGAGCAGCCCGTTGTTGTCGACGTTGTACTCGTGGAACAGCGTGCCGCGTGGCGCTTCGGAGACGCCGACCGCATGACGGTGGTTGATCCCGGCGGTGGCTCGCACCATCGGGTCGAGGATGGCATCATCCTCGAGAAGCGTCCGCATCAACTCGGTCGACGCCAGGACTTCGATTAGCCGGGCATAGTGGTAGAAGAACGACGAGTTTGCCGTTCCTCCCGCCCGCTCCCGGTATTCCTTGAGCGCCTCGTCGGCCATGGGTGCACCCATCGTCTTGCAGACGTTGAGTCGCGCTAGCGGGCCCACCCGATAGATGCCCTTGTTGACATCCTCGCCGGGAGGCACCATCGGCTTGAAGTACGGCGACTTCAGGTACGAGTCGCGACGGGTCGCTTCGCCGATGTAGGTCCGGTAGTCGGCCGGATCGATGTTGTCGGCGACGGTGTTGCCTTCCGCGTCGACGAACCTGAGATGGCCGTCGTAGTTTTCCCAGGTGCCGGCATCGTTGGCGAGACCGAGGTGCAAGCTCGGGAAAAGCCCGAAGTTGCTGACCTCCCGCTCGAATTTGCTCAGCATCGAGATGAAGATGCCAAGGGCGTCCTCGGCGGTCTGCCTTGCCTCGCCGAGTCCGGCAAGCAACCGGTCCCTCGTCTCGGGCGTCATCGCGTTGGCGACGCCGCCGGGGACGATGCCGGGGGAGTGAACCTTGCGTCCGGCGATGGCTTCGATAACACCCTGGCCGAAGCCGCGGAGTCGGATGCCCCGTCTCGCCAGCTCCGGCTCAGCGCTCATCAGCCCGAACACGTTCCGGGTAGCCGGATCGTGGTCGAAGCCGAGCAGCATGTCGGGGGAGCTGAGGTGGAAGAAGCTGAGCGCGTGACTCTGGATGAACTGCCCGAGATTGACTACACGTCTCAACATGACGGCCGTCGACGGGATCCTGACACCCATCACCGCGTCGCCGGCCTTGGCCGACGCCAGCAGGTGACTCACCGGGCAAATCCCACACGTGCGAGCGGTCAGGCTCGGCATCTCCCAGACCATCCGGCCCTTGCAGAATTCCTCGAAGCCACGGAACTCCGTGACCGAGAAGCGCACGCTGTCTACTGCGCCGGTCTTGTCCAGCTCTATTGCGATCTTGGCGTGACCCTCGATTCGGGTCACCGGATCAATGATTACGGTGTTGCTCATGGTTCTACCTCAGCCGAATCGGATGGCTTCGCCCCGATTCGGGGGAAGGGTGCCCTCGAGGAGGGCTTCCAGAGCTGCCTGGATGCGGTCTGCCGGTGGGGGACAGCCGGGGAGGAATGCATCCACCCGGATCTTCTTGTGCACCGGAAGCACCTGGGGCAGCAGGTTTGGGACAATGCCCTCCTTCTTCGGGATCTGGCCGTCCCGGTCGGGAGCGTCCACGTAGACCGCTTTGATGATCTCGATCGGGTCGCCGAGCGGGTTGCGCATGGCAGTTACATTGCCGGTGACGGCGCAGTCGCCAAAGGAGATCACGAGTCGTGATTTCTCCCTGATCTCGAGGGCAAGCTCGAGGTTGTCCTCGTTGGCTATTGCCCCCTCGACGAACGTCACGTCGACATCTTCGGGGAACACCTTCACATCAGCGATCGGGCTGTAGACGATGTCGGCGACGGCGGCCAACTCGAAGAGCCACTCGTCCATGTCGAGGAACGACATGTGGCAGCCAGAGCAGCCACCGAGCCAGGCGGTGGCGATTCGTGCGCGTGTCACTGTGCCTCCCCGGGATAGATCCACTCCTTGCGGCTGCGAGCCACGGCGAGTCGCTTGATCATCGTCGGGTCGTGCTCCATCTCACCGATGGATCGACCCTGGTAGAAGAGCGAGCCGGTTGGGCAGACGGCGACACACTTGCCGCACCACGTGCACGACAGCGCCTCACCCCACGGTTTGTTGAGCTCGGTGACCAGCATGGCCTGCTCGCCTCGGTAGCTGACGTCCCATACGTGGGCGCCTTCGATCTCGTCACAGACGCGTACGCACCTGGTACACAGGATGCAGCGGTTCGGATCGAAGACATACTTGGGATGGCTGGCGTCGATTTCACGATGCGGTGCCTGATAGTCATAGCGGACGTGGTCCATGCCGGTCAGGACCGCCATGTCCTGTAGCTCGCACCTGCCGTTCGAGACACAGACTGCACACACGTGGTTGCCCTCGGCGAACAGCAGCTCGAGGATGGCCTTGCGATAGGCGCGTAGCCGTGGCGTGTCGGTCTTGACTTCCATGTCGGCGACACAGGTGGTTGCGCATGCCGGGCGAAGCCGATGGTCTTCCGCGATTTCGACGACGCAGATCCGGCAGCCGCCCCACACGGAAAGGCCCTCGAGGAAGCACAATGCCGGGATCGAGACGCCGACCCGGCGTGAGCATTCGAGGATGGACTCTCCGACGTATGCCTCATACTCGGCACCGTCGAAGTGGACGGGGATCGTTTGCTGCTGATCAACCATGAGCAACCTCCACACCGATCAGCTCCTCGTATTCTTCTCGGAAGTACGTGAGTGTGCTCAATACCGGGTTTGGTGCAGCCTGTCCGAGACCGCACAGGCTGGCGTCTCTGACCACGGTGCACAGATGCTCGAGGTCACGCAGGTCCTGCCTGGTCCCTCTGCCGTCGGTGATCCGCTGCAGCAGGTTGTGCATCTGCACCGTTCCTGCCCGGCACGGTGTGCACTTACCGCAACTCTCATCCATCGAGAACTGCATGAAGTACTTGGCGACATCGGGCATGCTGACCTCGTCGTCCATGACGATGAGCCCACCTGAGCCCATGATCGACCCGAGCTCACGCAGGCTCTCGTAGTCGACGGGCGTGTCGAGGAACTTGGCCGGGATACAGCCACCGGACGGGCCACCAGTCTGTGCAGCCTTGAACGTCCTGCCATCGGGGACACCGCCACCGATAGCCTCGACAATGCTGCGCAGCGATGTGCCCATAGGCACCTCGATGAGGCCCGTGTTCGAGATGTCGCCTGCCAGAGCGAATACCTTGGTCCCCGTGCTCTTCTCAGTTCCTATAGACGCAAACCACTCGCCGCCGTTGTTGATGATCGGGGCGATATTGGCCAGCGTCTCGACGTTGTTGATCATGGTGGGATAACCCCACAACCCGGCCTCGGTCGGGTACGGTGGGCGCAACCGCGGGGTACCGCGGCGTCCCTCGACGGACGCCATGAGTGCGGTTTCCTCACCGCACACGAACGCGCCTGCTCCGATCCGCACCTCGACATTGAGGCTGAACTTGGTGTCGAGGATGTTGCGGCCGAGCAGCCGGTTCCGTCGGGCAACTCGAATCGCTCTGTCAAGCCGCTCGATTGCCCGCGGGTACTCGGCTCTAACGTAGATGTAGGCGTTGTCTGCACCGGTTGCGTAGGCGGCGATGGTGATGCCTTCGAGTACCCGGTGAGGGTCATCCTCCATAATCGTACGGTCCATGTAGGCACCCGGGTCGCCCTCGTCCCCGTTGGCGACGACGTATTTCGTTTCGCTATCGGCTGCGGCAAGGAGCGCCCACTTGTTTGCAGTTGGGTATCCGGCACCGCCACGGCCGCGCAGCCCGGACAGCCGCAACTCCTCGATGACCTGCTTCGGCTTCATCGTGGTCAAGGCCTTTTCGAGGGCGACGTAACCACCATGGGCGACGTACGACTCGATGCGATCCGGGTCGATGACCCCCCCATTGGCGAGCACTACTCGCTGCTGGCTCGTGAAGAACGGGATTTCCTGATCGAGCTTGTACTCGGGGATGTCCTGTTCATTCTCGACGTGACTACGGATGATCTCGACACCGGCTTCTGGTGTGACCTTCTGATACATATGAGTGTCACCGCCACGGCGCAGAACCCGCACCAGCGGGCCGGCGCTGCAGAGACCCATGCAGCCGGTCGGGACGACCTGTGCTTCGAGAGAGAGATCATCGCCCTCGCATGCCTCTTGCATGGCGGCAATGGTCGCACCCGCCCCGGCGGAAAGACATGCGGTGCTCGAGCATGCTTTTACGCGCCAGCGGGTTCGGAAGCGCGCCTCGCGCTCGTGCTCGGCGACTTCGTGAAGATCGATGGGAGCTGCCATCAGCTGCCTCCCCCGACGGCGCTTGCGACAACGGCAAGCGCGGATTCGAGTGACTGATGGCTCATGACCTCTCCGTCGAATACGACTACCGGTGCCAGGCTGCATGAGCCGAGGCAGCGGGCTGTCTTGAGAGTGAGGCTGCCATCCTCCGCGGTTTGCCCTGCCGGTACGTTGTACTTGTTGCTAACGCCCTGGACGATGGCGTCTGCGCCCTTGACGAAGCACGCGGTGCCGGTGCATATCGTGCAGGAGTGCTGTCCGGGCGGTTCGAACGTGAACAGCTCGTAGAAAGTCGCAACGCCGTAGACCATGCTCGGGGGGAGACGCAATGCCCTCGCCACGTAGATGAGGATGTCTTCGGACAGGTACCCGAAGACATCCTGGGCGACATGCAAAGTCTCGATGAGTTGGTCCTGGGCGTAGTGGCCGCGTTTCAAATGCTTGTCGACGAGTTCGAACCGATTATCGCCAGACGGGTGGTCGCCCCCCTGGCGGTTCGAGGTCTCGGCGGCACGGCGGGTCGTTGTGTCGCTCATGGGTCCCTCATAGTTGGGTGTCTGCGCATACCTTTGCTGCCCGGGCGTGGATTCTTTAGGGGACAAAGACCCATCACAGGGTGACCGTTGGGATCTCCAAATCGTCTGCGAGACAATACATATACGAATCTCCGCATATGGCTTTGGAGTCTTCCAGGCTGCGATTCTGACGATGCGATGCGGCAACGCTGAGATCAGCGGCTGGCACCGGGCGGTATCTCTCCGAAGTATTCGATCAGACGTTTGTCGGCGTTCTCACCGAACAAGATCTCGGCCACCTCGCGGATCCCCTCCGCATTCTTCACGTCTTGCTCGGGGACCACCTGTGTGATCTTGGAGCGGCGACGAAGGAAGTCCTCCAGCTTGGTGATCATCTCGGTGCCCGCCGCCACATGGAGCTCGACACGGAGATAGTCGGCGTTCTCCATGATGTCGCTGCCCATCGAAGGGTCCTCCCGAATCTCATCGAGCATCTCGAAGGCCCGGCGCCCGTATCTGCGCCACAGGCGATCCGAGAGCGGCTCGACATCGGGCTTGTTTCGGAGGTCGTCGAGTTTCATCAGCCGCGCCTGGCGAAAGAACTCATCGCGAGTGGCCCTTGCCGGCTCGCCGTACCAGGTCCCCGTGTCCTCCTCGAGAGGCACGCCGATCTCCTCGACCGCAGCAGCCACCTCCTCGCCGACGTTCAGGCAATCGGTGAGCTTTCCGCCGAAGATGGCTATGACGCGACGTCCGAGGTCCATCTCGATCTCATGCTTGCGTGACAGCTTGGTCCAATCGACCTCTCTGGCGTCGCTGCCGTCTGTCTTCACCACGAGCGGACGCACTCCGCACCGGTCTGCGATGACATCGTCCCTGGTGAGCGGTTTGTCGAGATCGAGCCTTGCATTGATTTGGCCGAGGAGGAAGTCAACGTCCTCGTCGGTGGTCTGCGTGTAAGGATCATCAACCCTGGTGTCGGTGGTCCCAATCACAGACCGCCGCCCCATCGGGATCACGTAGAACAGCCGCTGGGTGTCGTCGAAGAAGGCGAGCACTCGTTCGTTGTTGGTCAGCTTCGGGACGATGAGATGTATGCCCTTTGAATAGACAATCCGGTGCTTCGTCTTCATGCCAAGCCTGGCGTTGAGCCCGTCGATGAACGGGCCGGTAGCGTTGACGATCATGCGGGCATTGCAGCTGAAATCCGGGCGATCGCCGTCGACGTCGCGGAGCGTGGCACGCCAACCGGCGTCGGTCCGCTCCGCATCGACCAGTTCGACATAGTTGGCGGCAGTGGCCCCCACGTCGAGGGCTGAGCGCACGAAGCTGTATACAAAGCGAGAGTCGTTGTCGGGAAGGTAGGCGTCGTAGTACTCGATGCCACCCCTCACGCCGGTGGTGTCGATGACCGGTTCCTCGTGCTCGATCCTCTCAGAGCTGAGTAGACGAGGTGGGTGGGTCTTGAAGCTACCGATGGTCCAATATGCCGTGCTCCCGAGGATTGCCAGCCATGGTGGGTATGGAGAGGACTCATCGAGGGCTGCCAGGAACGGGATCGGCTTGATGTTGTCCGGGTATGCCTTGATCAACCGGTTCCGGGAGACACAGAGCTTCCTGACCAGGAGCATCTCGTAGCTCTCCAGGTACTTGAAGCCTCCCCAGACGAGGTTGGAGGATGCCTGGCTGGTGAATGCCCCGAAATCACCACGATCGATCAACGCCACCGAGGCCCCCCGACCTGCCAGCACGGCAGCGGATACGGCCCCGTTGATGCCCCCGCCCACAATCAGGACATCAAATGAGCCACCGTCGAGCTCGCTCAAGCTCTGGTTACGCAATGCCACCCGTTGAGCATACAACGACTCCCAAGTGATCTCGATCCGCACCCGCCCGCCGTGGGTATTTGGTTGATCGAGAGTTGGCGGGCTCCTGGTACCCTGCCGCGAGCTGGCACCAAACGTGGAGGGATCTGGTGGAGATCGAGATCGGCATTGCGAAATCAGGCCGGCGCTGCCTACGGCTTCGACGACATAGCAATCGTACCGTCACGGCGAACCCGCGACCCTGAGGACGTCGATCTCTCCTGGGAGATGGACGCATTCACATTCGATCTGCCCATGATGGGTGCGGCCATGGACTCGGCGGTGAGCCCACAGACCGCGATCACGATCGGCAGGATCGGCGGGCTGGCAGTTCTCAACCTCGAGGGTTTGTGGACGCGGTACGAGGATCCGACGCCGGTATACGAGCTGATCGGTTCCGCTGCCGACGGCGAGGCGACTGCGCTGATCCAGAAGGTGTATCAGGAGCCCGTCAAACCCGAGTTGATCGGCAGGCGGGTACGTGAGATCAAGGCCGGCGGGGTGCTGGCGGCAGCCAGCCTCACGCCGCAGAATGTGGAGCGTTGGCACAGGCAGGCGTTGGATGCCGGTCTCGACATCCTGGTGGTTCAGGGGACCGTCGTCTCCGCAGAGCACGTCTCGAGTCGCACCGAGCCACTCGACCTGTTCAAGTTCATCGCCAACGCCCCGGTGCCGGTGATTGTTGGTGGTGTTGCCTCGTACTCCGGGGCGCTACACCTGATGCGGACCGGGGCGGTCGCTGTCCTTGTCGGGGTTGGTCCCGGGGCAGCCTGCACGTCACGTGGTGTGCTTGGTATCGGTGTTCCTCAGGCGACTGCGATCGCCGACGCCGCCGGGGCGAGGACTCGATACCTGGAAGAGAGCGGCAGGTATGTCCATGTGATTGCGGACGGCGGAATGCGCACCGGTGGTGACATCGCAAAGGCGATTGCATGTGGGGCGGATGCGGTGATGCTCGGCTCACCGCTTACCGCAGCCACCGAAGCTCCGGCACGCGGTAACCACTGGGGAATGGCCACATTCCATCCGACGTTGCCGCGGGGCACCAGGGTCAAGACGGGTGAGCTAGGCACGCTGGAGGAGATCATGGTCGGCCCGGCGCACGAGAACGATGGCCGTCGGAACCTGTTTGGTGCACTCCGAGTGTCGATGGCGACTACCGGGTATGCCAACGTCAAAGAGTTCCAGAAGGCGGAGGTAATGGTGGCACCTGCCCTGCAGACCGAGGGCAAGGCACTGCAGCGCTCACAGCAAGTCGGGATGGGGTAGTCGTGGTCAACTCCACGGGCCAGGCATCGACGGGTGACTTCGACAAGATCCTTGTGATCGATTTCGGTGCCCAGTACGCACAGTTGATCGCCAGACGCGTGCGCGAGGCTCACGTGTACTCCGAGATCGTTCCCCGCACCATCACCGCCGCCGAGGTGCTGCAGGCCGCACCGGTTGGGATCATCCTCTCCGGTGGCCCGGCATCGGTCTACGCAGAAGACGCCTACCAGATAGACAAGGGAATCCTCGAGCTGGGGATTCCCACGCTCGGAATTTGCTACGGCCATCAAGTGATTGCTCAGAGCCTGGGTGGCCGGGTGGCTCGCAACAACGTTGCCGAATATGGGCGCGCCGCCATGACGGCCACCGGATCCTCGCTGCTCATGCGCGACCTACCCGATTCACAGACCGTGTGGATGAGCCACCGGGACGCCGTTGCCGAAGCGCCGGCTGGATTCGTAATCACGGCGACGACCCCCGATTCTCCGGTGGCGGCGATGGAGGACACGGCGCGAGCGCTTTACGGTGTCCAGTTCCACCCTGAGGTTGCCCACACCGACCGTGGTCAGGAAATCCTGAAGCACTTCCTCTACGAGGCATGTCACGCCCTTCCCTTGTGGACCCATGCCGGCATCATCGAGCAGTCGGTTGATGCAGTGCGTGCCACCGTCGGCAATGGCACCGCGATCTGCGGCCTCTCCGGGGGTGTGGATTCCTCGGTGGCGGCTGCCCTGGTGCACAAAGCGATCGGCGATCAACTCGTCTGTGTCTTTGTTGACCACGGCTTGCTGCGGATGGAAGAGGCCGAGCAGGTGGAAGAGACCTTCCGCTCGGC
Organism: uncultured bacterium; assembly: GCA_963777645.1. Taxonomy (GTDB): domain Bacteria; phylum Actinomycetota; class Acidimicrobiia; order Spongiisociales; family UBA5794; genus JAAETI01. The sequence continues at coordinate 139,237 of CAVZRA010000002.1, read as the reverse complement.
GTTCCACATGAACCTGGTCCATGTCAAGGCCGAGGACCGGTTCCTCGAAGCCCTGGCCGGGGTGACGGATCCCGAGACGAAGCGGAAGATCATCGGGGAGACCTTCATCCGTGTCTTCGAGGAAGTTGCTGTCGAGGTGAGCGACGCCCGCTTCCTCGTCCAGGGCACCCTGTACCCTGACGTGATCGAGTCGGGCACGGCGGATGCCGCCAAGATCAAGAGCCATCACAACGTTGGCGGTCTTCCCGAGGACATGGAGTTGAGCCTCGTCGAACCCCTGCGCGACCTATTCAAGGACGAGGTGCGCGCCGTTGGCGAGGAGCTGGGTCTCCCCGAGGAGATCGTGTGGCGGCAACCGTTCCCCGGTCCCGGCCTTGCGGTGCGGATCATCGGTGAAGTGACCAGGGAGCGCCTCGACATTCTGCGGTCTGCCGATGCCATAGTGCTCGAGGAGGTACGTCGCGCCGGTCTCTACAACGAGCTGTGGCAGAGTTTTGCGGTGCTTCCTGCGATTCGCTCGGTCGGTGTCCAGGGCGACGGGCGAACCTATGCTTATCCGATCATCATCCGGGCAGTCACCAGCGAGGATGCAATGACCGCCGACTGGGCACGTCTGCCGTACGAGGTCCTGGAACGGATCTCTTCGAGGATCATCAACGAGGTGCCTGGCATAAATCGGGTTGCCTACGACGTTTCCTCGAAGCCACCGGCAACAATCGAGTGGGAATGAGCACACGTGTGCAGAGAGGGTTTCCCTCCGGCACGACGCGTCTGTGTGCCAATATGTACACACGCCTGGCGAGCGGTCGCGGCGAATGCCCTCGGCCATGCCAGCAAGGCCTCAAGTGACTAGTCGCCCGGGTCGATAGCCTGTTAATGCGGGCGCCAGAAGGGCTACAAAGGTGAGTTGGAGCGCAGATCCAGAGCTTCTCCAGATGTTCCTCGACGAGGTGACAGAGCGCTCCGCGCGTCTCGTCGAAGGCGGCAAGGCGATGCAAAAGGGAGCTGCCGATGCCGAGATGGCTGCAGTCATGCTGCGCGAAGGCCATACGATCAAAGGCACGGCCCGGGTCATGGGCTTCGAAGCGATCTCTGATGCCGGGAAGATGATCGAAGACCTGTGGCGTGGGATCAAGTCCGGCGAAATCGAGCCCTACCCCAATCTGGGGCGCAGCCTCGTCGCCCTCGCCGAGACGCTCGAAGCTGCTACGAGCGCCGATCCGGATGCCGGCACCCCCGAGATGAACGAAGCAATGGAGCGGCTCAATCGAGCCACCGGCTACATGCTCGGAGACCGCCCTGACGAAGCTGCTGCAACACCGCCACCGGCACCACCCACCCCCGTCGTCGAAGCCGAACCGGACAACGAGCCCGACGAGCCGATGGCCGAAGTAGTGCAGCTCCCCGGGCTCAAGCCCGCAGCAGAGCCTCCGGTCGCAGAACCGCCGTCACCGCCACCGAGAGTCATCGAGCCCGAGTCACGCCCGCCCGTGCTCGACCGGCAGGAGCCGGCACAGCACTACTCCGAACCGGAGTTGCATCGCGTCGCAGATCCGGTCCGGCCTCAGCCAGCTGCTCCGTCGCCAGCGCCGCCGCCGGTCGTAGCCCCACCGGTGCAGAGCCCGCAACAGCCGCTGTCACCTCCGGTCCCCGATTATCCCGTCGGGGGTGCTGCCAGGAACATGGAAGAGCTGATTGGATCGGCCGAGCCGCTCCACGAACTGAATCCCGAGGTGTACGGACCCGACCTCGGCGGTCTGCTCGGGGCGCTGGAGAACTGGGCATCCGGCCAGACGATCGAGGTCAGCGCCGGTCGCCTCTACCGGTTGATCAACTACGTCGCAAGCATGCGTGTCGAACTGGACTCGATGCTCGGAGAAATGCGGTACTCACAGCAAATCACCACCGATATGGTCGAGCACATGTCCGATCTCGTGAAGGCAACGTCCGCTCTCGAGTTGAACGCAATGGAGCTAGGGGCGGTGCCGGTGCGGCAGATGACCAACACGTTGCCGCAACTCGTTCGCTATCTGGCGAAGAAGCTCGGCAAGGAGATCCGCTTCGAGATCTCCGCGGCAGACGACCTCGACATCGATCGCCAGGTGCTCGACAAGATTTCGGACCCGGTCAGACAGCTCATTGTCAATGCGGTCAACCACGGTATCGAAATGCCCGGAGACCGGGAGGCGGCAGGCAAGCCCGCCACCGGCGTGATCTCGGTGGAGCTGTCACGGCGTGGCGCCAGTTTTGAGGTGGTGGTGAGAGATGACGGGTCCGGCATCGACTACCGGACGGTCCATCAGCTCGCCGTCGCCCAGGGCTTGATCTCCCCGGACACGTCTATGGACATCGAGACTTTGCGACCACTCCTGTTCTTCCCCGGTTTCACCACCAAAGCCGGTGACGAGCTGAACAGCGTCGGTGCCGGGCTCTCCAATGTTGCCGATGCCGTTGAGTCGCTCTACGGTCGGATCCGGGTGGATTCGAAGGACGGTGTGGGAACGACCGTCACCATCGTCGTGCCAACCGTGCGCGATCTGCAGCGGGTGCTGATCGTGGATTCCGGTGGCGTTAAGTGGGGTATCCCGGAAGCTGTCATCGACGTGATGGTACCGATAGAGGACGCAAACATCCGATCGACGGGGGGCCGCGAGACGCTGGTCCTCGACGGCAACGAGATTCCGCTTGCGCCGATCGCAAACGTGGTCGGGGCTACCGACGGGCGGCACCCGGTCGAGGTCGTTGCGCTCTCGCACCGTGCCGGCGTTGCTGCGATCTCCGTCAATGAGGTCCTCGGCATTCGTGAGGTTGCGGCCAAGGAGCTCGGCCCGATCGTGTCCGGCCCATCTCACATCACAGGCGCGGCGCTGATGGGTGGCGGCGACGTCGTGCTCATTCTCGATGCCGGTGCCGTGGTGCAGATGTGCCAATCGGTGCCACAACCGGTGGCACGGAGGGCGCGGATTCTGGTTGTCGACGACTCACAGGGTGCCCGGGCCGTGATCGCAGGATCACTCGCCTCGAGCGGGTTCAGCACGAGCGTCGCCGAGAGCGCTTTCGAGGCAGTCGAGATCCTCAACGAGCAGCATATCGACGCCCTCGTCGTCGATTTCTCCATGCCGGCGCAGGACGGTGTCGAACTGGTTCGCAAGGTCCGCCAGGCCGGAATTCGGATCCCGATAGTGATGCTCTCTGGCGTCGCCAAACCCGAAGACCAGCAGCGAGCGATCGAGGCCGGGGTCAACGCTTTCTTCGAGAAGGCGGACTTCCGCGAGGGGGCTCTTGCTGCCCAACTGCGCGAACTACTCGGGTCTCAGTAGCGAGCTCCCGCCGGTGCAGGCCTGCTAGCTTGCACGGGGTGACGAGGCGGCGGATTCTTTCGTGGCTGTGGGACTACCTGGTCGTATTGGGCCTTCTCGCTGCCGTCTTCGTCGTCGTCGGGGTGCCCGCCTCGCTCGGGTGGTTGCATCTCGGTTGGATGCGGGACGACCCGGTGCTGACCGACGTGTTCATCACTCTGCTGACCGTGGTCCCGTTTCTCGCCTACCTCGCGGGTACCGAGTCAGGCACCAACCATGCCACCTGGGGGAAGCGTAGGGAACAGTTGGCCGTCTTTGCTCCGGACCATGGGTTGCCCGGGGGTGGTGCCATCCTGATACGGAACCTGATCAAACTGCTCCCCTGGCAGTTCGGGCACATGGGCGCTCTCCGGGTCGCCGCAAGCAAGGCACCGAGCCCGGGTGCTGTGGTGTTCCTGGTCATGTCGCTGGCCATGCTCGTCGCGGTTGCGGGGCCGCCCTTGCTTGGTCGCCGCGGCATCCATGACGTGGTGGCCGGTACCGTGGTGCTTGGCTCCGGGAAGGACCGACCACCGTCTCGCGGGGTCTAACTACATCGCTGTAAGCAAACAAGTAGATCCTCGTATACTCGGCGTCTATGCCCGATTCTCCACTCCTCGAGGGTCTCAACCCTGCCCAACGCCAGGCGGTAGCCGCCGTCGACGGGCCGTTGCTCGTTGTCGCCGGTGCCGGATCGGGCAAGACCAGGGTGCTCACCCGGAGGGTTGCCCACCTGATCCGCGACCACAACGTCTCGCCGTTTGCGATTCTGGCGATCACCTTCACCAACAAGGCGGCTGCCGAGATGAAGGAAAGGGTGGAGGCGCTGGTTGGCAGCGTCGCCCGTGACATGTGGGTCTCCACATTCCACAGCGCATGCAGCCGGATCCTGCGCCGGGAAGTGCACCGGCTCGGCTACCGCAGCTCGTTCTCGATATACGACTCGGCGGACTCGCTGCGGTTGGTGACGATGTGCGTCAAAGACCTCGACCTCGATCCGAAACGATTCCCGCCACGCAGCCTGCGGGCTGCCATCTCCAACGCCAAGAATGAATTGATCGACTACGAGACGTATGCGTCATCGGACACCGGGTTCTATCACGAAAAAGCCGCAGATGTGTACCGCCTCTATCAGCAGCGCCTCGTCGAGGCATCTGCGATGGATTTTGACGATCTGCTCATGCTGACCGTGGATTTGTTCCGGGTTCACCCCGACGTGCTGGAGCGTTATCAGGAGCGGTTCAAGTACGTCTTGGTCGACGAGTATCAGGACACCAACCACGCCCAGTACGTGCTGGTGCGCCTGCTCACCGAGAAGCATCACAATCTCTGTGTCGTCGGCGACGGTGACCAGAGCATCTACCGGTTCCGGGGTGCCGACATCCGCAACATCAACGAGTTCGAGAAGGATTTTCCCGACGCCCAGATCGTGATGCTGGAGCAGAACTACCGATCAACCGAGACGATCCTCCAGGCGGCGAACGCCGTCATCGCCAACAATCCCAACCGCAAGCCGAAGCGACTCTGGACTGAATTCGGGCACGGCGAGAAGATCGTCAGCTACGAGGCAGAGAATGAGCACGATGAGGCCGGCTTCGTCGCCGAGACCATCACCGAGTTGCGGGCACAGGGAATAGACGCAAGGGATGTTGCCGTCTTTTACAGGACCAACGCACAGAGCCGTGTTCTGGAGGAGACCTTCGTCAACCACGCGCAGCCATATCAGGTGGTCGGTGGGGTCAAGTATTACGACCGGCGCGAAGTCAAGGACGTGCTCGCCTATCTGCGGGTCATGACCAATCCCGATGACACCGTTGCCGCCAAGCGGATAGTCAACATCCCCAAGCGAGCCATCGGCGCTACCAGTGTCGGGCATGCCGACCGGCACGCTGAAGCGGGCGGGATGACGTTCTTCGAGGCACTGCGCACCGCCGCCGACAACAGCAGGCTCTCCTCGAGGGCGCAGAAGGCAATGCTCGACTTCGTCGGGCTGATCGACCATCTGACCTTCCTCGCCGAGCAAGGCCCAACCGCAGCATTGGAGGCAGTGCTCTCGGAAACCGGCTACCTCGACATGATTCGCAGCGAGCGATCAGTCGAGGCGATGGGAAGAGAGGAGAACCTCCGGGAACTCGTTTCCGCCGCGTCGGATTTCGAGGAGAACGGGCCGATCGCCTACGGCAGGGAGGAGTGGGCTGGCCTCGATGGGCTACGCAAGACTGAGCTGTTCCTCGAATCGATCAGCCTCGTCACCGACGTCGACAGCTACGAAGAGTCCGACGTCGTCACCCTGATGACGCTTCACAATGCCAAGGGCCTCGAGTTCCCTGTGGTGTTCATCGTCGGTATGGAAGATGGGGTGTTCCCCCACATGAGATCGCTTGGTGACCCTGCCGAGCTCGAAGAAGAGCGGCGGCTTTGCTATGTGGGGATCACAAGGGCGATGCAGCGGCTCTTTGTCAGCAGGGCCTGGTCACGGAACATGTTCGGTTCCAGCAACTACAACCCGCCGAGCCGCTTCCTCAAAGAGGTTCCATCGAGCCTCGTAACCGAAGCCAGGAAGCGCACAAGGCCCTCGAAGCTCGATAGTTCAAGGTCCCGGCCGACGATCAAGGCATCCGAGCTCTCCCCAGGCGATCGTGTGCGCCATGCCAAGTGGGGTGAGGGGACGATCCAGCGGGTCGCCGGGGTCGAGGCCGTCGTTGAGTTCGCCGGTATCGGCACCAAGCACCTCCACCTCGAGCTCGCCCCGCTCGAGAAGGTGCCCGACCTTCGGTGAGGAGGCGAATGTCGAACACTCACCCAGGTCCGTCCGACTATTGTCAACAGCCATATGCCGATTCGGATCCTGATCGCAAAACCGGGTCTCGACGGGCATGATCGTGGCGCCAAGGTCGTGGCCAGGGCGCTGCGCGATGCCGGTTGTGAGGTCATTTACTCGGGACTCCACCAGACCCCCGAGCAAATCGTGGAAACAGCGATTCAGGAGGACGTCGACGGGGTCGGCCTTTCTGTGCTCTCCGGCGCACATATGACCCTGTTTCCCCGGGTGGTGGAACTGTTGCGACAGCGTGAAGCTGAGGACATCGTTGTGTTTGGGGGAGGAATCATTCCCGACGATGACATCCCCGAGCTGCAAGCGGCCGGGCTCGAGATGCTCTTCACACCGGGTACCCCGCTGTCACAGATAACCGATTGGGTGCGAGCTCGATTCTCGAAATGATCGTGCCGATCTGAAGGTCGGCACAAAGGAGGCACCAACTTGAAGATCCACGAGTTCCAGGCGAAGGAACTTATGAAGGAGAGGGGCATATCCGTCCCCGAGGGCAAGGAGGTCTCCTCAGTAGCCGACGCCATCGATGCGGTTGCTCCCCTAATCGAAGCGAGCGGCAACCCGGTCGTTGTGGTGAAGTCGCAGATCCATGCAGGAGGGCGTGGCAAGGGCCGATTCAAAGAGCAGCCCGACCTCGGGGGAGTCAACGTTGTCACCGATGGCATCGAAGGCGGCGTCGAGGCTGCGAAGAAGAAGGTCGGAGAACTCGCCGCCCGCGTGTTGGGATCGACGCTGGTCACCGTGCAAACGGGCCCTGCCGGCAAGAAAGTCACCCGGCTCTACATCGAACAGGGCATCGACATCGAAAGGGAGCTGTACCTGTCTGTGGTGCTGGACCGGTCGGCGAGCCGCAACATTGTGATGGTGTCAACCGAGGGTGGGACCGAGATCGAGCAGGTGGCTGCCGAGACTCCCGATAAGATCCTCACCGCCGAGATCGATCCTGGCCTCGGCTTGCTCGACTTCCAGGCACGGGAGCTCGCATACGGGCTGGGTCTCCAAGGTGTGGCGTTCAAGAACGGAGTCCGCTTCATCGAAGCGTTGGCCGGAGCGGCCACCGAGCTGGACACCGACCTCATCGAGATCAATCCGCTCGTTGTCACCAAAGACGGCAGGGTGATGGCGCTAGACGCCAAGATGAGCTTCGAGGCGAACGCCCTCTACAGGCATCCCGAGGTCATGGACATGCGGGACCTCAGCGAGGAGGACGCCGCCGAGATCGAGGCATCAGGCTACGGGCTCAGCTTCATCAAGCTCGACGGGACCATCGGGTGCATGGTCAACGGAGCCGGTCTGGCGATGGCAACGATGGACATCATCAAGTACGTGGGGGGTGAGCCTGCCAACTTCCTCGATGTCGGAGGGGGCGCCGACAAGGAGCAGGTGGCTGCGGCCTTCAAGATCATCACTCGCGATACGTGGGTGCGAGGGATCTTCGTCAATATCTTCGGCGGGATCATGCGCTGCGACACCATCGCCCAGGGTGTGGTGGATGCGGTTGCCGAAGTCGGGCTGCGCATGCCGCTTGTCGTCCGCCTCGAGGGCACCAACGTCGAGCTCGGCAAGCAGATACTCGACGATTCTGGCTTGAACATCCTGAGTGCGAGTGACATGAAGGACGGCGCACAGAAGATCCTGGAGGCGACGCAAGCATGAGCGTTCTCATCGACAAGGACACCAAGGTCATCGTCCAGGGCATGGGCAAGACGGGCCGGTTCCACACGGACAAGGCCATTGCGTATGGGACGCAGATGGTCGGAGCGGTACACCCGTCCCGGGCCGGTCAGACCGAGATCTTCGAGGGCGAGACCGATCACTCGGGTCTTGGTGACAGACCCGACACATACCGTGTCGAGCTGCCCATCTTCCGCACCGTGAAGGAAGCCGTTGCCGCAACGGGAGCGACGGTGAGCGTTGTCTATGTGCCGCCGCCGTTTGCCGCCGACGCCATCATGGAGGCGGCGAGCGCCGGGCTCGACCTCGTCGTGTGTATCACCGAGGGGATCCCGGTTGCAGACATGGTCAAGGCCAAGAGCTACCTTGCGACGAGACGCACCCGGCTGGTTGGTCCCAACTGCCCGGGTGTGATCACACCCGGGCAGTGCAAGATCGGGATCATGCCCGGGTACATCCACGAGGCAGGGCGCATCGGTGTGGTCAGCCGCTCGGGGACACTCACCTACGAGGCGGTACACCAACTCACCAAGGTCGGCCTCGGTCAGACAACGGCCATCGGTATCGGTGGCGACCCGGTGAACGGCACCGATTTCATCGACTGTCTCCGTATGTTCAACGACGACCCCGCCACGGAAGGTGTGATCATGATCGGCGAGATCGGCGGAACAGCCGAGGAGCAGGCCGCTGATTGGATCACCAGGAACATGAAGAAGCCAGTTGCCGGGTTCATCGCAGGGACGACGGCGCCGAAGGGCAAACGGATGGGCCACGCCGGCGCCATCATCTCCGGCGGCAAGGGCACTGCTGCCGACAAGATCAGTGCTCTCGAGGCGGCCGGCGTTGTCATCGCACCCACCCCCACCGACATGGGTCAGGCAATGCTGACCGCGATGGGGATGGCCGCCGACGGCTGACGGCTTCCCGGTATGCCTATCCTGCCAGCAGTACCAGCCGCCATGGCGGAGCAAGTCGAGGGGTGGCGATGAATCGAACAAAGGTCCGGCGCGCACTGATTTCGGTGAGCGACAAGACCGGATTGTTGGAGCTGGCCGCACGGCTCGTCTCCACGGGAGTGGAAGTGATTGCTTCCGGTGGTACCGCGGCAGCAATCCGTGCCGGAGGCTTGTCGGTGACGACGGTCGAAGAGATCACCCGGTCCGGGGAAATGCTCGGCGGCAGAGTCAAGACGTTGCATCCGGACATCTACGGCCCCATCCTCGCCGATCTCGGCAGCCTCGAGCATCGCCAACAGTTGTACGACCGCGGGCTCGCTCCGATCCAACTGGTGATTGTGAACCTGTATCCATTCGAAGCCGGGCTCGCCCGTGGCGACCTCAGCGACGACGAGTTGGTCGAGCTGATCGATATCGGCGGTCCCAGCATGGTGCGGGCAGCCGCCAAGAACCACAAGTGGGTGGGCATCGTCACCTCACCCGATCAATATGAAGAGGTGATGGCGGCAGTTGCCGCAGGAGGGCTCGATGATGATCTGCGCCGTCGGCTGGCGCGGGCTGCCTTCTACCGCACGGCAAGCTACGACGCTGCCATCGTCTCGTGGTTGGAAGGCTTAGGGGGAGACGTGCCGGAGCGGATGGTGTTGGCTTTCGACCGTGTGGCCGAGCTTCGCTACGGCGAGAACCCGCACCAGGCAGCCGGCGTATACGCGGAGAGTGGCAAGAGCGGCTGGTGGAACGGGATGGAGCAGTTGCAGGGCAAAGAGATGTCCTTCAACAACTACCTAGACACCGAAGCGGCGTGGCGATTGGCCAACGAGTTCATCGAACCGACGACTGTGGTTGTCAAACACGCCAATCCGTGTGGTGTCGCCAGTCGCAGCAGTGTCCAGGAGTCGTTCATAACGGCATGGGAATGCGATCCCATTTCTGCTTTCGGTGGCGTGATCGCCGTCAACTCGGGGATAGACGCGCCGACTGCGCGTCTGATAGTCGAGAACTTCGTCGAAGTGGTGATCGCTCCGGCAGTCGATGATGCCGCCCGGGAGATCTTCGCCGCAAAACGCAACCTCCGTGTCCTGAAGGCACCGCCTCCCGGTGCGGAGGACCTTGATCTGCGCCGTCTCGAGCACGGCTTCGTCGTACAGCGCCGCGACCGGGTAGGTCTGCCGGTGTCGGGGAAGATGCCGGAGAACTGGGAGTCGGTGGGGGAGCGGCCGTTGGACGCCGACATGCTGACCGACCTCCACTTTGCGTGGAAGGTTGTGGCGCACACCAAGTCGAATGCCATCGTCGTCGCCAAGGACCGTGCCGCGGTCGGGATCGGCGCCGGGGATCAATCGCGGGTGGGTGCCGCCAACCGGGCTCTCGATCAGGCAGGTGAGCGGGCATACGGAGCCGTTGTTGCCTCCGACGCTTTCTTCCCATTCCGGGATGCCATCGATCAACTGGGACGAGCCGGTGTCGTTGGTGTCGTCGAGCCTGGTGGCTCGATGCGGGACGAGGATGTGGTGGCGGCAGCGAACGAGCATCACATGGCAATGGTTTTCACGAGCAGGAGACACTTCAAACATTGAGTGCACAGATTCTCTCCGGTAAAGAAGTCGCCGCGGTGGTCCGCCAGGAGGTGGCACAACGCGTCGCCGCATTGAGCGATCGGGGCAAGTCCGTCGGCCTTGCAACCGTCCTCGTTGGCGAAGACCCGGCGTCGCAGGTCTACGTACGCAGCAAGCATCGCTCGGCCGAGAAGGCGGGGATGCTCTCGTTTGACCATCACATGCCGGCAACATCGACCCAGCAAGAGGTCGAGGACATGGTGCGCAAGCTGAACGCCGATCCTGAGGTCGACGGCATGATTGTGCAGCTTCCCTTGCCGGGCGATCTCGACGGGAACAGGGCGGTCGAGACGATCGACCCCGCCAAGGACGCCGATGGGCTCCACCCGTTCAACCTTGGATTGCTCACGCTGGAACGAAGCAGGCTGCGACCGGCGACACCGAGCGGGATCATGCGCATCCTGCAGTACTACGGAATCGAGACCCGGGGCAAACTCGCCGTCATCATCGGCCGGTCATTTCTAGTCGGCAAGCCGATGGCAATGCTGCTCGGCGCAAAAGGAGTTGACGCAACCGTGGTGCAGGCGCATTCCAGGACCAGGGATCTGCCCGGGTTGACCAGACAGGCCGACATCGTGGTTGCCGCCATCGGCAGGCCCAACTTTGTGCACGGCTCGCAGATCAAACCTGGTGCGGTTGTCATAGACGTCGGCATCAACCGGACCGATGATGGGCTGGTGGGTGATGTGGATTTCGAGTCGGCGGTCGAGGTGGCAGGTGCGATAACGCCTGTACCTGGGGGCGTCGGCTTGATGACGGTCGCGGCGCTCATGGAGAACACGGTCACCGCGGCAGAGCTCGCGGTGTCCTGAACGAACATCTGCGAACTGTCGAATATATCGAGGCGTTTTTGAACTAGCCTCCTAGAGGTCGCGAATCTGGAGGAGATGGCCGATGGCCGCATCTATTGCAATGGGCCCCGATGGGCTCGAGGTCGGTGATGAGCCGATCATCCCGTTTGTCGAAGGGGACGGCATCGGACCCGACATCTGGGCCGCTTCACAAGCGGTCTTCGACGCTGCGGTTGCCAGGGCATACGGTGGCAGCCGGAAGGTTGCCTGGCTCGAGGTGTTGGCAGGCCAGAAAGCCTTTGACCACACGGGGCAGTGGCTGCCGGACGAGACGGTCGAGACGTTTCGCAGCCACCTGGTCGGCATCAAAGGCCCGCTGACGACACCGGTTGGTGGTGGCATCCGGAGCCTGAATGTGGCGCTGCGACAGATCCTCGATTTGTACGTGTGCATCCGGCCGGTGCGCTGGTTCCGGGGTGTGCCATCACCGGTGCTCCATCCCGAGCTTGTCGACATGGTGATCTTCCGGGAGAACACGGAGGATGTATACGCCGGCAAAGAGCTCGAGGCAGGTTCCGAAGGCGCCAAGCAACTTCTCGACTTCCTCGATGAGACGTTTGGCTGGGAGCTCAGCCCCGACAGCGGCCTCGGGATCAAGCCGATCTCGGAGACCGGGTCGAAGCGTCTGATCAGGGCTGCCATCCAGTATGCCCTCGACAACAACCGGCGCTCCGTGACGATGGTGCACAAGGGCAACATCATGAAGTTCACCGAGGGTGCCTTCCGGAACTGGGGCTACGAGTTGGTTCGGGACGAGTTCTCAGACGTCGCTGTCGCCTGGGAGGACTGCGGTGGTGACCCGGGGGACAAGCTCCTGGTGAAGGATGTAATCGCCGATGCCTTCCTGCAGCAGATCCTGACCCGGCCCGCCGAGTATGACGTCGTCGCCACCATGAACCTGAACGGCGACTATATGTCTGATGCACTGGCGGCCCAGGTCGGAGGTATCGGCATCGCCCCGGGTGGGAATATCAACTATGTCACCGGGCACGCCATCTTCGAAGCCACCCACGGCACCGCACCCAAGTATGCAGGCATGGACAAGGTGAATCCGGGATCGCTGGTTCTCTCGGGTGAGATCATGTTCCGGTATCTCGGATGGCACGAAGCGGCGGAGCTCATTGTCAAGGGGCTGGAAGGAGCGATCAGCGACAAGATCGTTACCTACGACCTCGCCAGATTGATGGAGGGAGCCACCGAAGTGAAGACTTCGGAGTTCGGCTCAGCCGTAATCGAACGCATGTAGAAGAGGAGTCATCCATGAGCAAGATCACCGTTGTAGGAGCAGGCAAATACGGCTCCGCCACCGTCAACCGTCTCGCCGAGTGGGACATAGTCGACACCGTCGTGATGACGGACATCGTGGAAGGGCTGCCGCAGGGGCTTGCGCTCGATATGAACCAGAGCCGGCCGGTGATGGGGCATCACACACTGGTAGTCGGCACCAACGACTACGCCGACACCGCAGACAGTGATGTAGTGATCATCACTGCCGGGCTGCCCCGCAAGCCGGGCATGTCACGTATGGATCTGCTCGAGGTGAACGCCAAGATCGTCTCGGGTGTGACCGAGGAGATCGCACGCTACTCGCCGAACGCGGTACTCATCATCGTGACCAATCCGCTGGACCAGATGACGACTCTTGCCGCCAACGTCTCCGGGTTCCCGCGGAGCCGGGTGTTCGGGCAGGCAGGGATCCTTGACAGTTCCCGTTTCGCACACTTCATCTCTGAGGCGGCAGGCGTCGACATCCAGACCGTTGAGGCGTTCACCCTCGGTAGCCATGGGGCAACCATGGTCCCGGTGCCGTCGCTTTGCCGGGTCGGGGGGAAGCCGCTCACAGAGGTGCTGTCGCCCGAGAAGGTCGATGAGCTGGTCGAGCGCACCCGCAACGGCGGTGCCGAGATCGTTGGCCTGCTGAAGACGGGCAGCGCCTACTTCGCACCGTCGGCGGCAGCAGCATGCATGGCCAAGGCTGTCATCGAGGATTCGGGCAAGCAAATGCCGGTCTGTGCCTGGACCACCGGTGAGTACGGCATTGACGGGGTGTACCTCGGCGTAATGGCCTCCGTCGGTGCCGGTGGGGTTCGCGAAATCATCGAGCAGCCGCTCAACGACGAGGAGAAGGCCGCTCTGGTCGAAGCCGCCGCTGCGGTGAAGGCAAAGGTCGCCGACCTCGACGATCTCGACATCTGACGTTTCAGATTCTGGCGATCAGATTCTGACGTTTCAGATTTTGACGTTTCACCAGTGATTGAGGGGATGGGCCGGTCCATCCCCTCGGCGCGTTCGGCTGGCCATTTCGGCCAAGGGCTTGTGAAGCTGCTCCGCGGGTCAATCGATGGTGAATTGCACCAGGGGCGCGTCCTTGACCCACTGTGGAAGGATGTGCTCGGCCTTAGCCGGCTCGTTGTCCCAGCTCTCAGTGAGTATCCGGTACAGCACCTTCGCTCTCTCGTCTTCGTTGGTGATCTCTTTCGCTACGGCCGAAACGTCTGCGGTCAGGCCGCGCTTGAGGTGGACCGTGAACTCGGGATTAGCCTTCATGTTTGCCAGCCAGTCACGTTTGAATCCCGGCTTGCCGGTGATGTAGTAGCTCCCGTCGAACTGATGGAATACGATCTCAATCCGGTGACTTGTTCCGCTCCTCGCCCCGACTGTCGTGATATCGACGACGCCGCCGCCGTCGAGAGCGTTCTTGAGTGCTTGGTCCATGCGGCCTTCAACCGGATTGAGCGTCGACGTATTCCTCGACCACCAGGTTCCTCGACCACCAAGCTGTCCGTGCTCATCGACTAGCTGTTGACAACAAACACAAGAACCCCTGCGGTGATGACAAGAGTCGACACCGCAGCGAGAGTCGTTGCCGCGTAGTTGCGGTTTCGGGCCGCTCCCAGCAGTATGAGGGCCGGAATCAGCCCCGCCGAAACCGCCCACCCGGCCCCTCCACCGATCCCGCCCACTGCTACGCCTGTCACGGCGATGACCACTGCCAACACCAGCATGATGGCGATCAGTCGACCTGAGCGGGCCTCTCCGAGACGGACACCCAGCACCCGTTTGCCGGCTGCGGAATCGGACCCAATATCAGGGAGTTCGAAGGCGAGCATCATCGCCATATGAACCGGGAGCAAGATACCGACTGCCCACCAAAGAGCGACACCGGCCGGTGCCTGCTGGACGGCCCGCCCAATGACAGGAACCACGACGACCACCACCAACGAAGTCGCCAGTTCACCCCAACCCGTCGCCAGCAGACGAATTGGGGGCATCGAATAGCCCCAAGAGATGGCGAGGGCTATCAATCCAAGGCCGGCGGCGAGCGGGGACCCAAGGGCGACCACCGCAGCCAGGATCACTCCGATGGTCGTCGAGACCCACGCCGCCCGCAGAGCTACCTCAGGTTTGAGATCACCCGAAACCAGAACACCGCTCCCCCCCGAAAACACGGTGCGATGGTCGACCGTCCGGTCCGCCTCACGATCCGCGTACTCGTTGACGAAGTGTGCCGTGATCTGCAGAGAGCTGACCATGGCCTGTCCGAGTGCGTACTCGAACCAGGCGATATCGCCTGTCCCAGCCGAACCGAGCGCAAAGAGAAGCGCACCGCCCAGGAGAAAGTGCGGTCGGCTCAGTTTCATGAACGCCAATAGACTCCGGCGCATACCGACGGAACCGGCACGCCGGGACCGGCCGGCTGCTTCTGCCCGCTGCTCATGGCGAGCCTGTGGCATGTCGGGGGCCCTAACGGGCTGCTCTCGCCTCACGCTGATGCTGCTGGGCGATCTCCAGTGCGGCCTGGATCTCGGCGGCGCTTGCCTCGGCGGCGGCTCTCTGCCGTTCCGCCCGTTCGGTGTTGATGATGATGTCGCGTCGCTTTGCCCACATTGAGATGGAGCCCACAACGACGATGAGCATGCCCAGCAACGCGACGAAGTAGCCGGAAGTGACCTGGACATCCTTGTAGTCGGCGACAAGCCGGCTCCCCGTTTCGGCGATCGACTTTTCGATCTGGGCGTCGAGGAGGCTGGTGCGGGCAGCTGCGGCAGAGAGTGCGATGGCCAACCAGCCACCGCCACTGAGAAACATCAGCATCCGATTCGCCGACAGTTGCGGGTGCCGGCCGGTGATCGATAGGCCAAGGGCCAGCAGAGAGGCAATTCCGACCCAGAACCACGGTGGCGCGGTGCGTGCGCTCCCGAAGAGGATGCTCAGCAGCAATGTGGCAGTGACCAGAGCGGCAAGCTCGACCACGTTCTTCAGCGTCGTACGCCAGGAAGACGGCAGCACGGAGCCGACTGCCCTGGCAACGATGTAGCCACCCAGGATGGACACCACCCATCCGAGCACGGCGCCACCCATGCTGCGCTCGGGGCCGCCATAGAGGACCGCGACAACGATCACGCCCACAGCCATCACTGCCGCGATGACCCGGCTCCAGATGGGTTCCAGGGCGATGCCGAGCATGGAGAGCAGACCGTAGATGATGGCAAGGCCTGCGATGGTGAAGGTCAGCGAGCCGTGCACCGATTGGTATCCGCGCAGCGCCCAGGGTTCGACGATGTAGACCGTGTCGGGAGCCATGCGCACGAGCTCCCAGGCGATGGACGCCATAGTTACCACCGCTCCGAATATGAGCAGTAGCTGCGGTCGGTAGCGTTTCAACTGGTGCCTTTCCTCCGGGAGGCCTCTACTTTACCGAGCTTGACACCGGTCGTCTCACCCGCGGCGCTCACCCAACGAAGTAGAAGCCGACGACCAGGGCGATCAGCCAGAGTGCAATAGCAACGGCCACATAGAGCCGCAGAGTTGTCGGGTTCGGGTCATTCGCGGTGGGTTGCATCGGGGACGGAGGATACCAATCGTGCCGGGGACCGGGTTCAGTGGTGTCCATAGTGACCCATGTGAGGCCCCACAGGGCGACGGCGTCACGGCGGACGAGGTGTGTAGATGGATGGGCTTCCATCACTCGATCGCGGAGTAGATCTCGCACGCCCAGGGTTGCCAAGCCGGTCTTGCGATGAACCCGCGTGTCCCCGTATGCGACGATGACGCTGCCGACGGCGAAGAGGGTTTGCGGATTTGCCGACACACCGCCTCGCATTGCCTGGCGAGTTTGTCTCGTAGCCAGACATCATCGTCATCGCAGAAGGCGATCCAGTCGCCCCGTGCCACCTCGATGCCGTGTTCCTCGCTCCGGGGAAGCCCGGCGAGTTGGTGTTGGCGACCACCGGGATCGGTATGGAGGCAGATAGGTTCTCGAGCGTGGCGTCGGGATCGGATTGGTCGAAGACCACGACGATCTCGGCCAGGTGATCGCCTTCCTGATCAAGCATGGCGTCGATGGCGCGGCGCAGCAATCTCGGGTCGGTTCCGGGTCGGGATCACCGCCGATACCGGGCCGCTCACTGTGCACCTTCTTGTTCTTTTCCGGCTTGTTCTTCCCTGGCCATGGCCCTGAGCAGTCCGAGGAGATCGTTGACATCTCCAAAAGGACCGTGCTCGTTCCGGTGGGCGACAATGCGCGCGGCAAGCACCGTTCCTATGCCGGGTAGACCGGTGAAAGGCCCGATCCCGGCGCGGTTGATATCGATCCCCATGACCATCACGGCCGGCGGATACGGCTCTTTCTCGAGTTCTGGTTCGGGCTCGAGTTCTGGTTCCGGTTCCGGCTGGGGTTCTGTTTCGGGCTGCGGTTCTGGTCCTGGCTCCAGCTCTGCTCCGGGCACTCCGGGCATTGCGGGAGGCAAGTCGATGGCAGGAACCGGCTGTGGCGTCAGCGACTTCAGCCGGGCGATCGCCGTGGCGAGCCGTCGTCGAGGCAGCAGAGCCGCGCCGAGCAGAGCCAGGGCAACAAACAGAGTGACGGGGCCGGCATTGGTGATGATCACGAAGGTGGCGATCACGATGTTGATTGCGACTGAGCCGCCTATCCCGATCATGATTCGGGCCGCCAGGTCGGCCGGCTGTTCGAGATCAAGCAACAGGAATCCCGGGCAGGTGAGCACGAACAGCACGCCAAGCGCCGGTTGCACCGGGGCGGCAATCCCGGTGACAACGGCAAGCAGTTCCAGAGAGCTGACCACGAGTACCCAGGTGAGACCTGGCTTGCTTCTGGCGAGCCCGCTGATCATGGCTGCTCCACAGGTTGGAAGACCACGGCGTCCTCCGAGTCGTAACCGATCACGAACAGGTCCGACGCACGCAACGACCGCTCGATAGCATCGAGAGTCGGTGCCAGGTCGGTGCCGAGCTTGGAGACGGAGTAGCGCTGCGACTCGGTGAGGATGATGAAACCTTCGCTATACCGAGTTTTGTCGGTCAGCCAACGATGCAGGATGACTGCCGGATCGGACATCACGTGTTCCAGCGCCTGGTCCGGCAGCCGATCCAGAGTGAGATAGGTGCTCCCCTCGGTATCCCGGAACAGGCGCGGATAGTCACGAGTACCTTCGACGATCAACGAGTACGGTGTCGCATTGTCGAGCATGTACTCCGCAGCCGCCACCTCGGTTGCGGTGAAGACCTGACGTCGGTCGGCACCAAAGTCGGCAAGCAGCAGACCGGGGATGAGGACGGCGAGCACAAGACCCAGGATGATCGGCGATGGTGGCTGCCCTTTCCTGACATTCTTGGGGAACCACACCGAGGCCGCCAGGAAGGCGGCGAACGGCAGGGCAAACAGATACGCCCTGAGAAGGATCTCCCCGCCGTACGAGCTGACCACAACGAGCACGGCAGGCACGATGGCAAGCAAGATCAGCCACCCGGACCGGTGTCCCATGGCCCTGCGGCGCACCAAGCCAATCCCGGCGAGCACGAAGATCACGGCGCTGAGCAGACGGCTGATCACCGAGATAGTCCGTTGGGCGGCCGTTGCCGTGCCGTAGTTGACCACCGTGTTGTCGAGGTTCGTCGAGGCGCCACCAAAATCGCGCACGACGTTCTGCGCATGTGAGAAGAGGAAATCGCGAGCGGGGCCGAGGAACCACGCCAGGGTGACGACGACCATCACCCAGAGCGGCCACTTGACCCTGAGCTGCTTGAACAGAACCAGGGCGGCGATGGCGGCGATGGTCACGATCGGGGTGAGCTGATGAGACGATGCGATCATCACCATGGCCAGCACGATCACACCGGCAAGGATGCGAGCAGAGTTGGTGCCAGGGGCAAAGTCGTCGTTTTCCAGCTCAGCATCCTCGGTGATCGTCACCGAGTACCAGCGCATCAAGATCGCCATGAGCAGCAGATACATGAAGAAGGCGATTGCCTGTGGTGCGAAGTAGTCCTGGCCGACCCATGAGCCGAGGATGAAGATGACGATGGCAGTCCAGATCAAGCTCTGATTTGCGGTGAAGGCACGGAACATCACATACAGCGCACCGATGAAGAGCAAGTTGAACACGATCGGAGCCCAGGCGGCATATGAGAGAGCCGAGCCGAGATGGCTGGTGTCGGTGATCCATGCATTGATCCCGAAGAACCCAGGCCAATTGTGATAGACGGCCAGCGCACTATCGCTGGGATTCACTTCTCCGAAGCGCTGGATGTAGTCGACAACGCCTACGTGTTTCCACGCCCATGAGGAACGCAGGTAGTCGTATGCGAACGTGGGGATTCCGTGCAGCATCACGGCAAGCGCCATCGTGTAGGCGGCGAGCAATGGCCCCGGCTTGGCGCGCTGGGTGGCCATGGCGAAGCCGACGACTGCGACGAGCAGTGCGACAAACGTCGTGATCGGGAGGACGGCGATCAATCCGTACTCTCCCAGTGCGCTCTGATCGACGTGGTTTACCGACCAGACCCACAGCGCAAATGCGGCGAGCAGGATCAGCACATGCCGGGCCACCTGGACGGTTGATCCGGGAATGATCGGGGAGTCGGCCGTCCCGGTTCCCTCAGCCGGCATGTCGGTTTGCACACTGGACATCAGCGGGCTCCCATGATTGCTGCGATCGAACCGACGGCGAATCCCGATCCGGTCACGAACAATCCCAGTCCCATGACGAGCATCCGGGCGAGGGGTTCCCAGCTCCGGTTGCGGAACGCCAGGGCCACCTGAGCGCGAGCGCCGGTGATCAGGGTCTTGAGGTAGCTCCGCTCCGCCGAGGTTGCATCGCCGGTCCCGACGCGACGCGCCAGGATCGCTTTGGAACGACCCTCCGAATAGCACCGGTTGATGAAGTAGTCGAGTCTCATACGGGGCCCGTCAACTGCGTGACGCACGACGGCGTCTGGCTCGTAGAGGATGATCCCTCCCGCAGATCGTACCCTGATCGCCAGATCGGTTTCTTCGGCACCGGCAGGTCTGTCCTTGAGACGCCCGAGCGATGCCGAAAGACCGCCTACCTGCCTGATTGCTGGCCTGCGGAACGCCATGTTGCAGCCGATCGGGTTTCGTACCTTGCCGCGGTCGATGTGGCGATCCGGGATCGCCTGCTGGCTGGTGGCTACACGGTGGATCTCATCGATGACAATGCCGCCACGGCCGGGGATGCAGTCGGCGTCTCGTTCGTGTATCTGTCGTCTTCGATCAACTCGACAGTTGTCGGCGACAAATTCGCCGCGGTTGCCGCGCCCGTGTGGGTGGCCAAGCCATGGTCCCTCGATGACATGGGCATGACCGGAGCGAGCGCCGGAACGGACTTCGGGACGACCCGATCTGACATTGTCGCCATCGTCGACGATGCCCACCCGCTAGCCGGCGGTTTCACCGGTGATGTTGTTGTGAGCTCAGCACCGAAGTCGCTGTCGTGGGGTCTGCCTGCTGGTGCGGGGACCGTGGTGGCCACATCGAACGGCTATGCCACAAACTTCGTCTACCAGGGCGGTGACCTGCTCGCCGACGGCTCGACCGCGGCCGGATGTCGGATGCATGTCTCTGCGTTCCAAACTGCCGGCTGGGCTGGAGCCCGGACGGCTGGTCGCTGTTTGATGCAGCGGCGGCGTATGCGGCGAGTGGATGTCAGTGAAGGCCCGATGGGCTATCTCTGCCGTAGTCGTCCTGGTCGTCGTTGGAGGGATCTGGGCGGCGGTCGGGAACGGATCATCTCCCGACGGCGGGACGGCCACCACTCAGGAGGCGAGCGCCACTGCGGTGACGACCGTCGCAACTTCGGTCAGCACCACCGCGGCGACTGCCACGACAGGCGCTCCCGCGGCGGCAACTGAGACCGAACCGGTACCGGTGGGGGAGGTCGTTGAGGCGGCGACCGGACTGTGGGACATCGCCCTCACCGGGGTGGACCTCGATGCTGCCGACACGGTGCTCGCGTTCGCCGACATCAACCCGCAGCCGGATCCCGGATACCAGTACGTGCTGGTGACCATCGAGGGGACGTTTCTCGGTACCCAGGTGGCACAGCCCGTGTTCGAGTGGGCAGTCCTCGCCGGTGGAAACGAGTACCTACCGTCAATTCCGGGTTGTGGCGTTATCCCGGACTCGATCTACGACGTCGTCGAAGTGGAGCCGGGAGCCAGCTTCGTCGCACACATGTGTATGCCGGTGGCTGCGGAGGATGTCAGCGATGGAGCGCAGCTTCATCTAGTTTCCCCCGGTGACGAGCCTCGCTGTTTCAGCCTGCACTGATCTGGCGGGTTTCGCTTTCCTCGTCCCGAGCATCCTTGGGGGTGAGCGCTTGCCTCGTTATGGTCATGCCGGAGGCGTAGCACACAGGAGTTGGGTTCGTGAACAAAGCGGATCTCATCGACGAGGTGGCGGCCAGGACGGGCCAGACGAAGGTCGCCGTCGCAGCCACGATCGAGGCGGTCATGGAGACCATCATTGACACGGTGGCAGCAGATAGCTCCGTCACCCTGAGCGGGTTCGGCACCTTCGAGCCGCGTAAACGGCGTGCTCGCACCGGACGGAACCCGAGAACCGGGGTCGCCGTGCCGATACCGCCTAAGCGTGTCCCGGTGTTCCGGCCAGGCAACTCCTTCAAAGACTCGGTCGAGGGCTGATCGGGCAGAGCCCGATCAGCTTGGAGTTTGCCTGTCGGCAAACGTCCCGGCGTGTTGTCTTGGCGTTGGGGCAGAGCCCGATCAGCTTGGAGTTTGCCTGTCGGCAAACGTCCCGGCGTGTTGTCTTGGCGTTGGGCAGAGCCCGATCAGCTTGGAGTTTGCCTGTCGGCAAACGTCCCGGCGTGTTGTCTTGGCGTTGGGCGCAGAGCCCGATCAGCTTGGAGTTTGCCTGTCGGCAAACGTCCCGGCGTGTTGTCTTGGCGTTGGGGCAGAGCCCGATCAGCTTGGAGTTTGCCTGTCGGCAAACGTCCCGGCGTGTTGTCTTGGCGTTGGGGCAGAGCCCGATCAGCTTGGAGTTTGCCTGTCGGCAAACGTCCCGGCGTGTTGTCTTGGCGTTGGGGCAGAGCCCGATCAGCTTGGAGTTTGCCTGTCGGCAAACGTCCCGGCGTGTTGTCTTGGCGTTGGGGCAGAGCCCGATCAGCTTGGAGTTTGCCTGTCGGCAAACGTCCCGGCGTGTTGTCTCAACCTTCGGGTAGAGCCCGATCAGGCCTCAACATCGATCTTGGCGACGGTCGCCGCCCACTGATTGATCACGCCCTGATTCATCATAAGGACAGCCATGTTGCCTGCGACCTTGATCTTGCCGGTCATAAAGGCCATCTGAGTGTTGAGGTCGCCCTTGAACATCGCCAGCGCCGTCTCGTGGGTGCTGGTGATGGTCACGTCGGCGTCGTCGAGCACTCCCGACGCCATCTCGGCTGCACCGTCACCGACGCTGAGGAAGAAATCGATGTCGCCCTCGGGTGCGTCTGTTACGTGGAACTGCATCCCCATGTCGATGTTGGCGATAGCGCCGACGAACGCGTCGTTGCCGTTCAGGGCAGTCGTCGCGGTCGTGAAGTGGTCGTCGCTCAGGAACTTCACACCCATTTGTCAATCCTTCTCTCGAGATCAGTGGATTGTAGCGGGGCGGGTCGAATTTTGAGTGTTCAGTACAAAAGGGCGGGCCTGGGGGCTTCTTAGGAGAGCGGTGGATCGGGCGACGGAAACCCTGGGCGACCACTGTCTGCGTACAATCCGCAGGTGAGCTTCCGAGCACCAGGGCGTAGCGGCGTCGGACCAACCGTCCAGCAATTGAGTCCGAGGTTACGTAGGCTCATCGACCGACTCCCGACGTGGGTGTCCTCCTCATCGCCGGGTTGTGGACCCGTGCCGACCGCAGGCATCTTCGTCTCCTCTCTACCTCATTGGCCGCGGCAGGAGGCGGGGTGGTGGACTAGTTGGTTCGATCGCAGCACCTGGACTCTTGACGGTCATAGGGGGCACTGTCGCTATCGGTCAACAACTCCTTTGCCGAGGGGATGCTGAACTCGCTCACAGTTGCGCTGCTGGCGACGCTCGTTCCGCTGCGGCCGGATTTCTGCACTCCGCGGTTGCCATGCTTGTTTTCATGGTGCTGGAGCGGTACTTGGCGCGGCAGGCTGGTGCTCAGCGTGCAATGAGCCGGACACGCCGTGTCGTCCTTGCTCCATGCGGACGGTAGGAACCTCGAAGCGGGCTCGCAGAGGAGCCGTCTCTATCCCGGCGGGTGTGCCAGATACGTCGCACCTCACGCCACGAAGCTGACCCGGATGCCGGCGAAGCTCAGGCCTGACCGGCTTTTCTGCGATCCTTGAACTTCGCCACCATGTAGTCACGATTCATGAACGCAATCGTGCTGATGCTGATGCGCTTAGGGCAGGCCTGCTCGCACTCAGCATGGTTAGTGCACGACCCGAAGAACTCCTCCATCTTCTCCACCATGGCGACGGTCCGCTGGTATCGCTCGGGCTGGCCCTGGGGCAGCAGATTGAGATGGGTGAGTTTCGCCGCCGTGAACAGCTGGCCGGCGCTGTTGGGGCAAGCGGCAATACACGCGGCGCATCCTATGCAGGCCGCGGCGTCCATTGCCGCGTCTGCCGCACTCTTGGGGATCGGGATCAGGTTGGCGTCGGGAGCGCCTCCCGTGTTGACGCTGATGTACCCACCGGCCTCGATGATCCGATCAAGGGCGGAGCGGTCGACAACGAGATCCTTGACAATGGGCATTCCCCTGGCGCGCCACGGCTCGATGACGATCCGGTCGCCGTCGCTGAACTTGCGCATGTGCAGCTGGCAGGTCGCAGTGCCCTGTTGGTCGCCGTGGGGATGGCCGTTGATCATGACACCGCACATGCCGCAGATACCTTCGCGACAGTCATGGTCGAACGCGATGGGGATATCGCCGGCCTGAATCAAACGTTCATTGACGACGTCGAGCATCTCGAGGAACGACGAGTCCGGGCTTATACCCTTGGCCTCGTACTCCTTGAACTCTCCTGGCTTGTTGGGGCCATCCTGGCGCCACACCTTTAGTGTGAGATCCATTACTTGTAGCTCCTTTGCGCCAGCTTGACGTACTCGAATTCCAGGGGCTCCTTGTTATGGGTCTCCGGCTCCCCGTATCCGTTCCATTCCCACGCAGAAACGTGGGACTGGCCGACGTCATCTCGCTTCGCCTCACCGTCCTCTGTCTGATGCTCGAGCCGGAAGTGGCCACCGCACGACTCCTCACGCTCGAGGGCATCGCGACACATCAGCTCGGCCAGTTCGAGGAAGTCGGCAACCCGCGCCGCCTTGGAGAGCTCCGGGTTGTATGTGGTGTTGGTGCCGGGGACCTTGACCCTTTGCCAGAACTCGTCCCGGAGCTGTGGGATCGTCTCGAGCGCCTCCTCGAGTCCCTCCCTGCTCCTGGCCAGCCCACACTTGTCGATCATTATCGTGCCGAGCTCACGGTGGAATGAGTCCACGGTACGATCCCCGTCGACGGCAAGCAGCCGCTCGAGCCGCTCCTTGACCTCGACCTCCACCTGTTGGAACGGCTCGGAATCCGTGGGAACGAGCGGCACGTTGAGGAAGTGTGCCAGATAGTCGGCGATCGTGTACGGCAACACGAAGTATCCGTCGGCGAGCCCCTGCATCAAGGCGCTCGCACCGAGTCGGTTGGCGCCGTGGTCCGAGAAGTTCGATTCTCCGATCGAGTACAGCCCCGACACGTTGGTCATCAGGTTGTAGTCGACCCACAGGCCACCCATCGTGTAGTGCGGTGCCGGGTAGATGCGCATCGGGACCTGGTACGGGTCCTCGTCGGTGATCCGCTCATACATCTCGAAGAGGTTGCCGTAGCGTTCCTCGATGACGTGCCTGCCGAGACGGCTGATGGCCTCGGCAAAGTCGAGATAGACACCGTTCTTCAGCGATCCGACGCCACGGTTCTGATCGATCATCCGCATCGCCGCCCTCGAAGCCACGTCACGGGGGACCAGGTTGCCGAAGGCGGGGTAGATCCGCTCCAGGTAGTAGTCGCGCTCCTCCTCTGGGATCTGGTTCGGGGGACGATTGTCTTCGGGGTCCATTGGCACCCAGATACGCCCGTCGTTTCGTAGCGATTCGGACATCAAGGTGAGCTTCGACTGGTACTCGTCGTGGACCGGGATGCAGGTTGGGTGGATCTGTGTGTAGGACGGATTAGCAAAGTAGGCACCCTTACGATGCGCCCGCCATGCGGCTGTCACGTTGCAGGCCATGGCGTTGGTAGACAGGTAGAAGACGTTGCTGTAGCCCCCGGTTGCCAGCACAACTGCATGAGCCGCATGCGAGCTGATCTCGCCGGACACCATGTCCCGAACCACCACGCCGACCGCTCTTCCCTCGTGGGTGACGACGTCGAGCATCTCGGTCCGGTTGTACAGCTTCACTTTGCCCAACGCGATCTGCCTGGCAAGCGCCTGGTAGGCCCCGAGCAAGAGCTGCTGGCCGGTCTGGCCGCGTGCGTAGAAAGTGCGCGACACCTGGGCGCCGCCAAACGAGCGGTTGTCGAGCAGACCTCCGTATTCCCTGGCGAAGGGGACACCCTGGGCGGTGCACTGGTCGATGATTTCGTTGGATACCTCGGCGAGCCGATATACGTTGGCCTCCCGGGATCGGTAGTCGCCTCCCTTGACGGTGTCGTAGAAGAGCCGGAAGATCGAGTCGTCGTCGTTCGGGTAATTCTTGGCGGCGTTGATGCCGCCCTGGGCCGCGATCGAGTGAGCGCGACGCGGCGAGTCGTGGTAGGTAAAGACCGTCACGTTGTAGCCGAGCTCGCCGAGTGAGGCCGCCGCCGCCGCTCCGGCGAGGCCGGTCCCGATGATGATGATCTCGTACTTCCGCTTGTTGGCGGGGTTCACCAGGTTGATGTCGAAACGGTGCTTGGTCCACTTCTGTTCAATCGGTCCGTCGGGGACCTTCGCATCAAGTGTCGTCACGAGGCCTCCTTAGTGAATGATTCCGAGTTGAACTGCGATGGGAAAGCTGAGGTTGCCGAGCACGATCACGGCGGTGAAACCCCAGGCGAGGTAGCGGCGCCATCTGTTGTACACCTCGTTGTTGGCGCCGATGCTCTGGAACAGGCTCCATACCCCGTGCAGGATGTGGAGACCCAACGCCAGATTGGCGACGATGTAGATGATGGCGACGGGCAGTCTCTCGAAGCTTGCGATCATGTTGTGGTAGGGATCGCCCCGCACGAAGGCGGGGTTGGCGTTTCCCCAGGTCAGGTCGGCGAGGTGGAACGCAAGGAAAAGCAGAACGATCACACCGGAGTAGCGCATGGTGCGTGATGCGTAGTCTGCCGCCAGGTATTCCCGTGGCGTGTCGTAGCGAATCTTGCCGCGTGCCCGCATGTTCTTTCTAGTGAGGGCGTATGCGGCATGGATGTGCACAGCAAAAGCCATGGCGAGACCGATCCGCATGATCCAGAGCAGATGGGTCCTGGGGACCAGGTGTCCGCCGAGGTCACGTAGCGCCTCGCCGTACTGGTCGATCGAGGTCTGACCGATGTAGACCTTCATGTTCCCCAGCATGTGAGCTGCGATGTAGCCGAGCAGTATGATCCCGCTCAGTGCCATCACCCATTTCTTGGCTACATCGGAGCGATAGAACTCGAGGATCCACGGCGTCTTCCTGGCCGACCTGGTCTCGCTACGGCGCCCGGTGATGGTCACCATCAACCTCCTTCTCCTCGCGGTGAGGACATTATTACGTACCTCTCGTTGCCGTGCGAACTATCCCCGGTGGCAAACGCGGCGCGGTGGTAGGGGACAGGTGGGAGCGAGCAGGGGGTTCGATTGGTTCACCTGCTAAGTGGCACAACGGATTTCGGGGTTGACAGGCGCGCGCGGGCTTGGTTGAATCACACTTACGTAATTACAAACGTGTAGGGAGATGAGTTTGTTCGCCAGTTTGCTCGAGGTGCTGGAGTCTGAGGATCTGTCCTGGCATGACCTGGCCAACTGCCGGGGCGCCGACCCTGACCTCTTCTTTCCAGAGCGGGGTGCCTCGACCCGTACCGCCAAATCAATCTGCCGTCAATGTGCTGTTCGTGACGCGTGCCTGGAATTTGCCATAGTCTCGAGTGAGAAGTTCGGGATCTGGGGAGCGCTGTCGGAAAGGGAGCGTCGCAAGATCCGCCGGGAGCGGGCCGACGCCGCCAAGCGCCGCAAAGTCTCGTGATCTCTGGTTAGAGTCTCGTCGCCCGACCGATCGGGTAGCCGCGTTTTCGAGGAGAGCCTGATGGAACGCCCCGAGCACGACTTCCATGTCGTGGGCAACGAGATAGTGATCGACTTTGCCGTACCGCTTCCCGCGAGCAGCGAGGATCAGGTCCTGACCCGGTTATTGACACACCACGCCGCCGGGATCATCCGCGATCGCAAGCAAAGGGGCCAGCCCCTCGATGGCATTCCGGTCGCCCGGATCAGGGCCATGCGTGGCGCGGAAAGTGTCGATGTTGCCTTCCTCGATCTCGAGGAGAGCGAGGACGTCTATGACCTCGAGCTACCGGATCTGTTGCGGCTTGGGACGCACGCCGGCTACGACCCATTGGCCAAGCTCGGTAGTCGTGAGGAGGGAGAGACGCTGAAACTGTCCCGGCGTACCAGGGGCGATCGGCTCGGTCCGATCCGGGACGATATCGAGCTCACGGTTGGAATCGCCACCGGGTTGCGTTCCCTGGGGATCGACCCGGAGCGGGTGACGATGGCTGAGCTCGGTCCGGGTCTGCTCCGGCTGGCCGGATACCGGTTGACCGAGCGCGACGACGGAAGTCTGCTCGCCATCGGGGCAGGCAACACCGTCTACGTTGATGTGATCGCCCACCAGGAGGGCGAATACCCGGAGCTGGAAGAGCGCAGACTCACATCATTCATCATCTCATTTGCTCGATCACATGCCGACCGGGGGTTGCTGCTCACCGACAAGTACGGACCGTATGAGGTCTACGAGAAGGAGCGAGCGAACCCGAAGTGTCACTTCATCACCAGGGAGCGGATGCAGGGATTTGTAGATGCAATCGCACTCGGATGAATGCGCCCTTTCCCCGATCCGTCAATCGAGGCGACGGGCCGGTCCCTGTCCGGCATTGCCCGTATTGGGTGCCGACGAGATCGACACGGGGCTCTAGGTCTCTCGAGGGGGTACAATTCGGGTCGGGCGGGGAACCATTCGGTGGATAATGCCGCCGGGGGGATCTCGTCCAGACCAAGGAGTAACAAGTGCTGAAGAATATCGACGGCTGGGAGATCATCATCATCCTATTGATCGTCCTCCTGCTGTTCGGCGCCCGCAAGCTTCCAGATCTAGCCCGTTCGATCGGCGCCTCCGCTAAAGAGTTCCGCAAGGGTCTCGACGAGGGCATGGACAAGGATGACGACGCGGACTGAAGCCTTTGGCTCCAGTCCGTTGGAAGAAACGAGCGTTGCTCGTTTCTTCTGCTCTGTGGACTCGCTCTATTTGCGTCGCCTCATTGTCTGCTCGGGAACTCATCTGAGCCCATGATCGTTGTCTGAGCTAGGAGTCGGGGAAGGCTATGGCCGAAGAGAGAACCCCAACCTGGGAAGACGTAGCGCGAATCTATGGGCGCAAGATATACAACTTTGCCTATCGCCTCACGGGAAATCCTGACGATGCCGCTGATCTCGTTCAAGAGGTCCTGTTGCGGGTTCGCAAGGGTCTCTCTTCGTATACCCCGGGGTCGTTCGATGGCTGGCTGTGGCGGATCACCCGCAATGCGTTCCTCGACGGTGTCCGCAAGCGGAACCGGCGCCCCACCGTCCCCCTGCCAGACGATGACAGGAAGATCGTTCCTACTAGCCCGTCGCCGGACGAAGTGCTCGCTTCGGTCCGGCTCTCGGAGGACATCCAGAGCGCGCTGCTCAAGGTGCCACTCGACTTCAGAGAGTGCGTCGTTCTTTGCGACGTTGTCGGCCTCACCTACGAGGAGATCGCAGAGGCAATCGAGGCACCGGTTGGCACCGTCCGCAGCCGGATCCATCGTGGGCGCAAGATGCTCAGGGAGTTGTTGACGTGGCCCGTGTGAAGTACTCAGAGGGGTGCGATACCGCGGAATTGATAACCGCCTACCTCGATGCTGAGTTGCGCCCAGGCGAGCTGGACGTCGTTGTCGACCATCTCGGGCAGTGTCACGCCTGCATCGAGGAGTTCCACCGGCTCAAGGAGATGCGTGCCGCGTTGCGAACGCTGCCCTTCCTCGAGATCCCGGATCGACTGCTCCCCGACACACACGCCGGGGAACAGCTCTCGGCGTACCTCGACGGGCAGCTGAATACTGCCGAGCACGATTTTGTCATTTCCCATCTCGATTTCTGCACCGATTGCCGGCTCGAGCTGCACGAGCTCGATTCGGCGCGCACCGCGATCCGCTCGCTGCCGGGCCTCGAACCACCCGAGTTCATCTCGCTGCAACACGAACGGGTGAAGCGGGAGCGCTGGTCGCGGCGGCGCGTGGTCACGGCCGCAGTCGGCATTGCCGCAGCAGCGGCACTGGTCTTCACCGTCCTCACCCCGTCACATCATGCTGCCGACCTGGATATCACCACGCTGTTTGATCAGCATCAGGCGCGGGTGTCGGTCGAGTCCGGTTTCAACATCATTCCCGCCGTCGCCCCTCCGGAGCTTCCGTGAACACGAGACGACTTCTGACGGTTGGGGCCGCATCGCTGGCGCTGCTGGTGTTCGTGGCGCCTGCCGCCATAGCGGCGGACCTCTCGGATTACCTTGCGGGAGCGGCAGAGGCCAGCTATGGAGGCGATCAGGCCACCTGGTGTAGCTTCGAAGGACAGACCGAGTTTTCTGTTGTCTCCATCGAGCAGGCCGGATCAACGATCGTGGTCGAATCCGGGGGCAGTTCGGAGGTGTTCGGCAATGGAAAGGTCGCCGGCGTTGGTTCGACAAGCAACGGCGTCGCTCTCGCCAATTGGTCCTCGGTCCCACTTGCCGATCGCTATGTGACCACCTCGGTCGAACCGCAATCGCGCCTGGGGCGTGATGTGTCGGTCGTGACGGTAGAGGAGTCCGGTGCGGTGCGTGCCCGGGTTTGGTTCGACAAGGACACCGGCGCAACACTCGGCTCTGAGGTGTATGACGGCAACGGGGATCTGTTTCGGTTGAGCTGGTTACTCGACTTCAATCCCAACCCGCGGCGGGTCTACACGGTGCTGGGTGCTTCCGCCTATGACCTCGTGGTATCTACCGATGCCGCCGACATGCCGAAGTCGGTTGCCGGCTACACCCTGGTGGACACCTATCGCGGACCGAACGACTCCATCCATGCCTTTTACTCGGACGGTCTCTTCTCGTTCTCCGTGTTCCGCCTCGACGGAGAGGGAGCTTCAGGCCCGTTCATTGATGCCAAGACGATGGCTCAGAATTCGGGCAACTATCGCTGGATTCTCACCGCATCCGAGCTGTGGGTGCAGTGGAGCGGGTCGGGTCAGACCTATGTCCTGGTCGGCGACCTTCCTCCCGACCATCTGCAGGAGGTGCTCGGCGAGCTGCCTGCACCATCGGGTGCTGGTCTGCTGAGCCGGATCTGGAACGGGATCTTCGGCTAGCACTCCCGATGCCGAGGCGTCGGACCACGCCTGCTAATCGTCGCCGCCTATTCGTCGTATCTCGCCAGCTCCCGTCGGGCGATGACCATGTTATGCACTTCGTCGGGACCATCTGCGATACGGAGCGTTCTCGCCATCGCATACATCCTGGCCAACGGGACGTCTTGGGCAACTCCGGCACCGCCGTACACCTGGATGGCGTGATCGATCACCCACAGTGCGGTGCGTGGGGCAACGACTTTGATTGCCGAGATCTCACGTCTTGCTTTGCGGTTGCCCACTGTGTCGAGCAGCCACGCCGTGCGCAGCACCAGCAGCCGGGCCTGCTCGAGACGCCACCGTGACTCTGCAATCCACTCCTGGATTACCCCCTGCTGTGACAACGTGGCTCCGAAAGCGGTCCGAGCTCTTGCCCTGGTCACCATCAGGTCGAAAGCCCGCTCCGCAAGGCCGATGACACGCATGCAGTGATGAACCCGACCGGGGCCGAGCCGTGCCTGGGCGATCATGTAACCGTCGCCCTCGGAGGCGATGACGTTCGAGACCGGGACTCTCACATTGGTGAAGGAGATTTGCCCGTGCCCGCCACGCTCGGTGAACCCGAACACGGACAGATCACGTTCCACCACCACCCCGGGGGTGTCCATGGGAACGAGGATCATCGAGTATCGCTGCCGTGGAGGTGCCTTCGGGTTGGTGGCACCCATGAAGATGGCGACCTTGCAGTCCTTGCTCATGGCGCCGGTCGACCACCACTTGGTGCCGTTGAGGATGTAGTGGTCGCCGTCCCTCTGCGCCGTTGCCTCGAGGTTGCTCGGGTCGGATGACGCCACCATGGGCTCGGTCATGGCAAAGCAGGAGCGTGCCTCACCGTTCAGGAGTGGCACCAGCCAGCGCTCCTTCTGCTGCTCGCTCCCGAAATCGACAAGGACCTCCATGTTCCCTGTGTCCGGTGCTGAGCAGTTGGTGGCCTCGGGAGCAAGCTCGATCGATCGTCCCATGATCTCGGCCAAAGGTGCGTAGTCGACGTTGCTGAGCCCTGCGCCCCACTCCGTTTCGGGCAGAAACAGGTTCCACAGCCCGCGGCTACGCGCCTCGGCCTTCAGGTCCGCGAGTACGGGGGGCGCCTCGGGCCCTGCTGCGTTTCTCTGCTCTTCGGCGATTGGCTCAGCCGGGTAGACGTGCTCTTCCATGAATGCGGTGAGCTGCTCCTGGAAGTGCAGGCTTCGCTCATTGTGCGAGAAGTCCACTTGACTCCCTTCTGCTTGTCCGCATGGACACTACAGACGAAGCGAAGCGGCGAGCTGTGCGTGGGGGTGCTGGCGACCACCGGTGTCGCGGTCGCACGGCGGCTCAGTCGAGGAGAACGCGTGCGGCCCAACCTACCGGGTCGGTGAGCTCGCCTAGTCGGGGCAGCTTCTCCGGTTCCTCCCAGAGGCGTTCCAGGGTGTCGGCTCCCCAACGACGTTCCACTTCCGAGCAGAACTCGCCTGCGTCCCCTGCCCGGTGCCGGTCGATGCGAAGCCCGAGCAGCTGCTGGAGGAACTGTTCGGCCTCATTGGGCTCGGAACGGCGCAACCCAACAGCAGATTCAATCTCGTTCAGTTGGGGCATCAGGTCACCGGCCGCAGCTCGCACTGCGTAGTCTCCAAAGCCTTCCACGAACGCAAGAAAGGCCTGGATGGGCTCGAGAGTTACCGGATCGTGAGTGCTGCCCAGCATGCGGGCGAGCCCGCCCGGCTCGTCGACCAGGCCTTCGAGCGCACTCGGGTCCGGCAGGCTAGATGGGTCCTGGAGGCCGCCAAGAATGTCCATGAGGCCCGACGGGTCGAACTCGACCGTTGCATAGAAGCCGTTGATTGCCTCGAGGAAATAGTCCCGTACCCAGGTGACGCTGAGGATGGCGTGGTTGGTCACCTCGCGCAGCACCGCCCACATGCGCACCTGTTGATCTTCGAGGTTGTTGTCCCGGGCGAAGGCTTCGACGTTGGGCACGACAAGGAACAAGCTGTCGTGATCCAATGCCGGCAGTCCCGTGTCGAACTGGCCGAGTACCCGGTGGCTCATGAAGCCGAGCATCGTCCCTGCTTGCATTCCGAGGATGATCGGTGCCATCGGTGCTAGCAGCGCACCACCCATCCCGCCGACACCACTGTTGAGCTTGTCCGAGAGTGGTTCGATCAGGTAGCGGAAACTCTGCTCGTTGCGGTCTGCCCACGTGCGGCTGTCGACCGGGTGAATCGGCTTTGTCGTCGATACATCCAGACTCAGCCGGTCGGCCAGCCGGAGTTGGGCGGCCAGCGTGAGCTCCTCGTATTCCTCGGCGAGCCGGGGCTCGATTGGCTCTGCGGCGCCTGCCAATGAGCTACTGATCTCTTTGCCGAGCCGCCAGTTGACCGGACCGGGTGTCTGCAGCAGTTCGAATAGTCGGTCGAATAGATTGTCGCTCACTACACATCCTCCGGTCTGATTCCCAGCACAACGGGAATCTCGAGTTGCTCGGAGCCTCGTTTGACAGAGAGGGTAACGGTGTCCCCGACCCGGTAGTTGCGCAGCCCGCTGATGAGATCGTCGGGGATGGTGACCGGCTTACCGTCGTAGGCGACGATGAGGTCGTCAACCTGGACCCCAGCCGCTTCGGCCGACGAGGAATCTACGGCGAACTTGGTGACGAACGCACCTGCCGGCGTTTGGGAACCATCGGGGTTCTCTGCGAAAGCCGTTTCGAGACCGACACCGAGAAAGGGGTGTTGCACCTTCCCGGTCTCGATGATTTCATCGGTAATTCTGGTCACAAGCTCGACCGGGATGGCGAAACCGATACCTTCGGCTCCCGCCGCGCTTACGCCGATCGCCGAGGTGATGCCGAGCAGTCTCCCGTCGGCGTCGACCAGGGCGCCGCCGCTCGATCCCTGGGTGATTGGAGCGTCGGTCTGGAGCATGTCGAACAGGGTGTCGATGGCGCTGGTACCGGTGCGGACCTGGCGTCCGAAAGCCGAGAGGACCCCCACAGTCACCGAAGGCCCTCCGTCCAGCCCGAGCGGACTGCCGACTGCGATTGCCGTCTGCCCGATCTCGGCGTTGACGCTCGAACCGATCTCGATTGGGGTCAGGCCTGTGGCTGGGATCCTGAGCACGGCAAGGTCGGTGCGATGATCCGAGCCGACGAGTGTCGCCCGGTACATGCGGCCGTCACCGAAGGTGACCCGGAAGGCATCGGCGTCTACGACGACGTGATGGTTAGTGACTATTAGCCCGTCGCTTGTGAGCACCACACCCGACCCGGTTCCCACCAGGTCGAACGTGTTGTCGGTGTCGTCGCTGGTACCAACGTCGACGGTCACAATGGAAGGGACGACCTTTCTGGCAACGGCGGTTGCACTCGCCTGGTCGCCCTGGGTGACCACCTCACGGATGATGCCGCTAGGTGTGCTGGTTCCGAGTTGGCCCGTACCCCACAGCACCAACGCCAGCAAGGCCGCGCCAACGAAGGCACCGAGCACGGGACCGAGCCACCGCGTTTGTGCCTGCCGTCGCTGGTCTGGTTCGACCGGTGGTGCCGGCGGGGGCGCTGCATAGGGGAACAGCGGTGGCGTGGGGGATGGTGGATCGAGTGGTCTCACCCAGCCGGCATCCTCGTGCTGTCCCATCGGAGCGGGCGGTGAGAAGTCCGTGTTTCCGGAGGTATTGTTGTCCACGGAGATGATTGTATGACTTCAGCCAGCCAATCCCGACGCAACGACGTCCTCGTGACAGTTGGACCGGATCGGATCGATTCCGGGTACCTGGTCGACTTTGCCGGCGGTCCCCGTTGTGGGGCGGTCGCCCTGTTCCTCGGTACGGTTCGTGATCATTCGGACGGCAAGCCCGGAGTGACCCGGATGGAATACGAGGCGTACGACGACGTCGTCGAGCAGAAAATCACCGATATCGTCGCCGAGGCCATGGAGCGGTGGGACGTAGTCCGGGTTGCCGCGGTGCACCGGGTCGGCGCCCTGGATGTTGGTGAGGTCAGTGTTGCAGTCGCCGTGGGCTCGGAGCATCGCGCGGAGGCGTTTGCCGCTTCCCGATATGTCATCGATGAGCTGAAGGCGCGGGTTCCGATCTGGAAGAAGGAGCACTGGTCCGGCGGTGCGGAGTGGGTGCGTGAGCAAGGCTGAGCCTTGCTAACGTTTGAGTTTCCGGCTTTGCCGGAAACTCGTGCTGGGGAGTGTTGCGGCGGGGCTGAGCCTTGCTCACGTTTGAGTTGCTGGCTTTGCCGGAGACTCATGCTGGGGGTGTTGTGGTGGGGCTCCGGCGTTCAATTGGGGGTTCGACCCACCACCATTTCGGCCGCTTCCCGGACCATCGGGTTGCGGTCCCTTGCGGCTTGGCGGAGGGCCGCCTCGACTTCGTCGCCGTCAAACACCGAGAGAGCCGGGACACAACGTCTACGGATCTGCGGCGAAGCGGACGCAATCAGCTCGAGCAATGTCGGCACCGCACGTGTGTCGCCAATGGCGCCAAGGGCGGCGACACCGGCTTCTCGTACCAGCTTGTCCTCGTCTCCGTCCCGGGCCATGGTCAGCAGCAGCGGAACTGAATCCGGCGAAGCGATCTCTCCGAGAGCGGTGACGGCGGCTTCGCGCACCTCGGGCGAAGGGTCAGCGCATGCGGCTGTGATGGCCTCGACCGGGCTCAGCTCACTCCGGCCGAGTATCTCGGCGCACTCTCGTCTCACCGTCGGGCTCGGGTCCTCTGCCAGGAGGGTGACGATCGCCCGGTGCAGCTCCGGGTGGTTGCTGGTGGCGGCGACGGCGATGCGTCGTACCGCCGCGTCGGGATTAGCGAGTTGCGATGCCGGATCGCGCTGAGCCGCTGTCAGC
This sequence comes from uncultured bacterium, assembly GCA_963777645.1. GTDB lineage: Bacteria > Actinomycetota > Acidimicrobiia > Spongiisociales > UBA5794 > JAAETI01. Next base: position 104,172 of record CAVZRA010000002.1, on the reverse strand, counting down.
TCGTCGCGGCTCACGGTTCTAGCCGGTAGCCGACGCCACGCACCGTCGTTATCTGTGGTGCATCGTCGACCTGCTCGAGTTTCCGTCGGAGCCGCCGGATGTGCTGGTCGAGGCTCTTGGAGTCGCCCCAGTCGATTCCCCATATCTGCTCGAGCAGGGTCTCGCGGGTCACGATCCTGCCCTGGCGCTCCATAAGCAGCTGGGCGAGCTCGAATTCCTTGCGGGCGAGGGCGAAAGACGTGTCCCCAACACGGATCTCGTATCGTCCCGGATCCAACACCGCATTGCCGGCCGTGAGCACGTCCTGCTCCGGGTCTGCGTTTCTCCGGGTATTGGCCCTTATCCGGGCGATGAGCTCACGGGTTGAGTACGGCTTGGTGAGATAGTCGTCGGCACCAAGCTCGAGAGCCGTGACGATGTCGGCTTCGGCGCTCTTGGCGGACACGACGATGACGGGGACGTCGGACTTTTGGCGGATGCGTCGCAACACATCCAATCCGCTCAGATCGGGCAGCATCAAGTCGAGCAGAACGACATCGGGATGGTTTGCGTCGAATGAGCCGATCCCGGTCCGGCCATCCAACGCCGTCGTCACTATGAAGCCCTCGGGCTCGAGCGTGATCTGGAGGGCTTCCAGGTAGCTGGGCTCGTCCTCGACAATCAGCACGTTGAGCATTTCAGTTCTCCCTGGCCGGAAGCATCACCGTGAAGGTGCTGCCTCGACCGGGCACCGACTCGACCGTCACTTCTCCCCAGTGATTCTGGACGACGTGATGGACAATGGCCAGCCCGAGACCGGTGCCGCCACGCGCCCGGCTACGCCCCTTGTCGACGCGATAGAAGCGCTCGAAGATGCGGCTGAGATGGCGCTCGGCGATACCGATACCGTGATCCTCCACCTCGATGTGTGCCATCAGTCCCGCCCGATAGCCACGCACAACCACCGGTTGGATGGCATCCGTGCCCATGGCCCGGGTATATGCCACGGCGTTCTCGATCAGATTGGCAACCGCAGATACCAATCGCCGGTGATCGCCAAGCACCTCTACCGACTCGCACTCGACTTCGATGGGCACTTCGAGGGCTTCGGAGGCAATCCTCACCTGCTTGACGGCATCCTCGATCACCAAGCAGATGTCGACAACGCCGCGCACTGTCTGGTGAGCCTCGATGAGCGACAGGTCGAGGATGTCTTCGACGAGTCGGGTCATGCGCGACGCCTCTGATTGGATGCGCTCGCTGAGAGAGGTCTGTACGTCGGGATCGTTGGTGGCGATCAGTGCCTCTGCCAGCAGCCGCAAAGCGCCGAGAGGCGTCTTCAACTCGTGGCTTGCGTTTGCGACAAAGTCTCGTCGGATCTCATCGACGCGGGATTTCGGGGTGTGATCCTCGGCAAACACGGCAATTCCTCGATACTCGTCACCATGGGAGAGGGGGATCGCCTTGAGCGCAATAGTCCGCTGGGTAGGCGTGAAGACCTCGACCTCGTTCTCCTGTGCGACACCGGTCTCTGCGACGAGCTGGAGCAGCTCCTTGATCCGGATCCCGACGACGGCGTCGCCGCCGCGCCCCGCAGTGAACGAGGTGACCGCCGGATTGGCGAAGACTTCGTGGTCCCGGTCGTCGATGATGAATACCCCTACCGGGATACTCTCCAGGGCACTGTTGAGCAGATCGGAGTACCGGTCGAGCTCCTCGAGCTCCGAGATCAACATATTGGCCCGGCTGGTTAGCCCGCTTGTGGTTCTGCTAGAAGCACGGATCGTTACTCGCATTCCTTCGAGGAACGCCTTGTGGTTTCTGCGCATCTGCCAGATAGCACCGACGAGCACGAGCGCGAGAAGTATGAGCAATAGCTGGGTGACCGGCACGGCTTCGACTATAGGAGCCGCCGCACGAGGTTGTTTCTGATTCACCCCGTATCAGGTGACAATTCAACGCAAATTCACATTCGCATCGCATTGGCGCAACATGACGCCTCTAGGTTCAGGTCATGCTGTTGCTAGGCGACTGAAAGCCGATGAGAAGTCGCCGTGCGGTCTTACCGCAAAGCCGGCTGGATCGGGGCTACCTCCCTCGATCCAGCCGGCGCTCCTCCTTCTGGGGTCGCTGACACCGGCCGGTGGGGGACGTAAGCTGAGAAGGGAATCCGGAGATCGGGAGTGACCATGGGGACATGGGCCGACAACAACAAACCGACAGATCACCACGACGAGACACGCCACCATTTCACCGACACACTCGATGAGATCCGGATGGGGATCGTTGAGATGGGTGCTCTCATCGTCGAGAACGCCCGTAGGGCCGGTCTGGCGATAACGGAGAACCGTCTCGACCTCATCCCGATAGTTGTGCAGGCAGACCTTGAGGTCAACGAGAGGTATGCCCGGCTCGAGAAGCTGACCTTCGAGACGATGGCGCGCCAGCAACCGGTGGCCGGTGACCTCCGCTTTCTGGTATCGGCGACACGGATCCTGTACGAGTTGGAGCGTTCCGGCGATCTGGTCGTCAACCTGGTCAACGCCCTCGATCGGATCCACGCTTTTCCCGACTCACCGCACCTGCGAGGGTTGCTCGAGAGTGTTGTCGAGGAAAGCACCGCGCTGTTTGCTAAGTCGATGGATGTGTTCGGAGCGATGGATCCGGTGGCGGGTGGATCGCTCGACCGGGAGGACGACACCGTCGACGACCTGGTTGCGGAGTTCTACCGCCAGATCGGCATCGAGAGCGAGACCATCGGTCTCGAATCTGGAATCGCCCTCACCCGGATGGGGAGGTTCCTCGAAAGGATTGCCGACCATGGTGTCAACGTCGGGGAGCACACCACGTACATCGTGACGTCTGAGTTCCCGCACGGGGCCAATGCGGGTGAGATCGACAGGTCCGAGTAGCGATCCGGCGGGAAGGGAGAGCGTTGACACCATGTCGCGCTCCTAGTTACGCTCGGCAACTGTGACCAGACGGATTGTTCGTCTGGCTCTCCGGAGGAGAATCTTGAAGACAACGGGAGCTGATGCGCCCATCTCGCTCAGGTCAACATTCGGTGCGCATGTTTCCGGCAGAACGAGCCGAACATCGAATCGGCGGGGTGTCTTCAACCCGGAAACTTGGTCGTTGATCTCCAAATGGATCTCCAGGTAGCAAGATGATGGCCGACACTCGTCTCGAACCGAACGGCGACGAGCTATTCCCACGGGGGTGGTGTGATGGCAAATGGAATTGATGCAGATAGACCCGTTGCTGTTGTCGGCGCCGGGACCATGGGAGCGGGGATTGCGCAGTTGGCAGCAGCCGCCGGTCACCGTGTTTATCTGTTTGATTCGGCAGACGGTGCGGTCGAACGCGCCGTCTCCGGGCTCAAAGAGCGTTTGGAGGGCTCGGTGGCGCGAGGGCGACGCACGCCTGAAGAGGTGGAAGCGTTGTTGGGCAACATCGTCAGCTGTGGCTGGCTCGCCCAATGTGCACCCGCCGCGATGATCATCGAGGCAGTGGTCGAGGACATCGATGTCAAGCGGGCGGTGCTCGCTGACATAGAGGCGCTGGCCGAGCCCGATGCGATCATCGCAACCAACACCTCGTCGCTGTCGGTGACGGCGATAGGGTCCGATCTAGCGAAGCCGCAACGATTTGTCGGCATGCACTTCTTCAACCCTGCCCCGGTCATGCCGCTCGTGGAGATCATCTCAGGAGCGGAAACCGAACCGGAAGCGGCGAGGACGGCTGCTGCCACTGTCGCCGCATGGGGAAAGGTCCCAGTCCACTGCGCATCGACTCCCGGTTTCATCGTCAATCGGGTCGCCCGACCGTTCTACGGAGAGGCGATCCGGCTCGCCGCAGCAGGCGTCGCCGACTACGCCACCATCGATGCGGTGATGACCGGGTCGGGAGGGTTCCTGATGGGGCCGTTTGCGATGATGGACCTGATCGGCCTTGACATCAACCTGGCCGTATCCGAATCTGTGTTTGCCCAGTCGTTCCACGACGCCCGATTTGCGCCGCACGTTCTCGAGAAGAGCCTGGTCGATGCCGGACTATTCGGGCAGAAGACCGGAGAGGGCTTCTTCGAGTACGGCGACGACGCACCCAACCAGGTTCCGGTCACCGTCGCTCATCACCCGGCGCCGTTGAATGTGGAAGCACACGGCAATCTCGGTTGGGCAGCGGGTCTTGTCGACCGGCTGATGGACGCCGGCGTCGAGGTAGACGGTGTAAACGGTGGAGGGCCCGGTCATTTCATCTTCGGCGGGCTGCATCTGATGCCCACGGACGGACGGACGGCAACTGAGCTCGCAGCAGAGCAGGTGCTTGGTACCAACAATGTGGCCGTATTCGACCTGGTGCTCGACTGGGACCATGTCGGTCATGTCGGCATTGCCGTCGCCGACCAGGCGGACGCCGGGCAATTGGAGCGGGCCGCCTCGCTGTTCCAGGCGATCGGGTGCGAGGTGAGCCGCCTCGACGATAGCTACGCCCTTGTGGTGATGCGTACCATCGCACAGCTTGCGGCCGTGGCCATCGACGCAGTCGCCGAAGGCATTGCCGCACCGGGCGACATCGACACCGCCATGTGCCTCGGCACCAGCTTCCCACTTGGGCCACTCGAGTGGGCAGATCGGCTCGGGCTGCCGCAGATTGTCCGGGTTCTCAACAATCTGCACCGTGGCTTTGGCGAGGACCGTTACCGGGTGCCACCACTGCTTTCCAGGCGGGCGGCGACGGGAAGGTCATTGCGGGATGACCACGGCTGAGGCCTTCGTCTGTGACCCGATGCGTCCTGACCACCAGATGCCTCGGCGTCGGACAGGGGACCAGCATGCTGCTGGGGAGGGTTTGAAAGGAAACAAATGGAGTTGTTCGCCAAGCACGAAGACACGCTGAGGCAAGCCCTGAGCGCCATTGACAGCCGCGCCTATTGGAGCCCGTATCCCGAGAGCCCTCGTGCCTATGGCGAAGACGCACCCCGGATCGGGGAGGAGGCATTCCAGCAGCGGTTGGGAAGGCCATTCGAGATCGATCAACCGGCGAGCGGGCTCAGTCCGTGCGGGGAATACTCCCCGTACGGGATCGATCTCGCGGTCACCTATCCGGTCGCGGACATCGAGTCGCTGATCGGCGCGGCCACGACCGCCATGGAGACCTGGGGTAAGACCTCGCCCGAGACGCGGGTCGGGGTGTGTCTCGAGATCCTCGATCGACTGAGGGAGCACACCTTCGAGATGGCCTATGCAGTCATGCAGACCACCGGTCAGGCGTTTCTCATGGCCTTTCAGATGGGCGGTCCCCACGCCCTCGATCGCGGCCTGGAGGCGGTGGCGTATGCCTACTCACAGATGCATCGTCTCCCCACCAAACAAGTGCGGTGGGAGAAGCCGCAAGGTAAGAGAGACCCGTTGAGCATCGACAAGCAGTGGAGGATCCGACCGCGCGGTATCTCGGTCGCTATCGGTGTGTCTACTTCCCCCACCTGGAACGGGTACCCCGGTATCTTTGCCAGTCTCGCCACCGGCAATCCCGTGATCGTCAAGCCCCACCCGGCGACGATCTTGCCGCTGGCGATATTCGTGGCCACGGCACGCACCGTCATGGCCGAGGCCGGGCTCGACCCCAACACCGTCCTGCTCGCGGTTGACACGCCGGAGTCCCCGATCGCCAAGGACCTGGTGATGCGGCCGGAGGTGGGAATCGTCGACTACACCGGTGGTTCAGCATTCGGTCAATGGTTGGAGCAGAACGTCACCCACGCCCTGGTGTTTACCGGGAAGGCAGGAGTGAACTCGGTCGTCATCGACTCGGTATCCGATCTGAAGGACGTCTACCGAAATCTCCCGGTCTCGCTCAGTATGTACTCGGGGCAAATGTGCACGACCCCACAGAACATCTACATTCCCGGCGACGGCATCGTCGTCGGGGAAGACCAGGCTTCGTTCGATACGGTCATCGCAGGCCTGGTCGATGCCATCGCTGGATTGTTGTCCGACGACCAGCGTGCCGGAGACATCCTCGGATCTATCAAGAGCCCTGAGACCGCGGCCCGCATTGCCGATGCTGCCGGGAGGGGTGAGGTGTTGCTCGCATCGCGCAGCGTGACGCATCCCACGTTTCCCGACGCAGATGTGCGGACGCCGGTGGTTGTGAGAGTGGATGCTGCAGATCGGGAAACGTACATGCGGGAGATGTTCGGGCCCATCGTGTACGTGGTTGCCACGTCAGGAATTGAAGAGAGCCTGAAGCTGGCCCGGGAGTCGGCTCAGGAGCGGGGCGCTCTCACCTGGCTCGTGTACACCACCGACGAGGAGGTGAAGGATGCTGCCATCGATGCTGCCGTCGCCGCCGGAGTGCCGGTTGCCTTCAACCTCACGGGTGGCCTCGACGTCAACCAGTCTGCTGCCTTCAGTGATTTTCACGGAACCGGGGCCAATCCGGCGGGCAACGCTTCGATCACCGACCCGGCGTTTGTCGCCGGGCGCTTTCGCGTCGTCGGGGTCAGGATCTCGACCTAGGAAACGGCTCTGCGGGATGTCGATTCAGGTGTGGGCCTTGCCGACGATCTGCCACGCGGCCGGGAGGGCAAGCCCTGCAAGGACGGCCTTGATGAGATCGCCGATGACAAAGGGGGCGAGGCCGAGCTCGGTGGCGCGCATCCACGAGACACCGAGTGATCCGGCAAGCCACGGGATGCCACAGAGGTAGATGACGATGGTACCGGTGAGGAAGGCAGGTACCGCGGTGGCAACCGTGCGGTCGTGTCGGCGTTCGGCGAGCATCCCAACGACCCAGGAGGCGGCAATGAATCCGACGAGGAACCCGCCGGTACTTCCGGTGGCGTGTTCCCAACCGCTGGTGCCGCCTGCATAGAACGGAAGGAACAGCCCGAGTATCACGTAGAGCACCTGGCTGGCCACTCCGGCACGTGCCCCCAGTGCCGCACCAGACAACAAGACGGCGAAAGTCTGACCGGTGACCGGGACAGGGGTGAACGGCAGTGGGATTCGAACCTGGGCGGCCAGCGCCGTGATGAGAGCGAAGACACCGACCAGCGTCACCGTGACGGCGCGGCGGCGGGGTAGCACAGCTCCAGTAAGCACTCGCGATGGAACGACGATTTGCATTGACCTCTCCCTTCCCGAGACTCCCGACAATACCGCGAGCGCCTAAGCCTCGAGAAGGTATTGCCGATAGAGAGTTATGTCGCTGCCTACCGAGCGTACCCGTCGAGTCGCGTCTTCTATGAACCCGCGTCGACTGCACGCGCTCCGGATCGCCGTTGTTGTCTTCGCTCTTGGCGTGTTGTCGACATTGGCACTGGTGTGGTGGAGCATCGCATATGTCCATCGTGCCGAGGCGCAGGCGCTCGCCGACCGCGGCGAGTCGGTTCTGTTCGAGGCCAGGGATCTCTTCAACGAAGCAGCGATGCAGATGGCGGCGGTCACCGGTCTTTTCCAGGCAAGCGATCATGTGACCGTTGAGGAGTTCGCCCGGTTCGTTGGCGACATAGAGTTGATCCCCGGTCTCATCGGAATCGGATATGTCCCGGTGGTGGGTGATGCACAGCTCGATCAATGGTTGGCCACCGCCCGGCAAGAGATCCCCGACCTCTCGTTGTATGAGTATGACGCCGACGGGACCCCGGTTGCGGTTGGCCCGCATGATCTTCATTTTCCTGTGCTCTACCTCTGGCCGGATCCCGGCGTCGCGGTCGGGCTCGACCTCGCGGGTAACGTCCCGCTGCAAGAGGAGTTGACGGCCAACCTCGCCGGTGGCGTCACCGTCACCGGTTTCTTGGGTGACGCGCTCCCCGAGCCAATCGGCGGTACTGATCACATGCTCATGGGCAAGGGCATCGTGCAAGACGGCAGCGCAGTGGTGCACGATTTCGTGGTTGTCGCCGCCGACGTGAGCGTCCTGATCGATAGCCACGTGGTTGACGCCAATGGTGCGGTGCTGCACTGGTCGGTGTCCGATATCACAGATGTCGCCGGGGTGCCGCAGACGGATCCGGGCAAATGGCAGGGGATGATGAGCCTTGGCGGCCGGACTTGGCTCTTCACGCTGTGGCAGGATGACGTAGGTCGAGCATTCCCGGGACAGGCGATGATCAGTCTCATCATCGGGCTGGCCATGACGGTGTTGCTTGCTCTTGTGGCGTTCCTGGTGATCGGCAGGATCGAGGGTCGCAGCGAGGTCCGGGTGCTCGAGTCCATCAGCGATGGCAAGGACGACTTCCTGGCCGCGGTGAGCCACCGGTTGCGTACGCCGCTCACGTCGGTGGTTGGCTTCAGCGAGGTGTTGCGTGACAGCGACGAAATGCTCAACGATTCGGATCGCCGTGAGCTTGTCTCCACCATTGCGATCCAGGCAATCGAGCTGGGACATCTATTCGACAATCTGCTCATTGTCACCAGGGAAGCCGATCGTACGCCCTATGTGGCGAGCCGGGTCGATCTTGCAGGTGAACTACGTGCCGTCCTGGACACCGCGGAGCCGGCTCGGCGTCACAAGGTGCGGGTGGTTGGGGCCGATCCCGATCTCGTTGCAGCGGGCGATCCGGCACTTGTTCGGCAGATCCTTCGTAATCTCTTGGCCAACGCCACCGATTTTGGCGACCGGGTCGAGGTCGAGGTGACCGGCCGCGGCCTCGTGGCCAGCGTCGTGGTGCGCGACAACGGCCCGGGAGTGCCTGCAAATCGTGTCGGTGACATCTTCGAGTTGTACCGAAGTCGCGGTGAGGTCGGTCAACCTGATTCAATGGGGGTCGGGCTCTACGTGTCCCGCCGGTTAGCCCGCCGGCTGAGTGGCAACATCACGTACAAGCGCTCCGCGGCATGGACAACCTTTGAGCTCACATTACCTGCGATGCCGACCGAGGTTGTGATCGAGCCGATCCCCGAGGTCTTCTCAGCGGCTGAATAGAAGTTATCGAGAAGTACCATCTTGGGAAGTATGGATAACTTCGAACCTATTGATTCTCAGGGTCCGGTCAGTCCCATAGAGCCGCGTCGCCGCATCCCGGTGTGGCCCTTCATGTTGGCCGGAGTCATGGTGCTCGTTGGTGCTCTCATTTTCGCTGCGGTGGCAATTCCCATTTCGATGCCGTATTACGCCCTGGCCCCCGGGCCGGTGAGCGATGTCAGCGACTATGTCCACGTGGACAACCCATCGACGACAACGCGGGGTCAGCTCTTCTTCCTGACCGTGTCGCTGCAGGAAGTCAATGTCGTGGAATGGGTTGCCGCCAAACTGGACAGCCACGTCGACCTCGCCCCGCGAGAATATTCGTCCTGCGGGAGTGAGCCAGGAAGATCTCAGGCAGCAGAACCTCGATCTCATGGAGCGCTCGAAGGAGAACGCCAAGTACGTCGCGCTCAACTATCTCGGTTATGAGGTCACCTATGAAGGGTCGGGTGCTCTGGTCTCATCGACGATCGAGGACTCAGCGGCTCAGGGCGTGCTCCAGGCGGGCGATGTGATTGTTGCTGTCGATGGCCAGGAAGTGGAGTTCTCATCCGACGCGGTCGATCTGATCGGGGGTCGGGCTCCCGGTGATCGTCTCTTGCTGACCGTCAAACGAACCGATCCTGAGGATCCGAACGCGACTGAGACGGTCGACGTGCCCCTTGTGCTGGGACCGTACCGGTACGTCGAAGAGGACGGCACGGTTGTCGATGATCCCAACCGGGGAATGGCCGGAGTGATGCTGACGGACGCTGATGTGAACATCGTCTTTCCCGTCAACGTCGAGATAGACAGCCAGAACATCGGAGGTCCGTCTGCCGGGCTGATGTTCACGCTCGAGATCATCGACGAACTGACGGACCAGGACATCACTCACGGGCACCGCATTGCCGGTACCGGGACGATCAACGCAGATGGTGAGGTCGGTCCGATCGGTGGCATGCGTCAGAAGACGTTTGGTGCGATCGCCGCGGGTGCGGAGTATCTGCTCGTTCCGTCTGGCAACTACCTGGAGGCAGTGGAGGCGGCCGGTGACGATATCCAGGTCGTCGAGGTCACCTCAATCGACGACGCGATGGCGTTTCTCGATTCGCTTGGCACTGCCTGAAACCCTGATTGGCGAATTGGCTGTCGGGCCGCATCCGGGTTCGACTTGTATCTAGATACCGCTGGTTGGGCCTGCGGCGGGGTATCGTGATCTGATGGCCGACGACCTGAGTCCAGGGGAGATTCGAGCGCGGAAGTTCGGCTCGTCGCGGCGCGGCTACGACCGTGCCGAAGTCGGGCAGTTCCTCTCTCGCGTCGCAGAACGTATTGAGGCTCTCGAGACCGAGCTGGCAACGATCGATGAGCGATTGAGCCAGTTCGGGATTGGCGACATCCCACATTTCAGGACCGAGCTGGATCAGCTGAGCGCCGAGATCAATACGGTGATGACGGCCGCCATGGACGCGGCAGAGGGAATGCGCAACCGCGCCCGTGCCGATGCCGAGGAGATGCTTGCAGACGCAGAAGAAGCAAGCATGGCTGCACGCGGGGATGCGTGGGAGTCGGGTACCGAGTTGCTTCAGCACGCTCAAGGCGCCGCGGACAGCATGCTCGGCCAGGCCAGCGACGATGCCATGTTCATCAGGGCGGAGGCCGAGCAAGACGCCAAGCGATTGGTGACCGAGGCGCGCAGACAGGCAGATGACATGATGCGATCCTCTCGCGAGCAGAGCGAACGGATCGTGGTGGAGGCAAAGGTCGAGAGCGAGGCGATCCTCGACAACGCCAGACAGGCGGCCGACAAGGCGCAGGAACGCGCCCGTGCGCTCGAGCATCGCCGTACCGAGCTGCTCGGTGAGCTCGAGGCCGCCGAGAGTGCTAAGCGTGACCAGGAGACGGCTAAGCGGGAAGAGACGCGCCGCGGTTCTCTTTCTACCCCCGGGAATAGGTCCGGTCACTGGTCTGAGGATGAAGGCACGATTCGTATCGTGCCGGCGACTCAACCTGATGTCGGCAGGCGTCAGGTAGTCGACGCCGATGCCATGGCCGCCGAGGTCGAGGAACTGCGGGCCTCAGCAACTCTGCCCCAGCCTGTCGCCGAGCCGGAACCTGAGCCCGAGCCCGAACCTGAGCCGGAACCTGAGCCGGAACCTGAGCCGGAACCTGAGCCTGAGCCTGCGCCCGAGCCTGAGCCGGAACCTGAGCCTGAGCCGGAACCTGAGCCTGAGCCCGAGCCCGAGCCCGAGCCTGAGCCGGAATCTGAGCCTGAGCCGGAGCAGCAGGCGACGGTGATGGACAAGGTAACGGTGATGAGGGAGGACCCGAGCATATCGGCGCTGTTCGCTCGTCTTCGCCAGCGACAGGAGACCGAACCGGAACCCGCGGTGGATCTCGGCCCCGCACCGGCCACCGAAACGGCCGCCGAGCTCGAACCGGTCGCCGCGCCTGAACCGGGCCAGACCACACCAGCGCTCTACGCCGTGCCCGATCTCGGACTAGGCGAGGGATTCGAACGGCGTGACCGGATGTTGCTCCCCATCGAGAACACGGCGCTCCGTGGGCTCAAGCGGCGAATCGTCGAGCTCCAGAACCGGGTACTCGAGGAGCTGCGCACCTCGGATGGGGAGTACCGGCTCGGGGCGCGAGTTCGTCGTGGAGATGATGGGTGATGAGGTCGACGTGCTGCTCACCGAGAGCTACCGATCAGGTCACATTGCGGCCGCTGAGTCGATCGGGGCCGAAGAGCCGCAGCTAACCGGTGGCCCTCATCGTGGCGCAGCCGAGGCGCTCGCTTCAGAGCTTCATGGCAACGTTCAATCGGTGCTGAGGCTCAGCGACGAGTCGGGCGGTCGCAGGCTCGCGTCAGAAGTCAGCAGGGTTTTCCGCAGTTGGAGGACAGACGAGGCAGAGCGCAACGTCAGAGTGGCGGCGCGCCGAGCGTTCAACGACGGCCTACTGGCCGGCTATAAACGGCTCGGTGTGCCCGAGGTAGAGCTAGTGGCCCAGGGCCGCCCCTGTGGCGAGTGCGGCGCCGATACCCGGGTTTCCTGGGCACCGGTTGACGACCTACCGCCGGGTGGCGATATGCCTCCGCTCGGCCCCAATTGTTCGGCAATGGTGGCACCGAAAGGATCCGGCGGTTTCGATATGAAACCTGAGCAATAGAATCGCACCGTGATTAACAGAGACCCAGTACCAATTCGTCAGAGGCGTTCCGATCGCCGGTGGCCGACCATCATTGTTGTCGTGGTGATCGCATTCCTTGTGTTCGGCCGCTTTCTCGCCACTCTGTGGACCGATTACCTCTGGTATCAATCGGTAGATCACGCGCAGGTGTGGCGTACCCTCGTCTTCACCCGCATTGGGCTCGTGGTCGCTGCTTCGCTTATAGCCTTCGGGCTCTTCTGGGTGAACCTCTGGCTCGTTGACAGACTGTCCCCGAGACGGCGACTCCCAAGTGGAACGCCGGAAGAAGAGCTGCTCGCCCGCTTCCAGGAATGGATTGAACCACGGGTGGGGAGGGTCAGGCTCGCCATCAGTGCCTTCTTCGGAATCATGTTGGGACTGAGCGGTGCGGTGTGGTGGCGGGAATGGCTGCAATTTAGGAATGCCACCAGCTTCGGTATCGAGGACCCGATCTTCCACAACGATCTGTCGCTCTATGTCTTCAAGCTGCCGTTCTACAACGTGATGTTCGGTTGGTTCTTTCAGCTGATTCTCGTGATTGCGGTAGTCAGTGCTTCGATCCACTACCTAAACGGCGCCGTTGAGTTCTCGTTCAACAGGAGAGTCGAACCGGGGGTAAAGGTGCACCTCTCGGTTCTGTTCGCCAGCCTTGCGTTGCTCAAGGCAGCCGGGTACATGCTCAACCGTTGGGAGCTTCTGTTCTCCGACCGTGGCCGGGTCTTTGGCGCGTCGTATACCGATGTCAACGCCCAGCTACCGGCACTGAACCTGCTCATTGCCATCTCTGTCGTCGCCGCAGTGATTCTGCTGCTGAATCTGAGGTTCCGGGGCTGGACGCTGCCTATCGTCGCGGTGAGCCTGTGGCTGGGAACCTCGATTCTTGTCGGCGGTCTCTACCCGACCCTGGTGCAGCGTTTCTCGGTGGTTCCGGACGAGCAGAACAAGGAGCAGGAGTTCGTCGGCTACAACATCGAGTCGACCCTCGCCGCATACGGGCTATCGAACGTCGAAGTCACTTCGTTTGCCGGCTCGGGAGATCTCACTCGTGCCGACCTCGAGGCCAACCAGGGCACGGTTGACAACATCCGGCTGTGGGATCCGGGTGTGCTCACCACCACCTACAAGCAGCTGCAGAACATCAAGACGTTCTACGACATCACCGATGTCGATGTCGACCGCTATAAAATCGACGGCAAGCTGACCCAGTTGATGGTGTCTGCGCGTGAGCTCGACGAAGCGAACATTCCCGCCGGGGGCTGGGTCAACGAGAAGCTGGTATACACCCATGGGTTCGGCTCGGTAGTCTCACCCGCCAACAGCGTTACCCCGACCGGGCAGCCACAGCTGATGGTTCGTGACATTCCTCCGGTGAGCACGACCCCCGATCTGAACACTGTCCAGAATCGCATCTATTTCTCCGATTCGGCCTCAGGTGCGTTCAGCGTTGTCGGGAGTCTCCAGAACGAGGTCGACTATCCGGTCAGCGAAGAGGGGTCGGACGTCGTCTACAACAGCTACGACGGGGCAGGCGGGGTCGAGCTGGGCAACATCTTCCGTAGGGCGGCGTTTGCGCTCCGCTACGCCGATCTGGACACGCTGATCTCCGGCCAGCTCACATCGACCAGCAAGGTGATGATGGAGCGGAACATCGTCAGCAGGATTAATCGGATTGCACCGTTCCTCTATGCCGACTCCGACCCATACCTTGTCCTCACCAAAGAAGGACGGCTGGTGTGGATGGTCGACATGTACACGGTCACAGACAACTATCCGTACTCGCAGGAGGCGCCGACGGGGCGTTTGAACTCGACTGCGTACCTGCCGAGGGGCTTCAACTACATCCGCAATTCGGTCAAGGCGACGGTCGACGCCTACGACGGCACCGTGGTCCTGTACGTCGTCGATTCCGGGGATCCGCTCATTCAGACCCAACGCAAGATCTTCCCCGGGGTGTTTGTCGACGGCTCGGAAATGCCCGAGGACATACGGATCCACATGCGGTATCCCGAGGACCTCTTCCGGGTGCAGTCCGATCAATACACGCTTTATCACATCACTGATGCCCGACAGTTCTTCAACCGGGTCGATCCGTGGGAGATCGCACGGGACCCATCGACCGCACCTCGTCCGTCGTTGCGCAACCAGGACACGAGTACCCGGCCCATGCTGCCCTACTACCTCCTGATGAGCTTGCCGGATGAGCAGGACCTCTCGTTCATCATCATGCAGCCGTTCACTCCGGCCGAGCGACCCAACATGGTCTCGTTCCTGATCGCCAAGAGCGATCCTGATCAGTATGGGGAAATGATCGAATACCGGTTGCCTGCGGCGACACAGCTCGATGGTCCCGGCCAGGTGGGTGATCTGATCAATCAGAACCCGGACATCTCCGCCGAGTTCACCCTGCTCGGACAGGGTGGGTCGAACGTGATCCAGGGGAGCATGCTGGTCCTGCCGATCGAGCAGTCCATCTTGTACGTGCAGCCCATCTATATCCGGGCCGACTCCGGCTCCGGCACGTCGACGGCCGCTACTTCGTCGGGACTCTCCGCTCCAACCACCCAGACCGCGCAGTCCGGTATCCCGGAGTTCAAACGCGTGGTCGTGTCGTACAACGGCGATATCGAAATGCGGGCATCGCTTGCGGAGACCCTTGATGCCATCTTCGGCCAGGGTGATTCGACCCAGACGTCGGATGGCACAACCGCCGTGGTTCCTCAGCAGGTCGCCTCCCTGGTCGACGCTGCTCAACAGGCGCTGGCGGATGCCAACACAGCGCTGCTGAGCGGTGATCTCGGTACTTACGCCGACAAGGTTGCAGAAGCTCAAGGCTACGTACAGCGGGCAGCGCAGATCATCGCGGACGAGCAAGGTTCCGCTCCATCCGGAGGGTGACGGCTCACCCTCCTGGGGAGATTTGAGATTCTGTTTGGCAGAACTCGGTCGGGTTTCCTTCGGGTGTTGCCCGACTAGCTCCCTGCTGCAGCTCGGAGCGGACGTCGGAGGCCGTGGCGGCCGATGAAGCCAACCAGTTGCTCGTTGAGTTCGGCAACACGGATCAGGAAGGAATCGTGACCCTGGGGTGCGTCGATCTCGTGTAGCTCCGCATTGGGTAGGTCTGTCGCCATTTCCGCTACCTCATCTGGTGGGTAGAGCCCGTCGCTGCTGACGCTGACCACGAGGGCCGGTTGGGTGATTGTGCCAAGCGCCTCCGACACCGAGCCACGACCGCGACCGACGTCGTGGGTGTCCATGGCATCGATGAGGGTTAGATAGGTATTGGCGTCGAAGCGGTCGACGAGTTTGGCGCCCTGATGGCGCAAGTAGCGCTGCACCTGGAGCGTGTCATCGTCAGCAACCTGGCGGCCGAACCTGCTGGCGAAGTTGTGGGGGCTCCGGTAGCTGATCATCGCCATGGACCTGGCCGCGCCGAGACCCTGCGAGGGGCCCGCACCGAGCCGATAGCGACCGTTTGCGTAATTGGCGTCGGCCGTGATGGCCTGTCGTTGTGCCTCGGAGAGGGCGACCGCCCATGCCGATTGGGTTGGGCCGGTGGCGATGGGTGCGATTGCCCTGACCCGGTCTGGATAGAGCAGTGGCCACTCGAGCACCTGCATGCCGCCCATCGAACCACCAACGACCAGGTCGAGCGTTGCGACGGCGAGATGGTCGAGCAGAAGCGCCTGGGTATGGACGATGTCTCGAATGCTGATGCGGGGAAACGTTGCGCCGTATGGCTCGAAGGCACCTGGTGCCCGGCTGGTTGGGCCGGTTGTTCCGTAGCAACCACCGAGGACATTGGCGCAGACGATGTAGTCCTGTTCCGGGTCGAGCGCCTTTCCGGGCCCGAAGAGATCTGCCCACCAGTCGTCGGCGTCAGCAGAGCCGGTCAGCGCATGGCAAACCAGCGTGGCATTGGAGCGGGGCCTTCCCCAGGTCCGGTATGCGATCCGGATCTGGGGAAGGCTGTTGCCGCTTTCGAGGGGAATGGGGCCCTCGATGTCGAGGAACTCGGTTTCATCCGAGATCCAACGCTTCAGGCTCATGCAACCGCTCCCGTTACCCCGGCCTTGGCGAACGCAGCAGCAAAGTCCGCCTTGATGTCCTCGATGTGCTCGATCCCGACGGATACGCGGATCAGGTCGGGGGTGACTCCGGCGCTTGCCTGCTCCTCGTCACTGAGCTGCTGGTGGGTGGTCGACGCAGGGTGGATGACCAGGGTCTTGGCGTCGCCAAGGTTGGCGACATGGTACGCAAGTTCCACCGAATCGATGAACTTCTTACCCGTGGCAGCACCACCCTTGATCCCGAACGAGAGCACCGCACCGAACCCGTTGGTCAGTATCCGCTTGGCAGTGTCGTGATAGGGATGGGAGGCGAGGCCCGGGTAGTTGACCCATTCCACTGCCTCGTGGGATTCGAGCCACTCGGCGAGGGCCTGTGCGTTGTCGACGTGGCGCTGCACCCGCAACGACAGTGTCTCCAGACCCTGAAGGAACAGGAAGGAGTTGAACGGGGCCTGTGCCGGTCCGAAGTCACGCAAACCTTCCACCCGAGCCCGGATGATGAAGGCGATGTTGCCGAATGGGCCGTCCGGGCCGAAGACGTCGGTGAACACCAGGCCGTGGTAGCCGGGCGAGGGCTCGGTGAAGATCGGGAACCTACCATTGCGCCAGTCGAACTTGCCTGAGTCGACGATCACGCCGCCGATGGACGTGCCGTGCCCGCCGATCCACTTGGTAGCCGACTGGACCACGATGTCGGCACCGTGGTCGATGGGTCGGCACAGATAGCCGGCCGCGCCGAAGGTGTTGTCGACTACCAAAGGAACGCCTGCATCGTGAGCGACCTGGGCAAGCGTGGGCAGGTCCGGCACGTTGAATCGAGGATTGCCGATCGATTCGAGATAGATGGCCTTGGTCCTGTCGTCGATGGCAGCCGCGAATTCGGCAGGGTCGTCGCCGTCGACGAAGCGAACCTCGATGCCGAAACGCTTGAACGCAACCTTGAACTGGTTGTAGGTGCCGCCGTAGAGGAAGCTGGTACTGACGATGTTGTCCCCCGCCTCGCACAACGTGGCGAAGGTGAGGAACTGGGCCGACTGGCCACTGGCCGTTGCCAGGGCAGCGACACCGCCCTCGAGAGCAGCGACGCGTTTCTCGAATACGTCGCAAGTCGGATTCATGATCCGGCTGTAGATGTTGCCGAACTCCTCGAGCGCAAACAGGCGCGCCCCGTGGTCGCTGTCATTGAAGGCGTATGCGGTGGTCTGGTAGATCGGTACTGCGAGGGCGTTGGTGCCCGCTGCCGGCTCCTGCCCGGCGTGTACCTGGAGTGTCTCGAAGCGGTAGTTGCTCATCTGGTCGTTCTCCCTCGTGGATTCCGACCGGCTCTACCGGGATGGGCAAGAAAAAACCCGCTCCCGGCTGAGCCGGTGCGGGTGGTTGGTTTCCCTTGGTGATTCTCGTTACACGACAAATCCGCACGGCTCAATGTTGGCCATGCACATCATTCGGGTGGACGTAACGTTCTTCACGGAGCCCGAAAGTAGCGACGGTGTGTCTGACTGTCAAGGGTTGATTTGGCTTCGCCAAATCAACTGGGGAGTCTGCCCGCGGCACACTTCAGGCAGGGTGGGCTGTGATGTGGCTTCGCCAAATCAGCTGGGGAGTCTGTCGTAGGCGGACTCCAGGCGGGGTGGGGTCTTGCTCCGGCGGATGTTGAGGGATAGGGAGCCTTTCTTTCACCCTCCCAGCGGGAGGGTCGGCCGCATCTCTGATGCGGCCGGGGAGGGAGAGCGCTCGTTGTTGTTTCCGTGGTGTAGCGATACACCATGACGGTGGTTTCTCTGTCAGTCCGCGATACTGACGGACTGTGGATGCCACCATTCTGATTGTCGAAGATGACGCCTCGATCCGGGAGATCACCAAACTCGGTCTCCAGGATGCCGGGTTCACGGTGCATACCGCCGCCGATGGAGAAGAGGCGCTGATCCGTTTTCGTCACGACCATCCCGATCTGGTCGTGCTCGATGTGATGTTGCCAAAACGAGACGGGCTCGATGTGTGCCGCACCATCCGTGCCGAGTCGTCGGTGCCGGTGGTGATGCTGACGGCACGTGGTGACGCCATCGACGTCGTGGTCGGGCTCGAATCGGGAGCCGACGACTATGTCACCAAGCCTTTTGAGATGCCCATCCTCGTGGCCCGGATCAGGGCGGCGCTACGGCGAACACAGCTGATGGACCCGGCCGAGACGCTGACGCTCGGCGCGTTACGAATCGACGTTCCCGGGCACACGGTGACCGTTAGCGACGAGGAGGTGATGCTCACCCCAACCGAGTTCAGGCTGCTGCTGGAGCTGGCGCGACGGCCGGGCCAGGTCTTCACCAGAGACGTGCTGCTGGAGAAGGTGTGGGGTTACGACTACCTCGGTGATTCACGTCTCGTCGACGTCGCCATTCAGCGACTCCGCGCCAAGCTGGGTGCCATGGAGTTGATCCACACAGTGCGCGGTGTCGGCTACAAGGCCGGGCCCTGATATGTTCCGCAGCTTCCGATCACGCCTCATCGTCACGGTCATCGCCCTGATCGCGTTGACGGCGGGATCGGTGGCTTTGCTCTCCTATTTCCTGGTGCGGGAGTCGCTACGAGACCAGCTGGTGAACGACGCCGTCACCAGAGCCGAGTTCAACATCACGGTGCTCGCTTCGACCGACCAGCTCCCCGAAGGGGCGGGCCCCCAGGACTTCCAGCGCAGCGGTCTGGTCGACCGCTTCCTGTTGCGTGGGACGGGTGGCGTGTACGTCGAGTTTCCGGACGGGGAGACGTACGCTTCCGGCCCCGGTCTCCTCGATGCCGGCAGCCTGATCTCGGAGGAGGTGCGTGACGTCGTTGCCAGAGGGGAATACGGCTACGAGTTCCTCGAGCTGGATGGCGAGCCGGCGCTGGTGGTTGCGGGAAGGCGACCTCCGGACGGTCCCGACTTCTATTTCTTCTACTCGGCGGCGGATGTGACCAATGCCATCAGCCAACTGGCACGCATGCTCCTGATCGCCGGCCTAGCGGTGCTCGTGCTCGGTGCCCTCGGTGCAGGCTTGATCGCCCGGCGAGTGCTCCGCCCTGTAGCCGTGGCGGGGCGGGCTGCCAACTTGATGTCGTCCGGCGATCTGTCGGTGCGGCTGCCGGCCGAGACCAACGACGAGCTTGGCAGCCTGGCGGTGGCTTTCAACAGGATGGCGACTTCGCTCGAGGACCAGATCAACGCACTGGTGGAGGCGCACGATCGGGAGCGCCGGTTTGTCGCCGACGTCTCCCATGAGCTCCGTACTCCGCTGACCGCGCTGGTGAACGAGGCCGCCATGCTTCAGCAACGAGTCGACAGGCTGCCCGAAGGAGACCGCAGGATCGCGGAGATGCTGGTCAACGACGTATCCCGTCTCCGGGTTCTCGTCGAAGAGCTTCTCGAGGTCTCCCGGCTGGAGGCCGGGTCGATGCCGGTTGATACCTCCAATATCGATGTGGCGCGGTTCCTTGCTGCCGTGATCGCCGATCGCTACCCGGCGGCTCGCCTCCACGTCGCAGAGTCCGTCGGCCGTGTCAACACGGACCGCAGGTCGCTCGAGAGAATCGTCGGCAACCTGCTCGACAACGCCAGGAACCACGCCCCGGAGGCGGAAGTGACGGTGAGCGCAGGCATCCTCGACAGTGCTCTGGTTGTGGAGGTGGCAGATGAGGGGCCCGGAGTGCCGGAGCAGGATCTGCCGCACCTGTTCGACCGTTTCTACAAGGCCGATGCATCTCGCCAGGGTGGTTCGGGACTCGGTCTGGCGATTGCCGCCGAGCATGCCCGCCGTATCGGTGGCGAGTTGACGGCCTCGCGTGGTGTCGCCGGAGGAATGGTGTTCCGGCTCTCCTTGCCTGTGACAGATTCGTTACAAACCGGTGATGTTCCTGAGAAGTAGCCACTGCATGCTGAGGGTGAGAGAACGGAACCCTCACAGGAGGAAGAAATGAAGAAACTCATTCTCATCATCAGCGTGTTGGCCCTGTTGGTCAGCGCTTGCGGTGCAGGCGAAAGCGGCAGTGCCGGGCCCGTGACCACCGAGCCTGACGACTCCGCCACCACGACAACAGTGCCGACAGAGACCACGCTGCCGGGCGACGACACCGGGTCGACAACGACAACCACCACCCAGGCCCCGGCAGACGGTGAGTCGGCCGATCAGGTTTTCGTCGAGCTGTACTTCGTCAAGGAAGGCCTCTCGGCGGCAACCGTCACCAGAGCGGTCGACAGCCCCGAGGTTGCGACCAACGCCATCAAGGCGCTCATCGCAGGTCCGACCGCAGCCGAGGCAGACACCGAGCTCTCCAGCTCCATCCCGAAGGACACGCTCCTTTTAGGTCTGACCATCGACAACGGTCTGGCGACCATCGACCTGTCTCGTGAGTTCGAGGTCGGTGGCGGTTCGTTCAACATTCTGAGCCGGCTGGCTCAGGTGGTGTACACGCTCACCCAGTTCCCGACGGTAGATCAGGTCCTTTTCCATATCGACGGTCAGCCTGTCGACGTGTTCTCGGGTGAGGGCGTTGTGCTCGGCGACCCGGTGACCCGTGCCGACTATGCGACGATCCTTCCGATCGAGCCGGTCGCAGATGCTGGCCCGGCCCCAACCTGGCATCAGGGTGATGTCGACATCGCCGGCGTTGCTTCCAAGGACCTGGCAAAGGTGGTCCTGGTAGCGAGCGACGACACACTTAACGTCCGTGAGGACCCGGGGGTCGAGGCTCCTGTCGTCGGTATCCTCGTCCCCGGTGTCATCGTCGCGAAGACCGGCCTCACCGAGGTCGTCGGATCGTCGGTGTGGGAGCAGATCGTCACCCCGCTTGGTGACTTCTGGGTCAACGGCAGATTCCTCGGAGCCGTGGTGACGGCGAGCGATTTTGCCAACGATGACAGGGTCACGGCGCTTCTCGACGAGTTTGCGTCGATCATCGCCAACAAAGGTGACTTGCGTCAGGTGACCTCGCAACGTGGTCTGTACGTCTCGCACAATGCTGCGCCGATCCGGTTTTCCCCGGACGAGCTGAATGGGATCCTCACCGATCCCACCACATACAAGTGGCCGTCGGCAGCGCTGGGCCCGGACCAGCTCGACGAGATCCCGGCGAAGACTTTTGCCGAGGCGATCACAGACAGCTTCCTGTCGGCGTACGACGACCCTGATACCGAGCTGAGCTACAACGACCCGATCGCCGGCGGCAATGGTCGGCTCGCAGCCGACGTGGTGCCGTTCGAGTTCCGTGGCTTCAACTATGTCGGCGTCTACGACCCGGGCGACGACCCGCAGTACGAAGGTCTCGACTGGGTTACCTGGTACGTGTCGATCGACTACGAGAACGGCCAGCCCGTGATCGTGGGTCTCACCGTCGACATGTGGGCCCCATAAGCCAACTCCATCCGCAACACAACGTCAGAGGCCGCCCCGAAGGGGGCGGCCTCACTTCTTCACCCCCTGTGTTGCTCGGGCCCCTTCTTCACCTTCCCAGCGGGAGGGTCGGTCGGATCGTGAGATTCGACCGGGGAGGGAGGAACCTTGGTGTTGTTGACCACGTTGAGGTTTCACCCTCCTGCTTCGCTTGCGCTCCGCCGTCCTCCCTCAAGGGAGGACGAAAAGGGGGGAGGGAGGAACCTTGGTGTTGTCTACCACGTTGATGTCCCACCCTCCTGCGTCGCTGCGTACCGGCTACGCCGGTCCGTCGGCAGTTCCTCCGGAACTGCTGCGCGGAATGGAGGGAGAGGGCTAGAGGATCTGGCTGAGGAATAGCTTGGTGCGATCCTCTTCGGGGTTGGTGAAGAAGTGCTCCGGAGAGCCGACCTCGACGATCTCACCGTCGGCCATGAAGACCACCCGGTCGGCGACCTCGCGGGCGAAGCCCATCTCATGGGTGACCACGATCATGGTCATGCCTGAGGTGGCCAGCTCCTGCATCACGTCGAGCACCTCTTTGATCATCTCCGGGTCGAGCGCAGATGTCGGCTCGTCGAAGAGCATCACCTGCGGGTTCATTGCTAGCGAGCGGGCGATGGCGACGCGCTGCTGCTGGCCGCCGGACAGCTGGCCCGGGTATTTCTGGGCCTGTTCCGGGATCTGCACGCGGTTTAGCAGGTCCATCGCCAGGTCCTCCGCCTGCTTCTTGGGCACGTTGCGCACCTGGCGCGGGCCGAGCGTGATGTTGTCAATCACGCTCAGATGTGGGAATAGGTTGAACTGCTGGAACACCATCCCGGTTTCCTTGCGGATCTCCTGGATGTTCTTGATGTCATCGGAGAGGTCGATGCCGTTTACGGTGATCCGACCCCGATCGTGTTTCTCGAGACGGTTGATGCAGCGAATCATCGTTGACTTGCCGGACCCGGATGGGCCGATGACCACGATGACTTCCTGCTTGCCGACGCGGATGTTGATGTTCTTGAGAGCCTGGAAATCACCGAAGAATTTGTCGACGCCTTCTAGTTTTATCATCGTCTCGCCGGTGCCCGCCATCTGGGTGGCATCGGAGAACACTTCGCGGTTTGTCATCGCTCACCTACTCCCAGTTTCCGTTCCAGTCGTCTGCTCTCGCGTGACATCACATAGCAGCCCACCCAGAAGAAGAGGGCCGCAAACGGCAGTGTCACTGCCTGCAATCCTTGTGCCTGGAACTCGGGCTGCGCAGTCGAAACCTGCGCAGCAAGCAGCAAGTCCAGGAGCTTGACGATCGATACCAGTGTCGTGTCCTTGAACAGGCTGATGAACTGGCCGACCATTGCCGGGATCACGTTGCGCAGCGCCTGGGGGAGAACGATGAGCCGCATTGTCTTCCACGGGGTCAAGCCCAACGACTGGGCCGCCTCAACCTGTCCCTTCGGCACCGACTGGAGCCCGCCGCGCACCACCTCGGCGATGTATGCCGACTGGAACAGCGTGATCGCTATCAACAGACGTATGAAGAGGCTGAACTGCCGATCTCCGGGGATGAGGAACCCGAGAGCGAACGCACCAAGCAGAAGCAGTGAGATCATCGGTACTCCGCGCAGGAACTCGATGTAGGTCACAGACAGGTACCGGACCACCGGTAGCGTGGAGCGGCGTCCCAGTGCCAGCAGTAGGCCGAGCGGGAAGGCAAGCGTGATGCCGGCGATCGTGAGCACGATGTTGACAAAGAAGCCGCCCCACTTGTCCCAGCCCACACCGCCGAAGCCGGCGATGCCGAGGTAGAAGGCGACGGTTCCCACCAGGGGGATCAGCCATGAGCGCCTGATGACGGCTCGGGGCAGCGCCGCACCAGATACATAGGCGCCGATGCCGATGGCGGCGGCGCCCAGGGTGAGCACCGTTGGGAGCGGAGTTTGGGTGAAGCCGAGGATGACGGCGACGAGGCCCAGGATCGGCCAGAAGCGCCTGATGACCGATTGCCATCCGGCGTGGTCGATTGCCATCCCGGCGTCGAGGGCCTTGATCTCGGCATTGCGTGCGATGGCCCGGGCGAACAGGCCGATGCCGGCGCTAGTGATGTATACCCCGATCCAGAGCCGTTCGAGTTGTTCATTCGGGAAGCGCCCTGTCATGTAGAGCTTCAGGTTGACCCGGATGATCGTGGTGTCGATGTCGAGCAGGAAGCCGAGGAGCCGGAAAAGCACGAAAAGGATGAAAGCGCCGAACACAACCGTGAGCGCAGTGTTGTACCAGGTCGAGAACAGGTTCTTTCTCAACCATGCCGCGGCGCGAGACGCTCGGGTGACGGTGAGCTGCTGGGGCGTGGTCGTGGTCATCAGCGTCCCACCAGTTGCAGGCGACGGTTGAGGATGTTGACCATCACCGAGATCGTCAGCGAGAACAGGAGGTAGGCAGCCATCAGCAGGACAATGAGCTGCGGTGCCGGATAACCGTTGCCGATGGCCTGGAACGTGATCAGGGTGATCTCGGCGAACCCGATGGCGATGGCGAGTGACGTGTTCTTCACGAAATTGAGGTACTGGTTGATGATCGGCGGTATCGCGATACGGAGCGCCTGCGGAAGGGTAACGAAGCGCAGCCGCTGGAATCCCGACAAGGCGAGGGCATTGGCCGCTTCCGTTTGCCCCTTAGGGACCGCGAGAATCGAGCCGCGAACAATCTCGGCGACGTGGCTTGCCGTGTAGATGACGAGGGCGGTGAGCAGGGAGAAGTAAGAGCCGAGGCCACCAAACCCACCGGTGATAATCCGTCCGTCGAGTCGGGGGAGCGCGACCTGGATCGGATTGCCCGCTATCAGGTACCCGACGACAGCGAAGACGACAACAACACCAAAGCCGATCAAGATGCGGTGATGGGGTCGCCCGGTCCGTTCCGAGTAGTGGGTGCGCCAGATGCCGACGGCCACGGCGGCGACCAGACCGAGCAGCATGATGATCCAGAGCAGTCCCGCTCCGGACTCGGTGATGAGACTGGGGCCGACGATCTTCAGGTTGCTGATGACGAACCAGTCAAATGGAGTCGCCGGATCACTGGGAGGAGGTAACTGCAAGATCACAGCATTGAAGACGAAGATGATGATCAGCAGCGGCGGGATGTTGCGGATGGTTTCAACGTAGACCCCCGCCGCTTTGGCAACCAGCCAGTTCGTCGAGAGGCGAGCGACCCCGATGAGAGTGCCCAGTACCGTCAGCAGGGGGATACCGACGATGGCGAGCAGGAACGTGTTCTTGATCCCGGCCAACAGTGCCGCGCTCACCGGTGATCCCGGGTCGAATCCGCTGTCGGAGATGGTGACTCCGGTCGGTCGACTGAGGAAGTCGAAGTTGGTTGGCAGGTTCTTCCGAATTAGTTCGTTGCGCAGGTTGTTGCCCAGCAGCCAGAGAGCGCCGAACACAACGACAACGGCCAGGACCTGGAGCACGACCCTGATGACGCGGATGTCACGCCAGAAGGGAGGCCGTACCGTCCCGCCGGGCGTCTCGATCGCGGTCAAACCTGCTCCTTGTGTGCGGAGGGGCCGGGTTGGTCACCCGACCCCTCGCTGATTCCTTTCGATCTAGCGGTACGGCGGGGCGTAGAGCAAGCCACCGTCGGTCCACAGCGCATTGACGCCGCGGGTGAGGCCGAGCGCCGTGTCCGGGCCGACGTTGCGGTCGAAGATCTCGGCGTAGTTGCCTACCTGGCTGATCACCTGCATGGCGTAGTCGGTGGGCAAACCGAGGCCGGGATCGAAGACCGTTTCGCCGGAGTCGGTCTTAATGGGCAGACCGAGGAACCGACGGACGCCGGCATCATCGCCGGTGTATGCAGTCACGTTTGTCGAGTCGAGACCAAACTCCTCGGCCTGGAACGTGGCGAGCACCACCCAATCGACCACCTGCGCCCACTGCGTGTCGCCATCGGCGACCACCGGGCCGAGCGGCTCCTTGGAGAACGTCTCATCGAGGATGACGAGCGCACTGGGGCCACCGTCGGCCTCCGGGAAGTTGGAGCGGACACCGGCGAGCTGTGACTTGTCGGAAGTCCAGCCGTCACATTGACCGGCCACGAATGCCGCCTGGAGCTGGTCATTGTCTGCGAAGGTCAACGGGGTATACGGGATATCGCCGAACCTGGTGGCCAGGTTGAGCTCGGTGGTAGTGCCGGAGAGCACGCACACCGATAGGTTGGCCATATCTTCGATGGTGGTGATGCCGCTATCGGCGCGGACCATCATGCCTTGCCCGTCGTAGAACGTGGTGTGCAGGAATGTTGCCCCTTCACCGCCGTCACGGCTTGCGGTCCAGGTGGTGTTCCTGATCAACACGTCGATCTCGCCCGACTGGAGAGCGGTGAACCGCTGCTGCGCCGTCAGTGCCTTGAACTCGACCTTGCTGGCGTCACCAAAGACGGCTGCCGCAACGGCATGGCAGTAGTCGACGTCGAAGCCCGAGAAATTGCCCTCGGCGTCGGTGTACCCGAAGCCCGGGACGGCGTCGTTGACGCCGCAGATCAATGTGCCTCGGTCCTTGACGGTTTGGAGCAACGAACCGGATGCTGCCGGCGCCGCTGTTGTCTCCGAGCCACCTGCCGCGGCGGTTGTGGTTGTGTCACTGCTGCTGTCACCATTACATGCTGCGAGGGCGAGCACTAGAGCGATCAGTAGCGTAAATAGACGTTTCGTCATTACTACTTCCTCCTCCCGACGGCGCACGGAGTGCGTCATTCCGGTGTTCACGGTAGATGGCTGATGGCCCCCTTTCCAAACGGAATTTTTCCCAGAACGGCTCGCGACCAACGAAGACGCAGTGAATTCGAGGGTGTTCGGACAACGCCGTGGGGCGGTGCAGGGCCGCTGCTCACCCGGCTATTCGCTGCTGTGCCCGAGTTCATAGATCTTGTCGATGTAGCGTCTCAGCAGGTCACCCACTGCACGCCGGGCGGGGAAGGTGGCGGCCATGCCGTATATGGGCGTGGAGCCGGTATGTGGCTCGGTGCCGGTCTTGCGGGCCTCCGTTACGGCCCACTCGAGGTCCGACAGAAATGTCTCGACGACACCCGGCCGGGTATGTCGCAACGTGAGGGCGATATGCACCGCAGGGGGATGGTGCAGCCCGTTGAGGCTCCAGCCCCGCTCGGCCATACGGGCCATCACCTCGTAGATGTTGACCGTGTCGGAGGCAAAGGCGATCACCCACAGCGGGTCGCCGAGCACCCGCAGGCCGGGGATCGCTTCGATACCGGCACGCACCTCGGCCCCGGTCTCCAGAATTGCTTTGGTGGCGTCGAGGTAGCCTTGCTCACCAATTGACAGCAACGCCGCCCATGCCGTCGCCAACAGCGCACCGGGGCGGCTCCCCGCCATGGTGGGCGAGTAGTACAGCCCACCCGGCCAATCGGTGGCGACATAGAACTGGTGGTGACGCAGTTCCCGGCCCCGGTACAGCACAACCGATGTTCCCTTGGCGGCGTAACCATATTTGTGAGTGTCTGCCGACATCGAGGTGATGCCGGGAAGTCTGAAGTCGAACGGGGGAACGTCGTAGCCGAGCCGTTCCGCCCAGGGGAGGACGAAGCCCCCGAGGCAAGCGTCGGTGTGGAAGCCGATGCCGCGTTCCCTGGCCATGTCCGACAGAGCCGCGATGGGGTCGATCACTCCGTGGGGGAACCCGGGCGCCGAGCCTGCGACAACAACTGTGCGTCTTGTGACGGCACTGGCCATGGCGGTGACGTCGGCCCGATAGTCGGGCCCAACGGGGACCCGAATCTGCTTGAAACCCAGATAGTGGGCTGCCTTGTCGAAGGCGACGTGGGCCGAGTCGGGCACCACCATCTCGGGATGCCGGATCCCGGCCCGGTCGCGGTAGGCCTTCATTGCGAGGATGATCGACTCGGTGCCTCCCGATGTCACCATGCCCACGATTTCATCGGAGGTTGCACCGCCGCCGAGCATGGCGGCGGTCATCGCCGTCACCTCGGCTTCGAACTTTGCGCCCGAGGGCCAAAGGTCGATATGGAGCGGATTCGACTGTGACTGGATGGCGTAGACCCGGTTGAGGAATTCGATGTGGTCTGCATCGCCGTGATAGACGGCGCCCGACGCTCGGCCCTGCTTCCAATCTTCCTCGTCGTTTGCCAATGCCGTCACCTCGGCGACGATCTCGTCTCGGCTGAGTGGCTGTTTCGGAAGCTTGCCGTGCACTGTGTGGTTTCCCGCCGGGTGGGGGGTGGGTGCCGAATCGAGTAGCTCGGCGTACTCGGACTCGAGGAGCCGTCGCACCCTGGGGATTCGCTGCGCTCCACCGTATAGAGACTCCGCCAGCCGGGAGGGGAGCCTGGCGAGAAGACGTTCTGCGATGTTGGTGAGCGACACTATCGATTCAGCTTGCTGTACGTGCGCCGGTTGTTCTTGTGGATGTGACGGAACGCATCGTAAAGCCGATCGTAGGCAGCCTTGTTGGCGCGGTTGGGTGGATGAATCCCGCCGATGGGGACGAGCTTTGGTACGTCCGACCATGCGATGTTGCCGAGGGCGGCGTGGCCGAGCAAGCCGGCGCCGCGCACATTGACCATGATGGGGTCCTCCGCCTGGTGGATGGTCCTGCCGAGTACGTCGGCGAAGATCTGTGCCCACCCTCCCGACAGCGCGCCCCCACCGGCCATCACGATCGGATCGAGCCGGGCGCCGGTGAACTTCTCGACGGTGGCGAGCAGCCAGCGGGCGTTGTAGGCGACGCCCTCGAAGACGGCTCTGACCATTTCTGCGCTGCCGGTGTCGAGCGATTGGTTGAAGAAACCGCCACGCAGGGTTGCGTCCTCGACCGGGGTGCGCTCGCCGTAGAGCCATGGGGTGAAGATGACCCCGTTGCTGCCCGGAGGGACCGTGCCTGCGATGTCGTTCATCCGCTGATACACCGAGGCGCGATCCGGGTTGTTCGGATAGAGGATGTCGGAAAGCCACTCGATCGCTTTGCCCGCGGTCTCCTGCTCGTTGGCGACCAGGTACCGGCCGGGGATGGCAGCGGGGAGCGATGCGATGTTGTGGATGAGGTCGGTCTTCTTGAACGGGACGTGACAGGTGATCCACGACGACGTGCCCACGTACAGCGAACCTGCGAGATCGGCGGTGGTGCCCGATCCGATTGCCGCCGAGTGCACGTCGGGGGTGCCGCCGAGCACCGGGATCCCTGCCGGGATTCCCAGATCGGCTGCGGCCGACGGTTTGACCTCTCCGATGGTGGCCACCGCTGGGTACAGGTCGGGGAGAACGCTGCGATCGAGTCCCGCGTATGCCAGTAGCTCGTCGCTGTATTGGACGCCGTGAGGGTCACGGTTGTCGGTGAACCAGTGCAATGCGATCGAGTCGTAGGTGGCTGTGATGTTCCCGGTGAGCAGGTAGTTGATGTAGTCCTTGGGCTCCAGGAAAGCCCTCGCTCTGTTGTAGATATCTGGTCGCTCGGCTCTGAGCCAGAGGATGTGGGCGATCGGGTCCTTGCCGGCGCCGGATGGCGCGCCGCCGGTGATCTGGATCCATTTGCGTGCCTTGCGCGGGTCGTATCCCTGGAATCTGATCGGCCCACCGATCAGGTCGGCGACGTGTGGGGCGCCCCGGGTGTCCATCCAGATGATGGCGTTCCCCAGCGCCGCACCGTCACCGCCGATGGCGACGGTGCCGGACCATTGGCTCGTGACACAGACGGCGACGATATGTGCGTCTGGTTTGGCCGCGACCGTACGTTTGCCGGCAGCGGTGATGGCGTCCCACCACTGGCGCGGATCCTGCTCTGCGCCACCACCTGGGGAGAGGATCAGGTCCGTCGGCTCGAACTCGCCGCCGACCAGGGAGCCGTCGTCACCGACGAGTGCGATCTTGGGTCCCGAGGTGCCCAGGTCGATTGCGAGGATGAACCGTGTCTCGGCCATAGGTCCGAAGTTAGCCGGTTGGCTCGGTCCCCGTGTCCGGTGTGGGCACCGGGTTGGCATGACGGAGCCGATGTTGCGATGCTGGGGTGATGCAGCCGCGGCGACGATCCTTGCTGGTCAGTGTGTTGGTTGGGGGAGTGGTCGGTGCCGTCGTGGGTGCGATCGTTGCCGTGAACGTCGTGATCTATTCGGGTGTCGACAGCGGCTACGAGGCGAGCATCCCCGAGGTGTTCCGGCACAACGTGATCGCCGGGGTCGTCACGATCGCCGTGCTCGTCGCAGGCCCGGTTGTCGGTATCGTCGTGGCGATGAGGATGCTGCGGAAACGCCAGGAAGGCAGCCGTCCGTCCGACTGACGGGTGTGGCATGCTTGCGCCATGACGACACGCATCGGAATTCTGGTTTTCGAAGACGTCGACCTGCTCGACGTTGGCGGTCCGTACGAAGTGTTCCTCACGGCAGCACGACTGGCGGTGCGCCGGGGGAGTCCCGCACCGTTTCAGGTGGCGGTGGTGGGTGTCACCGGCGACCCGGTGATGGCGTATGGCGGGATGGGGCTTGTGCCAACGCATACGGTGGCCTCCATGGGACCGATCGACGTTGCGGTGATACCGGGGGCAATCGACATCGAACGGGTTGCCGCCGATGCCTCGAATGTGGATGCAGTCGCCGCGTTGACCTCGGTTGCCGCGGTTGCGAGCAGCGTCTGCACCGGGGCGTTCCTGCTCGGCGACGCAGGTCTGCTCGACGGCCGCCCCTGGACCACACACTGGGAGGACGTCGATGACCTTGCGGCACGGATCGGCACCGGTCACGCCACCAGGGCGAGATGGGTGGATTCGGGCGAGGTGGTGACTTCAGGTGGGCTTAGCTCCGGGATGGCAATGGCGCTGCACCTGGTTGACCGTCTCGAGGGCAGGGAACTGGCGATCGCCACCGCACGGCAGATCGACTACGTGTGGGACCCGGCGGACGGGATCGGTTGACAGCCGATACCGATCTCGCCGACACCGTTGCGAAGACAACGCCGTCCGAGTGGGTGGCGCCGATCTCTACCCTTCCACGATGACCTTGGCCCGCATCCAGGGATGCGGAGTGCAGAAGTACTCGAACTCGCCGGGTTCTGCGAAGGTGTATGACCAGGTGTCGCCATCATTGAGGAACCCGGAGTCGAACGAGCCGTCGACGGCGGTGATGGTGTGCAGCATGCCCGGGTCGTCGTTGGTCCAGGTGACGGTGGTACCGGCGGAGACGGTCAGTGTATTGATCGAGTAATCGGCGGGGTTCTCCAAGTCGGCGAATTCGTCTGTGGCATCCATAGGTTGCGCCTGGAACGCATTCGGGAGGATGGATACGCTGGCACCAGGTACCGCCGTCTGATCGCTCGAGGGTTGCGACTGTTCCCCGCTTGGTGTCGGGTTGATCACCTCGAAGATCTCGGGTTGCTCGTCGCCGCTGACGACGATCTGGCCGATGGCGCCCTTGTCGAACGCTCGTGAGATTGCGTGGTCGACGAGGATGATCGTGGCCGGTACCTGGCCGATGATGTCGACGACAACCCCACCGCCTGCGGGTACCAGGGTGGTCTGCGAACCCCGCAGGGGCTGATTGAGTAGCGCGGCCTCGGGGTACACGGCGTCCCAGTGTGACCCGATGGGATGGAAGTTCGAGTCGAGGTCGGGCCCGGCGTCGATGAAGTAGATGCGTGCTCGCTCTCCTACGGCCATTTGGAGGGCGTTATCACCTGCGACGGCGCCCTTGGCTCCGTTGAAGACCACGTAGGTCGGGTTCTCGTCGGTGAGCGCTTGCCTGTCGAAGTCGACAACACCGGGTTCGGTGCTGGTTGTGTAGAACTCCGATTGCACGATGTACCACTCATGATCAACGGCAGGCAGGGGTGTTTCCGGGTCGACCAGTATGCCGCCATACATGCCGTGGGCGATGTGAGCCGGCACGTCGCCGTATGCACAGTGGTACATGAAAAAGCCGGGATAGAGCATCCGGGCTTCGATGGTCTTGCTCTCACCGGGGGCCACCGTCGTGGCGGCGGCGCCGCCGCCGGGTCCGCTAACCGCGTGCAGGTCGATGTTGTGTGGATGAATGCTCGAGGCCGGATTCGTGATCGTTAGGCGGAGAATGTCGCCGACACGGGCACGGATGACAGGTCCCGGTGTTCCCGATACGACGTTGCTGTCGCCGGCCACCTTGAATCCCCAGGTTTCGGATTCGACGCCTGTCTCGGGATCGATGCTGGTGACACCTTCTACGACCACAAACTCAACCTCGACGATGGCAGGCTCGGTCCGTCCGCTTGCGGGCGGGATTTGGGGTGCCGTTGCCACGTTCACCTCGCCCGCAGGTGCGGCTGCGAGCTCCGCCTTGGGTACGAAGGCGGGGATGACGCTGGCGGTGGGATCGGCTGTCGCTCCGGATGTGGCGGGTGGAGTTGCCTCGGCGAGAGCCGCGTCGACCTTCTGGGCGACCAGCGAGTCGTCTACCGAGTTGCGTCCTGCGGTGATCATCAAACCGGCGATCGCGATCGCCAGTGCAACTAGAGCTCCGATCAGCCCTATGGCAGTCATGCTCGCCAACGTGAAGTGGGGGTGGCTTGGTATCGGCTCGCTGGTGGTGTGATCGAGCGGGGCCTGGATGGTCTGAGTCATTCTGAGAATCCTCTACTTGTCTCGACTGCCGGGATGCGGCGAAATCCGTCAATAAGCACTGCGCGGGCCTCATCGGCGACGAAATGGATCTGGCAGGCGTCGTCTCCCGGGCAGGGAGCGTCCCGGAGAACGCAGCGCCCGTTGATCGTTGGCCCTTCGGTTACCTCGATGACGTCGTACAGGGTTGGCGGTGGGGAATCTGGGGCGAGGAGGTAGCCACCGCCGGGTCCCCGCTCCGAGACGACCCAACCGGAGCGCACGAGCGGCGCCATCACCTGTGGCAGGAACGACATGGTTGTCTCTATGGCGTCTGCCAGTTCGACGCCGGTCAATCGGTTGTCCCGTGCAGCACCAAGGCAGCGGAGTGCCGAGAGGGCAAGGTCGGTTTTTCGCTGTAGCTTGAAGATCATTAGTACCGTAGTATAGAACTAAGGTATTCCGCTGTGTAGGGTCAAATGTCCCTGCGCAACAGGGTCAGAAGACGAGAAGGTTGATCCCGGTTGGGACCGTTGGGGCGCTTGACTCGCTCCACAATGTCGGACGGGTGGCGTCTATCTAGCCGGTACCTTGTGACGCAAGGTACTGGCTGGGAGTCATGCCGGTGGCCTTGGTGAAATCGCGGGTGAAGTGCGCCTGGTCGGCATAGCCGAGGGTGTATGCGAGGTCGGCAAGCGATGTCGGGCCGGTCTTGATCCCGGAGACGGCGTCGTGAAGACGGCGGCGCTGGATCAACCATTTCGGGGTGAGACCGAGGCGGTCCTTGGTGAGCCGCTGCAGAGACCTCTCGGTGGTGCCGAGCTCGGTGGCGAGCTGCTCGACTCGGACGATGGTCGCGTCGGTTTCGACCATCTCCGCGAGTCGGTTGACGCGCTTGCCCTCTTCGTCGACGGGGAGAAGAGGTTCGAGGGCGTTTTCGATGGTCGCGATCGCCAGGCGATGGCTCGTCTCGTTGCCGGGGTCGTCGGCCATGGCGTTGCGTACCAGGTCACGGAGCGATGCCCCGTCGACGGTGGTGAGTTGCTCGACCGGAATGTTGCCGTCGGTGACGGTTGCCACCGATTGGCCCCACAGGATTCGACCGGCGGCAGGCTGCAGCATCACGCCAACTGCCCACCCGGCGCCGGAAAGGTCGACGATGGAGAGCCCGGAGTTGGGACCGTAGAACCTGGCGTAGTCGTGGGCTATGACGATGTTGCATACGGGGTATTGCAGGATCCGCTGGGTGCGTATCTCGCCGGCGGGCAGGCTCCACAAGGGAATCCAGAAGTGGTGGACGAGATCGGCGAGGGCGGGCGCCGCCGGGTATCGGTAGATGGGCGGGGCGGGCTCGTCACGAGCGGTGAGGTGGGCCCGGTGGCCCGGCGGAGTGGAAGGCGTCTCGTCCGGCACAGGCCGGATGATGCCACAGTGTCACCGGACTGCTGCCGGGTCCCTCCCGAGGAAGGCGATGAACTGCTCGATTCTGCCGGCGTCCTGGCCGATTGCGACGACCGGGTGGAACTGCCCCGGTTCGGTGCCGCGGTACTGCGGCTGGATCATCCGCTCGGCCGCGGCGAGCGCCTCTGTTGCCTGTTCTTCCGTGAACCGGTGCGGCCGGCCGGTTGCCCTGGCGAGATCGAGCCCGTGGCCGATGTACTCCATGGTCAGCATGTCGAGGACCATGGAGCCGGGGATGGGGTTCCTGGTCATGGTCATGGGCCGGTCGTACCCGTTGGCGCGTAGGCCGGTGAGGACTCCCGAAGCAGCTGCTGCAAAAACGTCGGCCCAGCCCGACTCGAGGGTGAACGTCTCGGTGTCGATGTCGAGTTCACGCTCGTTGACGGCCCGATCGAATACCTGAATCCAGGTGCACATGTGGTTGAGCAGTGCTCTGACATCGAACTCGGTGCATGGTGTCGGCAAGTCGAGCTGATCTGATGGCACACCGGTGATAAGGCGATGCGCCTCGGTGAGCATCTCTTCGAGAAGTGTGATTCCGTCGGTCATGGCGGCAACCCTACGAGGCACGAGCAAGAGGTGTCTAGAACAAATGCGACACACCCCGTACGGCGGTTTGCCGAGCTCTGGAGTGCGCTAAACTCGCGTTCCCAAACGACGCGGGGTGGAGCAGTCTGGTCAGCTCGTCGGGCTCATAACCCGAAGGTCGTAGGTTCAAATCCTACCCCCGCTACGAACGAGAACCCCTGTAAACACGGGGGTTCTCGGCAATTCTCGACTCCGGCGGATTGGTCCAGGACGTCCCGCTTCTAACGGATCTTCTAACGGACTGGGCCGCGTCCTTTTGCCTGTGAACGGTCGGTGCTGTCTCGAACGGGCTGGTCGTCGGTGTGCAAGGTAGCGACGGCCCGCCCGCTGGTGGCTAGCGAAGTCAGGTGGCTTTGCGCACGAGTGGCCTGATCGTGACGAATTGTCGTGATGTTCCATACTGTTGTATTGTTTTGCCAGCTCTTGCGACTTGAGGAGGGACGGTGTCGGGTCTTGGTTCTGGTCGGAAGGGCAAGCTCCCGTTTGTCTGGCTGGTTGTTGCTTGGTTGATGTTGTTGTCGTCGGTGGCGGCGGTGGCTCAGGAGGATTCGGGGCTGCCTCCTGATGTGGAGGCCGAGGTTGAGGTTGTACCGGTTTCGGTTGAGGAAGAGCTCGGGGATCCAGGCGTCGAGGATCGTGGGCAGGCGCTACCTGTCTTGACGTCCGCTGAGGACGTGTATGACGAGGATCCGGCTGATCCCGTGTTGCCTCCTCCGAAGGTTGAGCCGATTGTGGTTGATGACCCGTTGCCGGTGCTGCCGGTGTGGGAGGGTAACCCTGAGGCGGACCGTCCGGGTTTGGTTGTGGGTGTGTCGGAGGTCGTGGTCGATCCGGGAGAGAAGCGGGCCGCCCCGGTGTCGTCGGCGTTGACGTTTGAGGTGGGCGAGAAGGACGCCTTCCCTGAATCGCTGCGGTTTGAGGTGGAGACGTTCAAGCCGGCGCTGGTCGAGTCCGTGTCGCCGTTCGGGGCTGGGTTCCGGATCGATGCTTCGGTGCCTGAGGGCGAAGTGAAGTGGGATTCGCCGGTCG
Source organism: uncultured bacterium (assembly GCA_963777645.1). GTDB lineage: Bacteria > Actinomycetota > Acidimicrobiia > Spongiisociales > UBA5794 > JAAETI01. The sequence continues at coordinate 68,928 of CAVZRA010000002.1, read as the reverse complement.
ATGTGGTTCTGGATTACACCGATTTGCCGATTCTGCATGGTGCGGGTGCTGCTTCCCGGCTGGAGTTCGTGCTGTTGGAGGGATGCGAGGTTGTCGAAGGGAAAGAGGGGGATGAGGTCTCGTGCAAGGAGTCGACGCGGCTGGATTCTGTGAGCAACCCGACCGATCGGGTGTTGCGAGCGACGCTGTCGACAGAGGTGCTTGATCGAGTGTTGGTCTCTCCGTCGCGGGTGGAGGCGTTTGACCTGACGGGTGGCGGGTTCTCGATGTTGACGTTGACAGCGGGTTCGAGTGGCCCGGGCGGCGATTTCTCGGCGGCGCCGTTCCAGACGGTCTCGTCGTGGAATGTGGGCGAGTTCAGTGGCGCGGCTGAGACGTCGTATCCGATTGAGCTGCCCACAGCGGCGGTGGGTCCGACTCCGAGCATCATGTTGTCGTATTCGTCGGCAGCGATCGACACAATGAACGAATTCTCGAACAACCAGGTGGGTTCGATTGGTGCTGGCTGGTCCTATACGCCGGGCTACATCACGCGGCATTTGAAGCCTTGCGAGTCGTCGGGGCATTTGTGTTCGGCGGGTGATGAGTACTCGATTGTGTTGAACGGGGTGTCGTCGCGTCTGGTCTGGCTGGGTGGCGCGTCGTTCAAGGTGCAGGACGACCCGTACTGGAAGGTGACCCGCAAGACCGCACCCGACCCGCACCCCGACGCCAACAACAAGTATTGGGAGGTCGTGGGGAAAGACGGCACGACCTACATCTTCGGGTACACGAACGATTCCGCGCAGACGATCCCGCTTAGCGGCGGTGCCGACAGTGTATATCAGTGGGATCTGAATGAGATCCGGGATACCGACGGCAACTCGGCCATCTTCACCTATGGGCAGGAATTCAACCGGTACGGATCCGGATACGAGTATGTGCAAGCGTCACATCTCGAGTTGATCGAGTACTCGTTCCTTTCCGGGCAGCCGAGCCTTCGGGTCAAGTTCAACCATGAGGTGCGCTGCGGCGACGCGTCGACCACCTTTGGTGATTGTGCCTGGCCGAATGCATTCATTGACACGCCCACGGATCTGTGGTGCCCGTCGGGCAGCTGTTCGGAGTCGTCGCCGACGTTCTGGTCCTCGCTACGGTTGGGTTCGATCCAGGTGCAAACCTTGCGGAACACCAGCGGGGATCGCTGGTCAACCTTGGCCCTTTATGACCTTGCACAGAACGCGCCAACACCGGACCATTCCCAGTTTGAAGACGACGACCCGGACGCGGTCGGAGCCGCGCACGTTGCTATATCGGATTCATCGCCGACCGGAGGGTGCGTACACCTACAACGCGTATCAGCAAATCGAGGCTGAGGACTACACCTTTGACAACGGTGGGGTCGGTACGGTGTCTTCGAACGACATCGGTGGTGGGGACGCGGTTTCGTGGTCGTCTTCGACGCATTTGTCGTTTCACGAGACCGAATTCGAGCAGGGTGCAACCGAGATTGTCGTTCGGGTCGCCTCCAACTACACCGGTCAGCAGATCAAGGTCTACGACGCGTACCCGTTCACTACCGCGCGGGCGACAATCAACATTCCCGACACCGGCGGTCTAGAAGACTACGAGACGGTGTCGGTGTCTGTGTCGGGACTGTCCGGTACCGAGAGTCTGTATCTCGCGTTGTCGGGCAGCCATGAAGCCCGGCTGAATTGGGTGAGGTTCAAACCGGCGTCGACCCAGGACTCGCTCCCGGCCGTGGACTACTACCAATACGACTGGCAGTGGCTGGGCAACCGCAAGAACCACCCGGCAGGGCTGTCACCGATGGCGGTGGCGAGGATCGGGACGATCCGCAACGAGTATGGCGGCAAGGTCAGTTTCGACTATCTCGATGACGGCGACGACTGCATCGAGTGGGGCGATCCGGGGTGGACCGACTGGACCGACAACATTCATCACTGTTTCCCCGCCGATGCCGGTGGCGGGACTTGGATCACATTCTTGAAGTGGGTGGTTGACGATGTGACGGTCTATGACCCGGTGATGGGCACCACCCAGACGTACAACTACACCTATGGCACGCCACGGTGGGCCAAGAACATCTCCCCAACCGCCGATTTGTGTGACACGTCCTGGAACGTGTTCCGCGGTCACTCATGGGTAGAAGTCGAGGACCCGTTCGGGTTGACCACCACCACCTGGTTCTACCAGGGCATGAAGGACGATCTGGTCAACTGCAACGGCACAGTGCGGAGCGACCCTGATGTGATCAACATCACCGTGTTTGACGGTCACAGCAGTGAGCAGACGAAACCCGACTACTACTGGCTGGTAGGGAGACCGGCCGGATCGATCACCGAAGACACGGGCGGTACCGAGTTTTCTCGCAGCGACACCGACTACACGTGGACTGTAACCGGCGGTTCGGGACCGCGACGCGGCCCGGTTCATCGGTGTGAGCGCCGTCGACACGACCACCACCGATGGTGGGACCGCGAAGTCGACGCGGGTGAGCTATCTCTACGACTCCTACGGCAACGTCCACCAAACCTACTACCACGGTGATCTTGCTGATTCGACCGACAAGCGGTTCACCAGCACGACATATGTCTATCAAACGTCGAATGGCTACATCGTCGATCGTCCCAAAGAGACGAAGACCTACGACGTGACCGGATCCGGCGACGTCCTAATCGGGAAGACCTGGTATTTCTGGGACTCGTCGACCCTCGGTACGCCACCGACCGAAGGTCACCTGTACTACGAGCGGGATTACGCATCAAGCAACAGCTCGGATTGGGTGCAGACCCGCTACACCTACAAACCAGACGGGCGCCTCAACGGGGTAGAAGACGCCGAGGGTCACTGGACGACCTACACGTATGACGACTCGGGTGTCCCCTACGGCCGGCTGTGGAAAGTCACCGATGCGGAGGGGTTGGTCACTGAAACCGGCTACGACTCCTACTTCAGGGTCAACTCCGTGAAGGACCCAAGAGGTCTGACAACCAGCGCCGACCGGGACGACTACGGACACGTGTTACCGCGGTGACCGCACCGGGCTCGAGCACCGACGTGGTGACCTACCAATACACCGATTCGACACCGGCGAGGCTCCGAACGAGATCATATGTGGATGGGACAATGGTCGACACATATGCCTACGCCGACGGTTTCGGCAACGTGTTCCAAACCCAGACGCCGTCACCCAATAGTGGACAACGCGTCGTCACCACCTCCGAGACGAACGACGATGGGGTGCTGAAGTACCAGTCCGAGCCGTTCGAAACGAGCGGCACCGCCGGGTCGGGGGCAGTCTCGCCGACATGGACGTCGTTGCCGCTGTGGCACCAGTACCAATACAACAGCCAGCGGAACAAACCAAAAACAAACCTTGATCCTGGTACACCTGCAGTGGGACGTCGTCACCAATGCCGAGGGCTGGTGGAAGACCACGGTCACCGACCCGAACAACACCAACGAAATCTACTATTACGACGCATTTGGCAACTCGACGATCGTCAAGGAGCGGATCGACGGAGTCTGGTATCAGACGACCTACGACTACGACAAAGCCAACCGACTCACCACGGTCACCGACGCGGCCAGCTCACCGAACGTAACCTCAGTCGTCTACGACTGGTTGGGCCGCAAGAGATCGATCGACGACCCCGACATGGGCGAATGGACCTACTTGTACGACGACGTCGGCAACCTGATATCACAAACCGACGGGCGCAACACCACCGTGCAATGGGAATACGACGATATAAACCGCCCGACGCGACGTTTCACCGGGTCGACGACCCTAGCCGAATGGTCCTACTACACCTCAGGCGCTTACAAGGGCCTGCTTGATTGGAGCAAAGCCTACGACACGTCGTTTGGGACGATCGAACAGGACTATGACGGCTTTGACAATGGTGGCCGGGTGACCGACCAGTCCACGATTGTGCCCGGCGCAGACGCGGCACGTTCCGGATGCGCTGGAGCTACGACCTGGCCGGAAACCCGGTCTTCCATGACGTATCCGGGGGGTGCCGACTGGGGGATCCAGGGTAAAGGTCAGTCGCACGACGTACAACAGTCTTGGCCAACCCGTCGGTCTCGACGGTGATGACACCTATGTCGCTGACACTAGCTTCATCACTATTGGGGCGCTCCCGACGGACCATGACCTTGGTTCAGGACGACTATGAGGTTGGCCGCAACTGGGATTACTCGAACACGCGACGCCTGTACGATCACCCGGCCGGCTGAGCGGCTCATCAACCAATATCGCCAACCCACGTGACCCGATACCGACGACAACGGCAACGTCCGGACGTTGACCAACTGGACCTCGGGCAGCCCCAACGGTGGCAGCGACAATGCTTCGAATACGACCAAGCGAACCGGCTGACCAAGAGCGTTCACATCGACGGACTACGTACTGTGGATCGGTCAACACGTCGGTTGGGGTCGCTGGATACGACCAATCGTTCACCTACGATGCTATCGGGAACCTAAAGACGCGAACCGATGTCGGGACTCTATGCCTACGGTGCAGGGAACGCAGGGCCCACGCGGTGACATCGACACTGCCGGCTACAGTTTCACCTATGACGGTAACGGCAACCAGCTAAACCGAACGACACCAACGGCACCCAGGCCCTCGTTTGGAACCCAGATAACCGCCTCGATCATGTCACCGAGGGCTCGGATACAACCCAGTTCTACTACGACGCCGACGGGAAACGGATCGTTCGTGTCGATCCGGATGCCACGACCGTCTACATCGGCGATGTCTACGAATATGAGATCGACGGCACAACGTCGGTGAACCTGGCCTCCAACCCGGGGTTCGAAACATCGTCGGGTTGGACAGAGTCGGTCGAGCAAGCCGCTTGGTGAATCAACCAGCCATTACCGGGCGACCTGGGGAATCGCCGACAACCACACCGGCACCTATGGTCGATCGATCACCAATGTCGCATACGGCTACCTGCAATCCGACCCGGTCCCGATCACGGCCGGGCATCACTACGACGCCTTGCGTGGATCCGGGGCCAGATCGACGGCGACGATTCACGCGACCGCAACATCGGCTAAATACGTGTCTGGTTCTACGACTGCTCCGGAGCGCAGCTGTCTTTACCAGAACGCCGAGGACGGCAACTCGTCGGAGATGGCTATCACGTATACACAACTCGGCGGGCGGGTCGACCGCACCTGCCGGCGCTGTTACCGCCAAGGTGCAGCTGCACTTCTACGACTCCCAAGGCTGGGTGACATATGACGATGTCACCTTTGTCGATGTTCTTCTCCTTCGCAGAACCTGGTCGCCAACCCTGGTTTTGAGACGGCCGGGAACTGGACGGAGGTGCCATCGAGTGTGTTGGGTGAGGGCACGAACTTCTATCGGGGCACCTCAGGGATCGCAAACAAGCACACAGGTTCGTACGGGTATGCGATCAGCAACACCAGTTACGGATACAACAGGTCCGACCAGGTTCCCGTCACCGGCAGCACGGCCTATGACGTCTATGGGTGGTTACGCGGCAAGGTCGATGCCGACTCCAGCTACTCGACGAATTGGATCATCCGGGTCCGCTGGTACAACAGTCAGGGCACCTACCTGTCATACACCAACGCCGACTACGGTCCCGGCAGCGAGCTAACCACGACCTGGCAGCACCTCGGCGGCAGAGTCACCGCACCCGCCAATGCGGCCAAAGCCACGGTCGACCTGTACTTCTACAACGGTACCGGCTGGATCGCCTTTGACGACATCACCTTCGTCCCCGCATCCGGCGGCTCCAACCTGCTTGACGATCCCGGGTTCGAGGACGGTGACGGATGGACCGCATATGTGTCGTCACTGTTGGGCAAGTCGACGTCGCATTGGCGCGGCAACTGGGCAATCGCCGAACCCACACCGGCAGCTATGCCCATGTGATCACCACCACCGCATACGGCTGGCTCACTTCAGACGACTTCCCGATCACTGGCGGTGACACGTATGACACGTCGATGTGGCTGAGAGGACGAGTAGATCCAGACGACTCCCGTAACGGATGGGTGTGGTCGCTACGGGTCGACTGGTATGACGACGACACCTCCCTAAGTTCGATCCTCCCGGCCGGTGGCAGCCCGACCACTGTGCCATCGTCGTGGACCGAAGTCGGTAGCGAGGTGACAGCACCGCAAGACGCAAACCGGGCAACCATCTCCATCTACTTCTACATGGGTTCGGGCTGGATCAACTTCGATGACATCACCTTTGCGCCCGTCCCGAAAGAAACCCTCTACTACAAGTTCGCCGGCGACACCGTCGGGATGCGCACAGGCGGGGAGCTGTACTGGATGTTCAACGACCACCTCGGCTCCACCGCCACGACATACAAATCCGACGGCACCGAGCAGCCGCAACGCCAGTACTACTACCCATGGGGCAACCTCAGAGGTTCAAGCGAACCGACCGTACCCACCGACGTCGGCTACACCGGCCAAACCCTCGACACATCAACCAATCTGATGTACTACGGCGCCCGCTACTACGACCCCGCAATCGGACGATTCATCTCCGCAGACACCATCGTCCCCAACATGATGAACCCCCAAGACCTCAACAGGTACGCCTACGTGCGGAACAACCCGCTGCTGTATCGAGATCCGACCGGACATTGTGTTAAGGCAAGTGGAGCGGTCACGGACGGCGATAGCTCCACGATTTGCGGGGTTACGACCGGCGGTGTGTGGACTGGAGCCAGCAACACGGTGCTCTACTTCGCCGGTGTGTCGCACACTGAAGCGAATCCTGATCCCGGTGGGGATCGCATACTCGACAAGCGTGCGGCAGCCATCCATGACTATCCGCGTCGATCGGCTATGACGCCAATGTCATGTGGGTGGTGGCCGACAACATGGCTCGCACCGTATCGGAGGCTGAGGGTCAGATCGACTCGTGCAACAATTTCGGGACCAACTGTGCTGATCTAGGCAATGACTTCGGTACTGCCCTGGCGGCGTATCGCACGCTCACCCCGGGAGAGCTCAGCGGCTATGCGCACAGCCATGCCTCGTTCCATCTCTCGATCGCATTTGAGCAGAACAAGGCGCTGGCGGACAAAGTCGATCGAGTAGTTATCGCTGCGGGTTCAGCAGTTGATAGTGATGGAGGCACGGTGATGGGCCGGGGAACTGTTGACGTCTACGTCGGCAGGCCCGTGTTCAAGGATCCAGTGTCGTGGCGGTATGACGTGGGCTGGGGGAAGAAGGTCGCTAGTCCAACAGATATTCCTGGGGCCATACCTTTCGATACCTTCTTCGCCCGTCACGTTGACCACCTCGATCCCTTGCATCCGGCCTTTGCCGAGGCGATGGGTCTGATTGCGGGAGGTGGCGCATGATTGCCCGGCGTCTGGCGTTGGTGGCTTTACTTGCGTTCTTCTTTTTGGCAGGTTGCACACCCCGTGGTGCATTCGACAGTCGAGCTGACGAAGAGCTGAATATCGAGAATCTGGCACGGGGCTGGATCGCGGAGGCATTACCAGAGGTGGAAGACGTCGAGGTGCAATCGACAATTGATCAATGCCCGCCGACCGACCAGCGGTGGTCTCATATGGAGATCTGGTTTGATCATCCTGATCCCGATGCCGCTCGGGAGACGCTTGTCGCATACTTGGTCGATGTTATCCATGGAAAGAATGAGACGCCAGATTCCTACACTCCTCACTCGAGCTACGTCGTGGTCGATGGTCGGGGGTGGGGCATCTCGGCTTTCGGTGAAGGCCTACTGCTAGGACACGGAGAGCGGGTTCAACTAGGTGCATCAACTGGTTGCTACGACGAGTGACACAACCAACGCTCGCGAGTTCGGACAAACACTAGACCCCACCACCGGGTTGATGTATTACGGGGCCCGCTACTACGACCCCGCAATCGGACGATTCATCTCCGCAGACACCATCGTCCCCAACCCCGCCGACCCGCAGACGCTAAACCGATACAGCTACGTCAACAACAACCCCATCCTCTACACCGACCCAACCGGGCATGTTGGCGAGATATGTCTCGAGAATCCAGGCGTCTGTACGGAGGGCATTAGGGACCTGGGTCGGCTGGCCTGGTGGGCAGGCACGGCGGCGGCGGCGGCGATCGGCGCTGGCGCAGCATGGCTGTGGCATAATCGGCCTGGCGCCACCGACACGCCAGCGAAGAGCTCCAATCTCGACCACCTCCAGGAGCGCCTCGCCGACCAAGTCAATGATCTCCCATCCACGGACGCTCCGAACATCTCAATTCTCGACCTGCCGATCGAGGACATCGAGATCAACTGGAACCCGATCCCCCTCGACGCAGTCGAACCAATGCCACCGCTATCGATGCCGACATTGGAGCCGGGTGAGCTCGGCAATGGCCTAGTGTCCGCCGATCAGATTGTGACCGGGGAAGGGGCGATCGCGAGCGCCTTCGGGGCGACAGAAAAGGAGATCTTGGACGCTATACATGATGCCAAGAGAGCCCCAGAGGTAAGGGCGGTTGGAGGTCGTGGTAACCCAGATGTCGGCGTCGACCGCTCGACCGGCGAGATATACATCCAGCTGCCAGGTGGTGGTTTCTCTGAAGACTCGATCGGTAACATCTACGACTACCTTCCTGAGGGGGACTGATGTCGAATGATTTGCGGGTCAGCGTCGTTATTGCTTCTCGCGTCAATTCCCTCGCGGAGCTCACAGACAGGATCGGGATCGCTCCCACCCGCGGGCACGACATCGGTCAACCGATCAGCTCCAGAAACCCCGCCGGCGGGCTCCGCGACTACGCGCAGTGGGATTTGGTCTTTGCCGACGACGACGACAGTTGGGACTTCGACACGGTAAAGGAGGTACTCGCTACGGTGGCAAGAAGCCGGCAACCCGATTGGGATGTCGCTTTGACACTGCTGATCCATGCTCCTCTTGACTCATCGAGGTGGGTCAACATCCATGCCGACCTCATCGCAGTGCTCAGCGAAGCTGGCGGCATGATGTCAATAGACACGTCAGCGGCCGTCGCGTGGCACAGCGAGACAAGGCCCGAGGGATAATCTTTGCGCACGGCTCCGGCTCTACGGCCGGTGACGGTCTGGCTGTACATGTCGCATCGGTGTTAGGTGATCCGACGTCGCATCGGCCCGGTGAAAGGAGTGTCGATATCACCAACTCGGACGCAAACCAATGCCGATATGGCGGATGGGCTCTGATGCGAATATGTACCAAGCGGTCAGATTGCAGGTCAGGTCTCGCCAGCGGCCGGACCATTCAACGGGGCCCTCTCACCCCGAGTCGGTTGGAGTGCTTTCTAGCACGTTGTACCTCTAGGTCGCGGAATCGATCATTACCCGAACACGACGTCCCCGAACGTAGCGGCGGCGTCGGCTTGCATGCCGGGGAGGACGTGTTGGTAGACCTGCATGGTGAAGGCGACGCTGGAGTGGCCGAGGCGTTCGCTCACCACCTTGGGTGGAACACCTTCCTTGAACAGAAGGGTGGCGTGGGTGTGCCTGAGGTCGTGCAGTCTGATTCGGGGTAGGTCCATGCCGGCGACGAGTCGGTCGAAGGTCTGGGAGAAGTAGTCGGGGTGGAGCGGGTCGCCGTTGGGTTTGGCGAACACGAACCCTGCTGTCGTCGGTTCTGATGCCCGTCTCGAGTTGTTGCTCGAGTTGTTGCCTGCGCCACGACCGCAGCACGGCGATGGTTCGCTGGTCGAGGTCGATGGTGCGGAGGCTGTGGGCGCTCTTCACGTCGGAGACGGTCACCTGGTAGCGGGGTGCGGTGACGGTCTGGGTGATGGAGAGCCGGGCGTTGTCGAAGTCGACTGTCCGCCAGGTGAGCCCGAGCAGCTCGCCGCGGCGCATCCCGGTGTTGGCCTTGACGTAGAACGCGGCGTAGAGGTGGTGGCCTTCGATCAGCTCGAAGAAGCTGCGCAGCTCGTCGGCGTTCCACACCTCCATCTTCGGTCGGGCGCGGCTGGAGAGCTTGGGTGGGTCGGCTAGGTCGGCGACGTTGCGGGTCACCGATCCTTTGCGGTTGGCGTCGGCGAGCGCCTTGTGGATCACGGCGTGGACGTGTCGCACCGTCTTGGGGCTCAGCGGTCCGCCGCCCTTGTTGCGGCGTCCGTTGGTGAGCAGCATGGCGTAGAGCTCGTCGAGGTCCTCGGGGGCGAGTCGCTGGAGCGGGATCGAGCCGATGTAGGGGAGGACGTGGAGTCTGATGTTCCCCTCGTAGGAAGAGAACGTTGATGGTGACAGTGGATGCTCTCTGGGTTTGTAGCCAGCGTTCCAGGTATTCGCCGAGGGTGATCTTCTCGGGCGGCCGGTAGTCACCGTCGTGGTGGCGTTTGACCAGATCCGCCAGCACCCGTTCGGCTTCTTTGCGGGTCGTCCCGGCGGCGTGCCAGCGGTGGCGTCCCTTCCCGGTGGCCGGGTCGACGCCTTCGTAGATGACGGCGTAGTAGCGGTTGCCCTTCTTGGCGATGTGGCCTCTCATCGTGTGCCCCCTGATGATTGTTGATCCCCGCTCGTGTCGTTTGATGTCGTCTCGTCCGCCGCAGCGTCAGCGGTCGGGGCGTGGCCGGCGGGGTAGGTGAAGTCCTCGTCGCGGGTCTGTTCGGCGATGAATCCACGGATGCCGACCTGGCGGAGGTGGTCGACGACTCGGCCGAGTTCCTCGACAGCGCTGTCGAACGAGTCGGCGTGTTCGTCGAGGAGCGCCAGGAGGAGATCCTTGCGGCGTTCCCGGTAGCTCCACTGTTTGGCGTCGGCGGTGACGCCGGTGATCTTCTCGACGGTCTCTTCGGCTGTGGTGGGTTCGGTGATGCCGATCTGGCGGAGCCGTTCGTAGAGCGGTTCGAGCTGGTGGGGTTGTCCCAGCAGCCACGTGTACAGCTCGTCGATGGGTCGGGTGGTGGAGCGCATGATCCGGTGGTCGCCGGGTGGGGGGAGGAGAAACCAGAGGATGGGTAGGTCGAACACCATGGCGAAGATCAGCAGCTCGTGGGCGTCGAACTCGCGTCGCCGGTCGCCGTCCCAGGCCCGTTCGATGGAGGAGACGCCGGCTTGAGTGAGTCGCTGACCGAGGTAGGGCTCGAGCCGGTCGGCGAGCTCTTCTTGGGTCCAGCCGCGTAGTTGGCGGGCTTCTCGGACGTTGTAGGCGACCACCTGGTTGAGGTCGATCTCGTCGGGCTGTTGAGCGGGTCGGGTTTCTTGGCCATCAACGAAGGATACACAGCCTGGTGCTTGTGGTGGTACAACACTGACACTCTGTGTATGATACTAGATGTGAACAGTGTTAGCAAAGGTTACAGCTTGTGTCGTATGAAGCGATTCCAGCTCTGCTGACCGTCGAGGAAGCCGGCGCCCTGTTGCGGATCGGGCGCACCAAGGCGTACGCCATGGCGAGAGAGTGGCGGGAAACCGACGGACGGTCCGGTCTGCCCGTGGTCGACCTCGGCAACGTGCTCCGGGTGCCACGCCGAGCACTGGAGGACCTGATCGGTGCGGAGCTGACCGCTGATGACAGCGCCGCACGGCCCGGAGAAAGGGACGGCCTCCGATCACCCGCCTCATCCACTCCACCAACCACCGCGACCAAGCGAAACCGACGTCGCCAGAAACCCACGACCAACCAGCTCGACCTCTTCGACCCGCACCCCGACTCCACCTGAGGACGGACACCCCATGGACACCCACCCTCAACCGCAGCGATTCCAGGACAGACGAGTGCACACCTGCGGTGACAGGGTGGCGGGAGGCACTGTGTGACGGTGCGGGTGACCACGTTGAAAGGCGCCGAGGCGGGTCGCTACTACACCGAGCATCTGCCTTCCTACTACCTCGACGGTGACGAGCCGCCGGGTCGCTGGTGGGGCCAAGGTGCTGACCGTCTCGGTCTTCACGGCGTAGTCGAACCTGATGCCTTCCTGGCTGTCATGGCTGGATGCGATCCGGCGACGGGGCAGGATCTCGGGCGGCGGTTCGGCGAGGGGTCGGTGCGTGGGTACGACGCCACCTTCTCTGCTCCCAAATCGGTGTCGGTCCTGTTCGGGCTCGGCAATCCAGAGATGCGCCGTGACGACGATGGTTAAGTACTGCGGCAATGTGGCCGATTGGTGAGATAAGCGGCTTTCTCCGAGCCGAGTTGGTACCTTCTCTTGTTGGTGTCGAAGAAGGGGGCGCACGTGAAGCTCGTTCTGTTTGCAGATCTCCATCTTGATTCGCCGTTCCGGTGGGCACGTCCGGAGGTTGCTCGTCGGCGTCGTCAGGCACTTCGGGACGTGCTTGGCGCGATCGTTGACCTCGCGGCGGAAATCGAGGCAGACGCGGTGTGCTGTGCGGGCGATCTGTACGAGCACGACCGGGTGGCTCCGGATACCGCTGCGGTGATCCAACGCGCTTTTGCCAACCTCGCACCCATTCCGGTGCTGGTCGCGCCCGGCAACCACGATTGGCTAGGGCCCCAAAGTCTCTACGCCCGCACCGCGTGGTCGCCCAACGTTCACATCTTCACCGAGGACCGACTTCAACGCTATGAGCTGACTTCCGGTCTTGCCGTATGGGGAGCCGCCCACAAGAGGCCGGCCGGCACGGCTGGGTTTCTCGATGACTTCCAAGTCGATGGCGCTGAGGATGTTCACCTCGCCTTGTTCCACGGCACGCTGCGGTCAGGGTTACCCTTCGAAGAAGAGGGCAAGCAGGTTCACGCTCCCTTCGACGAAGAGCAGATCGCAGCAGCGGGATTGCGCCACGCACTTGTCGGTCACTTCCATACTCCGTCTGAAGGCAGGTGGCACACCTATCCAGGGAATCCTGATCCGCTCACATTCGGAGAGGCCGGCGAGCGGGGTGCCGTAGTCCTCGAGATTCAGGAGGGCAGCGGTGCGATCAGCCGCACCCGGCATAGGCTTGCCAAGACCGACGTGTTTGATGTCATCGTCGATGTGACCGGGTGTTCAAGCCGACAGGAGGTTCGCAACAAGACAGCGACCGCCCTTGAGAGTCTGACAGGAGTCGTTCGGGTAACGCTCGCGGGTGAGGTCGATCCCTCGGTCAACGTCAAACTCGCCGACCTGGATGACGTAGCTCCGCACCTTGAAGCACTGGTCGCTCGGCTCGGGCGTATCACCGTCGCTTACGATCTCGATTCGATTGCTCGGGAGACCACGGTCAGGGGACGCTTCGTCCAGGATGTCCGCGCTGCTGCCCTGGAGCCAGACATGGAGCGGCGCGTATTGCTTACCGGCCTTCGCGCCCTCGAAGGACGGAACGACCTGGAGGTGGTTTGACGTGTGGATCCGCGAGGTCACGGCCCATGCGTTTGGTCCCTTCGAGGCGAGCTCAATCGAGTTGGCTGAGGGCTTAACGGTCATCATCGGCCCAAACGAATCGGGGAAGTCCAGCTGGCACGCGGCTATCTACGCTGCCTTGTGCGGTGTGCGGCGCGGTCGGGGACGGCCGATGCGGGAGGACGAGGAGTTTGCCGAGCGGCATAAGCCGTGGGACGGAGACGAGTGGGAGGTCTCCTGTGTGATAGATCTGCCCGATGGGCGAACCGTCGAGCTACGCCACGACCTGTCCACCGGAGTTGCCTGTACAGCCCGGGACATGAACCGTGGCATCGACGTTACAGATGAGATCATCAGCGAAGGTGTCCCTGACGGGTCACACTGGCTCGGGTTAGAGCGTAGAGCGTTCAGAGCGGTGGCATCGGTCGGGCAGGGGCAAATCCTATCTGTGACTGAACACGCTGGCGCATTGCAGGACTACCTGCAGCGGGCGGCTGCCACCGCGGGTGCCGATGAGACTGCTGCAACGGCGCTGAGAGCAATTGATGACTACTTCCGCGAACATGTGGGCCTACAGAGGGCGAACTCTCGCAAGCCGTTAATGCAAGCCATTCGTCAACACGACACGGCGAATGAAGCGCTCGACCGAGCGGTTGCCGATCACGCGGATTGGCTCCAGCGCCAGCATGCGCTGGGTGACATTGAGGCGCGGGCCCAACAGGTGCGGAACGACGCTCGGGCCGTGGAGACTGCGCACGCCCGGCGCGTTTCCGAAGGCCTGAGCGAACACCTCCGAGAAGCAAGACAGCTCGCGGAGCGCAACCCGTCGCCTCCACCGGACCTTCGAGAGGACCTCGAGCTCGCCGAACACGTAGGGACCGCGTTGCACGATTGGGATCTACGTCCGGATCCGGTTCCTCTCGCCAGCCCCAGTTCCGCGAGAACTCAAGGAACGTCTCGGGTCGCTTCCGACGCAACCCTCCGGAGACCTCGAACCCGCAGAGACAATCAGGTCAATGCAGCGGGCACTCTTGCAGGCGGTAGACCGACGCCACGTTCACGTCCAAGACGAGCCCGACGATGAAGCCACGGTCGAAGTCGGTGCTGTCACCGAGTCGGAACTGATCGACCTCGCCCGCGAGATGGAACTGCCAACGCCATCAGCCGAGCCCGACCTTCGCGAGGAGGTAGAACGCCTTCGTCGCATCACACAAGAGATCGGCGGCTCAGGACGTCGACTCGCTGCTGCATTGGGCGGCAGCGCGGTTGCGACCGTGCTCGTCGGTGCCGTGCTCCTCTACATAGGAATCACCGCCATCGGTTCTGCTGCCATCGGTGTTGGGCTTATTGCCGGGATGGTCTCGGCCGTTCTGTTTCAGAAAGCAGCGTCCCCGACCGTCGACGACTCTGAGCTGCGCGCAGCCGAGGCGCGGATGCTCCTGGCTGATCAGCTCGCCGCAGACGCGCGCGAGCGCAAGGAACGGGCCGCCGCGCGTATCGAAGCACTCGGTCTTGAGCCCGACGCGGCGTGCTTGCGTCGGCTGGCGGAGCAGACTCGTCAAGCGGAAATCTCCCGAATGGCACGAGGTCAATGGACGGAAGATCAGCGCAGCGCTAACCCAGCGCGTCCGCGAGGCGTCGGAGGAATTTGCGACAGTGTTAGGTGACCACGGTGTCGATGTCGTTGCTGACGCCACCATCGATGAACTCGAAGCAGCGGTCACGCATTATGAGAATCAGTGTCGCTTGCGCCGGGAACAGGCGGCAGCAGCAAGAGAGCGGCCTGGCCTGGAGCAGGCGCTTGAGGCTCGCACGAGAGCGGAGGAGCAATACGCGAAGGATGTCGAACGGGGCGAGCAGGCGCGGCTGGCGCTCCGTGATGCCGCGCTGGCTGCCGGCGTGGTCGAGGTGCACAATGGCGAATCTCTCTCCGAGGATGAACTCGTCGCTCGCCTGTTGTCGTGGCAGCTCAGGCATGATGAGCAGCGAGAGGCAGTGGACACAGCCCGGAACGAGTGGGCTCGGCTCCAGGCGCTTCTTGATGGCGGCACACTCGGTGATTTGGAGTCTCGGGCACAGAACGCCCAGGAGCGGGCAATCGCGCTTGGCCATGAGGTCGATGAAAGCGCCGTAAGCGAGGTGTCGCTCGGTGACGATCCAGACCTCACCGTCCGCGAGTCTCGCGAACGTGCCACCGAGCTGGAGCGACAGGCAACCGCAGCCCGGCGGGAATTCGAGGTCCGCGCCGAACAGATCCTCAGCGTTCCGGAGGCCGAAGAGCGGCTTGCGGCAGCTGAGGAAGCCTTGGCACGCGTGAGGTCCCTCAGCGAGGTGCTCGAGACGACCAAGAGCTTCCTGACGACGGCCCAGGGACGGCGTACATCGCGATATTGCACCTGTGCTCTGCGCCAAGGTGCGCGATCGACTCTCTCGCGTGACCGAAGGTCGATACGTGGAGGTCGGCGTAGACCCGGAGACTCTCCATGTACAGGTCCGGGATGCGACGGGGCGCTGGCGGAACGCCGATTTCCTTTCCCACGGGACCGCTGAGCAGATCTATCTGTTATTGCGGGTGGCGATGGCTGAGATCCTCACGACGGAAGACACTCGGTGTCCGTTGCTGGTCGACGATGCGACCGTCCAGTCTGACCCTAGGCGCACGCTGGCAATCCTCGATGTTCTTCACGAGGTGAGCCGAGAACACCAGGTGGTCCTGTTCAGCCAAGAGGACGACGTCGCAAACTGGGCACAGAGCAGCCTCGGTCCCCGGGATCGGCTGCTTTCTCTTGTGGTCTCTCCATTGCAATGAGACTCGGCAGTAGAACGAGAAGCCAGGCTTCCAGCGAGTTGGGACAACCTGGATCTTCCACTGTGCGATCAACTCCTCATTGGAGGTGTGGCTCGCAGCGAGACCAGGCCTCGGTTGGAGTAACCGGGCACCCGATTCCCTGTTCAGCGGATGCTGCCTTGAGGAACTCGGTCCTCAGATCGCAAGTGGCGAGGCCCAGCTCGGCAGCGACACTCTTCACTAGGGCAACTAGCCCCGGGGCAACGAAGCTTTGATCTTGGTCGAACGCAGGACCCGAGCCGACCCCTATGTTGGTTGGGCCGTTGATATCCAGATAGAGGACTTGCAGGAAGAACTGGAGTGCGGCTCGTGGACTGCCATCGAGCCGCCGCTGCTCACCCATCCGAAACCGCACATTGCGATACAGGCCGAGCATTCGATCGCCACCGGTCTCGAGTAACTCCCGGTTGAGGAGACTCCACAGCACATCGTTGAAGAGCGGGTCTGTGCCGAACCTTGTTTTAAGCTCGCTACGAGCGACCTCGAATCGGGACAGCTCGGTGGCTTTCGTCCCGGGATCCAGGTAGAAGAGCGAGCGTTGATAGTCCGCAACAACAGCATCTCGCCCAGTGACAAGGGCCTTCACTCCGTCGATCACACGCTTTCGGGTGTAGATGCTCTTGCTACAGAGAGGACAGCGGATCTTGCGACCTGGCATCTTCGGAAGGCGCGCCACCGCAATAAGGACAGACAGCGGTCTCGTTCCCAACCAGGACCTCGAGCGGATCGCCAAGCACCTTTACACCTTGCCTCATGCCATCCACCTATCGCCAGCCAAGCATCCCTGATGCTTCGCCTATCCAGCGTCGAATCAGGTGGGAGGGTAGGCTCTCCAGCAGGCGAAACGGAACCGGCCGTGGAGTGTCGGGCGTCGCCAGGCTGTCGATCTGAGGTCCGACTCATACAAGCGACGACTCCGGCAGAGACCTTCGTTCTCGCTTGCCCGAGCTGGATCAGCGGACGGCTGTCTTCCCGTGGGAGAGTAGGGACAGACTCGATGGCCACACCATCTCAAGAGCTTCGCCGAGAGCTTATCGAACGTGCACGTGCGTGGGCCGAGACGGTTGGTGCCCCGTGGTACGAAAGCCTCTCGCCCACAGCCCCGGTCGTCGTCTTCGAGCCCTACGTGCTCGACCACGGCCCGCGACACGGCAACTTCAACGATGCGGCGTACTTCTCCATACTTGAGGATCCACACTGGGCTGCGCGGCTGTCGAAACCGCATCCAAGGCGCAATGCGTTGCCAGGTGATCGAGGAGCCAGAGCACGAGAGCTTGATTGGTGCACCAGCTCGGGACGCGCTCCTACTCAACATCATGTGCCATCCACGGGGGCGGGCTGCTATCGCCGAAGCTCTTGAAGTCGAAGGCCCGCCGGAGTTTGGTGTCGGCGGCGCCATTCCGATTCTCGAAGGATCGACCGTCGTTTCGGACAGAAGTGAGATCGACCTGGCTTTCAGAGGCGATCGGGGATCTTTCTCGCTCATTGCCGAGGCCAAACTCAACGAGCGCGACTTCACCTCCAAGAGCCGGTCGGTGGTGGAGCGGTACGCAGGGCTCGAGGCTGTCTTCGATGTCGAGCTGCTCCAGCACGACGGTGCGGAGATCGCTGACTACCAACTGATTCGCAATCTACTGGCCGCCCACTATCACAAGTCGAGGTTCGTGCTCCTCCACGATCGTCGCCGCCCTGATCTGTGCGAACGATTCGATTTCGTTCTCCGTGCAGTCCGCCCGACGGGCCTGGTCGCCCTGAGTCGGGCCATTACCTGGCAGGAGATCGCTCGGCACTGTCCACCAGACCTGCAGGAGTTCCTGGCTCAGAAGTACGGGATTGATGGCTAGAACGTGCCAACCGCGAGCGATCTTCTAACGGATCTTCTAACGGACAGGGCGTCATGAGGGGTCATCCGGCGGAACCAGAAACCATGCCGGTCCCGCGAATCGCCAGTTATTACGGGCTATTGAGCGACAACGCGAAATGATGAAAAGTTCCCGGAAGGAACTCATAACCCGAAGGTCGTAGGTTCAAATCCTACCCCCGCTACTAAATCGAAAGCCCGGGTTCTGCCCGGGCTTTTCGACGTCCTCAGGTCCGAAATGGCCTGAGGGCTCTAGGTATTTTTTTTTGGGGTGGTGGTCGGGCCTTGGGGTCTCAGATCCTGGCTGTAGTAGCGCGGATTCTCGGACCTGACATCGTCGGGCTCGGCTGGGTCGAGATGCGGCTAGGGGGGTGTTTGGTACCGGAATGCGCTCTTTTCGGAACTAAAGGCGTATACTGTTCCGAAAAGTGGCAATAGGGGAACGAAATGGAGACCGGCCACACCGAGACCCGTCGCTGGGTGTCCGCCGATCGCGGCCAAACGGCTGAGATCGACGTCTATGTCCCTACTTCGATCGCCGAGCAACACGTTGTCGCTCCTGATCCGATTGCGGAGGCGGGAGCTGAGCGGGCTCTGCAATCGCTGCGAGGCGTCAATACACTCGAGCCGCTTGCAGCGATATTGCTGCGGTCTGAGGGGATAGCGTCGTCGCGCATCGAAGGCGAGGTCGCCGCCACCCGACGTGTGTTCGAGGCGGACTATGCGCCCGGCGCAATCCTGGATCGGCAGGCGCAGCCGATCGTCAATTCAATACAGGTGATGAATGATGCCGTCCATCGGGCGGAAGCAGGATTGCGTCCACAGGATCTCAATCGTTGGCACTATCACTTGTTCCGAGACATGCCAGGCAGATTCGAGCCCGGGTGTTGAGAACCACCCAGAACTGGATCGGTGTCAGAACCGATACACCGGTGGGGGCTGACTTCATTCCGCCACCACCCGAGACGGTCGTAAAAGCGATCGAGGATCTCACCGTGTTCGCAAATCGCACCGACGTAGCGCCCTTGACACAGGCGGCAGTAGTGCACGCTCAGTTCGAAACCATCCACCCGTATCCGGATGGGAACGGACGGATTGGGCGGGCGCTCGTGTACCGATGCTGGGCCTATCGAGGACTAACCGGGGTAGTCAATCCGCCGATCAGTCGTATCCTCGTAGAAAATCGGGATGCATACATCGACGGATTGACGGCCTATCGGAATGGTGAAGTCGAGAACTGGCTCGGCTTCTTCTTCGAGGTTGTCCAATCGGCGGTGGCATACACTCGCGCACTAGGACAACGGCTCGAGGGCCTCGCTCAAGAGTGGTTGGGGAGGCTTTCAGGTGTTCACGAGGACTCCCTGGCTAGGAAGCTGGTGGCCGAGCTCTTGGCACACCCAATTCAGTCGGCAGCTGACGTCGCCGAACTCCACGATGTAACCGAGCGGGGCGCTCGAGCGGCTCTGGATGATCTTGCCGCCCGTGGGATTTTGACCTTTCGGCCGATGCGCAAAGCGAAGCGGGGACGCCCGGCCAAGGTATATGAAGCCTCCGAGCTCTTCACATTGCTCGACCTGTCACCGCAGGATCTCGCCTAGTCGTTGTTGGATCAGCGAACGCGATGGTGAGGCCTTCACGAGCACCTACCCCCGGCATGGTCTGCCGCCGGATGCGCTGGTCGGAGTGGCGGTGTCATCCGGCAGGGTAGAAGCCCGGGCGCGGTGGTGGCGACCATGGTCGATGGTGGCCCCAGTTGGTCCCCGCTGTTCGCCCGAAGCTTTGGTACCCGGAGATGACCCACCGCACAAACGTTATGCCAGTCGATCGTTTCGCCGGTAGCCAGGTCGACTCGGCCAGGGTGTTGCCCCGTCTGACGACAGCAGCGATACTCGTCGGATGGCACACCCGCGGATGTACGACCCGGAGGACCCGCTCCTGAGTCGGGTGCGTGAGGTCGCACTCGCCTTTCCCGGGTCCGGGGAGAAGGAGTCGCATGGCCGCCCCGCATTCTTCACCCGCAAGGTGTTCGTCTACTACGGCGGCTCGATGAGGGTCGGAAACGAGTGGGTCGGGCATGACCGCGCGGTCGTGTTCCTCCCTGACCCGGAGGAGCGGCCGGCACTCGAGACGGACACACGCTTCTGGGTGCCGGCCTATCTCGGCCCATCCGGTTGGCTCGGCCTCGATCTCGAATCCGACTCCGACTTCGACGAGGTCGCTGAGCTGATCGAAGAGTCTTACCGGCTCACGGCACCTCGGCGGCTGATCGCCGAACTCGACGAGATAGTGAGATAGACCGCGATTCCGGGGACATGGGACGGTCGAGAACGCGAAATGACGCGAACCGAAAGTGCACTCTGTACAGGCGTTTCGTGGATTTCGCCTGGTCAGCGAAACCATGACCCCAGGTCTCATGACCCGAAGGTCGTAGGTTCTCCTCCGAAGCCGGGTGCTTTCCGTGGGGCGACGCGGTTGGCAAGTCGGGCCGGTTGCCTGCGCGTCCGGCGCCTCTGTTGGTCATCCGTTGACGGTTGAGGTGATCACTGCGAGGAGCGACTCGTCACCGGTCGCGTCCGATGTGAGCTGCCAGATCATCACACCGCCTGCCTGCCGGAGAGCCATCTCGGTCTTGGCGCGAATCGTGTCGGGGCCGTTGTAGTAGATGGCGTTTCCGGCTGTTCCGATCTGGTCGTGTGCGGCTGCGTCCGGGTACTCGGCGAGGATTTCGGCATAGGAGTACTCGGGCTTGGATGCGTAGCTACCGAACCCGTAGCCGTAGAACGGCACGCCGACGCCGGCCTTTTCGGCCGGGAGGCCGTAGCCGATCCACGTCTCCAGGTCGGAGACGGCCATCTCGAACGACGAGTGTGGTCCGGGCCGATCGGGATCCCATGGGCCGGTGGCGTCGTATGACATGATGTTGACGTGGTCGAAGTCGGCGAACGTCGACGGCGGGATCTGGTCGATGAACCAGGTGGCGACAGCCGCCGTCACCGTCTTGTCGTAAGCATGGAGACGATCGGCCAGGGCGGCGACGAACGGGGCGTATTGGTCGCCGATGATGTCTCCCTCCAGATCGATGTCGATGCCGTCGAGATCGTGCTCGATCGCATATGACACGATCCGGTCGGAGAACTCGTCGACCTTCGAAGGTGCCGTGAGCTGCCGCCACACGTCCTCCGAGCCCCCGAGGTCGGCGCCACCGAGGGAGAGGACGACGTCAGGTCCGGCCGCATGGATGGCCGACACGGCTTCGTCGAGTCCTTCGATAGGACCGAGATCGCCTTGGTCGTCGGGATTGGCGAAGGCGATGTTGATCTGGGTGAGCGCCGACAAATCGATGTCCCCGATGCTCTCGGGAAATCGATCCCACGTGTTGATGTACCCGACAACACGAAACTCCGACCGTGCCACCACGGTGTCGGGTGTCGCCTCCACGGTGGACGGTGGCGTCGATGTCGGGACCGATGCCGATGTTGTGGTCGTGGACACGGTGGTAGATCTCACGACCCCCGGGTCCGAGGAGGCGCAACCGGTGAGGAAGAGAAAGGCGAGGAGGGTCACCATCGATAGGCGAGTACGAGACTGCATGGGTTCGAGCAGGGTACCGTCCTCCAACAAGGTGAGCGCGCACCGTCGGCGCACACGATCTCGCCCGGTGAACGGGAAGCCTCGACGGTGGACATGGCGGAATCGACACGAACCACCTCGCCTGGCTCGCACCCCGAAGGTCGTAGGCTCAAATCCCACTCCCGCTACGGAAGATGTGGTGGTCATTTTGTCGCTAGGGGGTGGCCGTACAAGAGCATTACCCCTGGACGCTCTGGAGCGTCAGCAGTCACGACCGGTCCTACCAGCTGACGTTCTTGGTGAGTGAGGCGGGCCAGATCTCGAGGTTGCCGTCGAATGACAAGCTGAGCTGTGTGGCACCTTCATCAAACAGGTCGCGCGGTAGGAGCACTTCGCCGTTCTCATCTGTGGTGAACACGCCGAGGTCGACGGGCGTGGGGATGTGGCGGACGTTCATCCGCTCAGATCCGTCCAGGAAGATGAGGGTGGTCAGAGAATTGCCGGCGGCCTCTTGTGCCACGGAGTAGGTGACGGTGTATTCGAATTCTTGGCCGGCGACGACGGCGAACTGGTCTCCGTCGACCCAAATGTCTTGATCGGCTGAAGCCTCGAGGATCATGCGCGATTCACCACTGTCGGATGTGGTGACTCGGCCCGGATTGTCACCGTACGCCCCCCAGCTCGTCAGACCCGAGGTGAAGGTGGGGTTGGGCACCTTGTTCTCGCCGGATCCGCCTTCCCGGTAGATCACTTCGAAGACCTGTGCGTCAACCACGCCGACCCCGGCGTCTTCCACGTTGCCTCTCATCGCGACAAGTGCCGTGTCCACACCATCGGGGACGATGCCCGTGATGGTCTCCGTCCGTCTCGAGTAGCCACTCGTCAGCGCCGTCGCCGTCAGCGGGATACCAGCAACTCCGTTGCCGTCGCCGTCAACCAGAGTCGCCGCTACACCGTCTTCAACCTGTTCAGCGGAGAGCCGGACACGTTGGCCGACATAGCGGACGATGCTCGAGGTGAGCGCCCCCGGGTCGGTTTCGGGAAGTGCATGATCCGGCCAGTTCACCCACGACTGGAACGAGACATGCTGAGGGGTTGCGCCGTATTCGATCTCGAGGGTGGCGACGTTCTCCATCATGAACTGCATCCACGCCACGTTGTCCGGCTCGATGCCGCCGTTGTAGAGGATTCCGAACGGGACACCTCGCTCGTCGGCGACTGCCTCGATTCCCACGGCGACGTCCGCCCAGTCGGGTCGGTACCAATCGGGATCAACGTGGAGGAATGCGAACTCCTCACCGGACAGTTCTGCGAATGAATCGAGCCAGAACGCCAAGTCGTCGGGGGTAGTGCGTGGGCTCTGCCAGATTGGCTCGATCGTCCCCACCGGGATCGGCCCGAAGAGACTGCGGAGGTTGTCCACGTGGTCCATGACTTCGTCGACGACCCTCTCGATTGAGTACTGGCATGCACCGGGTGTATCGAGCTTGTACGCAAAGTGGAATGGCTCCTCGATGGCTATGGCGTCGACCTGCCCACCCAACTCTTTGATCCGCTGCGCCATTTCGAGGTCCGGCCCCGCCTCGTACGATTCGGTGTGGTCGCACTCTTCCGGGTCCGGTACCCGCAGCGGTTCGGTTTCGAGCATGAGTGCTATCTGGTGCTCCTCCAGGAAATCGAAGAGGGTGAGCAACTGATCGTCGCTCAAGTAGTGACGCACCTGGAAGGCGTGGAGTCTGTAAACATCCACGTTTGCCAGCGCCTCCTGCCAGGGTGCGTCGGCCGCCCACAGTTGATCAAAGTCGAGCTGGCCGGGCGGCAACGCATATGTGATGTCTTCGGGTTTCGGGGGGAACGCACTGAAGATGACGAGGTCGGGGCGAGCCAGCAGTTCCTCCATGCTCGGGGGTGGAGGAGTCGTGGTGGTTGTCTCAACGGTGGGCGGCTGAGTCGTGGCGACAGTGGTCGATGTCGCCGTGGTAGGTGGCATCGCCGACTCGGTGCATGCCGCTCCCGCCGCGGCGACGACGAGCGCGGCGGCGAGCCATTTCTTGGGCTTGGTCATGGCCGAAGGATATCGATCGATCCATCCAGTAGGCACCCCTCTAGCCGGCTTCCGCGGCCTGGAAGTCCAACTCGACGGCTATCGGACGGATGCCCGTCTCCCGGCGACCGCCTCCGGGGTCTCCGCAGGCAGCATTGTGCGGGTCATCCGGTCCGGCGTTGCAGAACCGGAGGTTCGGGCAGCGGGGGGTCATGTACGCGGCCGGTGCTGAGCCCGCTCAGGTAGATGTCGAGGTGTCGGTTCGTGAGGGCGAGCTCGTCCTCACGAGAAAGACCGACGCCGAGGCAGCGGCTGAACGCGGCTAGACCTCTTCAATCAGCTCGAGGTTGGTGATCCGGTATCGGAAGAACTCGCCTTTACTCCACCGTTCGGTGCCGTAGTGCCACCCGACTCGTCCTTCGGTTGGGATGGTGACGCCGTTGAATGCGGCGTGGGCAGTGAATTCTCCGCCGAAGGTGTGCAGTCCGAACTCGCCGGTCCCGTCGGGATCACCCCACCGGTCGAAGCTGACCGCTCGGATCAGTCCCACGTTCGTCGTGGCGAGGTCAACCCGTACCGGGTAGATGCCGATCTGGTAGCTGGCTGTGATGCGGTCATCTCCTTCTGCCGACCAGTTGACGCCGAAGCGGGGGAGCATCGAGCCAGCCACGAGCGGGTGGCCCCCAGTTGCCTGCCGACCACCCGCTCCTGGCATCTGGCATCTCAGTACTCGACGACTTCGAGCTCTTCGAACAGCTCGAAACGAGGAACGCTAGCCACGCCCGCTTCGGCCATTGCCTCCTTGAGCACCGGGCTGTTGATGAACGCCTGGGCCGTATCGACGGTGTCGAAGCCGTGGATGATCGTGAGGTTGTTGGGGTTGTCGACATTGCGATTGACTCGGCCGAACCGGGCGCCGAGCGCCCCCTGGTCGATCGCGTCGTACACGG
Organism: uncultured bacterium; assembly: GCA_963777645.1. GTDB lineage: Bacteria > Actinomycetota > Acidimicrobiia > Spongiisociales > UBA5794 > JAAETI01. Next base: position 44,365 of record CAVZRA010000002.1, on the reverse strand, counting down.
CCTTCCACGTCGGGTAGTCCTCCACGTCGTGGTTGGCGGCAAGCATGTACATAGGCGTTCCTTTCTAGGTGCAGAAGGACCGGCATCTCCGATCCAACGCCGCCAAGCATGGACCGCAAGCGTTTGCGCAGCGTTTGCCCGAGAATCGACCGCCCTGCTGACGCAGGACGAGCCGCTATCCGGCACGCACCGCATAGGCCAGCCCGCGCAAAGAGGCGTATTGAAACGTGGAAGTAGAGAGCCAGGACCACCAGTACGTGTTCACAACCAGCCGGCGCATAGAGGCGCATTGAAACCTCCGGCGGCGGCACCGGTCAGTTCTCGTTCGCAACCAGCCCGCGACAGTGGCGAGCAACCGGATGGTCAGGATTTCCGTGGATTGACAGGAATAGGCGGCGTTCCCTGCTCTGGAGCCAGATGCGACTGATCGAGCCAATGGGACCCGGGTAGGTCGTCGGGCCTCGATCACCGTTTGTCAGGCTTCGGACACCGTTGCAAGGTGGCTGGCCAGACCGTCGAGGACGAGGTTGAGCCCGAAGTCGAACTCGTCGCCGAATTGGTACCCGTCCAAGATGAAGTGTTCGATCGTGAGCTCCTTGAGATGGGGCAAGCCTTCGAAGGCTGCCTCGAGTGCAACAGCCTGAATGGTTTCATGATCTGGTTGGTCCTCGTGGAGCGGGAGGCTCACCTCCTGGAGCACAAACCCGTAGACGTAGGCGTCGAACGCCGCGAAGGCGTGAGCGGTCAGCGGAATCGAGAATCCGGCCGCTCGCAGGGTCCCTATCACTGCGTCGTGGCGGGCGAGGGTTGCCGGTCCTGGGTCGGTCGGGGTATCGACCAAACCGAGAGCCCAAGGATGTCGGAGTAGCGTGCGACGAGCTGAGTGTGCGTGCTCCGACATCTCTCGATGCCATTCTTTGCCGACGGTAGGAGCGCCCATCTCTTCGAAGACAATGTCGACCATCGCGACGAGCAACGCCTCCTTGCCATCGATGTATCGGTAGATCGACATTGGTGTGACCTGGAGCTCGTCTGCCAGCGACCGCATTGTCAGGCCGGCAAGGCCACTCTCGTCGGCGACGGTCATGGCTGCCTTGATGATCCGATCACGGCTGAGGGGAGTCTTTGTTTCCATCATCGTTCTGTCTTCGCCTCGTGGCGTTTGACATTATTCTACAAAGTAGACATACTAAGTATGCGTACTAAGTATACCGACTAAGACATCGGCCACGCAACCCACAGACACATACCAAGGAATCAGCAATGCCACAGACAGCCAGCCCAACAAAGACGAGCGACATCCAGCGGAAAGACCCACGCCACGAGAGTCCAATGACCACTACAGCCACGGGAAGGTGGATAGGAGCGCTGTTCCTGGCCGCATTCCGCGTTGTACGGCATCGGCGCTCTCCTCATTGAACAGGCAGCCGGCTCCGGCGCAAGTGCGAACGAGATCCTGGCGTCGGAGTCACAGATACGCATCGGGGCTCTGCTCGTCGTTGCGAACTCAATTGCGATCGTTGCCATCGGAGCTCTGATGTATCGACTGGCAACGGCTGCAGAACGACACGTCAGGCTGGCCTATCTGGGCGCTCGGGTATTCGAAGGGGTCTTCCTGGCTCTCACTGCGGTCTTCGGGCTGGCCACGATCACCGCAGCCGAGTCGGGTAGCACCAACATCATGAGCGTCCTGGCCGAAGGCGGCAACGGGTCCTATCAGATTGCCATGATCGGCCTTTGCGCCGGCAGCATCCCCATGTTCTGGGCCCTGGCGAGATCGCAGGCTATGCCACGCTGGCTTGGTCTATGGGGTGTCGTGGGCTATGCGATCTTCGGCGCCGGCGCCGCACTCGAGCTCTTCGACGTGCCGGCGGGGGTGCTCTTGTCGATACCCGGCGGCGTCTTCGAGATCACCTTTGCCGTCTACCTACTCTGGAAGGGCGTCCTGGCCCCGACTACGGAAGCGCGACGCTCGTAGCCACTTCAGCCTCCCACCTGAAGGAAGAAGAAGAGAAATGAGCACAAATGGAGGTGATGCGATGCGGCGATTTCTAGCCGTCCTTGGGCTCGGGTTGATTGTCGCCGTGCCTGCAGGTGCCACCGACGAATCGATCGAGGGCTTCATCGATGTAGAGATGCCTGCCTCGGGCGTGCCAGGTGTGGCGTACGCCGTCGTCGCCGACGGCACAATCACGTCGGCTGGCGCACATGGTGTGGTCGAGATGGGAGACGGCAGGGAAGTCACGCCGGACACGCCCTTTCTGATCGGCTCTATCTCCAAGAGCTTCACGGCACTGGCGGTCATGCAACTCGTCGAGGCAGGGGAGATCGACCTGGACACCGGGGTCTCTGGCTATCTCGACGGGTTTTCGGGCAGGCCCGCCGGCGTAATCACGGTCCGGCAACTGCTGAGCCACACGAGCGGATTCTCCACGCTGCAAGGGAACGAGTCGCATACCGACGTCACCGGTGGTGAGGACGAGCTTGCACGCCGGGTCGACGCGCTCGCCGAGGTCGATCCCGCCTACGACCCAGACGAACGGTGGGAGTATTCGAACGCGAACTACTTGATCCTCGGACGCCTGATCGAGGTTGTCAGCGGGCAGGATTATCAGGCTTACATCGCCGCCAACATCCTCGAGCCGGTCGGTATGGAACAGAGCTTCGTTGCCGACGGCGAGATTCATGAGTCCATGGCGACTGGTCATCGGCCGTGGTTCTTCACCAAGCGACCGCTAGCGGAGAACAAGACCAGCCGCGGAACAGCTCCAGCAGGCGGGATCGTGGCAAGCGCCCACGATCTGGGTCTCTATATGGAGATGCTGATGAATGGCGAGGACGATGTGCTGAGCGCTGACGGCAAGGAGCAGATGATGAGCCCAGCCAGCGCCACATCACCCTTCTACGGCTTCGGCTGGTATGTCGATTCCGACAACGGGAGTGTTTCGCATTCCGGGCTGAGTCCCGGCTTCGAATCACTGGCGACAATGGTCCCGTCGGAGCAGAAGGGCGTCGTTGTGTTGGTCAACGCAAACAGCGGCATCGGGTTCGGGGAAACCATGGAGCTCCGCAACGGCATCACCGCCAGAGCGCTGGGCCTCGAGTACGACGGGGAGGGGTCCCGTTGGTTCCAGAAGGCACTCTTCATTTCCCTGGTGCTGCTGCCAATCGTCTACCTGATCAGCATGGTCTGGGCATGGCGTCGCCGCGACGAGCTGCGCGCCAAGTCGGGCGCTTTCGGCTTGTTCAGCCTGTGGTTCCCGCTGCTTACGACGCTTGTTGCGGCGTGGGTCATGACCTGGTTGATGCCGAATCTCCTCGGTGCACCGCTCGGCACCCTGGCCTTGTTCCAGCCCGATCTGGGCTTGGCGTTGATCGCATCCGCTGGGTTGGGTGTGCTGTGGGCCGTCTTCAGGCTTGGGGTTGCCTACACCGGCGAATCCGGCCCGGCCTGATCGCTAGGAGTCCACTGTCATGCTGGTGAGGTGACAAGAGCCGGGCCAGGTCGTATCGGCCTGAAAGCCTGAGGAATGGCATGTCGAGATATGTGCCGCTCTTGGCCGCCATCTCGATTCGGCCGATGTGGAACTCGGCTCCTGGCTCGTAGCGGGCGCGAGAGCCTTTCCGAGAGAGGTGCAGGGTGATCACTGGTCCGGGCAGACCTAGACATGTGGTCATCCCCTCCTCGATGACATGCGACAGTCAACCAGCCGTGACATCAGGCCAGCGCATCGACCGCGCTCGCTTCAGCCGACCAGCTTCCGACGTCAGTGTCACGTCAGTGCTCTATACACCACTCTTGAAGCGATCATCGCAGACTGGCAGCGGCAAGCCGAGCAAGCCCGAATGGCTTCCAGCCTGAAGAACGAATCGACCCTTCGCCAGAAGACTCGCTGGATCGCAGCTCTGAAAAAGACGCGAACCCGAAACCGGCTCTGAGCAGGCATTTCGCGTGTTGAGCCTGGTCGGCGAACACTCCGGACTCGGGCTCACAACCGGAAGGTCGTAGGTTCAAATCCTACCCCCGCTACGAAACCGAAACCCCTTGCACCGCAAGGGATTTCGGCGTTTCAGGTCTCGGCTGCGTTGCGTGACATGCGCGCCTGCCGGTTGGCGACGGTATTTGGCCCTCTCGGGGGTGGTGGCGGGCATGGTCGCCGGCGGTCGCAGCTGTACCGACGCTTTGTCAACTGTCTGCGGTTGCGGGCTCGGTCGCGGCGCTGCGTTGCAGCGTCACTGACCGGCACATCGGGCACTGCCTGCCCCAGCAACTCGATAGGCGAGAGATCGATGGAGCGGTCGCCGGTGTCGTCGACCTCATGCTGGGTGGGCCGCCCCCCATCCCGCCTGTCGGGTAGGCGGGATGGGGTGCGCCCCAGTTTGGTCCGGCTTGCTGGTTTCAGCTTCCGAAGGCCTTGTCGAACGCTGCCTCGAGGTCGGCGGTTGCCGGGCCGCTGTAGCCGCAGCCGTTGACGTTCCCGTTAGTGGCGGTGATCAGGTAGCGCTGTCCGACTTCCAGGTTGGGTGTGCCGATGAGGCTCTGGAAGCCCGGTTGGTACTGGATTTCTACAGTGGTCGCGTCGCCGCCGGTGTACCACCTGTCGACGTCGAGGGTGGCGACGGAGTCTGTCAGTTCGGTCACAGTCCCAGCGAATGCCGGTGTCATTCCTGCGAGAATGTCGACGTCGAACCGGATGCACGACGCCATCGTCATACCGTCCTCGGCGGTCAGGGCGAGCGGAGCGGTGTCGGTCTGCGAGCCGCGGGATGCGACGAAGGCTCCTATGCCTACGACGATGACCAAGGCTGCGGCTATGGCGGTGACGATGCGCCTCTTCGGTCGTTCCTCTGTGCGGCGTTCGATGGTTGATGTTGACATGATGCCCTCCATGAGTTCACGTGCCCGATCGCTGGTGACCGGGTCAACCGGTTGCGAGGTAGGGATCGGGTTGGACGCCGACATCCTGTGGCGCAGGTCGTCGTCGCTCATGACCGGTCCTCCTTGCTTGGTATTACATGGTGTGAGTGTCCGGAGGACGTTTCGGCCTTTCGGGCAATCTCGAGGTTTGCGGCGAGTCTCCTTCTTGCGCGGTGCAGCCGGATGGACGTCGCGTTCGGTGTGATTCCGAGGATGATGCCGATTTCGCTTGGCTCGAGCTGCTCCCATGCCCACAGCTCGAGCAGTTCGCGATCTGCGCCGTCGAGCGCGGCCACCGCGGCCTCGAGTTCGACGTCGAGAGGATGGTCGGACAAGGTGGGATTACTCGGTTCAGCCGCGACGCGTCGGAGGAGGCGGACGCGTCGTCCGTTGCTGCGCCGCCAGTTGGCGATGTGGCGTCTCGCCACTCCGTAGGCCCATGGCAGCTGCGCATTGACCGGCACGTCGTCGAGGCGTCGCCAAAGGGTGAGCATCGTGTCGGATACGATGTCATCAACCACGTCGCCGTCGACACGACGGCGCGTATAGCGCTGAACCGGCTCGTAGACCTCGGTAAAGAGAGCTTCGAATCGGTCGCAACGCAGCTGATCATGGTCGATTCGCCGGTACACAGCAGTCTGACGCCCAGGGCCCGGAAGCAGGTTCCCGAGTGCATCGGAGCAGAGCCAACTGTGGCGCTGGCCGGCGAGCACATGACGAAGACCGCCTTCTACGTAGGTCAGACAACAAGACCCACGAAGTCACAGGTGCCGACGAGACGGAGAAGTACATCGCCCAACGGTAGGGGAGCCCGCAATCGCCAGAAATGCGTCATGGGCTGTGTCTAGCGTGTCGAGTGGTGGATGCGGTCGTAGATTGCTGGGCGCTACGGACTAGACCTCTGGTGGGTCGAGCTCTTCGAAAAGGGTGATCTGGAGGCCAGCCGGTGCCTCGAGCCTCGAGTTGAGCGACCGCCACGGCGTCTCAGTCGGTGGGGCGACCAACTCGGCTCCGGACTCGACCAGCCGGGCCGTCACCGCTTCGGTGTCGGTGACCTCGAATGCGACCCGGATCTCCCGACTCACCTGACGGCCCACCTCGAGGTCGTCGATGAGGCGGCGCTGCGCCGAATTGATGATCTCGAGCGTCGCCCGGCCGGCCTGCAGCGCCACTACCGATGCACCGCCTTCGCTGTCCACGACGAATTCGATCGGCATCCCGAGGACGTCGCTGTAGAACGCCACGGCGGCCTCGAAGTCATGAGCCTCCACGACCAAGCGGAGTTGGGCGACGCCAGCGGTGTTCGAGCCGCGATCCATCACAGATCCTCGGATTCGGTGCGTTCCCGGTCGAGGAGTAGCCGACGCAGGCCATCGGCCACCTGGTCCCGTCGACGTGTGGAGGTGATCGCGTTGCCGACGACTTCGTTCTCGTGCGCCGTGATCGCCGGAATCATCTGGTCTATCAGCTCGATGCCGGCGGGTGTGAACCGGATCAGGACGCCACGACGGTCGTTCGGGTCGGGCAGGCGTTCGATCAGGCCGGCATGCTCGAGCCGGTCGAGGCGCTTGGTGGTGCCGCCCGAGGACAGCATCATCGAACGCTGGAGCTCACGGACGTTGATCGCGGCATTGCCGGCCGTTCGCCGCATCGTGGCGAGGACGTCGAAATCGGGGACGGTGAGCCCGAACTCCCCGAGCCACTGCTCTCGAAGCGCCTCCAGGTAGCGGGCGAGCCGCATGACGCGGCCGGTGATCGGCAGGCCGCTCACCTCGATTCCGGGATAGAGGGCGAAGACGTCGTCGACGATCCCGTCCACGACATCGTGTGTGTCTGTTTCAGTGGCCATGTATGCATCTTACTAGAAAGTGTCTTGACAGGAAGTCATTCTCAAAGCATACTCCCTATATAGCTTCCTCGCAAGACACTTTGCAGGAAGACTCATCCGGCGAAGAGAAGGAGAACGCCGTGTTGACAGCCACCCGACAGCAAGACACAAAAACCCCGACCCATGTGCGATCAATCAAGAAGCTGGCACGATTCGCCGGGATCCTGTACCTGGCGATCTTCGTGCTCTACCCCCTGTCGACCTCTGTGCGGTCAACGCTGGTCGTTCCCGGCGATGCAGCCACCACGGCGCAGAACGTCGCTGGCAACGAGGCCCTGTTCCGCTGGGGCATCGCCGGAGAAGCCACGATCTTCGTTATCGAGATCGTGCTGGCAGCAATCCTGTACGTGATCCTGCGGCCCGTGAGCCGATCGATGTCGTTCGGCGCATCGATCGCACGGGTCGCCGAGGGTGTCGTCATGGCCGCCGGCAACGTGTTCACGGCGATCCTCACGCTCATCGCCGTCGGCGGTGCCGGCTACCTGACAGCGTTCTCGCAGGAACAGCGTGACGGGCTCGCCCTCTTCTTCCAGGAGGCCAACGACTACGTAGTGCTCGTCTGGGGCTTCTTCTTTGCGCTCTCGCTGGTGCTCACGGGCTGGCTCGTATACCGATCCGGGTTCTTCCCGAAGATCATCGGTGCGCTGATCGGTCTCGCCGGCATCGGCTATTTCGCCCAGAGCTACGGCACCATCGTGGCCCCGGGCGCCGGAGACATGCTCTCGACCCTCCTGCTCATCGTGGCCGTGCCGGGCGAACTGATCTTCACCCTGTGGCTGGTGATCAAGGGCATCGACGAGGACACATGGCACCGCCGTGCCGGTGCGCCCGTCGAGGCGACGCTGTAGGAGGTTGTTGATTAATCACGGCGAAGGCTCGCAATGCTCCGAGAGATCAACGTTGCCAACCAAGGTGTCGAGCCTGAACTCGGATTCTTCAACAACCTCCTAGCCCGCCTCTCGGAACGGATCGAAGGAAGTGATACAGATGATCCGCAGACTCACCTTCATCGCCATGGTGGTCGGCCTCGTGGTCGTGGGGTTGGTGGCGCAGGCAAGTGCCTACCTGCTGGCGCCCCCCGGCCCCGCCCACGGGGGTGGATCCGCCACCGCTGACGCCTCCTCGCTTGCCGAGCCCGGTCCGCACCCAGTGGGTGTCCGCACCGTGACCGCCGACGAGGCACCGATGCCGTTCACGCTCTGGTATCCGACGGAGGGGCCCGACGAGGTCCACGACCTCACCTACTCCTACGGAATCAACATGCTCGGTGCCGAGAGCTCCGTGGCCCTTGCCACCTTCACCGGGCACGCCACACCCGGAGCCCCTGCGGACATGTCGGACGGACCGTATCCGCTCGTGATCATGTCCCACGGGTTTGCGATCACACCCTCGAGTTACGCCTGGCTCGCGGAGCATCTCGCATCGCACGGCTTTGTCGTGGCCGCACCGAGTCACGGCGAGTCGCTCGACCCGAGAGGGCTGTGGAGAGCCACGGTCGACCGGCCCGCCGATGTCGTCGAGCTGCTCGCCCATCTCGGTCATGAGGTCCGGGCCGGCGGCGAGTTCGCCGGGCTCATCGACATCGAGTCGGTCGCCGTGGTCGGCCATTCATACGGCGGCTACACCGCCCTCGCAGCCGCAGGTGCCCGACTGGACATGGACGGCTTCAGAGACATTTGCGAACACGAGACCTCCTCGGGGGATCCTCTGGAGTTCCAATGCGATGCGCTGGTCGACCATGTCGACGACATGGCCGCCCTGGCTGGTCTTGACGCAACTCCGTCGGGTCTGTGGCCCACCGCCGGCGACGATCGCATCGACGCCGTCGTCTCGGTGGCCGGCGACGCCGCCATGTTCGGCACATCGGGGCTCGCCGAGATCAGCGTGCCCGTCCTGACGATCGGCGGCACGGCTGATACCGATTCGCCGCTCGAGTGGGGCAACCGGCTCGCCTACGAGCACGTTTCGAGCGCTCGGAAGGCCGAGGTCGTACTCAACGGCGCCGACCACATGGTCTTCGCCGGGGGCTGTGAGCAGATGCGACGCATCGAGTCGCTGGTGTCTCTCGGTTTCTGCACGAACCCCGGTTGGGACCGCAACGAGGTCCACGACGTCGTCAACCACTATGTGGCTGGCGTTCCTGCTCGCCGAATTGAAAGCGGATCGCGGTGCCGCCGAGGCGCTCGAGCCCGCAAACCAGAACCTACCGCGGACCACCTATCGATCGGTCGGGTTCTGACATGCCCAACGTTCTCGACCCACCACGCTTCCTCGAAAGGAGCACCACCATGCAGGCAATCACACTCAAGCGAGCCGGTTCGGCCGACCTTCTGACGCCATCGGAGGTTCCGAGGCCCGTCCCGGGTCGAACCGATCTGCTCATCCGCATCCACGCGGCCAGCGTCACCCGCGGCGATGTCGTGATGCGCAAGATGCCGAAGCTGATCGCACGTCTCTTCGGGGAGACCCCCAAGTCCGTGCCCGGCTATGAGTACGCAGGCGTCGTCGAGGAACTCGGTGCGGAAGCGACGGGATTCTCCGTCGGTGATCGGGTGTTCGGGACGACGAGCGGGCTGGCGCAGGGGTCCTATGCCAAGTACATCGCTGTGCCGGCCGATGGCCTGGTAATGACGATCCCCGACTCGCTCGGGTTCGAAGATGCCGCACCCGTGCCTGTCGGTGCGATGGCAGCCCTGGACTTCCTCCGCACCGGTGGCGTCAGGCAGGGCAGCAGGGTCCTCATCAATGGTGCGTCGGGCAGCGTCGGCACCTTTGCCGTGCAGATCGCCAAGTATCTCGGCGCCCACGTGACCGCGGTGACCGGACCATCCAACACCGACCTCGTCGTCTCCCTGGGCGCCGATACGGTGATCGACTACACCAAGAAGGACTTCTCAGAATCGGGGCTCACCTTCGATGTCGTCTTCGACGCTGTCGGGAAGACGAAGCGCCGGAAGGTGCATGGCATGTTGGCCAACGGCGGTGAGTTCGTTACCACGAAGGGACGCAGGAAGGAGACCCGTGAGGATCTCCTGGTCGTTCGGGATCTTCTCGCGTCAGGGGCGATCACGGCGGTCATCGATCGCATCTACCCGCTCGAGGAGGCCGCTGAGGCGCACGGATACGTGGAGCAAGGCCACAAGCGGGGCAACGTCGTCCTGCTGGTGGCTACGAGCACAGTGTCGGAATCCGTCGATGTTGTGTCTTCTAAGTGATCAGTTGCAGGGATGGTCTTCCATTTCGAGGGTGGTGTGTTCTATCCCGAATCTCTCCGTGAGCATGCTGCGGATGTTGTCGCCGAGTGTTTGTGCTTCATGGAGTGAGGGGATGCCCTGGACGAGGATGTGGGCCGAGAGTGCTGTTGTGTCGGATGCAATGAGCCAAATGTGGAGGTGATGGACCGAGGTCACTCCGGAGACCGCTTCGATGGCTGCGATCACCTCTGTTTGTTCGAGGTGTCGCGGTGTTCCTTCCATGAGAATGTGGGTGGATTCCAGAAGCAGTCGCACCGCCGACCAGGTGATCAGCAGGCCTAGCAGGAGCGATACGGCGGGGTCTACCCAGAATGCGGACCCGAGCGCGGCGACTCCGGCGATGATCACGCCGACGGACCCGGCAGCGTCGGCGGCCATGTGGACGAACGCTCCTCGCATGTTGAGGCTTTCACCACGGCTCCTGGCCAGTACGGCCACGCTGATGACGTTTGCGGCAAGGCCAAGCGATGCGATCACCAGCATCCCCCCGGCTTCGACTTCTGGCGCGGATCCAAGGCGTCGTATTGCTTCGACAACTACCCACCCGGCGGTCGCCAGAAGAATGGCTCCGTTTGCCTGGGCGGCGAGGACCTCTGCTCGTTGGAAGCCGTAGCTGTGGGCATCCGACGTCGGGCGCAGCAGCAGACGTTGGGCAACCAGCGCAATCGCCAGTCCCGTGACGTCGGACACCATATGAGCGGCGTCGGCCAGCAGAGCAAGTGAGCCGAAGGCAAGACCGCCGATGACCTCAGCCACCATGAAGCCGGCGTTGAGGGCAAGAACCCATGCCAGCACGCTCGTGTGTTTCTTCCGGCGGACATCGCGAGAGTCGTCGTTGGGAGTGTCGTGATCTCCCTGGTTCTCAGAAGGCGCAGCCGTCATGTCAACACGTCCCAAATCATCTTGACGGCGATGATCCAGAGAATCAGTGCCACCGTGCGTTTTAGCGCAGAAGCGGAGAGACGGGTTGTGGCTAACTTGGATCCTACGGCGGCCCCGGCGCCGGCAGCGACCGCAGTGGCGACCGCAAAAGTGATGTCGAGGCTGCCGATTGTGGCCCGTGAAACGAACCCCGATAGCGATGATGCCAGCGCGACCAGTGCGGTGGTGCCGGTTGCATGCTTGGGGTCGAGGCCCATGCCGTGGAAGACAGGCAAGACGAAGACCCCGCCGCCGACTCCGAGCAGGCCGGCGAGAAACCCAACACCGCTCCCAACTGTGACGCCGGTACCGACTTCAACGGACCGCGAGACAGACCACGTGCGCTGCGGCCTGCGGTAAAACAGCATCAATGCTCCCGAGATCAGAAGGAAACCGGCGAACAGTTCAAGCAACACATCCCGATCGACGACGCTGGAGACTCGGGCTCCGAAAGGAGCAACCACCGCGGCAAAGACAAGGATCGGGACCCCGAGACGGAAGTTCACCGTTTCCGCCCGGATATAGCCTGGCGTTGCGATACCGAGGGCCACCACGTTGAGTAGGAGGCCCATCGATATCGCTTCGGGAAGTGGAATCCCGGCGTAGTAGAAGATCGGGATGAACAGCGTGGCTGCCCCGAGCCCGGCCATTGACATAATGCCAAAACCGAGGGACACGGCGACGACCGCCACATAGATATTCATTGGGTGTCTTAGACGTCGTACCCCGAACATGACCGGCACATCGGGGTGTCGATGACGTATCGGAGATAGGGTTCGGCGACAAGCTCCTCGCACACGGGGCACACCGCAAAGGCGACAAGCTCCTCGAGGTTCATGGTTTCGCCTTGGTCGATGGGCTCTACGGTCATGATGTCGTCGGCGGCGGCGTCCCAGATCATCTCGACCGACTCCCACTGCTCGTCTTCCGGGATGTCGGTAGGTGCTACGCCCTTTCGCCGTTTCTGCATGAATGGTGTTGCGGCGATCTGAGGCTGCAGGGTCGGCTTGTAAGCGACCCGTACCGAGCGGCCGGTGGCGGTCTCGGTTACGGTGACCGCGAGTTTCCCCTCGTGGGTCTTCTCGATGTTTCCCTTGCCCATCGTGCATCCGGTGGCGTATTGGATACCGTCGGCGAAACACATCGCACCATGCTTCTCACCGATTTCGATGGCGGCATACAATTGCTTGGCGCCCGAGCGTTCTGCACCGAGAGTGTCGAGGGCCGCCAGGCCGAGGCGTACCCCCACTGTCGAGGCCCAGCAGCGGTGCCCGTGGAAATCCAAAGCGGCCATCAACACAGCGCGTTCATGATTCATTGTCTAGTCCTTTGCATATAGATCCGTTTGCGGGACTCTCTTTTTCGAGCGGAGCGCAGTTGCCACATCCCGATCCGAGTACTTGATATCTATTGCGAGCGCCATTGCCTACCTCGAGATCTGACGGACCAATCCGTCAGGCAGAGCCGTCCCAATTAGGGCAGCCGCTTCCGGTGCGAGCACATAGTCGATCCAGCGTCCACGCCGGGTCCCGGTAACCAGGCCTGCCTCGCGCAGAACCCGCAGATGATACGAAAGAAGATTCGGAGCGATGTTGATTGCCCCCTGCAAGTCACAGACACATAGTTGACACGAAGCAACCTCATCGAGTATCCGGAGCCGGATTGGGTCACCAAGAGCCGCTAGCACCGAAGCCCTTACTTCAACCGTCATTGATTCAATCAAATTTGAAGTCATAGAGACACAATCTCACTAGCGGCAACCCCAAAGTAGGGGCAAAGGTCCCGAATGCCTGGTCCGCGGGCAGCTGCCTGCCCGCCCCGGACGCCCGGTCCAACCGAAGGCCAATGTCCCGTGCGGCGACGGGGTGCTTAGGTGGTCACCTTCATCTTCGCTGCCGAGCCAGGCTCAGAGTCCGAAAGAGAGCTAGACCGTCTCGCCAAGTGTGCAGCCACCCACGACCCGACACGATCAGAGGTCTCACGCCGAGATCGAACCTGATTCCGCTTCAGGTCTGTCGTGGCGTTCTCGGGGCTGGATGTTGTGCCTTATCAGATATGATAATCCATGATGGATTCGAGCCCCACGCTGCAACGAGTTCTGAAGTCTGCCGCCCGGCTGCAGGAGGTTGTGCCCGACGCGGTCTTGGTCGGGGGCGCGGCGGCCGCCCTCCACGCCGGCCATCGTGACTCGTTCGGTCACGATCACGCCCTTGCCGACTTGGTCGATCGCTACGAGGCGGTGCTGGAGGCCGTGGAGGCAACCGACGGCTGGGCGACGTCGGTGAGGGCCTCGAAACCACCCTTCACAATCATGGGTCGTCTCGGGGGAGTCGAAGCCGGCCTGCGGCAGATGCGCCGAACTCGTCCGCTCGAGACCGTGAAGATCAACGTCGGAGAGGACGCGACCGTCGTGGCTCCGACGCCACCCGAAACGCTGCGCGTAAAGGCATTTCTCGTCGTCCAGCGAAATGTAGTCCGTGACTATCTCGACGTCGTCGCGCCTCGCCGAGCATCTGGGACTCGATGCTGCTGTCGAGGTGCTCTCTGAGATCGACGACTACTACATGGACCGGTCGGGGGAGTGGGGGTCGGTGCTCACATCCCTCGTGATTGCACTTGCCGATCCAACACCACGAGACACGGCGGTGATCGGCGAGTTGCCTCGCTACAAGGCCCTCAAGACCCGCTACCACGAGTGGGGCGATGTCACAGAAGTCTGCCACTCTCTCGCACTGCGATTGGGAGGGGCAACCTGATGCCTGTCCAATTCCGCAACGTCGACGCTTCCCCGACGGACGATGTGGGCACCTGGCCAAACGAAGCTCTGGTCACGGTGATCGACCGTGGACTCGTCGCGGACTGGCAACCGGTCTTCGCCGAGGTGCGCCGATCCCCGTGGGGGCAAGTCGCACGCCGTGTGGAGCACTACCTCTTGTATCGCGAACACGACGGGGTGAGCGCGCTCTTTGCCCTCGCCATCGATCGTGCCCGCGCCGATGCCGACGAGGCAGAGCGGGCCGAGGTAGCCAGCCGAGTTCGTGCTGCCGTCTCGAGTTCGGGACTCACCAACCGCGACTTCGCACAGATGGTGGGAACCAGCGCCTCGCGGCTGAGCACCTATCTCAGCGGCAAGGTCACCCCATCAGCCGCGATGCTCGTGAGAATCGAGCGAGCAGCAAACCGCACGGGGCCGTCGGCAGGTCGTTGAGCATTGGCTTTGCAGGCCCGCCTTCAGTCCCAGCGGAAGAACAGGACGGCTAACCCTCCGGCGACCAATACGTACGCTGCCATCACCACCAGGCTCGACGTAGCCGGAACGTTCCCCGCCCAGCTGGTGGTCAGTGCCTGCACCGCGGCTCCACTTGGTGTGTAGTTGCTCACGGTGAGGATGCCTTGCGGCATGACCTGGAGGGGGATGTAGACGCCTGCGAAGAATAGAAGTGGGAAGTAGAGGAGCATTCCGACCGCCTGCCCGGAGTTGGCTGTCGGTACGAAAGCACCGATGAGCGATCCGACGGCGAGCAGGGAGACGGCGCCGAGAAGGTACGACAGGAGAAACCATCCGGGGCTCTGCGGAAACGGGAGACCAAAGACCAGCATCCCGAGTGTGATCGCCGCCAGCGTGGCGCATGTCACCACCACCAGTTGCACCACGAGATGAGCTATCACCAGTGCGCTTGGGTGCACGGGCGTGGTGGAAAGCCGGCGCAGGATGCCCTTCTCCCGATCCCCACCCAGCGTTGCCGGGAGGATCGACAGGGCGACGGTGGCCAGCCCGAGGGCGATGCTGACCGGTGCGTAGACCTCGACCAGGCTCATTCCAGCCAGCTCGGCGTTCTTTTCGGTGGCACCGGGGAAGACGGAGCCGATGACGATGAGCAGGAGCGCAGGGAAGACGAGGCCGAAGAAGACCGACAGCGGCTCCCTCGAGAAGACCCTCGATTGGGTCTTGGTCAGTGCACCGAGTGCGGTCATTTCATCTCCTCCGTCAGTTCGAGCCGACGACCGGTGATGGCAACGAACGCATCGTCGAGGTTTGCCTGGTCGACTTGAAGCCGGTCGGGAACGATTTCGCGTCCTGCCAGGAGCGAGACAACTGCGAACAGCATCTTCTCGTTTCCGGTGACCTCGATCTCGCCACGTTCCCGCGTCACCCCCGTCACCTCGGGGAGAGCGGTCAGCCAGGCATCCTCGATCGCCACCTTGGTGGTGAACCTGAGCCGTTGCTGCAAACCTACGCTGTCGATCAGTCCCTGGGGGGTGTCCAAAGCAACGAGTTTGCCACCGTCGATTAGTGCCAGCCGGTCGGCGAGCCGCTCGGCCTCCTCCATGAAATGGGTGACGAGGATGATGGTGACACCGCTGTCTCGAAGCTCCTCGACCAGACCCCAGATCTCCCGTCGAGCCTGTGGGTCGAGACCGGTGGTCAGCTCGTCGAGGATCACGGCACGCGGCCTTCCCACAAGAGCGGCGGCTATCGAGACCCGCTGCTGCTGGCCACCCGAGAGACGAGAGTAGAGGGTGTCGGCCTTCTCTCCGAGGCCGAGACGCTCGAGCAGCACTCCCACATCGAGTGGCTCCGGGTAGAAGGCGGCGAAGGTGTCGACGATCTCCTTCACCTTCACCCGGTCCTGGAATCGGCTCTCCTGAAGCTGAACACCGAGACGGGCCCGCACTTCCGCCCGGTCTACCAGCGGATCGAAACCGAAGACCGTCACTCTCCCCGCATCCGGAGTCCGTAGTCCGGCGATGGACTCCACCGTCGTGGTCTTGCCGGCTCCGTTGGGCCCGAGGATGGCGAATATCTCGCCTTCATCGACGGCGAAAGAGATGTGGTCAACAACGGTCTTACCATCGTATGTCTTGGTCAGACCATCGACCTCGATCACAGGCACGAATTCACTCCCCAGCACGCCTCGGTGCGGGGACCCTACCAGCGATCCCGGTCACGGCGACGGTGGGTGCGCCCCGAGGACGCAGAACTCATTGCCCTCTGGATCGGCCAACACCACCCAGGGTACGTCGCCCTGGCCAATGTCGACACGGGATGCGCCATGTGCGATGAGCCGCTTGACCTCGGCGTCCTGATCCTCGGGACGGAAATCGAGATGAAGGCGGTTCTTGGTCTGCTTCTGTTCGGTGACCGCCTGGAACATGAGCCCCGGGAGCTGATCGGCCTCTGGTCGAATCTCGAACTCGTCGGGATCGTCGTTGACGATGACCCACCCGAGCGCTTCGAGCCACCAGCGGCCGAGCGCCACTGGATCGTGCGCATCGATGACAATCTGTTCCCATTCGAGACTCATGGGATGACCATACCGCTCGCCAGTCCTCTCGATCGAGCGCTTTGTCATATCCATCCCAGGAATCCGGCGAACACGACCATCATCACAGCATCCAGTGCAGCAAAGGTCCCGATGAAGGTGATCCGCTGCTTGGGCTTTGCGTCGTAGCAGTAGGCGGCGGCCAGGAAGAAGGGGATGTAGACGAGCAGGAAGACGGGGATAGGTCCCCACCAGGAATAGACCCAGACGAAAGCCGGCGTCTTTGCCAGGAAGATCTCGATTATGGCGAAGAGGGCCGCATTCCCGATCACAAACAACAGACGGTTGTTGAGACCAAACACCTTCAGCTTGGGGTCATCGGGCAGCACCTTGCTCAAGACGAGGCCGGCTATCGAGAACATGAAGCTCAGCTCTATGCCCACCCCCACGAGGATCAAGAACGATGTGCCGGTCGGCACCGTCCACAAGGCGTCGCCGCTGAAGTGCTGGATGAGTGCATTCAGGATCTCGAAGAACCAGTGCACGACGTAGAGGCCAAGCCCGGCAGCGATGCCCTTCCAGTTCTTCTTGGAGATCTCGTTGGTGTACACGTAGACCACCAGTGCCAGGAAGGTGATCACGTACCACTGGAAGTTGTCGCCTGTTCGCAGGATGTCGAGAGCGGCTTTGGTCGCAGAGTCCATAGGTCTCTCCAATGGAAATGGGATTCGGGTGTCCGTTGGTCCAGCATAAATCCTGCGAGCGAGCGTCCCTGGTTGGGGTTTCGTGAGAGGGCCGCCGTGTCTCGTAATGTGTGCGTATGAGCCGAGTGAGAATCCTCCCAGGGATCTGGCACGACCGCCTGACCGTCAACGCCGAGCGAGCGATCTTCCACCAATGGGGGCAACTCGAAGCATCGGGCTGTATCGACAACTTCCGTATTGCAGCCGGCGAAACCGAAGGATTCCGTGAGGGATGGTTCTTCGCCGACTCGGACGCCTACAAGTGGCTCGACGCGGCGGCGCGCATTCACACCACCGATCCCGGCCAGCGCCTGGCGACTCTGATGGATGATTTCATCGGTCTGCTCGGGCGAGCCCAGCAACCCGACGGCTACATCTACACCTACAACCAGATCCATTTCCCGGAGTCCCGCTGGGCCAACTTGCAGGTCGAGCATGAGCTGTACTGCCACGGCCATCTGATCGAGGCGGGCGTATCACACAGTGAGGCCACGGGACGGAGCGAACTGCTCGAAATCGCCCGCAACGCAGCAGCCCGCATCGTGGCGGACTTTGCGGGCAAGGGGCCGGGATACACCCCGGGTCATCAAGAGATCGAGATTGCCCTGATGCGGTTGTACCGGCACACGGGACAGGCCGACTACCTGGGCCTGGCCAGACAGTTCATTGAGCAGCGCGGCCGCATACGACGGTTTGGTCTCTCCATCTTCCGGCAGAACTCGAGTGCCGAGAAGAGGAAGAAGGTCATCGGGGCGCAGCGGCAGGAGTACATGGCCGCCCACCCGGAGTACTCCCCATCCCGAGTTCCCGAGGGGAACGAATCCAGGAAGCCGTGGCACGCCAGGCCGCGCTGGATGCTGAGTGCCTTCAACGGCGAGTACTTCCAGCAGCACACCCCGATCCGACTGCAGACTGAGCCGGTGGGTCACTCGGTTCGGTTTGCCTACATGGAAACGGCAGCCGCAATGCTGGCCCGAGCCAGCAGCGACCCGTCTCTGCTGGATGCCCCCGAGCGAGCCTGGGATCACATGGTCACCAGGAGGATGTATGTCACCGGTGGGATCGGGTCATTGCCGCTGTCGGAAGGCTTTGGTCGAGACTATGAGCTCGATCCGGAGGTCGCCTACGCCGAGACCTGCGCCGCGCTTGGCAGCATGTTCTGGAACTGGGAGATGGCCCAAGCGACGGGCAAGTCACAGTACAGCGATCTGTTTGAGTGGCAGCTATACAACGCCGCAGGGGTTGGCATGGGATCCGACGGTACGACCTATCTCTACAACAATCCCTTGACGTGCCGGGGAGGGGTGGAGCGGAAACCGTGGTTTGAGATCTCTTGTTGCCCATCCAACATTTCGCGCACATGGGCCGACCTGCGGAAGTACCTGTATACGAGCGACGAGAGTGGCGTCTCGGTGCACCAATACGTCAACAGCGATGTGGTGCTCGAAGGGTGCGGCTCCGCCAGGCTCGAGGTCGAGACCGGGCTGCCATGGCGAGGGAACGTCCGGATCGAAGTCACTCCCAATGTGCGCTCCGATTTCGACCTAGACGTGCGCATCCCTTCCTGGGCGAGCGGTGGCTCGTTGCGAGTGAATGGGGAGGAACAAGAACTCCCGATCGTGGATGCCGCGGCCGGTGAGCGAACGGCCTCGGGTTACGACCCGCGGACCAGTCGCTTCCACAAGATCCGGCGGACCTGGCAGGCCGGCGATGTGGTTGAGATCGACTTCGAAGTGGCCATCGAACTGCGCAGAGCGCATCCAAAGGTGAAGGGGCATGAAGGGCGAGTGGCAATCACCGCCGGCCCGCTGGTTTACTGCCTCGAGAGTGTTGACAATCTCGACGTGGACATCCACAGCATCCGGGTCGACCCCGACTCACTCGCCCGGCATTTCGATCGAGATCTACTCGGCGGCACAGGCGTGATCACCGCGCGGACGCCGGACTCGACCCCGTTGGTCCTCATCCCATATCACCTCTGGGGAAACCGGGGACCATCGCAGTTGACGGTCTGGGTGAGGGCCGGCGAGACCCGATAGCGGTTACTGGTCGTACCGCCGGGGAGCCTCTGCGGCAATTCGGGTGGTCTCGCCGATAGCGACGGGACCACCGGAATGACGGATCATCTCGATTGCGCTTCTAATACTCGATGGCGTCGACTTCTTCCTACAGCTCAATACGCGGCTCGCTCGTGATCCCTGCCGACGCGATAGCGGCCTGGAGCGAAGGGTTGTTGAGGAACGTTTGGGCGGCTTCGGCGCTGTCGAAGCCTTGGACGATCGTGACGTTGTTCGGGTTCTCGACATTGCGATTGATCCGGGCGTACCGGACACCGAGTGACCCGTGATCGAACCCGTCGAAGACCGCCTTCCATTTGGCGAAGTCCTCGATATCGTGGTTGACGATCACTACGTGCATGTCTCGGCCTTCCTGATATGCCCTCGAGGGGTGGCTCGCCGTCGGACGGATCCGTGCAGCCGGCGAGCCGATGAGATGCGGTGCCTCGGGATCGGCCTATCCGATCCACTGAACACGAGTATCCCGAGCGACCGTTTGCGCAGCGTTTACGAGTCCTGAATCGGTTGCCGCAGACTCGGAGCTACTCGTCGAGGAAGATGTCTCGCTGGAGTTCGGCGTCGTCGACGAATGCGTAGCCCGACAGGTCGGTGATTCCGGCTGCGGCGAGTACCTCGTCGTCGATGTAGAAGTTACCGGTATGTTCCTTACTGGGGCGGCTCATGATCTCGTAGGCGGCGTCGGCGAGGATCTCCGGTCGCCGGGAGCGGCGCATTGCCTCGTCTCCGCCGAGCAGGTTCTGCACTGCCGCGGTGGCGATGATGGTGCGTGGCCACAGACTGTTGACGGCGATGCCGTCGGTGGCGAGTTCCGCAGCCATACCGAGGGTGCACATGCTCATCCCGTACTTGGCGATCGAGTAGGCAACGTGGTTGCCAAACCAGTGGGGCTTCATGTTGAGCGGAGGGCTCAAGGTGAGGATGTGCGGGTTGTCGGATCGTTTCAGGTGGGGGAGACAGGCGCGAGACACCGTGTAGGTCCCCCTGGTGTTGATGTCCTGCATGAGGTCGTACATCTTCATCGGCAAGGCTTCGGTGTTGAGCAGGGCGATTGCCGAGGCGTTATTCACACACATGTCGATGCCGCCGAATGTGTCGACCGTCGCGGCAACGGCGGCCTCCACCTGGTCATCGAAGCGTATGTCGCCGACGAAGGGAAGCGCCTTGCCGCCGGCGGCTTCGATCTCAGCGGCGGCGGTGTAGACAGTTCCCGGCAGCTTCGGGTGGGGCTCGGCCGTCTTGGCTATCAGCGCGACGTTGGCGCCGTCCGCCGCGACCCGTTTGGCGATCGCCAGCCCGATCCCACGGCTGCCTCCCGAGATGAACATCGTCTTGCCCTTGAACCCGCCCATCAAATCCTCCTGAGTGGTATCGGCACAGCGTATCGCGTTGCGATGTCGGAAGGTTTACGGTGACAGCGGCTGCATGCTGGGAGTGGCGGTCCAGATCCACTACTCAAATCCGGGGTGTGAATGGTTCAGGCAGCCGTGGGGAGCGTGAGCTCGAAGACGTTTTCACCATCAGAGTACCGGTAGGTGAGATCCCCGTCCATAAGGCGTGCGAGGTGGCGGGAGAGGGCGAGTCCCAGGCCCATCGGCTCGGTCAGACCAGGCCGAGTGTTGCCATGTCGGTAGTTGTCGAACATGTGCCCTTGCACTTCGAGGGATATCTCAACCCCGTCGTCACAGACACCCACTCGGCTGAGCATGGCATCTCCGTTCACGTCGACACGAACGTTGGCTCCACCATATTTGAGGGCATTCGAGATCAGGTTGCGCACGATTTGGCGGATCCGGGCCGGGTCGCCTATTGCTCGTTGGCTGGCAAGTCCGAGCAGCTTGACGCGTTGAATGTTCTCCTCGGGCCACGTCTCGAGGACTCGGGCGGCTTGCTTGAACAGCTCGATGGTCACCTTAAGCACAGCGAGCGTCTCGGCTTCGGCCGCCGCGGTGGTCAGCAGATCGTCGACGATGTTGGTGAGGTGGCCGCTCTGCTGGGCGATCAAGCGCATCAGCTCGGTTTGTTCAACGTCCGAAATGCCTGATGTGTTGTCATAGAGGATCTCGGCGAAGCCCATCATGGCGGTGAGTGGGGTGCGCAACTCGTGAGAAATCGACGAAATCAATTCGTTCCTGGAACGAAGCGATGCTTCCAGCGTCAACTGGGCGTGGACTCTGTCGGTGATGTCGCGGACAATCACGATCGTTTCGGCCGTGTCGTCGATCGAGATAACTCGAGCTTCCCGATCGCGGATCGAACCATCGATCTCGTACCTGTACTCCAGCGTCTGCGGTCGGCCGGTGGCTCTGGCCCGGCGAGAGGCCGATGCCAGGACTGCAGCGAGCTCGGTTGGTAGGACATCGTCGATGTGTCTGCCAACGAACCGCTCCGGAGGGGGGAAGAAGCCCGGCACATCCGGGATCTGGAATGAGAGATAGAGACCCTCCGGGCTGAGCCTGTAGATCTGGTCGGGTATAGCTTTGAGGATTGACCGGTTTAGAGATTCGAT
This sequence comes from uncultured bacterium, assembly GCA_963777645.1. Taxonomy (GTDB): domain Bacteria; phylum Actinomycetota; class Acidimicrobiia; order Spongiisociales; family UBA5794; genus JAAETI01. Next base: position 22,793 of record CAVZRA010000002.1, on the reverse strand, counting down.
GTCCCGGAGAGCCTTGTCCGCGGCCTCACGCTGCTCGAGCAGTATGTCCTTGGAGCGGACAGACTCGCGTAACTCGTGTTCGATCTGGGCGAGAGACCGGCGTTCGTGGTCGACCCGATCGAGGTCGTGGCCGATGATGATCACTACGGAGCTCGCGGCGACAACTATGGCGCCGACTGCGAGCTGGAGGGGGATCGTGGGGTCCAGGGTCAGAGGATCCACAACGTGATGCGCCAGCGCCGCAATACCCAGGGCAGTCCCGGAAAGCAATGGAACATAGAAGCGAATAACGTGGCCGCCGGCGCGATTTGAGACGATCAGCTGCATAAAACCGTGAGTCGGGTCGGCGTTCAGCAAAGACAGGCCTAGCGCCAACTGAAGCACCGAGGTGGCGATGGACATCCCGGCGATCAAGACCGGAGTCCCGAAATCTGGGGCCCCCAGCGTGTATCCCAGCAACGCCATGGATGCAACCAGGGCGACGATGGTGGCGAGGATCTGGCGAAAGCGGACGTCCCGTCCGACGCTCAATAGGTATAGAGCGGGTCCCAGCAGCGCAAAGTTGATCGCCACGTTGGCGCCCATGCGCCCCGGACCTGTAGCGGCAAACGCTCCGAGATCCCCACGAACGAGAAGATCATCGAATCCCGTCCACCGGATATTGGCCGGGTACTCGACGAGTGTGGCCCAGCCGATGGCGGTTACCAGGGTGGCCATTGTCACGACCAGCCAGGACGGCCAGCCGCGCCGGTATGCGACAACACCGAGACCTGCAGCGCCGATGCCAAAAGCCGTGTTGGCCTTCATCGTCACATTCCCGAGGGATACCCGGGCCATGATGTCGGTGCCAAGCCACCAGACAGCCACCACAACCGTCATCCCCACGACGAGGGCGATCCATCCGAGCAGTTCGGCTGAAATAAGGAACCGACGGACAAGCACCGGGTCTGTGGTGTCCTGCCGATCCGGTACACGACCAGCATCGCTGACCTCGTGGTCTGGTGTTGCCTGCACCTGCTGTATGCCCGCGTTCATGTCCACCCCGGCTCTGCAGTAGATCGTTTGAGGCTTCTTCGGCGACTGGCTAGACGCTTTGCGGTGGGAGGCGGCAGTGTCCTCGGCCTTCCGATGTCGGCCGAGATTTGTCTATTCGGTGCTGACGTCAGCGGAGATGTCGGTCTCTTCCGGCGTAGCTTTGCGGTCGCCTCGCTTTGATACCCGCGCTACGAACGCGGCGATCGCCGCTCCGACGGCTGCCAGGCCCATCCACTTCTTCTTGTCGGCCATCTTGTTCTCCCTGGGTTGTATATATATGGCATATTACTTTATCTCTAATTAGATTGCAAGTGAACACACACGGCGCCACGATGGCAACAGGCCGCGTTCGAGTGCGGCAAGCGCAGCGCTCGCGGTATCGGTGGGCGAGCACCTGGGGCTGGCCCTCACCAACATGCCGCTTCGCAATTCGCTGCGGGATCAGTCCACCCGGGATTCGTTGACAGGCCTGTTCAACCGTCGCTACCTGGAGGAGACGCTCGAACATGAGATCAGCCGTGCCACCCGCAGTGGGAAGCCCTCTGGTCTGATGATGCCGGAAGAGACTTGCTATATTACTTGATCTCTAGGTACGCTCCCAGGGATAGGCACCAGAACGGAGTCGGATGTGACCGACCGGGTCGACGACACAATCCAGCAGTGGCGACACCGCCAACCCGACCTAGACACGTCGAATCTCGCGGTCGTGTCCCGTGTCTTGCGTGCGGCGCATTTTCTCCAGGTTGCTCTCGATGACGTCGCAGCCAGATACGGCTTGAGTCACCAGGGTGACCTCGATGTTCTCACCGAGCTCTATCGCAGTAACGGCGACGATGGGCTCACACCGACCAAGCTCGCAGACGCTCTATTGCTAACCGCCGGGGGCATGACTGTTCGCCTTCACCGTCTCCAAGATGCGGGACTGATCAATCGCACTCCCAGCCCGTACGATGGGCGTGGAGTCCTCGTCCACCTGACCGAAACCGGGTCCGACCTAGCCGAGCACACGCTGACCGTCGTTCTCGAGACCCAGGCGAATAGCCTGCGGAGTCTCACGCCCGCCCAGCGCAATCAACTTGCCGATCTCCTTCGAACGCTGCTCGACGGTCTTGGTGACAAACCGGCGTTCCAGCCGCCGATCACGGCCAACCACCGTCGGCGTCGGGGCTGACGAGTACAAATCTCGAAGCGCCGTCCTGGTCTCCGAGGTCTCCCGGCGCATCCAACCACGCAGTGTCTCCGCACAGTTCCTTTCTCAGGCCCAAGCCGGGTCGGGCTGTGCAGGTGTAGCCTCGTGCCGGGAGGGCCTCATGTCTGTTGCAGAGATCGATCTTGTGCTCGATCGTCTTGATGCGGTGATCGAGGAGACGATTCGCACGGGCAGCCGTGCGGGGTATTTCGCCGCGATGTACCGCAAGGTCACTCTGGCCGTTCGGGACGCCGTCATCACAGGTCGATTTGCCGATGGCGACAGAATGGCGCGCCTCGACAGGGTCTTTGCCGAGCGATACCTCGATGCCTACGGACAATGGCGTCGGAGCGGACGGCCGACCGCGGCCTGGCAAGCTGCATTCGACGCAAGCGAGCGATGGCGACCAATACTCATCCAGCATCTCCTTGTCGGTATGAACGCCCATATCAATCTCGACCTCGGCATCGCGGCAGCTACGGTGGCTCCCGGCACCGAATTGACCGGTCTCCGCGCCGATTTCGACCTGATCAACGATGTCCTGACCGACCTAATCGACGTGTTCATGGAGGGAGTCGATACGGTCTCCCCGTGGGTCGGTCTTCTCGATCGCTTCGGCGGTCGTACCGACCAGACCGTGGTCAGATTCAGCATCCAGATCGCACGTCGCAGGGCCTGGGATCTGGCTGTTCAGCTGGCAGCCGCCGCCCCGCAGCTATGGGATGACATCATCGATGCTCGGGACTCGGCGACGGCGGAGCTGACCAAGACGATCCTGGTACCGGGGCCGGTGCTTCCGATGGGTCTGCTACTCATCCGGCTGCGCGAGAGCAACGACGTGTCAAGGGTTATCGGTCTCCTGGGGGCCGATACCTGAGGGGCCGGCGCACAACCGGTGGTGGCGATGTCTGACCGTGATACCTATTGCGCTGTGTCAGGGCAGGTTGCATCCGCAACGGCGAGGGCGGCCGGGATATCGAGTGGCACGCCGAGATCGTCCGTTTCGATCATCGGTGAGCCGTCATCGTTGACGAAGAAGTCTGCCGCTGCAACTGCCCTCGAGTTCGTGTTGTCTCCTGCCGACGAGAGTTCGACCGCACCGAGTGCGAGGCTAAGCACCGCCGTGGTGAGCAGGATGATCTGGGCTAGCTTGCGAGTCACGAGTGCCGCAATCCCACCCACCACGATGGCAATGGCCAGAAAGACCGTCGAGAGCCCATAGCTGTCGCCCCGTACGCCGGCCACCGAGGCGCTGAAGAACGCACACGAAGCCAACTGATCCCAAAGATTGCCCAGGTCCTCTAGCTGCACCGAGAGCAGGCCATTGACGGCCGCGTAGTCGCCTGAGAAGGGATCGTCGATCAACTCGCCCTTGGGGATTCGCAAAATCGATTTCGTTGGCGGCGAGCCAAGCGTCGGCAAGGACGAATACATCGTCCGGCATTGCATACAAGATGATGTCCGCGGCCGGTGCGTCATTCGCCGCCTCGGACATGAAGCTGAAGATCCAGTCTCTCTCGACCAGCCGCTGAGCATTGGCGTCGTTGAAATAGCCATTGGCGATCAGCGTGTCGGCGATTCCCGTCGTGTTCTCTTTGGCGACTGCTGCATCGGCATCGCCACCCTGGACGGTGGCTATTGCCGTGAGAACCGCGGCGATTCCGATGACGATGGCACCGGCCAACTCGACGCGCTGCTTGCGTTTCTTGTACGCCGTCTTGCCCTTGTCTCTCGGCCGGGCGGATTCGGACGTGCTACTGCCCGGCTGCTCGGCGGGTGGCGTGGCATCTGTCATTGAGCTCTACCCATCGTCTTCGAGATGTCGACGGTGGCCGGGCCTTGTCACGATTGCCCATACGCCTGCCCGATCACGGGCTTGTGCCTAACCAGCGCAGGAGTGCCGCGCTTGTCTCGGGTTTGGAGAAGTAATCCGAGTGACCGATGGCATGGCTGGTGTCGAACTCCACGACTCGATCGCTTGGGATCGGGAATGCGGGATCGTCGCTCCCCGCATGTACCCCGATGGTGGGTACCACCAGGTCATTGGGGGCATCGTCGAACACCCGGTCCACTACGCCATCCTTGACCATCGCGGCCAGACCGCCAGTTGGCTCGTAATTGGATGCAATGCCGTAGTAGGTGGCCGACGTCGGGGCGCCCTTGTTCATGCGAGCCAGGAAAGGGCCCTTTGGATCCATCGCGGCGAGTCCCGAGAGGCCCTGAAGGGCGCTATTGCCGATCATCTTCACCACTGTGACGATCGCCTCGAGGATATCGGTGACCACCGCGTAGGGCCCGGGTGGTATCAAGTTCAGCATCGAGGTGTAACGATCGATGAATTCCATCATGTGGGCGGCGTCTGCCAGCGGAGTCCCGTGATTCGGCGAGGCCACAAACACCGCTTTGCCGACTTTGATTCGCGGGACAGAGCCCAGCGTTGTTTCCCCGGCGAGGGCGCGGGAAACCAGGCCGCCGCGGCTGTGTGATATCAAGTCGACGTCCAACTCGGCCGAATCCGGCATCCTGTCGAGAAACTCCACCAGATTGCGTTCGGGGTCGTGCGAGAGTGTGAAGTGGTCGTAGGCGAATACCCGACCGCCGTAGATACCGTTGAGCTCGGCCATAGTTTCGGGGGGGATGCCCCAGAAACCGGAGAAAGCCCGGCTGAATGTCCCATGGACGAAGAGAAGTGAGCGCCCTTCACTGAGCTTTGCCCAGCCACCTGCATCGAGAGATAACCCGGCGCGGCTCGCGGTAGTCGTCCGGTTGGAACCACCGGATGCCATAGGGCCGGTTCTTCTCCTCCCATTTGCGAGCGAAGAACTGCGCAGCCGTCTGGAGCACGGTGTCGGCAACGGGATAGACCAACACCTTCAAGACCTTCTTGCCGATTCCGAACAAGAGAGACCGGGTCCCCGGGTCATCTCCACTCGGCGTCGGGCTGGTGGAGCGGATCACGAAGGTCTTGGTTGCCCCCGCTCCGCGGTTCGCCGATGTTTCCACCGCCCCGGCTTGATCCTGGGGGTAGTGCCAGCTGATCGTGCCGTCCTCGTCGATCGCCATCACCACTTGACCGACGGTTTCCCCCAGATCCGGCACTTCGAGCACGAGGCCCTCTTCGCCCCCGGCGGTGCGCACCTGCTGATTGTCAGGAACCGGAACATGAGCAGCCTCGATCACGATCGACTGCACCTCGTTGAGCCCGGATGACGCAAGGGCGTCGTCAAGGGCTGCTGTGGCCAGTTCGTCGCCACCGCCTCTGGTCCCGGGTGCCCTGGAGTCACGCAGTTCCACGTTGCCCCGCAAGCCGGGCGCCCGCAGGCGCACTCCCGGAGCCAGCTCTACACTCGTCGGACTGCCATCAAGCGTCGCCATTGCTACCCCCGTCTAGTTTTTTGAGATTCAGATCTGGATGCCCGTAGTAAACGTATGCCAGGTACGACGCCCGGGGACTGGCCGAATCCATGTCGAAGCGAGCCCGAAGCTCGCTCATCACTTCGGCAACCGATATTGGTGCCGCGGTATCGAATACCTTCTTGTAGAAATCCAGAGCAAATTCCTGAGCAACGTCATCGTCCACGCTCCACAGAGGTGACACGAAGCCCGTTGCTCCCTGATCGAGAAAGGCACCGGCGAGGCCTCCGTAGTTGCCGTCGAGCCCTTCGGTTTCCAGCCCGAGCTGGCAGGCGTTGAGGAAGACGAATGGGTTCGATGTCCTGCCGATGGCACTACCTGAGATCATGTCGGCGCCAAGGCGGACGTTCCCATCGCTCAACACGATGCCGTTGTGCCGTGGATCGGTGCTTACCTCGCCGTGGCAAGCGAAGTGGATGGCGTCGACCTTGACTTTCTTGTCTTCAGCCAGCACCTCGTCATTGAGTAGCTCGCTAACGTCTTTGGTCACCGCACTCCGTCTGAGCGCCTTATACCGGAGTGTCAGTTTGTCGCCTTCTTCCATGGCAAGCGGCAACGGACGCTGATTGTTTATCGCCGCATAGTCACCGGCGAACACGATCATATCGCCGACCTGTGCGCTGGTCGCAGGCGGGAGCGTCGGGATGTCGCCGCCAAACGGCGTTGACACCGGCGGTATCCAACGTCCAACACGCAGCTGTGCTCCCAGAAATGGAGGTTTGGCCGGATCGAGTCGTTCGGGTTTGGCGAAAAGGTGAGTCGTAGCGGCGAGTTCCCACGGGACATAAGGATCTTCGCTGACGATCAACACCGAGGGCGCCGTCTGCCCGGCGCTCTGCTTCTTGTCCCATATGGCGTCCAGCACCAACCAGAACTCCTTGGGCATTGTCTTGGAGATTTCCTCGCCCATCCCAACCAGATTCAGCGCGGTCAGGGAGCTCTTGTCCCATTCCGCCAGCGACCTGACGCGATCGAGAGCGAAGCTCTTCGCCGACGTGTTCTCGAGCTGCGAGGCCACGGCTTCGGAAGGCTGATTGGGGATTTCGTGAGGCGTGGCGAAGGTCCACATGAGCCGGCTGTCGTCGGCGCCACGCGAGATCTTCACAGTCAGATCTGGGGCGGGCACATCGGGGATCGACACTGAAGCCTTGGTCTGTTCTGTAACCAGAGGCGCGCCGGCGGGTTGACCACCAACGCCAATCGATCGCAACGCCTGCCCGCATAGGTTGCCCTCGTAGAAGAACAGCACCTCCAGCGTGCCACGAACGCTGGAGCCTTCCGGGACCTGAGGGGCAATGAGCTTCACGGTGGCGGTTGCCGCCGTGTAGTTGTCACGACTCACCTTCAGCTTGGTCTTGCTCCCGGCAGGGAAAGAAAAGCCATCGGCCACAACTTGCAGGCCGAACTCGAATTCCGGTGGCACGATCCCGACGATGGGGCCGCCGGCCACCCCAGAAACAGCGGTCTCAGACAAACCGATCTGCAGATCGAAACTCTGCTGTGCGGCCACCTGTTCGGGAGCGGTCAGCGCCGGATAGGCGGAAAACGGTTTTCGTTCGGCCTCGCGCCCCGCCGCGGCCGCTGCCCCTCCACTCTCGCGAGGCGCGCTCGGCCGCATCGACTCGAGCCCGCCCCGAGTTGTCTCCCCCCCGGGACGAAGCACGCCGATCGCTTCGCCGCCGCGTACCAACACACCGTGGCGGTCCGAGAGGTTCTCGGAGGCGCCGCTCTCGAAATGGTCGACCGACTGGTACTCATGCAGATTGAGTGCGTCTGTCAGGGAAAGGTCGAGCCGGGCATCGGCTGCTCCGGCCGCCGCGAGCCGCAGGTCCTCTACGGTCCACGTGTACCAGTAGGTGTCGTTTCCCTCGACACGGCGAATGACGACGTTCATCTTGTCCGCTTCGTCGGCGATGCGTGCGAGGAGCTCGCGCAAGTTGATCGTGGCATCGATCGTGATAGCGGCCAATAACGTCAAGATGGGCTCCTCGATCGGGTGCTCCCGGCAACCCTACGCGGCCGCGTCACGTATGGGATCTACGTTGCGGGGTGCCGCCGCCGACTCTCGCTTGAGCGCCCGGCCGACTCTGGTGATGCTGCCTGTTGGCTAGGGACCGAGATCTGCCAGGCAGCTATCGGTGGGTTCGCTCGGCAGGCGTCCGCCGCACGTGGCGCCGAAGTCCTCGTACTCCGAACCGATCTCGCTCGCTTCGAAGAGATTGTCGCACGCAGCGTTGCTGCCACTATCGCATTCGTCGTACAAGAGATCGAGCGCCGCACTGTCGCCGTACTGCATCGGTGGCGTGCTGTCGGTGGGCGTGTCGTCGCCACCCAGAACACGAAGGCGAGCACGATGAGGATGAGCGCACCCAACACCATCCATGCCCACGGCGGCGCTTGGAATCTCCCTCCGGAGCCCTTTGACCCAGCGTGCGACGGTGCGGTCGGCCGGCTGTCGGCAAACGAGCTGACAACGGATCGGTCGGCCGGGGGGTTCTTCTTGGCCTCCTCTTCGGCGGCGAGATACCGGGTCCTGGCAGCTTGCAGTGAAGTGTTCCCCGGGACGGACTTGAGCAGGCAGTCGAGGAGTTCGGGGGTGCGGCTTCTCTTCTCGACCCAGTCCACCAATTCCACGACCTCCATCGAGAGGTTGGCGTGGGTGACCTCGTCGTGAAGGTCTCCCATGGGTCGTGTCGACACCCACAGCTCGTCGTGCGTGAAGGCGTCTTTGATTGCCTGTTCCAACTGGCGGGTCACATCGATCGGGATCCCATGGGTCATGCCAGTACCTCCAAGCCTGTGCGGTCCCTTATTGATGCCTTCACCAATTCGATAGGGATCCCCTGGTTGTATTCGGCATTGTGCAGTTCGCTGTAGTCGGGGTCCCCGGCATGATGAAGGGCAACCAACTGAAGGTGGCCGTCGAAGACCGGGCTCCCCGAGCTCCCGGGTTCGGTGTTGGTTCGATAGCGGACCCGGGTCCCGGTCACTGCGATGACGGCATTCGTGTCGATGGCGAGTTTGAGCGGCTCTCCGTTGGGATGCTGCACTATGACGATGGGCTGGTCGGGTGCCAGCGCAGACGGTGGAACGGGGGCCTTCAGATATCCCCGCGGGTTACCGCCATCCCGACCGCCCGCCGGCGACCCCCCGATCGAGGATCCGTTGGCGTCAGGTGCCACTCGCAACAGTGCATAGTCCAACTGGTCCGGGGCCGATTGCGTCGTCGAACTCGCAGTGGTGTCTGCCGGGCTGTGCGGCCGTTCATCGGCCAGCCAATCGGCGTGCAGACCGAACGGCGTTCCAGCGTGCACCTCAACGCCGGCCCGTGACCGTTTGTAGTCGAAGCGCAGCAGGATCGACTTTGCCAGTGTTCCGTCTGCGATGACGTCCTGGACGACGTGCCGATTGGTGAGCACGAAGGAATCCCCGACGATGAATCCGGTCCCGAGAGCGTCCTTGCCGAGCTCAATTCTGCAAACCTGTCCCTCGATCTCCAGGAGGCTCTGAGACCAGGTTTCGAAGTCGATGAACCCATTTGCGGGGTCGACCATTCTCTCGAGATGGATGCCTTCCTGCTGGCGATGCGCCGATTCCGAGGTCGGCCGAGAAAGAACGCAATGCGGTGTTGCCGGGATTTGCGGAGAGAGCACCTGCGACGAGTTCGGCCGTCCAGCCCTGCCGCTCGGCGGCCTCGACCACCATGAAGACTCTCTGCACCTCGTCATCGGCCAGCGTGATTTCTTCGCGCTCTTTGTTCAGGTGAAACAGCAGCATCCGGTCGAACTCGCTGACCTTGAACGCGTCAGCCAATACTTCGTTGAGCGTGCTCAGTTGTCTGGGGTCAAGATCAAGACTCGGCATATTCTCCCTCTAGTCCCGGCAAACCCTACCCGCGTCTATGGCTCCCCGGGATGGTCGAATGGAGATTCTTCGGAGGACCGAAATACTGTGACGCGACGGGATGTCTCCAACCAATCGCAACTGCAGACGCGTAGGGTCGCGGAGACACCGACGAATTGCCGAACGGCTGAAAGCGAGCGATCTAATGGGCGGAAACGAGAATCAAATCGAGCGCCCGCCACCTTTTGGTGAGGTTCCGGCCGACTATGTCGATCCCGAGGGTGGGGGAGAGCTCCAGGATCCGTCTCTTGCTCTGGAGAGCACGGCCGACATGCGCAGGGCCTGGAGCGACTGGCTGTGTGCCAATGGCCCGGGAGAATTCGCCAACGTCAAGTTCTTTGGGAAGGGCATAGGTGGTGTCCCGGCACCAGCGGTAGACGCATACATGGCGCTCGAAGCGGCACTCACCGCGACCGGGTATCAGCCGCACGACGCGTGGTCCAACAAATGCCGGAAGATCGCCAACACCGATCGATACTCGTTGCACTCGTACGGTGTCGCTATCGATATCGACGCCGGCCCAGAATCCCCAATCAGCCGGTGCACCGTACTCGGGAAAGATCCAGAAAGTGCACGTCGATGCCGTGCTCGGGATCAGGAACACGAGCGGCAGACGAGTGTGGGTATGGGGTGGTAGCTGGACTACCCCCGATCGCATGCATTTCCAGCTCGATCAGGGTCCCGACGCCGTGGTGATCGACCCGGCGACGGTGCCGGGTGCGGTACATATCGAACTCGAGGGCGTCACCCATGCCGTGACCGCGACCAGCCTCAACATGCGCAGTGAGCCGGCCACGTCCGGAGCACTCATTGCCGGCCTCCCGCAGGGATCGGCAGTCGCTGCCCAATCCGACCCGCCCCGGGAGGCTGACGGGCACCGGTGGTTCCGTGTCGAAGCTGTGGTAGGCGGGCAGCTACTGGCCGGCTGGGTGGCGAGCGAGTATCTCGAGGCTCTTGACACCTCTGGAGTTGAGCCCGGAGCGGCGGAGCCTGCCACGAAGCCGGCATCGGTCGTATCTCAGGTCCCCGTTCATCTTGAAGGAGCGACACACCGCGTGCGGGCAACCAGCCTCAACCTTCGTGCCGAGCCGACGACCTCAGCGTCGGTCCTCTCCAGTCTGGCCAACGGTACCGAGGTTATCGGTCTGGCCGACCCGGTTCAGGAAAACGACGACTATGTGTGGGTCAAAGTCAGTGCCAAAGTCGCAGGAGAGATGGCGCAAGGCTGGGTAGCCGAGAAGTACCTGGAAACCGTTCAGTAGGTCCGCGCTTTCTCAGAAAGCTGGCGTCGGCAGCGCCAAGGGAAACGTGGTGTGAGCACCACCTGTCACCGGATCGGAGATCTCGTTCCGGCCGGTGGGTCTACGCCGAGCCCACGTACTCGGCGAGGTGCTCGCCGGTGAGGGTCGAACGAGCGGCGACCAGATCGGCAGGGGTGCCTTCGAACACTACGAGGCCCCCGTCGTGGCCCGCCCCCGGGCCGAGGTCGATGATCCAGTCGGCGTGGGCCATCACCGCCTGGTGATGTTCGATGACGATGACGGACTTGCCTGAATCCACGAGCTGGTCGAGCAGCCCGAGCAGGTGGTCGACGTCGGCGAGATGGAGCCCGGTAGTCGGCTCGTCGAGCACGTAGATGCCGCCCTTGTCGGCCATGTGGGTGGCGAGTTTCAAGCGCTGCTGCTCACCACCGGACAGTGTGGGCAGCGGCTGGCCGAGGGCGATGTAGCCGAGACCCACATCGTCGAGCCGCTCGAGGATCCTGAGCGCTGCCGGAACCCCGGCTTCACCGCCGCCAAAGAAAGCCTTCGCCTCGGTCACCGGCATCGCCATCACTTCGCTGATGTCTCGTCCGCCCAGCTTGTAGTCGAGCACGAACGAGTCAAAACCTTTCCCCTCGCACACCTCACAGGTGGACGAGACGGTCTCCATGAAACCGAGCTCGGTGAAGATAAGCCCGGCGCCGTTGCAGTTGGGACAGGCGCCCTCGGAATTGGCGCTGAAGAACGCAGGCTTGACGTCGTTGGCCTTGGCGAATGCCTTGCGGATCGGGTCGAGCAGGCCGGTGTATGTGGCCGGGTTGCTCCGGCGAGAACCGCGAACCGGGTCCTGGTCGACGGTCACCACATCCGCATCTCCAACCTGTCGGGGCATGGAGCCGTGGATGAGTGAGCTCTTGCCCGAGCCGGCTACTCCGGTCACCACACAGAGCACTCCGAGCGGCACGTCGACATCGACCTCTTGGAGGTTGTGGAGAGTGGCACCGCGAATCTCCACCTGTCCGACAGCCGTTCGAACCGTGTCTTTGAGCTTGGCCCGGTGATCGAAGTGGCGGCCGGTGATGGTGTCGCTGGAGCGCAAATCTGAGACACTGCCCTCAAAACAGATGGTGCCGCCTGCCGTTCCCGCTCCCGGCCCCAGGTCGACAACGTGCTCGGCGATGACAATCACCTCCGGCTTGTGCTCGACAACCAGGACTGTGTTTCCCTTGTCACGAAGCTGGAGCAGTAGCTTGTTCATCCGCTGGATGTCGTGTGGGTGCATCCCAATGCTGGGTTCGTCGAATACGTACGTGATGTCGGTGAGCGAGGAGCCGAGGTGGCGGATCATCTTGGTCCGCTGCGCCTCGCCGCCGGACAGTGTTCCCGAGGCGCGGTCCAGCGAGAGATACCCCAGGCCGATCTGTACGAACGAGTCGAGAGTGTCCTGGAGCGCGGTCAGCAGCGGTGCCGCCGACGGTTCATCCAGGTTGCTGACCCATTCGGTCAGGTCGGTGACCTGCATGGCGCATGCGTCGGCGATGCTGATTCCCTCGATCTTGGATGACCGGGCGCCCTCGCTGAGACGGGTGCCATCGCATTCCGGACAGGCTTTGAAAGTGGCGGCCCGGTCGACGAACGCACGGATATGTGGCTGTAGCGAATCCCGGTCTTTGGAGAAGAACGATTTCTGGACCTTGGCGATCAATCCCTCGTATGTGGTATTGATACCCTTCATCTTGACTTTGGTCGGCTTCTTGTACAGGAAATCGTTCAGCTCTGTCTTGGTGTATTTGTTGATCGGCTTGTCCGGGTCGACAAAGCCCGATTCGGTGAACGACCGCACCATCCAGCCGCCCGGCTTGTAGCCGGGGATGGTGATTGCCCCCTCGTTGAGCGACTTGGAATCATCGAATAGCGCGGTCAAGTCGACGTCGGAGACCGTGCCCCGTCCTTCACAGTTGGGGCACATACCCCCGGTGAGGGTGTATGTCTTGCGAATCCGCTCACCTTTGATGGTGATCGAACCGCTTCCCGTGACCGAGGGGATATTGAACGAGAACGCCTGTGGTGAGCCGATATGGGGCGTGCCGAAACGGCTGAAGAGGATGCGCAGCATGGCGTTGGCGTCGGTGACCGTGCCTACAGTCGAGCGAGTGTCGGCGCCCATGCGGTGCTGGTCGACGATGATTGCCGTGGTCAGGCCTTCGAGGACGTCAACATCGGGGCGTGGCAGCGAAGGCATGAACCCTTGCACAAAGGTGCTGTAGGTCTCGTTGATCATTCGCTGCGACTCGGCTGCAATGGTGTCGAACACCAGCGAGCTCTTCCCGGATCCCGATACCCCGGTGAACACCGTCAGGCGACGCTTCGGGATGTCAACGCTGACGTCCTTCAGGTTGTTGACACGAGTGTTCTGGACCCTGATCAGGTCATGACTGTCGGCGACGTGCATCAGTCTTCGGGCAGAGCCGTGAAATCACGCTTGGCGTTCCGGTACCACGTCATGCCTGCGATGGGGTGCTTCCATCTCCCTTTCATATCCTTCAAAGCGCCGCTGTGCGTTTTGTCGCCGGCTGCCACAACCTCTCTGAGGTGCTTGTCCTGCGCCTTGATCACCTCATCAGCTGTTGTCCCTTGAAGCGGGAAATCGCATGGCCCACCCAGTTGCTTGCATGTCATTGTCTTCATTGGTCTCTTCTCGGTTCAGATTGTTCGTTTGTCAACTGGCTCAGGCTTGTGCGATACGGACGAGGTTGCCGGACGGGTCTCGCACGGCAAAGTCACGCTCGCCCCAGAACTGGTCGGCCGGCTCCGACACGATCTCGGCACCCGAATCGCGTACCGTCGCAAAGGTGACGTCGAGGTCGTCGGTGTGGAAATGAACGCCGTTCAGAGCGCCCTTGGCTACTAGCGATGCGACCGCGTCGTTGTCGGCCGGGCTGCCGTTCAGGTAGTTGGTGAGGACGATGGAGACGCCGGGCTGTGAGGCGGCGCCCACGGTGATCCAGCGGAAGCCCTGCCTGGCGACATCGTTGCGCACGTCGAGACCGAGAGTGTCGTGGTAGAACGCCATTGCGAGGTCGGGGTCAGTGACTATTACGAAGCATTGTGAGAGTGTGATATCCATTCCGGCAAACCTACAGAACAGATGTCCGGCGCGCTTCTCCGATCCTGCTCGGTTTGCGGCCGGGGCGGGTGAGGTCTCGGGCGATGCATCCCGGCACGCTCTCGAGTGCGCTGTGGTCGCGGGATCGATAAGCCGACGGCGTCTCTCCTACGACTTCGGTGAAGCGGGCGCTGAACGAGCCGAGCGACGTACAGCCGACCGCAAAGCAGACGTCGGTGACCGATATGTCGCCGCGACGCAGCAGCGCCTTGGCCCGCTCGATCCGTCTCGTCATTAGGTAGGTGTATGGCGTCTCCCCGTAGACCGCCCGGAACCGCCGTGAGAAGTGTGCCGTCGACATCAGCGCAGCACGGGCAATCGCGGGCACGTCGAGCGGGGTGGCGTACTCGCGGTCCATCAGATCACGAGCGCGGCGCAAATGGGCGAGATTGGCGAGGTCTTCCTGGGTCACGTTGCCAGCGTAGCGATCGTCTGCGACGTGGGTACCCGGCGTCGTCTCGTTTGCAGCTCCCGAAGGTCACCCTTCCGGCCCGTGGATGCACCCGGCGTGTCCATGTGTCTATCGTCGCCGGGCAAGATCGCCACCGATGAGGAACGCTTGTTTCGACTGATCTCCATGGGTGTCGAACAGACCCGAAGAAAGAGGGCTCGCGTGGCCGAGCAATATCAGCTGTACTCCTACCGCTGGGTCGTGCTGGCGGTCTTCATGTTCATCAATCTCACAATCCAGATGCTGTGGATCGCCTATGCGTCGATCACCGGCCCGGCAGCAGATTTCTACGGTGTCACCGACTTGCAGATAGGTCTGCTGGCGATGAGCTTCATGATCGCTTTCATCCCTCTGTCTATTCCGGTTTCGTGGGTGATCGACACGTACGGGTTCCGCCTAGCAGTCGGCGTTGGCGCCGCCCTCATGGGAGTCTTTGGTTTGTTGCGTGGTCTCGCCGGGGCCAACTACGGCTTTGTGCTGGCGAGCACGGCAGGCATAGCAGTCGCCCAGCCGTTCTTGCTCAACGCCTGGACGACGGTCCCGGCAAAGTGGTTTCCCATTGAGGGCCGGGCCACCGCCGTGGGGATGGTGACCCTGGCCAACCTCGTCGGCACCGCGCTTGGCCTTGCGCTCACACCCGTGCTGATAGAAACCATGGCGATTTCGACCGTGCAGCTGCTGTACGGCGGAATCGCAGCCGTGTCGTCGATATTGTTCCTGCTGTTGGCGCGTGAGAGGCCGCCCACTCCACCTTCGCGCGCCGGGGGAGGAAGGACGTGCGCTGGTGCTGGACGGCCTGAAGCACGCTCTCAAGGTCAAGCCGTTCCTGCTGTTCCTCGTCGTCGCGTTCATCGGGCTTGGGATATTCAACGGCGTCACCACCTGGATCGAGAACATCATCCGGCCCCGTGGCTTCACCCCAACGGACGCAGGGACGCTGGGTGCTTTGATGGTCGCCGGTGGGCTTGCCGGCGCCATTGTCTTGCCGATGTTCTCCGACAGACAGCAAAAGCGGCAGCGCTTCTTGATGATCGCCTTTGTCGGTGCTATCCCCGGCCTCGCCGGGGTGACGTTTGCGACGTCCGGCGTTGTGTTGTTCGGTTCGGCCGTCGTCCTGGGATTCTTCCTGGTGAGTGCGATACCGACCGGGATGCAATACGCGGCCGAGATCACATATCCAACTCCCGAAGGAACCTCCAACGGCTTGACTCAGCTCTTCGGGCAAGGCGCTGTTGTCTTTGTCTACGTCATGGAAGCTATGAAGAGCAGCGATGGCTCGTTTACCCCATCGCTCCTGTTGGCTATGGGGCTACTGGTGGTCAGCGCAGGGCTGGTCACGCAGATGAGGGACCCACAACCAAACCGTTCTCGGGAGACGACTGGCGTCACCGGAACGTCATCGTGACTCACGGTCGGTGAGGACGAGCAGCAGTTCAAAACGAGCGGCGGCATCGTCAAGATCAGTTCCGAGGAGATCGCGCAGCTGTCTGATCCTGTAGCTGACGGTCTGCGGGTGGATGTGAAGCTCAGCGGCGACTTCGGTGCGCGACCCCCAGTGACGTAGCCAGCTGCTGAGCGTATCCAACAGTCGTTCCCGGGTCGCGTCCCTGACGCCGGAGAACGCCGAGAATCTGCGCTCGGAAAGGATGGTGAACGCACCGTGCTCGCCACGTAGAGCCAGCGGCACCAGGTGGTCCTCGACGAAGACCGGGGCGGCCGGCTCCGGTGCTTCGCCGTCGCCCCGTGCGATGAGTTGCACGGTCAATCTGGTTAGCCGCGGCCGCCTCGGGGACGCGAGGCCAGTCAACGGTCGGGCCGACCACGGCTGCCCGTCCGTGCAGAGTCTCGGCGAGCTGCGCTCGAGCCGTGTGCGGGCCCTCGCGAAGCACGAGTACAGATTCACTCTCCCGCTCGAGAACGACCGCGTCCTCCCGATAGTGGAACTGCGCCCTCCGTGTTTGCTCAGGGGGCAACAAGATCGGAACGACTCGCTCGATTCGGCGCCATCCGATGGCGTTTGCCGCCGCCATCACGGCGCGTTCTGAGGCATCGCCCCGCACCAGCAGCTCCGCTAACAGCCTGCGCCTGCGGTCGCTCTCACCTGCCAGCTCGCGCAGCTGCAGGGTGAAGCCTTCGGTGCTGGCAGCGGCAAGCTCATCGACATAGGTCGTGATGGCATCCGAGAGGTCGATGAGGTCTTCGGTCTCGAGTGGCCGGACATCAGCGAGACCATCCGACATGGTGCGCAGCATCACTCGTGCCGCGGTCCGGAGGGCCGACAACAGCATCTCCGGTGTCCGGTCCTCCCGTGCCTCGGCGGCGCCGAGCTCGATGAATGTCTGGCGGACACGGATCGGCATTGCAGGTTCGTCGGTTCCGACCAGCTCGAGGAAACGCTCGATCGCCACCCCGAACACCACGCCGGACATCCTGTGTGATCCGGGTGGTGTCGACATCGGCGAATACCGATGTGGTGATCTCGTTGGTGACGGTATCGACAACGGTCTCGAGCCGGGGGCGTAGCGCCGGGACCAGCTCGGCGGGTAATCGCTGCCACGGAGTAGGGGACAGAGTCCGGTCGGTCATCCGCTCAAAGCTATCACAAGATGATAGATCAGGTCACCTGAACTCGCTGCAGCGGTGATGTAGAAGTGTGTCTTTGGATACGCGATGATAGGAGTCTCGGACGAGCGGTCGACAATAGGAGGCTCCCGTGGAGCACAGAATGTCGCGCCAGCATGTGGTGGATATGTGCCGGACCATGCTGGAGCGGGGCTATCTCAAGGCAACGGAGGGCAATGTCTCGGTCCGGGTCCCGGGTCGTCGGCTGCTATGCAGTGACGCCGAGCAACTACGACTACGACAAGATGAGGCTCGAGGACGTCTGCATCGTCGACTTTGACGGCGAGCACATCCCTGATCCGTCGGGCCCGTCCATGAAGCCGTCCATCGAAGCCGGGATGCATGCAAACGTGTACCGGCTGCGACCGGATGTCAATGCCATTGTGCACACCCACCAGCCGTACGCGTCCGCGCTGGCGTTCCTGCGTAGAGAGATCCCCGCGCTGACCGACGAGCAGGTCCGCTTTCTCGGCAAGAAGGTGGCGATCATCGACTACGCGCCTTCGGGGACCGGGTTCCTGGCCAGGAAGGTCGAGAAGAAGGTGGCCGGCGGCGACAACGCCTTCATCATTGCCAACCACGGAATCGTCGCTCTCGGCACCGACCCCGACCGGGCAGTCTTCAACATGGCGCTGCTCGAGAAGGTGTCGATTGCCTACCTGCTTGGACTGCTGACCGAAACCGGCAAGGTATACACCATCCCCGGCTGGGTCAGAGAGATTGCCTTCACCAAGCTCCGCAAGGACGAGAAACGGATCGCCGCCCAGATCACGGACTCGGTTCCGCCGGTCCGGGTCGACGTGGCCGAGGATCTGCCGAGCGCCGACGCCGTCGCACACGAGATTGCCGGAGCGGGCCCGCTGGAGCCGGACACCGAGGTAGTCGAGATCCCGGGCAGCGAGTCCGCCCGCCTGGGATATGCGATCAGCGAGTACCCGGACGTAGAGGACACGATGCGTCGGCTCGATGCGCTGCTGGCGCAGCCGGTTCGGGGCCTGCGGCACGATGCTCTGCTCGACGTGCTCAACTACTACGAGACCAGGTGTGCGGCCAGCAAGGAGATCACCAGCAGAGCCAGGGCCCGTATCCCCGGCGGCGTGCAACACAACCTGGCTTTCAACTACCCGTTCCCGCTTGCCATCGAGAGGGCAGAAGGTGCCCACGTCACCGACCGTGATGGGAACACCTACATTGATTTCCTCCAGGCGGGCGGGCCCACCATCCTCGGGAGCAACTATGCGCCGGTCAACGAGAAGGTCGCCGCGGTAGTCCGCGAATCCGGGCCGGTTACCGGGTTGTTCCATGAGTACGAGTTGAAGCTTGCCGAGATCATCCACCGGTTTCATGCCACACATCGAGATGTATCGAGCTCTCGGGTCGGGGACTGAGGCGGTCATGGCCGCAGTCCGGGCCGCCAGGGCCTTCACCGGCAACAAGATGGTGATCAAAGTGGGCGGCGCATACCACGGCTGGTCCGACACGATGGTCTACGGGTTGCGCGTGCCCGGTACCTACAGGATGAACGCCAAGGGCATCCCGTTCGGGGCGACGACCCGTACCAGGGAGGTCTTCCCGCATGACCTCGGATCGTTGAAGCGCAAGCTCATCGAGAACAAGGCTCGTGGCGGCACCGCAGCCGTCATCGTCGAGCCGCTCGGGCCGGAATCGGGGACCCGTCCCGCACCGCACGACTACAACGCCAGGGTTCGGGAGCTTTGCGACGAGTTCGGGGCGCTACTCGTTTTTGACGAGGTAGTGACGGGTTTTCGGGTCGGAATGGGCGGTGCCTCCGGGTACTTCGGTGTCATCCCAGATCTGACCGTGCTCGGCAAGGCGGTGTCGGGCGGCTACCCGATGGCGGGTGGTGTCGGTGGGAGCTCCGAGATCATGGCGGTTATGGGATCCGGGATCGACGGCAAGTCCGGGGCGCACATCCAGGTCGGCGGTACGTTGTCGGCGAACCCGCTTTCGTGTGCTGCCGGCTACTTCGCCATTGAGGAGATGGCTCGCACCAACGCCCCGGTCATCGCCGGGCGTGCCGGCGATCGGCTCGCCCGGGGCCTGCAACGCCTCGTCGACAAGCACGGCCTTCCCTATGTCGTCTACAACCAGGGCTCGATCGTTCACCTCGAGTGCAGCGGTGTCATGCTGCTGGACATGCACAACCCTGTGAAGCTGCTCAAGGAGAAGGACACTCGCAAGGAGCTGATGGAGCAAATGGGCGCTGCTTACGCGGCACACGGCATCATCACACTGGCCGGGTCCCGTCTGTATACCTCCATGGCCGACACCGATGCAGTCATCGACGACGCACTGGAGCGCTTCGAACGGGTCTTCTCGCTGGTGGAAGGCGTCTAGGTGTCGCACTTTCTCGGGGTGGACCTTGGCACAGGTGGGCCTAAGGTCGCTCTGATGAGGGGCGCCGGGGAACTGGCCATGGCCGACATCCCAGGGCTGATTCACATAGCTACGACCGGGGAGTCCGAGGCAGCCGCCACTGCGATCTACGATCGCCGGTGCCACGCCGCATACCACCGCACCCGCTGATTGCTCGAGATAGCGCTTGCCCGGCACGTTGCGGCGTGGTTCAGACGGAGGCCGTCATTTGCCGGTAAAGGTCCGCCATCGTCTTGGGGGAGTAGGGCATGTCGTTGTCGAGCCACCAGGCGAGGAGTGCCATGAGCGAGCCGGCGGCGAATGCGGCACGGGCGTCTGTCGGAACCAGAGACTGTTCGCCTGCCGCCGCCCGTTCGTCGATCGCCGATCGTGCCATTTCGGTGAGGAGTTCCAGGGCGGCTTTCTGGACCAGGTCGATACCCCGGCTCCCGAGCATTGCTCTGAAGAGCCTGTGGTTATCGGCGAGGTGGCGGAAGATGCCGAGGCTGGGAAGGATGGCGTCGCTACCCCCGGGTTCGTCGGCCACGTTCAGCTGGATATCAGCGGTGAGGTGATCCAATCCGCTGAGGAGCAAATCATCCTTCGTCTCGTAGTGGGCGTAGAAGGTCGATCGGCCAACATCGGCCCGGTCGATGAGGTCGCGCACCGTGATCTTGTCGTAGCCCTTCTCGCCGATCAGCGCCATCAAGGCATCTTGCAGCCGTTCTTTGGTGCGCAACACTCTGCGATCCGGGCGTTCTGTCATCGTGTGTCCGTTTCCGCGCAATCACGTCGTTGTGTTCCGAACGAGACAGTTGGGCCGTATTGACTGTTGATCATGTTCGGCACACTCCGTACGTTACCGCACATGATGTTCAGTTTCAAACACAGTATCCGGGAATCGTCGGCTGATGCTTCGGCCCGCCAATCGGGGAGCCCGACGCATGTGGTCGATCTCGACGCCGTCACCAAGTTGTACGACGCCGGAGCCGGCGGTTTCCCGGCGCTCGCAGGCGTCGCCCTCGAGATCGAAGCGGGCGAGTTTGTCGCCATCGTCGGCAAATCCGGGAGCGGGAAGTCCACTCTGCTCAACATGATTGCCGGCATCGACCGGCCAACGTCGGGTGTAGTTCGGGTCGGCGGCACGGTCCTCAATGAACTCTCAGAAACGCGCTTGCCCGGTGGCGGGGCGGCAGCGTCGGAGTCGTGTTCCAGTTCCAGCAGCTGATGCCGACGCTGACGATCCTCGAGAACGTGATGATGCCGATGGACCTTGCCGGGACGGTTCCTAGGAGGGACCGGGAATCACGGGCCGGGTCACTACTGGATCTTGTCGGGGTAGCCGATCAAGCCGAGAAATTCCCTGCCGGGCTTTCGGGGGGACAGCAACAGCGAGCCGCCATCGCCCGGGCGCTGGCTAACGACCCTCCTCTGCTCGTCGCCGATGAGCCGACTGGCAACCTGGACTCTCATGCCGCCGCTTTGATCCTCGACCTCTTCCGCGGGCTTGCCGACGCCCGAAAGACGGTGGTGATGGTCACCCACGAGCGGGACATCGCCCCCAGGGTCGACCGGGTGGTGACTGTTGTCGACGGCCGGATCCTCACCGGCGACCTTGCCGCGACGGAGTACGCCCGTGGGTAGCACGCTGTGGCGGAAGATCGGACGTGATCTCTCCCGTAACAGGGGTCGCAGCCTGCTTGTGATGGCTGCTATCGCCGTCGGCGTGGCGGCTGCAGGTTCGATTCTCATCTCCAGCTCGATCACCAGCAGGGAGATCAGTCGCAGTTATGCGGAGACCAACCCTCCATCGGCCATCCTTCACATCGCGTCGGTCGACGTCGACCTGGTGGCCGCGGTGGCGGCGCGCCCCGAGGTCAGCGCTGCCGGGTCCAGGCGTGAGATTACCACTCGCCTGGTACGTGACCCCGACGAGTGGATCAGCCTCCGGCTGGTTGTGGTCGCCGACTTCGACAGTATCTCCGTCGGCAGGTTCTTCCCCGACGGCGGCGCCTGGGCTCCGGCCAAAGACCAGATCATCATCGAACGGTCGTCGCTCGACGAGGTGGCGATGAACGTCGGTGACGTGCTCACCGTCGAGGCTCCGGGCAGAGTTGCGGAGAATCTCACCCTGGCCGGTCTGGCACACGATCCGGGGCGGATGCCGGCCTGGATGACCGGTGTCCTGGTCGGGTACGTGACCCCCCAGGGTCTGGAGACACTCGGTGTGGACCCTGCGATGGACGAGCTGCAGGTGGTGTTTGCCGGAGATGGTGACCGGGCCGCCAACCGGCAGATGGCCGATTCGCTGGCCGCCGAGCTGGGCGCCGACGGTGTCGACGTCGGCCGGGTTGAGGTGCCTATTCCCGGGGTGGCTCCGGCGGCGGACGTCACCGAGACACTTGGCTTTCTCCTCCAGGCGTTCGGGGTCCTAGCGCTCCTCACCAGCGGTGCGCTGGTCGCCATCCTCGTGGCTTCCCAGATCAAGAGGCAGAGCCGTGAGATCGGGTTGATGAAGACCGCAGGGGCGAGCACCGGGCAAATTGCCGGGATCTACTTCGGTACGGTCCTACTACTCAGCGCTGCGGCATTTGCCGTGGGCTTCCCGTTGGCGATCGCAGGCGCCAGGGGGCTTGTCGGCTTCACCTGCAACCTCCTCAACCTCGACGTCGCGAGCTACGCATTCGATGCCTGGGTGGTACCGGTTCTGGTGCTCGCTGCGGTGGGTGTCTCTCTCCTCGCAGTGGCCTATCCGGTGTTCGTCAACAGCCGTCGGCCGGTCCATGAGATCCTCAACGATCATGGCGTCAGCGCCGGGCGTGGGGGCGAGCTGCTGCGAAGACTGCGTCTTTCAGGGCGGGTCGGAACCCTCGGGGTACGAAACGCCTTTGTCGTTCGCCGCGGCGGCGGCGAGGAGGCGGTGGCGAAGCATCGCGCCCGGGGCAAGCTGCTCGCCCGCGAGCGGATCGATCTCCTGGTCGACCCCGGCTCACCGTTCCTCGAGCTGGCGCCGCTGGCGGCCTGGGACATGTACGACGGCGATGCGCCGTCGGCCGGAATCGTCACCGGGATCGGGGTCGTCGGCGGGCGCGACGAAACGATAAATTCCCGCAAAATTGTAGACGACCCAGGTCCCTGAGCTTGCCGAAGGATGTGGTGAATTGGTGATGAATTAAAGAACATTTACCTATCCATGGGCAAAACCATGGCTATTGTTGGTGAATGCCTCCGGCACTAAAGAAGCGTTTCTACAAACATCCCGTCATACCTTTCTCCCCACCACTTATTATTTAGTGATTTAGTGATTTGGTGAATTAGTGAATTGAAGAGTGATTTAAAGGACATCTCTCATTCCATCACTTCATAACTCCCTAA
>CAVZRA010000001.1:0-71087 GCA_963777645.1 uncultured bacterium | reverse complement strand
ACAAAGACGGCTCTCAAGATCCCGACCTCGTTGGGTCGGCCCAGGCGTTGGCAGGGGAAAGCTGCCCCGCTACCTGCTTATCTACGGAACGCCGAGAGGTGCCGTGGCAGCTGCAGTACGCGTCGGGCACATTGCCTTCACCGGGAGGATCGACCTCACGGGCGCCGCCCTCGAGAACTACGTCACCGTGCTTGTGCAACGATTGGGATGGCGCGTACGGCGCAGCCCAGCAAGGCGGTCGTCTGGGCGACGTTCCACGGTGGGAGTGACATCACTGCGCTCATGTTGGGATCGATAGCCAGCAAGGTCTACGAGGACCTACGCGAAGACGACGACATCGGCCCCGATGGTGCGCTCTATATCAACGGTTCGGTCGCCGATGCCACGCATGACGCGCTGCAGAGCGCTCTGGGCGAGAAGCATCCCGGCCTGGTGGTAACCACGAGCCACGGCAGCACCGGACCTCTCGACAACGCCGAGGTGCTGCGCAACGACCTGGGCAAGCTTGTCGACAACGACGGTGCACTGCTCAATATCGACGAGTTGCTGGCAGCATGGCAGCCTGGTGGTGGATCTGGGACGCCCACGCGCTCGCTGTTCGGCGGGCACCTCCGCCAAGTCAGCGTACGCAAGGGGTGCTGGAGCTGGGTAGCGCGATCGACGAACTGCTGCAAGGCCTCACCCTCGCCGGCGACGTCACGGCTCCACTTCCCAAGGCGCTGCTGGGGGCGCCTCAGCCGCTGCGTGCGTTTGTGGGACACGTGGAGCCAACCTTCGACTGGACGCTGCGTAGCGCCACAACGGGGCAGATACTGACAACATCAACGCGACAAGCCCTGTATAGGCGCCTGTATCAGCCGCTGCCGATCGGACTCGCTCTTGATGAGCTGCACCGCCAAGCGACCCAGCTGCACGCCCTACACAACGCCGCCGTCGCCGCGTTCGGCAACCACGACACGAGGGGGAGCTGCTGGCCCTGCGCCTGACGGCGAGCGATCGCGAGTCGCTGGTCACGTTGGGCGATCCGACGGCAACTCTGCCCTCGCTCTGACTCGGTCGGGCCGACCGTCTCTGCTCTGCGCCGTTCTCCCGCTCATAGCTCTCCTGCGCAGGATCCAGGTGGAGGGGCTGCTCTGTTTCGGCAGTTCGGCCACCTCGATGAGGAGTACCGGCAACGAACCTGGCGCTTCGTGCCACATTGCTGTTGACCGCAGGTGGACTTCGTCCAGATCTAGTTGACAATACGGACGCCCGGCTAACCCGGGTGCCCGTTTACCGGGGGGCGGCGGCGTGCTCCGCCAACCAGCCTGATGGCATCGCCAGCTCGTCCACCAACCGGCTCAAGTAGAGCGTGACCGCTGTGTTGGCGTAGCCCCTGCCAACCAGCGCAACGGCAATGTCGCGGGGCACCTTGCCCAGCGTAGTACCGAACGTCGCCACGGGCTCTTCATCGCCCCAGCTCTCCCCCGCAGGCAACGCAAGTTGCTGGAGCTGTTGGAGCCTCGGATCTGTGAGCAACTGTTCGATTCGCTCTTCCACGCCGTCGCGGCCCTCGCACGTCGGTGGACCGACAGCATCCTTGTACCGATCCTGCGAGTACGCCCTGAACCGCGCCACCACATCACGTGGTGTGTCGACGCACGCCGAGACCACACACAGCCTCTCGGCCTTGAAACGGGCGTCCCCCGGCAAGATGGTCTCGAGTCGGATGCGGTCCCGGTACCTGTCTCGTCGAGGGTCGACGGTGTTCGTATTCTGGATGATGCCTTGCCGGACCAGTGCGGCGATCTCAGCCACCGCAGGAATCTGGAACCTGCGATATCCGACTCGTGAGATCGGGGCGGAGGCGTCGGCCACGAGAATCGTGTAGGCATTCGGAAGCAACCCGTCCTCGAATGGCTGCGTGGCGAGGTTGTTCCAGATGCCCCCATCCGACAAGAAGACGATCGAGGGCCCCTCGCCCGGCTCTATCTGAGCGGCGGTGTAGGACTTGACCGATAGGCGCCGGGCGGGATGCCCGGAAATCCGGCCGAGGCTCGCACTATTCTCGCAATCGAGAGGTCGAGGGCGCCGCGATAGACGATCGGTTGCGATGCTCCACCGAGGGCCAGCCAACCCTCGCTTGATGCGTAGAACGGGGCACCAGCGGCAAGGTCCGTACAGCAGATGACGTGCTCGACGTCGCCGTGCAGCGACCAGAGCGTCGTATCGTCGCGGCCGATGACTCGGCGACCGATCAGCCATTCCACGAGGAGCCCTCGGAACAGCAGCGCGGTGAACCACACCCCGGTCAACAACAGGACGACCAATCCCGGCAGCCACCGACCGAGCGCTGCTGCAAGCAGAGCCACCGGTGGAAAGAGAAGGAGAAAACGGAGTGCGTTGAGCCAACCCGAGGTGAGGAGGCCATGGTCGACAATCATGTCCAGGAATCCCTTGGTGACGGCCTCCCAGCGTTCCTCCGATTCGCTCTCCGGGTGGGACCAGTAGTAGCCGCCGAGGTAGGCGTTGGTGATCGACCCGCCGGAGACCGACGAGATCCGCCGCGGCGTCCGCGCAGTGTCATGGACCGCCATCAACGCACCGAGCCCATAGAGCGGGCTCGGTGACCGCCGCCCGACAGTGCCACATCAATGAAATACGAGCTGTCGAGGGCGGGGCCACCATGGTATGTCTTCACAGCGGCAGTCGAGGGTCGCGATTCCGCAAACGGGTCGAGGCGGAAGTAGCCGCGCCAGGTAGCCCACCGGCAAAACTCATCCATGACCACCAGGTGCTCGGCAAAATCCCTCACGCTCTCGGGACGAGCCGGACCGGCGATGGACTCGCCCCCGATCACGATCATCCCGTATCGACCGGCGAGATCCTCATAGTCGCAACCGGTCAATCGCCGGCACAAAGCTTGTGTGGCGTTGAGCAGAGCTTCTGAGCCCAGGTCTGTGATGTCCAGCTGTTTGCGCCGAGCGTCCGATTCTCGTTGCTCGCTCAGGATGGCTGTCGTCCACAGCCTCATGCACTCGCGCCGATGGCTCTCGTTTTCCGTCGGACCCTGGAGGTCGTCGTTGCGCCGAGCACGTAGCAGTTCGGGCAACTCCGTGTCACCCCAGCCGGTGGCATCGAAGTCACTCTGCCACCCGTGCGGCCTCGGCTTGGTCAGACGAAGCGCCTCCAGCCACTCATCAATGGCCGACTCGAGCGAGATACGACGCGGCAACACTCACCCCTGATTGCTTCACGGCAATAGCTGTTTGTGCTCGACAGGTTTCATCTCGGAGGCTACCCGGATGTTTCGTGGCGTGTCCTCCCATGGCGCACCAACGAGACGCTTGCCCGAGCAACCAACGGGCCGCAATCAGTTCGGGCATCCGCTTGCCCATGATGCTGACACCGGTGCGCTCGAAGGTTCTGCGCACCATGTCGTTGTCGGCTCCGGTCTCGCCGCCATCGCCAAGCCCCAGCCGTTGCTGGAAGTACTGCTGTTGGAGCAGCAGGTCCGCAATGGGCTCATCGTTGCCGCATGTGTGCTGCTATCTCTCGGCACACCTGACCGCGTCATTTCACAGACAGACGAAACCGGAGCGCTGGACGGGACAGTCAACGCGCCGCGAGATGAATACGAGGCATTCTGGAGTTATCACCCGACACTGGCATGCGACTGACCGTTTGTACCCCCTAGACACAATCGCCGAGCGACCCAGCTGGTGCCCGTACGATCACGACTCCAATCGGTCCGACTGCGTTCCGCCGTCGGCCACGACCGACCCGGCCGGATGGCGCCGTTCGGACGGCGCTAGCCCCGGTACCTTCAACACCTGAGGCATCCGGATCTGTGAGGAGCGCCTCGACCGATCTGCGTTCGCTCTACCAGCACTGGAAAAAGAACCAAGCCCTGTCGGCCATGATTGTGGTATGGACCTCGGCTCGTTGGGTGTCGGCACTGCCCTGATAGCTCGTGACGTCATCGATCGTCATGATGTACAGGCGACCGGTGATCTCATCGCCGGCAGTCGGACCATTGTTCAACGTCCAATCATCGTCGCGCTCGATTGTCGACGCATCCACGATTATCTCGTCCGTCCACCCTTCCGGCACCTCCCACACAGCCTGAAAGTCCTCTGCCGTGCAATGGAGCGGCCGGTACGAGTGTTCCACCATGTACTCACGTCCAGCATCGACGCCCGCGAACCACACGTCCGAATACCCTCGCCATAGATCCTTGATGAGCTGCATGTCGGAGGCATACTCGGCGTCCGCTAGCTCCTGCTCCGACAGCGTCGTGGTCGTAGCCTCGATAGTGGTGCTAGGAGCAGCGATTGTCGTCGTCGGATCATTCGCGACCTCGGACTCACCTGGTGTGCGGACAGTCGCCTGCTGTTCAACTGCCTGGGCGACCGCGGCATCCAACTCTTCCTGCGTATACCCGCCCTCGGTACCGCACGCCGCCATGAGCATGGACAGGCACACGCCGACACCGATGGCCGACATCTTCTTCGCTGCAAACATCGCAGTCCTCCCTCCAGACACTCGATTGCCTGGGTCGAATCGGACCTCGGCACGTTCGCGTCAGGCCTATCTTCATATCGGCGATGCGGGGTAGCTCCTAACCCACATCTTGTCATCCGTGGTGCTCAACGGCCGATTCCGCGTTCCGCGAGTGCAGCCAGAATGCCGATGCCGTGCACACGGGTAACTCCCCTGTCCTCGCCACCCGGTCGTGAGGCTCACCGGGCCATCCTGTTACGTATCTGTTGACGTTCCGCAGACCTATAGGCCTGCCTTGTCCACACCGTAGGTGGCTTGACTCTGAGTAAATCCCTCAAATATCAACTGGTCAATCAAACCCGAACGCGAGAAGCTGGAGTAGTCCAGATACGCTTCGGCTGACTTCCACGCCTGCTCATTCCAGTCAACGGTGATGTGATCGACACCATATGTGGCCTGGTCTGAGGTGAACCCCTCATACTCAAGCTGGTCAATGAGGCCCGATTCGGAGAAGGCCGAGAAGCCCAGATACGACTCCGCCGAGAGCATTGCCTGCTGGTTCCAGTCCACGTCGAGGTAGTCGACAGCCAAGGTTGCCTCGTCGGTGGTAAAACCCTCATACTCCAGCTGATCAATTAGGCCCGAACGCGAGAATGCTGAGAAGCTCAGATACGACTCGGCGGATCGAATGGCGTTCTCCTCGGACCGAGTGAACTCAGGCTCGGGGACCGCAGTCGTTGTGGTGCTCGTTGTCGACGTCGTCGTCGTGGCTACCGTCGTGCTGGGAGCGCGCGTGGTGGTCGTTGTGGTGGTCGTCGTCCTAGGAGCCGCTGTAGTAGTGCTTGGCGCCGTGGTCGTCGCAGCTGTCGTGGTGGGAGTCGTGGCCACTGCGGCCAGCGTCGTCGAGGCGGTGGTGTTGTCGTCGCCACAACCCGCAAGGACAACGGTGAGCAGGGCTAATGCCAGAGCGAGCCAAGCCGCACGGTGCGATAGTCTTCTCGACGTTGCGGAGTGCAATGGATTCATAGTTCTGTCCCCCAGGGTCGCTCGAGTAGCTTGTCCGCAGTCTTGATATCGACCAGACAGCTCGAGGACTTGATGATTGCCCCTTCCGTCGCTCCAACTGATCCTGGCTTCGTGTCGAGTCTCGGTGAGTACGGCTCGCACGGACATTGAACGGCGGCGAGATCGCAACGAGCGCCCGTCTGGCGACGGCCCGCCTGGCGGCCATGGGTACAATCTCTGCTCGTCACGTTCCTTCGGAGCCCAGTGACCTCTTGACCCCCAGAGGGAAAAGGGGGGTCTATGGGTACTGGGGAAATGTGCAAAAAGTGCCTCTGACCTGGGCGTTCATTGTGCATTAGCTTGCATCAGTTTTCGTCGTTTTTCATCCTCTCGCGGACTTCTCGCGGACTTCCGCGGACTCTGTCCCCCTGGCACAGTGCCTGCACGCAACTACTGCCCAAAGCTCAATCACCGGACTTTGGCCGCCTCAGCGGAAGATGCTCCACAAGAACCGAAGGCCACTGCCTTACAATCAGTGCATATGAAATACCTTCCACCAACTCGGAGGGATCCTGAGAGGGCATGACGACGGCTCCGGTTTCTGCTGACAAGTTGGCGCATTCCCTGTCTGTCACCGCCAGCCAATTCGCATGGTTCCTCGGCGCGGGCGCTTCGGCCGCAGCCAACATTCCTACCGGATACGACATGATCCTCGACTTCAAGGCACGGCTGTCTGTCTGGCCATGGGGATACCACGACGGAGATTGATCCAACTGATCCATTGTGGCTGGAGAGGATGACCTCACTTCGATATGCCAATGGGCTGCCCGTGCGGCGCATCCCAGGAATACGCGGCAGCATTCGAGGCCGTCTTCATCCCTCAGAAGCCGAACGAGGAGCTACATCGAACAATGCGTGCGTCAAGGATCGCCATCATTTGGACACCGGTGCTCGCAGCGATGATTGCTTCAGGGCAGACGAGATGCCTGTTCACAACCAATTCGACCCGCTCATCGAACGGTCGGCGACTATTGCATCTGACGTCCTGCCGGTCGAAGAGCAGGTGCACCTCACCGTCGCAGCACTCGATTCGGCAAAACGCGCCGTAAGGTGCATGCACGAATCGGCCTGGCCTCTGCTCGTGAAACTTCACGGGGACTATCAGTCAGTTCGGCTCAAGAACACGACGGCCGAACTCCAATCTCAGGATGCTCAGCTTACGCGACGTTCTTGTTGACGCCGAACCGCTTCGGCTTGATCGTTGTGGGTTAAGCCGTCGGACCAGTCCATCATACGCATCCGATCGCTCGACGGGCCGTCCCCATTCGCACCCGGCCTTCGATGGGTTCTCCGGAGCGGGCATGAGCCGCTCGATCAGTCAGCTCATTCATGGAAATGGGCTGAATCGTGGGGAGTCGACGCACAGTGACCAGGACTTCAGAACGTTCGACGAACTCAGCGCCGACATCGATCACAAATCGCACTGCCGATTCGCTCTCTGGCCAGCGTATCGAAGGCGCGACCGCCCGAAGCTGGCACAGCCAGTTCGCGTCTCGAGGCTTGAGGCTGCGCCATTCCTGTTCTGCGCTGCTCTGGCGCTACCTGTACCGGACATCGCCAGATCAGGCGCGGCTCATCGGCTGAGCCAGCCCATGACGACCTCCAACCGCCGGCGATGCACTAGAGCGGCCGGTATCCTGGGTGTCGTTGCGGCCGCGCGGTCGGGAGGTTTTTTGCGTTCGGCGCAGACGACGATATCCAGAAGGCATTCGAACCTTTCCCGGGGGCCCGGCACTCTCGACGGAGTAGCTCCCGACTAGATCCAGTAGCGACTCGCTAGCTCTCGGCATGCTGTACGAATGCCTTGCGAGAGCGTTTGTCGGGGGAGGCCGCTCAGGCCGATTCGAGAGGGCGGGGCCACGCTCCCCGCCGCCGTGCGACGACCCGATTCGTCCAGCCAATCGAGGCGCAGAATCAGGTCGCTTAGATTGCGTCCACTGCGGCAGGCACAGTGACTCCTCGTTGGCTCGGTGCCCGGGGTCTGAGTTCGCATTCGCAGAAGGCGTTCGGATCCAGTTGGAATTTGCACACGATTTTTAATGGTGGTGTGTATTCATTCCCTTACTTGGGTCGACTTCCCTCGACAGGCAGCCCAACGGTGCGAACGACAAAGAGGTTGCCAACCCCCCGCCGCGTTGGTAACCCGGCAGGTGATTGGCGAAGGGAGCGCTGGGCGAGACGCTACAACCAGAATGGTCTGCCATTCTCGATGCTTGGGCAGGACTGCTCGTTTCCGGACAAGAAGCACAGTCTGCGATCGAGTTCCGCGGGCCGCGACGGCATCGAGGCGTCCTTCCGTCTGTCGTTCGAGACCGCGTGGTGCGCCGGTGGGCCGTAGCCCGGACCGGACGTTGAGATGGCTGATCTCATCGAAGCCGCCCCCGTAAATCTCATCCCGGCTCTCTGAGCCACTTCTCGCATTCGCCGCTGACAACTCCTACGGCTTCGACCCGCATCCGCTCTGTGCGCGGCCGTAGTTAGTTTGGGCCCTGCATTCGAAGGACGCTCTCCCGGCGTTCACCCCAAAGATACGGATCGGAATCGCCGGACCGGATCGGCGTGCCGAGGCCTCGAAGACGGCTTCTAGCCAGCCTTCGTGAGCCGCACGGTCCAGCGGACCGCAAGGACTACGTGCCTGCCTATGCCGGCTTCATGGCACCGTTCGGCGGGAACTCGTGCCGGCTGGCCCTGAAGCGCAGATCTCACTGGCTGAAACCCTGGGCCAGATCAACAGCTCTGCGGAAGAGCCCAGATGCGAGTCCGTGACGCCTTTGTGAATCTCATGGGCCGCCTCTTCAATGGTCCGCGACGCGTTTGACGTTGCGGTCTACATCTGCCCGACACGTGGAGCCAGGATTCCGGTCCGAGGGCTTCGATGCGCACGATGAACTCAAGGCTCTAGGGGCCGCTGCTGGAATCCGACGCAGGTAATCAACGACAGCACGTTGACCTTCCGTACGTGGCATCACGCGTGGCGCCTTGCTATCGCAATCTATGCCAAGGCAGGTGGTCCACCATGGAAGCTGCGCCGATAGAGGGTGCGCCGATGGGACTGCCTACATCGGTCTCGCATACGCCCTTCGCGGCCAATCGGATGGCGCACAGTTCGTAACCTGCTGCTCACAGGTCTTCGATGCCGATGGCGGAGGAATGCATTTGTCGCCTACGGCGCTCGAGACCCGATTGATGAGGTCTCGACCGCCCGCCGAAACCCGTACCTGTCCCGAGATGACATCCGCGCAGTCCTCGCGCGCAGCCTGAAGCTCTACCAGCGGCGCAACGGCGGTAGCCTTCCCAAGCGAGTCGTCATCCACAAAACGACGCCGTTTCGCCTCGATGAGATTGCTGGTGCGTCTGATGCCCTCGCTGCAGTGGACGAGATGGAATGCATCGAGATAACGACGGCACGCGTCGCATGGCGCGGCGTATGGCTCAGGTCTTCGCAGGACCAAAAGAAGAAGAGCGAAGCCGACAGATATCCAGTACGACGCGGGACGATGGCACCGTTGAGCGGAACGGCGCTGCTCCTCTGGGTAGCTGGCAACGCTCCGTCTGTATCGACGAGCGACAGCTTCTACCAAGGGGGCAAGAGCATTCCAACGCCCCTGCTCCTCACGCGACACGTTGGCCGCGGACCGCTCGAGTTGGGAGCACTTGAAGCGCTCGCCTTGACGAAGATGGATTGGAACAACGATGCCCTTTATGACCCTGTACCGGTGACTGTGCGGTACTCGCAGCGTCTCGCCGAACAATCGCGAACGTCCCCGATCTACGACGGCGAGGTCTACCCGTATCGGCTATTCATGTGATCGCCAACAGGCTCAGATTCCTGTGACACGATTGCGATTCATCACCGCAACAGCCCGAGATCCCAGGTTGCCTGCATCCGTGGTCCCGACGATGCCTGCCCTCTCATCAACCTGTAGAACTCCGCTACGTCGCGGCAGGCGAACGTTGGGGCAGGCCGTGACAGTGCTTGTACTTGAGCCGGACCCGCACGGACAGCGGTCATTCCTCCCGACCTTCGCGAAGCTGTCGCTCTGACCCAGTACCGACTTCGATGCATCTTCTACCCGCACCTGCCTGACCTTGAGTTCAGCCTCCCACTGGCGAAGGCGCTCGCCCCAAGCCCGCTGCCTCTCTTCGACCGCCCCGACGTGGCGTTCCCGAACCGCGACCTCACCCTCACGGACAGCCAGCTGCTCCGCAGCCCGAATCGCCAACACCGCAGCAGTCTCGTTGCCACCGTCATCGACGACCGTGGCCAGTTCGCCATCGATGAGCACGGCGATTCCTTCCCCCATGGTCAGACCGATTACGCCGCAATGGCGCCGCCATGTCGACCACGCCGCGTCGGACAGGGGAACCTTCACCGTCTGCGGTCCATCGCCATGGTCTAGCTCGGCCAACAACCGCCTGTCGATTCTTCGCCAGCCTGCCACGATCCAATGCCATCACCGCACCTCCCCGGTTAACCAGTTGACCCCGAGCAACTTGTTGCACGTGCGTGTGGTGTTGAGAGGGGTGCGGCGCGAATCGTGATCGCGGTCTCAGAAGTGCCATCGGCGAAGCTTTGGGCTACGGATTGTTGCGCTGACATGGAGCTTCTCCTCCTCGGCTGCCTACGAGGCTCATGATGTGGGCGGATCCTCTCACTGGAGTCTCATTCCGGGCGGTTAAGGGACGAGTTCGCCGCTAGAAGCTGAGAAATCCCCCGAGACCGAGGGCTGACCGTGCGCCCTGCGGCCGCTGGACTGCGTGAGTTCGGTCGCGCGCCGCAGCTGCTGCGCCGATCCCGATGGGCGTACAGCCGGCCGAACCCCCGAGGTTCGCGACCCATTCTCGGGCTCTGAGATTCTGATCGGAGGGTCTATGAGACTCTTATCAGAGGATTCCTAGCGACAATCCCCAAGAAGAGACCGCCCGCAGTCCCCCTAGATGCAAGCCGCTACAAACGAGGATCGACAGGTTCACTCTCGATCGCCAGCACCCCGAACACGGCCTCATGGACCCGGTACAGCGGTTCGCCGGTGACGAATCGTTCCAGTGCCTCGATGCCGAGGACGAACTCACGGCGGGCCATGGCTCGTTTGCGCTGCAAGTTGCGGGTGCGGAGAGCTTCGATGGTCTCGGGTGCGTCGTAGTCGATGCCGTAGATGATGCGAAGGTACTCGCGTCCTCGGCACTTGATGCCGGGCTGCACGATGTGTCCCTTGCGATCTCTCGTGATCGGATTCCTCGGCTTGACGACCATGCCCTCGCCTCCATCGGCCGTCATGGTCTCCCACCAAGTGGTCGCCTCGGCGCGACCGGCTGGGTCGGTGGGATCGATCTCGAGGAATGGAGTCGCTGTCAGGAGCCCTCCGTTGTCGTCGTCAGCTAACCGGGCAAGGGTGTTCATGTGCCAGACGTGGTCCCGGTCGAAGTAGGTCCGTCCTTCGCTGGCGAGCAATTGGAACGGGGCGAGTCGGAGATCCCTCATGCTCGCTACGTCCCAGCAGTAGTTGCTGTAGGCGTCGACGTATGCGTCGGCTGCTCTCGCCCGCCGGTGGTATCTGCTGCTGAGGTCGGCTACGTCCAGCCGGCTCGAGGCCTGATCCAGCACGGCGTTGGTTTCGGCGAACATCATCTGGCCGCCGACCCAACCGGTGCGTACTGGCCGATGACGAGGTCTGCCCCTTTGGCGTTCCATGGCATGAGCTCGGCATCAAAACAGAGCCAGTCGGTCTTGAGCTCATCCCACAGTCCCGCCGCGGTGACCGCGTCACGGATCTCGTCAATCACTTCCTCGGTCGCCTCTCCCGTGTCGAAGAAGGGCCGTCCGGTTCGGGTGAGGACCGCCCCGGTTGCGCCGTCCGCAGCCTTGAAGCGTTCGGCTGCGCTCTGGGCATCCCGGGTCGACGATGACGATTGCACGGGAACCCATGTGCTTGGCTTCGCAGACGACCCGATCCACTCCGTGCTTTAAGTAGTAGTCGAACGCTTCGTCGGGATGCTCGAGGAATCCATCCTGCTCTGAAGTCTCCGCGGGCGACATGGTCGGGGGAAGGTAGATGATCCAATGGGGATCTGCCGCGTAGCGGCTCATGATCTCGAGGGCGGCAGCCGAGTTCTCCTCGGGGATGGTGATCCGGCCCGCCGAGCGACGTTTCCACGATCCGTTTCCCGGTTACATCCGTGATATCCAACAGATCGCCGCGTTCGGTTTGGCTGTCGAGCGGACGCACCGGCTCGTAGTAGACCTTGGCCGCATCGACCGAGACGAGATTCGTTCTCGGGATAGCGGAGAGCGGTGAGTTTCCCGCCGAAGACGCACCCGTGTCGATGCAGATTGTGCGGTTCACCCACTCGGCTTCGGGAACGGGAGTATGGCCGTAGACGACCATGGCAGTCACCCCGGTAGTCGGACGCCCAGTCGTAGCGGACCGGCAGGCCGTACTCGTCTGTTCGCCGGTGGTCTCCCCGTAGAGGGCGAGTTCCGGACCCGCCCCGAGGCCCGTCCGTGGTATTCGGCCGGGAGACCGGCGTGCGCCACCACCAGCTTGCCGCCGTCCAGGACGTAGTGGCTGAGCAGTCCGTCGAGGAAGTCCTCGGAGGTCTTCGAGGGATTGCTCGGATTCGCCTTCTAGTTGCGCCATGGTCTCGGGGAGGCCGTGCGTCATTTGTACGTCGCGCCCCGACAGCTTGCGAACGAGTTTGTTCTCATGGTTGCCGGTGACACAGAGAGCGGTACCGGCCTCGACCATCCCTTGGACCAGGCGAACGACGTTCGGCGTGTTCGGTCCTCGATCGACAAGATCGCCGAGAAACACGGCCTTGCGTCCCTCCGGTGGGCTACCGTGAGGGTTGACCGATCCACGGTGTAGTCGAGTCGCTCCAGGAGTTCGACCAGTTCGTCGAAGCATCCATGGATGTCACCGATGATGTCGAACGGCCCTGAATCGTCTCGTTTGTCGACCCACAGCTTCTGCCGGGCGATCTCCGCCGAGGCGACGTCTTCGGGGTTGTTGAGGACGTAGACGTATCGGAAGCCCTCTCTCCGGAGGTGTCGCAGTGATCGTTGAAGATTCTTGACTTGCCTGGCGATGGCCCGTCGCGGGATCTGCCGATCGGAGCGGGACTCGTTGCGCTCGATGCAGATCTGCTCAGGAAGGTTGAGCACGATGGCAACGGCGAGGCAGTCGTTGTCTCGGGCAATTCGACGATCTGCTTCCGGTCTGGCTTCTGCACGTTGGTCGCGTCGACGACGGTGAGTCGTCCCCCGCGCAGACG
The DNA here is from genome assembly GCA_963777645.1 of uncultured bacterium. Lineage (GTDB taxonomy): Bacteria > Actinomycetota > Acidimicrobiia > Spongiisociales > UBA5794 > JAAETI01. Next base: position 58,268 of record CAVZRA010000001.1, on the reverse strand, counting down.
CTTGGCCGCCACGTAGTACAGGGCGTCGAAGGCATCGCCGGTGGCGGCGAGATCGTTCTCATCGTCGGCGATCAGTCCCCGGAAGAAGTCCGACGACAGCACTTCGGTGGGCAGGAAATGGTCCGCAGCAAACGTCGACTTGCCGGAACCACTCGCGCCGACAAGAGCGACGACGCAAAGCTCGGGGATCTCGATATTGGTCATCGCTGCTCTTCCTCGCCGCTTCCGCTGAGCGTGAACACTGCCATCTGGGTTGGGGTTCCCGTGTCCTCGGACGCCTCGCCGATACCGGAGATCTCGACCGCGTATCCGTTCCGCTCTGCGACTCCGGCGGCCCACTCGGAGAACTCAGCTCGAGTCCATTCGAATCGATGGTCGAGATGACGATGCGATCCATCGGCCAGGTGTTCGTATTGCACGTTGTATTCGGCGTTGGGCGTTGTCAGCACAACCGCGCCGGGGCGGGCCTCACCGAAGACGACGCGCTCGAATGGTCCGAGCTGCCACGGGTCGAGGTGCTCGATCACTTCGACAATGGCCGCAGCGTCGAAGCCGCTGAGGCGTCGGTCGCGGTAGGTGAGCGAACCCTGGATAAGGTCGACTCGTTCTCGCTGCCGGTGCGACATCTCATCGAGTCGAAGCCGGCGGGCTGCCTTGTGGAGAGTCGCCATCGATACGTCCATCCCCGTGACCTGAGTCGTGGCAGGATCGCGGAGCAACTCGGAGATCAAGCGACCTTCACCACAGCCAAGGTCGAGAATGCGCCTTGCGCCTAGCCTCTTCAGCTCGCCGACGGCAGCATCGATGCGTTGCCGGTTGAGCGGTACCCGAGCATCGTCATCAACTGGGTCGTCTTCGTCCTGGTTGTCGACTAGGCCGACATCCTCGGCCATTAGCCGTCCGAGCGCCGCGTCCGTGAGCGACCTCTGCCCCTTCAGGTACCGGCGGGTGATGACTTCACGCTCGGGATGATCGCTGAGCCATTCCTCTCCGGCACGGAGAAGCTTCTCGATTTCGCTCTCGTCTACCCAGTAGTGCTTGGTTCCGTCGAGGACCGGCAGCAGGACATATAGGTGACCGAGCAGACTCTTGACGGGAACCTCGCCGTGGAGCGTCAACGTGTAGTAGGGACTGTTGCCCCACGATGGGAACCGTTCGTTGAGCGGGTGCGCGGCTGCATTGACTTCGTAGCCGAGTGGTTCAAACAGTCGGTGAAGGGCTTCCTCGCCGTCGTAGCTGGCGACGGTCGCCAGCCGTGCTGTGATCGAGAGTGGCCGGTCAACTAGATCCTCGTGCCCTTCCGACTTCCCGCGTAGCGCCGAGCCGAACACTCTGGCGATCGCGACGCTCAGGAAGGACGACGCCACGTACGGCCGGTCGTTCACATAGTCGTTGAGGACCAGATCTCGTCCTCGCCGTTTCACAAGGGCCACCGGATCGATTTCCACGAGGAGCGCCACCGTCGTCCTCCCGTCCGTCGCCTCCGGGTAGAAGACGTGCGCCCGTCCAAACGGAAGAGAGAAGTCCTGCACCCGATCGGGGTGCTTGTGCAGGATGAGACCGAGGTCCCTTGCCGGCGCCGTCGTAGACGTGATTGTGAGCAGCATCCAGACGGATGTTAGGGCACGGCCTTTCCTGTAACTGTATGAGCGGCCATGCGCCGAGACGATGTCGACATGTATTGATGCCCGAATGCGACTTTGATCAGAGGGTCTATGAGACTCTGATCAAAGGTTGCAGAGTGACAATTCCACAGGCACAGCGTCTGAGGTACGTCGTCGCTGTCTGCTATGACTTCGGGAGGTGACCGCGGAAGGAGCTGAGCATGGCGCATATCCGGAAGAAGGGCCCAGGGCAATGGCAGGTCCGCTACCGGGACCCGTCCAACAGGGAGCGAGCCCGCACCTTCCGTCGCAAGGTCGACGCCGAGAACTTCCTCGTCACCGTCGAGGCCGACAAGCTGCGCGGGACCTGGACCGATCCTCGGCTGGGCAAGATCACCGTCTCGGAGTGGCGGCCGACGTGGGAGGCGAGCCGCGTTCACCTGCGTCCGTCGACGCGGGTAGGCACCGAGTCGCTGCTGCGCAACCATGTGCTCCCCTACTTCGGCGATCGCCGGCTCGACTCGGTTGTGCCAACGGACATCCAGGGATTCGTCGCCCATCTCGAGGAGAAGGGCTTGTCACCGTCGACAATCCGGATCGCCTACTTGATAGTTGCCGGGTTGTTCTCCTCCGCGCTCGATTCGGATCTGATCGCCCGCACACCTTGCCGGGGCATCAAGCTGCCTCCACAGACGCCACACCGAGATGCGTTTCCTCAACGCCGAGCAGGTCGCCCAGGTCGCCGACGCCATCGACGCTCCCTACCGTGCCCTGGTTCTCACCGCCGCCTACACCGGCTGCCGGTTTGGTGAGCTTGCCGGTCTGCGGATACATCGCCTCGATCTCCTCAGACGAAGCCTGACGGTCGCTGAGACGCTCACCGACATTCGCGGGCACGTGGCATTGGCGCCTCCCAAGACGGCGGCTGCACGCCGTCAGGTGGCGCTCCCCCGCTTCCTCGCCGACGAGCTCAGCCGGCATCTCGCCCAGTGGCCACCCGCTGCCGACGGCTTCGTGTTCACCGCCTCCGAGGGCGGCCCGATGCGACGCACCAACTTCAGGACACGGAACTGGCTACCGGCTGTTCGCGTCCTCGGTGGGCGAGCCGCTGCGGTTTCATGACCTGAGGCATACCCATGCGGCGATGCTGATCGCCCAGGGCGAGCACCCGAAGGTCATCCAACTCCGGCTCGGGCACTCGTCGATTCAGGTCACGCTGGACACCTACGGGCATCTGTTCGAAGGTCTCGACGAGGCCGCTGCCGACCGTCTCGATGCAGCCTTTTCTGGGATCGTGGCGAAAACGGATGCGCGGCCCTCTGGTTCCCACGCCGATCTATCGATGTAGGCAGACCGCCGCTACGTCCGCAGGATGCGGGGTGCCGACGCACCAGCGAGCCGGACGATGACTCTGTAGCCGACGGCCCGACTCAGTCCACCCCACGGACACCTACCGCTTGCGGAGGATTTCGCGGCCCCGTTGGGTGCAAATCACCACGTGGCCCGAATGATGTCGTGAGGGCGTTCTCGTTGGCGAACATGCCCCGGCGGGTCGACCAACGCCGCTATCCCCCAGGTTCGACAGCCTGTTCCATTTCCGCCCTCTACACGCTCGGTTCCTCGTCGGCCAAGACAATGGAGCGTACGGCTGCCGAACTTCGGAGACGCACCTCGTAAGGGCGGCGAATGTCGATTCGTACGCTCGTTAGCAACTCGTGTCTTGGGACCTGATCGGACTCAGGAATCGATTCGTCCTCCCATCGGGCAATGATTTCATCGGCGCGGCGGCCGTCGATTGGTTCAACAGCGACGTTTGGCGGCGAGGACTCCCCGGGACCGGCTACGCCGTCTATGACCTCACAGAATTGGCTCATGTCCATAGCAAATGCGCGACCGGACGGTACATCCCACCAGTCAATCACTGGAACACCGTCGTGTCGCCCTTGGAAGTTGCGACCTAAGCCAACGCCCCGCCGATGCCGATTATGGTCATCAAGACCGAGCGAGTCAGCGAGCCTCCAGTCAATTGGCACAACTATGAGACTCGGATTGAAACCGTCAACGCGGAGCTGTTCCAATAGGCTCGACAACCGCTCGCTCGGTTCACCGCCAGAGGCGACTTCGCGAGCATGAACAGTCGCCAACTCCACAATCGCTGTCACCTCGCCCTGTGCGAGAACCCGCCCCCTGTCGTCAGCAACGTGGTCGAGTCCGACCCAGTTTGTGGGAGACACGAATAGGCCCTTCGGATCCAGCATCGGTTTGAACCCGAATGTTGGCCCCGTCCACTCCTCGACACGGATCTCCGTGATGCCTAAGCCACTGAGGCGAGCGAACTCTGGGAGCAAACGATGCTCCATCCAGCTGCGGACCACGGTGGAAACGAACTCCTCTACCTTCTCGGCATCAAGCTCCTGCTCCGCGAGTTCCTGGTGCTCTCTAGCTACTTGCCGATCGAGGGCGGATTGAAGAAGACTCTTGAGTAGCTCAGCACGCTCCGAGACGTCGCCCTCTGACTCTCCCAATCTCCGCCAGAGCTCGCTCCAATCTGCGAGTTCGTCAAGGATCTCGTTCAACCGGGAAACGTGATTGCTATTGATCCAACTCGCAGCGGGGATCTCATCCACAGAGGGCCGACTCAAGAGGGAGTGAGCGAAGGCCTTGAGGATTGGTCCATCGGTATCTACAAAGCCCACTTCGAGCTCTGGTCGCTCCAACATGATCCAATGGGACAATGTGTCGTGAGCGTCTGCCAGCGATACACCGGTCGTGTGCACCAGATCCGGCACAGAACCAAGAGTCCCAGACAGATTCCGGATCAAGATGATCTCGTCCTCGCCGATCGCATGGCTACGCTTCTGCCGCAGAATCCAACCGAGTACGGACAGGCGTCCAGCGCGGCGCTGTTGCTCGAGTTCACGCTTCACCGCAGCCATGCTCAGAGCTTCATGCGCGCCTGCCACCCTCTCGTCGTCAGCGCCAAACCGTTCCGGATCGTGCAGGATCAGGTCTGCAAGCGGCTCACCGCGAGTCGGATCCCAATGAGCGAGGATTCGTTGAAATCGGTGGTCAAGGGATCGAAATAGCTCGAACTTGCCCCCATCGAAGAGCTGCCTTAGTGATTCAACGATGCTCCGGAAGCACTGGCCAATCGGCTCCCTCGCCTCTTCAACACTGGATAGGTCAGCCCGATTCATCTCCAACTCGCGTCCCGCAAACTCGCAGAGTTCAATCTGAAAACGCCAGGCGGCTTCAGCAACAACGTCCGCAACAGCCGGATATGCCGAGGATTCGATGCTGAAAAGCCAACGAGCCAACGTGTTCATTTCCTTGACGAGGTCATACGCCTGAAGGCGAATGGCATCAAAGCCCACGGTGTAGAGGATCCCCGCGAAAGCGTGCACATGATCGCTCAGACCCTGGTCGACAGACCGGCCGATGGTCGTTGCGATATTCCTCCTGAGCCGATCGGTAGGTTTGATCCTGAATGGCTCAACACCTTCGATGAGCCCTCCTTGCAGTCTCTGGCCGTACTCGGCCCACGCCTTCGGCCATGCGAGCCAAACCTCGCCATACATTGCTGCCACCTGCTCGGCCGCAGCTGGCGATCCACTGCGAACCGCCTCGAGACCCTCTTCGTGCAGATCCTCAACCAGCTGATCCATCTTGTCCGTGGGAGCGTGACGAGAAACCGTGACTGCCCGTCGCTCGTGCGTGGGCGTTGCCGGCTGCATTCGTCCAAGCAGAGGCGCAGCACCCCAGACTTCTTCCATCAATCGTGTGGCGACCACGACCTCATCAGGGTGAGCCTTGGCAATCGGCTCAATCCGATCGAGGTCCAAATCCAGGACAACACCGGCTGCTGGCGAGACCTCCGTTACGCGATCACCATCGATCACCATGCGATGAAGCACCTCGACCTGGCAGCTTTCAGCCCATCGCCGCAACTCAAGAAGGGCTGCTCGCTCAAGTGATTCCTTGTCAACGAGTGCTCGTGTCGTGTACCGAATATCACGAAGCCTCTCGCCTCGAAGCCACGACGGCTGAACCACCTTCATGGCCCTAGCGAAGAAGAAGGGAAGAGCCATCAATCCACTAACACCAATTAGTACCGCGGCAAACGATGCAGAGGGCGCAGGCAGATCCGGTGTCGCAAACAGAACGATCGGCACTGCCACTAGACCCGAGGCTGCCAGCATCAGAAACTGAGCAAGCCAAGACCGATTTGCGTATTCGACAAGCGGCACGTTGGACCGCTGGCGAGACAGACTCTCAAAAGCGAACAACGACGCGGCAAGCACGAGCGCGACAGTCGCCCCTTCCACCTGCCACAGTATCCCGAGGAGTTCACGAGACCGCTCCGCATCATGAAAGACGGCTAGGGGTGCATGTCCAGATCCTCCTGCCTGCAGGAGGCCCACACCTACTGATGCAATCACGGGGAGTACCCAAGGTCGTCCTGTCGCAGACCAAGCCTTACCCAGCAGCCTGCTTACCAGCGATGCCGACCTCCTTGGGGCGTCTAGGCGGCGAAGGGCCTTACGCGCGCTCTCCATCGGAGCGACTTCGACCTGCGCATGGTGGATCGGGCGACGACGGTGGCCAACGACAGCCTTCTAGCTGTGTGCATTACTCGAATCTCACTCGTTCCTCCATCCCATCACCAGCGGAGAACCCGCTTGCTCAAGCATGGCACAACTAGGCAGTCCACATTGGGCATTCATTCCGGAAGTCAGCAGCGTCTGTTCCACGCTCGGAGCCATCCTGGCCCGCCGATAGACAAGAGCGGTACAAGTGGCTGCGACTTCAAGGCCAGAGACGCGGTGTCGACCCACCTCCGTCTGTTGAACCGCCGCTGGAACATCCTTCCGCGGACTTCTCGCGGACTCTCGGCGAATCCGGCGTCTCAGAACGCCACCCCCAACAAACAGAATCCCCTGCAGCGCAAGGGATTCCAGTGGTCGGGCTGGCCGGATTTGAACCGGCGACCTCTTGACCCCCAGTCAAGCGCGCTGCCAAGCTGCGCCACAGCCCGATGCCGGGTTACCGGCAGACGGCAACGATAGTGCATCAAGCACCCTTGCGGAACTCACGGGCCGGCTCATTCGCTACGATCGACGGATGGCCGAACCGCAGCAACATCACAAGCCCCCATCCACCCCAGCCGAGTGGGACGAGCGCTACCTATCAGCCCCCGACCGCATCTGGAGCGGCGAGCCAAACCCATCCCTCGTCGCCGAGATCTCGGAGCTTCCCCCAGGCCGGGCGCTCGACCTCGGCTGCGGAGAAGGCGGCGACGCCATCTGGTTAGCCAAGCACGGCTGGCAGGTAACCGGCATCGACCTATCCCCCGTCGCTATCGGCCGTGCCACCGAAGCCTCCCGAGCCGCAGGTGTCAAAGTCGAATGGATCGCCGGAGACTCGTCCACCGCACCGCTGGCCCCAGCCAGCTTCGACCTGGTAACCGCCCACTACGTCTCTCTCCCCAAGGCACAGGCAGACACCATCATGCCCGCCCTCCTCGGTGCAGTCGCCGTCGGCGGCACGCTCCTGTTCGTCGCCCACGAGGTCTCCGGTCACGATCCCGCCCACACCCCCGGCCGTGACCCCGCCCTATACATCCAGCCCGACGAGGTCGTCACCCACCTCGGGCAGGCTTGGGAAATCGTCGTGCACGAGACCAGGAAACGTCACGCTCCGGCAGGCCCCGGGGGCATGCACACCCACGATGTCGTCCTCAGGGCAGTGCGAAAGCTCTGACTCGCTTAGGCGAGCCGGATTACGTCTGATCTCGAAAAGATCGGCCCCACCTGGAGCGACAATGGCTCTGCGGCATACAGCTCGGCGGGCACACCGATATCGGCCAGATACAGCTCGCCCACCACGTCAGATCGCTCCGCAGACCGTAGCCCCGATTTGGGCAGCGCCAGCGTCATCGTGGCCGTGGCCCGCACCACCGGGTTGTGGGCCTTACCGCTCGTAGCATCGAGGCCAGACGGCACATCGAGCGAAAGCACCGGCGCCATGCTCGCATTCGCCCATTCGATCAGCTCGGCGGTGATCCCCCGCGGCGCACCCTTGAGGTTGTAGCCGATGAGACCGTCGATGATGACATCGGGGGGCCGCACCCGCGGCATCTCCCCCACCGTCAACGGCACTCCAATCTTCTCGAGGATGCGGAACTGCTGGGCGGTCACCTCGGCCATATGCGCGGGCTCCCGGGTCGCCACCACCCCGACCAAAGCCCCGAACGCATGGAGCCTGCGGGCAGCGACCATCGCCCCGCCGCCGTTGCCTCCTGGCCCGGCCAGGATGATCACCGACCGGCTCCGCCCGTCACCACCGAGGAAGCGGTGACGCGCCAGATCGGCGAGATTACGCCCGGCGTTCTCCATCATCCGGGGAAGGTCTATTCCGAAGTCATCGACCATTGCCCGGTCGACTTCCTTCATTTGCTCGGTTGTGAGGAACGGGACGTCCCCCTCCAGCCAGATCGATTCCATCTCACTCCTACTCAGAACACCGACGCCGCGTACATGAGCTTTTCGACACAATCGTCGATCCCTTGAATGGCTCGTCGGCCGGTGCCGCTTGGCACCGTGCCCAGGGACCTTTGCCGCTGACCATGTTCGACCATTCGGCGCACAATGGGCATTGTGACTTCAACAACTATTGAATCAATGTCGATTGAAACGAGGGCCTCACTCTTTGCCGCCCTCAGCGACCCGCTGCGGCTGCGCATCCTCGACGACCTCAGCAACGACAAATGCTGTGTGTGCACGCTCCAAGAGAGCATCGAGATCGCCCCCAATCTCCTGTCCTATCACCTCAGGGTGCTGCGTGAGGCAGGGCTGGTCGAGGCCTCCCGGCGAGGACGGTGGGTCGATTACAGCATCACCCCGCTGGCAAGCGCAGCCGTCACGGCCGCATTGCCGGCAGACCTCACCAACGGAGCCCAACAGTGACCACACCCGTCATGACACTGCGCCGCCAGGAGTGGCGGCCCTGGGTTGGGCTGGGTGGAGCCGTCGTCGCCTGGATCGCCGCCTACCGCATCAACGGCCCGCTGTGGCGCTGGTTCGTCACCGACATGCTTCGTCTCGACCTGGAGAGCCGCACCGGATCGGCAGCTGAGTTCTTCCTATACGACACCGTCAAAATCGCACTGCTGCTCGGTGGCATCATCTTCGTGGTCACCGTGCTGCGCAGCTTCATGTCGGTGGAACGCACCAGGGCGTTGCTCGGGGGCCGCAGGGAGGGTGTCGGCAACGTCGCCGCCGCCGGTCTCGGGGTCATCACGCCGTTCTGCTCGTGCTCTGCGGTGCCCGGGTTCATCGGATTCGTTGCAGCAGGGGTGCCGCTCGGCATCACAATGAGCTTCCTCATTGCAAGCCCGATGGTCAACGAGGTCGCCATCGTCCTGCTCTACGGGCTGTTCGGCTGGCGCATCGCCTCCCTCTACGTCGCTGCAGGGCTGGTAGTCGCCATCGCCGCAGGCTGGATCATCGGACGCCTCCATCTGGAACGCTGGGTCGAGTCCTTCGTCTTCGAGACCACCCTGCGAGGCCAACCCGTCGACCTGTCCGGAACGCTCAGCTGGAACGATCGCTTCGCCATCGGCCGCGACGAGGTGAAGTCGATCATCCGCAAGATCTGGCCGTACCTGCTGGTCGGCATCGGGATCGGTGCTGTCGTCCACGGCTGGGTGCCCCAAGACTTCTTCGTCCGCTACGCAGGGCCGGACGATCCACTCGCCGTGCCGGTTGCCGTCGGGCTGGGGGTGCCGCTGTACTCGAACGCAGCCGGGATCCTACCGCTCGTCGAAGCGCTCCACGCCAAAGGGCTCGCCACCGGCACCGTGCTCGCCTTCATGATGTCTGTAGTGGCCCTCTCGCTCCCCGAGATGGTGCTGCTGCGACGGGTACTCAAGCCCCGGCTGCTCGGCGTATTCGTCGGTATCGTCGCCTTTGGCATCCTCTGTGTTGGTTTGCTATTCAACGTCATCCTCTAAGGAGAACCATGAACATCAAAGTGCTCGGATCCGGCTGTCCCAACTGCCAGACCCTCGAGAAGAGAACCACAGAAGCTGCAGGCAAGCTCGGCATCGACGCCGCCATCGAAAAAGTCACCGACTTCGGCGACATCGCCTCATACGGCGTGATGAGCACCCCTGCGCTTGTCATCGACGAGCAGGTGGTCATGTCGGGCCGGGTCCCCAGCGTCGACGAGCTCGAAGGCATGCTCACCGCCGCCAACTGAGCCGCTTTGGCGTCGCATTGCGGAATATATTCCGCGTTGAGACGCTAAAGGTGGTTCAACAGCCAGATCACGCCCTGGATGAGCCGCCAGCCGAGGTAGAGGGCAACCAGCGTGATGATGACGAGGAAGCCGATCGGCCACTTCTCCTCGTCACCCTCCGGTGTGCTCTCCGGCTGCTCGCTCATATCTCAACCCTCCGCCAAGGCCCCAGGAAGGTACCACCCTCCCAGCGGGGAGCGACCGACGTGGTCAACCACACCAACGCCTCACCCTCCTGCGTCGCTGCGCTCCGCGCCCTCCCTCAAGGGAGGACGAAGAAGGGATGCCCGGCTCTCTTCACCCTCCCAGCGGGAGGGTCGGTCGGATCGCCAGATCCGACCGGGGAGGGAGAAACCCTGACGTGGTCAACCACACCAAGGCCCACCCTCCTGCGTCGCTGCGCTCCGCGTCCTCCCTCAAGGGAGGACGAAAGTCTCCTTCACCCTCCCAGCGGGAGGGTCGGGCGGATCGCCAGATCCGACCGGGGAGGGAGAGCGGCCGCCGTCGCCCCATTCATACCGGGGGGATGCCGTGGCGGCGGTCTGAGAAATGGCGGGTTTTGCGGGCGGCGTAGGCGAGGCGGGCGGTCAGTTCGCCCCGCAGATCCTCCGGCTCGACCACCGCGTCGACGATCAGCTCGGACGAAACACGCAATAGATCTACGTCCTCGACGTATTCGGCTTGCTTTTCAGCGACGAAAGCGGCCCGATCCTCCTCAGGCAACTCCTGGATCTTGTTGAAATAGACGGCGTTCACAGCCGCCTCAGGCCCCATCACGGCGATCTCGGCAGTCGGCAGGGCAATGGTCGCATCAGGGCGGAAACCAGGCCCAGAGAAGGCGTAGAGACCCGCACCGTACGCCTTGCGCACGATGACCGATAGCCGGGGCACCGTTGCCTCGGCGATAGCGGTCAACATCTTCGCTCCTGCCCGGATGATCCCCTGCCTCTCGACATCGGTGCCGATCATGAACCCGGGGACGTCGGCGAAGAACAGCAACGGGATGTTGAATGCGTCACACAGCCAGATGAACCGCGCCGCCTTGTCGGCCGAGTCGACAAAGAGCACCCCGCCGAGATGCTGTGGCTGGGAGGCAACGATGCCGATCGACTGGCCCTCGATGCGAGCAAATCCGGTGATCACCTCCGGGGCAAACAGCTCCTTGATCTGAAGCAGGCTGCCTTCGTCGACGATGCCGCGCAGGAGATCCACCATGTCGTACACCGCGTTTGGCGCCTCCGGGAGGATCTCTGCAGGGTCGAAGCCCGGGTCGGAGCCGGCCGCGTCGTAGCGCATCGGCAGTGCCCGGAAGCTATCCGGCATGTACGAGAAGTAGTAGCGGGCCCAGTCGATCGCCTCAGAATCCGAATTCACCAGCACATCGCCACATCCCGACACCGAGCAGTGCATCCTGGCGCCGCCGAGCTCCTCGAGTGTGGTCTTCTCCCCAATCACCATCTCCGCCATCCGCGGCGAGCCGAGATACATCGAGGCGTTGCCGTCGACCATGATCACCACGTCACAGAACGACGGAATGTAGGCGCCGCCGGCGGCAGAAGGGCCGAACAGACAGCAGATCTGCGGGACCCGCCCCGAGAGCCGCACCTGGTTGTAGAAGATCTTGCCCGCTCCCCTACGGCCAGGAAACAGGTCAATCTGGTCGGTGATCCGTGCTCCTGCCGAATCGATCAGATAGAAGACCGGGAGCATCTCGTCGTATGCGTACTCGAGGGTCCTGATCATCTTCTCGACGGTCAGCCGCCCCCAGCTACCGGCCTTCACCGTCGGATCGTTTGCGATCACCGCAACCGGGCGGCCGTCGACCATCGCCCGCCCCGTGACGACACCGTCTGCGCCGTGCTCGGGGGTAACCGCGTTGGCGAGCAGGCCGTCCTCGACAAAGCTGCCCTCATCGACCAGCAAATCCACCCGGTCCCTGACAAACAGCTTCCCCTGGCGTTCCAGCTTGGCGTGGTGTCGTTCCGGGCCGCCTTCTCTGGCGTGTGCCGCCGCTTCCCGGAACCGTTCGAAGGGGCCGGCCTCGCTCACGGTTCCAGTTCTCTCCGGTTGTGGCGGCGTCGTGCCGTCAGGAACAGCGGTGTCCCCATGAAGTCGTACTCCTCACGTAGCCGGTTCTCCAGGTAGCGCAGGTAGTCGTCGCCAACGTCACCTCCCCGGACAAACAATACGATGCTCGGCGGCTCGGTGCTGGTCTGGGTGGCGTAGATGATGCGGGGTCGCTTGTTCTTCTTCACCGGTGGCGGGTGCGCCTCCTGCCATTGGCGGATCAACCGGTTCAGCTCCGACGTCGGGATCCGCTGCCGCCGATTCTCCAGCACCGCCCGCACCGCGGCGGGCAGCCGGTGCAACCTGCTGCCGGTTCGTGCCGCGATCCGCAACACGGGTGCCCAGGCAACAAAGGCGAGCCGGTCGGCAACCGAGTCCTCGGTGCGGGCACGCTCGTCGTCGCTGATGACATCCCACTTGTTGAGCAGCACCACAAGCCCGGTGCCGGCATCACGGATCTCCTCGGCGAGTCTTTGCTCCTGGTGGGTCGCTCCCTTGGTCCCGTCCACCACCAGCAGGGCAACATCGGCGTCGGCGAGTACCTCACGGGCACGCAGCACCGCATAGAACTCGACATCGTCCTTGATCTTGGTGCGCCGCTTGATCCCGGCAGTGTCGATGATCTCGAACGGCTCTCCGTCGAGCTCCACCACCATGTTGATCGGGTCCCGTGTCGTCCCCGGGACATCGGAGACCAGCACCCGTTCGGTGCCAACGAGCTGGTTGAGCAGCGTTGACTTGCCCACATTCGGTCGACCGATGATGGCAAGACGGGCAAGCCTCGGCTCACGATCCATGTCATCGTCAAAGACGGGCAGCTTGTCGACCAAAGCGTCGAGGAAGTCGCCGGTACCCCTACCGTGTTGAGCCGAGATCGGCATCGGCTCCCCCAACCCGAGTGCCCACAGCTCGTCGAGGTTCTCCTCCTGGCGGGGACCGTCGACCTTGTTGGCGGCAAACACAAAGGGGACACCGCTGCGGAGCAGCATCCTGGCGACACCCTGGTCGTCGTCGACCAGCGCCGCGGTGGCATCGGTGACGAACACGGCGACATCAGCGCCGCCGAGCGCCGCCTCGGCCTGCTCCCGGATGTTCATGGTGAGCTCCTCACCAGGGTTGAGCTCCCATCCGCCGGTATCGATCAGCAGAAAGTGGTTTCCCTGCCATTCGGCGGCGAACTCCCGACGGTCCCTGGTCACGCCCGGCTGCTCGTCGACCACCGCTGCCCGCCTTTGCAGGATGCGGTTCACCAACGTCGACTTGCCGACGTTTGGTCTTCCGATGATAACCACAACGGGAAGACGGCTCATCGCATCGCTCCTTCAAGTAAACCGGCAACGGTCGGCGGCACCATGTCGATCGGGGCCGGGATGTCCGCAACGTCGACGTCGTCGAGAAAACGCCCGCCCGGCGCCGCCGAGTTGGGGATCAGATACTTGCGTGCCGGCTGCTGATCGCCTGCGACCGCTGCGGCTACGTCACGGCCAACCATCAACCCGGCAACGGCGACGTTACCTCCGAAGAACTCGTTGGCCACTTCGAGCACCCGCAGCGGTGCCCCGGTGACCTTCTCGAGCCGGGACAGGATGGGGTTGAAGACCCTGGCACCGTATGTGCCGGTGACGATGACAACCGGCCCTTCGCCTGGCGTGTCGTCACTGACGAATCCACCACGGGGCGCCCGGTATCCCTCAGCGGGTGCGGCGGGCAGCGCATTCCATGCCCCGGTCGTCACCGGCGCACCCTGGTTACGGCCCGATTCGACCGCTTCGAGCTCGTCCAAAAGGCGCGGATCATCCCGATGCCGTTCTCGTGCTGATCGAAATGCTCGTAATGGCCGGACGGCGGCACCTCACGGCCCGCCACGAGGTACATCTCGTCGGAGGCGAAGAACATGCGCCTACCCAGCCGCTCCAGCGCCTGCTCCTGCCAGAAGTCGACGATCTCCAGGTCTGAGATGGCGTCCGCCCGGGTGTGCACCCGTAGCGAAGTCTCCTTCCCGTACCGGGAGAGGCCGAGCGGCACGATCCCCACCGAGGCCAGCCGCGGGTAGGAGATCAGGATGTCTGCCATCGTCTGCTCCAGCACCGGGCCCGAGTTGACGTCCGGGCACAGCACGATCTGGCCGTGCACCTCCACGCCATTCACGAGCAGTGCCCGCAGCCAGCGGAGGCTGGTGCCGCCACGAGGATTGCGCAGCATCCCGGAGCGGACGTCAGGGTCGGTGGCGTGGATCGACACGTACAGCGGCCCCAGCTTCTCCTCGACCACCCGGGACAGGTCGAGCTCCGTGAACCGGGTCAGCGTCGTGAAGTTGCCGTAGAGGAACGAGAGCCGGTAGTCGTCGTCCTTCAGGTACAGGGTCGTCCTCATCCCCGGCGGCAGCTGGTAGATGAAGCAGAACTCGCAGTGGTTGTCACATGTCTGCACCCGATCGAACACCGAGGAATTGAGCCGCAGCCCCAGCGGAGCACCCTCCGGCTTGGCGATATCCAGCTCCGAAGTCGCCCCGTCACGCTTCACCTGCAGCGCCACCAAACCTTCGTCTGCGAGCTGCTGATATTCGATGACGTCGGTGAGCACCACACCGTTAACGGACAGCAGCTCATCCCCCGGCCGCAGACCTGCGACCGCGGCTGGGCTACCGGGCACTACTTCGAGAATCGTCGGGTTCGACATAGAGACCCGAAGCATAGATGGAGGCGCCAACTTCCGGTACGCCGCGACCCTACCAGCGCAGCAGTTCCGAAGGAACTGCCGACGGACCGGCGTAGCCGGTACGCAGCGAAGCAGGAGGGTGAAACCTCAACGTGGTCAACAAGCCCAAGGTCTCTCCCTCTTCCTTTCGTCCTCCCTAGAGGGAGGACGCGGAGCGCCAGCGACGCAGGAGGGTGAAACCTAGGCGTGGTCAACAACCTCGGCCGTTCCTCCCTCCCCGGTCGAATCTCACGATCCGACCGACCCTCCCGCTGGGAGGGTGAAGAGAACCGGCCAACGCCTGCCTCATCCACCCCTTCCCGTCCTTCGTCCTCCCTCGAGGGAGGACGCGGAGCGCAGCGACGCAGGAGGGTGAAACCTAGGCGTGGTCAACAACCTCGGCCGCTCTCCCTCCCCGGTCGAATCTCACGATCCGACCGACCCTCCCACTGGGAGGGTGAAGAGAACCAAACACGCCCCACCCCTTCGTCCCCCTTTCTTCGTCCTCCCTCGAGGGAGGACGCGAGCGGAGCGACGCAGGAGGGTGAAACCTAGGCGTGATCAACAACCTCGGCCGCTCTCCCTCCCCGGTCGAATCTCACGATCCGACCGACCCTCCCGCTGGGAGGGTGAAGAGAACCAAACACGCCCCACCCCTTCGTCCCCCTCTTCTTCGTCCTCCCTTGAGGGAGGACGCGGAGCGCAGCGACGCAGGAGGGTGAAACCTAGGCGTGATCAACAACCCCAAGACTCCCACCGACCCTCCCGCTGGGAGGGTGAAGAACACCGGCCACCCCCACCTTCCACCTCCCCCTTCCTTTCGTCCTCCCTCCTTTCCTTCGTCCTCCCTCGAGGGAGGACGCGGAGCGGAGCGACGCAGGAGGGTGAAACCTAGGCGTGATCAACAACCCCAAGACTCCCACCGACCCTCCCGCTGGGAGGGTGAAGAAGACGCTGGGAGGGTGAAAGCTTGTCGGGGGGTGGTGGTAGATGTCTTGGCATGCACAGACAACCACCCTATTTGACCCGGTTTGCTCGGCGGATGCGACACGATCCGACCCGGGCGGAGGCCATCTTGTGGTGGGAGCTGCGGGGTCAGACGCTCGGGGTGAAGTTTCGGCGACAAGTTCCGATCGGACCGTACATTGCCGACTTCGCCTGCCTGTCGCACCGTCTGATTGTCGAGATCGATGGGCTCACTCACGACAATCCTGACGTGTGGAGACACGATCTGCGTCGCAACTACTGGCTCGCGGAGCATGGCTGGGCGGTCGTCCACACCACCGACAACGAGGTGTGGTCCGAGCGGGAGGCGCTCATCGACTACATCCTGCAGCAACTGGCGACCCGATCACCGACGAGCGCCTCTGCAGAGACGTGCCGGCGCCTACGGATGCGGGATGGTTGAACGTGTACTCCTGGGCGAGATCCTCGGCCGCCAACGCTACGCGAATCGACCTTGAGCCCAGGATTTGTGTCACACCCCGTTGATACGGTGTCGTCATGTTGTTCACCGATCCCGAACTGGTCACCGACTTCCGGGCAGAGCTGGCCGAGACCAAGGCCGAGATATCTCGGCTCCAGGCCCGCCAGCTGACCTTGCTGAACCAGTTGCAGCGCGCCGGGGTGGCCGAAGCTGATGGCGCCAGGTCCATGGTCGACTGGACCGCCACTGCCCTCGATGTCAACCAAAGCACCGCCCAACGTCTGGTCGACGCCGCTAACCGCATGTACCGCACCGACCCGTACCTCTACGAACAGATGGAGGATGGTGAGATCAGCTTCGATCGGGCGATGGCGACACTCTCGTTGATGGGTGCGAGCGCTCCCATGGGGGTGGTCGACCGCAGCTTCAACCTCGACCTGACCGCGGTCAACCGGCTCATCGGCCAGTACCGGCGCATCTCGCACAAGGATGAGCAGCAGGCATTCTCCGACCGCTATCTGACCATTCAGCCCAATCTGGACAACAGCGTCTGGCGCGGCAGCTTCGAACTCCCTGGCGTCGAAGGCTCCATCGTTGATCAAGCCATCAGCGGCCGGGTCGACGAGCTGCGGCGGCTCCCGGGAGCCGATTTCTTCTCCCGCAGCCAGCTCAACGCAGACGCCCTCGTAGCGATCTCCCAGGATTTCCTCGGCGACGCCGGAGACGACAACATCACGGGGACCGGCGGCGCCGTAACCGTATTCGTAGATCTCGAAGAGGCCAACGGGACGTCCGGGGAGCTGGGCGCCGAGATGAAATACGGTCCCAGAGTCGGGCCGAGCGTGCTGGAAGAGATCCTCTGCGGTGGCACGGTACGGCTCGTCGGGCTAGAGGATGGACAGCCTGTCGTCACCTCCCAGGCCGCAACGGCGATACCTCCTGCGGTGCGCGACTACGTGGCATGGCGGGACAAAGGGTGTGCGATTTCAGGGTGCCACAGCCGCTACCGGCTCCAGATCCATCACATCAAGCACCGGGCCAACGGCGGCGATCACGACCCGGACAATCTCGTGACCCTTTGTTGGTTCCACCACCACGTGGCAATCCACCGGGCGGGGTTCACCCTCGACCAGGGTCGCCCGCCGTATTGCCGGTCACTCGTCCCACCCAACCCCGGGCACGACCCACCCTGGTGACCCACCTCCACTTCCCCAGCTGCTCTGCGGCACCGTCATCCCTCCCGATGTCTCTCCCGTCGATTTGCCCCGCCTCCGAGGCTCGGGCTGCTTCGGCGCTGTCCTCTTGCCGACGATGGCACGACTTCGCCGCCTTGCCGCTTCGCATCGGTGCCATCGCCACTCTTGACGCCAGCCCGCTCCTACCATTGCGGGATGGTTGAACGTGTGTTGCTGGCCGAACCGCGCGGGTTCTGCGCCGGGGTCGAGATGGCGATCAAGTCCCTCACGTGGATGGTCAACATCTTCGAGCCTCCCGTCTACTGCTATCACGAGATAGTCCACAACCAGGCCGTTGTGGACGCCTTCGAACGCGCCGGGGTGGTGTTCGTCAACGACATCACCGAGGTGCCCGAGGGCAGCCCTGTGATGCTGTCCGCCCACGGATCGGCACCGGAGATCGTCGCAGAAGCCAACAGCCGCGCTGCGGTGATGGTCGATGCGGTTTGCCCACTGGTCACCAAAGTGCACCACGAGGTGCGTCTCATGGCCAAGAAGGACTACGACATCATCTACGTCGGCCACCAGGGCCACGACGAGGCCGTAGGCGCAGTGGCAGAAGCCCCAACCGCGGTGACCCTCATCGACCCCGACCAGGGCCTCCTCTCCTTCCAACCAAAGAACCCTGCCCGGGTGGCGCTGCTGGCGCAGACCACGCTGGGGATGCACGAATGGGAGGGGGTCCTCGAGGACGCCATCAGCCGCTTCCCCGACCTCGAGACGGCGAGACGCAGCGACCTCTGCTACGCAACCACCAACCGGCAGACAGCCATTCGGGAGCTGGCACGCCAGGCCGACACCATCCTCGTGGTCGGCTCGAAGAACTCGTCAAACACCCAGGCGCTGGTGCGGGTGGGTCGCAAGGAAGGAACTCCGTCGTACCGTGTGGACGGGCCGGACGACATCAAGCCGGAGTGGCTCGAAGGAAGCCGCATCGTTGGTGTCACCGCAGGTGCATCCGCACCGGATCAGCGGGTGCGCGAGGTGATCGCAGCCATCAACCCGACCGAGGGTGATTTCCCGATGGCGATCACAGACGAGGACGAGTATTTCCCGCTGCCCCCATCGTTGCGCCAGTTCGTCAAGACCCTGCAAACGGTCGTTGAAGCTGCCTTTGCGGTTTCTCAGCCGAATCTTCCCGGCCCGATCGAGCAGGATCCCGACCGTTCCGCCACCGAGGCGCTCGATCTACTCGGCGTCTGACGCCTTCCTGACCAGCGCCAGGATGGTCGCCGCAACCTCTTCGGCGGTCATGGTCGACGTGTCGATCTCCACCGCATCCTCGGCAGGGCGCAGCGGTGAGGCCTTCCTGGTGGAGTCCGCATGGTCACGGCGATTCAGGTCGGCCACGATCTCGGAAACCTCCTGGTTGGCCGCTTCTGCATCTCCCGAGCGACGCGCCGCCCGCAGCTCGGCAGGTGCCGTGAGGAACACCTTGACGAGCGCATCCGGAAACACGACGGTGCCGATGTCACGCCCCTCGACCACCGCATCCCCGCCGTGGTCAGTCACCCAATCCCGCTGTAACTGCACGATGTGCTCGCGTACCCGCGGGAACGCCGATACCGGAGTCACCGCCCTGGTCACAGCGTCGGACCGTACCTCATCGTTGATCTCCCGGCCGTCGAGGATGATGACCCCGTTCTCATAGGTGATCTCGACACAACCCACGGCGTCGAGCACCGCATCCTCGTCGCTGAGATCCGCCCCGGCCCCCAGCGCCGCCACGGTTGCAGCCCGGTAGGTGGCACCTGTGTCGAGGAAGTCGATGCCGAGCACTTGCGCCAGCAGCCGGGTGACGGTGGACTTCCCGACCCCACCGGGACCGTCTATCGCGATGACCACAGCGCCTCCAAAGCCTCGAAGAATCTCGGCCAGGACACCCCGGCCACGTCTGCACCTGAAATCGTAACCGGGCCGGTGGCGCCGGTTGCGGCCACCGCCCCCGCCATGGCGATCCTGTGATCACCGGCTGCAACGACGGTGCCGCTCTCCAGCCAACCGATCCCGAGCACGTTGAAACCGTCTTCGGTAGCCTCCGCTCCCCCGCCGAGACCGTTGATCATTGCCACCGTCGATGCGATCCTGTCGCTTTCCTTCGCCCGCAACTCCGCAGCATCCGTCACCCGGGTGACACCCTCCGCATAGGAGCCGACCACCGCCACCAGCGGCAGTTCGTCGAGCGTGGCCGCAGCGAGCGCCCCGCTAACCACCGCCCCCCGCAGACCGGCACCACGCACACCGACCGTGCCCACCGGGTCGCCTAGGATCGCCCCGGTCACCTCTGCAGATACGACGGCACCCATTTGCTCCAGGACCTGGAGAAAGCCGATTCGCCCCGGATTCAGTGAGATGTTGGGCGTGACCACCTGTGCCCCTTCGATGATGGCAGCGGCGGCCCACAGGAACGCCGCCGAAGAAGGATCACCCGGGATCACGTAGTTGAACGCAGGCACTGCGCCCGGGTAGATCCGGAAAGTAGTCCCGTCCTCACGTTTGCCCAACCCCATCGCCTCTAGCCAGCGTTCGGTGTGGTCGCGATACCCGGGAGGGCTCGTGATCGTCGATTCCCCGGTGCCGCGTACCGCGGCGAGGGAGAACGCCGTGCGCACCTGTGCCGACGCGATCGGGATCTCCACATCTGCCGGTGTCGGTGACGGATTGCCTGTGATCCTCACCGGTGCGGTGGCGTCCTCGGAGAGTGCTATCGAAGCGCCGAGAGCCTCGAGCGGCGGTACCAATCGTCGCATCGGGCGGCGTGACAGCGACTCGTCTCCCACCAGCGTCGCCGAGATCGGAGAGCCTGCAAGTGCGCCTGCCAGCAGCCGCATCGTGGTTCCCGAATTTCCACAGTCGAGCGCTTCTGTCGGCGTTCGCCAAGCGTCGATGCCGGGGGATGAGAGTCGTGTCCCGTCGACGTCGACTCCAAGCGCCTGCACCACGGCGAGGCTCGACTGCACATCCTGCCCGGTGGCGAGTCGCTCTATGGTGCTGGTGCCCTTCGCCATGGCGGAGAGGACTATCGACCGATGTGACAGCGACTTGTCACCCGGCACCTCGATACCCGCAGCGAAGGGCGCCCGGGGCCCGGACAGCTCAAGCTGTTCGTTCATGCGTCGTCTTCCATCATCTTGGGGGCATCTTCCCATGTGGCACCGGCGGCAGCGTACAGGTCCTTCACCTCGGCGATGGTGAGATACCGCCACGACCCCGGTTCGAGCGCACCGTCAGACAGCGGGCCGATGGAGACCCGCACCAGTGCAGCCACCGGATAGCCGAGAGCCTCCATCATCCTGCGCACCTCACGTTTGCGCCCCTCGGTCATGACGATCTCGAGCTGGGTCCGACCCCGATGGCTTGTGAGCAGCCTTGCCCTGGCGGCCCTGGCAATACCGTCCTCCAATGTGATCCCATTGAGCAGACTGCTGATGGCCTCTCTACCCGGCGCACCTTCGACAAGCGCCACGTACGTCTTCTCGATGCCGTAGCGGGGGTGGGTGACCAGGTTGGTGAGCGTCCCGTCGTTGGTCATCAGCAACAACCCTGAAGAAGTCGAATCGAGTCGGCCAACCGGGTAGAGCCTGGTGTCGATGTCGACAAGGTCGACCACGGTGGGTCGACCCTGCGGATCATCTGCTGTGCTGATCACGCCCTCGGGCTTGTTGAGCAGCACGTAGACGAGGTCGGGCCGGGTCGGGATGGGCACACCATCGATGGCGACAACCACATGTGCGGGGTCGCCACGGTCACCGAGCCGGGCTATCTGCCCGTCGATGGTGACCCGACCTCGCTTGATGAGCTCCTCGGCATGACGCCGAGACATCAAACCGGTGTGTGCGATCAGCTTCTGGAGTCTGTCGATGATCCCTCCGGGCGGAACGGGCGTTCCAGTACCTCGACCACACTGGCGGGAGGCACGTGGTCGGCAAGCGGGGGCAGCTCATCTAGCCCGCGCACACCGAGCTTCTCCAGGAACAGCTCGGTCGTCCCGAACAACAATGCCTGCCCGGGCCCGGGTGCGGTGCCGACCTCTGCGATCAGCCCTCGCCGCTCCAGGGTTCGCAGCGCACGGTCGGAATCCACTCCCCTGATCTCGGATACTTGCCCACGGGACACCGGCTGCTTGTAGGCAACTACCGCAAGGGTCTCGAGCGCCGCCTTCGAGAGCTTGGTGACCCGGTCGGTTGCAGCGAAGCGCTCCAGATAGGGGCGAGCGTCAGGATGGGTGAACAGCCTCCAGCCGACCCCCACCTCGCGGAGCACCAGACCCCGGCCCGATTCCTCGAGATCGGTGGCGTAGGCGGCTAACTCGTCCACAATCACCGATTGGGGCTGTTCCAGAACTTCGGCCATCTCGGTCACCGGGATCGGGTCCTCGGCAACAAACAACATCGCTTCGATGACGGCACGCAGCTCCATCAGCCGTTCCATTCGCTCTGGAGCTGGCCTGCGTCGAATCCTGCGGGGTTCTTGCTCACAACGCGGATCGGTGCCTCACGATGCTCCTGGCTGACACTGATGACCCCCCAGCGGGCCAGCTCCAGCAGTGCCAGAAAGTAGGCAACCACGTCGATGGAGCGGTCACAGTGGGCGACCAGCGTCTCGAACTCCGTCTCGACAACCGCCGCCACCCGGATGCGAACATCTGCGATGGCGTCGCCCACTGAGGGCAGATCGAGATCGAGATGGTCGAGGTCGGGCTCATCGGGTGCAGTTTCGAAGGCGTGCTCGGCGATCAGCCGGAACTCGTCGAGGTCGATGTCCAACCTGACTTCGGGCTGAATTGGCGTGATGCCAGGGTCGAGCCCGACAAGACGGGGCACGAAACGGGCGTTGCCGTCGAACCGGTGGGCCAGCACGGCAGCAACGTCCTTGAAGGTGAGACAGGCGAGCAGCCGCGACAGCAGCCGATCCCGCTCCTCGGCGAGGGCGAGCTCGTCGTCGATGTCTATGGCGCGGTCGTCGGGGAGTAGATGGCGTGCCTTCAGCTGGATCAGGGTCGCTGCGATCAGAAGGAACTCGCTCGTCACCTCGATGTCCATCTCTCCCATGAGCTCGAGATGGACCAGGTACTCCCCCACCAGGTCGACCAGGCTCAGTTCGGTGATCTCCACCTGATGCGAGGTGATCAGCTGCAGCAGCAGATCAAGCGGCCCTTCAAACACCCGCGTCTTGACTTCGTAGCTCATCGGTTCACCTCGGGGCGCATGGTATTACGGGAACCAGCCGATTCCGGGGTTTCTCCAAGCGACACAGCATCAAGACGTCGCACGCCCGACGCTTCGTCTGCGGCCACCAGTGCCTGCCAGACGTCGGGGTCACCGGTCGGCTCGCCGGCTGCAAACGCCACGGCAAGCGGACGGGCGCCTGCTGCGACCAGCGTGGCGGCACCGAGCGCACCGTGGTCGCGGTAGCTCTGCCAACGTTCCGGTACGGGTAGCCGGACGGTATCGCACAGGGTGGCGAGCGAGCGGGCAAACGGCCCAATGTCGCTGGCTGCCTTGCCCACATCATGTAGCAGCGCAGCGGCCACTGCGTCTGCATCACCTGTCGCCACCTGCACCCTTTGCGCCACGGCATAGGCATGACGCTGGTCTATTGCCTGCTGGCGGAAGAACAAGTCCGCCTCGGCACGGGTCAGCACCCTGTGCACCTCGTATTGGCGGCGTGGACCGAGCGGTCGGTGAAACAACGTCCCGAAGAAACGGGTGGCGAGATGCCAGAACTGGCGGAACGGGCTCATCGAGGTGCGCTCAAATGGCGCGGCGGGCTTTGCAGTCCACGCAGTAGCGGGAGGTGGGCCGGAACTCCATCCGGTCGGCACCGATCTCCTTGCCACAGTTCTTGCAGAGGCCGTAGGTGCCATCTTCGACACGCCCGAGCGCCTGGTCGACGTCGGCAAGCAGCTTCGCCAGATTGTCGACGATGCCGAGCACCTCGCTTCGCTCCGCGGTCGAAGCGGCCGCATCGGCGAATCCGTCGCTGTACTCGACGTCGCCGGTCAACTCACCCTCCTCGGTTGCACCGAGGTCGGCGAGCTGTCGTACCAGCTTCTGTCGCTCTTTTTTCAACGCTGCTATGGCGCCATCGGTGTTCACGACAAACCCTTCCGGACCCACTTCTTGTGCGGCCGCTATCTGCCGCGTGGATGTGAGGTTACATAAACCTCATACAAATGCTGAGGGGAAACCCTCGTGTATACCTGCGTGGTCGAGATACTAGCGTGACCGAGCAATTCTTGGATTGTTCTCAGATCAGCGCCGCCCTCGATCATATGGGTCGCGGCCGAGTGACGCAACACATGAGGTGAAACCCGGTCCGGTGCGATGCCCGCCCGAACCGCGATCTTCTTGATCATCTGCCACACTGCCTGCCTGGTGAGACGGCGGCCTCTGGCGCTGACAAACACCGCTCCTGGGTCCACACTCGCGCCGATGAATCGTCGCCGCGCCGGGTAGTAGGCCTCGAGCGCGGCCACGGCGTAACTCCCGAGCGGAACCACCCGCTGCTTTGAGCCTTTCCCGGTCACCAGGGCCGTAGCCTCCTCGAGATCGACGTCGATTTGATCGAGGTCGATCGCTTCTGAAACGCGACATCCTGTGGCATACATGAACTCGAGCAAGGCCGTGTCCCGCAGCGCCAGATCGCTGTCACCCCCGGCCGCATCAAGCAACTTCGTCACCTCGTCGACTTCGAGGGCCTTCGGGATGGTGTCTTTGCGCCGCGTCGATTCGAGAAGGCTGGTCGGGTCGGCTGCCACATAGTCCTCGATGACGAGGAAGCGATGCATCCCCCGGATCGCAGCCACCTTGCGGTTCACGGTTCCCTCGACGGCACCCAACTCTCGCAACAGGGCGACGAACCCGGTAACCAGGGTGTGGTCGACGTCCTCGACCTCGTCAACTCCTTGTGCGGCGAGGAAGTCGCGGTATTGGCTCAGATCACGCCGGTAGGCGGCGACGGTGTTGCCTGCCAGGCCCCGTTCGGTGATCAGGGCGGTCAGGTACTCCTCGATGGCAGGCTCGATCTTCACGACGGTGCACTCGCTCGGACGATCAGTATGCGGCGCCTGCGTTGTGGAGCAGCAGCGCCTGCAATCCGATAACCGTCTTCGAGTCCTCGATCTCGGGCAACATGGCGGCAATCTCCCCGATCGGCACACGCACGATCTCGGCGGCCCGCTCCTCGGGGCCAACACGGTTCATCTCTACCTCGCTGAGGTCCGTTGCCAGGAAGATGGTCAGCTCCTCGTCGGTGAAGCCAGGGCTCGTGTAATAGTGGACGAGCCGCTCTAGCTTCCCCGCGGCGAGGCCCACCTCCTCGGCCAGTTCGCGCCTGGCGCACTGCTCGGCCTCCTCACCGGGAACGTCGAGCTTGCCGGCCGGGATCTCGAGAATGGCGCGCTCGAGCGCCGTCCGGTACTGGCGGAACAGCACGACCTCGTCACCATCGACAGGAATCAGCGCAACGGCGCCGCCCACCCGGACGACGCTACGTGGCGACACATCGCCATCAGGGCCCCGCAGGCTCAGCTCCTCGAGCTGCAGGAACGGTGTCTCCGCAAGCAGTTGGCGATCGACGACCTCGAAGCCGTCGTCAGCTCTCGACATGAACATCTGCAGTTGCGCTTACGACGGCCTCATTGGCCCGTTTGTAGGCGAGTGCGGCAGCCACGAGCCCGGCAAATAGCGGATTCGGGTTGTCGGGACGCGAGGTGAACTCGGGATGGAACTGGCTGGCGATGAAGTACGGATGCTGCGGGATTTCGATGATCTCGACCAGCCGGTCGTCGGGTGAGACGCCGCTCGAGATCATGCCGGCGTCGGCAAGCTGCCTGCGGTACCTGTTGTTGACCTCCCAGCGATGCCGGTGCCGCTCGTAGATCAGGGGCTCCCCGTAGAGCCGATCCGCCAACGTGCCAGGTGTCAGCTTGGCGGGATAGACACCGAGTCGCATGGTGCCTCCCATATCCTCGACATCGTGCTGATCGAGCATCAGATCGATCACAGGGCTTTGTGTGGTTGGATCGAACTCGGTGCTATGAGCATCGTTGATCCCGAGCACGTTCCTGGCGAATTCGATAACAGCGCACTGCAGCCCGAGACACAGCCCGAGGAACGGGATCCCGCGCTCACGAGCGTGCCGAATGGCGTTGATCTTCCCTTCGATGCCTCGGATCCCGAAACCACCGGGGACGACGACACCGTCGAGCCCTTCGAGATGTGACTCGGCGAGCAGCCCGTCCACCTCCTCGGCGGGGATCCACCGGATATCAACACTGGCATTGCTGAGCAGCCCACCGTGCCGGAGCGATTCGACCACCGACAGGTAGGCGTCTGGCAGATCGATGTACTTGCCGACCAGCCCGATCGTGACTGAATCCTCGGGATGCGCCAGCCGGCGAACCATGTCACGCCAGCCATCGAGGTTGGCGGGAGGGGCATCGATTTCGAGAGTACGACAGACCACCTTGTCGAGACCCGCGGCTT
Organism: uncultured bacterium; assembly: GCA_963777645.1. Taxonomy (GTDB): domain Bacteria; phylum Actinomycetota; class Acidimicrobiia; order Spongiisociales; family UBA5794; genus JAAETI01. The sequence continues at coordinate 32,452 of CAVZRA010000001.1, read as the reverse complement.
CCATGTCGAGAGGCACGGCATAGATGTCCGGTGCGTTCATTGCGTTGATGACGGCATCGGATTCGACGTCGCAAAAAAGGCTGATCTTGCGGCGGATTGCATCGTCGATGGCGCGATCGGACCTGGCGACAATCACATCGGGGTGGATACCGGTGCTGCGCAGCTCGGCAACCGAATGCTGGGTCGGCTTCGTCTTCAGTTCCTCGCTCGTCTCCAGGTACGGCACGAGGGTGACGTGGATGTAGCAGGTGTTGGCCCTTCCTACGTCTTTGCGCATCTGCCGGATCGCCTCGAGGTACGGCAGACCCTCAATGTCGCCCACCGTGCCCCCGATCTCGGTGATGACAACATCGACATCCTCGTCGGCCAGCTTGCGGATGCGAGCCTTGATCTCGTTTGTGATGTGGGGAATCACCTGCACGGTTGCCCCCAGATAGTCACCGCGCCGTTCCTTGCGGATCACGTTCTGGTAGACCGATCCAGTTGTGACATTGGAGTCACGGCGGAGATCGTCACCGAGGAACCGCTCATAGTGCCCGAGGTCGAGGTCCGTCTCGCCACCATCCTCGGTCACGAACACCTCACCATGCTCGAACGGGTTCATCGTCCCCGGGTCGACATTGATGTAGGGATCAAGCTTCTGTAGCACGACGTTCAGCCCACGGGATTTGAGGATTCGCGCAAGCGAGGCGGCCGTGATGCCCTTTCCCAGACTCGACGTCACTCCACCCGTGACAAACACGTACTTGGTCAAGGCAATCTCCCAGCGCTCGGCTGGAATGCGATGTTACCACCGGACCGGTCGCTACCTAGGACCTTCTTGAACGCTATTTCGGTCGCCGCGCCGAAGCGAGTAGCTCGGCGGCGTGAAGCTGGCCTCGCTCGCTGTCCGGCAAGCCACCCAGCATGCGGGACAGTTCCTCGAGTCGCTCGCCACCTGCGACCTTCCGCACCTCTGCCCGGTTGCCGGACCTGGCGACGACATAATGGGTGTCGGCGTGTGCGGCCACCTGTGGCAGGTGCGTGACGCAGAAGAGCTGGCGACCGGCACCGAGTGCGGCCAGTTTCTCCCCCATGGCCAGCGCCGTGGCCCCACCGATTCCGGCGTCGACTTCGTCGAAAGCAAGCACCGTGGCGTCGCCGATCCCCGCCGCAAGCCGCAGCGAAAGCGTGAGCCTGCTCAGCTCGCCACCAGAAGCGATCCTGGTGGCAGCTGCGGGGGTGAGGCTGGAGTCGGATGCGAAGAGGAGCTGAATGCGGTCGGCTCCTTCCGGACCGAGCTCCGCGTCGATGAAATCGAACTCGACCAGCGGGGCCGTCATCCCGAGCTCCTTCAGATGAGCGACCGTGCGCTTCTCGAGGGAAGCAGCCGCTTTGCGGCGGGCCGCGGAGAGATCCTCCGCCGCGTCCCTGGCCTTGCCGCCTGCCGCTTCGACTTCCGCACCGAGCTGATCTGCGGTGCTGAGCAGCCTCGTGAGCTCACCGGCCCGCGCCTCGGCACCGGCACCAAACTCCAGCACCTCGGCAAGCGTTTCACCATACTTGCGCTGTAGCTGGTGCATGGTGTGAACACGTTCTTCGACGGTGTCGAGCTCACCGGGCTCGTGCTCGAGGTCCGCAGCCGTCCTTGCCAGATCTACTTGCAGCTCGCCGAGCTCTTCAATGATCGCATCGAGGCGTTCGCCTGCGCCCCGGAGACTCTCATCGAGACGGGAAAGCCGCGACAACTCAGCGGCTGCCCGCCCCAGCTCGGCGGCGGCGCCATCGTCTCCCACCGCGTCGAATACCAAACCGAAACCGCTGGCCAGCTGCTCGGCGTTGCGCAGCCGGGCCACCCTGGTATTCAGCTCTTCCTCCTCGTCGGCGCTGAACCCGGCAGCAGCGATCTCCTCTGCCTGGAAACGCACCACCTCCAGCTCCCGCTCCAGCTCGCGCCTGCTGCCACCGAGCAGCTCCAGACGCTGCCTCATCTCCACTAGCGCATCCCACGCCAGGCGATAATCCTCGCGGCTCCGCTTGCCGCCGGCTTCGAGGGCGCCGTCGACGAGAATGCGTGCCCCGGTGGCGGAGGTGAGCAGCATGTGGTCGTGCTGCCCGACTACCTCGATGTGGCCTTCCGTCCGCTCCGACAGCGCCTTTGCCGGCACCATTGCCCCGTCGACATAGGCCTTTGACCTGCCTTCCCCGGTGACCCGGCGGCGCAGAGTCACCTCATCCCCGGCGAGCACGAGGCGCCCGTCGACAACAGCCTCAGCGCCGAACGCGCCGACGAACTCACGCCGACTCTGCGTCCCCATCAACAAGCGCAGGGCGCCGAGCAGCATGGTTTTGCCTGCACCGGTTTCGCCGCTGATGACGACAAAGCCGGCACCCGGCTCGAGGTGGGCATGCTCGATGATCCCTAGGTTCTCGACGATCAGCTCGTCAAGCATGGTCGAGCCCGAACTGGTGACGGACCGCCTGTGAGAACGGGTGCATACCCATGGTCAGGAACTGCACATCGTCGTGACCGGCCCGCACGAGAACGCTCTCACCCTCGTCGAGCACACCACCGACATGGCCGTCCACGTTCACCCGCACCTGGCGCTCGGTGGCGACAGTGAAGCGGAAGGTGGTCCCCGGAGTGAACACCATGGCCCTACTCATCAAGCTGTGCGGAGCCACCGGGGTCATGATGAGCACGTTCAGGTCGGGTGCGACGATGGGACCCCCGGCGGAGAGCGAATACGCGGTTGAACCGAGCGGGGTCGAAATGATGAGGCCGTCCGACCGGAACGTTGTGAAGAACTCCCCGTCCACCTCAACCGAGATCTTCACCAGACGCTGGCTCCATACCTTCTCGAGAACAACATCGTTGATGCCGTGCAGCACGGTCCCGTCCGGCATCTCGGCAGCCACGGTCATGCGATTGTGACTGCCGAGGCTCCCTGCGGCGAGCCGCTCCAGCATGTCCTCCACATTCGAGGGCTCGACCTCGGTCAGATAACCGACGGTGCCGAGGTTGATGCCGATCACCGGAACCGCCAGTTCGTGAGCGAGATGAGCGGCCCGCATCAGTGTGCCGTCGCCGCCGATGCCGACGATGAGGTCGAGGTCGCTTGCCACATATGAGTCTGCACGCGTGTCGACAACGTCAAAGCCCTGCTGCCGTGCCGAAGCCTCGAAACGGTCGAGAACCTCCGATACGCCATCACGCCCGTTGAGGGCGATTATGCCGAGGGTCTTTGGGATGTCATTCATCAGCAAGAACCTTAAACGCCCGCGCCGACAGTATTGCGCCACCACGCCTGCGCAACCACAGCAGCGCCTCCACGTTGCCGGTCCCGCCCCGAATCGGGGATCTCGTCAGACCTGTGGTCACGAGACCGACACGAAGAAACGCATCCATCACGCGTACGAGGGAGGCGCCCGCGCCCCGGGATCCCTCACCACACCGTCCTTACCCAGCCGGTCTCTGCCAACCTCGAACTGTGGCTTGGCGAGCACGATCCAATCGGCATCTGCATCGCCCAATCGCTCCAGATCAGCTGCCACCGTCAGCAGCGAGATGAACGAGAGATCTACGGTGATCACATCAAATGGGCCGCCAATATCACCCGCATCGACGTCACGCACGTTGGTGCCCTCCCGGGCCACAACCCGGGGATCTGCACGCAGACGTGGATGCAGCTGGTCACGTCCGACGTCGAGGGCAACAACGCTCGTGACTCCGGCCTCCAGCAGAACCTGAGTGAAGCCACCGGTCGACGAGCCCACATCGATGGCCCTCTTGCCGGACACGGCAACGCCGAACTCTTCGAGAGCGGCGGCGAGCTTGTAGGCTCCTCGCCCCACATAGTCACGCGCCTGGTCCGACACGGCAATGTCGGTGTCACCGGTGACATTCATTGCCGGCTTGTTGACCACAAGGCCATCTACAAGCACGAAACCCGCATTTATGGCGTTCCGAGCCGCGCTGCGCGAGGGAAAGTGATCCCGCCGGACCAGCTCCCGATCGAGCCGGCTCCGCTTCATGTCTCGGTGCCCGCTCCAAGATCGACCTGCATCTGTTCGGGCTCACGAGGCTGGACCCCTGCGCTCTCGAGATCCGCTTCGAGTGCCGCCGCATATCGTTCCGCCGCAGGGGGTGCCTCGGCGGGGTCCATCCCGGCGAGTGTGGCCACGGGATCATCGTTCGGGGTCACGTCCTGGAGGAAACGGTCGGGCCCTGGTGTTGATTGCGTATCATCCATGGCAGCATTATCACCCGCCACGAGGGGAAGGACGGCGTTTTGTTTCCGATCCGAGATCTCAACCCCACCCGGGTCTTCCCGATACTGACCATCGCAATCATCGCGATCAACATCGCCGTCTACTTCGCATGGCAGCCACACGACAACGCCACCAGCGAGACAGCGTTCCTATACGAGAAAGCGGGCGTGGCGTGCGAGCTGACCACAGGAGAGCCACTCACCGCAAACGAGATCCGGACCGGCCAGTGCCTCGAGAACCCTGCGGCGACCCCCGAGTTCCCCAACAAGAACATCTGGCTCGCAGCCTTTGTCTCGATGTTCCTCCACGGCGGCATCGCCCACCTCCTGTTCAACATGTGGTTCCTGTGGATCTTTGGGAACAACATCGAGGAGGCATACGGGTTCGTGGGCTATCTGCTGTTGTATCTCGCTGCTGGGGTCGCTGCGACGGCTGCATTTGTGTTTGCCAACCCGAATGCGACCGTGCCAATGATCGGAGCCTCGGGAGCGATCGCCGGGGTGCTCGGTGCCTACCTCGTGCTATTCCCGCGCCACAAGATCCTGAGCATCTTCTTCTACTTCTTCGTGCACGTGCCCGCCGCGCTCTACCTGATCATCTGGTTCGGGCTGCAGTTCGTCACCCAGGATCAGGGTGTCGCCTGGGAGGCGCATGTCGGTGGCTTCATCTTCGGTGTCGTGATCACGATGCTGCTTCGACCCCTCCTGGTGGAACGGCTGCGGCGCATCCATCAACCCGTCCCGACGTATGGGGCTATGTACCGCTGAGATCAGATTCCGAGTAGCCCGGGCAGCTCCGCTATCGAGTCGATGACGACGTCAGGCATCAGATCGGCAGGAACCTGGCTCGCGTCACCGACCACGCCGGTCAGGGTGAGCACGGTCGCCCAGCCTTCGGCTTTGCCGAGCGCGATGTCGGTGTCGGGACGGTCACCAACAATCACCGGATGCCGTCCGCTGCGGCGGGCAAGCGCCTTGCGCATCGGCTCGTGTGGTTTCCCGCACACGGCGAACGGCTCCCGGCCCGTTGTGGTCACCACCGCCGCCACGACAGCCCCCGCTCCGGGGTAGAGACCTTCGGGTCGGGGAAAGGAACTGTCGGTGTTGGTGGCGTAGAAGTCCGCGCCGTTCTGGATGGCAAGGCCCGCCGCGGCCAATATGTCGTAGTCGACCCCCGGGTCGAGGCCCACCACAACGGCATCGGCCACTCTCCAATCGTTGGTCACCGAAATGCCACCGTCGCGCAGTGTGTCGCGCAACCCTTCGGTACCGACGACCAGCACGTGCTCGTAGCTGCCGGCGATCAGCTCGGCGGTGGCTTCACCGGAATTGACCACCGCATCCGGCCCCGGGTCGAACCCGGTCACATCAAGCACGTGCTTGCGCACCATTACGGGTCTTCTTGTGGAATTGTTGGTTGCGAGGATGATCTCGAGCCCGGCGCCGCGGATCCGCTCCAGGGCGGCACCGGCACCCACGATCGGTTGATTGCCGAGCAGGATCACTCCATCGATGTCACAGATGACGGTATCGACGGGGCCGTAGCCGTCGAGCTGTGCCGTCATTGGGAGGCCCCTGTCAGCTCCCCGAAATGCTCGAGAGTCCTGGTGAGCAGATCCTCGGTTAGGGCAACACTGCGAACCCCGACCCGTTCGTTGTTGCCGTGGAACATGGAAAGAGCACCGGCGAAGCGCATGTCCTCCTCGAACAAGCCGACTCCGTAGGCGGTCACTCCCCGCTGGCGAAAATACCGACCGTCGGTGAGCACAGGGGTCAGCATCGGGACGAGCGTCGCCGGCCCGGCGAGATCATTGGCGGCCGCGTCGATTGCGTCCCACAGTGGACCGGTCGCCACGGATTCATTTGCCGGGAAGTCGAGATCTTCGATGATCTCGATGCGCTCGTACAGGCCGGGATCGAGAGCCTTGCGGAACATGTCATCGACCGTTGCCCGATCCTGGCCCGGGGTGGTGCGCACATCGAGGCTCGCTCCGCCGAGATCGGGAATCGTGTTCTGTTTCTCGCCTGCGCGGATCAGCGTCGGGGCAACGGTTAGGTGGGTGCAAGCGTGAACCCAACGGGCGAAATCGGGATCGTCTAGCTCGTCGATGGCCCCATCGATGCGATCGGGGTCGATGAGCCGGGACACCATATCGTCGGGCAGACCAATTGACGTAATGAATTCGATCCAGCTCGGTGAGATATCCACCGGTGTTGGTGTCCCCGCCAGCTGGCTGATCGCTTCGGCCATCCCGATGAGAGCATTGTCCGTCCCGTACGGCTGGCTGCCGTGACCGGGAGTGCCCCGCAACCGTAGCGAACGCCAGGCAGGCCCCTTCTCGGCGACCGTGACCGGCAGGGTCAACCCGCCATCGGTCCTGAACCCCGGGGTAGCGACCTCTGTGAGCAGATAGTCGCATGCGACGAGATCCCAATGCTCGCTCACCAGGTGCCCCGCACCCAGTTTGCCCCCCGCCTCCTCGTCGGCAACGGCTGCAAAGACGAGGTCACCGGGCAACGGCTCCCGGTCGCCGAGAAGGTACGGTTTGAACACAGCCGCCATGGCAGCAGTCAGGTTGAGCATGTCAACGGCACCTCTGCCCCACACGTACCCTTCGATGATCTCGCCACCAAAGGGATCATGAAGCCAGCTCGCCTCGGTGACCGGCACCACGTCGAGATGCGGCAGCAACGTGAGCGCCGGTGCACCCGGATCCCGGCCCGAGACCCGGTAGATGAGGTTCTGCCGCCCGGGGTGCGGTTCGATGATCTCGCCGGCAACACCGAAGTAGTCGATGAGGGTGTCGACTGAACGGGACTCGAAACCCGAGTCCGGAGTGCCGTCGTTGACACAACGGTTGCGGATCATCTGCTGGAGAAGTGCGATGGTCTGTGTCGTCATTTGTCGTGACGGTACATGGTTATCCGCCGTGCCTTGAAACCGGCGGCCTCGAAGAAGTTCTTCGCCAGCCGGTGCCCGGGGGAAACGATCGCATCGAACCGGGTGATCCCATGCGAATGCAACCAATCCATCAACCCGACGAGCATCGCCTCCCCGATGCCGACCATGCGAGCGTCGTCCTCGACATAGATCATCTTGATCACCCCGATCCGCTCACCTGCCGCTTGGGGCAACAGGTCCTCGATGGTCGCATATGCGAACCCTACGGTGACCTCGTCGATCAACCCGACCACCAGATGGGCGTCGGGATCGCCCAAAATCGCCTCGAGGGTCTCCAGCTGGGGTGCGGCGAGCCCGTCGGCGAGCCCCCACGGCTCACGCAGAAGGACCTGCTCACCTTCGGCGGGCTCGTACATCTCAGCGATTCGGGGCAGATCCTCAGTCGACGCTTGCCGCTGTCGAACCTGCATCCCTTGCCACCCCGCATCCGCTTCCAGTACGGGGCGGACTCTAACGGCGCCTCTTGATCAGGTTGCCGATTCCCCATTTGGTGACCAGCAGCATCGCCTCGACCGCGATGCGGGCTCCCATCTTCGACTGTCCGGCGGTCCGATCCCGGAACATGATCGGTACCTCGCGGACGTCGAGCCCCAGCTGTGACGCCCGCCAGGCCATCTCCACCTGGAACCCGTATCCGGATGCCTCACACCCGGCGAAATCGAGCTTCCGGAGGGCGGATGCGTCAAAGGCGCGGAAACCGGCCGTCATGTCGTTAATCCGGGTGCGCAGCATGAACCTCGCATAGATGTTCCCACCGGTGACAGCCAGCGCCGATGCCACGGCCAGTTCTCCACCCCGCCACCGGTCGTGTAGCGGGAACCTATGGCGAGGTCTGCGCCTTCGTGCACCGCGGCCAGCAACCGCGGGAGGTCCCTGGGGTCGTGCGAGAAATCGGCGTCCATCTCACAGATGATCTCGGCGCCCCTTTCCAGCGCGTATTCGAAACCGGCTGCATAGGCGGGGCCGAGACCTTGTTTGACGCTGCGGTGTAACACCCAGAAACCATCGTCGTCGGCGGCAAGCTCGTCCGCGATGTCTCCGGTGCCATCCGGCGAGCCATCATCGACGATAAGAAGACCGAGGTCCTGGGTACGGACGGCGTTGGCAATGAGCGCGATGTTCTCTGCTTCGTTGTACGTGGGAACGACTACCAGAACTTCAGGTCGCACAGTCGCGACAGATCTTTTTGCGCTTGTTCGCCAGCTGCGACGTCTTCTTCACCAGGAAGCAAGACGAGCAAACGAACTCATTGGCGCCCGCGCCACCGGCTGCGCTTGCCTCGATCGAGATCTGAGCTCTGCGGATGTCACGAAGCTGCTTCTCTTCGTCGGCGGCGATAGTCTCCGAGGCCTCGTCGTCTGTGAGCATGTCGAGCTCTTCAGCTTCGAGGTCGTCAAGTGCTTCTGTCTCATCGTCGTCGTCGTCGTCATCATCGTCGCCGGCATCGTCGTCATCATCGCCGACTACGACCGTGTCGTCTTCGAGGGCATCGTCGAGAAGATCATCCTCAGCAGGCTCATCATCGAAAAGATCATCCGGCATGTCGGAGTCGTCGATGTCATCAGGTATGTCGTCGTCAGGCAACTCGTCGTCCGGCATCTCATCCTCGAAATCAATGTCTTTTGTCGTCATGGCACCTCACAATGGAGCAAGGAGTAAGTTGACGGCTTGGCCGTTCCCAACCACCTTTTCGGCGATTCTCCTCAAATCTTGAATTCAATCGCGGCGGGCAGCACAGTAACCGAAATCGGGCCACTCCCGAGCAATTCGCCATCAGCTTCAACGGGCCAGTCCGCCGGCGTGTGGATTATGACATCTTTCCCGGTTGTTCGGCGCAGATTGCGATGTTGTAGATGCATGCCACGGACAACTCTCGGCATCACGCTGAAGGCCTTGCGACGAGGCCCCGAGAATACCTGAACGTCTGCTATCCCGTCTGAGACGCTCGCTTTCGGCGCGATGTTCATCCCTCCACCGAAGAACTGCCCGTTGGCGATCACCACCTCGATCGCCCGCCCGGAGATTCTTTTAACGCCGTCGACGGTGATCTCGACCACATCGGAACCAAACCTGGGAAGCGCCAGCCAGAACGCTATGGCATATCGCTTCTCCCCCACCCAGCGTGGTAGCCGCGCCGCGGTGGTGACGGCAGCGGCGCCCACTCCAAGCTCGATGGCGTTGAGCGCATACACCGTGCCAAAGCTGCCCTCCATCCGCAGTACATCGGTCGTGTACCAGCTGTCGGACGCAAGGTGCTTCGCCATATCTTCGATGTTGCGCGGCAAAGCAAAGGTCCGGATGAAGTCCGATCCGCTTCCCGCCGGAAGGATCGCAACAGCTGGAGGCCGCGGCCACTCCCTGCTCATCAGGGCATTGAGAATGAGGTGGGCTGTGCCGTCACCCCCGACACCAGCGAACTGGCGGATACCGGCCTGTTTACCCTCGGCTATCAACTCGTGAATGTGAGCGGGGCTCGTCGACTCCCGAATGGCATACTCGACACCAGCATCGCCCAATGCCGCCTCCACGCGCGGAATCAGTTCCTGCGGCTTTCCTGCCGCCGGGTTCACGATCACCCACCAGGTCATGCTCGTCCTCCGGCCGCGACCACTCCCCGATCGATTGCCTTCACACCGTCGGCTGCTGCCGTCCGCAGCCCGGGAAACTCGTCCCTGAGCTGACGAAGCACATCGATCAGCTGTCGGCAGTTTCTCACAAAATCACCTGCGGCGAGATCATCATCGAACAGTTCCTCGAGGTCGTGACCCACAGCCCAAGCGTATGCGATCGCAGCGAAGCCCGGGTCGGGAAGACGTGACTCGGGTATTCCCGCTCCGCCCTCGGCATGGATCAACTCACCGGCGAGTTGTTCGATCTGATCGACACGCGCAGCGATCCCTTGCGGAGGCGCACCGTCGGGGCCGTCGGCTCGCCGCGCCTCATAGGTGAATAGTGACGTCAGCGCCGCCAGATGGGCACCATCGAGATCGTCGAACAGCCCCCGCGACACCGCCTCGACCAGCAGCAGGTCCAACTCGTTGTAGATGAAGCGGAGCCTGCGGCCTTTCTCCGTGAGCGACCACGCGCTCACGTACCCCCAATCGCCGAGCAGCCCGAGAATGGCACGGAACGTCGTCACGAGACCCTCTTTGTCCTTCCGCACCCGTCGCCGCAGTCGGCGCACGTCCTTGTCCGTTTGCTGGAATCGGCGCACCCACCGGAGGTGATCGGCAAGATGCGGACATGAACCAGCCCCATCACCTGAGCCGGCCGCGTGCTCCCGCACCACGAAATCGGGGTTCGGGACCCATTGGCGCAGCCGCTGCGAGACACTGTTGCGGTAGCCACCATCGCGGCTTCGAACCGGCAGCGGCAAGTCCATGCTCCCGAGGATGGCAACACCAGGATCGAGACGATCTGCACTCACCCGATGCTCGGCTCCATTCCCGTCAACAAACACCATACGCGGGCTGGCTCCCCATCCCCGGGCCAGCAAGACCCAGCGGTCCGCTGCTCCCCTCCTCGACCGGAGCACGTCGCCCTCTCGGAGCTGCTGGGCAAAATCACGCAACGTCTGTAGCTGGTTGAGCTGTGCACCTTCTGCCCCTTCCACGAAGGCCCAGATGTCGCCCAGTTCACACTCCGCCTGCTGCCTGAAATGCTCCGCCTCCTCTTCACGCTCGTGCAGCTGCTCTTCCAGCTGGGTCTTTCTCTGCTCGGAGCGAAACTCGGCGAAGGAGGCACTGAGCAACTTCTCTGCCGCTTCCTGCGAGTAGTTGGCTATCAGGTTCGCCGCCATGTTGTAGGTGGGCTGGAAACTCGACACCAGGGGGTGTGAGCCTTCGGCGGCTATCGCGGCCACACGCTCAAACGGGATATCGAGGTTGTGCAGAACTACAGCCGTCCCCATCACGTCGATCCCGCGCCGGCCGGCCCGACCGGTCAGCTGGGTGTAGTCCCCCGGCTGAATGATCTCGTGGGCGTCGCCGTTGAACTTGCTCAGCCGCTCCAGCACAACGGTGCGAGCAGGCATGTTGATGCCGAGCGACAGGGTCTCGGTGGCGAACACGATCTTGACGAGCCCGGCCGCAAAGAGAGCCTCAACGGTTTCCTTGAATGCGGGCACCATCCCGGCGTGGTGTGCGGCAATCCCTTGCTCGAGGCGTTCCAGCCATGCGTCGTATCCAAGCGCCCTCAGATCCTGCTCCGGGAGGTGCTCGGTGAGTGCCGCCACCCTCTCCCTGATCTCGGTTCGCTCCGCTGCGGAGGTGAGACCGAGCCTTGCCCCGGCAACCAGCTCCGCTGCCTGGTCACAACCCGCCCTCGAGAAGATGAAGTAGATGGCGGGGAGCAAACCGTCCGCCGCAAGCTCTTCGCTGACTTCCAGCCGCCGCGGGGGCATGAACCGGCGGTACCGGCCCCTGCCCTTCTGGAGTAGCCGCGTGACCTGGGAGTTAGCTCGCTTGCCCTGAAAAACCGGTAGCAGGATGATCGCCCCGTCGCGATGGCGGTCCTTGATCATGTACATGCTCTCGAGCGGAACCGGTCGATGGGTCTCAACCACCAGCTCCGTCTCGCCTCCTCGCCGGCTGCGCACCCAGGCTGTGAACTCCTCGGGATTGGCGATGGTCGCCGAGAGACAGACGAGCGGTATCTCGCCGGGCAGATGGATGATCACCTCCTCCCACACCGATCCCCTGTAGCGGTTCTGCAAATAGTGCACCTCGTCGAGGACAACCACCGCAAGACCCTGGAGTGCCGTCGACTCGGCGTAGATCATGTTCCGGAGCACCTCCGTGGTCATCACCACTATCGGGGCTTCACCGTTGATGACATTGTCCCCGGTCAGCAGACCGACCCGGTCCTCTCCATAGGCGGCGCAGAAGTCGGCGAACTTCTGATTCGACAGCGCCTTGATCGGTGCGGTGTAAAAAGCTCTTCCACCACCCGCAACGGCCAACGCAACCGCCTGCTCGGCTACGTAGGTCTTGCCTGCTCCGGTCGGTGCCACGACTACAACGGACTTCCCGTCCTGGATATGAGCCACGGCCTCCCTCTGGAACGGGTCGGGGGTGAACGCCGCTGTCATTTATGCAGGATGTGACGGATGGCGAGGATCGACAATTCGAACAACACGTACATCGGCGTCGACAGCAGGGTCAGCGACAGTGGATCGCCGCCTGGTGTCAGCAGAGCCGCCGTCACGACGACGATCACAACAGCCCAGCGACGCTGGCTCCGCAACGTGTCGCTCGAGACAAGCCCGAGAGCGGCAGCGGCGAACAGAAACACCGGGAATTGGAACGCGACCCCGAAAGCGAGCAGGAAGCGCATCGCAAAGCTGAAGTAGTAGTTGACACCCACCGTCTCCTTCAGCAGATCACCGCCGAAGCTGAACAGGACACGCAGTGCCAGTGGCAACGTGTAGTAGCCAAGCGCGACGCCGGCGACGAACAACAGCGCCATGATGCCGCTCAGCGGATACACATAGCGACGCTCCCGCTTGGTGAGGGCCGGGCCGATGAATCGCCAGAGTTGATAGATGATGACCGGGCTCGCGATGATCACCCCGCCAAACAGCGCCACCCGCAACGCCAGCGAGAACGGCTCGGTCGGCTGGAAGAAGGCAAGCCCCTCGTTGGTGGCGTCCACATAGGGCTTGGCCAGGATATTGAGGATATCCATGTAGAAGATGAAGCCAATCACGGTACCGACCGCAAGCGCGATCACCGACTTGATGATCCGCGAGCGCAGCTCGACGAGGTGGCTCATCAATGACATCCGGGCGTCCATCACTCGCCGTCTTCCTCGTCATCGCCCCGCCCGGTTTCGCCGTTTCCGCCCGGCTCGCCGCCGTCATCTTCAGACCCCGGCTCGTTGGGCTCCTTTGCCGTGTCGCCTAGCTGCGCCTCGAGCTGCTCCTTGGCGTCGTCCACCTGCTTTTCGAGCTCCCTCTTTGCCCTGGCGATCTCCTCGTTGAGCGAAGCCATCGACGACTCCATGTCGGCCTTGGCACCCATGAGCTCCTGCCGGACATCCTTGAGCGGCTGGGCAACGTCTCCCCACTCGCTCTCGAACTCCTGGCGTAAGTCGTTGATCATCGTCCTGCCCTTGCTGACCAGCTGGCCCGCCTTCTTGGCCATCTCGGGCAGACGGTCCGGACCGAAGACGATCAGGATGATGACGACGATGGTGACGATCTCGGAGAGGCTGAAATTGCCCATAGACGCAGGATGCTAGCTGTCGCGGAACTCTGTGCTGCGCCGTCGTGGCACACAAAAGCGCCGACCAGTGATGGTCGGCGCCTGTTGGAGTATGGGTCGGAGTTCTCGCTAGTTGGTGGCTAGTTCCGAGAACCAGTCGTCGCTGTCCAGTGACGAAACGAAACCGTCGATCTCGGATTCGGTGATCGGGCCGGTGGTGGCGATGATGTCGTACTCAACGCCGGTTGCGAGGAGGATGCTGACGACCCGGTGGTTTGCCGGGCGTCGCTGGGTAATGCCGCAGAAGGGGCAGGCGAACCGATAGGTGCCGCTCGAGGTCTCTGAACTCAGCTCCAGGCCGATGTCGGCGGTCGTGAGCTCTACGTCCCCGCAGCGGTTGCACGTAGTTCTGATGGTGGTCATGTGGCCCTACTCCAAATGAGCGTGTGTTTCTCCTCTTTGACATCGGCACATCCTCCTGCCGCTAAATGACTATTTAGCGGGTAGTCATTCGGAGTAGCCCCTCCGCCGGTTGTCACCCGGCTACGGCGTAGCGACCCAGGATGCTGGCCCGCAATTGGGCCTCTTTCTCAGCAACCTCATCACCTTCGAGCAGCTCTGCCGTACCGCCCAGACGGATGAGCAGCCGGGCGATTACCGAGGCGTCCGAAGCAGAGAACCGCACGTCGAGACCAGCACCGGTATCGGCAACGATCTCGACCGGGTAGTAGGCAGCGACCCAGCGCGCCTGCTCGTGGAGCCTGATCACCGCACGTACATCTTCCTCATTCGGCACGTAACCGATTTCAGGTGCGAGCTTCTCCTTTGGCGGTTCGAAACTCTCTGCCTTCGTGAGAACCGTCTGGATCCTGTCGACGCGAAAGACACGCTCTGCCGCTGCCGAGCGACAGTACGCCCTCAGGTACCAGTTGCCCATCGTGGCAAAGACGATCCACGGCTCCACTTCCCGGGTGCTCGTCTTGCCGGTGCCGAGTGCGGTGTAGACGATTTCGACGACCGTCGAGCTCCGGGCAGCGGCTCTCAGCTCAGCAACGAACGGGGGCTCGGCAAGGTCAACGATGAGGTTCTCCTCATCCCCCCCGACGATCGCCTTCTGCAGCTTGACCACCGCCGTCTTCAACGCCGCAGGTGCTTGACCCGTCGAGAGCAAGGCCATACCAGCTGCCAGCAGCGAGAGGGCCTCCAACGGCGTGAGCTTGATCGGGTTGGCAAAGTAGTCCGCCATCTCAACCACAACCTCATCCTCGTCGACGTAGGCGACCATGAGGTCACCCGGGCCATAGCCGGGCAGACCGCACACAAAGACGAGATTCAGATCCGTGGCGAGCTCCGCACTCGTGTAGCCGAAGCGATCACAAACCTCGGCGACGGTGCTCCCAGGATTGGCGATCACCCACGGAAGCATCGCAAGCAGTCGGCTGAGGCGTTTCTCTGTCTTGGGGCTCGTCATGTGCGCGCCTCGACCCGGGCGATCAGACGCTGGCGCAGCTCCGGGGGGCCGAGTAGTTCTGCCTGGTCGTCGAAGGAGAGCAGCCAGCCGATGAATGCTTCCGGGTTGGCCACCGGCAGGCGAGCCTCGATGCCGCCATCGGCTGATTCGACGATCTCGCTCCTACCACCGATCTGGCGCCTGGCCCACCAGGCGATGCTCGCATCGATCCGGACTGTTGCGATGAGCTCTTCCGCGCCGGCTTCCCACGGTGTCTCCGGAATGAACTCGGAAGCACGAAAACCCTGCGGGCGGGTGAACACGCCGGGATCAACACCGGCCGAAACCGCGGTTGCCTTATCCATGCGGAATACCTTGACCACCCCATCGTCGTCACCCACCAGGTACCAATGGCCGCGACGGTGCACGAGACCGTATGGGGCGACGCGACGAGGCCGCCCCCGGTAGGTCAAGTTGATGAAGCGCCGTTCGGCGATCGCCATGAACGCGTCGCCGAGATCCTCGGACCCGTCGGTGAGTGAGGCCGCCAGTGGCTCGCCGGAAGCCGTCACCGGCGCCCCTCCCAGCTTGAACAGAGCCTCATTCCCTGCCGCCACGCCACCAACCCGGACAACTTCTGCGGCGAGCCACAATGCGGCTCGCTCCTCGTCGGTGAGCCCTGGGTCGGGTAATGCATAGGCATCCGGGTCGACCATGTAGCCGTGCTCGACCTGCCATCCGTCTGTAGGAGCCAGCTCCAGCGGGATGCCCAGGCGCCGCAGCAAGTCCTTGTCCCTCTCGAACATGCGATGGAACGCTTCGTCCGTGCTCTGGTCGTAGCCCGCGACCGTAGTCCTGATCTCGTCGGCGGTCACCGGGCGGCCCGCGGTGAGCAGGAAGGCGAGCAGATTGAGGATGCGTTCGATAACCTTGTGCACAGCGTCGACATTAGACCCCGGTGCGCCTGGTGCAATGACCCTGTCGGCGGACGATGCTCTCTGGCTAGAGACCGGCGATCAGCTTCTCGACACGATCATCCACCGATTTGAACGGGTCCTTGCACAACACCGTGCGCTGCGCCTGATCGTTCAGCTTGAGGTGGACCCAGTCGACGGTGAAGTCGCGCTTCCGTGCCTTGGCTGCCTTGATGAACTCGCCGCGCAGTCGTGCTCGCGTCGTCTGCGGCGGTTCGGTCATCGCCTGTTCGACACTCTCATCTGTGACAACCCTCTCCATCTCGCCACGCCGCTCGAGCAAGTAGTACAGACCACGCTCCCGGTTGACGTCGTGATAAGTCAGGTCGAGCAATCCGAGCTTCGGGTCGGAAAGTGCCAGGTTGTGCTTCTCCCGGTACCGCTCGATCAACCTGTACTTGGCCACCCAATCCAACTCTCGATGGAGCGTCATCGGATCTTTCTCCAGCCCGGTCAGCAGCTTCTCCCACATCATGATGGCGCTCTCGACCTCGGCGGGGAACCCGGTGGTACGGGCATAGCGCATGGCCCGGTCCAGGTACTCCCACTGGATGTCGAGGGCAGAGAGCTCCCGACCGTTGACTAGCCGGACCCGGCGCTTGCAGGTCACGTCGTGAGAGATCTCCCTGATGGCGCGAATCGGGTTCTCGAGGCTGAGATCCCGGAAGACGATGTCGTCTTCGAGCATCTGCAGCAACGCCAGCGTGGTACCGAGCTTGACGTATGACACGTACTCCGACATGTTCGAGTCGCCTGCGATCACGTGAAGCCTGCGGTATTTCTCAGCGTCTGCGTGTGGTTCGTCCCGCGTGTTGATGATCGGCCTGCTCCTGGTGGTCGCCGACGAGATCCCTTCCCATATGTGCTCGGCCCGCTGCGCCAGACTGAAGATGGTGCCGCGCGCCGTGTGCAGGAGCTTGCCTGCGCCTGCGAAGATCTGACGGGTGACGAAGAACGGGATCAGGGTGTCGATGACCTTCTGAAAATCGCCGTGGCGCCCGACCAGATAGTTCTCGTGGCAACCGTACGAGTTTCCCGCAGAGTCCGTGTTGTTCTTGAACAGGTAGATCTGGCCACGAATCCCCTCGTCCTCGAGCCTGCGCTCGGCACTGTCGACGAGGCCTTCGAGAATTCGCTCACCCGCCCGGTCATGAGCAACTGCGTCGTAGAGGCTGTCACATTCCGGGGTCGCATACTCGGGATGGCTCCCAACATCGAGATAGAGCCGAGCCCCATTCTCGAGGAAGACATTCGAGGAACGACCCCAGCTGACAACGCGGCGGAAGAGATAGCGGGCAACCTCGTCGGGAGAGAGCCGGCGCTGCCCGCGCAGCACGCACGTCACTCCGTACTCGTTCTCGATTCCGATGATCCTGCGACGCATCAATGGCACAGTAGTGCAGTGATGGGTGAGAAGTGCCCGCTTCCGACCACACCGCGGCAGGCTACGACCTGCGATGACCTACTAGGAGCGCAACTCCGCGATCTCCGCCGGTTCGAGTCTGCGGAACTTCCGTCTCCTCGTCAGCGACCGGTCGAGGACCGCCGCTTCCCAGTCTTCGGGTTCTACGGTGCTCTCCAGCACGGCTTCGATCGTGTCTGCCGCCATGCGCACGGCGGCCCTCAATTCTGGAAGACCGTCATATGCGCCCTCCAACCGCTCGGTCAACGCTTCTTCCATGCCGCCCATGGCGCCGTACTTGCGCACGTCGCGCAAGGTTCCGTCGAATTGGATCCGATAGATCTCCGTCTGGTCGCTGTCTCTGCCGATCTCGGCAATCATCACCTCGATCTCGTACGGCTTCATCTCGTGCGTGAAGATCTGACCGAGGGTCTGCGCATAGGCATTTGCCAGGCCCTTTGCAGTCACGTCATCACGCTCGTACGAGTAGCCCTTCAAGTCGGCGTACCTGATCCCGGCGACCCGGAGCATCTCAAACTCGTTGAATCTGCCAACGCCGGCAAAACCGATCCGGTCATAGATCTCGCTGGTCTTGTGCAACGAGCCACTCGGGTTCTCTCCGATGAGGAGAACGCCGTCTGTGTATTCGATGACGACGATCGGTCTCCCTCTTGCGATTCCCTTCCTCGCAAAGTCGGCACGATCCTTGGTGAGTTGCTCGGGGGGGACGTAGAACGGCATGCTCATGGCCGGCCTCCCATCACCCTGGATGCCACTTCTCCGACACGATCGTCGGCCACCTCACTGATCCCGTTCTCATTGATGACAACCACGTTCGGGTAGATGCCGCGCCGGAGATCCGGCCCGCCGGTCGCGGCGTCTTCCTCTGCCGCAGCCACCAGAGCCTCAATCGCGATCTCGACGGCGCGATCCTCTCCGAGGTCGGCCTCATATACACCTTTGATGAACGACTTCGCCTCGGCTCCGCCCGAACCGGTGGCGGCGTAGTCCTGCTCTTCGTAGCGGCCGCCGACCACATCGAACGTGTAGAGGCGACCAACGTTGCTCAGCTCGTCGTAGCCGCAGAACAGTGGAACAACAACAAGGCCCTGGAACGCAAGTGGGAGGTTGCCACGAACCATGCGGGCGAGGAAGTTCGCTTTGCCCTCGAGGCTGAGCCGCATGCCTTCGATCTTCTCGTAGTGCTCGAGCTCGGTCTGAAAGAGCCTTGTCAGCTCGATGGCCATGCCGGCGGTACCCGAGATGGCTACGGCTGAGAATCCGTCGGCCGCGTAGACCTTCTTGACTCTGCGGTGGGCGATCACGTTGCCTGCGGTCGCTCTGCGGTCACCGGCCATGATGACGCCTTCGCCGTACCGGATCGCGAGGACGGTGGTGGCTTCGGGGGCTTCGATGTGACCTGTACCCGGTGTCGCCCACGTCGGTGCCAGACCTTGCGACTCGAGTAGAGACTGGAAGCTGGAACCCGGGCTGACGACATCTAGTGGCAGAAGATCACCACGCCACGGCTGACGCTCGCTCACTCTCCGCCCTTCTGGACGTAGTTCTTGACGAACTCCTCGGCGTTCTCTTCGAGAACGGTGTCAATCTCATCGAGGATGTCATCGATTCGATCGGTGATCTCCTCACCCTGCTCGCTACCGGAGATCTTCTCGACGGCCTCGTCAGACTCGCGCGAACCGGTCTGCTTGCGGTCTCTCTCAGTCACTGTCGCCTCCTAGGGCCCGTATCAGCTCTGCGGGCGTAGCTACTCGATCAAGCAATTCCCCGACTCGATCCTTGCCGCCGCGAAGTGGCTCCATCATAGGCACCCGTCGTAGTGCAGCTTCACCGATGTCGAACACCAACGAGTCCCAGTTGGCGGCCACCAGTGAGCCGCCAAATCGAGTGACACACTCGCCCCTGAAGTACGCCCTCGTCTCAGCAGGAGGACGGTGTGCCGCCTCGACGATTGCACGGTCATCGAACAACCGCCTCATCCGTCCTGTCGCCGCCAGCCGGTTGTAGATACCCCGATCCGGATCGACATCATGGTATTGCAGATCGAGGAGTCGGAGTTTGGGGTCGTCCCAGCCGAGACCGTCCCGCTCCCGGTAACCCTCGAGGACACGGAGCTTGGCGGTCCAATCGAGCCGATCTGCAGTAGAGATGGGATCTCTCTCGAGATCGGTGAGCATCGCCTCCCACGTGGGGATGAGATCGGAGTACTGCTCGGCGACGTCCGCCGATGCCAGGTACTTGCGAACCCACTCGAGATACTGCCACTGCGCTTCGAGGGCCGTGATCGTCTTGCCGTTGGTGAGCTCGAGGACGAGCCCCAACGACACATCATGACTCACCTTCCAGACAGACTCCACCGGCCGAGCCAGCAGCAGCGGCTCCGAAATGGCACCCGCCTCGACCGCATGCAACACCGCCGCGGTTGCCCCGAGTTTGAGGAAGGTCTGCACCTCGGAGAGGTTGGCGTCGCCGATGATCACATGTAGCCGCCGGTACTTGGAAGCGTCGGCGTGCGGCTCATCCCTCGTGTTGATGATGGGCCGCTTCAACGTGGTCTCCAACCCGACTTCCTCCTCGAAGAAATCGGCACGCTGGGTGATCTGGAAATCGACCCGCGGCCGACCGTTCTCGGCACCCACCTTCCCCGACCCGGTGAAGATCTGCCGGGTGACGAAGAATGCAGTCATGTGGTCGACGATCTGTCCGAACGGCAGCGACCTCGAGATCAGATAGTTCTCGTGGGCACCGTATGAGTTGCCCTTCCCGTCGGAGTTGTTCTTGTAGATGATGAACCGTTGCCCGGGCTCCAGCAGTTGCTGGGCTGCTCGCACAGCATGGGCGAGCACCACCTCGCCTGCCTTGTCGTACAGCGCAGCCTGGAGCGGGTCGACACACTCCGGGCTCGAGTACTCAGGGTGTGCGTGATCGACATAGAAGCGCGCGCCGTTGCCAAGCACGACGTTGACTAAACCCGACTCGAGGTCGTATGAGGGACTCAGGTCATAGCCGAAGCCGCGGGCATCGCGACCAGGGGTCTCCTCGTCGAACGACCATCTGATCCGAGCACGGCTGCCCGCATAGGAGTTGACCAGCGTTGACGCAGCCGACACCGGGTTGAAGTCGTCCTGGTTGAGTACGGTGATCCCAAACTCTGTCTCGGTGCCCAGAACCATCTGTGTCACCGTCGGCTGGGTCACAGATACTGTCCGGGGGTTACTGCTTCTATGGACCTGCTCTCACCCTCGCCCTCGATGAGGGTGCGCACGTAAACGATCCGTTCCCCCTTCTTACCGGAGATGCGAGCCCAGTCGTCGGGGTTCGTCGTGTTGGGCAGATCCTCGTGCTCGCGGAACTCTTGAACGATGGCGTCGATGAGATATCGCTCGTGCAAGCCCGGCAGGTTGCCGGCAATCTCATTCTTGATGGCGTCCTTTTTGGCACGCCGCACGATGTTCTCAACCATCGCTCCGCTGGCAAAGTCCTTGAAATACAGAGTCTCCCTGTCCCCGTTGGCATAGGTGACTTCGAGAAACCGGTTCTCCTCCGACTCGGCGTACATTCTCTCGACAACCCGATCGACCATCGTCTTGATCAGCAAATTCGCATCTCCGTTGTGCTCGGCAAGCGAGCTCGCCGCAAACGGAAGATCGGGGCTGAGGTAGATCTCAAAGATCCGCCTTGCTGCTTCCGGCCCCGGCCGGTCGATCTTCACCTTCACGTCTAGTCGCCCCGGGCGGAGAATCGCAGGATCGATCAGGTCCTCGCGGTTGGACGCACCAATGACGATCACGTTCTTGAGCGACTCGACACCGTCGAGCTCCGAAAGGAGCTGCGGCACGATCGTCGACTCGACATCGGATGACACCCCGGTGCCTCTGGTGCGGAACAGCGAGTCCATCTCGTCGAAGAAGACTATGACCGGCACACCCTCGTCCGATTTTTCCTTAGCTCGTTGGAAGATGAGCCGGATCTGACGCTCGGTTTCACCAACATATTTATTGAGCAGCTCGGGGCCCTTGATGTTGAGGAAGTAGGAGCGAACGTCGGCATCACCCTCCTTTTCACCCACCGCTTTCGCCAGACTGTTGGCGACCGCCTTGGCGATCAGAGTCTTGCCACAGCCCGGAGGCCCGTAAAGGAGCACGCCCTTCGGCGGGGGCAGGCTGTAATCCTGGAATCGCTCTTTGTAGAGATAGGGGAGCTCGACGGCATCCCTGATGACCTCGATCTGTGACTCGAGACCGCCGATCGCCTCGTAAGTGACATCGGGTATCTCTTCGAGCACAAGCTCTTCAACCTCGGGTCGCACAAGCCTCTCCAGCACCAACCCGGTCTTGGGCTCAATCCGAACATGGTCACCGGCCCGCAACTGCTCATTGCGCAACGGTGCTCCCAGCTCGACGACACGTTCCTCGTCGGCGCGGCCCAACACGAGCAATCTCCCGTCGCCGAGCGACTCCTTGATGGCGACAACCTCACCGCCACCCTCGAACGATCTGACGTCGACGATGTTGTACGACTCGTTGAGCAGCACTTCCTGGCCGATCTCGAGCGCCTTGATCTCGAGGTTGGGCTCGACGTTGACCCGCAGCTTGCGGTTGGCGCTGTACACGTCTGCGGTGCCATCGTCGTTGACCCCGAGCACGACGCCGAACGGGTTTGGTGGTGCGGTCAGCTTCTCGACCTCATCGCGGAGCAACGCAAGCTGCTCCCGGGTCTCCTCGAGGGCGGCAGCGAGCTTCTGGTTCTGCCCTGCCGCCTGTGCCAGTTTGTTCCTACTCTCGAGCAGGCGCTCTTCCAGGACCCGTACCCGGCGCGGTGCATCCTGGAGGCGTCGCCGCAGCACGGCGATCTCCTCTTCGAGCATGCGCACCGTCGTCTGCAGGTTCTCGTTCTTACCGGAGTCGTCCATGTCTGGCTCCCAACATGTTCACTCTTTTCAGTGTAGGCCCGCTAAAGCTCTAGCGACCCCGTCCCGATCAAGGTATCAGTCACCGTACAGGCACGATGACGGTGACAATACCGGAGCGCGGTGACTCGCTCGGCCGGTGTCTAAGCCGGATCGTGTGATCTACAGTGGTTGCATTGGAAACTCGCAACGGTTGGGTACAATTGCCCGCCAATCAACCTGCGAAAGGTAACTCATGAAAGTCTGGATCGACCAGGACCTCTGCACGGGAGACGGCCTCTGCGAAGAGATTGCGCCCGATGTCTTCGTTCTGCTCGACGACGGTCTCGCTTATGTGCGCGAGGGTGACAAGATCTTTGCCGCATCTGAGGGAAACTCCGAGGGGGCCGAAGGCCTCGCGGATATCCCCGACGGTCAGGTAGATCTCGTGGTGGAAGCCGCTGAGGAATGCCCCGGCGAGTGCATCTTCGTCGAGCCGTAACTCCGTTACAGGATCTCGTTCAATCGCCCGCAGGCTCCCGCTTGCGGGCGATTGTTATGAAACCGGTGTGACCGATCATCCGGTGGCTCGGCCGCACCGAGCGCCCGTCGACCGACCACTCCCGCATCATCATCTCGAAGGTCATGACATCGAGGAAGCTCCGCGATTCGGATATCGCCTCTCGTACGGTTTGCACTTGCGGCACAGTCGGTAGGTAGCAGCAGAAGATCCCGCCCGGCGCCAGATTCCGGGCAGCCAGCGGCACAGAGTGCCATGGCTCAGGTAGGTCGAGGACGACCCGATCAGGGGCAAGGTCTTCGAGACCGCTCTCCACAGATCCAAGTCGCAGATCGACGTTTTCGGGGATGGACCCGAAGAAACCGCTAATTCGCTTCGCCGCAAGGGCTGCATGGTCCTCGCGGACCTCGAAGGTGATGACCTTCCCTGAGTCACCAACCGCCCGTGACAGCGCCATCGTCAGGGCACCGGATCCGGTACCGGCTTCCACTACGACATTGCCAGGCTTGATGTCGGCCCAGACGATGATGGCGCCCGTATCCTTCGGATACACAACAGCGGCGCCTCTTGGCATCTTCAACGCAAAGTCGGCGAGACGGGGTCGGACCACGATCAGGGCGCGTCCCAGCGAGGATTTGAGGGTGACACCCTCCTCGCTCCCGATGATCTCGTCGTGGGGCAGCTTGCCCTGGTGATGGTGGAACTCCGCTCCCGGAATCAACTCGATCAAGTACCGACGGCCTTTGCGATCGAACAGGAGGCAGGCATCGCCCGCTTCAAACCGGGCCACGGGCTTAGGCGAGGACGGAGAATAGCGAAGCAGCCAGAGTGAAGAGCATCGCCAGGACAACGGCCCAGACGACGATTTTGATGAACAACTCCCGGTTTCGGAACACGCCCTACACCTCCTCTTCTACAACGGGTCGGGCACCACGCCGCTGAGTGATACGCAGCGTCTCGCCGTCGGCGAGTTCCCGCGTGTAGACGGGCTTGTCGTCCCGCGAGAAGTGGCGAAACAGCCCCCAGATGGAAACGGCGGTGCCGAACGCAGCCAGGAGGGGTTGACCACGACGAGCACCCCCGAAAAGGGATTTCACACCGAAGGAGACGAGCCGCTTGAACATCAGACCCGGTAGATCTCTACGCGGGCCCCGCCCCGCTTCCTGCCTCGACGCTTGCCGAACAGGAAGATGAGCACGATGGCCACGACTGCGACGATTGCGATCGCAGTGCCGGTTGTCTGTGCCTGGCTCTTCGTTTCCTCGACGATTCCCTCGATTTCGCGCAGCTTGGCCTCGAGATCAGCTCGTTCAACCGCCATCGTCACACTCTCCCGTCTCCAGATGCACCGTCCCGGCTGGCAACGGCAATGATCAACCCGATTACCACGCCGATCACGATGGCTCCGAGCAGGTAACCAAGTCCCGACCAGTTGGGCCCGTCCGGGAGCAGGTAGATGATCCCCCGCACTGCAGCGATCGCCAGCAGCAGGCCACCAATCGCAAACACCATCGAAGCGGCAATCGTGTAACCAGCGAAACGCCCCAACCGCTTGGCGGGTTCGAGTGTCTCCTGACGAAGGTACTCCTTCGACAGGTCGACGAATTCAGTTACGAGCTGGGGTAGCTCTGACGGTCCCGCCATGGACAATCCTCTTTGTCGACTCGGTTGCATCCCCCGGAGGGAACCACCATGAGGCTAACCGATTCTATGACCACCATGGCCATCGCCGCAGATCCTCTCCCATCTGGGTCGGCCCGACACT
This sequence comes from uncultured bacterium, assembly GCA_963777645.1. GTDB lineage: Bacteria > Actinomycetota > Acidimicrobiia > Spongiisociales > UBA5794 > JAAETI01. The sequence continues at coordinate 8,017 of CAVZRA010000001.1, read as the reverse complement.
GTGTCGGGCGAACTGAAAAGAGCCCCCGGAGGTCGTTATGATGCCTGGGCAATGCCCTTCGTCGAGCCCCCAGATCTCAGCACGCTGCGCGATCTCAGTGGAAGCCGTCATCGCTCACGACCGATCGTCTGGGGACAAGCGGTCTCGCTACTCGGCGACTACATAGCGTATGTGACGGTACCGCTCTTCGTCGTCCATCTCACCGGACGAGCACTCGACCTCGGCCTCACCTCGGCTGCAGAAACGATCCCGACCGTACTCTTCGGGTTTACTGCGGGTGTCTTCCTCGACCGGTTTGCCATCAAACCCATCCTCATCGGTGCCGACTTGCTGCGTGCCGCCGCCTTCTTCCTACTCGCCATGGGTGCGGCTGCAAACGCGGCAACCGTACCGATGGTTTTCCTGGCCGCGTTTATCGTTGGATCGCTGGCGACCTTCTTCAACAGCGGACTCGAGGCGCTGCTGCCTTCCGTTGTGCCAGAGGAACACCTGGTCACCGTCAATTCTCACCTCGCCCTCGCCAGAACCGCAGCATTTGCGTTCGGACCGGCGTTGGGAGGGGTGCTCATCTCGGTGGGTGGCGGATTCCCGGTCGCCTTCGCTGCCAACGCAGGCACATTCCTCGTATCGGCCTTCTACCTCTCCGGTGTGCGGGTTCGTAGCCGGGTCAGGGTGAAATCAACCGAGCGCTTCGTTACCGCGCTGCGCTCCGGTGTCGGCTTCCTGCTGAGCCATGCCCAACTGCGGTGGGTCACACTGGGAGCAGCAATTGTCAATCTGGTCTTCGCCCCGCTCGAAGCGTTGCTTCCCCTATTCATCGCGGATTACTTGGGAAGCGGGATCACGGGGCCTCACTTCCTCGCGTTCCTCTTCACCGAAGAGGCACAGATCGGTTTGTTCATCGGGCTGCAGGCGGCCGTGGGAAGTGTGCTCATCGTCCTCGGGCCTCGTATCGCGAGCAGGGTCCATCTGGGCCGGATGTTCACGGTTGGGCTATTCCTGTTTGGTGCCGGCTTCATCACGATGGCGTTCTCGAACAGTTTCTGGGGGTTCGTGCCCGCTGGAATCGGTATCGGCGGGGTGGGCTTTGCCAACATCGCCATCGTCACCATGAGGCAACGTCTCTCGCCGGCCGAAAAGCTGGGTCGGGTCGCCTCGGCGTCACGCACCATAAGCTGGTCGCTCATCCCAATCGGCGCTGCCGTTGGTGGTGCCATCGCCGATTGGATCGGGATCAAGACCGTCTATGTCTTTGGGAGCCTCGGCGTGCTCGCGACCGCATTGTTCGTCATGCGCACCGCCGTGTGGTCGGGTGACATCGCAGAGAGCACCGAAAGCTGACCTGCGGCCGGAATGCGCCGATCAGCGAAAGCCGCGTCGCTTGGGCTGGCTCTTGCCACGCCCCCGCGCCAACCAGCCGATCAGGAAACCGAAGATCACCGCGACGATGATCCAAACGATGATTTCTCCGGCGACAAACAACATTTCAGCTAATTCTCCAGCGCCTTGAACTCGATCCTGCGGTTGCGCGCCCGGCCCTCGGCTGTGTCGTTCGATGCCACCGGGGATTCCTCACCGTAGCCTTGTACAACAAATCGTGCCGGATCCTGGCCTTTCGAGACGAAATAGTCAAAGGCCGCCTGTGCCCGCCGCTCGCTCAAATCGAGATTCGCCACGGCATCCCCTTGGTTGTCGGTGTACCCGGCGATCTCGATCGGGACGTTGGGGAACTTCTCCAGTGCGTCGAGAATCTCATTGAGCAGGGAGATGCCTACCGGGGTGAGCGTGTCGCTGTTCAGCTCGAACTCGACCACCTTCCCCGCAATCAGATCGTCGATGCTCTCCTGGAGCTGCTCGACATCTTGATGTGTGAACGCTGGAGGCTCCGGGATGGAGAGGCCACTGATGAAGTCGAAGGTCGTGGCATCTATCAGCGCCTGGACGTCCTCCTCGGCATCTCTGCGCTCCTGACGGGTGGCGTATTCGCCGCTCACCTGAATGAGACGTTCCGGCGCGTTGATGAGCACTCTCCCTTCGGGCAGCGTGCTGCCCCCGATCTTCACGATACCGACCGCAGACGAGACCCAGTCCCGCTCGCTGGGCACCCCGTCGACTACTACGAGCCCATCGGAGCTCACCTTGCCCGGGAACAGAGCCTCGAGTGTCGAGACGAAGAGGTCACGGATCGCTTCGGTCGACACCTCGCCAGCGATCTCAGCACTCCCGTCGGCCCAGCTCACCGTCAGCGGAGCGGCCTTGATGTCGGGAATGTTCACCCTGGCTGGGGCGACATACTGCAGCTCGGCGTCGACATTGCTGACGCCTTCGAGTCCCTGCACCATCTCGGGAAGCAGGAGAACGTAGTCTTCGAAACCTACCGTGCCACGCAGGTTGAGGGTGGTGGCGTTGGCGTCCACGGAGATGTCGGTGCGTGAGGAGATCGAAGGGTCGTCCTGTGCGTCGACAGCTGCCGCTACCTGGCGATTGATCAAATCCGTTGCCTCGGTCTCGAGACGGTTCTCTATGGCCTTGACTCCGAACACCACCGCTAGCACCGCAAGGATGATCGTGCCGACCACGGTTGCTGAAACGAACATGCCTAACTCGACCAGCTGAGTCTCGCTGACTCGCCCGGGCATGGGTGGCACAGGCGTCTTCTTTGAGCCAGCGTTGCTGATCTGCTGGAGTCGGTTACTTACCTTCTTCTTTTTGGCCATCGATCAAAGGGGGACTTGACCCGACCATCGGGCGCACCAGACACGCATAGTAACGGAAGACCCGTGTTCTGAGACCTATCGGCGTCAGGCGATGGCCACGTCGTGGGTTGCGGGAATGTCGGAGGTTCGCTCCCCACCGAGTACGACCTTTATGATCTCGTGGCGCTCTGCGCCTGTAGCGAGCATCTCGCTCACCGATTCCTGAAGCAAGCGCAGCGCCGCGGCCAGCCGCTCATGCTGCTGCTCGGCCCCGGCAACGATAGCGGCGGCCTCCGCCTCCGCGGCAGCGAGCATTCTCTCTGCCTCGGCCTTTATCACTGCCACCGCTCGTTCGCCCTCGGCCGCTGCCTTGGAGCGAATCATCGCCGACTCACGCTCTGCATCGGCGAGCATGGTCGACGCTTGGTCGAGCATCAGCTTCGCCTGCTCTCTCAGGGCCTCGCCCTCGATGGCGCCGTCGTTGTTGGCCGCATGGCTCTCGGCATTGGCCAGGATCTCGTTGGCGCGCCTCTCGGCATCGGCAAGCATCGCTTGCTTCTTCTCAACAGCCTCGAGAAAGGCATGCTCGATACTCTCAGAGGTCTCCCGACGTGCCGCCAACTCGGATTCGAGCGTCTTCACCTTTCCGTGCAGAGCTGAGCTCTTGTCCTCCAACCCGCGGACGGCTGCCACCGTTGCATCCAGAAAATCGTCGACCTCGCCACGGTCATAGCCACGCACAGCCAACGAGAACTGTGCTCGTTCGATCTCATTCCAAAGCTTCACGGCCGTTCTCCATTGTCTACACAGACCACTACCGCTACCCTAAGTGTATCGGTCACTACTCTGGGTGGTCAAGGTATTTCATCAGCCTCGCGAGAAAAGATGTCTGTGCCCGGTTGAGCCGCACTTCGGCCTCGGCAATGGAGCACCACAACAACCTATCGATCTCGGGGAATTTGATCTGGCGACCGCTCCCCGGCGGCCATTCCATGCTGACCAGATTGCTGGTGGCAGACGCCGGGTCGAGGTTGCCTTCGAGCGCCCAGGCAACGACCTCCTTGCCGGACTTGAGCACAATGGAACCAAGCTCGATCATGTCTCCCGTCACCGCCACCCCGGTCTCCTCCTCGAATTCTCTCCTGGCAGCCGACTCGATGTCCTCGCCTGGCTCGACAAGCCCTTTGGGGATGCTCCACGCTCCCTCGTCCTTCTTTGCCCAGAAGGGACCACCAGGATGACCGACCAGTACCTCGAGCACGCCCTGCTGATTGCGGAACATGAGGACACCTGCGCTCAGCCGACCGGCAGCCACGGCTAGAGCGGGACAATCGGCGGATCGGGATCCTGCGGAGGCTCGGGATCGGGCGGGCTGGTAACCATCGGGTTGTACGAGTGGAACCAGGTTTCGAATGTCGTCGTCCCGTCTTGGAACTTGATCGTCCTGGTCACAGTGGCGTAGCCACCCCCGTAGGTGGTCGCAGATCCGGTGGTTGTGGTCTCGACCCTGCGACGGCCGTTGGCACCAACCAGTTGCACGGTGATGCTGGTACCGGTGTAACTGGTGTCGATGGTCACCGGGTAATCGGTGTCGTTACGGAAGACGACATCGGGCAGAGTCCACCCGAGCGTCGCTTCCCGCCCCAGCGGATAGCGGGTGAAGTAGATCGAATGTGGCTGGTGAAAGACATCCTCGAGACCTGCGAAGAAGATGGCGTTGTACAGGGTCGTCGCAAACTGACTGGTGCCGCCACCAACCTCGGCGACCATCTCGCCGCCCCGGATCGCCCCTGCCGGGAGATATCCTTTTGCCTCCGTCCGTTGCCCTACCCAGTCGTTCAGCGACCAGGTGTCGCCCGGAGCAACGACTGCCCCGTCGACGGCGTCGGCGATCGTGTGAATGTTGGTGACCCTCGATTCACAGCAATCGTGGTACGTGGTGAACTCCCCGATGACGTACGGCCGAACCGGAGGCACGATCAGGTCCAGGCCGAGCGCTCTCACCAGGAACACTGCGAGGTTCTTCCGCTTGATCGACCGCCCGGGACAGAAGTCCGTCCCACCACAGCCTGTTGTTATCCCTGTCGCAGCCAATGCCTCAATCTGGACTTCGAAGACAGATTGGTCGTCGTCAGTGAAAGTGTCCGCTCCCTCGGGTGCTTCGTAGCCAAACGCGCGAACCAGGAAAGCGGCCATCTCACCACGCGTTACGGGCCGGTCGGGGCAGAACTGGTCGTTCGCCGGTGGGTTGCACCCTTTGGTGATCCCAGCAGCAACCAGAGCGTCAATATCGGCCTCATGTGGGGATTTGTCGTCGTCGGTGAACCTGTCAGTGTCGGTCGCCGGTGGTAGATCGAGAGCTCTGACCAGGAACGAAGCGACCTGGCCTCTGGTGACCGATGCATCGGGACAGAATCGATCGTTCTCCGGCGGGTTGCATCCCTTGGTGATACCGGAAGCGACCAGGGCCTCGATGTAACCCTCCTGCTGCATGTCATCGTCGTCGAGAAAGGTACCGCCCGCACGGAGACCACTCGAGTCGTCGGCGCCGGCCGCCGCAACCCCGAAGAACACCCCGGAGAACATGGCAAAAACCACGACCCGAACAACCATAGATTTGGGGAACCAGCGCATCCCACTCTTCTTCGACGAAGCCCGGATGTTATCGCGACCGACCGACAATGGGATCCCAGCCACAACCAATGGCCTGCAGAGCGGGTTCCGCTCGGGGCAAACGCCGTCCGGAACGGCACAAAGGCGACGGAGAATGACTCCGCATATACTCGACCACCATGAAGACAGCGTCACGCACCCGCTACGGACCACCGGACGTAGTTTCGATCGAGACAGCAGACAAACCAGCACCGGCCGATGGCGAACTACTGATCCGGATTCGTGCGACCACCGTCAACCGTACGGACTGTGGCTACCGGGCCGGCAAGCCGTTCATCATCAGATTCATGAGTGGCTTCCCCAGGCCGAAGAAGACGGTCCTCGGTACCGAGTTCGCTGGAGAGGTCGAGGCGATCGGCCGATCGGTCACCGCCTTCGCCGTCGGCGATCGCCTATGCGGCTACTGCGAAGGCAGCTTCGGCGCCCATGCCGAGTACATGGTCATTGGGCAGGACGGTCTGATTGCGTCGATGCCAGCGAACCTGACCTTCGATCGGGCCGCTCCCAGTATGGAGGGCTCGCACTACGCACTCGGCTTCCTGCGCAGGGCAAGGCTGACGGCCGGTCAGGACCTCCTCGTATACGGCGCAACCGGCGCCATCGGATCGGCAGCGGTCCAGATTGCCAAGAGCCTTGGGCTCACCGTGACCGCGGTGTGCGCCACCGAACACGTCGATCTCGTCCGCGGACTCGGAGCCGACCGTGTCGTCGACTACATCGTCGAGGACTTCACCAAGGATCCGCAGCGCTATGACGCAGTGCTCGACGCCGTCGGCAAGAGCTCCTTCCGGAGGTGTAGGCGGCTGCTCAAGCCACGCGGGATCTATGCGTCATCGGACGTTGGCTTCCTCTGGCACGGCCCTGTGCTTGCCCTGATCACACCCATCTTTCGCCGCCGAAGAGTGCTCTTTGTCATCCCCCGCGAAGATCCCGAGGAGATCAAGTACCTCAAGAACATGGTCGAAATGGGAGAGTTCACCCCGGTGATCGATAGGTCATACCCGCTCGACGAGATCGTCGAGGCATACCGCTACGTCGAGACCGGCCAGAAGATCGGCAACGTCGTCATAACGGTCTGACCACGGTCATCGGAGCGGCCTCAGCGCCCTGCGACCCAAGAACCAGTATGGCTGAGCCAAACTGCGACGGACCGGCCTTTGGGCCGGTCCGCGGTGTCGGAGAGAAGACGACAGAATCGATCGTTCTCACCCGAACAACCATAGATTTGGGTAACCAGCGCATCCCACTCTTCTTCGACGAAGGGCACGAGGTTATCGCAATACGCCACTCAGCCAAACCAGGCTGACTAGAACAGTCGCTCAACCCGCGGCTGAGTCGCCTGCGCCGACCGCAAACGCCGCAATGGCGTTGACGCTCTCTCCGTCGCTCCACATCACGGTCACGGCGATCGGCCTGTCAAGCCTGCGATCGATGATCGCGGTGGTCGCGACCTCGGTCGCATCCAGGTTGACGAGAACGGAGGAGCCACCTTGCTGAACGCTGACCTCCAGCAGACCCGGCTCGGGCGGCGGCACCGCCCCGAGCCACAGGATGTCACCCTTCAGCGAGAACATCGGCGGATGTTCCGTCTCGGTCATCCATACTGAGTCGACGAACCAATAGCCACCGTGCTCGACGAGGTTGACCGTGGTCGACCCATCGGCTTCCGGGACCTCGAAGGTGAGATAGGCACGACGGGCATAGTCAGCCGGTTCCGTTACACGGTCCTCCAGGACTGTGAGCTCCGTCCACCCCGTTTGGTCGGTCAGGAACTTCTCAGCGAGAGCGGCGGGGTCGTCGGTCGGGAGCGAGTCCCATGTGCCGCTCGTCACCGCATCGCACGCTTGCGCCCATGTCGTCGCCGGCCATACTCCGAGCTCCGTCCCGCCATCCTCCGGATCACAGAACACGGCGTTATCCATGCCGTCGTCAACTGTGGTCGGTTCTGTGGTCTCGGGTCCCGTCGGCGGCACTGTGGAGACCGGCGCCCTCGACGTGGCCGCCACGACGGTCGTGGCGGCCACCGGAGCAGTGGTCGTAGCTCGCTCCGTCCCCTCGGAGCACCCCGCCATCACAAGTGTCGCCAGCAAACCGATCTCCACCCATCCGTGTCGGCTGCCTCGTCCTTCTCCGCATGTGGCAGACATCGCGCTAATCCTCCCCTGCACCACAACACCACTTACGAGCCAATCCCAATGAGGCCGACAGCCGTGAGGCCCATCGCCGCACCGGTCGAATTAACAACGATCCAGTTGCTGCCTATGGTTCCCGAGATCACTCCCCCAGCTTCTCTAGAGATGGGGAAAGGGTTCGCAGTGTCGCGGTGGTTTCCGCGAGGATATAAAGGCGCCGTGTGCCGGACGAAGCGGTGCCTGCAACAGATCATCCCCACTGTTGCATGTGCCGCGCAAACCGCGACGGACCGGCCTCTAGGCCGGTCCGCGGTGTCGGAGAGAAGACTCCGGCCCGAATCCGTGGGAGGTGTCCCACTTACTGCGATTCTTGCTCATGCTGACGGCTCTCAAATCGTTCACTGCAACCTACGAGCACCATCGGACACAGCGGCTCGCCGCTGCGTTGCGACTCATCGACATCGCGACCGCGTACTGTGGCAACCCGGCTGATATGGATGTGTCCGGGATTGCCGG